>NZ_SJPA01000034.1 GCF_004332115.1 Chlorobium sp. N1
GGCTCCTCGCTGTTTCAAATGGGTAAGCTGAAATTAAGTTTCCCGTTGATGAGGTAAATCATGTTGATGAGATACCTGTTGGTACGGTAGCCCCGAGCCCGTGCTTTTGCGGCCTGGACGAGGCTGTTGATTCCTTCAAGCACCCCGTTGTTGATTCGGGAAGTGAACCATCTCAGAATGCCGGACCAGTGGCGTTTGATGGTGTAAGCAGCCTCTTTCATCGGCTGCAGTCTGCTGTGGGTAGCCCAGAAGTACCACTTCCTCAGGAACACCTCTGCCAACGCCGGAGGCTGCTCGAAGAACTCCTGGAAGGCCAGCCGTATGCGGTATGCCCGGGCCGTTTTCAGGTTCATTTTGGGCAGGGAGAGTTCAGCAAGACGATCACGCTGTGAGGCTTTCAGGTTGCTTTGATTCCGGAGCCAGAGGTAACGGCTTTTCTTCAGTTCAGGGCGTTCATTCTGCTCCTGGCGCCGCACTTCATCGACGGCATTATTGATGACCTGCATGATGTGGAACTTGTCGAAAGTCAACTGGGCGTCGGCGAAGTTGTCGTTGACGCCTTTGATGAATGCACCCGACATATCGCTGCAGAATTCCTTGATTGACTCCGGCTTGCCCTTATGGCCCACGAGGTCTTCCCTGAACCGTTTGACCGTCGAGGCGTCCTTGCCTTCCGTGGCAAACAGCACTTTCGAGACGGCAAGGTCGACAAAAAGCGTCACGTAGTTGTGGCCCCGCTTGCTGGAGGTCTCATCGACGCCGACCATGGTGACCGCCGAGTGATCCTCACGCTCCCGGGCCTCTTCGACATAGTGGTTGATGATGCGCCAGATACGGGTGTCGTGCTCGCCGATGATGGCTGCTATCGATTTCACCGGCATCGACTTCGCCATGGCCATGATCATCGCCTCGAACAGCAGGGTGAAGCCGCTCTCCCGGCGAGCCCAAGGGAATGACTGCAACTTGACGACACCGCATTCAGAGCAGGATATCCGGGGCACTCGAGCCGTCAGGTACGCTTCATGCTGGAAAAAGTTCAGGTGACGCCAGGTCATCTCCGTGGTGTCATAGGCCTTCACCCCTTCCCGGCCGCAGTGGGGGCAGCGGAACACGCTGCCGGGTTTGAAGTCGATTCTGATATCCAGGCGCTTCTTGTCGACATCGAAGGTCGAGGATGATACGTACCAGGGCTCTTCAAGTCCCAGAGCCAGCTGAAAGAGGGTCAGGTCGTTCATGTAACAGAGGAGAATTGTATGTTGTCAGAGTTGACCAACAATATACGCTTCTCATACCGTCACCCACTCCCCACAGCGAGGAGCC
>NZ_SJPA01000010.1 GCF_004332115.1 Chlorobium sp. N1
GCCCGTGGGTTCCACAGCTTCGAAAGCTACCGAACCCGAATCCTGTTTTACTGCGGGAAGCTCGACATGGCAATCTGACAATGCAGTAGTTTGCCGAAGAGCGACCCACTAAATTCGACGAAGGGCCTTTAAAGATATCCCTTCCCCACTTTACCTTTTTCTCTGATATTAAAAATCCTACATCTATCCACTCACCTGTCAGTAAGCCGCCCCCAAAACCATTCAAATTTATATCAACATTTTTTATCACTTGAGAGATAAATTCCCCACCATGCATATGCTTCATATCCATCATACCATCTGTGTTCCAGATCATCTGCATACGGGGCTCAAACCAATTACCACTGGTAAAATGAAACTGTTCGTGTCGCCACTGAGACCGTGATACAACCTGTTTGGCAATCTCAATATCATCACAACCAGGCACGCCAAAAGTATAGGCATACCCTTCATAGTCAGGATAAAGCTTGTTTACAGCCGCAAAAATCGCCCTCGAATCAAGTCCTCCACTCAGGCTAATTCCGATTAGCTCATCCGGATTGAATCGCCGCTGCACCGATGTCATGAACGCCTCATGCAATGCATCGACTGCATCATCAAAACTGAGTTGAGACTGCTTGATCTCTCCCCATGTCCAGTAATACTTTTGCTCAATAGTATTAGCAGCAATATCATAATCAAGAATTGTAGCAGGCTTTATCAACCGAATATGCTCGAACCACGTATGCTCCCCCATCAAATAGCCTAGATCCATAAAACATGGCAACGAAAATCTGTCAATACTTCGATCAACCTGAGGTAATGCTAAAATCCCTTTCACCTCTCCCGCCCAGGCAAAGACTCCATTTCTATGATACCAGTACAACATGCGCATGCCGCACCGGTCCGAAATCAATTTCACTTTTCGTGCTTTTTGATCGTACAATGCAGCACAAAAGTATCCATCAACCTTGTTGAGAAATTGTTCAAGTTGATTATTCCGGTACGCGTACAGAATCCACTCAGGAAAATCTGCATTCGTTACCCTTGACTCCTTCTGCCAGCCGGCATCCTTGACAACTTCAGGGAGATTGTAGACCTCTCCTTCTATCCAGACCCTGTTTTGGGTCTCATCGCAAAAAGGTGATGATGGCATACCTATTTTGCCAAGATGCACCCTGCTCGCAGCAACATCTTCATCACGGAATGATTGATCCTGATTGAAATGCGGATAGAGGTACATCGCCTCACTCATTGCCTCTATCCCTGATGCAGTCTTGTCACTATCCAAAGCAGAAAAACCGAAAATCCCAGGCATTACTTATTTCTGAAAATGTTCAACAAAAACTTTCGCTCTACCACCATCAAATAGAGACCATACAACAGACCGTAACTTCCTGCCAAGACACCGATGCGTGCGATCAACGATAAGCTATCAATCAGGCCAACCAGTGTTACAGAAACTGCACCTATAGCGAATGCGACAACAAATATCTTGAGAAGATGAACAACAACCGGCTTGTAATCCAATGCCCCGATACGAGCGACCAGGATATGCCATACCAATCCGACAGTCAGAGAAAGCCCGAGAAGAACGAACACTGCGCTCTCTGCTGAAGGTGACATCACCAAAACAATATAGAGACAAAGTGACACAATCAGGGCCCAGGCAAGATTCCACCAGAAACCTACATCAGCTCGGCCCATTGCCAGAAGAAGTGCTCCACCAGGATTTCCAATAGCTTTCAACACGCCAATAAACACCATCACCTGAACCAATACAGCAGTTTGCGACCAACCTTCACCGAATACCAGTAGCACCACATCATGTGCATTGATAAAGAGAAACGCGAGTATGGGCACCGTTACAAGGCTCAGTAACTTCACACTGACTGCATAGTAGCGGGATCGACTCTCGGGGTCATGCTGCAACTTAGCATACATCGGAAAAGCCACCGTGTTAACAACCGGGTTGATCTTCCGGAGTGGATATAGTGTCAGCTGCGAAGCCATATTGTAAAAGCCAAGAGCTCCCATCCCCACAAACTTACCAATAAGAATCTTGTCAATATTAGCCGAAAGGTAGTTGATAGAACGCTCCCCCATCTGATACAACCCAAAACCGTAAAACCCTTTCAGCTCTGAATGCCGAAAAACTAATGATGGCCTATGATGCCGTTGCAACCCTACCAGGAGAAACCCTGCACTGGCCACGCCAGCAGTTACCAGCATTGAGATTACTAGAGACCACACCCCCATTCCTGACCATGCAAGCCAGATAGCAACACTTGTACCGATGATCTCAGAGGTAATAGTGATAAGAGCAATGGTAGCAAACTGAAGTTCTTTCTGACAAAGAATCCGGTATTGCTGGCCAAAAGCAGTAATCACAAAAACCGACGACACCACAACGGTCAGCAGCACCAAGTCGGGTTCACTGTAGTACAACGAAATAAAGGGAGATAGAATAACTAACACTAATGCAAGCGCAATCCCGCTCATCAGGTTCAGCCAGTACAAGCTCGACAGTTGATCATGGGTAATATTCTGGCGATGTATGATGGCATTACTGATTCCCATGTCAGCAAATGCCTGAGAAAAACCTACCAAGACCATCACTATGGCCATCAGGCCAAAATCATCGGGGGATAAATACCTTGCAAGAACAGAGATTTTTAATAACTGGAGGACCGTAGAAGACAGCATTGCAAGCGACGTCCATGAACCTCCTTTCAGAGCCTTTTTCTTTAGGCTCACAAGTAAAAATGTCTCATCATTATCATAACAATTTGGTTAACTAAACTTTCACGCCTTCCTGGCAGTCACATAATACCCTGTCGTTTCATGAGCCCAGTTCCTGTCGAGTTTGTCGAGGTATGGAGCACATACCTGACCGAGATACCAGAAAGGGATTAATCCGGCCTTGATGAGATAGCGCAATGGCCTTGGGCCCCGGATGAAACGGAGACTGAAATAATTCATTTTGAGAGTTATCATCGAAAAGAAACCGGTTTGCGGCTCAACGTTGATATCTACAAAACCTGCCTCTTCAAAGAGGTGCTTCAAGCCATAAGGGGTATATCGGAAATAGTCATGCGGTGCTTCATGCACATGCCACTGAAAAGGTACCTGGAGAATCATTCTGCCCCCCCCCCCCCCCGCAGGATCCTGTATGCCTCTGCAAGCAAAGTACGAGGGGAATGAAGGTGTTCGAGCACGGAAAGAGAGATCACAGTATCTGCGACACTGGATTCAATCGATAAGGGTTTATTGAGATCAGCCAGAATATCTGCCTTCAAATCGTGCAGACTTTCAGCCCAATCAACAGCGACATATTGATCGGCGTGCTGGAGAAAGAAGTCCTTATACGGCGACTCGCCTGAGCCGAGGTCATACATCACGCCTTGGTAGTACGGGATGTACTTTTCTAAGGAACGATCCCCGAGATTGTATACAAGCCAGTTATGTGGGCGTCTGTTCGTATGTGTATGACTGATCATAAGAAACTATGTAGATATCGTAATGTCTGATGAATTGGGATTAAAGATCTGGAATAGATTCATATGCCTCACGAAGATCGCTTCCTTCTGGTAGTTCCAACGCCACATAAGACTTAATGCCATTGATGTGAGGTTGTAACTTTTCTTTTAACCACTGGTATTTAATACGTATAGAGGGATCTTTCAGTGTGAGCCCCTCAGCCACAATTTTTTGTAGTTTAGACAGGTATTCCGGATAATCAAACTCTGGAGCGTCAAGTTCTTGCTGGGCACCGGTTATGTAATCGACATAATACATGCCGTCAAAGTCCTTTTTAAGCAAATTCATTATGCTATTCGCCTCTTGATCAGGACGATTTTGCGCTCCATGCGCCTGTATTCCTAACTGAATAATAGACTCGCCAAATATCACTCTTGGATATACCGCTGCTTTTGATTCAAGTTCGTAAGCGTTAACCATTCCAGGACCGAACAAAACTTTCGGCGTATGCACGAGTTTTCCCTGGGCCACACCTCCCCTGCAAAGAATGCCATTAAGAGCAAGATTAACCTGAACCCACATAATGTCAAGAAGAGCATAAAAAACACCACTCTCTTCTGTAATATTGAAAGAAATCACAACACAGTCAGAGAATTGAGTAACCTCAGTACCGAAACGTTCCTCTGATTGATCTATATCAAGAATTTCCCTTATTAGATTAAACACCTTAATAAGGTGATCAGTACGCTCCAGATCTTCCTCTCCGCCCCTAACAATTGTATCATTCACATGTTTTTTGAATCCAAGAATATCAAGAAAACAAACCACTTTATCTTGATAGTTCATCATAGTAGACTTCATTTTCCGGATAACACAACTTAAGGGGATCTCGAAAAAATCTCTGATGCGATAAATTGTTATAAAAAAGCAATATAGCTTACCAAAAAAAGGCCCGAATCCCGTATTTTATGGCAGAATCCACTCCATTTCCCCCTCTGCCATGAAGAACATCAATCCACTGGGCCTTTTCGACGAGCATTTTCTCCTGGAACGCCTGACGAAACTGAAGGATCCGCTGGTGAAACTCGAGTCGTACATCAACTGGAACATCTTCACTCCTGTTCTCGATGTCGCCTTTACCAAGCCGTCCAACAAGAGTAGAATGGGCCGCCCTCCGTTCGATCGCACGATGATGTTCAAGATCCTGATCCTGCAGAGCCTCTACAGCCTTTCGGATGACCAGATGGAGTATCAGATCACAGACCGGCTGAGCTTCAGGCGCTTTCTCGGCCTGAAATCGAGCGACAAGGTTCCTGATTCGAAGACCATCTGGAAGTTCCGCGAAACCCTCATCCAGGAAGGCGTCATCGAAGCGCTGTTCCACCGATTCAACGAAGCCCTTGACGAGCAGCAGCTTTTCGCCAACACCGGAAAGATCGTCGACGCCAGCTTCGTTGAAGTTCCCCGTCAGCGCAACAGCCGTGAGGAAAACCGGCAGATCATGAAGGGCGAAACTCCCGAAGCCTGGAAACAGAAGCCCAACAAGCTCCGCCAGAAAGACCGTGATGCCCGCTGGACAAAGAAGAACCAGATGAACTTCTACGGCTACAAGAACCACATCAAGGCCGACGGCGGCACGAAGTTCATCGCCGACTACATGGTGACCGACGCCTCAGTCCACGACTCTCAGGAACTTGAAACGCTTCTGGACAAAGCCGATGCTGGACAGAGCCTGTTCGCAGACGCCGCTTATGTGGGTCAGGAAGAGGCCATCGAGGCGTGCAGCATGACAAACATGGTCCAGGAAAAAGGCAACCGGTACCATAAGCTTACCCAGAGCCAGAAAAGCACTAACCGGCTCACTGCCCGTTACCGCGCGAGGGTCGAACATATCTTCGGGTTCATGACAAACACGATGAACGCCATGTACATTCGGACCATCGGCTACGCGCGCGCGACAGGGAAGATCGGCCTGGCCAATCTGACCTACAATATGATGCGCTGCATCCAGCTCAATAGGGTAATCCATGGCGCCTCCTTGGGATAAGTGCGCCCAAGAGGCCGTTAATGGGGGCTTTTCAGCTCAAAATCAGTCAAAGAACAGTATTTTTCTAGATTGAATGTGTTCCAGCCAGAACTACCTGGCAGGAATGATATCTCAAAATTCAGTTAATCGAGGTGCCCAATAGACTGTGGGGCGATTTTTGTCAACTCACTCATCTTTTAACAAGAGACCTGCTTCAAGTTCAAGTAATTTCCTGCGTCTTTCATTGACCCTCACAGCTGGTCGCCCAGCATAAACCCCCCATGGCTCAGTAGAATCCTGCAATAAAGATAGTGCTCCAATTGCGCAACCTTCAGCAATAGAAACCCCAGGAAAAACAATGCTACCTGCCCCAACAATAACATGTCGACCCAATACAACTCTTAACTTCCGCTCTCTTTTATACTCATCTGGAACTGTTGGATTTGTCAAGGTCATCCCACTGTAATCATCAGACTGCGAGAATACCATTACATGATAAGCTAATCCAGCAAAGTCTTCAATACAAACGCCTTTTTCGCCACCAGCCACTAAACAGCCCGCCGCCAAATGAACATGCTTACCTATTGTGACATTCCCAGAAATCACACAATAATCGTCAATCCGAGATTTCTCTCCAATACTAACTGAATCACAATTATATATACTTGCCTTTGTACTCACCAAAACATTTTTGCCAACATTTTGGAAACCCATTCTTACAAGCTCATCACATGAATAGTAGCTCATTTCAGAAGTTCTTTAACTTGTAATCTTAAAGTTTCTTCAGTAAAATACTTGTGCACATTCTCGACATTCTTGTCAGCATTAAACTCATACGAAACAACCAGCGAGAAATTTCTTACATCAAAGACACGCACACCTAAATCATCAAACAGTTTCCACTGACTCACATCACTCCTCATATAAACTTTCTTGCCTAGTCCAAGAAGAGTGATGGTATTCCCCATCGCCTGCTGGCGCCTATGATTGAATACGGCTATATCAATTTCTCCTAAAAACCTCAGATACTCTTCATACGGCATAAAATCCAATAATGCCACAAACTTTTCGCCAAATATTTCCTTACCCCTAGTCTTTACCTTGTATGCATGATCCTTGGGACCATAAGATAATGGAGCATAAATCCTTATATCTTCATCTCGATATTTCTCCAAGATTTCGAGCATCTCAAAATGCTCATTCGACGGATCGGCAGAGTTACCGATCTGAATATTGATTGTTGCGCTTTTTTTAGGAGGTACATCCAAGCCATTGAACACATTGCTCAGATACATCAGGCATTCGTGACTCTTGCCTCTTGCTCCATACCATTTCCTTGCAAGCTCTACATCACCCTCAATGTAAGTCACAAGATGCCCCATCCTCTTTATCACAAAGCGCCTAAATACTTCCCGCCTCTCCCATGCCTTGTCACGTTCAGCCAATTTAAACGAATACAGGTCTCCTCCCCATATCACCCAATAACACTTTCTCAGCAACCATGGATTAAACGCCAGTATTTTTACAACATTTATATTCCACAATCCATGCAAAATAATTTTGTCAGCACGATACATTTTAAGCAATAAGTCGCCATACGCCAGTAACTTGTTATTTAAATCCTCCCCGAACCTAACATCATCCCTTTTCTCCACAGGATATTGACTTCTGTCACCCCAGAGATAGAACATGTGTCTATCAAAATCATCAAAGTGATCCCTCAAAAACTCTATGAAAGGGTTAATAAACTTATCTAATGTTGCTACATGCAAAATCATTTTACCCTCGTTCACATGCGTCCATTGTTGCAGCAACCAACTCCACAACTCTTTCCTGCTCTGTATCCGACAAATCTACCCAAAGTGGCATTCTTACAACCCTGTCAGCAAGTTCCTCTGTATTTTTCATCGCTCCATGCACTCGTCCATATTTTTTCCCTGCAGGTGAACTGTGCAGAGGGACGTAATGAAATACCGTATGCACCCTCTGCTCTTTTAATGCTTTTATCATGCAGTTTCTTCGTGTATGAGTATCAGTCAATACATAATACATGTGTGCATTATGCTCGCATCCCTTTGTAATCAAAGGCCGACGCAAAACTCTCCTCTGCTCCAACTCTTCGAATTCATTGTGGTATACATCCCATTGCCTCAAGCGTATATGGTTGATTTTGTCAGCTTCTTCTGCCTGTGCCCAAAGAAATGCAGCAATAATCTCACCCGGCAGATAGGATGAGCCGATATCAATCCAGGTGTACTTGTCCACTTCGCCACGAAAGAACTTGCTTCGATTGGTACCCTTTTCCCTGATAATCTCAGCACGCTCGATCAATGACGGATTATTAATCAGTAATGCTCCGCCCTCCCCTGAGATAATATTTTTTGTCTCATGAAAACTCAATGCACCCAGATCCCCGATGGAACCTAGCGCTTTGCCTTTGTAATACGCTGTAACCCCCTGTGCCGCGTCTTCGATTACCAGCAGCTTGTGTCGCTTGGCTATATCCATGATGACATCCATCTCACATCCGACGCCAGCATAGTGAACCGGAACGATTGCTTTGGTTCTTGGTGTAATCGCCGCTTCAATGAGCGTTTCGTCGATATTGAGGGTATCAGGCCGGATATCAACAAATACGGGTACACCTCCTCTCAACACAAACGCATTGGCGGTCGATACAAAGGTATATGATGGCATGATCACTTCATCCCCGGGTTGGATATCAGCAAGGATTGCCGCCATTTCAAGTGCTGCCGTACAGGAATGGGTCAGCAAGGCCTTCCTGCACCCGGTAGTCTCCTCCAGCCACTGCTGGCACTTTTTCGTAAAGCTTCCGTCGCCGGCCAACTGGCCTTTGGCATGAGCCTGGGCTATGTACCAGAGTTCTTTACCGGTGATATGCGGCTTATTGAAGGGGATCATGTCGTTGTATTTTTTCCGTTCCGGCTGATAAGGTAGGAGCGCGAATGGTGATGACAACACACCAAGCCCCCGCGCCCGCTAAAGCACACAGCATTTTTGATGGGTGGGCAAGGAGTGAATCAGGGGTGTAAACCGTAACAGGAAGTTCAGCGGCTGAGCCTTCCGATTCTTCTTTGCGCATTGCTACTTGGGACATGAAGGAATGAAAAGCTGTTTAATTCTCACAGGCCATTGTCAACTCATAGCCGTTCGCCCTCAACAGCGCATGGCGCTTTGCCTGGTCAAGATCATGCGCCACCATCTCCTCGACCATCTCGTCCAGCGCAACCTCCGGGATCCAGCCGAGCTCGTCCTTGGCCTTCGCCGGATCACCCAGCAGGGTTTCGACCTCGGAGGGACGGAAATAGCGCGGATCGATGCGAACCACAACCGACCCGACACCCGGCCCGGAACCCTGCTCGCCAGTCGAAGCAACGACGCCGACCTCTTCTTTCCCCTTCCCTTCCCACCGAATCGCAATACCCAGCCTTGCAGCCGCCTTCTCGATGAACTCCCGCACGCTGTACTGCACCCCGGTGGCGATCACATAATCCCTCGCCTCCTCCTGCTGCAGCATCATCCACTGCATCCTGACGTAGTCCTTCGCGTGCCCCCAGTCGCGTTTGGCGTCGAGGTTGCCCATGTAGAGACACTCTTCGAGTCCTTGGCTGATGTTGGCAAGCGCCCGGGTGATCTTGCGCGTGACGAACGTCTCTCCCCTGCGGGGGGATTCGTGGTTGAAGAGAATGCCGTTGCAGGCGTACATCCCGTAGGCCTCCCGGTAGTTCACCGTGATCCAGTAGGCGTAGAGCTTGGCCACGGCGTACGGGCTCCTCGGATAGAACGGGGTGGTCTCCCTCTGGGGGATCTCCTGCACGAGCCCGTAGAGCTCGCTGGTGCTTGCCTGATAGAACCGGCATGTCTTTTCAAGCCCCAGGAACCGTATCGCCTCCAGCAGGCGGAGCGTGCCGAGGGCATCGACGTCCGCCGTATACTCCGGCGACTCGAAACTCACAGCAACATGGCTCTGGGCGGCGAGGTTGTAGACCTCGTCCGGCCTGATCTCGGCGATGAGGCGGGTAAGGTTGCTGCTGTCCGAGAGGTCGCCGTAATGCAGGTGCAGGTTCGTCTTGCTGGTGTGCGGATCCTGGTAGAGGTGGTCGATACGCTCGGTGTTGAAGGACGAGGAGCGACGTTTGATGCCGTGCACCTCGTAGCCCTTTTCAAGCAGGAGTTCAGCAAGGTACGATCCGTCCTGGCCGGTGATGCCGGTGATGAGTGCTTTCTTCATGTATGCGTATAATTCTTGACGAAATCATCGTAAGCGACCCGCAGGCCGTCCCTGAGCGTAATCTCAGGCGTCCAGCCGAGCCCCTTGAGCCGTGAACTGTCCATGAGCTTCCTCGGCGTGCCGTCGGGTTTCGTGATATCGAACGTGATCTCCCCCTCATAACCAACCACGTCGGCTATGGTTTCGGCCAACTCCCTGATGGTAAGATCTGAACCGCAACCAACATTGATGTGACTCAGCATCGGGCTTGTCTGCGCTTCATACACCGCCCTGTCGAGATTCATCACATGCACCGATGCCGCGGCCATGTCATCCACATAGAGAAACTCCCTCCTCGGCTTGCCGCTCCCCCATATCACCACGCTCCCATCACCCTTCACCCTCGCCTCATGGAACCGCCTGACAAGCGCCGGGATCACATGGCTGTTCTCGGGATGGTAGTTGTCGCCGGGACCGTAGAGGTTCGTCGGCATCACGCTGCGGTAGTCGGTGCCGTACTGGCGGTTGTAGCTCTCGCACAGCTTGATGCCGGCGATCTTCGCTATGGCGTAGGGTTCGTTCGTCGGCTCAAGGACGCCGGTCAGCAGCGCATCCTCGCGCATCGGCTGCGAAACCTCCCGCGGATAGATGCAGCTCGACCCCAGGAAGAGCAGCTTCTCCACCCCGGTGCGATACGCCGCATCGATGACGTTCGCCTCGATCATCAGGTTCCGGTAGATGAACTCGGCCGGGAAGGTGTTGTTGGCGTGGATGCCGCCGACCTTGGCGGCTGCGAGATAGACCTGGTCGGGTTTTTCCGAGGCAAAGAACTCCCGCACCGCCGCCTGTTCCGTCAGATCAAGCTCAGCATGCGTCCGGGTGATGATGCCTGACTCGGGATGACCGGATGCGAGCAGGCGGCGGACGATGGCCGAGCCTACCATGCCCCGGTGGCCTGCGACGTAGATCCTGGGGAAGCTCTTTGGGAAATCACTCACTGCTGACTGCATAAAACGTTTTCTGTTCGACAGATGTATTCTTCAAGATCTACTCTTCAAGATCTACTCTTCAAGATCTACTCTTCAAGATGTGCTCGTCAAGATGTGCTCGTCAAGATCTACTCGCCACCAAACCTGCGCCCGCTACCCCGCCCGCTCTTCCTCAGGCGCTTCGAGATACGAGGTATAGCTGCTCCGGCGGTAGCCGTAGTAGCCCTTGTAGCCGTACCGGCCGTAGTAGCGCCCGAAACCGCTCGTCCCTATCGGGTCGACCGGACCGATGACGGCCACGCCGAGCAGGTTCTTCTTGAAGTACTCGATCTTCTGGACCTCCCTCAGGAGGTTCTTGTTGGTGAGCCCCACCCGCACGACCATGATGATGCCGTCGACCGCCTGGGAGATGAGCGCCGCATCGCTGAGCAGGAGCACCGGAGGCGAATCGAGCAGGACATAGTCCCACTCCTTTTCGAGCTCCCCGACCAGCTCGGTCATCCGGTTCGAACCCAAAAGCTCGTTCGGATTCGGCGCCGCGCTGCCGGCCGCCAGAAGGAAGAGGTTCTCATGCAGGGTGGTCGGCTGGATCAGCGAGTGCACGTCGCCCTGCACGCCGGCCAGGTAGTCGACGAGACCGGGCGACTTGTTGCTATTGACCAGCCGGTGCTGGTTCGGACGGCGAAGGTCGCAGTCGACGACGAGCACCCGCTTGCCGGTGAGGGCGAAGGCGGTGGCCAGGTTGACGCAGACGGTCGACTTGCCCTCACTGACCTCCGTACCGGTGATGAGCAGGCTCTTGATGTTCCGATCGGCCTGCGAAAAGACCACGTTCGTACGCAGTTCCCGGAAAGACTCGGCAAGCTGCGAAGCAAGCCGGTCGACGATGAGGAGCGGCTTGCGGCCGGAACCGTCGGGAAGCGGCTTGCCGAGACTGCTTTTACCTTTCGACCCGCCGGACGAGCGCCTCTCCGCCTTCGCAGCGCCGCCGAGCGGCAGCGGCAACGCGGGCAGGCGAGCGGCAACGCCCTTGAGAAGAGCCGAAAGACGCTCCCGAAGCCCTCTCTGCTCTGTTTCGCCGACGAAGGGGATGAGCGCCAGCGGGACGAAGCCGTGATTCTCCAGGAAATGGTCATCCCTCACTGAATGATCAAGCATCTCCTGCACGAAGACCAGAACCCCACCGAGGCCGAGGCCGAGGATGAGCGCGGCCAGCAGGTTCTTCTTCATATTCGGTGAAACCGGCCCGCCGAGCGGATAGGCCTCGCCGACGATGACCACCTTGCCGACCTCGGAGGCGATCTGGATGCGCGACTCCTCGAGCTTGCCCTTGAGGAAGGTGTAGGTGTTGGTGAGAACCTCCCGGTCACGCTGGAGACGGGCGAAGGTGAGCTGCTTGACGGGAAGCTGGTTGAGCTGAGCGTTATAGACCCCCTTCACGCGCTGGTACTCTTCTGCCACGTAGCTGAGCTCGGCCAGGCGGACATCGATCTGGAGCTGCTCGGAGATGAGGTCGAACTGGTACTGGCGCGCCGCGGAGGAGTAGGCCAATTCGCCGGCCAGGCTGTTGCGCGTCACATCCAGCAGGCGCTGCTTGAGCAGCTCGAGCTGCTGGCGGCTTTCTGCACTCGGCTCCTTCTCCACCCCGATCAGGGACTTCTCCTCGTTGCGGATGCGCGCCTTCAGCTCGCCGGCCTGCCGGTCGATGCTCTTCGAGACCTTGGCCATAAAGGCTTTCTCCTCCTCGGAGAGCTTCGTGACGATGAAGTCCCGGCGTTTGCGCAGGATGTTCTGCTCTGACTTGGCATCGTTGTAGCGGGACTCCGCTTCCACAAGACGGGTAAGAAGGCTCTGGGCGTTGCCGGTGAGCTCGTAGATGTTCTCCCGCTTCATGTAGGCGGAAAGGCGGGCGTCGACGTCATTGATCTCCGCCTTCTGCTTGTCGAGCTGCTCGGTGACGAACCCCTTCACCTGCATGGCCCGGTCGGCGTTCCACTCGATGTCCTTGCGCATATAGGCCTTGCAAAGCGCGTTGGTGAGCAGGGCCGCCTCGTCGGCGTAGGGACTGGCTACCGTCACGTTGAGGATATCGGTCTCTTTCGCACTCGATATCGCCACCCGGCCCTGGAGCCTCGCCGCAAGGAGCTTGAACATCATTTCACGAGGCATCGACCCGAAATCCACTGGTTCGGACTTGATTCCGAAGAAGTCTGCCAGAGGCGCCGTATAGGGTCGTTCACCGAAAAGCTCCAGCTTCTGCCGACCGGGCTCGTCGTACAGGTCGCGCACGACCTCTTCGGCCAGCGGAGCAGACTGCATGAGCACGATGTCATTGCCCAGCGAACCGGATAATGAGATATAGGGGTTGATGCCCCCAATTTTATCGTCGCCGCTTTTCTTGATGAGCACCATGGCCGGGTAGCGGTACTCAGGGGTCTGGGAGAAATGGAACAGCACCCCTCCCAGCATGACCAGAAGAATCACTAAGCCGATAAGCCTCTTTTTGACCCAAAAGAGCTGAAGCAACTCCTGAACAGAGACCTGAGGCTCGAAATGACCGGCCGCGGCTTGAGTTATCGACGGCTTGGATTGTGATAGGGACGGCTGACTCATTTACGGCGTATTGAAGACCATGGACTTACCATGGATTATGATAGACACTATAGACACTAACTATAGACCCGCAGGCGCACTACGCCTCGGCACAAATACAAAAGGAAAACTCCGGAACGAAAACCGGCGCAGGAGCTCGCACCCAACTCTTAATTGTTGTTATCGATCAAATAAAAGAGCGTCAACACCGAAACCGCCAGCCCGGTATACTGCGCCACCTGCCCGAACTTGAGCCCGCGGTCCTTCGGGAAGACGACGGTGTCGTTCGGCTTCAGCTGGACGAAGCCCGAACGCTCACCGGTCTTGAAATACTCCTTGAGATCGACCGTATAGACGACCGGCTCGCCCTTCTCGGGACGGTAGCGCATGACCTTCACCTTCTTGAGGTTGGCCCGGTCGTTCGGGCCCCCGACCATGGCGAGCACGTTGCCGAGGTCGGCATCCTGGCGCATCACCTGGAACCCCGGCTTCTGGACCTCGCCGAGCACGTTGACGTACATCAGGATATTGCCGGTGTTGTCGGTGAAATAGGTGTCGAGCGGCACACCGAAACTCGGGGAGCCCGGCTGCTGGGCAGACGGGTGCACGAACGGGCTGTAGCCGCTGTACGAGCGCGAAGAGGAGGGCGAAGAGAAGGAGGAGCCGCCGGAGAAGGACTCGGCGGAAGCGGCGAGCGGAGCAAGGAGCATCTGGCCGGCAAGGAGGAGGGCCGAGCCCTTCTTCAGGATCTGGTTCATGGCAATATCGGATCTGGGTTCAGGAAGAGAGAAACGCATTCAGCGCGCGATACACCGACAGAGAATGCAATAGCAAACTAATATAACGCACCGCCGCGACAGCACACAACGACGAGGACGGAACGGCACCCGGGCTCACCGCCCGGCCGCCGCCCCGGAAGGGCTCTGCACACGGCGCGTCACGACAAAACGGTAGAGCAGGGCGTAGAAGAAAAAAAGCCCGATAAAGAGCAGCCGCAAGAGCGACGCGTCGCCATAGAGGAGACAGGCCGCCAGGGCCGGAGCGGCCGCGAACGTCCAGCAGAAGGGAGAGACCAGGCCGTTGGAGAGCCGGGGATCGAGACCCGAGAAATACCGCTCGACGATATTGAGGTGGATGAGGCTGTGCAGATGCGCCCGGTCCGGTTCCCCCGGACTCATGCGCCGGGAGAGCCGGCGGATCATGCTGAAGAGGGTTTCGACGACCGGGTAGGCCGCAACGAGCACCGGCGCCCAGACGGAGACCTCCGGGTTGCGCGCCGGCAGCATGACCGAGACCCAGGCCAGCAGGAACCCGACCAGATAGGCGCCGCCGTCGCCCATGAAGATCAAGCCGAACGGGAAGTTCAGCAGCAGAAAGCCGAGCAGGACGAGCAGGACGGCGAGGGCCAGCATGGCGAGCTCCGAATCGCCGACCTGGGCGGCGATGAAGGCCAGCGCCCCGAACCCGATCGCGGCGGAACCGCCGGCCAGGCCGTTGAAGCCGTCGATGATGTTGAGCGAATTGGCCACGCCGCCGACGGCGAACGCGGTGAAGGCAACGGAAATGACGGGAAGGGAGAGGAGGGGGTCGACGAAGGGAAGGGCGACATGGTCGAGGCGGTAGCCGGTCAGCAGCCAGGCGAAAAAACCGCTCAGCATGGAAGCCAGGAGGCGCTCGTTGACGCCGACCCGGCCCGTGATGTCCTCGACGAAACCGGAGACGAACGCCGGAACGGCCGCCACCAGCGTGAGCAAGAAGAGCCGGGACGACCCGGCGGGGACAAGCAGCAGGGCGGCCACGAGCCCCAGGAGGATCGCCAGGCCGCCGATGCGCGGCGTATCCCCCACGTGGACCTTCTGCACCCCCTCGCTGCTGTCGAACGAATGCCTCCCGTGCAGCCCGGCGGTGGCGACGAGCAGGAAGGCGACGAACGAGGTCACCGCGAAGGGCACGACGAGCAGCGCGCCGGACGGGAACGGAACAGTCGAGAGGATGGACGAGGGAATGGGGGCGTGCATGAGGTAACGGGAAAAGGGAAACGGAGCCGGATCGATCCGGCCGGAACGGCTTCGCCGCCTTCAGTCACAGCGGCCGAACCGTTCCGACTAAAAAAGGCAGATGAGCACATCCCATTGCGGCCTCTTACAACGGCCGCCGACACAGACAAAACACGAACAAAAAACGCGACGAATCCTGCGGAACGGAGCCGGAACGAAAGCCCTGCAGGCGCAGATATATACAAAATACACATATACCAACCAAACCTGCCGGATCTTTCCAACAGAGCCGAACCGTGCGCTAATTTACCTCTTTTCACTTCAAAAACAAAAAAAACGCATCGGCAACCGAGCAGCATCGACCGTGACCGCACAGCCCCGGGATGCTCCCAGGAAAGCTTGCCGTCACCGTTCACCGAGTGCAACCCCACCCGGCCATGCAGGGACGCCTCATCTCCCTCCCTCCCTCCCTCCCCGCCCCCCCCTCTCTTCTCCCTCGAAGGAGAGGAGAGCACACCCGGGGGGGCTCATCGCCTACTGCGCGAGGGTTTCGGGACCGCAACCGGCCCGGACACCGCCCCGACCCCCGCAGCGCAACCACAATTCACACAACCGTAACACACGAAGGGAGGCAGAAAAACGGCGTATCCCTATCTTGACTCCAGCGTACCCCCACCGGCTCGAAGCCGGGGCGATCACGCCAGCGCCCCTGAAGCGCCCGACACACAACCCGACAGCACCGAAACACACAACCCGATACGCCGCCCGACGCCAACGCCTCAGCCAAACCGCCCCGACCACCACCGAATCCATCCCCTGAACAACCCCTTAAACCGCCCTCTTCCGATGCCCCCCCGACTCCCGGCCGGACTGCTCCGCTTTATGCCGCTCATCGCCACGATCCTCTTCCTCGGAGCCTCCACAATCCTCTTCGTCCTGCAGACCGAGCTGGCCCAGGAAGACGCCTCGCGGGAGATCTCGCTCAACCTCGACGACGCGGCCGGACGGATCGAACGGAACCGGCGGACCCTCGAGGCCCTCCGGGCCGAATCCGACGAGCAGTCGATCGCCAAGACGCGGGCGTTCGCCTCCGCCATCGCCCTCGACCCCACGCTCCTCTCCTCGCCCTCGCGGCTCGAAGCCTACCGGAAGATGCTCAACGTCGACGAACTGCACGTCGCCGACGAGCGCGGGGTGCTCACGGCCTCGACGAAGCCCGGCTACGTCGGCTACCGCTACGACTCCGACCCGCAGTCGGCCGTCTTCATGCTGGCCGTCGACTACCCCGCATTCGCCCTCGCCCAGCGCCCCATGCCGAAGGGAATCGACAAGGAGCTCTTCCAGTACACGGGCGTAGCGCGCATCGAGCGGAGGGGGATCGTGCAGACCGGCTACCGGCCCGAGCGCCTCCAGCGGGCGATGGAGGCCGCCGACATCGCAAAAATCGCGACGGACATGCGCATCGGCAAGAGCGGGGCGCTGCTCGTCGCCGACCTGGACGGAACGATCCAGAGCGCCGGCAGCGAAACGCTGCTGGGCAGGCAGATCGCCGAAGCGGGATTCGAACGCCACCGTATCAAGGGCGAAGCGGGCGAGTGCCGCGCACGGGTGGAGGGAACGGAGAGCTACTGCAGGTACCGGGTCACCGACGAGTACCTGCTCGTCGGCTGGATTCCCATGGACGAGCTCTACTCGATGCGCAACCGCTCGATGCTCGCCTTCACCCTGACGGGCCTCTGCGCCCTGATCCTGCCCGCCTTCGCCATGGCCTCCACGAACCGCGGAGGGAGGGGGAAGGAACGGTGAAGACAAGCCCGCCCACCACCGGAGCGCGCCCCCTCCTCCTGCGCCCCCTCCCGAAGCGCCTCCTCCTCGGGCTCACCCTCGCCGTCGCGGCCGCGACCCTCTACCTCGGCGCCTCGTTCGCCCTCCTGCTGCATACCAACCACAAGACGATCGAGGCGAGGGCCGTCAACGGCACCATGGCCGACGCGCGCCGCATCGAATCCTACGCGCGGGAGGTCGAGCGCTACACGGCGGAGCTGCAAGAGGCGCTCGAGGCCTCGCCCTTCGACGAACGCCGGTTCGTCGAACTCGTCTACCGCCGCGAGGCCGACAGCCCCTGGAAGGTATCGCTCGAGCTCTGCCTCGTCGATTCGGCCTCGGGGCTCCGGCGCGCCCTCGAACACAAGGAGCTCGAACCGGTCTTCAGGCGCCTCCGGCTCACCCTCACCGAACGGGCCCGGCCCGCAGAGACGCCAAAAGCGGCGCCGGCAGCGGGATGGCAGCCCGCCCGCTGGGACGGCCGAAAGCACGCCATGACGGCCGCCTACCTGCTGCCGATCGCGCCGAAGGAGGAACAACCGATCGGCTGGATCCAGGCCGGGGTCCAGATGGAGCAGCTCACAAGCCTCCTCAACCGCCGCGACATGGGAAGCTACGGCTACCGCTTCATCGCCGAGCGCGAAGGCGCGCTCATCGCCCACCCCTCCCGGGAGCTGCTGGTCCGGGGGTTCAACATCCTCCGGCACGCAGCCGCCGCCTACTCGGCCGGCAACGCCGCCGCCGTCGCGGCCGCCTTCAGGAACGGCGAGCCGACGACCGTGCTGGAGCCCAACGAGCTCTCCCGGCAGCCCTCCCTCGTCCGGTTCGAGCCGGTGGCCCGGACCGGATGGATGAGCGGCGTGACACTCGTCACCGGCGAGCTCTCCGTTTCCGACGCCGTGCTCAAGCGGCGCAGCCTGCAGCTGCTGAGCGCCGCCGTCGCCCTCCTCCTCCTCTCGGGACTGACCCTCTTCCTCTTCAGCCGCTCCGGACCCTCCCTTTCCGGGATACGCCGCCTCTCCCTCCTCTCGACCGCGCTCCTGCTTGCCGGCCTGTTGGCCCTCTGGACCCTGCAGGTCGCCCGGGGCAAGCCCTCGCCCTACGCCGAGGGGTGCATCACCACGACGCTCCAGGTCGAGCGCCACCTCGAAGCGGAACGCCGGCAGGCCCGCAGAAGCGGAGCCCCCGAGCCGCAGGCGATCGAGACCGGGATCCTGCTCCGCTCGGCCCGCCTCGACGAGGCCAGCCAGACGGCCGACCTCTCCGGCATCCTCTGGCAGCGGATACCGGACGGAACGGATCCGGCCCTCGCCGAAGGGCTGCGCTTCCCCGACCAGATCGAGACCCGGCTGCAGGAGGAGTACCGGATCAGGGAGGGGGGCCACACCGTCGTCGGCCGCTCCTTCACCACCCGGATCCGCCAGGACTTCAAAACCAGCCTCTACCCCTTCGACCGGCTCGACATCACGCTGAGGATCCGACCCCCGAAGGATTTCTCGCCCGTCCTCTTCATCCCCGACCTGGCGGCCTACAAACTCCTCTCCCCCTCGGCCCGCACCCTCGTGGCCGACAACTTCTCCGTACCGGGATGGCGCATCGACGACACCTACTTCACCCTCAGCCGCCACACCTACGGCATCGACTACGGCCAGCGACTGGCCGACGGCGACCGCTACCTCAAGGACCTGGTCCTCAACGTCTCCATGGGACGCGACTGGGTCGGCACCTTCGTCTCCGTTTTGATCCCGGTCTTCGTCATCCTGACCATCCTCTACTCCGGCATCCGCATGATCACCAACGACGCCGAAGGGCGCAAACGCTTCAACTTCGACGCCATGCGCACCTCCGTCATCGGCGCCACCCTCACCCTCTTCCTCATCTTCGCCGTCAAAAACGCCCGCGGCGAGGTGGTGGCCGAGGACATCCTCTACGTCGAGAAGATCTACTTCATGATCTACTTCGCCATCCTGGCCAACATCTTCATCGCCATCGCCCTCACCGAAGAGCACCGCTTCCCGCTCTTCGCCTACCGCAACGGGCTCATCTTCCGCTACCTCTACTGGCCCTTCTACATCGGCCTCCTCTACCTCATCACCCTCACCAGCTTCTCCTGACCATTCCCCCCCAACGAGCATTCCCCCCCAACGACGGCCATGGACCAGCCCCCCCACGCATGAAGAGGGCGAGCCGGAAGCGGCGCACGGCGCCGGAGCCCCGAGGGCCGGAACGCCAACGGGCGCCGAGAAGCGGCTACACGGAGAGCGGGAGCAGAAGCAGGAGAACGAGAGCAGAGGGAAGAACAAGGGAACGGGGAGGGAAGGAAGAACGGAGAGAAAAAAAACGACAGGCGCGCTGAAGAACAGACCCTCTCTTCAACACATGCCGCTACAGGCGCCCGCGTTCCGGCGCGTTCGGCAACCACCCCACGCAACCCCCTCCGCACCCCCTTTGCCCCCCCTCAGGGCGTTTCGCATCCGCTTTTATTGACGAAAAGAGTGACGAAAAGAGTGACGAAAAGAGTGACGAAAAGAGTGACGAAAAGAGTGACGAAAAGAGTGACGAAAAGAGTGACGAAAAGAGTGACGAAAAGAGTGACGAAAAGAGTGACGAAAAGGCGAAAGGAACAAGAGCGACCGAAGCTCTCAACGCCGCTCAAGAGCCCCGCGCCGGCTCCGCCATCCGGCCCCGCCGCCCGAGGGCGAAGAGGGCAAGCCCCCCAACCCCCAAAAGGAGCAGCGGAGCGGGCTCCGGCACGGGAGAGGGCTCGCCCTCGATGCTGAGCGCGAACAGGACGCCGGGCGACGTCGGATCATATGAGGATGAGGAGTCGAAGAAGGTGAGCGACTGCGCGCTCGTGCCGGTGATGGCGTAGGTGGTGCTATAGACACCCGACCCCACCACCGTCACCTCGCCCACCGCCGCGAGCCCCTCTGTATTCGAGAGCGTAGCGCTCGAGGAGAGGACGGTGAGGGTATAGGTTCCGGCGGCGTCCAGGTTGGTAAACGAGACGGTGTTCCGGGCGTCGTCGAGGATGCCCGTGGCGAAAATCCCGCCGGCAGACTGCATGTCGGGCGTCGAGATATTGAAATAGTCGTCCGCAACCGCCCTTCCGAGGACGTAGTCGAAACCCGACGCACTGTACAGGGCGGTACCGGGACCCTGGACCATCGAGCCCGCCGCCCAGTCCATACCGAAGTAGGCGTCGTCGCCGCCGGCGACGGGCCCGCCGCCGAGGTTGATGTAGGCGACCGCAGCCAGAAGGGCCGGACGCGGGGCAAGGAGAAGCAGCGCCGAAAGCGCCAGCAGCCTGATCGTTTTGGAGATCGTCATCCTATCCTCCCGTACTGTGGTTGGGAGGGGCCGCCGGCAAGAACGCCGCACCGCCCCACACAAAAACACACGAATGCATACGGGAACATACAAAAATTATGCGCCACCGCAAACCCCGACGCCCGAGCCCGTGCCGGGCACGCGCGTATCGCCCGGAGAAGCTACACCCTGTACAGCGGCCCCTCCACCACCGCCCGCTCCAGCTCCTCAAGACTGTTCCCGTACACCCGCCCCATTCCGAGCACATCCGCATAGAGCCGCCCGCGGCGGCTGTGCGTGCACCGGCCGATGATGCAGGTCCTGCCGGCCAGCAGCTTCTGCTCCACCATCCTCGAGGCCTTCTGGAGGGAGCGCTCCTCCCCGTCTTCCGGCAGCCGCGCCGGCGCCACGGCGGCTCTGAGCGGGGGGCGGTGGATTCCGGGCTGGCTCATACGCTTCGGGCTCTGGGGTTGGATTGATGCTACCGGCCGCCGAGCTTCCGGTAAGCCTTTTCAACAAGGGCGTTCCAGCTCTCCTCCTCGCTCATGCCCTCGTACTCGCTCATGTCGACGGGTTCGAGCTCGAGCGGCGCCCTCTCTTCGGCGGCCCGCCTACCGACCCCCTCGCGCTGCACCTCCCGCACCGTGCGGATGATGGCCGCCTCGTCGGGCAGCGGCATATAGGTCGTTCCCGAAAACTCCCCCTGCCGCAGCCGGCGCGCCACCACGACGAGATCCGAGCGGTTGATCCCCGTCCCCCTGACCGCCCCCACGAGCCCATCGAGATGCTCTCTCGTGCGTTCGGCGACGGCGGAGGCGTAGAAGCGCGCCATCACCTCGCTGTACCACTTCCCCTTCGAGCGCTGCACCTCGGCGAGCATCTCCATGACCTCACCCTGCGAGGCCCGCTCATCCCATTCCCTTCGCGCGATCTGCGATTGCCTGCATGAGCGCTGCGTGGTCGCTCTTTGCAGGCCCCTCTGCTCCTCTGCCATGACTGCCTCCCTCCAGGTTTGGTTGCTGGTTGCGGCTGAAGTACCAGGTGAAGCCCTGGTAGCCGTTGGCAAGGGTCTGGCGCAGCGCCTCACCGGCGCATTCCTCGCTCCCCCCGCTCATCTCATGGAGCTGGCGGAGGGCGACGTTCTGGACCCTGGCGTTCCGGTACGGACGGCTCTTGTTGGCGGCGTAGAACGCCCACACCCCATGCATGAACCCCTCCGAAAACCCCGGATTCAAGAGCCCCTCCGCTTCGCCCTTCCCCAGGGACTCTTCGTTCTTTTCATTCTTTCCCTTCTTGGATGCTGCCCTTTGCCTGCCCTCTTTCGGCCCATCCTCCTTCCCCTCCGCCCGCCTTCCGGCCTGCCGTTTCGGCTCTACTCCGCCCTGAAAGAAGCTGTAGTTGGTGATGGTTATCACCCGGTAGCGGTTTGTCGAACGGTTTGTCACTTCGCCTGTCGAAACGAGGTGCTCGAGCGCGACGCGTACCCTCTTCACCGAAAGCCTCAGCTCGCCCGAGAGCTGCTCGAGCCCCGTCAGCACCTGGCCGCGGCGGACACGCTGTCCGCGCCACCGGGTGTCGGCATGGTTGGCCATGAGCAGCAGGTGCACGAACAGCCGGAAGGTGTTGGCGTCGGTATACCACTCCCACTGCGCCAGCTGCCGGTGGAGCTTCACCCATCCGCCGGAGCCCTCCGCCGCCCCGCTGCCGCCGACGGCCTCCCCCGCCCTCATCGACCCTCCTTTCGATCCTCTTTGGCATCGGCCCACTCGAAAAAGCGCCTGAAGACGCCCGCACGGGTGCTGTCGATGAATCCGGCCCCCTTACCGATCACATCGATGCAGTGCCGGTTCCGACAGCTCTCGTAGACGATGAACTCCCCCCTCCTCCTGAGCAGCTCCTGCTCATCGAGATGGAGCTGCTGCGAAAAGCCGTGGCCGAACCCCCGGCACTCCGTCCAATACTCGGGCCGGCTCTCCAGGGGCCTCGTCGACATCTGGACATAGCTTCCGTTTCCTCTTTTGATCAACATAGGCGAC
Source organism: Chlorobium sp. N1 (assembly GCF_004332115.1). Classification (GTDB taxonomy): domain Bacteria; phylum Bacteroidota; class Chlorobiia; order Chlorobiales; family Chlorobiaceae; genus Chlorobium. The sequence continues at coordinate 22,464 of NZ_SJPA01000010.1, forward strand.
AGGGTTTGGTTGTGAGATACGTATGCGGGGAACAGCGGCCTCAGCGTTCGCCGAGCCGGGCGGCGTAGCGCCGCCTTGCGCTCTGCTCGGCGTGCTGCATGAGGCGCTTGAAGGTCTTTTCGATCATGGCGACCGAATCGGCCACATCCGGCGGCACGGCGGCCTCGGACTGGATTCTGACATAGTCGGCAAACTCCTTTCTGAGGAGATCGAGGCGCCGCATGGTTGCAGCATGCTCCCGCTCGAGCGCCTCACGTGAGGGAGCACCCCCCGTAATCCGCTCTTCGTTCACTCCGGCTCCTCCTTCATGCTGAACTCCCGGCCCGCCCTGTCGGCGACGGGCCTGGTCTCCGGGCCGGCCTCCAGCCTTGCGCCGGTGCCGGCGTCGCTCCAGGGGACCATGGCGCCGCCCGGCGAAGGGACGAGGGTTTCGCCGGTTTCGGCCATCGAGTCGTCACGGGCGAGTTCGGCTTCGATGCCCGAGATCTCCCTGTCGAGCTCCGCGATCCCACGCTCCCTGGCGCGCGGCTGAAGCTCGCAGGGCGGCACCGGAGCCGCGCTGCGCGCTTCAGCCTCCTGCATGCGGCGCCTGCCGGACTCGATCTTCTCACAGAGGACGGCCAGCGTCGCCTCCTGCCGCGCCTTCTCTTTGGCACTGGCAGCGACACCGGCCTCGATCGCTTTGAGCCTCCTGGCCTTCTCCTGGCTGAAGCACCGGCGAAGTTCCCCGGCCGGGAGTTCCCGGCCGCAGAAGGGGCAGGATCCTTCATCGTATACCGCGGCCTGCTCACGGCTCCATTTTGCCCGCAGCCCTTCGATCTCCTCCTGAAGGGTACCGACGGCACTAGCGGCATAGTCCGCGGCGGCCGTGGCGTCCTCAATCACACGCCGGAAGGCCTCGACCTCGGCACGTGCGGCATCCTTTTGCCGGGCGCTCCTCTGCAGTGCATCTTCCCGCTGCAGGCTCCCGCTGCGGAGGCCCTCCTTCAGCTCCGTGATCTTCGCCCCGATATCGGCCGTATCGCCCGAGAGGATTGCCGCCCGCCCTCTCTTCATCCGCTCGTCGAGGGTGTGGCCGTCGAAGACGGCCTCGACCTCCCCGAACCCCTCCCCGAGACCCTCCCCGAGATTTTCATGGGCGTCGACGACCTCCTGGCCGCTCACCTCGCCGCCGATGTCGAGCAGCAGGCGGCGCCGCTGCGGCCATTTGAGAGCATTGGAATACGAAGTGCCATACGAAGCGCTCGTGATGAGCCTGAGCTGCTCTTCGGGACAGAGCGCCCGGACGGCTTCGTCGTATTCGGCCTTCGTCCTCGGGACGCCGTCGATATGGTAGAGGGTTTCATGACCGATGCATTCCGGCGCGGCGGCCCCCTTCTTCCTGCTCCACCGCTCGTTCAGGCTCTTCTTGAGCGTCGTGGCCGCACCCCCGACACAAAGGGTCGCCTCGACCGAGTGCTCGAGACCGTGCAGCGCCTCGTTGCCGGCCTCGAGCGTCTGTAACGAGAAGACCTGCTCCCCCGCCTGGCTCTTGTCGAAAAGCAGCCAGCCGAGGGCGTCGGCCACCGTGCTTTTGCCGGTGCCGGTGCCGCCCCGTATGGCGGCACCCCTGCCCTCGGGCGTGATGCCGAAGGCCTCGATGCCCGTAGAGTTCCTGAGGCTGATCCGCTCGAGGCGGATATGGCGCTGCGCCGAGTCGTTCATACGTCGTTGTTGAGTGTGCTGCATTGGATGACGAGCAGGATCGCCGACGCCCAGAACCCGGCCTCGGCACACCATGCCCCGCCGCCACCTGCCGAGATGCCGAAGAGGATCACGATGGCCTGCGTCAGCATGGTTTGCGTGAACCGGCGCGCCCTCACCGGCGCGCCGCCTCTTCGAGGCCGAGTATGTGGACGTTGGCGCTGATACCCGACTCGCCGGCCGTCACGCTGACCATCACGGGGTCGAGCCCCTGCACTTTGAGATAGAGCATCCAGGCCTCGGCGATGGCGTCCTGCGAGAGCTGCATCTGCAGCACGATCTCCCGGCAGGGTGTTGCCGGCACCCGAGTCTCCATGTTTTTTTCTGTCGCTGCTGCCATTGTCATGCTCATCCTTCCCTCCTGTTGCACCCCGGTTCCCGGCGTGTTGCAGCGAGCCCTCCGCCCTGCCCGCTTGTGACGAATGCTATCGAGATTACGGCCTGCTCATTGCCGCCGAGGAACGCTGCGACCCGTTCGTCGGCCCCGTTCCCCCTCGGCCGTCGTGCCGGCCATGACCGCTTCTCTCCTCATACCTCCTGCCCTATCGGGCTGTTATCCGGCCAAGCAGCTCCTCGCGCTCCCGCCGCGCAGCTGCCGACGATGGTCGCCGGCTGTCCCCATTTTTTCCTCTGTTTGCACATTCCGCTATGAATTCTCCTTCCTTCTTTGGATATTCTGCGTAGAAATTGGATTACATACAAGAAAACAACAACCTATTTTTACGGCACAATGGACAGCAAGATTATCGTCGAAAGACTGGAAGAGGCCCTTAACGCTCGCGGAAACAGGGCCTTAGGAGATATAATAGGAGAGAAGGAAACGACGATTTCAAACTGGAGATGTCGTCGAAGCAAGCCAAAGATCGATCACCTTATCGCAAATATTGGAACAAAAGGGGTCAACCTGCACTGGCTGCTAACCGGAGAGGGGCCGATGCTGCTGGAGAGTGCCGAACGACGGCAACACGATTTCGAAAGTGCCGGAAGGCTGATGCTGGAGGCGATGAAACTGCTGCTGCCGAAAGATCACCCACCGATCGACCAGAAATAAAAAAAGCCCCGGCAAGAACCGGGGCTTTTTACTATGATGCCCCCCCTCCTCTCGACCCCCCCCTCCTCTCCCCCCACCGTAGTCCGCATCAATCAGCCCATGCTCAGCAGCGTGAGGCAGGATAAACGACAGGCAAAAGAGTGGTTTGGCAAGGCTTGTGACAATGGACACCAGGCGGGATGCGAGGAGTACCGAAAACTGAACGAAGAAGGGTATTGAACAGTCTTATGGCCCGAGAGGCCAACGCCCTCGAGGAGGCGGCGGGTATGACATCCGAACCGCTGAGGAACCGCTGAGGAACTGTTTGGGTCGAAGATGCCCCGAAATCACGAAGCCTTGTGCGGGATTCGTCGCCACACGCCGCCCCCCCCTAAGTCAAAGCCTTTTTCCGTTCTGCCGATGAAGCGCTTCACCCCGCTGCAGCGTCATTCCCGTTCGGGCTGCTCACGTTTGTTTTCCCCTCTGCCCGTGACACACCGCCGGCATCGCCCAGTCCACCCATGAGCCAGCGGTGCCAACAGGCAACGTACTGCGGGGAGCCTCATCACTGAGGCTCCCTGCCAGGCAAAGCCGGCGTGCGCGTCACCCGAAGACGGTGCAGGCTCGTTGCCGAGGGGCGGAGCTTACGGTCGGGGTGGATATGACAACCTAACCGCAGGATACTACGTACACGGGATCAGGATGCCACGCCCAGATACTCACCCGCCATTCAACTCGATCTCCCCGTTGATCTCCTCCAGCTGCGCGTCATCTCCCCGAGCGGCGATTGCGTGCCGCCCGGCGAAGAATTGAATTCTTCAACAACGCAACAGCAAGGAATTCAAGCCCGTCAACGGGAGGGGACGCTTGCAGCTAAAGCCCCGATAAAACAAGATTTTTGGCAGTTTCTCTTGCATTTTTTCTCCGCATTATACTACATTAATAGCATATCTTTCTCCGGAAGCGATCCGGCGCCATCATGCAAGAATGGACAAGCATTGAGAGGGCAAATACTATCGAACACCGTCAACGTATTCTAAAAAAACACCTTAGCATGCAAGACAAATACCCTAAAATGGTTTCACGGCTGGCGAAGACCTTCGCAGCCGTCATCGCCTTGAGCGGCGCACTGTACCTTTCGCCGGCGAGGGCGGAGGCAGACATAATCTATCTCAATTTTAGCGCGAACTCTGCTGGCACTACTTTCAACCAATTTGATAGGACTTGGAACAACCCTACCTCGCTCGATGCTACCAACCATGTTGTAACGTACGACGATGGCATACAAGTCTACTACCAATCTAGCGCTTATAACACCACTATCTTCGACAATAGCTATTTTTACAATACGGTCACTATGTCAAATGTGCCGACCGGCCGATATGACACGCTAACGTTATACTATCTGGACTCCTCGCTGTTGGCACCAGTAGTCACAATTAACGGCACAGCGGTGAGTGGGAGCACACCAACTACATTCCCGGAGGACACGCACTGGGATACCAACTACATTACATTTGACATCAGCAGTTACGACGGTGGCACAATAACCCTAGGGAGCTCTTCTTCCCTTTTAGGTGCCGCCCTTGAAGCGAGCCCCGTCCCCGAACCCTCGACCTACCTCCTGCTCGGCATCGGCGGCCTCGCCGTCGCCTTCATCAGGAAACGCCAGCTGCTGCAGCAGGCCGCCTGAAGCCCCCACCCGCAGCGCCCGGAACCTCCCTTCCGGGCGTTCTCTTTTCCCCCTCCCCGCCCTCGAGCAGCAGCCCACCGCCGCTCGCTCGCCATGGAAGCCGTCTCAGCCGCTTCCCTCGATCTCCCCGTTGATCTCCTCCAGCTGCGCATCGTCCTCCAGCGCGATGGAGGCGACCAGCTTCTGCAGCTCCCGCTGGAACGTCGGGCTGTTGACCGTCAGCCCACCCGCCTCCTTCAGGAGGTTCAGGTCCTGCTGCCGGTCCCGCAGCTCGAACTTCTCCGGGTACTTGATGATTACCCGCTCCCCCTCCCGCTCCTTTCCGAGCCACCGACAGAAGATCTCCAGCATCCGGTACTCCGTCATCTGCAGCCCCGAGGCCATCTCCGAAAGCAATGCGTTCAGCAGCTGGAACTCCGTCTTGATCGCCTCGCCGCTCTCGGCCTGCGTCCTGACGCTCCTGACCGGCGCCAGATGCGTCATGCGGTTGATCATCTCCTCCTTCTTCTCGATGCTCTTGATGATACCGTCCAGCTGGAAGATCTGCGGTTGCAGCAGATAGGGCTTCTTGCCCGCCTCCGTGCTCTCCGCCATCACCACCACCCCGCCGGCCCCTCCCGCCAGATCGTCCTCCGGGTTCTTCACGAGGGTCGCATGGTTGGTGTTGCGGATCGTCTGCGCCAGCTCCGACAGATCGTTGTAGATGCTCTGCTGCAGCCGCGCCACATCCTTGATCTCGCTCGCCCCGACCCCCCGATGCAGCCGGCTCCGCCCGTAATGGCAGATGGCCGGCACCATCCCGATCGGGTTCGGCGCACTGTGGAGGAGCTCCACCCTGTTCGCATTACCGCCCACCCGGTACGCCTCCGTCCGCTCCCGCGTCCAGATCCGTACCGTCTTCGAGCTCACCCCGCCGGCCCCCTGCTCCTCCTCGACCACCTTCAGGTAGGCGGTCTCCACCGCCCCCGCCGCCGTCCGCTCGATCACCCAGTTGTAGACGCTCGGCGGATCATAGCGCACCAGGTACGGGCGGATCCCGTTGCGGCGCTCCTCGGCAAGCGTGCGGCAGCGGTGCGGGGCCTTGTCGACGACGATCCACGCATGGCCGTAAATACCCGTATGGATCTGCACCGCCCGCATGAACTCGTCGAGCGGCGTCCCCTCCAGGTCCGCGTTCCGGAGCATCGCCAGGGTTTCCGGATCGTCGGCGAGCACGCCCAGGTCCCGCTGCGGCTTCTTCTTCCACAGGAACGACGAGTAGGTGTGCAGGGTGCTCTCCGCGTGGTTGTCGAGCGGCGTCTGGCCGAGCCGCTCCTCGTACATCGAAGCCCCCCGCGCATCCTTCTCGAACCGGTAGGGATAGAGCAGCCGTGCATCCCGGTAGGCCTTCCCCCCCTGGTAGCTCTCTCGGTAATACTCCCACTCCGCACTGTAGGCCCCGTAGAGCGGATGTTTCTCGAAAAGCGAGGCAAGGGACGGAAGCGCGCTGTTCGCAGTAGCCATAGCTATACCCTCCAGACGGTTGGCTGTTCATACGGCCGCTCTATCCTCACCGGGAAGAGGTAACTGACGGCGTACCCCGCCGCATCGCTCGCATGGGTGAGCTTCGGATCCGAATGCTTGTCGAGCTCCCCCCTCTTCCACACCACCCGCTCCAGATCCTTCACCAGATGGGGGCAGTCGCCGACCGTCAGCCGGCCGGTCCGCTGCAGGTTGTTGACCGCATTCACCCGGTCCTTCACCGCCGGATTGGCCTTCGGCGCCAGGACACGGAACCCCCGGTCGCGCAGGATCGTGTGGTCGCTTTTCCTCGCGCTCGTCCTCCGGCTGCTCCCGCTCGCGTCCGGATAGAGCGTTATGCCGGGATACTTCCCGTGCAGCAGGTCGGCCAGGAGGTAGGTATCGGCATCGGCCAGGCGTATCTCCTCGAAGAAATGGAGCCGGTCGCCGCGTCGGACGAACAGCTCCGCCGTCATGTACTCCACATTGAAATCGATCCCCGCCTGGACGGCCTCCTCCGGCCCCGGCCGGAGGGACTCCGCCGCCCTGACATGCTCCGTCCTCTCGAAATAGCGGTAGACCCTCCCCTTCGTCAGGTTCACGAACATCCCGTTCATGTACGCCGCCACCTGATTCTCGTCGTAGGCGCTCCTGAGCATCGAGATGAACTGAGCGCTCAGGTGGGTGTTGTCCTCCGTGCGCCCGTAGGTCACCTGGATGTCGAAGCGCCCCTCGTCGTTCATGGCCACCTCGTAGCCCCAGTTGAGCTGCTCCGGCGTCCCGGTCAGGAAGATCTCGTTGTGCGGCGCCTTGTTCTCCCTCACGCGCGAAAGGATCACCTCGAAGGTCTCCCGCTTCTGGATGAACGGCTCGTCGATGCCGGCCGCCGCCACGTTCGGCCCCTTCAGCGAATTGGGGATCTCGCCGCTGGCGATCCAGATCAGCCCGCCCCAGCCCGGGATGCGGATCTCATGATAGCTCTTGTTGTAGCTGTAGCGGACCCCGGCCTCCGAGAGCAGGGTTTCGAGGGTAAAGATGATGGTGCGGCGCGCCTGCGGGTAGGTCGGACTGACGTAGAGCACCGGATAGGGCCGGTTGAGGTAGCTCAGCCAGATCACCCTCAGCGCCCCGATATGGGTCTTGCCGCACCCGTACCCGCCGACGAGCAGGTTCAGGAACTTCCTGCACTCCCAGAACTCCCGTTGGTGCGGCAGCATCCGGTCCTTGCGGATGGTGACCTTCATCGCTCAAGGGAGCTGCGCTTCACCCCCCGGCTCCCCTCCCAGCTCCGCATCACCCCGAGCCCCAGCATGCCGAGCAGCACCTGCATCGTCACCGACGTATCCACCGCCGGAAACTCCCCCCGGTACCCGAACAGCACCACCGCCAGGAACCGCCCCACCGGCTCCAGGATCGCCGCATAGGCCAGCGCCACCGCACACACCCACCCTACCATCGGTCGCCATCCGGCGACAAAGACGCTCGCGTGCCCGGCCTCCTCCCGGTTGATCTCCTGCTGACCGACGAGCTGCCGCTGGACGAGCTTCAGCCGCTCCAGCGCGGCGGCGTTCTTCTCCTCGCCGCTCGTATGGAGCTCGTCGATGACCGAACCCACCGCCGCGATGATCTCCCCGATAACCGGAACGCCCATGGCTCAGATGTGGTTGATGCCGAAGCGGCGGTTGTATTCGACGATGGCCTGCAGATGGAGCCGCGCGACGGCCTCCCTCCCGCTCTCGCCGAGCAGGAACCGGCACTCCTCGGGATTATCCATGAACAGATTCTCGGTCAGCACCGCCGGGCAGATCGTCCTGGAAAGCAGCGAGAACGCGTTCGTCTCCTTGTCGCTGTCCCCGTCGCGCCTGTCCTTCCGGCGCAGGAACCCCCAGAGATAGCGCGCCGCCTCCCGGTACAGCATCTCGGCCAGTTCGTCGGACTTCGTATGGCCCCGCGAGGTCCAGCACTCCCAGCCTCTGCCGGGCCGAAGCGGATCGGGCGAGGCGTTGGCGTGCACCGAGACAAGGATGGCAGCACGGCCGTCCGAGGAGGCCCTCCTCGCCCTCGTGTTCACGCGCACGATCCGCTCCGTGATGGAGATGTCCTCCTCCTCCGGCACCACGAGTTCGCACTCGATGCCGAGCCGCTCGAGCCCGGCCGCCACGCGCTTTGTAATCGCGCGGTTGAACTCCCACTCGAAGAGCTGCTCCATGTCCCCCCACTCCGGCGAGCGCTTGCCCGGCGTATCGGAGCCGTGACCGTTGTCGAGCAGCACAGAGAGCGCCCTCTTCTGTTTCGTTTCCATATCGATCATGACTGATGGTTTGTTATGCGGAAAAACCGGTTGGCCTCATGCTCCCCCTGCAGCCGGTAGAACTCCCGCTCCAGGTGGGTGATGCGCTCGAACAGCTCCGTCTGGTTCCGATCGACGAGCTTCAGGGTCCGCGCCGTGAACCACGAGATCAGCCCGATGCACCCCACCAGGATGGCCTGCACCAGGTCGACATGCTCGACCCAGCTCGGCGTCATGGCCGCACCCCCTCTTCACCCGCTTCAGCCTCTCCACCCTCTTCGGGTGCCGGGGCCGGCACCGGCACCCCGAAAAACCCGCAGGCCTCCCCGGCGCTCTCGAACCACCACCACCCGTCCACCGGATACTCCTGCTCCAGATGGCTCTCCGCCCGCAGCTCGTAGGCCCGGTTGAGCACGAAGTTCGGCGCCTCGAGCAGCGCCCCCCCGTCGTTTTTGTAGAATGCCATACTACTTTCCCCCTCTTCTCAGTGTTCTCTCGATACCCTTTACCCCGTCACCGTCCACCCCTTCGCCGTCGCGATCTCCGGATGGTCGCCGCCGGTCCCCCAGTTGCCGGTGACCGTCACGGTCCTGGAGCTCACCACGGCCAGCGACATGTAGAGCTCGTCGAGCGCCACCGGCCCCAGCCCGCAGCCGGCGACGCTGAACGTCGCCCCAACCCCCTGCAGCCCGAAACGGCGCAGTGAAGCGCACCCCTGGAACGCGCCGGGGGTGAAGATCGCCGGCCCGAAGGCCGTCACGCTCCCCGCCTCGAGCGCGGGGAGCTCCGCGAGGGCGTACGCATAGCTGAACGCCGCCGTCATGTTCGTCACCGACGCGGTGTCGAACAACGGCACCCGCTGCAACGACGAGCACCGGCCGAACATGTAGCTCATGTCGGTCACCGACCCCGTCTCGAAGGGCGGCACGCTGAGGAGCGAGCGGCACCCGTAGAACATCTCCCGCATCCCCACCACCGAGGCCGTATCGAACGGCGGCACATAGAGGAGCGAACAGCAGTCGCGCAGCATCCGGCCCATGTCGGTCACCGAGCCCGTCTGCAGGAGCGGCAGCTCCTGCAGGGCGCCGCACCCCTCGAACATCGACTCCACGCTCGTCACCGCAGCGGTATCGAAGAGCGGCACCCTGCGAAGCGAGCGGCACCCGTAGAACATAGAGCTCATATCCGTCACGGCGGAGGTGTCGAACGACGGCGCCCGCTGCAGCGCCGTGCAATCGTAAAACATCGACGCCACGGTCGACACCGACCTGCTGCCCACAAGCGACGCCTCCAGCAACGACGAGCACCCGGAGAACATCCCCTCCATGCCCGTCGCCGCGGAGGCGTCGAAGAACGGCACGACAGCGAGCGCGTCGCAGCGGGAGAAGAGCCCGCCGAGATCCGTCACGGCGCACTTCGCGCAGCGGCAGCGCTCGAGCATCGAGGTGCGCACCGTCGAACCGCCGACGGCAAGGGCCGAGAGCGAGCCGCCGGCGACCTCGATATCGAGCCAGCGCGAGCCGGCATCGGCGCCGGGAAAGATCGCCGGGCGCTCTTGCAGGTCGAGCGAGGTGAGCGCACCTGGCGCCTGCGCCGAGAGGCGCACCACCGCCTGGCGGTACCCCCGCGAGCACTCCGTACCCGGAAGCGACGCGTAGTCATACAAATGATCGGCCCGGGCGCCGGCGGCGTACTCCTCGACGACCCCGTCGCCCCACTCGACCCGGTAGGCGCCCGAAGCCGAGAGCGAGAGCGCCTCCCCCTCCGAGTCGAACACCGCCACGAGCCCCACGAGCCCCTCGTCCCCCTCCCCGAGCGCCTCGAGCGGGAGCCAGTCCGCCGGACGCACCCACGCCCCGTACCCCGAAAGCTCCCCGACATACGCGGCATACTCCTCCAGGGGCTCGGAGCCGTCGACCGGCACCCCTTTTTCGACGATGGCCAGCCGGATCGCCTCCTTGGCGCCGACGATCCGCTCCAGTTCAGAGGCGATGCTCATATCGCCTCCAGGAGGGCGGCGATCTGGCCGATGGCGGCACCGTCGGCGGGCATGTAGCCCAGCGCCGCCTCGACGGCCGAGGCCGTCACCCCGACAGTGAAGACGGTGCCGTCGGAGTGGCGGGAGAAGAGCAGCCGGTCGGCGGTATTGAGCGCAAGTTCTCCGACCTCTAGATCCTCCGTCCCGGGCACCCTGCCGGGGATGGTGGACTTCTTCAGGAGAATGGGCTTTGCCATTGTTGATTGTTCGGGTTTCGTGGGTTCCTAGAACGTCCCGCCGTCGATCGTACCGATCGACAGCACGGCCTGGGTGCCCTCGGCGTTCAGCGCCCAGCTGAGCCCCTCGCCCATCGCCACCACGCCGTTTGTGCCGTCGCTGCCGAAGAGGTAGCCCGACGTACCGCCCGGAGCGAGGGCAACCATCTCGTCGGTGGAGGCCTCCGGGATGTTCAGCGCGTTCTTGAAATCGGCGAAGGTGATCTTCTTCTCCTTCTGGCCCGCCTCCTCGCTGGCATCGTGCAGCATGATGAGATCGCTCTCCCCCTCGATCGAAGCCAGCGCCTGCAGGTCCTCGAGCGCCGGCACCACCGGGAGTTTCTCGTCCGCCGCCGTCGCCACATGCAAGGTGCCGCGGTCGGTCGTCACCAACGGCTCGCCGGCCACCATGCCGCTCGAGGGAAGGCTGGCCTTCAGGCCCCGCTTGATTCTGATGGTTGCCATGCTTGATCACTCCTTTCAGGTTGCTTGTTAGAGACCCTGCACACGCCTAAAACGTCCCGCCGTCGATTTCGAGCGGCGGCGGCGGGTCCGCCCATACCGCCTCGCCATCACCCTCCCCGCTCTTCACGAGCACCTGGCCCTTTGCGCCGCCCGGCGGCACGCCCGCGCCATCCGCCCCCGGCGGACCCTGCGGGCCCACCGACGCCACCGTCACCTCGATGGCAGCCGAACCCGAAACACTGACCGGATCGCTCATGCCGTGACATCCTTCTCTACCGTGAAGGTCCCCGAGAGATAGGTCCTCACCGTCGTGCCGGTGGTGATTTCGATATCGTACTGGTACTCGCCCGGCAGATACCCCGCCGTCGCGCCGCTCTCGATCGTCCAGACGAGCGCCTCCCCCTCGATCTCGATGCCCGCCCCCACCTCGAAGCTCCCCACCAGCGTGCCGGCGCGCCGGCGCAGCTGGACCCGCACCCCTGCGCCCGCAAGAAGCAGCGGCTCCCCGCCCACCCTGAAACTGAACCGCTCCCGGAACGTATCGCCGCGCAGGATCCCGGTATGGTAGACCGCCGGCAGGTATGCGGTGCTCTTGAGCGCCACCCGGCTACCTCCAGATCCGGCTTGTCTCGGCCTTCTGCACCGACTCGATCCACTCCAGCCCGTCGCCGGTGTCGTACCACACCCCGTCGGCGATCACCGCCTCGAGCTCCGCCTGGTACTCCGCCCTGTAGGTCGCAATCATCGCAACGAACCCCTCCGTATCGGTTTCGGTCGCAAGGCGCGCCAGCGCATGCCACCCCAGCACCCGGCAGCAGGCCGCCCGACTCCACTGCGCCGCCTCCAGCCGGAACCGGTCGAACTCGCTGAACGACACCCGGTACTGTCGCGGGATCCAGAGCCGGCGGACGTCGCGCGCAACCTCCTTCTCCGCCGGCGCGTGGTACTCCTCGAAACTCGTGACGCCGTAGTTGAAGATCGCCGGCAGCATCGAGCGCAGATCGTCGTCGGTCGAAAAAGCCATGATCGTTCACAGTTGCCGCACGACAGGCGGGAAGCCGAACCGGCCGCCCGCCCAGCGCACGAGTCCATTGGCCACCTACACCTTGCGCAGCTTGCAGGCAAGGTTCCCGTCCAGGCACTTCACCCCGTACAGCACATCGAGCGCCACCTTCACCCTCGAGTTGTCCCCGTCGTACCACATCCTGGAGCGCAGCGCAAGACCGCTCTTGGCGTCGAAGACGCTCTCCACCTTCGCCCCGAACGCATTGCCCAGCTCAGAAAGCGGCGCCATGCCGAGTGCGAACGCATTGCGGTGGAAGGCGATGTTCTCCACATGGCTCGTCAAATCCACCCTCACCACCGCATTATCGGCAGCCGCCTGTGCCAGCGGAGGGAAGATCATCACCCCCGAGAACGCATTGCCGGACGCCGTCACCGTATTGGCCACCACGTAGCGCTGCGCATCGCCCTCGATGCTGAAGCTGTCGCCCGGCACCAGCGTACCGGTCACGGCCGTCGCATCCATGCTCAGCAGCACGGCCCCCTTCGCCGCAGCGCCGTTCACCGCCATCGTCCCCGTGCTCGCCGTCCCCTTCAGGTGGGTGCCGACGTTCTGGTTGCCGAAGATCTCCATGCCGAACCGATCGCCGATATAGCCCGTCTTCTGCACCCCCTGGCTCGACGTCCCGGCGAAGTTCGCATTGGCGAACAGCTCCAGGAACCCCGCCTGCAGCTCCCCGCCCACCTCCAGATGGAGCAGCCCGTCGTTCATCGGCGCCCGGTTGTCGAACAGGATCTGGTGCACCCGCGTCAAATCCTTCACCTCGGTCGTCTCGGCCGCATTGTAGAACCACGGCACCGACTTCGAAAGCCCGTTGAGGGCCACGTCGATATCGTTGGCCAGCGCATAGGCCGCCGGACGGATATGGTCCTGGATGATCTTCTCGCCCGTATAGTTCAGCTCCTTGTCCGAGATCGAGAACTTCACCTCCCGCCACCGGTCCAGCCGGATCTCGGTATCGCCCGGCAGCAGATCCTGATCCACCGACGGCGCATCCTGCGCCTGGAACGTACCCGGCTTGCTGATCTTGATGGTGCTGCCCTTCTGCTGCGGCTCCTTGTCGTACCCGCGATGCACGCGCGCGGCCATGCCGAGCGCGTTCTCCAGCTGGATCAGCCCCTCCTGGGCATAAAACAGCGGATCGTACAGATTGAGATTGTTGGCCATGCGCTTCGTTGCTCCTTATGGTTTATGGTTGTTGTAGCTCCACACCGCACACCGCGCCCCCGCCCTGGAACGCCCACCCGGCCTCACCGATCGATCACGACCGTCTGGCCGGCCTTCTCGGCCTGCTCGCGCGCCGTGCGGTACTTGGCAGGATCCTTCGCATCCTGGGCGCTGAGCTTATAGACCGACCCCGGCGCAGCACCGCCGGCACCGCCCGAAGCTCCGCTCCCCGACGGCCCGGCCGGCATGAAGTGCGCGTTGGCGGAGAGGAACTCCCCTACGTACTGCGCCACGGCGACCGGCTTGCCGCTCCGGTAGAGCGGAGCCCCGTTTTCGCGCACCTCCACCGTATCCGTCTTCCGGTCGTAGTGCACGTTGCCCTTGAGAAGCTGGACGATCTGGCGGGGATTGATCGCGTTCTGTGCCGATGCGGCCTCGAGCAGCGTATTGTCCACCCGGATACGGGTGAGCTGCCTGCCGAGATCCTCGATCTCCTGATCCTTCTGTTCGATCACCTCGTCCTTCTCCTTCATCGTCTGCGCCAGGATCTTGTCGAAATCCCCCCTCTTCTCCAGCGCCTCGCGCTCCTGCTTCGCCCGAGCCTCCTTCAGCGCCCGGTACTCCTGCACGTCGATGCCGGCGTAGGGCGCCAGCTTGCGCGCGACGATCACGTCCAGATCCTCCTGCGTATAGCTCTTTCCGCCGCTTTCGCCCGCCGGTGCCTCCTGGCCGCCCGCCCCTTCCGGGGCGCCCTCATGACGCGGCCCGGCCTCGCCGCCGGCCGCCTCACCGGCGGAGCCGGGTGCGTCGGCGCCCTCCCGCTCCTCTCCCTCTGCGCCGCCGCCTCCCTGGCCATCGAGCATCAGCTGCAGCGGCATGAGAGCCCTCGATAACGGATTCGTCCATACTCGCATATTCTCCCTCCCTGTTTAGTGGTTGCTTACGTTCCGCCGACGGAACTCATCCGATGACGGTCAATTCGTCGCCCTCTTCATCCATTTCCGGCGGCAGGCTGCGGCGCGCGTACCGTTCGCGGCGCGTCCGCTCCAGAAACCAGGCGCTCGCCTTCCAGTCCCGGTCGGCGGCGCTGCTGATATTGCGCAGGTGCCACGCCTCGCATTCGACCTCGGCCTCGGCGATCCGCTCGAACAGCTCCCGGTTCAGCGAACGACGCCCGCTCCCTGCATCCTCCGCACCGCAGCGAAGCCACTCGGAGAGGCTCGCCCTGTCGATGCCGGCCTTGCGGCAGGCATCCTCCCTGTCCAGCCCTCCGGCGATGCCCTTGAGGATCACATCGATCTGCATCCGGTTCAGCTTCATAGGCGGCATTCTTGTTGCGACCAACATAGGGGGGGACCGGGCGATCTAAATTCCGCATTCCGGACAGCGCCCGCCAAGAGAACCAATAACCCCTTACAGAACAACGGGTTGCATGTTTTTATTTTTTTTTATTTTTTTTCGCCGCCATGCAGGACGGGACGCCAGAACACGTCGCCACCAACCCTCCGACACGGCCTTCAGGCAGCGGCGCAAGGCCATCGGCTCCTCTGTGAAACGCCCCGAAACTTGTTCGTTTTGGGACATTGCGCTATTTTACACGAACCCTGTAGTTGCCCCAAAAACCATGAGTCGTCCCCCAGCCCCGACATGGCGCGTACTCCCGGCATCGGACACACCATGAGCCCCTCTCTTTTGACACGGGCCCTCAGGCGCATCGCCCTTGCCCTCCTGAGTCTCCCCTGCGCGACGGATGCTCGTGCCGAGGTGACGAACCTCGTCGTGAACGGCAGTTTCAGCCTCCATCCCTATGACTACTCTGCGAATTACTACGCGGGCTCGACCCAACTTACCGGCTGGACGATCACAACGGGATCGGTGGATATCATCGAATACGGATACAACGGGACGGACGCCCTCGACATCGACGGCGCCTCACCCGGCGCCATCAGCCAGGAGATCGCGACCGTCATCGGAGAGGAGTACACCTTCAGCTTCGCCTATTCCGACAACCCATGGGCCGGCAATATCCCTAGCATGAGTGCCACCGCCACAGGCGACAGCGAGCTGAGCACGGTCACCGTAACCGGACCCGGCGCAGCAAACGCAACGGACGACATGCGCTTCAGCGTCTACACCACGACCTTCGTTGCGGATTCCGAGCTGACGACGCTGACGTTCACAAGCCTCAGCACATCAGGCTCCGCCGGCGTCGTCCTCGACGACATACAGCTCTACGCCTCCCCTGTCCCCGAACCCGCCTCCCTCGTCCTCATCGGCCTCGGCGGCGCCGCACTTGTTGCGACAAGAAAACGCCGGCTGAGAGAAGCCGCATGACCCCACCGGCGCACGAACCGGACGGCACAAACCGCCTACGACGTCGCAGCGCCTTTCGCCCCGCCCCCTGCCGGCCGATGCTCATCGACACGCCCGAAAAAGGCCCCCATCCCACCGCGCCCCATGGCAAGCGGAGCGTCGTGTTGCGCCGACCCGACAGGCCCGGCCCGCGATAAAAAACAGGGGGCCGTTGCCCCGGTTGCGCCCCGTTTGCCTATATTTCCCCAAGCCTCCATAACACGAAACCCGTTCCCGCCATGCAGGTACGCCTCATTTCGGTCACCACCCCCCTGATCGCCCTCGAAGGACAGAACACCACCCCGGAAGGACTCATCGCCTACTGCGCGAGGGTATCGAGCCCGCACCAGGAGAGCGCCGACTACGAGAAGCTGCTCGCCTACTGCATCCGCAACCGCCACTGGAGCATCTTCGAGATGGCCGACATGACGGTCGAGATCGTCACCTCGCGGGCCATTTCACCACAGATCCTCCGGCATAAATCGTTCTGCTTCCAGGAATTCTGCATCACGGGCGACACCGAAATCACTCTTGAACTTCCCAGCGGAAGAAGAACAGGCAAAAGGGCCGCATACCGGCGTACGATTGAACACCTGTATACGCTGCAGGAAAAAGGCTTGAACATGCCGGGATGCGTACGAGTGTTCGACGAACCAACCCGGACGTTCGTCACAGCACCGATCAAAGAGGTAGTCAAAACCGGCACGAAACCTGTATTCCGCCTCACCCTTGAAAACGGAAAAACCATTACGGCAACCAAGGAGCACAGGTTCCTTACAGCAAAAGGGTTTGAGTCCATGGAGGACGCACTGGGACTCTGCCTGATCGGCAACTCCGCCACATGGACGAACACCGAAGCTGCGTTTGCCTGCAACGGCGTCCCCGCCCATCAGGACCCGGACTGGCTGCGCGAAGAGAAAAAAACGGCCATACATGAAGGAACCGGACTGCAGGGCATTGCCGATGCCGCCGGCGTGACGACACACACCGTCCGGAAGTGGCTCAAGATCAACAAGCTCCAGTTCACAAAAAAAGAGGTTGCCTCTTACACCCCGATCTGGAACAAAGGAATACGCTGGACCAGGGGGCGCCATAGCATGGAAACCATCGAAAAAATGCGGCGTTCTGCCCGACGCGGACCGGCCTCCAACCTATGGAGAGGCGGCGTGGATCGAACGGAACGACTGGCCATCGCGGACTGGTGCTGCGCCAACCGTTCGGAATTCCTCAAAGCGGCAGCCTATGCCTGTGCAAGATGCGGAAGCCATGAGCGCCTCGAACTCCATCACGTCAAAACGGTAGCCGAAAGGCCCGATCTGGCCAGGGAGAAAAGCAACATCGAAGTGCTTTGCGCCAAATGCCATGACGAAGTCCACCGCATTGCCGGCCATGCGAAGCAGTGGCGGGAGAAAGGAAGGGGCAACACGCTGACCATCCGCTGGAGCAACGTCAGGTCAGTGGAATATGTCGGAGAAATGATGACCTTCGATATGGAAGTCGACCACCCGTCCCACAACTATGTAGCCAACGGCATCGTAACCCACAACAGCCAAAGATATGCGCAGGCGCAGGCAATCGAGCGCTACGAACCGCGCCGCCAGGACGTGAAGAACCGCCAGAACTCCCTCGACGACCTTCCCCCTGAAACGGTGGCGTGGTTCGACCGGGCGCAGGAGAAGATGGCTGCGGACAGCATGGCGCTCTACGAGGAGGCGCTCGAGAAGGGAATCGCCAAGGAGTGCGCACGGGCGCTCCTGCCGCTCGCCACCCGAACGAAACTCTACATGAAGGGGTCGGTGCGGAGCTGGATCCACTACCTCGAGGTGCGCACCGACCCTTCGACCCAGAAGGAGCACCGCGACATCGCAGATGCGGTGCGCAAGATCTTCATGGAGCAGTTCCCGGTGACGGCGGCGGCAATGGGGTGGAGGCAACCCGCCGGCTAAGGCTCCAGCGGCTGCCATTCCGGCGAGGCAAGCAGCGTTGCGGGCACGGCCTCTATCCCCTCGGCCATAGCCCACGGCAGGCCTTCGGCATGGCAGATGACGAAGAGGCGGTCGAGCTCGAGCGTCCTCTGGGCCGAGCGCATCGAAGCAGTAACCTTCGGTGAGCGGGTAAGCTTGATCTCGAAACCAATCCGCCGGCCGTTTTTTACGATCAAGAGGTCCAGTTCCGCCCCTGCATGCAGGCCCCAGAAAAAAGCCTCGCCCCGCCCGGCTCCGGTCCTCCGGAGAAGCTCCTGCACCATGAACCCCTCCCACGAGGCGCCGCATTTCGGGTGGGCGAGAAGATCGTCCCGATTGCCGATCTTCAGGAGACTGTGAAGAATACCGCTGTCTGCGACATACACCTTCGGCGATTTATAGTACAACTATTTCATCGCAATCACACGTCACCGCCCGAACTTCCGCCGGGCCTTCTCCATGAGCGCATTCCAGAGTTCATCTTCCGACATGCCCGCGTATTCGCTCATGTCGATGGGTTCCGGCTCGAACCCCCGGCGCGGTTCGTTTGCGCGCTCGATGACCTTCTCGCCCTGCACCTCGCCAATGATGCGGACGATGGCGGCCTCGTCGGGCAGCGGCATGGAGGTGGTCCCCTGAAACTCCGTCTGCCGGATCCTCCGGGTGACGCTCCCCAGGTCGGCCGCGTTCACGGTAATTCGAGTCATGGACGCCATCTGATGTTCAGAACGGCTCGCTATCGTTCGATGCGCACGGTTGCCCAAAACCCTCCCGGCCACCACCACCCCCATTACGTGCTGCAGATGCAGCGCTTCCTGATCCCCCGGTGCCCGGCCGCCTCTTCGAACTGCCCGGTGGTGTGCGCGCCAGAACTGCCTTGCGGGAACCAGAACGGCTTCTCCCCCGAGGGACTCGGCCCCGGAGATGCGGCGTTTGCGGGCCCCGGACTCGAAGGCCACCGTGCCGAGTACCGCAGCCGCAGGGCCGAGCGGCAGCGGAAGGGTGGACGGAGCAAGGCACGCAGCGCCGCACCCCGGAGCGTTAGCGAGGTCCCGAAGGCGAGGACACGGAGGCTGGGCGCCTATTAAGCGGAGGTTCGGCCTGCAGGGAGCACGGCTTGCCAGCTGACGCCTAGAAGGCCCGCTCTTGGGGTTCTGCGGGCCTGGAGGGTGCAGCCGCAAGCGATGCGACAGTTTCGGTCGGAGCGCGGAAGGTTCGGGCCGCGCACGGCTCGGGCGCATACCCGCGCCGGAGCCGTTCTTCAGCAGGAGTGGCGATCTTGGGGGGAACCGGGGTCATCGATCGCCGCGCCGTGAACGACGAGCGCTTCATCTTCGCCGATACACGGTGGAAACTGAAAAAAGCGATCAAGGAGATGTAGCAGCTGCAGGAAGAACCCAAGCGTACCGGCCATACCAACCAGAAACGCTTCATCGGCAGAACCGAAGGAGGGTTCAACCTCCTGTGGCTAGAGGCTCTCAACCACCGCAAGCCTGCAGCCATCCACGGACAGCATCAGGCGCAGGAACCTGCACATCCGCCGGTTTCATAACGCAAGGGGCCAGTAAAGAGCGGCTCCCCGCAGTATGGCATCGGGTGGCAGCTCCGACAGGTTTTTTGGGGGGAGGGGGTTGGGGAGCTATCGGGTGAGGGGAAAGGCGAAACGCCCGGAAAGAGGAGACCCCGGGCGCCGCATCTGATAATGCCTGAATGTGCAGCCCCTCCGAAGCCCCCCCCAAAAGCCGCTCACTCCCCTCGCCCCTGACGTCGACAACCTCCCGCCGCAACCATGGATTTTCAGGCAAAGATTACGTAGATTACCCCAAACAACGCCGCCGAAGCGGACCGCAGCACCATCCCAACCCCACGCCCCCGAACCCATGAGGCCGCACCCCGACCGAACAGACCCCGCCGCCCCGGCCCCGGAACCCTCCAAGGAGCAGCTCCAAAGGGAGAACGCCCACCTCCGCTCGGAATGCGACCGGCTCGAAGCCGCGCTCCGTAAACGGGACGCCAGGAACGCCTTCGCCCTCAAGGCCGCCCGCGCCGGCATCTGGGAGTGGAACCTCGAAAGTGGCCGCAACACCTGGTCGGACGAGCTCTGGGAACTCTACGGCCTCGGCTTCCGCTGCGCCACCCCCTCCTACGAACTCTGGGAAAGCACGATCTGGGCCGAAGACCGGGAGGCGACCTGCCGCGCCATCAAGGAGGCCACCGCCGAAGAACGGGACATCTCCCTGGAGTACCGCGTCCATCGACCCAACGGCGCCCCGCGCTGGCTGCTCTCGAGGGCGAAGGCGGTCCGAAACAGCGAGGGCGCCGTGCTCTCCTACCTCGGAGCGATCTTCGACATCACCGACAAAAAAACACTCGAAGCCTCCCTCCTGGAAAAGACGGGCGAACTGGCCGCCCTCTACGGGGGACTCACCGACATCGTCTTCATCGCCGACATCGAAACCAGAAGGATCATGGAGTGCAACACCCTGGCCGAAACGGCGACGGGCAGGAGCACCACAGCGCTGCGGAAGATGAGGGTCGAGGAGCTCCACCCGCCGGAGGAGCGCGAGCGGATCCTCGAGGAGTTCGCCCTCCATGCCCGGGGGGAGCTGGAGGTCGCCGAGGCCCGGCTCCTCGCACCCGACGGCCGGACGATCCCGGTCAGCGTCAAGAGCTCCCGGATCGGCTACCAGGGCAGGCGGTGCCTCATGAGCGTCATGCGCGACATCAGCGCAAGCAAGCGCCAGGAGGCCCAGTTCAAGGAGAACCTCCAGCTGAAGAACGACTTCATCTCGACGATCTCGCACGAGCTGCGCACCCCGCTCTTCTCGATCCAGGGCTTCGCAAGCACCCTTTTGAAAGGCAACGAGACGATCGAGAACGAGACCCGCAGGGAGTTCCTCGAGATCATCCACACCGAAAGCACCCGGCTCTCGATCCTCATCGAGGACATCCTGACCATTTCGAGGATCGACGCCGGCACGGACCGCTACCGGCCCGAGCGGCTCGATCCCGCGCCGCTCGTCAGGGAGACGCTGAGGCTCCTGCAGCGGAGCGCCCGCGAGAGCGGGATCGCCCTCAGCGCCACGATCCCCGAGCCCGCCCCGCCCGTCGCCTTCGACAATGGCGCCTTCAAGCAGGTCCTCCTGAACCTCCTGCAGAACGCCCTCAAATACACCCCGAAAAGGGGACGCGTCACGATCGAGCTCCAGGAGAGCGGCCGGCAGACCATAGTGAGGGTCGCCGATACCGGCATAGGGATTGCGGAAGAGGAGCTGGAGAAGATCTTCGAACGCTTCTACCGTTCCAGCCGCTCGGCCGGCAGCCACGAGGGAACGGGACTGGGGCTCGCCATCGTCCGGCAGCTCGTCGAGCTCCACGGCGGAACGATCGAGGTGACAAGCACCCTCGCCGAAGGCGCGACCTTCACGCTCCGCCTGCCCCAGACGCCCCCTCCTGAAGCGTCGCCGCCGTCGGAACTCCCGCCCTCCGCCGCCCCCCGCACCGCTCAGGATGCGACAGGGTTTTGATGTTGTTTACCGTATGTCACCTGTCGCAGCGCAACATATCGCGACGACACAAACCATAGAGACCAAGGAGGACCCATGTCACGAGAACAGGCAAAAGCGTTCATCGAAAGGATGAAGAGCGACGAAGCGTTCCAGAAGAAGGTGATGGCCATCGAGGATGCAGAAGAGAGGATCGCATGCATCCATAGCGAAGGCTTCCTGTGCACGCTGGAGGAGATCAATGAGGCCGCAAACAACCATATAGAGCTTGCGGCAGGGATAAGAGTAACCCATTTATGCCCCTCGGATTTCTTCTGTAACGGACGCATATGAATGGCATCTGCTTCAGAAAACCGCGAACACGGCCATCCTCAGCACTGCAGGCCACCCTCGCATCCCACCATGGAATCGGGTGCCTACGGAGGCTGAGCGGGCAGCGGGACTGCTCGCCCCTCGCCGAAGCGCCTCAGAATGCTAGAAGGCGCGGCAGCAGGGATGCCCCGGCTGCCGCTCGAGCTCCAACACAGCCGAAACGCCCCAGCCCACCCTAGACCCGCCGAACAACCCGCCCCCCGGAAGAGGGCCTCGATTTCTTCGGCCGTACCGCCGCCCCTCCCTCCGCGCCTTCGTCGCGCGATTGTGTAAAAAACGTCAAAGATGCGTATATTTGCCTCCGGCCGCCGAGAGAGGCTCTTTCGTTTTGGGCGGCTATCGACCGACAACACAACAACAGTACGGATGCAGAACGATACCTGCTCAAGAAGGGAGTTCCTCAAGAGGACGGCCCGCTATTCCACGCTTGCCCTGTCGGCGCTCTTGTTCGGCGCTGACTTGGCCGCGGCTTTCGGGCGGGAGAGCGGCCGTTCGACCGCGATACTCTATGCCACCCGATACGGGGCGACGAAGCAAACGGCGGGATGGATCGGCGAGGGCATGGCAAGCAAGCCCGACCTTGTCGATATCGAGCAGGTCTCGACTGAAACGGTGCTCGACCGGTACGACCGCGTTATTGTCGGATCCGGCATTTGGATCGGGGGCGCCCATGAAAAGGTGCTTGAATTTTTCGGGGCGGAGAACGCACGGCTCGAAGAAAAACTCGCAGCCACCTTCATCGTCTGCGGCTCGGTCAATGGCACGGAGGCCGGCATGGCGCATGCCCGGCGCTATCTCTCGGCAATGCACGCCCCCCTTCGTGCCGAGCCGCCCATAAGCAGGGCCTTTGGCGGGCGTTTGGCCATTGAAGAGTTGAGCGACGAGGACGTGAACGCCCTGCGCGAGTTTTACCATTCGATCCTGCACAAAGAGATGAGCGGTTGGGACCGCAGGAACCCCGACCCGGCCAAACGGTTCGGCATGGAGCTGAGCCGAAAGCCCTCCCCTCAGAGGGCCGAAGAGGCGCCTCTTTAGAGAAGTCCGCCAGGAGGTGAGGTCCGAATATCGCACACTACGAACGCTCAGGCGTTCACCACATCCAACCACAAGGAGACCCCCATGTCACGAGAACAGGCAACAGCATTCATCGAACGGATGAAGAGGGACGAAGCGTTCCACCGGAAAGTCATGGCCATCGAGGACGCCGAAGAGAGGATGGCATGCATCCAGCATGAAGGCTACGCATGTACACCCGAGGAGATCAACGAATTGGTATCGATTGACGCAGACGGCGTCCAGGGAGCCGGAGAAGCCAGCTCATACGGACCGTACAACTGCACCTGTCTTTCAGGCAAGAACTTCATCCAGTACGCCCAAGCGCGCTGCGGCTGCTATTAACCCGTTGAGCGCCCCCTCAGATTCCTCGCGCAGGACGACGCATATGAACGGAATCTGTTCCGGCATCTGTTCAGCCAACGCCCCTCTAACACGGCCAGAATGCGCGACGGGCGCACACGCCATAGAACACGACAGATGCTTGTTGTTGGCTCAACATACATAACGACCGAGAACCGTGGACATTTTTCTGCAACTCTGGGGAGGGGGATGGTACCTCTTCAACAAAATCCTCTTTTCCCTCTCCGAGACGGAGCATGAAATCAAGAACAACCAGCTTACGCTCCTGGCATGGCTTGCCTACCTGATCGGCGTGCCGGCCTGGGTTTTCTTGCTCATCGCCAAAAACGACTGGATAGCAGCCTCGATTGAAGCCAGCGGCATTCCGGCCATGCTGCTCGGACTGTATAAAGCATATTCCACGCCCAAAGCACCACCCTCTCTTGAACAAGGGGTGAAATACCTCACCTATCTAGCCGTTTTGTTCGGCTGCCTCATAAGCATACGGGAGTACGGAGGCATCGTATCGGCGTCCCAGTGCCTGGAAATCGGTGTGACGATCGGCTTTCTGATGGGGAGCTACCTCATGACGCAGCATGATCGCAAAGGCTACCTGTTCTTTATGCTGATGAATACGAGCATGGCATCACTCATGTACCTTCAGGGAAAGAACATACTGCTGATCCAGCAGCTGCTCTCCCTGCTGTTTGTGGGTTACGGCTACCGGCAAGCGAGCCGGAACCGGCAACCCCGGCAACGGCTGCAAACCCAATGACCGCCCCCTGGGAATCTGCCGTTCATGTACAACGCAGTATTGGGTTGATCCACTCCGTGATCTGGCGAAAACAACGACCACGCCGCATTCGGTTTGCTGATCAGGAGGTTTGCGCGGGGGTTGTTCTGGAAGGAGCTGCTTGCAACACCGTATTGGCCAAAGATGCAGGACTTGGGAACCGTTAGCCTCCCTCATACCGGGCTGCAGATTCGTCAGGCAGGCCATACGATCCCTGAGCGGCCGTAAACCGTTCCGGGACCAAGGTCGTACCCTGGCTCCGGCGACGAGGAGGGACCTGAGGAGTTGGCCCCAGTTCCTGGGTGTGCCGCCCCTTACCCGTTCGCCCGGTCCGCCCATGAGCCAGCGGCGGTAACGGCGGCGGGCACGCTCCTCGAGGGGCGGCGCAGGGTTGTGGAAGGATGTATGAACGCTTGTTGGTTTTTTTTATCTTTATGGTGTAATGCTGCACTAAAAGCCGGATAGTTCAAACCAAAAACCAGGGAGACCCCCATGTCGAGAGAACAGGCCAAAGCGTTCATCGAACGGATGAAGACGGACGACGCGTTCCACCGGAAGATCATGGCCATCGAGGATCCAGAAGAGAGGATCGCATGCATCCGCAGCGAAGGGTTTTCGTGCACGGCGGACGAGATAAATGACGTTGCTCAGGATGGCAGCGGCAATCCCGGTTCGGTAATGGCCGGGGCGTTACCCAGCTGGTGCGGGAGCTTAACCATGGATGATTTATAAGACCATCATCCCGCTCCTCTGCCCGCACCTCAAGCCTCCCTCGTACAGGGCTTCAGATTCGTCAGGTCGAGCATTGGATCCCTGAGCGGCGGTAACCCGGCACCTGGTCGAGCCGCCTATTTTCGAGACCAGATCGTCCAAGCCGCCCATGAGCCCGCGGCGCCACCGGGTGGCGTACTGCGGGGAGGCCCCCTGCCAGGTAACGGCGGCGTGCGCGTTCCCCAGGGGCGGCGCAGGGTTGTTTATTTGATGATGATGCTACAATCAAGATAAGGAGACCCTCATGTCGAGAGAACAGGCCAAAGCATTCATCGAACGGATGAAGACGGACAAGGCGTTCCGCCGGAAGGTCATGGCCATCGAGGATGCAGATGGGAGGATCGCATGCATCCAGAGCGAAGGATATGCTTGCTCCCTGCAGGATATCGCCGAGGCCGGCGCAGAGATGCTTCCTCCGGATGTGTGCGGGGGGACGGCCGGGGAGTATTTCACAACATCCAAAGAACTCACTGATCTCGCGAAAACAACGATAAAGCCGTTTTCGGTTTGCTGATCATGAGTTTGAAGGAGGGTTGTTTTGGCAAGGCATTTTCCTTAATCAGGTAAGGAAACGGAATGATTGAAGCGGGAGCCTACGCTCCGGGTTCCTGGGAGGAGATGTTTGCAACGCCGTATTCGCCGGAGGCGGACGTCGTTGTCGACCGCTTGCGTCATGAAGATGTTTCTATTGTTGGATGCTTGACGTTCAAGTCATGCCGGAATCTTCTTGACAGGGCCGTTGCCGGCCAGAGAGATGAAGGCGACGCTCTGGCGTTTGTTGCCCGGACTGATGGACGACCTGTCGGGCTGGTTCTGGCCGAGAAGATACGTGGCGGGGATGAAGTGGCTGCAGGAACCCGAAAGATCTTGCGGCTGCGTTCAATCTTCACCAATCTCTTGTGGCAGCATAAAGGAATCGGGAGATGGCTGCTCGATACCCTGACAGGCGGATCCCGCGATGCCGGATACCACGCAATCCATACGGAGTACAACCCGAAACTTGAGTCGATCCAGCCCTTCGAGCGGTTGCTCGCCTCCAGTGGATGGAGTAATCCGAAACCGTTCATGGAAGAATTGTTCGCTCTGGTGGCTGCAAAGAGTTCCGTCGCTACCGTCGGGTTATGAGCTCTTTGCATTCGACAGCATGCAGGGCGAGGAGCGCCTGAAACTGCAGGAGCGGATCGATTCCGGTGACATTCCGCGGAGACTGTCGCCGTTTGGCGAAGACGACGCTATGATTCCGGAATTGAGCGTCGGTATTCGCCAGAGTGGCCGAGTCGTTGCCTGGATGTGCCTTCAGCGTTCGCCTGTCGCCAGCGATGCAATCTGTTACCGCAGCCTCTACGTCGATCCACTGCTCAGAACGGCAAACGGATTGGGGCCGATTGTCGCTGCGGAAGCATTTCAGCGGCACGCATCAAGCGATATCGCCCATGAGCGGCCGAAAGGGGTATTCAATACGCATCATAGGGCACGAAAGCAGATGAACTTTGTTCAGAAGCGGTTGTTGCCCTGCTGTTTCGAGACCTATGCATTGCATTCGTCAGAACTTGATCTGCGATCGATGCCGTGAACTTCCGTCTGTTGTTTGTTCTTATTTAGGGTCTGCTGAATAATAGTTAAATCATTTTATGGTAATGAATTAAGCGGTATTTTTCGTATCTTATGTGCAAGGAAAAGCCTGAAAAAGCCCCAAAAACCTTGCACCTCGAAACCGCCGATTCATG
>NZ_SJPA01000011.1 GCF_004332115.1 Chlorobium sp. N1
CAAGTCAGGGTCCCCGCCAGTGAAGGGGGATGCCATATAATCCAGCATAAAAAAATAACCCGCCAGTTTGAGGGCACGCTTGCGCGCATCGCCTTAACGGGTTTTGTTGCCTAAAATGTACAAAATGACCCCAAGTATTTCAAGCGAAATACGCGAGGACAAGTTAAGAGAGAGTGGTCAATGACGAGTGCAAAGGTGAACGGAAAACGTGTTCATCACAGGAACCAACGCGGGAATCATGTCGATATCGTTTCGGATTAAGATATACGGACTCTGCGGACAGTCTGGATGGCGAGGCTGGGCCTATGTTTTGAGGATTCCCACTGCTTGAATTCTTGATATCGGCACTAAGCGGCGCAAGTCGGGAAATACTGGCTCGCCAGGGAAGAGGTCGATTACATCGAAACGGTGAATCGCCCGATGGACATACAGGGGAGCCTATTAGATGAGTAAGCCCATCGGGCAAATTCTGAAATTGAAGCCATAGAGAGGGAATGCCCATGCCGAAAAAGACATCACCCAATAGCGTACGCCTTCGCAACAGCACGGCGGAGTTTTTGACCTTTGCCTATCAGAGCGGCGGCGACGGCGTGGAGGTGCGGGTGCAGGATGGGACAATCTGGCTGTCGCAGAAAAACATGGGGCTTCTTTTTGAGACGACACCGGAAAACGTGCTGATGCACCTGAAGAACATTTACGCCGAACACGAACTGACCGAGGATGCAACTGCTAAGGATTTCTTAGCAGTTCAAACCGAAGGAAAACGCCAGGTTCAGCGCAATATCCTGCACTACAATCTGGATGCGATCATCGCCGTGGGCTACCGGGTGAACTCCCGGCGCGCCACGGCCTTCAGGCAGTGGGCCACGGGGGTTTTGCGGGACTATACGCTCCGGGGCTATGTACTGGATCGAAAGCGGATGGAGAACGGCGCATTCCCTGATGAGGATTACTTCGAACGTCTGTTGGAGGAAATTCCCAAATTCCGCCTTTCCCCCTCACTCGTCATGCAGGTAGCGGAACCTGATCTCTTTCCATGCGTCCGATCCGACGACCTCGAGCAGGTCGCGGTTGACCTGTTCCGTTTCGGGGCTGCCGGGCGGAAGCGCGAGGGCGTAGTAGGAGGTGCGGAACGAGCGGTCGACGACGCGCACGCCGTGCGCCGCTCCCGTCGTGATCAGGTAGCGCAGCACCGGCTCGTCGTAGACGACGGCGTCGATTTTTCCCCGTTCGAGAGCCTGCAGGGCCTCGCCGACCGTCTGGAAGTACTCGCCCCGTATGGAGAGCTCCTCGAGGAAGCTGCTGCTGGTCGATGCCCTGATGGTTCCGACCCGCTTGCCGTAGAGGTCGTCGACCTTCTCTATCCCGCCGCCGAGCGAGCCGACGGTGAGCGTCGTCGTGATGGCGGCGGTGAAGCCGGATACGACGATGAGGCTCATGAACATCCATACCAGCCCGACGAGGCGCCCCGGGGCCGTTTTCGGGGCCTTGTCGCCGTAGCCGACGGTGGTCATGGTCACGGCCGCCCACCAGAAGCCCGAGCCGATCCCCTCGGCGGGGGTGCCGCCGAAATGCTCGGGATTCTTCCGCCGCTCGAAGAACCAGACGAGCAGGCCCGACAGGAGAAGCAGCAGGCTGAGCCCGCCGAGCACCCGCAGGAAAGCGGGGGAGAAGAGCCTCTGGATCGCCCGGTCCCACCCCTCCCGGGTGTCGCGCACGGCGATGGCCAGGCCCGAGCGGAAGTAGGGGTGGGAGAAGTCCAGCATCATTTCGCGCTCTGCCGTCATGGTGAGGGCGGCGGCCGCCATGTCGACCTTCCCGTCCGAGACGGCCCGGAGCATCTCCTCGAGGCCCATCGGCACGAAGACGGCCTTCCGGCCCTCTTTTTCGGCGATCGAGCGCACGAGCTCCACCGAGAGTCCCTCCCATTCTCCTTCTGCGTTCAGCATGGCGAAGGGGGGCGTCTGTTTGGTCGCCACCCTGAGCTCGTCCGTTGCGGCCGAGGCCGGTGCAAAGGACAGGATCGCCGTGAGGATGGCGAGGAGGAGGATGCGTGCGGAAGGCATGGCGGTGGGGTTCTGGTGGGCTGAAAACAGAAAAGCCCCTGACGGCTGTCAGAGGCTTTCTTCGTGCGTGAGCGGGAAACGAGACTCGAACTCGCGACCCCAACCTTGGCAAGGTTGTGCTCTACCAACTGAGCTATTCCCGCGTTGATGAGGCATCAATATAAGGAAATTTTATTTCCGTGCAACTGGTGCGTGTTTTTTCCTCGATTTCTTTTTCTCTTTTTTCCGGAAGCCCCGTCCGGCGGGGCTTTTCAGAGCCCGAACTCCTCCATGATGGTTCCCATGTCCTTGTCGCCGCGTCCCGAGAGGTTGACGATGATGATGCGGTCCTGCTCCATCTCCTTTGCGCGGTCGATGGCGTAGCGAACGGCGTGGGCCGATTCGAGCGCACAGATGATCCCTTCGGTTTCGGCCAGCGTGCGCAGCGCCGAGAGTGCGCCTTCATCGGTGACGGAGGTGTAGGTGACGAGTCCCAGTTCCTGGAGGTGGCAGTGTTCGGGGCCGACGCCGGGGTAGTCGAGCCCGGCCGAGATGGAGTGCGCCTCCTGGACCTGGCCGTCCTCGTTCTGCAGCAGCATGGTCATGGCGCCGTGCAGCACGCCCGGGCTGCCCATCGTGAGCGATGCGGCATGCCGCCGGTCGAGCCCCTCTCCGGCGGCCTCCACGCCGACGAGCTCCACCGTCCCTGCGTCCTGCAGGAACTCGTGGAACATGCCGACGGCATTGCTGCCGCCGCCGATGCATGCCGTGACGACGTCCGGCAGCCGGCCCGCCTGCTCCAGCACCTGGCGTCGGGTCTCCCGTCCGATGACCGCCTGGAAGTCTCGAACGATCATCGGGTAGGGGTGCATGCCGACGACCGAGCCGATGATGTAGAAGGTCTCTTCGGGGTTGTTCATCCAGTCGCGGATGGCTTCGCTGGTGGCGTCCTTGAGGGTGCGCGATCCGCTCGAGACCGGCCTGACCTCTGCGCCGAGCAGTTTCATGCGTGCGACGTTGGGGGCCTGGCGGCGGATGTCCTCCTCTCCCATATAGACCACGCACTCGAGGCCGAAGAGGGCGCAGACGGTGGCGGTGGCCACGCCGTGCTGGCCGGCGCCGGTCTCGGCGATGACGCGCCGCTTGCCCATTCTCCGGGCGAGCAGCACCTGGCCGAGGGCGTTGTTGATCTTGTGCGCGCCGGTGTGGCAGAGATCCTCGCGTTTCAGCCAGATCCGGGCTCCGCCGACCGAGCGGCTGAGCCCCTCGGCATGGTAGAGCGGGGTGGGCCGTCCCACGTAGTCGCGGAGGAGCAGGTCGAGCTCCCGGTGGAACTCCGGGTCGTCCTTCGCTTTCAGGTACTCGGCCTCGAGCCGGGTGGCGTTCTGCATGAGGGTTTCGGGGATGAAGCGTCCTCCGAATTCCCCGAATTTACCGGAGGCGTCCGGGGCTGAATAGGCTGTCGTCGACATGGAGCTGATGAATGGTTCTTAGGCGCGGGATTAGGTAAATAATCCTATATTTAAGAATTTACCGGCCAATATCACAACCCGAGAGTCGCCCGAACCGCGTGAAGCTTTTCGACCGTCAGATAGAAAGAGTGCTCGGACGCCTGCTGCTGGCGGTTCTGCTCTCTTCAGCGCCTTCCGCACTCCGCGCCGAAGGTTACGCCGGGCCCGACTCTTCCGCGGCAAAGTACGTCTTCGATTTCCCCGAGGAGCGGCCCGATTCGCTCTCCTCCCGCCCGGACTCATCCTCGGGCGCTCCCGCGCGTCCGGTCAGCTATGCCGCCAGGGATTCGATGGTCTACCATCTCGACACCAGGCAGGTAGAGCTCTGGGGCAAGGGTTCGGTCACCGACGAGGGGGCCACCATCAGGGGGTCGAAGATCGTCATCAACCGCAGCACCTCGAGCCTTACGGCGTTCGGAAGGTTCGACGGCGAGCATGTCCTCGACGAGCCTGCCTCTTTCAGCGATCCCGGCGGCAGTTTCGACGGCGAGGTCATCAGCTACAACTTCAAGACCCGCAAAGGCCGGACCTTCGATGCCTCCTCGATCTCCCAGGAGATCCTCTTCAGCGGCAACGACGTGACCCGCCTTCCCGACGGGGACCTCTCCGTCAGGGGCGGGAGTTTCACCACCTGCGACGACCCCGAGCCGCACTACTGGTTTTCGGCGAGCCACATGCACATCGTGCCCGACAGCCGCATCCAGGCATGGCCGCTGGTCATGTACGTGCGGCCGGAGATCTTCTCCTACCGCCTTCCCGCCCTGCCGCTTCTTCCGCTTCCCTACATGGTCTTTCCCATCAGTTCGGGCCGCAAGTCGGGCTTCCTGATCCCGCGTCCCGGCCAGGACGGCGACGGGTTCATGCTCGGCGGTCTCGGCTACTACTGGGCGATGAACGACTACATGGACCTGCGCCTGGAGGGCGACCTGCACGCCAACAGCGACAGCCGGACCGCCGAGCGCTTCCGCTACGTGAAGAGCGGCGAGTATTCGGGCACCCTGACCGGCGAGCAGAAACAGGAGGGGCTGTCGAAGAGCTGGTACTACAATGCCGTGCACAGCCAGACGATCGACCCGACCTCGAGCCTCGGCGTCAATTTCCAGTTCTACGGCGGCGAGCGCGAGAGCGATCTCAACTCCATCGACGCCGAGTCCATCATCACCGAACAGTCCAACGCTTCGGCCTACCTGTCGAAGACCTTCGGCGACAACAGCAGCATCGCCTCATTCGGCTACAGCCGTGCGGAGGATTTGCGCAACAGCAACTCCTCGCAGCGCGTGAGTGCGGTGTTCTACCAGAACCGGACCGCCCCGTTCTCCGACGCGCCTCCCGGGGACTGGCGCTCAGACGTCTCCCTGAGCTCGGGCGTCTCCTACGTCGGTGATTTCATCTCGAACACATCGGGAAGCTCGACCAGCGGCTACGTGCTCGACGCCCACGTCGATGCCGGGTATTTCCGCCGCTATTCCGACGACTTCAGCGCCATGTTCTCCCAGGGGCTGAGCCTCCAGTCGGTCGTGCCGGACACGACCCTCTACCCGCACGCCTTCAGCGGCTCGAGGGTGGTCGTGCCGCTCAGGATGCAGTCGACCCTCGCGCGCCACTTCCATCTCAACCCCTCCCTGACCTTCGACCACTACGAGCCCGACGAAGGGCGCGGCGACCCCTTCTCCACCGCGGTCTTCGCCCTGGACGCCACCACCCGGCTCTACGGCCGTCCGCTTGCAACGGGGTTCCTGGAGAACCTGACCGGCATGACGGCCGTCCGCCATGTCTTCGTACCCACCCTCACCTATGCATGGAACCGCCCCTACCCCGGGACGTGGTTCGAGCCCTCCGCCTACGACTGGCCGGACATGCTCCAGTACGGCTCCTTCCAGGAGCCGGTCTACACCGGCGTGGGGACGGGGCAGAGCACCGTCGGCATCAGCCTGAAGAACCTCTTCCAGGGGCGGTTCCGCGGCGGCGAGTATCCCTCTCCCGATGCGCTCGAAGGGGGTGACTACTCCCGCCAGCTGCTCTCGCTGACGGCGGCAACCTCGTACAACTTCGCCGCCGACAGCCTCCGGCTCGCCCCGGTGACCCTCCTTGCCTCCAGCGACGCCCTCTCCGAGCACCTGCTGCTCAGCGCCGGGGGCATGTACGACTACTACAGCTACGATTCGGCAACCGGCGAGCGCATCGACCGGGCCGCGGGCGACGACGGCCACGGTATCCTGCGCTTCGTGAAGGGGTTCGTGAACATGAGCTGGAGCTTCGAGGGTGAGCGGGCGGGTGCGGCACCCCGCCCCTCGGTGCGCGACAGCGGCATCCCCTTCATCCTCAATTCCAACCAGGCGCTCTTCCTCGAGCGCTTCAACACCACCGACACCTACCACGACATCGACTACGGGGTGCCCTGGCAGCTGCGCATGTCGATGTTCCTCTACACCGACCGCAGCAACCCGGTAAACGGGGCGGAGGCCATGTCGCTGCTCAACGCCATGCTGCGGGTGGGGCTTTCGCGCAACTGGCAGGTGGCCGTCAACACCGGCTACGATTTCCTGAACGACGACGTGGTCTTCCCGATCGTGCAGATCCACCGCGACCTGCACTGCTGGCAGCTGAGCTTCCAGTGGGTGCCTTCCGGCATCTTCAAGAGTTATTCGCTGCAGATCGGGCTGAAGGCTCCGCAGCTGCGCGACATCAAGTTCGGCAAGAAAGGCACCTCACTCGGCGGCGGTTCGTAGGGGATTCAGCCCTCGTCGATCGAGCGGAGGATATCGGCGGTGCGCCGGTTGAATGCCTCGTCGGCGTCGTGGTGGATGCAGTGTCCC
This sequence comes from Chlorobium sp. N1, assembly GCF_004332115.1. Taxonomy (GTDB): domain Bacteria; phylum Bacteroidota; class Chlorobiia; order Chlorobiales; family Chlorobiaceae; genus Chlorobium. The sequence goes on from NZ_SJPA01000011.1 coordinate 6,373, forward strand.
GCCTTCGGGATGATCCATGCCCCCGCCTGCGGCAGCAGCTCCTGGAACTCCGGGATGATCTTGTGGGGCGGCAGCGCCGTATCCTCGGCTCCCCACAGGAGGAACGCCTTTCCCTTGTAGCGCGAGGGTTTTTCCAGGCCGTCCAGGCGGAAGTCGCCCGGGCGGCGCGACGGCGACAGGTACGACCATGCCGCACCGCGGTCCTGCAGCGGCCGGGTGAACTGGGTGACGAGCCTGAGGTTCACCTTCGACTGGTTGTAGTAGGTCGGGGCCAGGCTCTGGCTGACGCCCATGGGGTTGGCGAAGGCGGTAAAGAGCACCTCTCCGATGAGCGGCGAGCCGATGAGGCCGAAGAAGATGCTGTTCATTCCGTCCATCGTGTCGCCGAAGAGCCCGGACGGGTTGGCCAGGATCAGGGCTTCGACCTTCTCCGGGCGGCGGTCGGCGAAAAAGATGGCGCTGGCGGCGCCCATCGAGTGCCCGACCAGGATGACGCGGCCGATCTGCTTCAGCTGGAGGAACGCCTCGATCTGCGCGGCGAAGAGCTCGAGGCTGTAGCGCACGTTGGGCTTGTCGGAGCGGCCGAACCCGATGAGGTCCATGGCGTAGACCCTGCGGCCTTCGCTGAACTGCGGGATGTTCAGGTCCCAGTGCTCGAGCATGGCCCCGTAGCCGTGCAGGAAGAGGATCGGCAGGCGGTCGGCATGCTCCTCCCCGTACTCCCGGTACCGTATCTTCGCTTCCGTTTTTTCGCCGAGCTCCCAGAGGAAGTGGCGGTCCTGTTCGCTCTTTTTCATGGCCGGTCTGCGTTAAGGTCGGTGAGGGATAAACTTTCTGTATAATATACCCGTTGAGTCCCATTAAACCTCTATATTGAAAAGGAACTGAACCGCCCGCCCCTGCGGGCAACCCTCTAAGCATGCTGCAGGTATCCAGAAAATTCGAATACGGACTCCACGCCGTGGCCTACCTTGCCTCGCGGGGAGCGGAGCGCGTCGTGACCGTCAAGGAGATGGCCGAGGAGATCGGCTTTTCACCGGAGTTTCTCGCCAAGGCGATGCAGAGCCTGACGCGGGCCGGCATCGCCGCTTCCGTGCAGGGAGTGAAGGGCGGCTACACCCTCGCCCGCAGCGCCGAAAGCATCACGGTGGCCGATATCGGCACCGCCATCGAGGGCCAGCCGCACCTGGTCCGCTGCGCGCTGAAGGCCGCCAGCTGCGAGATCTACTCGTCATGCCCCCATCGCGGCTACATGACGGGCCTGCAGGACCGGATCCAGGGCCTCCTCGGCGCCACCACCGTCGCCGCCCTTCTCCGCTCGGAGGAGCGAACCACGAAATAAGAACCACCCGAACATGACCAAGCATAGGCAACCCGGTCCTGCTCCCGCCGAACCGAGCCTGCCGGACATCGTCCTCAGGGGCATCACCACCCACAACCTCCAGAACATCTCCGTACGCATTCCCCGCAACCGGTTCGTCGTCTTTACCGGCGTGAGCGGTTCGGGCAAGTCGAGCCTGGCTTTCGACACCCTCTACGCCGAGGGGCACCGCCGATACGTGGAGTCGCTCTCGGCCTACGTCCGCCAGTTCCTCGAACGCATGCCGCGACCAGAGATCGAGTCGGTGGAGGGCATCGCCCCGGCCATCGCCATCGAGCAGAAGGCGATTCCGCGCAACCCCCGCTCGACGGTCGGTACCGTCTCGGAGATCTACGACTACCTCCGGCTGCTCTACGCACGCATCGGCAAGATCTACTCCCGCGACACCAACGAGCTGGTGCTGAAGCACACCCCCGACGACGTGGCCCTGCAGGCCGGCTTCTTCGAGGAGGGAACGAAGTTCTACGCGGGGTTCCTCTTCCCTTCCCACGAGGACGGAAGCCATCACCCGCGGAGCGTGGAGGAGGAGCTCTCCAGCCTCCTCAAGAAGGGCTTTTTCCGCCTGATCTCGGGCGAGACCCTGCTCGACCTCAACCGTGAGGAGGATCGCCGGAAGGTGGTGCTGATGACCGACGGGGAGCGTCGTTCGCTGCTCGTGCTCGTCGACCGGTTCGTCGCCCGCCATGACGAAAAGTTCAGGAGCCGCGTCGGCGAGGCGGCCGAGACCTGCTTCGGCGAGTCGGGCGGCCATGCGGTGCTGCAGGTGGCCGGCGGCCGGCGCTACCGGTTCAGCGACCGCCTCGAGCTCGACGGGGTCGAGTACCAGGAGCCCTCCCCGCAGCTCTTCGCCTTCAACTCCCCGATCGGGGCCTGCACGACCTGCCAGGGGTTCGGCCGCATCGCCGGCATCGACGAACACGCCGTCGTGCCGGACCGTTCGCTCTCGATCCGGGACGGGGCCATCGCCTGCTGGAACTCCGAAAAGTATCGCTGGAACCTCGAGGAGCTGCTCCTGGCGGCCCCGAAGGCGGGAATCGATGTCGACATGCCCTACGAAAAGCTGCCCCAGGCCCACAAGGAGCTCGTCTGGAAGGGGATCGGGGGCACCGGCTACCGCGGCATATGGCCCTTCTTCCGGGAGATCGAAAAGGACGCCGGCTACAAGATGCACTTCCGCGTCTTCCTCAGCCGCTACCGCGGCTACGCCACCTGTCCCGACTGCGAGGGGTCGCGCCTCAACCCCGACGCACGCCTGGTGAGGGTGTCGGGAAAGAGCATCACCGAGGTGGTGCGCATGAACATCGCCGAGGCGCAGGACTTCTTCAAGGGGCTCGAGATCTCTCCGTTCGACCGCAGGGTGGCCGAATCGGTGCTCCAGGAGATCGAGAAGCGGCTCGGCTACCTGCTCGAGGTGGGCCTCGACTACCTGACGCTCGACCGTCTCACCCATACGCTTTCGGGCGGCGAGTTCCAGCGCATCAACCTCTCCACCTCGCTCGGCTCTCCGCTGGTCGGGGCCATCTACATCCTCGACGAGCCGAGCATCGGCCTGCACCAGAGCGATTCGGCCCGCCTCATCGGCCTGCTCCGCAAGCTCCGCGACCTCGGCAACACGGTCGTCGTCGTCGAGCACGACCGGGAGATCATCGAGGCGGCCGACGAGGTCATCGACCTCGGTCCCCATGCCGGAAGGCTCGGCGGAAAGGTGGTCTTCCACGGTACGGTCGAGGAGATGAAGCGTTCCGGAACGTCGCTGACGGCCGAGTACCTGCAGGACCGGCGCCGCATCGAGCTGCCGGAGCGGCGACGTACGCCGGACTTTTCGGCCTGCATCGAAATCACGGGCGCCATGGAGAACAACCTCAGGAACATCGACGTGCGCTTTCCGCTCGGCGTCATGACCTGCGTCACCGGCGTCAGCGGCTCGGGCAAGTCGACGCTCATCGGCGACATCCTCTGCCGGGGCCTGCGGCGCGAGAAGGAGGGGGCGAAGGAGGAGGTCGGCACCCACCGCTCGATCAGCGGCGCCTGGCTCATAGACCGCATCGAGCAGGTCGACCAGTCACCCATCGGCAAGTCCAGCCGGAGCAACCCGGTCACCTACCTGAAGATCTTCGACGACATCCGCTCGGTCTTCGCCCAGACTCCCGAGGCGAAGGCGCGGGGGTGGAAGGCGGGGTATTTCTCGTTCAATATTCCTGGCGGGCGTTGCGAGGCCTGTGCGGGCGAGGGGAGCGTGAAGATCGAGATGCAGTTCCTCGCCGACATCGAGGCGGTCTGCGAGGATTGCGGGGGGCTGCGCTACCGCTCCGACACGCTCGAGGTCAAGTACCGCGGGCGTTCGATCGCCGAGGTGCTCGACATGACCGTGGACGAGGGCGTCGAGTTCTTCGCCCGCGAAAAGTCGATCGCCCGCAAGCTCTCGGTGCTCCGGGAGGTGGGGCTCGGCTACATCCGCCTCGGCCAGTCCTCGAGCACCCTCTCGGGGGGCGAGGCCCAGCGGCTGAAGCTTGCGAGCTTCATCGCGCGCGCCGACGTCGAACACACCCTTTTCGTCTTCGACGAGCCGACGACAGGCCTGCACTTCGAGGACATCCGCCGTCTGCTCGGCTGCTTCGAGAAACTGCTCGAGCAGAAGAACACGCTCGTCATCATCGAGCACAACCCCGACATCATCTCGCAGGCCGACTGGGTGATCGATCTCGGTCCCGGCGCCGGGGACCGGGGCGGGAGCCTCGTCGCGGAGGGGACGCCCGAGGAGCTGGCCGCCATGGACGAGTCGCTCACCGGCCGGCACCTCAGGCCGCTGTTCCGGCGTCTCGGCGGCAAGAGATAGCGGATGTGGAGGGGCGGCTCACTCTTCGGGAGCGAGCCGGATGGGGATCGGGTCGTCCTCGAGCGCGCCGCCGTGCAGGCGGATGTGTGGGTAGTGCGACTCGGAGGTGCGCTCCACCCATACCTTCCTGCCCTGCTCATGGCCGCTTTCGTTCATCTCGACCGAGAGCCGGTTGCTGGCCAGGGCGTATATCTCCTGCAGAATGACGGCGTGCTCGCAATCCCCGGAGGTCGCCGTATCGTCCTTTATCTTCGAGAGGATGCTCTCGAGTTTCTCCATGGCCACTTTGCCGACGAGGCTCTGCAGCCGCTCGTCCCTTCTTTCGTGATGTCCTTCACGCATGTTCATGGTCATAGCCCTTGAAAACTGTTTGTATGAATGACGGATTTTTTTATACTTCAGATGTTCTGTTAGCACTCATCCCGATCGAGTGCTAAAAACGGAACGGGGCAACTGCCTTACCAATAGTATCGCACTATTAATCCAAAACCCAAACAAGAGAAGACAATGAACCTGAAACCGTTAGCTGACCGGGTTATTGTTAAGCCCGCACCTGCAGAAGAGAAGACCAAGGGCGGCCTGTACATTCCCGATACCGGAAAGGAAAAGCCGATGTACGGCGAAGTCGTCGCCGTCGGTGCCGGCAAGATGAGCGACAGCGGCCAGCTGCTGGCCATGCCGGTCAAGGCCGGCGACAAGGTGCTCTACGGCAAGTACTCCGGCACTGAGGTCTCCGTCGAGGGTGAGGACTACCTCATCATGCGCGAGTCCGACATCTTCGCCATTCTCGGCTGACAGCAACCAATAGATTCTTACTAACCCTTACATAGAAGGAACGCTTTACCATGACTGCTAAAGATATTCTCTTCGATGCCGACGCACGCGCCAAACTCAAAGTGGGCGTGGACAAGCTGGCCAACACCGTGAAAGTCACGCTCGGACCTGCCGGCCGCAACGTCCTCATCGACAAAAAATTCGGCGCTCCCACCTCGACCAAGGACGGCGTGACCGTCGCCAAGGAGATCGAGCTCGAGGACGCCATCGAGAACATGGGCGCCCAGATGGTGCGCGAAGTGGCATCCAAGACCAGCGACGTCGCCGGTGACGGTACCACCACCGCAACCGTGCTCGCCCAGGCCATCTACCGCGAGGGCCTGAAGAACGTCGCCGCAGGCGCACGCCCGATCGATTTGAAGCGCGGCATCGACCGTGCCGTCAGGGAGGTCGTCGGTGAGCTCCGCACGATCAGCCGCAGCATCTCCGGCAAGAAGGAGATCGCACAGGTCGGCACCATCTCTGCCAACAACGATCCCGAGATCGGCGAGCTGATCGCCGAGGCCATGGAGAAGGTCGGCAAGGACGGCGTCATCACCGTCGAAGAGGCCAAGGGCATGGACACCGAGCTGAAGGTCGTCGAGGGCATGCAGTTCGACCGCGGCTACCTCTCCCCGTACTTCACCACCAACGCCGAGACCATGGAGGCCGAGCTCGAGGACGCGCTCATCCTCATCCATGACAAGAAGATCGGCAACATGAAGGAGCTGCTTCCGATCCTGGAGAAGTCCGCACAGTCCGGCAGGCCGCTGCTCATCATCGCAGAGGACATCGAGGGCGAGGCGCTCGCGACCCTCGTCGTCAACCGTCTCCGCGGCACCCTGAAGGTCTGCGCCGTCAAGGCTCCGGGCTTCGGCGACCGCCGCAAGGCCATGCTCGAAGACATCGCCATCCTCACCGGCGGAACCGTCATCAGCGAGGAGAAGGGCTACAAGCTCGAGAACGCCACCGTCAACTACCTCGGCCAGGCCGTCCGCGTCAACGTCGACAAGGACAACACCACCATCGTCGAGGGCAAGGGCACCCAGGATGAGATCAAGGCACGCATCAACGAGATCAAGGGCCAGATCGAGAAGTCCACGTCCGACTACGACACCGAGAAGCTCCAAGAGCGCCTCGCCAAGCTCTCCGGCGGCGTTGCCGTCCTCAACATCGGTGCTTCCACCGAGGTCGAGATGAAGGAGAAGAAGGCACGTGTCGAGGATGCGCTGCACGCGACCCGCGCAGCCGTCCAGGAAGGCATCGTCGTCGGCGGCGGCGTCGCGCTCATCCGCGCGGCCAAGGGCCTTGCCAACGCGACTGCCGACAACGAGGACCAGAAGACCGGCATCGACATCATCCGCCGCGCCCTCGAGGAGCCGCTCCGCCAGATCGTCGCCAACACCGGCACGACCGACGGCGCAGTGGTCATCGAGCACGTCAAGCTGGGCGAGGGAGACTACGGCTTCAACGCACGCACCGAGCAGTACGAGAACCTCGTCGAGGCCGGCGTCGTCGACCCGACCAAGGTGACCCGCAGCGCGCTCGAGAACGCGGCTTCCGTCGCAAGCATCCTCCTGACCACCGAGGCATGCATCACCGACATCAAGGAAGACAAGGCCGACATGCCGGCAATGCCTCCGGGCGGCATGGGCGGTATGGGCGGCATGTACTGATCCGCACCGCATCGCGTCCTAAGCAAAGGCCAGCCTTCGGGCTGGCCTTTTTTTTTGTACCTTAAGGCAGCACGCTTTGGATTCACTCACCGCAAGCAATACAACGCCATGAAAGCCGTTCTGCTACTCAGCGGCGGGATGGACAGTCTCGTCACCACGGCGGTCGCGCACCGGGAGGGGTTCGACCTTGCCGCCATGCACGTCAACTACGGCCAGCGCACCTGGCAGAAGGAGCTCGACTGCTTCCGCCGGATCGCCGACCACTATGGAATCGCAGAGCGGCTCGAAGTCGACGCCGACTTCCTCGGCCGGATCGGCGGCTCCTCCCTTACCGACCGGGACATCGCCGTAGAAGGCGCCGACCTGCACGGCTCCTCCATTCCCACCAGCTACGTGCCGTTCCGCAACGCCTGCTTCCTCTCCATGGCCACGAGCTGGTCGGAGGTGATCGGGGCGGAGCGCATCTTCATCGGGGCCGTCGAGGAGGATTCCTCCGGCTATCCCGACTGCCGCCGCGTCTTCTACGACGCCTTCAGCCGCGTCATCGAGCTCGGCACCAGGCCCGAGACCTCCATCGGCATCGTCACCCCGCTCATCTCCCTGCAGAAGGCGGGCATCGTCGAACTCGGCATGGAGCTCGGGGCCCCCTTCCAGCACAGCTGGTCCTGCTACAAGAGCGAGGGCCGGGCCTGCGGCCTGTGCGACAGCTGCGCGCGCCGGCTCAGGGCCTTCGAGCTGCTGGGCCTGCGCGACCCGATTGATTATGAGGTGCGTCCGCAGTATATTGACGGACCTTTACCGTAAACATCCAGTCGTATGAATCCGTCCAGCTCCCCCGTTTCCGCCTTTTCGTCCTCCGCCGGACGCCTTGTCCTTTCGCTCGGCCTCGCCGGCCTCATCTGGCTCCTCGGCCTCGCCGGCCACTTCAGTCCGGCGGGCGAGTGGCCCGCACTCTTTCTCTACGTTCTCGGCTCGATCGGCCTGGCCCTCTATATCGGCCGGCGCGACGGGCTGGAGTCGATCTGGCTCAGGGGCGGCCTCCACGGTCGTTCGCTCCTCTGGGGCGGACTTGCCGGCCTCGTGCTCTTCGCGATGGACATCACCAACACCGTCCTCTACTACAAGAACGGCGGCGCGCCGATGGTGGAGATGGAGCTCCTGCTCGTCAACCGTTCGCTGCTCTGGCTGTTCCCGGTGCTGATCCTTGCCGAGGAGTTCCTCTGGCGCGGCATGCTCCTCTCCTCCATGATCGGCCGGGGTCTGAACCCCCACCTGGCGGTGGCTCTCACCACCCTCATGTACGCCCTCAACCACTTCGCCGTGGCGCCGGTCGGCATGAGGGAGCGTGCGCTCATGGCCATGATGGCCATGCCGATCGGCATCTTCGGCGGCTACCTGGTGCTGAAGACCCGCAACGTGTGGGGGAGCGTACTCGTCCATATGATCACCATGGCTTCGATGGTGCTCGACATCTTCGTCATACCGAAACTGATACACTGAGGGGGAGCAGAGCTTGACACAGACTACCGAGAACAGGATCACCGCACGGCTCCGCCGTGAGGAAAAACTGCTACTGGCCTACTACATGCCGGAGTTTCCGGTGGCGGGCTCGACCCTGCCGGTGCTCGAGGCGCTCCAGGAGGCCGGCGCCGACATCATCGAGCTCGGCATTCCCTTTTCCGATCCGGTCGGCGACGGCCCGGTGATCCAGAACGCCGCCCATGTGGCCATCAGGAACGGCGTCACCGTGCGGGGGCTGCTCGAACTGGTCCGCAGGGCGAGGGCGGGCGAGGGGTGCCGTCCCGTCACCGTCCCGATCCTCCTCATGGGCTACAGCAATCCGCTCCTGGCCTACGGTGGCGACTGCTTCCTGAACGACGCCCGCGAGGCCGGCGTCGACGGGCTCCTCATTCCCGATCTTCCGCCGGAGGAGTCCCTGGACTTCCTCGAGCGGGCCCGTTCGTTCGGCCTGACGGTGGTCTACCTGATTTCGCCGGTGACCCCGCCGGAGCGCATCGAGTGGATCGACAGCCTCTCGACCGACTTCTCCTACTGCCTGGCCGTCAACGCGACGACCGGCACCTCGAAGCTCTCCGATGCGGCCACCGAGGCGGCTGTCGACGAGTACCTCCGCCGGGTCCGCCTGCATGCGAAAAAGAAGTTCGTGGTCGGTTTCGGCATCAGGGACCGCCAGCGGGTCGAGCATATGTGGCGATTCGCCGACGGGGCCGTGGTCGGCACGGCGCTGCTCGAGGCGATCGGCGGGGCTGCGGCGCCCGACGAGGCGGCGCGCATGGCCGGCGCATTCTGGCGGGGGCTGCGGTGACGGAGTCCGGAGCACGGCCGACGGTCGACATCATCATTCCCCACTACCTCCAGCGCGAGATGCTCGAGCGCTGCCTCCGTTCGCTCGCCCTGACCGACTATCCCGGGATGGGGATCCTCGTCATTGACAACGGCGGCTTCCTTCCGGGCCTCCAGGCTCTCGTCGCCGCAACTCCCGGTGCCCGGCTCCACCGTCTCGGGGAGAACCGCGGCTACGCCGGAGGGTGCAACGAGGGGCTGCGCCATTCCCGGGCTGAGTTCGTGGTCTTCATGAACGACGACACCACCGTCAAAGATCCCGACTGGCTCCGCCTCCTCGTCGACGAGGCCTTGCGCCACCCCGGCGCGGCCGCCTTCCAGCCGAAGCTGCTCTCCACGAAACGGGTGGTCGGCCCGCGGCGCATGTTCGACTACGCCGGTGCGGCCGGCGGCATGATCGACCGGCTCGGCTACCCCTACTGCCTCGGACGCACCATCACCGGATCGGAAACCGACCGGGGGCAGTACGACCTGCCCCGCAGCATTTTCTGGGCCTCCGGCGCGGCCATGTTCGCACGCCGCGAGCCGGTCGCCTCGGTCGGCGGGTTCGATGAGGACTTCTTCATGCACATGGAGGAGATCGACCTTGCCTGGCGGCTGATCCTTGCCGGCTGGTCGGTGCGCTCCGCTCCGGCCTCGGAGGTCTTCCATGAGGGCGGGGCCTCGCTCGGCGAAGGTTCTCCGGAGAAGATCTACTTCAACCATCGCAACAACATGCTGATGCTCCTGAAGAACCGCAGCGGGGCCGGGCTCCTCAGGATCCTCCCCGTGCGTATCCTCCTGGAGCTGGCCGCCGTCCTCTACTACCTGCCGCACTCTCCCGGGGGAGGCCGCAAGGCCGCTTCGGTCTTCCGTGCCATGAAGGACGCCGTGCGCCAGTTTCCGGCAACCTGGCGCAAGCGCCGCCGGGTGCAGGCCTCGAGGCGGGTCGGGGAGCGCACGGTCTTCAGCGGCATGCCATTCTTCCAGCTGCTCCGCCGATAGGCGGCTGTTACCCCCTCCTGTCCGGCAGGTGCCCCTGGCGGATCATGTCTTCAAGGGCCTCCAGGATGCTCTCTTCGGGCGGAGTGAACCTCATCCCGAGCTCACGGGTGATCTTTTCGCTGCCGACCCGGATCGTCCGGCCGATATGGGTGCGGATGAAGGTGCCGATGTGCCTCGGCTGCGTGCGGGAGAGCAGCTTCATCAGCGCCGTGCCGGCCCGGCCGGAAAGGTCGGCTCGGGGAAGGGGGTAGCGGCCGTAGCCGTTTTCCCTCAGCAGCCCGACGAGCTCTTTCATCGTCATCTCCCCGGCCGTGCAGAGGTAGCGTCCGGAAGCTTCCGGAATCTCCATGGCCAGGATGTGCGCCCTTGCCGTGTCGCGCACGTCGACGAATCCCCAGTTCATGTCCATCAGGGCGGGGTAGACCCCCGAGAGGATGTCGCGCAGCATGGCGTTCGAGGTGTTCAGCGAAGGTCCGAGCGAGGGGCCGGTGACGAGGGTGGGGTTGATTGCGACGAGGTCGAAGCCGGGCTTGCGGCGCTCCATGAACTCCCATGCGGCCCGTTCGGCCATGGTCTTGGCGTAGTGGTAGGGGTTGCGTGCGAGCGAGGAGCGCTCGTTCCAGTCCTCTTCGGTGTAGGTGTGCCCGCTCCGGGGTTCGTCCGTCACGGCGGCGATGGAGGAGGTGAGCACCACGCGCTCGACCGAGCCGCTTGCGAGCGAGGCTTCGAGCACCTGGCGCGTGCCATGCAGCGCGGGTTCGAGCAGGTCGCGCTCCGGGTCGCGGACGTCGAGCGCATAGGGGCTCGCCGTGTGCATGACATGGCGGCACCCTTCGACGGCATGCCCGAAGGAGCCCTCGCGCAGGAGGTCCGCCGTCACGAGCTCCAGGCGCTCCCTGGCTCCCGGCAGCCCCGTGAGCCAGGGGTAGTCGCCGGGTGAGCGCCTTACGGTGCCCCTGACGCGGTAGCCGGAGGCGAGGAGCTGGCCGGTGATATGGGAGGCGATGTAGCCCGAGGCTCCGGTGACGCATATCCTGTTCTGCTCGTTCATCTCTTCTCTGCTTGGGGTTCGGGGTCGAGTTCGGCGGTTCGGCGGTGCGCCCTGAGGATGTCGGGAAGGTCCTGGCGCTGCACGAATGCGACGAGGAAGGGGGGCGCGAAGAACTTCGGGCGGACGAGGGCGCTGTAGGTGAGGATGGTGGCGGCCCCGTTCTCTGTTCCCTCCATGTCCCACCGGCCGCCATAGCGGCTGAAATCGCCTTCGAGCTGCCGGAAGAGGACGCTATGGGGAGGCTCTTCGTCGACCCTGAGCCGGAAGCGGACCGTCAGCTCAAGGAAGAGGATTCCGCTCCTGCCGCTCTGCTCGATCTCGATTGCCGGGCCCTCACGGGAGAGGACGCGGCTTTCGGTGAGCTTCGGCAGCGTCCGCTGCAGGTTCGCGTAGTCGGTGACGGCATGCCAGACCCTTTCGGGAGGGGCCTCTACCAGGATCCGCCCCAGGACGGAGACGGTCCCGTCCTGAAGGATCCGCAGCTCTACGGGAACCTCGCCCGCGCGGAGCCTTCGGGCCGCTGCCTCATCCGGCGGCGGTGGCGGCAACAGGGGTTCTCTTTCCTCCATCGGTTCTCCTCTTCCGGGTTCATGGTGACGGCGCTCCGAAAGAAAGATACGACGAATATCCTTATGTCGCCTCTCCTCGCTCGTCGCTGCGTCGAGGGCGCGGCCGAATGTGATTGCTATTTTCCCCCCAAGGCCCTAATTTCATGGCGGATCCCCCTTCACCCTCTTGACCGTTCAATTGCATGACGCTCTTCATCATCGCCATCCTTCTCGGCCTTCTGCTGCTTGTCTGGAGCGCCGAGCGCTTCGTCGAGGGAGCGGCCTCGCTGGCCGACCACTTCGGCATGCCTTCGCTGCTCATCGGCATGGTGGTCGTCGGGTTCGGCACCTCGGCGCCCGAGATCGCCGTCTCCGTCCTGGCCTCGATCCAGGGCAACCCCGACCTTGCCATCGGCAACGCATACGGTTCGAACATCACGAACATTTCGCTCATCCTCGGCCTGACGGCCCTTTTGAGCCCGATCGCCGTCGAGTCGAAGATCCTGCGCAAGGAGCTCCCCGTCCTTGCGGCCGTCACCCTCCTTGCGGTGCTGCAGCTGCAGGACGGCTACCTCTCCAGGGCCGACGCCCTGGTGTTGCTCCTGGTCTTCGCCCTCCTGCTCGCCCTCTCGGTCCACACTGCCATGCAGAAGAAGGGCGACGCCCTCGAAGAGGAGGTCGAGCAGGAGCTAGAGGTGCGCGAAATGCCGCTCTGGCGCTCGATGCTCTCTCTTTCGGGCGGGCTCGTGCTGCTCGTCATGAGCTCGCGGATGCTGGTCTGGGGAGCGGTCGGCATCGCCGGGATGCTGGGGGTCAGCAGCCTGATCATCGGCCTCACGGTCGTGGCCGTCGGGACCTCGCTGCCGGAGCTGGCCACTTCGCTCGTCGCCGTAAGGAAGGGGGAGCACGACCTCGCTTTCGGCAACGTCCTCGGCTCGAACCTCTTCAACACCCTCATCGTCGTCGGGGCTGCTGGATCGATCCACCCCTTCCATGTGGGCCCCGAGCTCTTCAGCCGCGACATGCTGGTCATGAGCGTGCTGACGGCCTCGCTGTTCGTTTTCGGGTTCGGGTTCCGCAAAGCGGGCACGGGCCGCATCAACAGGGTGGAGGGTGCCGTGCTGCTTTCCGCCTACGTCGCCTATACCGCCTGGCTCGTCGTGACGGCTTTCGGCTGAGCGCTCATTCCGGCAGCGGTTCGGCGTGGACGATGACCCTCGCGGCGTCCGGCACCGCCCGGTAGATCGCCCCCTCGAGGCGGCTCGTCACCGCGTGTGCCCGCTCGAGCTGAAGATCGCCGTGGAATGAGCAGTGCAGGGTGATGGTGAGTTTCCCCGCGTCTGTCGACAGGATCGTGATGTCGTGGACGTCCCCGATCTCTTCGAACTCGTCGGCCGCCGCAGCGATGAGGGTGCGGATGGTTGCGGCTTCGGGTTCGGCAAGCGGTTTCGTGGGGCGTTCGCCGCTGCGGAGCGGGTCGAGGTGGATGCAGAGCTCGAGCTGGCCGTCGAACTCCCGGCGAAGGTCCTCCTCGAGGCGCGAGACCGCATCGTGGGCCCTGCGGAGGGTGAGCTGCTGGTCGAGCTCCACGTCGAAGCTGATGTGGGTCACGCTGCCGCTCCGGCTCGTCGAGATGTTGTGGGCGTGCAGCCCGTGGTTGAGCCCCTTCACGTGGACCCGCTCCGCGATGGTCTCCCGGTCGAGTGCTACGGGGGCCGTGTGGATCGTCATGTCGGCGACGGGAAACTCCCCGTGGACCCGCTTCTCGATGGCCGAACAGATGTCGCGGACCTTCTCGACCGAAAGGGTGCGGCTTACGGTGAGGGAGAGTTCGACGAAGATCTGCGGCCCGGAGGGTTTCACCCGTATCTTTGATATCCCGACGACCCCTTCGATTCCGAGGACGAGCTCTTCGATGCGGTCGGCGATCCCTTCGGGGGCCGCGTCGGTGAGGATGTCTATGGTCTTGCGGCCGAGGCTTATGGCTGCGCGGGCGACGAGCACCGCCACGGCGATGCCCGCCGCCGGATCCGCCCAGTGGATGCCGGCTGCCGCAAATCCGAGGCCCAGCAGGACGACGGCGGAGCTGAGGACGTCGGAGCTGAAGTGGAGGGCGTCGGCTTCGAGGGCCTGGCTCCGGGTCTCTCTGGCGACCTTTTTGAGGTGATTCGCCCGGTGCAGGTCGACGAGGATGGAGAGCACGATCACGCCGACGGCGTACCAGGTCACCTCGATCTCGGCCGATCCCGACAGCAGCCGTTCGACGGCCGCCTGGACGATCCATATGCTGGTGAGGAGGAGCAGGCCCGTTTCGATGAGGGCTGAGACGCTCTCGACCTTGGCGTGTCCGTAATGGTGCTTGCGGTCGGCCGGTGAGGCGCTCATGCGAACCGCGAACCAGGTCAGGGCCGCCGCGCCGAAGTCGAGTGCGGAGTGCAGTGCTTCGGAGAGGATGCCGATGCTGCCGGTCATGATGCCGACCGCCGCTTTCATGAGGGTGAGCAGGGCGCTGGCCGCGACGGAGCCGATGGCGGCCTGCTCTTTTTTTCTGCTGGTTTCCATAGGGGGAAAAGTACGACGCTTTCTTCTTGATTCATAATCAGCTGAGGCTGAACTCCCCCCCGGCGAGCCGCTGCCTGTAGCGGTCGACCGCGGCCAGTTCGCGGCGGATGACGGCTTCGACGGCAGGGCGGACATCCCCGAGCGTGACGCCGGCCTCGAGGCCGAGCACGGCCGAGGCCACGAGCGGCGAGGAGAGCGCGCGGCCGATACGGCTGCAGAGGAAGATCGAGGCCTCCTCCAGGCCGTCGACCTCCCGGTGGACCGCCATGGCGATCTCCCTGGCCAGTACGTTGTAGATCTTGCCGACGTGGTTGAAGGGATTCTTGCCGGCCGCGGCCTCGAGGCTCTGCGGCCTCGAGAATGCGATCAGGCCGTTGACCCGGTTGCCGCGCCCGACCTCCCCGCTGTCGGCGCCCTCGGCCGAGGTGCCGAGTACCGTGAGGTAGATGCCGCTCTCGGCGCGCGACGGGTCGTCGAGGGCGTTGAGGCCGATCTCAAGCATGTCGAAGGGGCGGTCGGCTGAAAACCTCCGGAGCTCTTCGAGGACGGCCTCCTTCCGCTCGAAGTACTCCCGCACTCCCCGGACATGGCGGTCGACGAAAGCCATGGCGACGGTCAGCGAGCAGCGCCGGCCGGTGCGTACCGCCATCACCTTCACGTCTTCGCCGCTTTCCGGGAAGCGCTCCTTGATCGCGCGGGAGTTGAGGAAGCGCTCGCAGTCGAGCACCAGCTCTTCGGTCGGGCTGAAGGGGGCGTAGCCGACGCCGACGGAGGTGTCGTTGGCTCCGGTTCCGGGCCGGCTGAAGAGGTCGGCAAGCTCCTGCGATCCCGGCCGGGTCGCGTTCTGGAAGGTGATGTGGCGCAGGGGGTCGACGAAACGGAGGTTCTGCCGGATCCAGTCCGCGGCAGCGGCTTCGATGATTTCGGCGACCGGAATGCGCACCCCCCTGAACATGGCGGTGGCGCGGTCCCCGTAGACCAGGCGCATGGGTTCGAGTATCCGGCCTCCTCCGGGCATCGGTTCCGTCGTGCCGGCGACGAGCAGCCCCTTGTCGAGGTTGTGGTGGAGGATGGTGCCGAAGCGTTCCAGATAGGCCCGGGAGAGCGCCAGGGAGGCGCGCTCCATCACCCGGTCGCAGATGGTGTCGGGGTGGCCGGTGCCTTTGCGTTCGACCATTTCGACCTGTCGGCGGGCTGCCGTGCCTTCAGTCTTCTCGATGAGGATTTCCGTCTCCCTTTCCATGATGGCGCTCCGGTTGGCGTTCTAAAAAGGGGGACAGCTGTAAGGTAGGAAGCGCATGCCGGCAGAGCAAGCGG
The DNA here is from genome assembly GCF_004332115.1 of Chlorobium sp. N1. Classification (GTDB taxonomy): domain Bacteria; phylum Bacteroidota; class Chlorobiia; order Chlorobiales; family Chlorobiaceae; genus Chlorobium. The sequence continues at coordinate 21,905 of NZ_SJPA01000011.1, forward strand.
GAGCGGGATATGGGGCGGGAACCTGTCCTGTTTTTGCTATTTTTGCCTTGACGGGCCTCTAGAACCATATTCCCAGCAGCAGATGAAAATCGGTATTTCCTGCCACCACACCTACGGAGGGAGCGGCGCCATCGCCGCCGAGCTCGGCATGGCCCTCGCTTCGAGAGGACATGTCGTCCACTTCTTCAGCCAGGGAGCCCCGTTCCGTCTCGGCGCCTTCTCTGCGAACATCTTCCATCACGAGGTCGAGGCCATGCACTATCCGCTCTTCGACTGCCCCTTCCACTCCCTGGCGCTGGCCTCGAAGATCGCCGAGGTCGCCTGGTACGAGAAACTCGACGTGGTCCATGCCCATTACGCCATACCCCATGCCATGAGCGCGATGCTGGCGCGCCAGATGCTCGAGGACAAGTGCCCCGAGCGCGGCTGCTTCCGTCTGGCCACGACCCTGCACGGCACCGATATCACGGTGGTGGGCGCCGATCCGGGCATGGCCGACGCCGTGCGTCTCGTCATCAACCGCTCCGACGGGGTGACGGCGGTCTCGCAGTACCTGAAGGACGAGACGGTGAGGATGTTCAGTCCCCGCCAGGAGATCGCCGTGATCCCGAACTTCGTCGACACCTCCCGTTTCCGCCGCTCGCCGCAGCCGGAGCTCCGGGGCGAGCTCGGGCTCGGCAACGGCCGCACCGTGATCCACATCTCCAACTTCCGGCCGGTCAAGTGCATCGGCGACGTCGTCCGCGTCTTCGAGGGGATCGTGCGCCGGCTCGACGCGACGCTCCTCTTCGTCGGCGACGGCCCTGAACGAAGCGAGGCCGAAACGGCGGTGCGGCGGCTCGGTATCGCCGGGCGGGTGCGCTTTCTCGGCCGGATCGACGAGATCGTGCCGCTGCTTTCGGTTTCCGATCTGATGCTGATGCCGAGCAACGTCGAATCCTTCGGCCTTGCCGCCCTCGAGGCGATGGCCTGCGGGGTGCCGGTCGTGGCGACCGACGCCGGCGGGTTCCCCGAGTTCATCGAAAACGGCCGGCACGGCTTCCTCTGCCGCCCGGGGGATGTCGAAACGATGACCCGGAGGGCTGTGGAGCTGCTCTCCGATCCCGTCCGCCTGGAGGCGTTCGCCGGCGCTTCGGAGGAGCAGGCCCGCCGGTTTGAGACTCCGCTGCAGGTCGACCGTTACGAGGCGTTTTACCGGGAGCTGCTGGAAGAGGGCAAAAAGAAACGCCCCTGAAGAGCAGGGGCGTTCCGGATGCGGTGCCGATGGCGTTCTGTTTCGCCGCTCAGTAGCGTTTCGTCGAGATCAGCACGCTGCGGTACTTGTCGAGGTTCTCGAGAACCTCTCCGGTGCCGCGGGCGACGGCCGTCAGCGGATCTTCGCTGATGTGGACCGCGAGCTTGGTCTCCTCGTTGATCTTCCGGTCGAGCCCCTTGATGAGTGCTCCGCCGCCGGCAAGGAAGAGGCCGCGGTCGAGGATGTCGGCCGAGAGCTCCGGCTTGGTGACCTCGAGGCTCTTCTTGATGGAGGTGATGATCTGGCTGATCGGCGTGGCGATGGCCTCGCGGATGGTGGGGGAGTTTACCTCGCGCTCTTCGGGAAGGGCGGTGACGAGGTTGCGGCCCCTGACCGTCATGGTCATCTCCTTGTCGAGCTTGTAGGCCGAGGCGATCTTGATCTTCACGTCCTCCGCCGTACGCTCTCCGATGGCCAGGTTGTAGGCCTTGCGGAAGTGGCGGATGATGGAGCCGGTGATGTCCGTGCCGGCGACGCGCAGCGACTCGCCCGAGGCGATGCCTCCGAGCGAGATGACGGCGATCTCGGTCGTGCCGCCCCCGATGTCGACGATCATGTTGCCCATCGGTTCCTTGACGTCGAGGCCGATGCCGATGGCGGCCGCCATCGGTTCGGCGACGAGGTAGACCTCTTTGGCGCCGACGTGTTCGGCAGAGTCGCGCACGGCGCGCTTCTCGACCTCGGTGATGCCGGAGGGGATGCCGATGACCATGCGGCGGATGCCGAAGGAGAACTTGTTCTTGGTCTTGATGATCAGCCCCTTGATGAGTTCCTCGGTCGCTTCGTAGTCGGCGATGACCCCGCTGGCGAGCGGACGGATGGTGACGATGCCCGGATGGGTCTTCTCGTGCATGAGCAGCGCATCGTGGCCGATGGCGACGACCTTGCCCGTGTTGCGGTCGCGGGCGACGATGGACGGTTCGTTGAGGACGACGCCCTCGTCGCGGATGAAAATGAGGGTGTTGGCTGTTCCGAGGTCGATGGCGATGTCGCGGAACAGGCTGCTGAATAAGCTCATGGCGGGCAATGGATCTGTGTGTTGTGCATGGGTGTCTTGGAATAGAGCTCGGTTCCGCTGTGTTCCAAGGGGTTTGATCCCTAAAGTACTTAATAGAACTTTTTTTTCAAATCAATTCCCCGGGCTCGAGAGTACTTTTTTATTGTGGTTTCCGGCCCCGTTTTCCGCCCCGGAAGCCGCACCGATGCGGCCGATGCGATTTTCAATGAAGGCCGCTATTATGTACATTGTCACACCAGTGTGAACCAGGATAGCCAAACCCCAAAGACCGTGGCCGTGCTCAAACTCTACCGATACGCCGTCGACGGCGACTCTCTCATGCGCCAGCTGCGCCGCAGCGTCGACTTTTCGCCCGAGGTCACCTCGGCCGTGACCGAAATCCTCGAAACCGTCCGTCGTGAGGGCGACCGCGCCGTCTTCGATTATACGAAGCGCTTCCAGGGTGCCGATCTCAAGGAGATGCGGGTGCCGGAGGAGGAGATCGCGCGCGCCTGCCGCGAGGCCGATCCCGGCTTCGTCGGCGTGCTGAGGGAGGCCTGGGAGAACATCCTCCGCTTCCACCGCTATGAGGTCGAGAAAAGCTTCTTCTACGAGGCCGAGGGCGGCGTCATGCTCGGCCAGCGCGTCACGCCGATGGAGCGCGCGATGCTCTACGTGCCGGGCGGCAAGGCGGCCTACCCCTCGTCGGTCCTCATGAACGCGGCGCCCGCGCGCGTGGCCGGCGTCGGGGAGATCTTCATGACCACCCCGTGCGACGCCGACGGCCGTGTCAACCCGCACATCCTCGCCGCAGCTTCGGTGGCCGGCGTGACCTCCGTCTACAAGCTCGGCGGCGCCCAGGCCGTCGCGGCCTTCGCCTACGGCACCGAAAGCGTGCCGAAGGTCGACATCATCACCGGTCCCGGCAACAAGTACGTGGCGCTCGCCAAGAAGCAGGTGTTCGGCCATGTCTCCATCGACAGCATCGCCGGCCCGTCCGAAGTGGCGGTCATCGCCGACGACTCGGCCGATGCGGAGTTCATCACGATGGACCTCTTCGCCCAGGCCGAGCACGATCCCGACGCCTCGTCCGTCCTCATCACTCCGTCGCAGCGGATTGCCGAGGCGGTGCGCGACATGGCCAGAGAGCGCGCGCCTTCGATGCTGCGCGGCGAGGTCATCACCTCGTCCCTCAGGGAGAACGGCGCCATCGTCCTGGTCCGCGACATGGAGGAGGCGGCACTGGTTTCGAACATGATCGCCCCCGAGCACCTCGAACTGCATGTCGAGCACCCCTGGGAGCTGTTGCCCTCCATCCGCCATGCCGGCGCCGTCTTCATGGGGAGCTACTCCTGCGAGACGGTCGGCGACTACTACGCCGGCCCGAACCATACGCTGCCGACCAACGGCACGGCGCGCTTCTTCTCGCCCCTCTCCGTGCGCGACTTCGTCAAGCACACCTCCATCATCTCCTATACCAGGGAGCGGCTCATGGCCGACGGGGAGAAGATCGCCTCGTTCGCCGACCGCGAGGGGCTCGAGGCCCACGCTGAAGCCGTCCGCGTGAGGCTGCGCCGCCGATGAGAGTCGCCGATTTCGACTACGAGCTGCCCGACGGGCGCATCGCACGCTATCCTCCGGAGGAGAGGGGCTCGACGCGCCTCCTCGTCATGCGACGCAGGGAGGGATCGGTACGCCACGCCTTCTACGGCGACCTCGACACCTTCCTTTCGAAGGGCGACCTGCTCGTCATCAACAACACGCAGGTCGTGCGCGCCCGGCTCATGGCCGTGAAGAGCACCGGTGCGAAAATCGAGCTGATGCTTCTCGAAAAGCACGAGGGGGAGCAGGAGCTCGTGCTCTACCGCGGCAGGCTGCGGCAGGGTGACCGGCTGCTCTCTTTCGGCCATGAGTTCCTGGTCGAGGAACTGGTCGCCGACGGCGTGGCCCGCCTCACCCATGCGGGAGGCGAAAGCCTCCAGAAGGTGTTCCAGGCGCATGCCGAGGTACCCATTCCGCCCTATCTCAGGCGTGAGGCCGAGCCGCTCGACCGCGAGCGCTACCAGACCCTCTTTGCCGAGCATCCCGGCTCGGTCGCCGCACCGACCGCATCGCTCAACATGACCCCTGAGCTTCTCGGACGGCTCCGCTCGAAAGGCGTCGACGACGCCCGCATCACCCTGCACGTCGGTCTCGGGACCTTCCTGCCGATCCGCACGGAGTCGATAACGGAGCATGTGATGCACCGCGAGTTCTACTCCATTCCTCCCGAAACGCTCGAGAAGATCCGCCGGACCAAAGCTGCGGGCGGCCGCGTCGTCGCCGTCGGCACCACCGTCACGCGCGCCCTCGAGCATGCCGCCCCGCAGATCCTCGAAGGCGCCGATGCCGGCCCCGTCGAGGCCGAGGCCGACATCTTCCTGCATCCCGGCGGCCGGCCCTTCCGGGTCATCGACGCCCTCGTCACCAACTTCCACGCACCGCGCTCGACCGTCCTCATGCTTACCGCCGCCTTCGCCGGCCCCGAACTCCTGCGCCGGGCCTACCGCGAGGCGCTCGAGGGGGAGTACCGTTTCCTGAGCTACGGCGACAGCACCCTCATCCTCTAGCCGCACGCATCTGCTCCTCCGCCTGCATTTTCCGCCGGCCGGCACGCTCCCGCGCCGCCTAGCGGCAGGCTTAAGAATTCATGGCCGCCGCCTCTGCGAAGCTTAGTAAGTTCGGTATCCGTGACGTATGGATTGCGTGCCGGGGTTGGTTTTGAACGGGGCGTATGGTATTTTTATCTTTTTGCCTTTTTACGTTCCAAAAAGGCGTTTCCCTTTCGTTATCCATTGCATCCAACAATCCGTTTCAACCTTAACACCCGGAGATAGAACGTATGAGCCTTGTCAGTAACTACCGTGCACATACCAGGGAGCGCGCCGAGCAGGGAATCCCCCCGCTTCCCCTGACCGCAGCAGAGACCCGCGAACTGGTCGAACTGCTCAAAGCTCCCGCACCGCAGGAGAAGGAGTATCTTCTCGAGCTTTTCACCGAGCATGTCAGCCCCGGCGTCGATGACGCCGCCCTCGAGAAGGCCGCGTTCCTCGACGCCCTTGTCCGCGGTGAGGCGAAGTGCGCCGTGATCTCTCCGGTCGAAGCCGTCCGGATCCTCGGCACGATGCTCGGCGGTTACAATGTCAAGCCGCTCGTCGACGCTCTTTCCAGCAGCGATTCGGCCGTCGCCGCCGAGGCCGCAGCCATGCTGAAGAAGACCCTGCTCGTCTACGATTCGTTCGATGCGGTCGTCGGCCTTTCGAAGACCAATTCATATGCGGCCGACGTTCTCCAGTCCTGGGCCAACGCCGAATGGTTCACCCAGCGCCCCGAGCTTCAGGAGAAGATCACTCTCACGGTCTTCAAGGTCCCCGGCGAAACCAATACCGACGACCTCTCCCCGGCCAGCGAGGCCTTCACCCGCAGCGACATTCCGCTTCACGCCCTGAGCATGCTCGGCAGCAAGATGGAGGACCCGATCGGCACCATCGCCAGGCTCAAGGAGAAAGGGCATCCGCTCGCCTATGTCGGCGACGTGGTCGGTACCGGTTCGAGCCGCAAGTCCGGCATCAACTCGGTCCAGTGGCACCTCGGTGAGGACATCCCCGCCGTTCCGAACAAGCGTACCGGCGGTGTGGTGATCGGCAGCATCATCGCTCCGATTTTCTTCAACACCGCGGAAGATTCCGGCGCGCTGCCGATCCAGGCCGACGTCACGGCCATGGAGACCGGTGACGTGATCGTCGTCTACCCGTCGAAGGGTGTCATCGAGAAGGACGGCCTCGAGATCGCCCGCTTCAGCCTCTCTCCCAACACCATCGCCGACGAGGTCCGTGCCGGCGGTCGCATTCCGCTCATCATCGGCCGTACGCTCACCGCAAAGGCCCGCAAGGCACTCGGGCTCGGTGCTTCCGACGTCTTCCGGCAGCCCGAGCAGCCCGCCGACACCGGCAAGGGGTATACCCTCGCGCAGAAGATGATCGGACGCGCCTGCGGCCTTCCGGGCGTGCGTCCCGGCATGTATGTCGAGCCGGAGACCCTCACCGTCGGCTCGCAGGACACGACCGGCGCCATGACGCGCGACGAGGTCAAGGAGCTTGCGGCCCTGAGCTTCAGCGCAGACCTCTTCATGCAGAGCTTCTGCCACACCGCAGCCTACCCGAAACCCAGCGACGTGAAGCTGCACCGCACCCTGCCGTACTTCGTCATGAGCCGCGGCGGCGTGGCGCTCCGTCCCGGTGACGGTGTCATCCACACCTGGCTGAACCGCATGGTTCTTCCCGATACGCTCGGCACCGGCGGCGACTCCCACACCCGTTTCCCGATCGGCGTCTCGTTCCCGGCCGGTTCCGGCCTTGTGGCCTTCGCCGGCGTGACCGGCACCATGCCGCTGAACGTTCCCGAGTCGGTGCTCGTCCGTTTCAAGGGCGAGCTGCAGGAGGGCATCACGCTGCGCGACCTGGTCAACGCCATTCCTTATGTGGCCATCAAGCAGGGCCTTCTCACCGTCGAGAAGAAGGGGAAGAAGAACGTTTTCGCCGGCCGCGTGCTGGAAATCGAAGGCCTTCCGAAACTGAAGGTCGAGCAGGCTTTCGAGCTCTCCGACGCTTCGGCCGAGCGTAGCGCTGCGGCCTGCACCGTCCGACTCGACAAGGAACCGGTCATCGAGTACCTCTCCTCCAACGTCAAGCTGCTCGAGCAGATGATCGAGAACGGCTACGGCGATCCGGACACGCTCCGCCGCCGCATCGGCAAGATGCAGGAGTGGCTGAAGAACCCGACGCTCCTCGAGCCGGATGCCGATGCCGAGTACGCCGCCGTGATCGAGGTCGACATGAGCGAGATCAGGGAGCCGATCCTTGCATGCCCGAACGATCCGGACGACGTCGCCACCCTCAGCGAGGTGCTTCGCGACGAAAACCGCCCGAAGCAGATCGACGAGGTGTTCGTGGGAAGCTGCATGACCAACATCGGCCACTTCCGTGCGCTCGGCGAAGTGTTGAGGGGCCGGGGCGCAGCCGCTGCGAGGCTCTGGGTCGTGCCGCCGACCAAGATGGACATGAACCAGCTCATCGCCGAGGGGTACTACTCCGTCTACGGCGCTGCCGGAGCACGCACCGAAATGCCGGGTTGCTCGCTCTGCATGGGCAACCAGGCCCGTGTCGCCGACAACGCCGTGGTGTTCTCCACCAGCACCCGCAACTTCGACAACAGGATGGGCGCCGGAGCCCAGGTCTACCTCGGTTCAGCCGAGCTGGCAGCGGTCGCGGCCCTGCTCGGACACCTTCCCAACAAGGACGAGTACCTGGAGGTCGTCGGTCGGAACCTCAGCGGTGAAAAGCGTGGTGACATCTACCGTTACCTGAATTTCCATACCGTCGGCCAGGAGGAAATGTCGATGCTTATGGACTGAAAAAATCGTAAAAAAATGTTGTGGCGGAATATGGAAATATTTGCATATTCCGCCAGACGGTGAGTTTCAAATTTCACCGTTTTTCTTTAATATGCTGAAGCTGAAGAAGCTGTCATTCTACAAACAACACAAACAAGAAAAGAACAATGAAAAAGCTTTTCATTTTCCTGTTCCTCCTGAGCTCGGTTTCTTTCGTCGGCTGCGCCAAGACCGAAGCACCTGCTCCTGAAGCACCTGCAACCGAGGAAGCAGCTCCTGCAGCTGAGGAAGCACCGGCCGTCGAGGCTCCTGCTACCGATGAGGCAGCTCCTGAGGCTCCTGCAGCTGAAGAGGCAAAGTAAGTTCCGGAATCCGGACGCTTATGAAGTGAAAGAGACGGGCCACAAGCCCGTCTCTTTTTTTTGTCGCGGCGAAAACCAGCCCCCTCTCCGCATCTCCCGTTCCCCCTCCTTACGCGCCCCCTCTTCCGCTCGCCGACACATCGGCCCTGGTGCAGCTCTGGTGCGGCCCGGAACTCTCCCGTTCGCCGGCCGTGCACGAGTACTTCGCGATGCTCGACCTCTCTTCCGGCAGAGCCCTCTTCGAGCGCTGCGATGCCATCTGGAAGCACTTGGGCAAAAGGTGATCGAGTACCGCAAGCGTTGCATCGCCTCCGAGGCGATCGCGACCCTTGAGACGGGTGGGATAGGCAAGGTGGTGATCGCCGGAGCGGGTGTCTCCATGCTCGGCATCGAGCTTGCCGCGCGTTTTCGGGAGCTCTCCGTCTTCGAGACCGATGCCGATGCCGCCAGCATGGCCCGGAAGCGCGTCCTTGTCGCAGGCCTTGGCTTCGCCGAAGGCAGCCGCCTGCAGTGCCTCGAAGCGGACGCCCGGGATCTTTCGGGAACACGGGCCGTCCTCGGCGCGGCAGGGTGGGGGGCCGATCTCCCGACCCTCCTCATCGTCGAGGGGCTCTCCTATTACATCACCAAAGAGGCCCTGCGGCGGCATTGGCGTGCGCTTGCCCCCGCCTCCCGCATCATCCTCGAGTACCTGGTGCCTCCGGCCGATGTCGGAGAGGCCAGACGCTGCATACCCGAACGGGTGTTCGGTCTCATCAGGGAGTACGGCTCGTCGGAGGGGGAGTATCCCTGCTGGAGGGAAGGGGAGCTGCGGCTCGAAGAGGGCCTGCAGGTGGAGCGGCTGTGGGCGATGGAGGCGATAGAAGGCGAACTCGCGGTCGGGGATCCCCTGTTTTCACGCCGTGAGGACGGCTGGATCGAGATCGCCCTCATGCGGCGCGGCGAAGCGCACGCCTGAAGCCGGGCGGATGAGGATTCCCGGCAGGCCCGTTTCGGGGTATCACTGTTCAGGTATCCGTGCTGGAGCCTCCGTCTCCGAGTCTGAGGGGGTTGCCGGCGGAGGAGTCCGGTCTCGCCAAAACGCAGAGAAGCCCCGTCGTCTCCGGCGGGGCTCCTGGGTATGCCGCTATCAGTCAGGCATCAGTGAAAGGGTGTTCAGGCTGCATTATTCTCCTTGCTGGCCGAGTAGATCTTCTGCTCGAAGCGGAGCTTCTCGAAGCGGCGGTCGTCCATGCGCTCGAAGCTGTAGGGCTTTTTGCTGATCCTCGGCCTGGTCGCTTTGTTGACGCCGGTGCCGAAGAGGTCCATGGTGTAGCTGATCTTCAGGAACCGCTCGCAGTCGCCCTTGCTGTATTCCGCATTGCCGCTCGTGTAGTCGACGTAGCCGACCTCGACGGCAAGTCCGTCGTATATCGAGCTCGAGACGCTGAAGGTGTTGCCCTTGAGGTCGTCGATGGGGTTCGTTGGGTCATTCGACTCGACTCCGTTCCAGCAGAAATGCTTGACGCGGAAATGGGCGCTCGGCACGTACGGCAGGGCCACGGCCAGTTCGACGTCGTATCCGCCGCGGGCCTTCTCCTCGTTATTGGCCACTCCCGTCAGCTTCCAGTCGGTCATGCGGTGGTAGTAGTTCGAGTTGATTTCGAACACCGATGTCCGGATCTCAGCGCCGTAGCTCAGGCGCTGGTGGTTGCGGGGAAACTCGTGACTGTAGACCGCGTTGGCTCCGAGCATCACCTTGTCATTGGCCATGAGGTGGCGGTAGCCGATGCCCCCGTCGAGCGTTTTTCGCGCATCCTGGAAGTCGAATCCGCCTTCGACGAAGAGGTTGTCGGCGAGATTGTCGCTCTGGTAGAGCGGGCAGGGGATTGTTGCGTCAAGGGAGGTGATCCACGAGGGGGGGGGGGCAGGATCCGGTGCTTCCGGTATTGCCTCAGCATTGGCTACGCATGGAGCAGCCAGAATGAGAAGAAGCGAAACGAGTTTTTTCGGCTCCTCGCTGTTTCAAATGGGTAAGCTGAAATTAAGTTTCCCGTTGATGAGGTAAATCATGTTGATGAGATACCTGTTGGTACGGTAGCCCCGAGCCCGTGCTTTTGCGGCCTGGACGAGGCTGT
>NZ_SJPA01000012.1:0-27500 GCF_004332115.1 Chlorobium sp. N1
CCTCAAGGGCCACCTTGGCCTTGAAGTCACTGCTGAAGCTGTTGCGTTTCCTTTTGGTCATTTACTTGCTCCTCTTTTGAGCAAGTTACCAACTTAAACAGCTGTCTAAAAATCGGGGACCACTATATATTGCTCCTGAACTGTACGGCTTTTCATGCACGGAAGAGTGCGGGTATAGTGCAATTCATGAGCATGTTTTTCATCTCGTCAGCTGTCAGATCCATGGGTACTGGGGGCGTTTTTGTCGACCGCATGCCGGTTCCGTTTATGCGCACCGAGGCTCAGTTCTTGCATAGTCCCAGCCGCTTTTTTTGTGTCGGACCGGTTCCATTTATGCGTGCTGTTGTATCGTGATCCGGGCATGTGTCGCTTTCCGTTCTTTCCTCATCTGTCATACACATTGACCACGATCATAACGACTAATTTTGGCATTAAGGTCACCATCATTCGAGCCTGACGCGGTTCCATTTATGCGGAACTTCTTCTCCCAATACCTCCAGAGCCCATTGTCATGCCTGGTACTCCCGAGCGTCATCTTCGCAACTGTGGCGGTTCCAGATATGCGTGTGCTGGAAACTGCAATCCAGTGTTGAACGGTTCCGTTTATGCGTTCAATGCTGCGTTCCCGATCATCAAGCGGTTCCATTTATGCGTATCCGGCGGTTCCGTTTATGCGTAGTGATGCTCCCTGCCTGAATTGGACCGGTTCCATCTTATGCGGGATGGGTATTGACCCCGTCGCCGCTCGTCTCTTGTCTGTAAGTGAGGTGGTGGTTGATGCGGAGCTGCCCGGAGGGCGGTTCCATTTATGCGCACCTGTCTTGGGGTGGTGCTGGATGCTGCCCCTTTTCTGTCTGTTGTGCCGGTACCGTTTATGCGTACAGGCTATTTGATCAGCATCGGTACATGGGTTTTGCTGGGCTTGAGGATCAGGCCTGTTTCCGTGACGTCTATATTTGCGTCAGGGTAGACGACATGCACCATGCTGAGGGCTTTGATGAACTTCTTTTTGAAATTCCTGAGTCCTTCCGGGGTTTGGGCATAGTCCGATCCAAGCTGTTGCTGCATTCCGTCCCAGGGTATGGCGGTGGACTTGCGCAGATAGCTCATTCTGTAAGTCAGCAGTGTATAGATATCGAGTGCCATCGGCGATTGCTTGAGCACTTTGAGTGCTCGCATGTCGACAGCAACAGGGCTTTCGATGATCTCCTTGAAGAAATGCTCACCCAGTACGATGGCCGATTGCCAGAGTGTGGACTGTTCGGGGGTTTTAGGGTCCCACCAGAGCGATGCCCGGTCAACGACCTGAACGGACTGGAACGCAAATCGTTTTCCGTCGGCATAGCTGCAGGTGACTGATGATGCGAAGAGCCGGGCCATCTGTTCCTTGAGTCTCGTGATGGTTCCCCACCGTCCACCGGTCGGGACGAGGTCAAGCGCCCGCATGAACTCGCTGAGTGAATCACCCAGAATGAGTTCGCGTTGTTTGGTCCTGACAGCTTCCGTTGTTACCCAGGCCACCAGCAGGCGGGGTATCGAGCCAAACGGCAGGCCAATATGCGTGGGAGACATGAGGGAGAGGGTGAAGTCGCCGTTCTGGCGGATAAATTCATTACCCTCGACCTTACGGTGTGGCAGCGTAGCCATGACCATGGATCGGGCCATGTAACTTAACGCACCAGCTTCCTTGGCGGATTCAGCCTCTATGGCAACCGCTTCAGCAAAGAGTTTCTGGAGTTTGTCATTGGTACCCATCGCGTAATCTTTTTCCCGTTTCTTTTTACTGAGATTAAAAAGAAGTTGTTCTGTGTCGCTCTTGAGCCGATGAACTACAGGGCAAGCGATGGTTTTTGCAGGTCAAGGAGGCGTTGAGCTCGATGGAGTTGCACCGGTGAGGTACTTCGCTTGACCGCTTGTGATGTAATATCACTAAAATATTATCCTTGCCCAAAGAATTCCCCCATCACCACTCCCCTCCCCTGCCGTGTCGTGCAGGAGCTATTTCGCGATCTGGGATTTGCCATGCTTGGCGAAAAAGTCATTGAGCGCATCCCCGACCATTTGCTGGATGGACATGTCATGCTCGAGGCCGATCATTTTAAGCTGCTTGAGCACTTCGGCATCGAACCATCCGGTGATGGATTTCTTGCCAATCCGGTTTGGTGCTGTCGTCGTGGTTCTAATGCCTGATACGATTGCCTCAGCGGGTTCAGTTCTGGTGCTGATCGGCATGGCATCTTTCGGCTCGCTTTTCTGCCGCAATGCCGCCGCAAGGGATGGTTTCTTTGTGGTCATGATTTTTCTCCTTTCTTCTGTGTCGGTTTAATTCCGAGGTGCATACAGGCCCATTTGTAGATTGCTTCGATCTCTTGTGCTGCTTTGCCGGAGGGTTCGTATTCCATTACGGCCAGTCCGAGCGTGAGGGAATGAACGAAAGCCGCACGTTGTCCGAGTTGTTCGGGGGCTATGTCCAGGCCATAGCTCTTGATGGCCTCTAAAGCTTCTTCGGTGAGCGATCCTCGTGGCGGAACAGAGTTCAGGACGGCAATGGCCGGCTTCTTGGCCATGGTCGCGATGTCAACCGATGATGCAATGGCCCGGAGATCGAGAATTGATGGTCTGCATGGAATCAGTACGAGATCAGCTGCCCTTGCGGCCTGCAGGGCGGCCGAATCTGAATGGGGAGCGGTGTCGATGAGCGTCAGGTCAGCGCCGTGATCCTTTGCCGTTTGCAGAATATCCTGTATGCGGGAGGCTTGGGCGGAGATGACGACGGGGGTTTCTTTTTCTCTGGTATCCTGCCAGCCCATTGCGCTGGCCTGGGGGTCGAGGTCAATGACGGCGCACGAAAGCCCACTCAGCTCTGCTGCAACAGCAAGGTTGAGCGTCAGGGTCGTTTTCCCTGCTCCCCCCTTCTGTGAAATCATGGCGATTGTCTTCATTCCTTCTGGATTGAATGTATTCAAGAATGAAATGCGGAATGTTATGCCTCTATAATAACAACAATAGTGCAATATTGCAATACATTCCGTCGTTATGCCGCAAAGAAGTATTGTAAGAATGTCTGAATGTAAGAAATAAGGAGCGCCTCCAGCGGGTTGATTTCCAGTGAGCCTCAATGTACGTGGGGCTTTGTGGGCGAATGTGACGGGGATTGAGTTCAGCATGATTCCGGGAGGCGAGGAGCAGACCATGGGCATTCTTCTTCACTCCCCTGCCCCGCTGTTCCCTTTATAGCGTATGATACTTCTCTGGATGGCCAGTCAGTTTGTGCCCGGCTGTATGGTTCGGGGAGAACCTGCGGGTTAGAATCTGGCATGCGGGGGCAGCCGCATTAGATTGGGGTGCGGACCACGGCTTGATGGCAGAACGGCATGCCAGCATATAGATGCATGGTTAACCTTGCGCCTCAGAGGCTCCAGCGCTCCCTTTTTTGGGCGGATGGACTGTTCTTGTCATGTCAATCGGTCGTGTCGTCTGGTATATCACCGGCTCCTCATCCTCTGGCAGCTGTGTGAACATTTGATTTTCCACTATGGGGTAAACATGATGTGCCTGTTTTTCTGAGTGATTATCAGCTCCCTCCTGCCTGTTCTGTCTCCCCTGCCTCGGTTCATTCATGTTCGGTGCTCCTCTGAATGTGGTGATGTCGCTTCACTGGAATGATACGGATACTCGCTCTCGTTCTCAATGAATCTGAATATATTGTTGGAATGAAGTGATGTGTGGTTGTCGTAATGTCTACACTCCATCAGTACGACAATACATATTTGTTTCATGATGCACCACTATCTGGTGGGCGGGGACTTTCAGGGAGGACGGCCCGGGGTTGTTGTTATGAATGAATGTTGGGGATTCTTCTTGATGGAATGAGTGTTGTGAAGATATCTGCCAATCAATACTGTAAGATGTATTACAATCTGTATTGTATGCAGGGTATTAATGTGTGCTTGTTGTATTGTATGATTGACGTCGTGAATGCTTGTATGCCTCTTGATATGAATGCTGCATCCTGTTTGGTCTCTCGAAAAGCTCTTTAATATGCAAAGCATAAGAGTCCATGGCACAAGGTGGATAGGGGAGGGCCCGTTTTCGATACATAAGGCATGGATGACGCTGGACCCTGGGACGGGATGGTTACAGTCAAGCAAGGCGGCTGGATCATGTCCCCTGCCCGCAACAATATGCCTTGACTGCTTTCTATATTGATAGATTGATGTCATGATGACAATATTGATGGTGGTATTGTAAGAGTGGGTTTACTGTCTGGTGCGATGAGTTTTTAAAAGGGCATAGCGGTGTTGCGTTCCGCTCATTTATAGCTTCTGATGCAGTCCAAGAAAGGGGCGTGCGTCGTTTTCTTGCTTCGTGTGCTTAACTTGTGCCAACGAAACGGACAGTACACTCAAATACATGAGCTGACGCGATTGTGTGCGTTTTCAACATGCCACATTATTATGACCCCCGAGTTCAGGCGCTTAAACGGCCCTTGGCCGGATAACATGTCGAACAGGCAGTGAAGCACCGCTCATATGATTAAACATCTCAAAATGTCCAATGTCGGCCCGGCGCCAAAGATGGAACTGGAGTTCGGCCGGAGACTGAATCTGCTTACAGGCGATAACGGCTTGGGGAAGAGTTTCTTGCTGGATATTGCCTGGTGGGTCATGACCGGCAAGTGGCCGGCCGAGCTGAATCCCAAATTGACCTCCGGCAAGGTGGCCTTGCCCACTGATAAAAAGCTCAAAGCTGAAATTGATTTTTCGTTTTCAGCAGCTTCGACCACGAAGGACTATACCGGTACGTTTGAGTCTCGGGGACAAAGCTGGACCGTCCCACAGGGTCGACCAGCACATCCGGGCCTGGTATTGTATGCATTGGCCGATGGCAGCTTTGCCGTCTGGGACCCGGCTCGCAACTACTCGAAAGCGAAAACCGCAGAAGGTCAGGGTCGGCCACCAGCGTATGTCGTCAGCCAGAAAGAGGTGTGGGACGGATTGCAGCGTGAGGACGGGACATGGCTTTGCAATGGTCTGATCCGTGACTGGTCGAGCTGGCAGAAAGAGAAGGGGAGGGCTTATGAATCCCTGATCTCGGTGCTGGAGGTGCTCTCACCATCCGCTATAGAAAAAATGGTTCCGGGATCGTTGACCCGCATCAGCATGGACGATGTTCGCGATATGCCCACACTGCTCATGCCCTATGGGCAGGAGGTCCCCGTCGTTCATGCATCGTCCGGTATGCGACGGATTATTTCTCTGGCCTATTTCCTTGTCTGGTGCTGGCAGGAGCATATAAAAGCCAAAGACTTGCTTGGCGAGTCTTCTGATGGCGTCGCATGGGATGAGCATACCGACGCATCAACAGCCATATCGGGCAAGAGGCCCGTAGCCAATGTCGCGAACGCGGTGTTTCTGATCGATGAGGTCGAATCGCACTTGCATCCTAAATGGCAACGGACGGTGATCCCGGCCCTCTTGAAGGTCATGGACCAGTTGACTGACGCTGCCAATCTCCAGTTGATTGCCGTTACGCACTCTCCATTGATCATGGCATCAGTAGAGCCCTTGTTTGATCAAACCGAAGACGCATGGTTTGACCTTGACCTGGTCGATAATGCAGTTGAACTGACCCGGAGGCAGTATGCCAGAAAGGGAGACGCCCGCAGTTGGCTGACCAGTGAGGCGTTTGACATGAAGTCAGGGTATTCGATCGAAGCGGAGAGCGCTTTGGATGACGCAGCCCGTGCCCTGAGTGACGAACAGCTCAGTAACGCCGAGGCAGCAGCACTTGAACAGCGATTGCGGGCCGTGTTGTCCGATACTGATCCATTTTGGATGCGGTGGCGGTTTGTCTCTGAAAAGAAAGGGTGGCAGCTATGATCCATGGAGATGAGGGCCCAGAGCCCCGGGATTGTTTGTCTGGTCCGAAGTCCAACGGCAGGGCCGGCTGTAAC
This sequence comes from Chlorobium sp. N1, assembly GCF_004332115.1. GTDB lineage: Bacteria > Bacteroidota > Chlorobiia > Chlorobiales > Chlorobiaceae > Chlorobium. The sequence continues at coordinate 5,957 of NZ_SJPA01000012.1, forward strand.
GCGACAGAGCGCCGTGATAGGGTAGGGGAGTAGTATCACCCCTGAAACAGAAGGCCCGGCTCTTGCCGGGCCCCTGTTCGGAGGGCTTACCCGTCAATCAGGGCCGCTTCCCTGAAGCTGAAATAGCCGCTTTTGCTCCCGATGATGACATGGTCAAAGACTTGAATGTCGAGCAGCTTGCCGGCGTTCACCAGGGTTTTGGTGACGCTCTTGTCTGCCGTGCTCGGCTGTACATCGCCTGACGGGTGATTGTGTGCCACGATGATGGCATTGGCATTCGCCAGAATAGCTCCCTTGAACACTTCTCTCGGATGAACCAGTGATGCGTTCAGCGTTCCCTTGCTGATCATCTCCATGCCGATCACCTCATTTTTGGTGTTCAGATAAAAGGAATGGAACTCCTCGCAAGCCCGCTCATGCAGGCCGATGATTTTAAGGAGCTCACAGACTACCGCTGCTCCCGTGATTCTCTGCTCATAGTATACTTCGGACTCCTTGATGAGCTTGATGTTGTACCGTGGGATGAAGACCTTCTTTTCTTCTGCGGCAAAGAGCGGGAGGGTAAGAGTGCGTGACATGGTGGTAAATGGCTAGTGTTGCGTGAAGTCTGCTGTTCAAATCACATTCCCCGGGGGGACAGAGGCTCTCCCGAGGACAGGCAAACTTTTTGCGCAAGGGAGGAAGAGAGCTGCACAAACGAAGAGCGGAAGCGAAAGACCCTTGCGCAAAAAGGCAAACTGGCCTATCGTATGCCCCCCCTCCGGGGATGATTTACCATGTTCATCCGCTACGCGGACATGACATCGTTTTCCGCCGTGCCAGAGCGGCACGGCGGTTCGAGTGTTTCTTCAACGGGTCGACTGGAATATGTGGTCGACCTGTTGGATTGTATGCTTTCTGTATTGATGTTTATATGTAATGCAGACAGTACGGATTGTGCGCATGTCTGCATGATGCATGATGCCTGAGGATCATCTTTACCCAATGTGAATTCGTTGTGCTGATCTGAACCGGTAATCGGGTTCAGACGAGCACCATGCTATGGAGGGCCGAAGGCCTGCTCCAGCCCTGCTCGGCGATGGACGGAATGAATGACTGCTGGCATGCATTTTTGCGCTTCAAAAATCATGACAAAGGGCAGAAGGGAATCCATGTCGATGAGGGCTGGAGTGTACGTTCTCTGGCGGTGGGTGTCCGGATGTACGATTGTATGATTGAAATTATGTGGGCAGTATTGATGAGTGTGAGTCCGGATTGATGGTTCTCAAAAGGGTGACGCAGAATGCGGGACGGTGGGGGAGGGGAGTGATTCGTTTTTTTTCTGCGTATGTGTACCTTGTGACAATACCGGTAGCCATAACAATCCTCAGATCGACATGTAGCCATGGGTCTTGCCATCAATATCGACGAATTGATCAATGGGCAGGTCATTGAATGGGAGCGTCTTGAATTCAAGCAAGGCTGGAACCCTGAAGATGTCATGCATACCATGTGCGCGTTTGCCAATGATATCCATAACTGGGGAGGCGGCTACATCATTGTCGGCATTGAAGAGCAGCATGGCCGTCCCGTTCTGCCACCTGCAGGCCTCGATCCCGATACCATAGACAGGATGCAGGGTGAGATCACCCAGCTGTGCCACCGGATTGATCCACACTACTTGCCCCGTCTCCAGCCGTATCTGTTTAACGGCAGGCATATCCTGGTGCTGTATTGTCCTGCCGGAGAGATCAGGCCGTATACGGCACCTGCAAGTTTGGGCCACGGGCCGCAACCCCGGCACCATTATATCAGGAGTGGATCCAGAACGGTTCAGGCAAAGGGCGACAGTGTTCGGCGTCTGCAGGAACTGGCCACTCGCATTCCTTACGATGACCGGGTGCATCCAACTGCATCGTTGCGGGATCTTGATCTTGGTTTGATCCGGAGTTTTCTTGGGGAGGTGAAAAGCGACCTTTTCGAAGAAAGTGCCGGGATGCCATTTATGAACCTATGCCGGCTCATGAACATCGTCAGGGGAGCTGATGAAGCACTGCGCCCACTGAATGTCGGGCTCCTGTTCTTTTCGCGTACGCCCGACCGCTTCTTTCCAAGAACCTGGATTGAAGTGGTGATCCGGAAAGATGAAGCCGGCAAGGAATTCGCCGAACGATACTTCAAGGGGCCGATTCATGTCCAGCTTCGCGAGGCGCTTGATTTCATTCGCACGCACATCATCGAGGAACGGGTCCGGAAGGAACCAGGTCAAGCTGAAGCATCGCGGTTCTACAATTTCCCCTTCGCGGCAGTTGAAGAGGCTCTGGCCAATGCCGTCTATCACAAAAGCTATGAACTCGGCAACCCGATCGAGGTGCAGATCTGGCCGGACAAAATTGAAATCCTGAGCTTCCCGGGCCCTGTGCCGCCCGTGACAGCAGAGCTCCTTGCCCAGAACATAAGGCTCGTTGCAAGGGACTACCGCAACAGGCGGGTGGGGGATTTCCTCAAGGAGCTCCATTTGACGGAAGGAAGGGGGACAGGAATTCCAACGATAAAAAAGGCTATGGAGGTCAATGGCTCACCGGCGCCGGTCCTTGAAACGGACGATCAGTGCACCTATTTTTTAACGGTTCTTCCTGTTCATGAACTCGCGAGTGTCGAAGCTAGTGTCGAAGCTAGTGTCGAAGGTGTCGAAGTTAGTGTCGAAGGTGTCGAAGTCTCCGATATTGCCTCTTCCATGGCACCCCTGCTTCGGTATTGCAATCTGCCTCGAACCAGAAAAGAGATACTGACGCACTTGGGGCTTGCTTATCACACTACGAATTACAGTCGCCATATTCTTCCCGGCATTCAGCATGGGTGGTTGGCAATGACCGATTCAGACAAGCCAAATAGTCCGTTCCAACGCTATGTGGTTACAGAGAAAGGGAAGACGTGGCTGTCAGAGCATGATGAGGAGTCTTGACCGATATCTTTCGCATTGTGTGATTGTATGCAATATGTATTGATGGAGATCTTACACTGTATTTGATCCGACATCTGATTCTGCTTTAAACGTATTTCGAAAAAGAGAGTAGGGGTGTTGGTAGACTGGCTCATCACTATTGATGAGATGGGTTGGAGGGGAGGGGAGTCATCAGTGCAGTCAATGGACACACAGGATCAGAATCCAGACACTATCGATATGACCGCACAACAATTCTATGCTGTAGGCTTCGGACATGCAGTCCATGCCCGACGTTATCACCTTGGATCCTCACAGGAGGAGCTGGCAGAGCGTGCCGGGCTTCACAGGTCCTACATCGGGATAGTGGAAAGGGGAGAAAAGAACGTTACGCTGTATGTGGCTACTCAGATAGCTAAGGCGCTGGGCATAAGCATTTGTGAGCTAGTCGAGCGGTAATGCCATCGTAGCAATTTTTATAGAAGTCCAAATATCTTCCATTTCAGGCCCCCCATCCAGGGGACGGTGCAAAACCAGTCAGGGGCTGGATGCACTTCATGCGCATCTCGACAGCGATGCAAATACTCAGCTCAGGGCCAGCAGTTCCCTGGAAAGCCAAAAATGCAAACTCTTTGGTTTGATAGACTGCATCCGATCTGCCGCTGAGCCCTATGCATCCACCCCGTCCATTCGCCCAAATCTGATGCCGTTCATGGATCACTAGAAGACCGATGATCCATGTGAATGATGCGTCATTGCATGTTGGTCAAGCATTTTTTCTCTCGTTACAGGCTCTCAGTCTTCAGAGTATTGAATCACTGTGCGATGGGTTGCATTGAGATTGATTTCGCTTAAAGTGTCAGCAAATGTGGGTTTAAAAATTCTATCACCATAATGCATTGTTTTTGCGTCGTAAGCAAGTATTGCGTACTATGATCAATATGTGAACCCCTATGGCCGCAGCTCTGGAGTGAACGGATTTGGAGCTGGTTCATTCTAACCAAGGGATGCCTGACAACCATGACCAACCCTCACCTCGCTGAGGAATACACGAACCTTCTCAACGTATCAACCGTAAAGGCCTAGGCGATTGTGCGGGCAATACGGAGCCCCGGGGCCCGGGTCCGGCCGTATGCAGATCATTGCACTGGAAGGAGTGATTCACGCAACGGAAATTCCAGATGCAACGAAGCGCTCAGTGACCGATGTGTTGGTGGCATTGATTGAGCAGTCCCAAATGGAAGAGCGGTTCGGGACTCTCTTGACCAGGTCAGATGCTGCATTTATCAAGCGTCTTCAGGAGCAGCATCCCAGTCTCAATGCGAGGGATGCGATCGTATGCATGTTCATCAAGAACGGGTATGATGCCCGTGAAATCGCTCGGCGGAACGGAATCAGTCCGCGGGGGATTAAAAGCGTCCGCTACCGGCTGCACAAGAAGATTGGCAGGGGGAAGCATGAGTCGATCAAGACGTATCTGGGGAGTCTGTAGTCTGGCAGATCCCTTCCGCTTCTTTAATAAAGAATCGCACCCCGGACAGTTTCTGTCCTATGTGGGATAGTAGTTTGGACGCCATAAGAGATTTCTTTTGTGCACTAAACCATTCCGGACATGACGGGAAACCCAATGGATTGCAGGAAGAAAACCATACTTGTCGTGGACGATGAACACGATATACTGGCCATGCTGCAAAGAATGTTGGAGCGTGAAGGCTACACGGTCTGGGCCTCTGACAATGCAGAAAAAGCCATTCTGATTGCCGATGTTCATAAAGCACACCTCAATCTGCTACTGACTGATGTGCAGATGCCGGGAATGAACGGAATTGAAATGAGCGCAGTGATATTGTCAGAGAGTCCCGCCCTTCGATGCATCTACATGTCGGGGCATATCCCCGAAAGCATCGCTCCGATGGGAGCGCTTAAGGAAGGCGTGAACTTCATCCGCAAACCTTTTAGAGTGAGTGCCCTCACTGAGATGGTAAATCACACTCTCGTGACTCCTGATTTACCCCCCCCCCCCCCCCAATGAGGGGGGGTACGATAATTCGCCACAGGAAAGCTCTGGCGCAAGCCTCGAAAGCGGGAGTATGCCCCTTGAGTGGGAATGGTAAAGGGACTGCGTGCGCCCCGCGCTCCGTCTGGTAGTTCGCGTGACAGGCTACAACCACACCGCCCCATAACCTGCCGACCTTTCAATGTCCACCACAGTAGGCTTCGGATTGTTTTGCCCCTCTCTATCTACCCTGAGCCGCTGCCTCGATTGCTGGCAAGTCACATCTGATTGGTGATTTCTATCGCGATACTGCATTGTTTTTGCTGTGGAAACAAGTATTGCGTATTATGCACGAGATTGCGGTGGGCATGCTTGCCCCATTAGAACCAAGTGATGCTTGACCCTCATGACCAAATCTGTCCTTGCCGAACAATTCGATCAACTTCTCAATGTATCAGCCGAAAAGGCTAAGGAGATTGACCGTGTCTCACGCAACCCCGGCTCCGGTCGTATGCAGATCATTGAACTGGTCAGCCTGGTCCATGCGTCAGATATCCAGGCCGACACCAAGCGTCGGATCTCCGATATGTTGGTTCGGTTGATTGAGCATTCACAAATGGAAGAACGGTGCGGCACCCTACTCACGAATTCGGATGTCGGATTCCTTAAGCGGCTGGAGGCAAAGCATCCCAACATCTCGCCGAAGGACGCATTGGTCCTGCTTTTCATCAAGCTCGGCTACGATACCCGGGAGATAGCCCGGCGGAGAGGGATCAGCACGCGGGGAATGGAGAGCATCCGGTACCGGATTCATAAGAAGATGGGAAGAGGAAAGCATCAGGCGCTGAAGACGTATCTGGGGGACCTGTAACATGCCAGACCACGATACCTTCCTTCGTCGGAATAACATCATCGTTGTGCAGGGAGATGAAGCGTCCCGTGACCGCATCGTAGAGCAACTCACTCGAGAAGTGCCTGGAGTGATTGCCATAGGCTCGGCGGCCGATTGCAATAAGTTGCTCAAGCAGGAGGAGTTTGCTCTTGCCATCATTGATGAGGTCCTTTCCGATGAGAGTGGTTTTGTGCTCGCACGAAATATCCGGACGAAAACCGGAATTCCTGTTCTGATGCTTCTCGGAGAGGACAGTCATGATAAGCGGCTGGCAGGTTACCTTGCCGGCGCAATCGGTTGTATGGATAGAGGTGATGCCCTTACGGATCTTCCGCTCCTTGTCGCCAATCTCCTTGATGTTGAGATTAAAAAAAAGGGTGCTGTCGTGAAGGAGTGGGAGTGGCGGCTGCTGAAGCATGGATGGGTTCTTGTCTCGCCCAGCGGCGAAAAAGTAAAACTCACCATCAATGAGTTTGAGTTCATGGAAGTGCTTGTGAACGCAAGCCCGCGGCCTGCAACCCGTCAGGAACTCGGCGAGCGGCTGGATTACAGGAATGACATCAAGGGGGACAAGGCACTTGAAGCGGTGGTGCACAGATTGCGGCAGAAGATAGCAACAATTGGGGGTGAGTTGATCCTCACGGCTCACGGTATAGGGTGGGGGCTTTCGGCTCCAGTCAATGCCTGGTGATCAAGCCAGCACAGTGCCCCTTCCTGAATCATACAGCAGCAGAGCCTCTGCGCCTGACAAAGCGGCAATCAATGCTTTTTGAGCTGCAGAAACAATGTTTTTGCGTTTTATCTCTTGCTTTGATGTCGGAAATTTTGTATACCTTACAGGAACAGCGTTTTTACTTATTTATAAGGGGTGTCGTGAAGGTTCAATTGAAGCAGATTGCCTCGGTGCAGATGGGGTACTCGTTCCGGTCTCGTCTTGAGGCTGTGGAGTCGGGGGATGTGTCGGTTATCCAGATGAAAGACTTGCGTGATGACCATGTGGTTGATTGCAGCGATCTGGTAACAGTGGATATGAAGGAGGTTAAAGAGCATCATCTGGTGCGAAAAGGAGACTTGATATTGCGGTCACGTGGGCTGGTGACGACTTCGGCGATTGTGCTTGAAGAGCCGCACAATACAGTTGTTGCCTCTCCCTTGCTGAGGATCAGAGTCGAGAATCCCGACAGGGTTTTGCCAGAATATCTGAACTGGTACATCAATCAGCGTGATGCACAGTCTTTTCTGCATAGCAGATCGATAGGGACGGCGCAGAAAATGATTGGAAAGGAGGCCCTGGATGAACTGGAGGTTTTTGTCCCGGATTTATCGAGCCAGAAAAACATCGTGGAAATGTCGTCCTTGTCGGCCCGTGAGCTCTTCCTGCTTCATGTGCTGGCTGAAAAACGGGGTCAGTATATTTCAGAATTACTTATGCAGTGTGTAAAAGGAGAATAAAATATGACCAGTAAGTTAGATCAGAAAGACATCAACAACGCAGCCTGGGCGGCGTGTGACACCTTTCGTGGGGTTGTCGACCCGTCGCAGTACAAGGACTACATCCTGGTGATGCTCTTTCTGAAGTACATCTCCGATGTCTGGCAGGATCACTACGATGAGTACCAGAAACTCTATGGAGATGATGATGAACGTATTCTCCGCAAACTGGAACGCGAGCGGTTTGTACTGCCGGAAGTGATGCTTACGGAAAAGGACGAAAAGACGGGGGTGGTCACGGTGCTCGATACCTTCAGGGCGACCTACAGCAGCCTTTATGAGCGCAGGGCGGCATCGAACATCGGCGAGCTGATCAACATCGTGCTCGATCATATCGAGGAAAATAACAGAGCCAAGCTCGAAGGGGTATTCAGGAATATCGATTTCAACAGCGAGGCGAATCTCGGCAAGACAAAAGACCGGAACCGCCGCCTGAAACAGCTGCTGGAGGATTTCCACAAACCGCAGCTCGATATGCGTCCGTCCCGGATTTCCGAAGATGTCATCGGCAATACCTACATCTACCTGATCGAGCGCTTCGCTTCGGATTCGGGCAAGAAGGCCGGAGAGTTCTTTACGCCGCTGAAGGTGACCGAGCTTGTGGCGAGGCTGGCAGCGCCGAAACCGGGCGACCGCATCTGTGATCCGGCCTGCGGGTCAGGCGGCCTTTTGATTAAGGCAGCCAAACAGGTTGGCAACCGCAACTTTGCCCTTTTCGGACAGGAGTCCAACGGCAGCACCTGGGCGCTTTGCCGGATGAACATGTTCCTGCACAGCTTCGACAGCGCACGCATCGAGTGGTGCGATACCCTGAACAGCCCGTTGCTGGTTGAGAACGACCGCCTGATGAAGTTCAACTGCGTGGTGGCTAATCCGCCGTTCTCGCTGGATAAGTGGGGGGCTGAAAATGCCGAGAGCGATCAGTACACTCGGTTCTGGCGTGGGGTTCCGCCCAGGAGCAAAGGTGACTGGGCCTTTATCAGTCACATGGTGGAAATCGCTCTCGAAAAAGAGGGAAGGGTGGCTGTGGTGGTTCCAAATGGCGTGCTGTTCAGAGGTGCAGCCGAAGGGCGTATCCGCCAGAAAATGATCGAGGAAAACCTGCTGGACGCTGTCATCGGCCTGCCGGGCAACCTGTTCCCGACTACCAACATCCCGGTAGCGGTTCTGGTGTTTGACCGTTCCCGTGAAAAAGGCGGCATTCGGGAAGAGTGTAAAAACGTCCTCTTCGTCGATGCGAGCCGTGAGTTTGTCTCAGGCAAGAATCAGAATACGCTGAGCGAAGAGCATCTGACAAAGATTATGGCGACTTACGCCGTTCGGGCTGAGAAAGAAAAATATGCCCATCTCGCTGAGTTCGCCGAGATCAAGGAGAACGACTTCAACCTCAATATTCCTCGTTATGTGGATACCTTTGAGGAAGAAGAGGCGATTGACATCGATGCGGTGCAGGCGGAGATTGACGATCTGGAAAAGGAACTTGCAGAGGTTCGTGTGAAGATGGCCGAGAAGCTCAAGGAAATTCAGCGATGAATAACCTTCATGCTGAAGGCGTCTTGATTGAGACAGTCAATAATGAAAATGGAGGGACGCTATGAGTCGTAAGGGCATAGAACAACGATATCACAATACTTTCGAAGAACTCAAGCAGTTTACAGCGGATCAGGTTGAGTTCTGGTTTGCTCGAGATCTGCAGATAGTGCTGGATTATTCAAGTTGGGACAAGTTCAAAAGGGTGATTCAAAAAGCTGTATCGGCCTGTGAGCTCTCTGGTCAGCCTTCCGAAAACCATTTTTCCCAAGTGGGAAAATTGGTCCATATCGGTTCAGGAGGCCAACGTGAGGTTGAAGATTATCAGCTCTCGCGTTATGCCTGTTATTTGATTGTTCAGAACGGTGATACGTCAAAACCGGTCATTGCTAATGGCCAGACCTATTTTGCGATTCAGACTCGCCGCCAGGAGCTGGCTGATGATGTATCGTTTCAGCGGCTGAAGGAGGAGGAAAAGCGACTCTTTCTGTGCAAGGAGATGAAGGAACACAACAAGCAGCTTGTTGAAGCGGCACAGCAGGCCGGTGTTGAGAGTACGCTTGATTTCGCCATTTTTCAGAATCATGGTTACAAGGGGTTGTATGGTGGTCTGGATGCCAAGGGCATTCATCAGCGGAAAGGGCTGAACAAAAGCCAGCAGATTCTCGATAACATGGGGAGTACCGAGCTGGCGGCCAACCTCTTCCGCGCTACGCAAACTGAAGAAAAACTCCGCAGGGAGAAGGTTCAGGACAAGCGTCATGCAAATGCGACCCATTTCGAGGTAGGGAAAAAAGTCCGTCAGACCATCAAAGAGCTTGGCGGTACGATGCCGGAAGACCTCCCAAAACCGGATGAAGACCTCAGGAAACTGGAAAAACGGACGCAGAAGAAGCTTGGAGGGATAAACGATGTGCAGTGAAAAGAAGCGGGCGGAGGTGTGGGTGTGGATGGATGAGAAATTGAAGGAGATTCAGTGATGCAAGGATGTCAAGATTCAACAGGTAAATGGATCAAAGTTGAGTTTCATGAAATAGCCACTCTTTCCAAGAAGAAGTTTAATCCGCAGAAACAAACTATGGATGAGCCATGCATTGAGCTTGAGCATATAGAGAAAGAGACTGGACGTCTACTGGGAACAATTAGTTCGGCTGGTCAGCTTAGTACAAAAAACACATTCCGAATTGGTGATGTTCTTTTTGGTAAATTACGCCCTAATCTTCGGAAGTATATTAATTGTGATTTCAGTGGAGTCTGTTCTTCTGAAATTTGGGTATTAAACGCCCAGAAACAAACATATTCATCCTTTCTATTTTACCTCATTCAGCAAGAAAAGTTTATTCGTTCAGCGTGTATAACAAGTGGTTCAAAAATGCCGAGGGCTGACTGGAGTGTAGTTTCTGAAGTTCCGTTTCCTCTTCCCCCGCTTCCCGAGCAAAAAGCCATTGCTGATCTGCTGTTCACCTGGGATGAGGCTATCAAGAAAACCGAACGGCTGATTCATGCGAAGGAGAGGAGTCTGAATGCTTATGGGAGGGATTTATTTGACCGACGAAATGACGGAAATTATGATGGATGGAAAGTCTTAAAATTAAAGTCGGTGCTTACCGAGCACGGCGATAAGAGCACTGGACTCGAAGAAGTTTATTCTGTTTCTGTGCACAAAGGACTCATCAATCAAGTTGAGCATTTGGGGCGCTCCTTTTCTGCAGCAAATACCGACAACTATAACCGAGTTCATTTTGGCGATATTGTTTACACAAAGAGCCCAACAGGGGACTTTCCTTTAGGAATTGTGAAGCAGAGTTATACGGAAAATGATGTTATTGTTTCGCCACTTTATGGAGTCTTCACGCCAAAGACATTCAACCTAGGCATTGTCCTTGACTTCTATTTCAGTTCTTCGATGCGAGCACGGAATTATCTGTTCCCAATAGTTCAAAAGGGTGCAAAAAACACCATTGCTATAACGAACAAGACATTCCTGAGTAATACTCTTCACCTGCCTGTTGATGAGCAGGCGCAAAAAGAAGTTGCGGAATTCGTATTTGCTGCAAGAGAAGAAATAGGCCTGCTGAAACAACTCGCAGAACAATACAAAACCCAGAAACGCGGCCTGATGCAGAAGATGTTGACGGGTGAGTGGCGGGTGAAATCGGAAATTATTAATCAATACATGGAGGCATAATTATGGCAAGAGGAAAAAATCAGCATGTGGTTCCTCATTCTGATGGATGGGCAGTCAAGGGCGCTGGCAACAGCAAGGCAACGAAGGTAACTCCTACGCAAGCCGAAGCGATTCAGGTCGCACAAAACATTGCCAGAAACCAGAAATCGGACACCAAGATTCACGGGGTGAACGGCCAGATCAGAACAGGCAACAGCTACGGAAACGATCAGTGCCCACCGCGGGATACAAAGTAAGGAGGAAAATTGATGAATATTGAGATTAAGAACTGCAACAACATTGATTCTGCAAACATTTCTCTTGAAGAGAATAAACTGAATATTAAGTTCGCTCCTAACGGTACCGGCAAGAGCACAATAGCACGGGCCATTATACTCGGCACGAATAGTGAGCCGAATCTGAGCGAACTCATACCTTTTAAGCTGAGAGAGAAAAACCTTGAAAGCAAAAAGCCTGAAGTAGCAGGACTGGATACTCTTCAAAAAGTTATGTGCTTCAATGAGGAGTACGTAAGCCAATTTGTTTTTAAACCGAATGAGTTGCTTAGTAATAGCTTTGATATTTTCATCAAAACCGAAGTTTACAAGCAAAAAGAGCAGGAAATTGAGGAGCTGGTTGTTGAGATTAAGCAGCTGTTTACGGTAAATAATGAACTGGAAACTTTGATTGATACCCTCAAAGAAATGGGGGGTGCCTTTAAATTGACCAAATCAGGGATTTCGAAATCATCTACAGGGATGAAGGGATTGGTAGGAGGCAATAAAATAAAACATATTCCTGCAGATCTCGAATCGTATCAGCCTTTTATTCAAAGCCAAAACAGTGTTGGCTGGATTGACTGGCAAACTAAGGGCTATGAATATGCGGATCTTTCTGATAATTGCCCTTTTTGTACCTCACATGCAGCTGACAAAAAAGACACAATTCGAAAGGTTGGACAAGAATATGACAAGGCCACTATCAAAAATCTAATGGACATTATTCGAGTTATCGATCGTCTTGGGGATTATTTCTCGGATGAAGCAAAATCAAAACTTTCAACGATCACGACACTGAAAGACGGTCTCGAAAAAGAGCATGAAGCTTTTTTGGTCACAGTTAAGACCCAAATCGACAACCTCGTCGAGAAATTAGAGAAACTTCGCACACTTTCTGGATTTCAGTTCAAAGAAGGAGAGCTGGTCGCGGAAAAACTGCCTTTGTACAAAATAGACCTTGAGTTTTTCACTGAATTGAAGTCTGATAAAACACAAGAATCGATTAATCCTATAAATGTATCTATTGATGCAATCATAATAAAAGCTGTGCAGCTTCAGGCAAAGATTAATCAGCAGCGTCATGAGATGCAAAAGGTTGTTGAAAAACACCAGAAAGACATTAATAACTTTCTTTCCTATGCCGGATATAGCTACAAGGTCGAAATAGTAGGAGAAGGCGAGCGGTCTCAGCTGAAACTGCTTCATGTTGATCACTCTCAGCATCTTAACGGAGGGAGCCAGCATCTCAGCTTTGGTGAAAGAAATGCTTTTGCTATTGTGCTATTCATGTATGAATGTCTCTCAAAAAAGCCAAATCTGATCATACTTGATGACCCTATTTCTTCGTTTGATAAAAACAAGAAATACGCCATTCTTGAAATGCTCTTTCGTCGTGATTCCAACTCATGCCTAAAGAATAAAACTGTTTTGATGCTTACACATGATGTGGAACCCATTATTGATACCGTCAGATCGTTGTCTCATAAATTTAGTAATCAGACATGTGCGGCTTTTTTGAAGCTATCAGGCGGAAGAATTGATGAATTGAATATTAAAAAGAATGATATTCAAACATTTGCTGAAATCTGCAAAAAAGCACTTCAAACGAATAAAGATGACATTATTAAACTCATCTATATGAGGCGGCGTCTAGAAATTTCTGACGATAAAGGAGATGCTTATCAAGTGCTTTCTAATTTGTTGCACAAAAGGGAACGAGCTAAAGATTTTCGTGAGCCTCATAGTGGTGAGGTTGATTGCCCTGAAATGACTAGTGAAAAATTCTGCTCCGGAAGCGACCAGATTAAAGAGGAAATGCCCAGCTTTTCTTACAACGATATATTGCAACGAATTAAAGATGCTGGCTCTCTAAAGACGCTTTATTATTCCTGTACCAATGGTTATGAGAAACTGCAGGTGTGCAGACTTATTGATCATGAAGAAAATGATGCGGTTATCGAAAAATTCATAAAGGAGACGTACCATATCGAAAATGAATTTATCTGCCAACTTGATCCCGCAGTATTCGATACTATTCCATGGTATGTGATCGCTAAATGTGATGGAATTGTAAATGGAGGTTCTGAATGATTAACTCCAAATCAAGCAAAAACCATTCTGCATAAGATTTGGCATCAACCCGTTCGCTTTTCGCGGTTAAAGATAGAATGTGTTTAAAATGAAAGTTTTCAATAAACTCGACAAGCTCAAGCAAAAGCTTGACTCGTACCGGCCACTGCCGCCGGAGATTGTCGCCAATCTTCATGAAGACCTGGTTCTCCGATGGACTTACAACTCGAATGCCATCGAAGGCAATACCCTGACGCTCAAGGAGACGAAGGTTGCTCTGGAGGGGATTACGGTTGGCGGTAAAACCATGCGCGAGCATTTCGAGGCGATCAATCACCAGGAAGCCATTTTTTTTGTCGAAGAGCTGGTCAAAAGACATGAGGCTCTCACGGAATGGCATATCAAGTCAATCCATCAGCTCATCCTCAAGAATATCGATGATGCCCATGCGGGCGTGTACCGGAAAACCAATGTAATCATTGCTGGTGCCGATCACGTTCCACCGGACGCCCTACATGTCGAAAGCGAAATGCAGGGGTTCATCAACTGGTACAAAGAGACGGCTCTTGCGCTTCACCCTGTTGAACGGGCGGCAAGGGTTCATGCGGACTTTGTCAAAATCCACCCCTTCACCGATGGAAACGGCAGAGCATCTCGCCTCCTGATGAACCTTGAGCTGATGAAGGATGGGTATCCGCCAGTGGTACTTCCGGTAGAAAAGCGCTTGGAGTACTACGAAGCACTGGACACCGCACACACGAAACAGGATTACGAGCCGTTTCTCTGCCTGATTGCTGAGGTCGTCGAGGCTGGATTCAAGCCGTACTGGCAAGCGCTGGGGGTAAATCCATGAATGACTCTGAATTTCTGATTTATCAGGCAGCCGATGGGAAGATCACCATCGATGTCCGGCTTGAGGATGAAACGGTCTGGCTGACGCAGGCGCATATGGCCGAACTGTTCGGCAAGAGCAAGCAGACCGTATCTGAGCATATTCGTAACATCTTCAATGAGGGCGAGCTGGACGAAGAAGTGGTTGTCCGGAAATTCCGGACAACCACCCGTCATGGCGCTATTGAAGGAATGACACAGTCAAAAGAGGTTTTGTTCTACAATCTCGATGTAGTCATTTCGGTAGGGTATCGGGTGAAGTCGCATCAGGGTACGCAGTTCCGGATTTGGGCTACCCAGCGCCTGAAAGAGTATATCGTCAAGGGGTTTGCCTTGAATGACGATCGTTTCAGGAGCGGCAGCTCAATGAGCTATTTCACGGAATTGCAGAAGCGCATCCGTGAAATCAGGCTTTCCGAGCGGTTTTTCTACCAAAAGATCAAGGACATTTACGTTACCAGTATCGATTACGATCCCAAGGCTGAGAAAACCATAGAGTTTTTCAAAATCGTTCAGAATAAATTGCTCTGGGCCATCAGCCAGCAGACCGCAGCGGAGCTGGTTTATCTCCGTGCAAATGGGGACTTGCCTTTGATGGGAATGCAGTCGTTCGACAAGAAAGGCCTTGCTGTCGGTAAGGCTGATGTCAGCATTGCCAAGAACTACCTGAATCAGGACGAGATCACGCTGTTAGGGCTGATTGTGGAGCAATATCTGGCATTTGCTGAAGCAATGGCTCAGCAGCGAACACCGATGTACATGAAAGACTGGATTCAGCGGCTGGATTTGATCATTCAGCTTAATGGACGAGAATTGCTTACCCATGCAGGGAAAATCAGTCATAAACTCGCGCTCGAAAAATCATCGAAGGAGTATGAGAAGTATAAAGAGGCCTGGACGCAAAGGGAGCGTGAGGAGAGCCTGAAAGAGTTGGAGGCAGACCTCAAGAAACTCAATCCACCACGCAAACCGGGGAGAGGCAATGAGTGATTTCGAGATCAACGAGAAGCATCTCTCCCAGATTCCGGCTTTGCAGTTTCTAACGGCTCTGGGCTATGAGTATCTCACTCCCTCCGAGGCTCTTCGAGAGCGGCAGGGTAGGATGTCGAACGTGCTGATGGAAAACATTCTTCGCAACCAGCTCAAGGAGATCAACCGAATCCAGCACAAGGGAAACGAGTATCTCTTTAGCGAGGAGAATATCCAGTCGGCCATTCAGAAGCTGAAAAGCATCAGGTATGACGGACTTCAGAAAACCAATGAGGCTGTTTATGATCTTATCACCCTCGGTACATCCATGGAGCAGACCATCGAGGGGGATTCCAAAAGCTTCAATCTGAACTATATCGACTGGCGCAATCCGTCGAGGAACAAGTTTCATGTAACGGCTGAATTCAGCGTCGAGCGTTCAAGGAGCACGGAAACCACCAGGCCGGACATCGTTCTTTTCGTCAACGGTATTCCATTTTGCGTCATCGAGTGCAAGTCGCCACAAACCGAAATCGATCAGGCGGTTTCCCAGTCCATCAGAAACCAGAACGACGAGTACATCCCGAAACTGTTCGTTTACACCCAGTTGCTTTTTGCGGTAAACAAGAACAAAGCGATGTACGCCACTACCGGCACGGCGGCAAAGTTCTGGAGCGCCTGGAAAGAAATGGAGGGTGTGAAGGGAGCTGCTGCAATCAGGCCATTGGCCGAATTGAAGCAGATGCCGATTTCAGATGAGCTTAGGGGTAAAATCTCGCAGACCTTTCATTGCCAGGTGCCTGAAATCCATCTTCAACTGGTTACACCACAGGATGAGGCCTTGTATGCGCTCTGCCGTCCTGAAAGGCTTCTCGAATTGGCATGGAAGTTCACCGTTTTTGATGGTGGATTCAGAAAAATTGCCCGGTACCAACAGTATTTCGTCGTTAAATCAACACTGCGACGGGTCAAACAAAGCGATCAGAGTGGTACACGCAGGGGTGGAATCATCTGGCATACGCAAGGGTCGGGTAAATCCCTGACCATGGTGATGCTGACCCGCAATCTTGCCCTCGATCCGGAAATCAAGAATCCCCGTATCGTTCTGGTCACCGACCGTGACGATCTCGACAGGCAGCTTGGCAACACCTTTGCGGCTTGCGGCCTTGAAGCCAATCGGGCAACATCGGGCAGGAACCTGCTGGAGCTTGTGTCGGAAAAAAGGTCGGGTATTGTCACAACGCTTATTCACAAGTTCGACAAGGCTTATGCGGTCAACAGGTATCGGGACGAGTCTGCCGACATTTTTGTTCTTGTTGACGAGAGCCATCGAACCACCTTTGGCTCATTTGCTGCGCGAATGCGCCAGATGTTTCCAAATGCCTGTTATCTCGGATTCACGGGCACGCCATTGCTGAAGAAAGAGAAGAATAACTTCACCCGTTTCGGAAATCTTGTGGAGCCTCACTACTCCATTTCACAGGCGGTAGAAGACGGGGCGGTCGTTCCTCTGCTTTATGAAGGGCGGCATGTAGAAATGACCCAGAACAAAGCCGCCGTCGATCTCTGGTTCGAGCGTCATACCCAAGGGTTGACCAGAGAACAGCAGGCTGACCTGAAACGAAAGTACGCCCGTGCTGAAATGCTGAACAAGTCTGATCAGGTTATTTACATGAGGGCGTTCGACATCAGTGAGCATTTTCGTGCTAACTGGCAGGGCACAGGATTCAAGGCTCAGCTTGTCGCTCCCAACAAGGCTTCCGCACTTAAATATCAAGCATGTCTGAATGAAATCGGGGTGGTCAGTTCCGAGGTGGTTATTTCTCCTCCGGACCTGCGCGAGGGGTATATGGAGACCGATGATGAACCGACCGATGAGGTGGTGAAATTCTGGCAGAAGATGATGAAACGCTATGGAAGCGAAGAGGAGTACACCAAGCAGCTCATCAACCAGTTCAAGCATGGCAGTGATCCGGAAATTCTGATTGTGGTTGATAAGCTCCTTACCGGATTCGATGCGCCACGTAATACCGTTCTGTATTTGTGCCGGGTGCTCAGGGAACATACATTGCTTCAGGCAATCGCTCGGGTCAACCGGATTTTTGAGGGCAAAGAGTTCGGTTTTATCGTCGATTATGCTAACGTGCTCGGGGAGCTGGACAAAGCGCTGACCATGTACAGCGCTTTTGAAGGGTTCGACGAAGCCGATCTTGCCGGAACGCTCACCTCGATCAACAGCGAGATTGAGAAATTGCCCACTCGTTATTCTGACCTTTGGGAGCTCTTCAAGACGGTTAAGCACTCAAAGGACGAGGAGGCCTACGAGCGCTTGCTTGCTGATGATGAACTGAGGGCGGAGTTTTACAAGCGCCTTGCAGAGTTTGCCAAAACTTTTGCCATTGCGCTCTCTTCTGAAACATTCCTGACAGAGACGGATGAAAAAACGTTGTCGAGGTATAAGTCCGATCTCAGGAAATTCCAGTCTTTAAGGGCGTCTGTCCAGTTGCGCTTTGCCGAAGCGATTGATTACCGCATGTACGAGCCGAAAATCCGGAAGCTTCTGGATACTCACATTCAAGCAGATGAGGTTATCCAGCTTAACCTGCCGGTGAATATTTTCGATGACGACATGTTCAGCCAGGTCAAAGAGGACCAAGGCGTCTATCAGAAAGGCAAGACAATGGCCTCTCGTGCTGATACGATTGCTCATGCCACGAAAAAAGCGATAACGGAGAGAATGGATGAAGACCCGGCGTTTTATGAGAAGTTTTCCCGTTTGATCCAGCAGGCGATCGATGATTACCGGGTACAGCGGCTATCTGATCTTGAGTACCTGCACAAAGTCGTCGATATCCGGTACAGTGTTGTCAACAAGGTTCATGATGATGTGCCGGATACCCTTGCCGGAAATGAAGATGCAATGGCCTATTTTGGTGTGCTGAAGCCATTTATCGGAACCCACAATCCGGACGTCCCATTCATCGAGTCAGTTTCAGCTGATACGGCCGTTGCGATCTGCAGTATTCTTGAGAAGCACAGCAAGGTTCATTTCTGGGATGATGATGATGCAAAGAACCTTGCCATTAACGAGATCGATGATTACCTCTATGACGAGCTGAAAACCCGAAGAGGTATCGGGTGGTCATTGGAAGAGATGGACAAGATCATCGAGAAGGTCATGCAGGTTGCTGAGCATAGAAGCAAGAGGTAGAAAATGTTGACTGATACGAGTTGCTATAAACTGGTCTGGGGTAGCCGGACAATCGATTACACGCTACTGTATTGCGACAGAAAAACTATGGAAATTGCGGTCGGTCCCGATAGTTCGGTTGTGGTGAAAGCCCCGCTTGATACCAGCAGGGAATCGGTAGAAAAGAAGTTGTCGAAGCGAGCACGATGGATTGTCAGGCAGAAAAACTATTTCGGGCAGTTTAACCCGAAAACACCTGCGCGTTCTTACGTTTCAGGTGAAACCCATCTCTACCTTGGCCGACAATACCGGTTGAAACTCTTGCAGGGTTCTGAAAACAGCATCAGGCTGACCCGTGGTTATTTTTCTGTGACTACCCGAGATATCACAAATCCAGAAATGACCAGAAAGCTCCTCGAAGAGTGGTATCTGAAAAAGGCCAGGGAGCAATTCGGCAAAAGCCTTGATCGTTGTTGGTTGAAGCTGAAGGATCATGCAGTCATCAGACCTCATGTGTCGATCAGGCGCATGCAAAAGCGCTGGGGAAGCCTATCGGAAAAAGGAATGATGACGCTCAACAGAGATTTGATCCGGGCACCCAGAGAGTGTATTGACTATGTGGTGACCCATGAGCTTTGTCATTTGATATGCCGGGATCATAGCCCTGAGTTCTATATTTTGCTGAAATCCGTCATCCCCGGCTGGGAAAAGGTCAAGCACCGGCTTGAACTCAGTATGGTGTAAAGAATAAGACTATCCTGAACGCAGTTAAGTAACATGAATTGCATTAACCCCGTTTATTAGACAGGCTAGGGGCATTCAATGCATACCGCCTCCATCGGTTTTCACTGATGGGGATACCTTACAGCCAGAAGGACAATAGACCCTGAAATGCTTCCCCACAGAGAAAAACGGATAGCCGTATGAAAAAAGCTGATTTCATGAAAGAAACCAGGCAGCAGGTTGATACTATAAATCGCCATGCTGGAAGAAGAATCCTCGCAATTACCGGTAAGACTGAACAATGGGATCGTAGCAATGGTAGCGTGATCAGGGTGGACACAAATCACGTCTCGACATTGTCGATTAACTGGCGCAGCAGTTTCCTTGCAATCGGCTGCGACGGAAAGCAGTCTGGAATTAACAGCTACCTTGCAGCGCATTATCCGGAACACATCAACAACGGGCAAAACATCAGATATCGAATTGATTATGCTTGCTTGCCGGATGTTCTCAAATATTATGCAAATATACCCGTATAGAGCTCCGCACCAGCTGGCAGTTGAATAAAGAGTCAGTAATATTACCCGGTATTCCATTGGCATCCGATTGACTTCACCTCACCGAGAAAAGACTCAAGTGTCATGATTGCCATGCGGATGTTGCCGTGGTATTTCTTGATGAACTCTTCAGGAACGACAAGTTTCACTTCGTGAGCCTGCATTTCACGGAACTGGTTGAGTGATATGCCTTCCTAAACGGTCATCAGACCCGAGTTATCTTCTCGACATTGTGTTTGGTAAAGTTGTCGAGCTTGAGCGGATCGATAAAGATCGATACGGTCGTTCCATAGGTTGGGTTACAGTGAATGGACGTTCCCTTAACCGGGAACTCCTCATCGGATATCTCGCTTGCCCGGTTGGAAAGCGCAGCGCGAAGCAAGCGGATCTGGCTGTGGTCTGAGCCTCAGCCGATTGCTCCGTGGGAGTGGAGAAGATCAAGAAGAAAATGAAGTGCAGTTCTAATGGGGGATGGACTTTCCCTTATCATTCATTTGAATGATACACAGGTAAATGCCAATACATGAAATGCCTCCTGATTATCCGTATGATTCCTTATCTTGGCACTTGATGATCTGAATGTCAGATTGTATTCGTATTAGGCGAACAACAAAACAGAATCCAATGAAAATCATTAAAGACATTGATGCCCAGATTGAAAATCTGAAACGCCAGAAGCGTGAAGTTATGGCGAACCGTAATTCAGCCCTGAAAGGGGTAGTTGAAACTGTCCGAGATTATGGATTTACCTGGGAAGAGATTCAGGAAGGGATTTCCAGTCTTTCCTCAAAAGTCAAAAAGGAGAAAGCTCCCGCCAGGTACCGCAAGGATGGAATGGAGTGGTCCGGGAAGGGCAGAAAGCCTTTATGGGTGATTGAGCATCTTAATGCCGGCGGATCCATTGAGGACCTCACTATTCAGTAGCATTTCTCAACCGGATTTTAACAGCCAGATAAGCCATCAGGGGACATGTACCCCTGATGGCTTTTTAGTTCTCGAGCGATGGGGGATCAATCAGGGCTCGATGCTTCTCGATAAAGGGTCCAGCGTATTGGCGTACTGAAGTCATGTGGGATTGTCGACAATCTTACATGACTTCAATGTTTATGAACGATCGCATGACCTCAATACGTAAGCAGCATCCGCCGGGTCGCTCCCTCAGCATGTTACGCTCTGACGGTGATGATATCTGCCCAGTCGGTCGTATAGTGTGGGGATAGCCGCTCCTGTTGGGGTTTCCATGCTTGGTCGTCTTCAGCTGCGAGGCGGATGGTTCCCCGTCCGTACCGCTGGTTGATTCCGTCCATGACGGCCATCAGTTCCTGCTGCCGGCTGTCACCCGTGGGCTCTTCTTCTCCGAACAGTGACAGGGTTGTTCCTGGCTGATCTTCCGGCACCATGCCGCTCACCAGCACGCCTGCCTTGCGGTACCCGTATCCTTCCCTGTAGAGTCCTTTGAGCACAGTCCCGGCTGCGTTCAGCAGCGTGGTGGTGTCGTTGGAGGGGAAGGGAAGTGTTATGGTTCTGGTGCCCCAATACCGGGCGTCGGGTTCCTCAAAGGGGCTGGTTCCGGTAAAGACTGTCACCATCGAGGCACGGGAGTGTTCCCGGCGCAGCTTGTATGCGCATTTGCCGGCGAATGTTGCCACCGCCTGCTGGAGTTCATCCAGCGTGCCGACGCATTTGCCGAACGAGCGTGAGGTGCAGATGCTCTGCTTTGCCGGCCGTACCAGTTCGATCGCGAGGCACGCTGTTCCGTTCAGTTCAGCCTGCACCCGGGCTCCGGTTACATGCAGGTGTTTCCGTACCCATGTGCTGTCTGCAGCGGCCAAATCGGCAGCAGTCATGATGCCCTTCGTCTGAAGCC
>NZ_SJPA01000013.1 GCF_004332115.1 Chlorobium sp. N1
CGGCAGCCACAGCGTCAGCCACTTCCGGAGGCAGCTCGGCTACCGGCTCAGCTTTGACTTCGGCCTGACTGCTCAAATACTCATCCCAAACCTGCTTCAACCGTGACGGATTCCCGCCACCGATCTTCTGACGAAGGGCAAACCCGGTAATATTGCGACCGGCGGCCTGCAGCTCCTGGCCGGCTTTGACGATCTCTTCCGTGGTGAACTCGACTGGACGCATGATGACGCTCTCCTGTTTTGATATTGCTTGCTGTTGACTCCAACAATATAATAACAAACAAACTAATAAACAAACAAAGTAATAAACTAACTGGTTCCCGACAAGGAAAAGCCCTGATCCACCATTAAAAATCAGTAGTGACTGGATGACCGAGACCCAGAGGGATCAGCAGGGGCAAAGGGAAGAGTGAAAAACGAAAGGCGAGATTGATGAGTACAGTGCTAACGTATTCGTTGCTAGAATTTTGCAGGCAGTGCCTGCAAAATTTGAACGCCAGCAGAATCGATGCGAAGGATGCAGAGAGAAACACCCCCACGCCTGTGGGGAAGACGCCCTGCGCAGACGACGGTGGATGCGTTCAAAGGAAACACCCCCACGCCTGTGGGGAAGACTTGGTAGACACGGGTTCCCACGGAGGGACGGCGGAAACACCCCCACGCCTGTGGGGAAGACTCTGCGGTCTTCAGCCCGTGCAGCCGCAATCTCGGAAACACCCCCACGCCTGTGGGGAAGACCAGGTCGGCGCCCGTCAGGTTGGCGCCCGTCAGGGAAACACCCCCACGCCTGTGGGGAAGACGGTGTACACCGGCAAACGGACTGCTGACCAAGCAGAAACACCCCCACGCCTGTGGGGAAGACCTTGGTTTAGAAGCTCCTTCCTGTCGACCTTTTCGGAAACACCCCCACGCCTGTGGGGAAGACTCATACCGGCTGACAGCCAGTACATCGCCTTCGGGAAACACCCCCACGCCTGTGGGGAAGACTTGCGTGACCTGTGCCTCGGCGTCCACTATCTGGAAACACCCCCACGCCTGTGGGGAAGACCGCCACTCAGCGCGATATTGACGGCTGCTGAGTGAAACACCCCCACGCCTGTGGGGAAGACTGTGATATAGAGCAGCTTCAGCATCGCATACAGAGAAACACCCCCACGCCTGTGGGGAAGACTGCCCGCTTCTCCGGCAGTGAACAGCGATTGGGGGAAACACCCCCACGCCTGTGGGGAAGACTTTTGGCGATGCTGCTACCGATCCTAAACACCAAGAAACACCCCCACGCCTGTGGGGAAGACGTCCTGCGGGTAGAGGTAGATGCCCTGCTCGCCGGAAACACCCCCACGCCTGTGGGGAAGACAGCCACCAAGCACAGACAGGATAAGTACTCCAGGAAACACCCCCACGCCTGTGGGGAAGACCTGCTCGATCTCGACCGTAATCCCGTCGTGCCGAGAAACACCCCCACGCCTGTGGGGAAGACTCCCGCATGATCCAGTCGGACCTAAGCCTCTCGGAAACACCCCCACGCCTGTGGGGAAGACCGTCGGTCGTGTCGCCGGCAAGTAGCGCGGCCCGGAAACACCCCCACGCCTGTGGGGAAGACGAGGCTTGTGTATCCGTCATCCAGCGTGTAGAGGGAAACACCCCCACGCCTGTGGGGAAGACCATCGCGAAAACAGATATGGAGTCGCCTGTCTGGGAAACACCCCCACGCCTGTGGGGAAGACTGCCTGCGCATGAAACGTCCTTTGTAGCCGATAGAAACACCCCCACGCCTGTGGGGAAGACGTTTCCAGTCGATCCGGAGGCGTAGGCGGTGAAGAAACACCCCCACGCCTGTGGGGAAGACCTCACACATAAGCTCACTCCGAAGCAGGAGATGGAAACACCCCCACGCCTGTGGGGAAGACACTGGATTTTACTGGCCTTTAGAGGGAGGGATGCATGTTTTTGAAAGAGAATCGGCTGATTTTTCAATCACCAGCTGCAATCCGGAAATATCAGTCAACGCCTTACGGGTATCGCCCATGCCATACATCTCATAGCCTGGTGTAATGCTGGTGCTGTTGAAGATAATGATCCCGCTTGCGGCTGGGCAATGCTTATAAAGGTAATCTATGACTTTTTTAGCAAGGGAGTCTTTGATGCCTGAAACGAAGATGTTGGCTCTGGGTTCGATGAACCATAGTTTCATACGTCCTCGAACAGCTGGGGGGAGATCATTGGCTATGACGACAAGCATGGTTATTTCCCGAGTATGGATTCAATGTCAGGGCCTATTTTGCCGAGAAGGTCGGCGGCGATGACGCGTTTCCGGAATTCTGTGGCGACCTTGTGCCGGTTGTATTCCCCTGCCATTGCTTCCGTCAGTGCGAAGGCGAGGTCAATACAAAGATTGTGTTTGTAGAGGTCTGCCAGGTCGTAAATGAATGGAAGTGGGCTGCCGGAATGGATAAACCCGATGTGAGGCGAATAGCCCATGCTGTGGACTGCAGAAGAGATGATGCTATAGAGGGCTGCATTGGCTGCTGTAAGGGTTCTGTTTGTAATGTCGCTCATCTCGAATTTACCGGGAGTGAAACGCCGTCCTTTCCACCCGACCTTATAGTGGATGGCCAACTCCTCATACTGCTTCCTGACTCGTAACCCTTCCATCCCCATCATCTGCTGGAGCGACTTTTTCTGAAGGTCTGCATCGGGAAAGCGGTAAGCGAACATCCGCCGTGCTACTGCAAGCGACTTTTCCGGGTCGGCTGCGAGTTTCATCTGGTGCTGCATGTTGCGGGTGTTGCTTGTCGGGGTCTGTCCGCTCGCAAAAAACAGCATACTGTCCGTCCCTACCCAGCAGATCCCGCAATTGGCTGCAGCCATAACCTTTACGGCTTCATGGGTGAGGGTTGTGCCCGGCCCCAGAAGCACGCAGTTCAGCATTGCAACGGGCAGGCGCACGACGTTACCGTCGCAGTCAATCCATTTGATGCTGCTGTCGTCAATCTCCATCCTGCCTTTTTCAAGATAGATGAAGGGATATTTGTCCTTGACCTGTGGGAGGGAATCCCTGGTTACCTTGATGAGCAGTCTTCCGGGGGTTCCCTCATCGTTCGGCTTGTCAGTGCTCATCATCGGAAGGGATGATTGTTACTCGTCTTTCCTGATAGGTTTTATGAGGGCCGAATTGTATCGGGACATCATTGAGGGCAATGGTTTCACCTTCATGCACTCCGTCCAGGACGCGGAATGCTTCACTGAGGGACTTTTCAGCAGCGATGTGCTTCGCTTGTTCCAGTGCTTCCTGTTCGGTTTCGAAGCAACCCCTGAATACAAGGTCTGTAGGTGCACAGCACTTTTTCCCCAGGTAGATGTCCCATCTGGGCATTTCCAGTGCATGGGTGAATTCCTCGGCCTTATGGCCGGGAATTTCCATGACTGCGGCGAACGTCGATCCCTGCAGGTAGTATCGATAGGTGATCTTCGTGCCGCCGCCGACGGCTTTGCCTCCATCACTCTTCCGCGGGATCATCATGGATTCCCATGGGTCGGATTCATCATAGCTGCTGCCGACCATCTGGAAATCCCTGAGGAGCGGGGCCCTCTCATCAGCCGCATTGGCGGAACTGTTCGATGGGACGTCTTTCCGAAAGGAAACGACAGTATGGCGGAGGGGGGCCATTTCAGCAAGCAGCTCCCGTTGTTCTCCGCCGGCACCAAGCGCGCAGCAGAGAAGACCGAGCAACCCGGATTTTGTGGGGAAGTCAAGCGTGTTCCTGCGCCCGAACCGGGAATCGGCCCCCCAGGATTGCAGGGGGGCTTCAAGCCATAACAGAATGAATGATGTACTCATGGCTGCGCTGGAGTAAAGTTCTTGAGTTCCTGGACGAGGTGGTCAATGGTGAAGGATGTGTCATCCCCGAAGGTGAATTCCCGTTCTTTGCCGAACAGGGAACCTGCCAGGATTTCCTTTTTCGCCAGGTAATCCGTGAGTTCCGTAATGCTGGGCTTCAGGTAGCCCCCATTATTGGCCTTGACGGCCGTTTCAAACGGGACTTGCAGGCGTTGGCCTTTACGGATATAGATCTTTGCGAATTCCCATGGCGATGCGCCTGACTGCGTGGTCTGCCTTGCGCTGGGTACGGCAACGAACAGTGCCTTTGTGAAAGCGGCCACCGCCTCTGCAATGCCATCGCTTCCGAGGCTCTCCCACAGCTGGCCGAGGTCAAGGCTGACATACCGGTAATAGGTGGCGGAATTGAATTCCAGGCTGCCCATATGTGCTGAGCTAGGTTCTTCAGCGAGGTCATCAAGAGCGGTGAAGAATTCGACCTCGTTGCTCACTTTATGGGTTGAGATGGCGTGCGAGAATGAAGCGGCGGCTTCAACATTGAGTTCTGCAGCCTGAGCGACCATCCTTCCGAACAGCGCGATGTCAAGGCCATCTACGGCGGGATTCAGGGCTTTTTTTGCGATTTTCTGCAGTTCCTTGTCATTGAGCTTTGCTGCATCGAAATCGTTCTCGGATGCATATTCGGCAAAAGCAGCCGCTTCATTGTCGCTGAAGAAGAACAGTGTGTCCTTGCTGAATGCTTCGGAGATCTTTGTGCCGCAGGCAGTGGCGGCTTTTTCATCGGCGTCGAGAGCAATGCACGCCTTGGCAAGATAATCCGCGATCCGTTTGCTCCGGATTCCAAGTTTGACGCCGAAATCCTGCATGGAAAGCCTCACCTGGCGTTTCCAGCACTGGGAGCTGACTCGTGCGCGGGTGTTTCCGCCAATCAAGGCGGTCTTTGGGGCGCCGACATCATCCCTGTTCAGGCAGGTAGCGGGGAATGACTGCAGGATATGGAACTCGATGCGGTAATGGCTGAATGGATTGTTGCTGTTCATTGGATGGGTTGGTTAGTTGTTGGAAACATTCTTGACGGGGGCAATCTGCAGCAGGCCGAACCCAAAGGCCCGTCCGCGTCCGATACCCTGCCTGAAACTGGTGATGAAAAGTTCTCGGTTCTCCACCTGGAGCAGTCCCGACAGCCGAGCCGATCCATGCGTTACGGAATGGCCTTTACTGGTGAATTGTTTTACCGGAAGCATCTGGACCTCCAGTGATGAGGGGGTGATGCTGAATCCCCAACTCTCTCTGCACTTGCCAAGAGCCCATGCCGTAACTTCATCGGATGTCTTGAAGGGGATTCTTTTCCCTGACGGGCGCTCCTTCTTGGTGGGGTTTACCGTGACCTCGAAGCGGTAGAGTGGATGGCTGAGGAACTCTTCAGGAACAGGTTTGGAGTGCAGGGTCCCATGCTCAGGAGTAAGGGGTTCCCTGTCCGAAAGGATGAGGATCGTCCTTCCTTTGGCATCACCGCCCCTGTCGGCGAAGAGGAAGCCGCTCGGCACGCTGGCATGTTTTTCCCCATCGGTACGCTGGTCCTGAAAAAGACCGTAGACTACCCGGTGAAGAGAATAGTCGTCCGTAATCCGCAGGGCTTTGATGTCGGATCGTGTAAGGGTGAGAACGCTGGCAATCATACGGAGGCCTCCTCTTTTTCCGCGGGGGAAGACTGCCGATAAAACTCTGATGCCCATTGGGTTTTTGACCTGTTGCTGTCGAAATTGAACCCCGTGAGTTGCCTGAGCAGTCGAGCATAATCGGGCATGGCTTCAGACTTTGACTCGATGAGGCTGAAGAGGGGACGAAGAATTCTGCAGGCTTCCTCCGTAGAATCACAGGCCAGGAGCCGGCGGAGCTTGGCTTTCGCCTGATCGCTATCGCTACGGTCATCGTAGCAGAGTGCAATTGCTTTGCCGATGCCCATGGATCCGTTTTTGTCCGGCTTTGCCCGGGCGATGGCCGCTGCGATGGTTGCGTAGGGAATCCGCTCGAAGGGGTTTTCCAGGTCTATCGAAAATGCGGCCAGGTATTCCCAGCTTTGGTATTCGGTTGCAGGATTGTCTGCACGGCGAAGGGCTGCCGCTGCGCCGTTGTCTTTCTTGCAGAGTTCAATCACATACTGCACGAACGATTCCTGCCGGGAGCGTTTCTTTTCGTGTTCACTGTCCATAGCCTTGGGGGTGGTTAATTGTTGAAGAGGTACTTCGAAAGGTTGGGTCTGCTGCTTGCCCAGGCGTCGATCTGCCTGGCCGTATCTTTAGGGCAGAAGGCGTCGAATGCCTGGAAGGCGAGGGACGCAATCGTTCTTCGGACTGAAGGGAGCCGCTCGGTGTCCTCGCAAGCATCGACGAGCTCCTGCACATGGCGTTCGGCAAGTTGCCAGAACAGTGTAGAGGACTTTTTCGCAAGATTGATGGCAAGCGGTGAGTCTTTTTTGTTCTTTGATTTTGGCTCTAGCTTCTTGATGTATTTTTTTGTAGATATGGAGACGAATGTTGAGATGTCTTCGAGTTGTTTCATCTCTATCTTGAACCGATCATACCAATTAGCATCAAGCTCCGAGGAGTCAAACCGGAACAGCGACTCGACGAAATCATCATCCTGCTTGACCGACTGACCCCCTATTTGATAGCGAACACGAAGTCCGCCGGACCAGATGCCGATCTGCGGATGCCGTCTTTTTGCCCGATCGAGCCCGTAACGGAGAAATAGACAGATACCACCCGCTGGCGAGGCATCGCCAAGAAATGCCAGCATTGCCGGCAATTCTCTCCACGGACGCTGGTTCGGGTCAACCCATGCCACCTTCGGGGTTTTGTCTTGAGCCTTGAAAAGCATGCTCGGCTCAAGCCACCCGTCCTTGTGGCTCGGATACTGCAGCCCCTCCACATAAAAGACCCCATCGCCATCGAGGATGACGAACCTCGACAGGGAGACAAGCGTCGCCATGTAGGAGGCCTTGAGCGATAGGGCAACAGCGCACCCTTCCCCTTCAGGCATACGCTCCCATGGAGGGGTACCAATACCGGATTTCCAGTAAGGGTTTTCCTGGACCTGTTCGCTTGAAAGCAGGTTCAGCATGATGGTATCAATCAGGAATGGTCCAGTGAGGAATGAATGCAAGTATCCTACGTGATTTCCGATGCTCGGTCCTGATTTTGCAGAGGCGCCCTTGCCAGAGTATTCCGGGGTAAGAGGCCGTAGGTTCTTTTCGAAGTGCTTACCAGCAAAAGCAAAATTCATCAAGGTGAGAATAAAAAGTGCCCGTTCTGCATCACCGGAAATCTCACTGGCTTGATGCTGGGTCAAAATGCTGTCGTTATCGGCCTGTACATCAGGATAAAAGCCTGCGCCGATCGCCTTTGGAAGGGCATTCTCCTTGGCTTTCTTTATTGCCGCCTTTTTCGTTGCCGAATGGAGCTCGCTTTCCAGCCGATCCTCGATCAGTACCTTGATTCGGGGCATCTGCAGAAAGGGGCGTTCCCCGTAGAGCCAGAATCGGTCATGCCATTTGTCGAGGTAGGTGAGGCAAGAGGAGCGGAATGCAATAGCATCGAGCGCGTTCAGTGCCGCAGTGTCAGTTGGGGTACATGCTGCCTGTCCGATGGCAAGCAGCAGTTTGGTAAGGGCGATTTTCTGGATCGGGTTGCCGCCGAGAGCTGGATTATCGGGTTCGCTGAAAACCTGTCGAAGGCTTAGAAGGCCTTTGCTGACAACCGGAATCCAGGGCTCATCGACAAGGTTGAACCGCTGTTGGCCGGAAACCGTATGTACTGTGTTCATGGCTTTTAAATGGATTTGATGGATTGGTACCCCAACCGCGGGTGATAGCTCAATGTGTGTGTAGGTGAAGCCGGGCCTCCATTCAGTGATTTCAGCATGCCGTCATCGCCGACAATCGCAACCCTCAGAATGCTTTCATCATGGAATTTGTCGCCGAGATAGAAATACGGCTGAAGCCAGGAAAGGTTTTTTATGTCGATCTCGGCAGGAGCTGCGTATTCAGTGACCCGTAAGGTCTGGGCGGCAAGGATGGCCGCAAGTTCCCGCTGCCTCTTTTTGCCGGCGGCAGGGATATGAGAGGGCAGAACGATTGATTGGCCGTCCAGGAGCGTTGCCGTGCTTCCGGCTTCCCGGTCAATGTGCAATGACTTGATCAAGAGCAGGCTGACCGCCGGGAGTTCGCTGTGGCGGGTGCTTGCCCGTTCTTCCGGCATGGCAGCAATGCCCATTGCAACACCCTGCAGCGCAAAGCGCTCAAGCCGTTCCCTGCTCTGCCTGAGGTCGGCTTTGTGCCGGAGCATTTCGGGGCTTTCAACCTTTTCCTCATAGGTGGCTTCCAGTAAGCTCCGGATATCTCCGGGCAGAGAGAGGGAGTTGATGGCTGCCCATGTCTGCAGTGTGCGAAGCAACACGTAAGGGCTGTATACCTTTGCCGTCATGCCGAATGCCTTCAGCGGATCCTTTTCAGCGGAACCATATGCGGCACTCAGGATCCATGCTTCGCATACTGCTTCTGCAGGGCGCTGGTGAAAGTTGTGCCGCCATAGGCGTCCTATGCGCTGCAGGAGCATGTCCGTCGGGCAGATGCGGGTTACGAGGAAATCGGCATCAATGTCGAGTGACTGCTCAAGGACCTGTGTGCCGATGAGGATCCTGCCCCTTTCTTTCCTGTTTGCGCTTCCGTCAGCTCCGTAGAGTGATACCCAATATTCTTCAAGGGCATCCCGGTCGGACTGGATGAAGCGCGAGTGCAGAAGGCCGCATGCAATGTCAGTGCCGCCGGTTCTTGCAGAAAGGATTGCATAGGTCTTCTGGGCATCGGCGACGGTGTTTTCAATCCAGAGGACCTGCTGACCCTGTTCGCTGCGTGCAAGCGCCTCTTCAAAAGCCTCATCAATATCTTCGAGCGAACGAACAGTGACGGTATTGCCCGCCAGGTGTTCGGGAGCGCTCTCCCTTGGCACCGTATCAGAGGATGGCAGGGCCGTGATTAAGGGGTAGGGTGAAAGACCTTTTGCCGGAATAGGTAGTGTCCCCATCAGCCGGTGCCTGCGTTCGTCCGTCAGCGTTGCGCTCAAGATGATGACGGTGCAGTGCAGCTGCTTTAATTCATTGACGAGCCGGTCAAGGATGGTTCCTGTATAGGCATCATATGAGTGGACCTCATCAAGAATGACAACCTTTCCTGCAAGGCCGAATGTGCGGACAAAGCCGTGTTTCACATTCATGGCGGCCATCAGTGCCTGGTCAACGGTGCCGACAGCAAATGGCGCAAGTATTCCTCTTTTTGCCGCGTTGAACCAGGATCGGCCCGGAAGGCCCTCCTCTCCAAGCTCAAACTCTTTCAGCCATGCATTGCCATGGAGAAGCAGGGGGGAGCGGTGCAGGGAGTCGGATGCAAGAATTTTCTGCAGGAATTGGCCTACCCGGGAATGGATGCGGTTTGAGGTGAGCTGGGTTGGGAGGGCGAAATAGATGCCTGTAGCCTTTCCGGCAGCAAGAACGGAATAGGCGGCATAGAGTGCCGCTTCGGTTTTGCCGATTCCCATGGGAGCTTCCAGGACATAAACTCCTGGTTCGGAAGCCTGTTCAATCAGCATTTGTTGAGCGCTTCGTGCTTCAAACCCGAAAATATCCCTGAATGAAAGCTCCTTGATGAGGGTTGGCTGAACAAAGCCGGCAGCATCAACCGCTTCGGGAATGATGCTTTTCCATGGTGTCCCGGGGTCGTCAAAGAGAGAGCCTGAGCCGATCCAGTCCGCTACGCATGTCAATCCGGCAATCACACGCGCCTGAAGCTGATTTGTGATGTCCGGGAAGTCCTCATGCATGCATGTCTTGATCGCATTCAACAGCAGGCGGCGCTGTTCCTTCCATTGCTGCCCTCCAAACTGTTCGGCATTGCCCGATCGGGCGCCGAGGTTAGGCGGGTAGCCATGATGAGATCCGGCAATTCGGGGAATCAGCCCGCCCGTACCCATCTCTTCAAGTTCAATTTGACTGATTCCTGCATGACCTCCCCAATTGCGTTCAATGCTCGCGTCTATTGATGCAATCTGTGCGGGGATTGCTTCATCATCATTGGCGATAGCCTGATGAATTTTCTTTTGAAAGGTCGGGCTGACCTTTCCAATGTCATGAACTGCCGCTATAAGGTCCGTGCCATCGGGAAAGAGGCTCTCTTGCAGGAACTTGGGGCATCTGTCAATCAAAGTCCGGGCAACAGCTCCTACAATACAGCAATGGTCAAGCACTGTCCGGCCGGCAATAGGGGTATACCCCTTCAAATGCCTTGACTTTGCCAGGCATGATTCGAATGGCAGTGCATTTGAATTCTCGGACGGAGACTTATTGGGCTTTGGGTAACGCAATATTGTTTCACTTAAATAATTCAACAGGCCCTGATCGCTGCTTCAGAGTAGTTTATAAGAAATTACAGAAATATGTAATGCTTTGCACAAAAATGAAACACAGAAAGGTAGGGGGTGTGGGCGGACAATACCTGTCCGATGCGAAATAAATGTGGGGTGGTTCTACTGGTAGGATTTGATGTTCTGGTTACAATTTAAGGACATAAAAGGAGTGCGGCCCGTTCTCGTCCCACGCTAAAAAATGTCTGTTAAATCAATCTTTTATAGTAGTTTACCTGTATAGCTCTTATTTTTATCCCAAAGAAGATACTTCAGGTGGGAGTAGGTGGGCGGGGGTGCTCTGTAATATCCAATGGTTTACGCAAGAATATCGAAATAGTGCAGTCTATCGAATGGCCTGATAGGATCGGGAGCGATTCAGGCGAAGGCGAGGGGATGCGGGGAAAGGTGCTGCAGAAGCTGATTGTGAGTATTGTGTTGGAGGACGATGCGCAGCTGGAGGAGATTAATGGGGAGATCGACAAACAGGCGCTGGCGGCTGGGGGGAAACTGACTCCGTAGCGTTCACCAAGAAAAATGCGTTTCGAGGGGATAAATTTAGCTTTTTGCTTGTTCGGTCTGCGTGATTACTCGATATTATTTTGATAAGTCTTACGCGGCGGGCAGGCAGGGGCCACCCTGACCGGGTACAACGACCCCAAGTTAATGGTTGAGATGGCAGACCGGGGGTTAATTGGTGGGGAGAAATAATAAATTCAATATAATTATGAAACGAATCCTTGTGTTGATTTTTGCGTTTTTATCATTGAGCTTTATTGACGCCAATGCAGAGCATTTGGTTTCTCCAGGTGGAGGTAAATATGTATTGGTTTGCAACTCAAAAGATCAGTTGGAATATTTTGTGCGTGAGTGTGCCGGTAAAGGTAGCAGGGTATATCAGGATGATTGTGTCTCATGTATATCCGGGATGGTTGAGAGTGGGACGCCTTGCTCTGTAGTGGGGGGCGGTTTTGGTGAGAAAAAAGTAAGGGTCCTTGGAGGCATTCGTAAGGGCTTAATTGGGTGGGTTCCTATGGAAATGGTGAGCCCGTGAAAGAGTACAGAAATATAGCTTATTGCCCCGGATCGTCTCCGGGGATTTTTTTGTCCCTACCCCTTCCCGCCCGTTTAGGACTTGCCATCCGAAAGAGGCGACCCATTCACGGGGCGGGGTAGCGGTCTGGTCACTCTTATCAGTTAAGTGAAAATTTTTAGGAGGCGAGATGTCAAAATCATTGCGGATGGCAGAGCTAAAGAAACGGCTTGAAATATTGGAGCGTGAAATCAGATCCATTCCGGGCGGGGGCGATATTTGGCTTGATCAACAACCAGGCTCAGCAAAGCACATGTACTTTGATGGAGGGGCTGGGAAAATGTATGTCAAGCCCAGAGGCATTAATGAATATGAAATAGCCTTATCAACAAATCCTCTTGTTGATGAAATGGGCTCTTTCATGATCGAACAGTGTGGGAAACAACCCGATAAATACAACCATCCGGGAAGAAGAGAGCCTTGCTGGTGGGTCACAGACTTTGAAATCGTAAGAAGAGCAGTATATCGTTATGCCCATAAAAGCTATCAATTACCGGATGAAGTATCGTTGGCCCCTGTTCAAAATGGTGAAAAAGCACTGATGGCATGGGTAGAAGAGAACGAACAGAGAGCGGCCGCATTACCTCTGGATTTACTGCAGAAGCGAGCAGAACAAGCGCCGGCCATTGCTCGGAAGGTGGATGTGCTTTCAGCTACATACATAAGAAATCCCGAAGTCGCTAATTATGCAAAGCGACGAGCTAACGGCATCTGTGATTTATGTGGTACGGCCGCACCATTCTCGAAGCCTACCGGCGAACCCTACTTGGAATCACATCATGTGAAGTGGATATCAAATGGAGGCGAAGACAGCATCAATAATGTCGTTGCTCTCTGTCCTAATTGCCACAGGAAAATGCATGTGCTCAATAGAGACGAGGATATTGAAAAACTAGAACAACAGATTCTGCAATATGGGCGATAAGTGTCGAAGGCGCAGAATTCAGTGTACGCTCTGTCATGATCAGCTTGAGCTCAGCTGAATATTAAGTGTGGGGTGTCCCTTTGGTAAGCTGTGCCGGTGCTGTTGTGTTTTCAGCAAATCGAAGGAATCCTCGTGGTATTTGATTTCTCCATGACAATGTCGGCATGAACGAGTATGCCACTTCGCGGCCTCTTTGGCTTTGCATTCTTTATGAGCAGTCGGTGGATTATCCCATGCGCGGTGTATTTCCATTGAGCCGCCACAAATATCACATGATGACGAGTACCACGCACACTCTTTATGGTATTCAGGAATATTATCCCAATCCTCGTGCACTTGTATATCGCCACCACAATGGCGACATGAAACTGTCGTCCACTTCGACATTTCTGTTCACCCCTCAAGATTCTTTATAAAAAAATCACACTAATCAAAAATAGCCTTATATCTAAAATCACTAGCACTGCAAGGCTTCATAATACAATGTCCCGGGAATTGCTAGGTTGGCCTCCATGGTTAACCCGCTTAGTTGAGCGACCTGCAATGAGAAGAGACGCAGCATAAATCGTAGAGAAGGAAATGAACGCGATAATAGACCAGGGCTTTGCAAAAGCAACGATCGTCCGCGAACAAAACAGGCGTATGATTTCCCAAACGATAATGGCAAACCAGAGTATGATGGTGTAATCGCTCAAAGCAATGGCGAGCCTACTTACAGAGAAACGTCGGCCACGCAGCCAAAAGTTCTTGTGACTGGAACCCTCTTCTGGCTGGGAAAACAGCTCTCCTGTTACAGACGGTTCTATTCGTTCGACCTTGATTTCCCAAGATTCTTGCCAGAACTTGCCACCGCGATTACCAAGTGACCATGCGACAGAACAGACAAAACCAAAGCCCGCAATTATGATTGATATGTCTGAGCTATACCTTCTGAGTGCAGAATAGGCAACAAACGCTGAGGCAATGAAACCCCAGAAAAACAAAGACCTACTCCAAAAAAGCTGAATTTCAAGTTTCCGAGTTTCGACTGCAGTTTCATAGGCCTTCATAAGCATTTCGAATTTACGGTCGTCAATCAGTTGAGCCTGTGGATCACCATAACCACTTCCATCGTCAGTTAACCTGTCAAGTTCCTGCGAAATCGGAGTCCCAATCATATTAATGGCGTCATTTAATTGGTGCTAAACATTTTTCTATACTGGTTCTGCTTATCCATAAAAAGCAGACAACTACTACCTTGTAAAGTAATATATTGCATTCATTTCTCGGCATTTCTGCGCAGAAATAATCGCACGAAATAGATCAGTATAACCGGAAGAATCAGTTCGCAGTATTCAATTAGATTTCTATTTTAATGCTGATAATGTATTTTATCATATCTAAATGACCTCTCAGAGAAACCGGCTAACCCGGCCACCATGCAACCAGAAGCGATGCCATGACCAACACCCTACCAGCCCTTGAGCGCCGGATGCTCTCCGCCCCGGAATTCCATGCCCTCACGGCCATGCCTCCGGAACTCGAATGGTTCGCCAATATCCGCAGCGAGAAAACCCGCCGTGCATACCGCAACGATTTACGAGAGTTCACCCGCTTCCTCGGCATCGTGCAGCCTGAAGAACTACGCATGGTCACCCGCGCACACCTGCTAGCCTGGCGAACCAATCTCGAAGAACGCACGCTGGCTCCTGCGACCATCAGGCGCAAGCTTGCCTCTATATCCTCCCTCTTCGACTACCTCTGTGAACAAAATGCCGTCCTGCACAACCCGGTGCTCGGCGTCAAACGGCCTGCAGCCAATAACAATGAAGGCACGACACCGGCCCTTGGTGACAGCCAAGCCAGAATGCTTCTCGATGCACCGCCGACGAATACCCTTAAAGGCAAAAGGGACAGAGCCATTCTCGCTACCCTGCTCTACCATGGGTTGCGCAGGGAAGAACTTTGTCGCCTGCAAGTGAGGGATTTGCAACAACGCAGCGGCGTAACGCACCTGCATGTACAAGGCAAGAGGGAAAAAACAAGGTACCTGCCATTGCACCCGATGGCCCAGCGACTCATCGAAGAATATCTTATTGCAGCGGGGCACCGGTACGACCAGAAAAGCCCGCTCTTCCGTCCCGTGAAAAACAACACCAGCGGCACCCTGCTAAAACATCTCGATCCCCAGGCAGTCTATAGCTGCATCATTCAAAAATACGGACGGGAAACCGGCATCAGTGCCATGGTCCACGGCTTCTGTGTGCACTCGCTCCGAGCGACCGCAGCAACCAATGCCCTTGAAAACGGAGCCGATATAAGTAAGGTCCAAGAATGGCTCGGCCATGCCAACGTCTCCACAACAAGACTCTACGACCGACGCAAAAGCCGGCCAGAAGAAAGCCCTACCTTCCGAGTGAAATACTGAGAACCACGAGAAACAATAGAGCCCCATAGCCATACGAGAATCAGCTCGAAAAACTCATTAAAACCGGCAACTTTTGGCCCGTAAACTTGCAATGAATCAAGTAAAACAGAAAGGCCTCTCAGTCATCTCATGAGTGTTTTTTGCTCACGATCCAGCATAAATCCACCCTCTCTTCTCAACGCAAAAAAACGCTCCTGTATCCATCTGAATCAACATTGACTAGCCGTCATTCACATCGTCGGCTCTCTTCATTCCCCTGTCTGGCTGATCCCCCAAAAACCGCCCGGCCAAACCAACATCATCCGTCAGCATCGTCTGGTTCATGTACCGGAGAAAGGCCTGAAATCGCTCATGACCTTCCGCATTCGCCTCGGCTCGTAAATCCTCCGGAATCCGAGGCGTGTGCGCAAACCAGTACTGGAGAAACGTGTAAAACGCCTCAGCCTGCAGGCGATTTAAATCCTTTATCTCTCCTAATGTCTTGGAGAGATACGCCTCTCTTTTGCCGTAAGGATCCTCGAACTTTCGATGGATATAATCCGAAACAGCCGCCTCAACGACCTCCGTTTTCGTCATGTTGTTCATGGCAGCAAAGGTGGTCAAAGCATCCATGGTTGGCTTAAAAATGCGCATGTTCAGCATCGCATCACGACGCCGTTTTGGATGAGATCCCGTCTGCTTTCGCATCTCCGCAATCATGTCCGGAGTCAGCTCCTGATTCGCGCTTTCCTGCTTTTTCTTACTCGATCCCATAGATTCCTCTTTTACAGTACAACAAGGCTAATAACTGCGTAAGCCGTTATAAAATTATGCTTTATGAGCCATACTTGGTGCAAATGTTACCATTCCCGACAATTGGCTACACAGCCAAACACCTTAATATAAGCTATTTCGAAGAAATGGCTTTATGCTCTTTATCTTGCGCTACTCTTATCCTCCGTATTCCAACTGCTCTCACCTCATTTCAACGTAGCGCAGGGTTGCCGCTTTGCGGCACGTTAAGAGGCAATTTCGGTCGCCTACAAGCATTGGATTTCTGACAAATCGTAACGCCTAGCCTGATCGTCACAGAAAACTCTTTTCAAGCTTTTTCAGCTGCTCGGCATGCTTTCCCGGGTTCTCATGTTTCAGTTTCCGGATGTTCTGCAACTTCCACCGTGTGGCAGGCATTTGTTCGAGCTTCTCGACCGGAAAAAGTGACCATTGAGGTTCACCAAACTTGAAGCTCAAAAGAAAGTTTTTCTCGTGTTCGGCAAGCTGCTCATGCAGCACCCTTATCAAACGATGTCGGGTACTATCGTAATCGCTGTAACCGAATGCCTGCTCCGTCATACCGAAAAACTGTTGGGCAAAAAGCTCTTCCTGATCGATGAAATGTGGCTGCAAAAGCTCGTTCATTGGCCGGGGATGGCAGAGCAACATGCAAAGAAATCCCGTTCGGATCTCATCGGAAATCCCTTCCATTTCGAACAGTTGATACACATCAAAAAGGTCTCTTGGATGCTGCCGATCGAGGGCCGCACAAAGTTTTCCACCATACAGTTCTTCCCGTGATAAGACTCTCATCGAAGCAAACTTCTCGAAGGTATCCACCACGATTTCCTGCACGTCCATGACTCGAACCGGGAAAAGATGCCCCCGGATAATCGTATTGACTTCAATCTTTATCTGCGTCTCTTCGTCTGTACAAATGACTTTGGATTCCTGCTGGTTTCTTTGCCGTTGCGGCGTGGCCTTGATGCCGATTTTCTCGATGCTCTTGCAGATTTCTTGCAGTGCCGATGCAATTGATTCCAGGGCAACGGCTCGATCATCAAGCGGCAAATAAACAAGGTCAATATCCACGGACAGCCGTGGCATGTTTTGCTCAAACAGGTTAATCGCCGTACCACCCTTGAGCGCAAAAACCGGAGCCTGCGCCACATGCGGAAGAACCCTGAGCAACAAGTCCACCTGTTTTTTATACAACGGATTGATCATAAGGATACCAGTTCGTTGGGAAGTACAAGCTCATAGTCCGGAACCAGGACACCACCGTTTTCAATGACCCTTTTGCCCTTGCCAAGATCGATGCGGGAACGATCAAGCCGGTTGAACCAGAGATGTCCCGCTTTTTCTGAAAGATAGAGGAAAAGCCGCTTCACCCGGATCGAACGGCATTGTTCAAGAAGCTCTTGAACAACCTTAGGCCGAAGCGTTGTCAGCATTTCCATGAGCTGGTAACACTCGACAAGATCGAAGGCCTTTGGAGCCAGATAGAGACATTCCAGCATGGCCCGTTCAGGTGAAGACACGAGGATGGAAAACAGCGGTAACGAAACCTTGCTTAATGCTTGCTGTGGTGCAAGGAAGGAGGTTTTTTCATGGATGACCGGGCGATGCCAGTCATACTTCCTGAACCAGGCCGGTACTGTGGTGTTTCGTGGTGAAAACAGAAAAACCGGCTCCTTATCGGAACGTGCGTAATGCGCATATCCCTGCAGGGAAAGGGCGGTTCTGGCACCAGCATGGACCGGCAGTTTTCCTTGCTGTTGCAGAGTATAAAGCGCTCCTTCCCAACCTATCTGTTCGCCAGGTCGCTTACTGGCACCTACACCTACAGGCTCAAGCCACCCGGCTTTCCGGTAATATTGCTGGAGATCATGAGAGATTCCCAAACCATCCATCCATGATGCCAGCTCAACCGTACTTGGAATGTGTCGGGTCAGGAGGAGGTTTAATTTTGATGCAGTGTTAGTAGTCATACTACCAATGTTGCGTTTTTTTTATTCGGATGCAACAGAAGTGCTTCGGACTGAATGGCGTGAGATACCAGTTAGATTTTACGTATCCAGAACAAAAAAGGGTTTTTGCGAGAAATCAACAGCTAAACCCGTCCTGTAAAGCCCAAAAAAGCACGAGAAACGCCATCAGATGAATTATAACCCAGAAAACGGGTAGGGAGTCGAATTTTGGGAGATTTCGCCTTAAAACAATCTTATTGGCTGTTTTCTGGGTTTAGGTGTGGATGAGTCTGTTTCTAACTGACCTAATCCCGATGAATGAATGACTCAATCCAAGCCCTAGATCTGCGCTTCTTGGATTTGTCTGGCTGGATAAGGTGAGTGGAATAGCTGGTTAACGGGGCCTCCGGTTTCGAAGTGGCGGAGGCCTTTGTGCTAAGATCATCACTTTCTCCGCAAGTTGCTTGGCTGGTGCGGGCAGTGTTTTTGCTTCCTGAGCGATCCTGTGGTTTTGTAGGCGAGAGGGCTGGTTAACCGGACCTGCGAAGTTGTCCACAATCCGATGGCTATCAACTACAGGTTTATCTATAGGTAAAGAACTATAGGATTGTCCTACAAAGTGCCCGTGGATTTTGCCCTAAATTCCCTACAAAGTGCCCGTGAATCCCCCTACAAAGTGCCCGTGGATAACTACAGAAATCCACAAGCATTTGTTGATAACATTGTGCACGTTAGCACCCTATGAAAGTAAGTGCGAACGACTGCGAATTGGTGGTTGGCTGTGTTGTAGAGTCATGCCTTTACCATCGATCTGGAATCGAGCATCGGGGTATTGAGAATGAACCATACTCAGGGTAGTACGGAACACTCGCTTGAAATTGTCCATGCGGTCGTAATGGTATCCAAACTGATCTTTGAGCGCCACCCAGGTGATAAACTGCGGCTGTTCTTTTTTGACTCGGTGTAGCCGCTGGGCAAGCCAGGCATACACATCAAGACACATCGCTGAGTGTGACAACGCGGCGACAGCTCGCTCATCGAGCGGGACAGCATGTTTAACCAGACTTTGGAAATAATCCTCACTGAGCTGGACTGTAGAAGGCCATAAAACGCGCTGGTGCTCGTTTTTCTGAAACCAGAGATCAAATGCCTTGACGATCTGTGTATTGACCTGTACGGCTCGATTCTCAAGCACGAACCCGAGCCTGATGGTTGCCACGGACAGCCGCGAAAGATGATCCTTGATAGCCCGAATATCACGCCCATTGCCATCGAGGCCAAGCCGCTTTACGAAAGCCGTTAAGGAGGACTCTACCTCGATCACCGGCGAACCTGTTTTTAATGCCTGGCTATTGAGATGAGTCAGGATCAATCGTGGTTTTGGGCCAAATGGCAAGCCCACAGCCACGAAATCCTGGGTCTTCGGGTTAATGATCTCTCCCGCATTGATCAGAAGTGACGCGTTGCCTTGCTTTCGTTCCCATCGCCGCAATTCATCGCCAGGATTCCGATAAGGGAGCCCTGTCTGGCAAAAAACAGTGTGCTGGTAAGTAATTCCTTCCGGCTCACTCATCCTGATATCATGGCTGGAATTGATCAGCCTTGTTTTGATCAAGGAGAGGTCATCCGGCGGCTCAAAATCTTTCGTGTGTCCGGGTTCTTTGTTCATCATGACCGCCTGGCAATTTGTCTGCATTGTGTAAAAGGACACATTTCCGATTCCTCCGAGGCCCACTTCCAGCTTCAATGTAAAAGAAAAACCTGCAGCAGCTGTAGGGTGCCAGCTTTAAACCATTTCGATGTTGATTTGATATTAAAATAATGCTATTATAGACCTAATTCAAAATCTAAGTGGTACCGTAAATGATTATTCTGATCGGAAGTCAAAAAGGCGGTTGTGGCAAATCAACACTCGCTGTCAATGTTGCCAGCTTACTGGTTCTTGAGGCCAATGCTGATGTGTTGCTCGTTGATGCAGACCCTCAAGGATCGATGGCCCGCTGGGTACAGGACCGGCAGACTCGTGCGGAGCTCAAAAACATTCCCTGTGTGCAGATCTCTGGCGACATCAGGCAAAATCTGAAAGACCTTGCTAGCCGGTACGAATATCTTGTTGTCGATGTAGCGGGACGAGACTCTAGCGAACTGCGCTCAGGCTTGGCTATTGCGGATGTGCTTCTCAGTCCGCTTCGGCCCTCCCAATATGATCTTGATACCCTGCCTCATCTGGCTGAAGTGTATTCATTGGCCAGAGACTTCAATCAAAACATCAAGGCACATCTCGTGTTGAACCTTTGCCCGACCAATCCGGTGATAAAAGAGGCGGAGGAAGCCAAAGCGTATCTCCAGGAATTCCCTGAATTCCAGTTGGCCGAGACGTTGATTTATGACAGAAAGGCCTATCGAGATTCGATTGCCGAAGGTCGAAGTGTGTTGGAATGGAAAGATGAAAAAGCTGCGGAATCAATTCGTTTACTTCTCAAGGAGGTCTTACATCATGCCTAAACCACGTCCCCGGGCCGAAGAGCCGATAAAGCCAACACTAGATGAGTTTATCCTGCAGCCGGAAGTTTCTGTCCAGGCTCCACTGAATCCTAACGCTCCTCGCAAGTTCAAAACGATCTCCTTGCCCTTGAACGAGTATGAGGCCCAGTTACTCTCTGCGGTGTGTACAAAAACAGGGCGAAGTGAGAAAAACTTTTTTCGATATGCCTTGATGAAATACGCTAAGCAAGTAACTGATGAGTACCCGATCTGATTCTAATAGGGCATTGTTCTGGTGCTTTATTGGTATCAATATAGTTTTAAAACAGCACTGACTCATGTAGGCCAGCCTTAAGAGTGGCCCGAGAGCGGCGGTTCCGTTCTAGCGGAACTCATTTGTATGTAAGAGCCCGCCGCTCTCGGGAAAAATGCTTCAGCTCTTTTTGGCGGCTTGGGTTCGAGAAGTACCGAAGGTGCGCATGAGTTCCGACGATTGTGCCTGCAGGATATTGACCTCGCCACGTAACATTGCCGACTCCTCACGAGCAGTATCTCGCTCGGCCCGCATTTGCTCGACCTGCTGACTGTAACGGTTCCGTTCGTCCTCGATGATCGCCAACCGCTCCTTCACCTGGGCGAGTTCAACCGCTTGTGCCTGATTGTTTGCTTTAACTTCGGCAAGCTGATGATCCAGATCGGCGGCCTGCTCCCTCGACTCATCCAGTCTGGCCTCAAGTTCTTCGACCATTTGGGCCGCATCGACAAGCTCACGCTCAGCCTGTTCCCGCTGCTCTCCCATACTCCTGATCACATCCGTTACCCGTCGCTCTGCCGCCTTTACCGCTTTATCGTTCACCTCGACAGCAAGCTCCATCAACCGATCGGCAAGACTCTTGCTCGCGGCAGCCACAGCGTCAGCCACTTCCGGAGGCAGCTCGGCTACCGGCTCAGCTTTGACTTCGGCCTGACTGCTCAAATACTCATCCCAAACCTGCTTCAACCGTGACGGATTCCCGCCACCGATCTTCTGACGAAGGGCAAACCCGGTAATATTGCGACCGGCGGCCTGCAGCTCCTGGCCGGCTTTGACGATCTCTTCCGTGGTGAACTCGACTGGACGCATGATGACGCTCTCCTGTTTTGATATTGCTTGCTGTTGACTCCAACAATATAATAACAAACAAACTAATAAACAAACAAAGTAATAAACTAACTGGTTCCCGACAAGGAAAAGCCCTGATCCACCATTAAAAATCAGTAGTGACTGGATGACCGAGACCCAGAGGGATCAGCAGGGGCAAAGGGAAGAGTGAAAAACGAAAGGCGAGATTGATGAGTACAGTGCTAACGTATTCGTTGCTAGAATTTTGCAGGCAGTGCCTGCAAAATTTGAACGCCAGCAGAATCGATGCGAAGGATGCAGAGAGAAACACCCCCACGCCTGTGGGGAAGACGCACCTGGAGACCGTAGCTGGCCGCCCTTCCAGGAAACACCCCCACGCCTGTGGGGAAGACGCGTCGACACGGTCAGTCTTTTCGCCTTCTGTGGAAACACCCCCACGCCTGTGGGGAAGACTTGTAAGCCGCTGGTCGGCGGTCGCGGGCTGAAGGAAACACCCCCACGCCTGTGGGGAAGACCGAATACCCGCTCAGCATGTGTTTTGCGGATGGGAAACACCCCCACGCCTGTGGGGAAGACTCGGCAGACAGCGTGTGCGAACTGAGCGCAGCGGAAACACCCCCACGCCTGTGGGGAAGACACCTCCGCCTCCTCCGCTTCCGCCAGTGACGATAGAAACACCCCCACGCCTGTGGGGAAGACCCAGTAACATTTATCGTTGGGGCTTCTACATCTAGAAACACCCCCACGCCTGTGGGGAAGACCAAGCAGACCTGACAAAGCTGCGGAACCCGAAGGAAACACCCCCACGCCTGTGGGGAAGACCCTACGCTTGCACCTGCAAGCCCATACCTAGCTGGAAACACCCCCACGCCTGTGGGGAAGACCGCTCTGCCGTCTTCTGCGCCGTATCCGCGATAAGAAACACCCCCACGCCTGTGGGGAAGACTAAAGGAGCAATAGCTAAACCACGTCCCCGGGCCGAAGAGCCGATCAAGCCCACACTAGATGAGTTTATCCTGCGGCCTGAAGTTTCTGTCCAGGCTCCACTGAATCCTAACGCTCCTCGCAAGTTCAAAACGATCTCCTTGCCCTTGAACGAGTATGAGGCCCAGTTACTCTCTGCGGTGTGTACAAAAACAGGGCGAAGTGAGAAAAACTTTTTTCGATATGCCTTGATGAAATACGCTAAGCAAGTAACTGATGAGTACCCGATCTGATTCTAATAGGGCATTGTTCTGGTGCTTTATTGGTATCAATATAGTTTTAAAACAGCACTGACTCATGTAGGCCAGCCTTAAGAGTGGCCCGAGAGCGGCGGTTCCGTTCTAGCGGAACTCATTTGTATGTAAGAGCCCGCCGCTCTCGGGAAAAATGCTTCAGCTCTTTTTGGCGGCTTTGGTTCGAGATCCCTCTTCATCTGGGTTCCGAGAAGTATCGAAGGTGCGCATGAGTTCCGACGAT
The DNA here is from genome assembly GCF_004332115.1 of Chlorobium sp. N1. Taxonomy (GTDB): domain Bacteria; phylum Bacteroidota; class Chlorobiia; order Chlorobiales; family Chlorobiaceae; genus Chlorobium. The sequence goes on from NZ_SJPA01000013.1 coordinate 22,513, forward strand.
TGTGCATGCAGGACATTGACCTCGCCACGTAACATTGCCGACTCATCACGAGCCTTATCTCGCCTGGTCCGTATTTGCTCGACGAAAGAAAAAAGGGTAGGGGGTAGTCGAAGGACGCACGCATGAGCGACAACCCGGGAAACGAAACCATTACATGGGCAAAATGGTTATGCTCTTATTCGCGTAACTGCTTTATTTACATATTGCTTTCCTGTTCAATATGTCGTAAAATGACAGGATGAAAAGCCGCCAAACAACACTACTCTCCCAAGTTCGCTCGCGCATTGATCGCAAGCGCAATGCTGTCGTGCTGCGTCAGGACTTTCGGGATCTCGGCAAGTACGATCAGGTTGGCCGCTGCTTGCTTCGTCTCGTCAAAGAGGGGCGGCTTATCAAAATAGGTCAAGGGATTTATGTCCGCGCTGCTGTATCGCCGCTTGATGAACAGCCAGCCCTTCCCAAAAGCCTCAATAGTCTGGCCGTTGAGGCGATGCAAAAAATGGGCATCCCCACAGGTCCTACGGCAACGGAACGCGATTACAACGAGGGCAAAAGCACGCAAGTTCCAACGGGACGCACTATCGGCGTCCGCAAGCGTGTTCGTCGCCACATTGGATACAACGGGTACACGATGAAGTTTGAGCATGTCACGTAATCAACTGCTGCCAAAAAAATCAGCCATTGAGCGTGCTGCCGGCCTACTCGTCACGACTGATGAAGCCTTCATTGAAAAAGATTGGCATGTCGTTCGAGCGCTTCGATTGCTGAATGGCCTGCAAAGTCCAGGATTGCAGCTGGCTTTTGGTGGGGGGACATCATTGGCCAAAGCAGGTCTGATCAAGCGGTTTTCCGAGGATGTGGATTTCAAAGCCACAATACAACCGGCAGGGCGCACACAGTATCGAGCAACGCGTAAAACAATAATTGAGACTCTGCTCGATGAAGGATTTTCGCTTCTCGCGGAACCAATGGTGCGCGATGAGAGTAGATTTTTTTCGTTGGAACTTGATTATGGGGCAACATTCTCGACCATCCGTCGCTTACGAAAACACATCCGGGTAGAGGTTCGCTTTGTCCCGCCCAAAATACCCGTTGTGTTTCAACCGGTTCAATCTCTTCTGGGGCTCACTGAACAACAGCCCGCCGAAATCGGCTCAATGCCGTATGTCCATCCGGTCGAAATAGCTGCCGATAAACTCAGTGCGCTATCATGGAGGCTGCTTGATGACGATGAAAGCCAGGATAAAACCCTCATACGGCATGTTCATGACATGGCGGCACTGGAACCCATGATTACTTCGAACGGGGCATTTCAAAACCTTGTTCGACAAGCCATGACGGATGATTTGAAACGCAGTCATATCCCGGTCGAGCAACGGCTTCATGGCGTCATGACTACGCTCAACACTGCTGTGTGGAAACAAGCCTATCAAGCGTTCGTGCAGGATATGTCTTTCGCTCGTGACGACGAAATCATTGCCTACGAAACTGCTCTGAATGCCTGTGAGCGATTGATTCATCTTTGCTGATTCCGGCAGTCCCCGCCTCCCATTTCTCAAGTGCCGCAGGGACCAATGGTCATTTATGCGTAAGGGCTGCCCACTCTGCAGGTAAATGCTTCAGCTCTTTTTGGCGGCTTGGGTTCGAGATGTACCGAAGGTGCGCATGAGTTCCGACGACTGTGCCTGCAGGATATTGACCTCGCCACGTAACATTGCCGACTCCTCACGCGCAGTATCTCGCTCGGCCCGCATTTGCTCAACCTGCTGACTGTAACGGTTCCGTTCGTCCTCGATGATCGCCAACCGCTCCTTAACCTGGGCGAGTTCAACCGCTTGCGCCTGATTGTTTGCTTTAACTTCGGCAAGCTGATGATCCAGATCGGCGGCCTGCTCGCTCGACTCATCCAGTCTGGCCTCAAGTTCTTCGACCATTTGGGCCGCATCGACAAGCTCACGCTCAGCCTGTTCCCGCTGCTCTCCCATACTCCTGATCACATCCGTTACCCGTCGCTCTGCCGCCTTTACCGCTTTATCGTTCACCTCGACAGCAAGCTCCATCAACCGATCGGCAAGACTCTTGCTCACGGCAGCCACAGCGTCAGCCACTTCCGGAGGCAGCTCGGCTACCGGCTCAGCTTTGACTTCGGCCTGACTGCTCAAATACTCATCCCAAACCTGCTTCAACCGTGACGGATTCCCGCCACCGATCTTCTGACGAAGGGCAAACCCGGTAATATTGCGACCGGCGGCCTGCAGCTCCTGGCCGGCTTTGACGATCTCTTCCGTGGTGAACTCGACTGGACGCATGATGACGCTCTCCTGTTTTGATATTGCTTGCTGTTGACTCCAACAATATAATAACAAACAAACTAATAAACAAACAAAGTAATAAACTAACTGGTTCCCGACAAGGAAAAGCCCTGATCCACCATTAAAAATCAGTAGTGACTGGATGACCGAGACCCAGAGGGATCAGCAGGGGCAAAGGGAAGAGTGAAAAACGAAAGGCGAGATTGATGAGTACAGTGCTAACGTATTCGTTGCTAGAATTTTGCAGGCAGTGCCTGCAAAATTTGAACGCCAGCAGAATCGATGCGAAGGATGCAGAGAGAAACACCCCCACGCCTGTGGGGAAGACGC
>NZ_SJPA01000020.1 GCF_004332115.1 Chlorobium sp. N1
ACCGGCTCAAGAACGAGCCACAGGAAGAGTTAAATGAAAGAGAGGGGCAGCGCCTTTCCGCTGCATAACCAGCAGGTTTCCAACTTAAACTCAGGCCCTTTTTGTCTATAGGACGGGGTCCACTAAAGGAAACCACCCTATCAATCATCCAACAGCCTGTTGGATAGTTAACGTCGGCGGATAATGGACTTCCCCTTCCTTCCCGACTGCCACCCGACCGGCATTTTCCCCTGTGCATCCTTCCCCGATTTTCGTATACTCACCCCGACCCTGCCAATACACAACTCTATGCCCATATGGCCAAGTTCAAGCAGGTCGATCCGTCGGCCGCATATGATATGGTGAAAAAAGGCGCCCTGCTCGTCGACGTGCGCGAAGCGCGCGAGATCGAGCGCACCGCCTTCGACCTCGAAGAGGTGATGCACGTCCCGACGAGCCGCTTCTCCAGCATGATGGCGGAGATCCCCCAGAACCGCAGGGTGGTGCTCGCCTGCCATACCGGCAGCCGCAGCGTCATCTGCGCCCGCATGCTCGCCGAGCACGGCCACAAGCGGGTCGTCAACATGCAGTACGGCATTTCGAGCTGGGAGCGCAAGGGGCTTCCGGTGAAACGGGCTCCCAGAAAGCCCCCGTTCGCCTGGCTCAGAAAGCTGTTCGGAAAAGCGGCCTGAAGGCGCTCGCCCCCGGTCAGCGCATCCGGAGGGCGGCCGCGGCGAGCTCCTCTTCCAGGGCATCCATACCGAACACCTTGACCTCCACCGGGAAAGACGCACCGGCCGCCATGGCCCGAAGCCGGCCTGCCAGGGCGTCACGGTCCCCGGGCTCACGCTCGAGGACGACGGCCAAAACCAGCGAAAAACGGCCTGAAGCCCCCTCCCCCATCCGGGCGACGTCGCCCGAAACTGCGCCGAGCGCCCTCTCGAACGCCTCTTCGGCCATCACGGGCTCCTGCACGTAAAGCACCTCGATCCCCGTCACCCGCTCGGGCTGGCGGACCAGCCCGTCGAAGACGTGGCCGCCCTCCCCGGTATCGAAACGCATGTTGCGCATCACCGGCAGGCCGAGCTCGAGGGCGATGCGGTTGAGCGAACGCTCTTCGGCCAGCGAGTAGCGCGAACGCGCCTCTTCCCGGAGCGCCTCCTCCCCGACCGGCTCCTTCGGGGCGGAACCAGCGGCGGAAGCGACCGCGCAGCTCCTCTCGACCGTGTCCGCGAGTTCCTCTATGCGCGCCCTCACCTTCACCTCGCGCTCGAGCGGCGATGCCGGAAAGATGGCTCGCAGGAAATGCTCGTCGTCCCTGAAATCGGCAGGCGCGTAGATCGCCTGGGGCCGGATGAGGAGTACGAGGAAGAAAAGCAGGAGAAGGGCCGAGGGGAACCCCATCACGAACCAGACGAACACCGACTGGAGTTCGGGCGGCAGGGCCGGGAGCACCACCGAGGAGCTGACCTCGGTGAGTACTGCGAACATCCCCATGATGGTAAGGGGCGTATTGATGCGGCGGGTGTTTTCGAGCATGGCGGCGTCTCCGGAATGGGGTTCATGGGAGGCATCCGGAAACGGCACCGGCAAAAAAGCCGCGGGATTTCCATTCCCGCCCGGCGGTGCGGAAGATTCCGGATATCGGACTGTCCGATTGCTGCGGTGTTCGTACTGAAAGGCGCCGGAGAATCCGGCGTGCCGGCCTGTTCAAAAAGACATGGGCGTCTTCCGCCCACGGGCCGGGCCGTGAGGAGGGGGCTGACTGCGTATCGGTGGTTCCTGTCGCCCGCAGGGTGCCCGTATCAGCGACTGATGAGCGCGCCCATCGGTGCAAGATAAGAAAAATGCCGTAATTCCCATGAATTACGACCGAGGCCGATAGTAGGGAAATGCATGCAGGCCGACGGGGATCGCCGGCCTGCGTCGCTCTAGCCGCGTTTCGGGATGTAGGCGTTCAGCCCGATGGTGACAGGCTTGCCGTCGACCTTCACGTCCGTCACGGCGTTGCCGCGGGTGCTTGCCACCACAAGCGTCTTGCCGGACGATGAGGGGGCGGGTTTTTCAAGGTCGATCTCGATGCAGAGCTTGCCGTCCCTGATTTCGACATGCATGGCCATGTGCGCGGTCTCCGGAAATGGGGTTGTTTAGAAGGGGGCGTCGCCGTCGTCGAAGGCGGGGGAACCCGAGTCGTAGTACCCTTCGGCCGGGGCGTAGCCGCCGCCTGCCTGTCCGCCGGCCGGCTCGACCTTCCAGGCTTTCACGTCGGTGTACCAGCGTCCGTTGAACTCGCGGCTCTCGATGTCGAAGGAGATCTTGAGCTGGGCACCCTGCTGCAGCACCGAGCGCTCGACCTTGTCGCCCCAAATGGAGACGCAGACCTTCTTGGGGTACTTCCCTTCGGTCTCCACAACGATGTCCTGCTTGCGCCATACTCCGTTCTTGCCGTTGCCGGTCTGCTCCGGCAGCACCGATACCAGTTTTGCGGTGAGTTCCATATGCTTCGCTCCTCCTCTGTCTCTCTGTGTTTCGAAAATCCGTGAGCCCAATATAGCATTTCCTGCAAATCCCGGGGAGAATGAAGAGTCTGATATGCGACGCTCAAAAAAGAACGGCGATCCCCTTCCCATCCACGACGTCCAGAAGGCGCCTTATGCTTGAATCGAAAAGATATCCCGGTGTAAAACGGATATTCCACTGAGCCGTTGTCTCCCTAAAACCGATACAGGCGAAATCAGTGGAGAACAGCAACCCCCTTGCGCTCAACCACATCCAGAAGACGCCTTGCCGCACCAGCTGGACGCTTTTGACCCTGTTCCCATTGCTGAACTGTCGTCTTGCCGATTCCAAGCATAGCCGCAAAAGCCGCCTGACTCATATGATTAGCCATACGAATCCTGCGAATATCATCTGCCTTGAAGGATTTCTTTCTAGGTAAGCATAGCGCTTCAACATCACGCAAGGTCAGTTCATCCATAGCGCCGACCCTAAAAAGCCCTTTAGCCATATCATGAGCTATGTCAAGTATTTCACTCATACGCTGGAATCTCCCGGTATTCTTTTGACGATAGAAGCTCGGCAATTTGTTCATCTGTAGCATCAACAAATTCGCGAGCCACAAGTTGTAATGCCTTTTTCTCCTTTTGGGTTATGGATGATCGCTCGTTTTTGGCAAATGCATAAAGGAAGACCACTCGAGAAGAATCCGGCTTCCGGTAACCCACAAGCACACGAAATCCTTTGCTTTTTCCGACATTCTGCCGAGCAATCCGCTTCTTGAACAAGCACTTGCCGAGATCGGCTTCAACATATCCTAACGCCACGTCTTTGGCTGCCGTCCATAAGGTGTCATCAGACACGCCTTCTGCATCAGCCCATCGATTGAAAAAACGGTTTTTGAAAACTCTCATTACCTTAAATATATCACTTAGTGAGACATGAACAAATAAACATATCACCCCAAAGCAGAGGCTGCTGCCATTTGAATGCTCACAGCCCCTTTTGATTATCATCTCCTCTTTCCGGGAGCGGAGCGTCTCTCGCACACCCTCGCCGACAGCGCCTCCATGCAGTAGAGCACTCCTTCGGAGCTTTTCTCGAACGGGACGGTCATGCTGCGCTCGAAACCCATCCGCACGGCGTCGTCGATGGCCGCCATGTCCGCGCTGAGGAACATGAACTCCCATCCCTCCGAACGCTTCGCCGCTATCATTTTTTCGATCTCCGCCTTCTTGAACTCTCGGCTCGAATTCTCCTGGCCGTCGGTGACGACGGCGACGACGACCTTTTCAGGCCGCTCCTCCTCCAGAAGCCCCCCGGTGCTGCTCTCGACGTCGTTGATGGCACGGCCTAGCGCGTCGAGCAGCGGCGTTCCGCTTCTCGGCACATAGACCTCCCGGTCGAGAGGAGGCACCTCGGCCATCGGCATGAACGCCCGGACCACCTCGTAGGGATCCTGGCTGTCGAACTGCACGAGCGAGAAGGTGGCCCGCCCCGGAAGGGCCTTCTGCCCGTCGATGAACGTGTTCATTCCTCCGATGGTGTCGTCGCGGACGCTCTCCATCGAACCCGAACGGTCGAGGACGACCGTGATGTGCGTGTAGCTCTTCTCCATTGACTTCTCCTCACCTGCTCTTTGGTTGCATCGCCAGTGCGGGCTTTTTAGGGTGGCGCTAACTATATTGCCTTCGCGCCGGCCCGCCGGAGGTTCTTCGAGAGAACCCATATTGTTCCATGATAGAACATTTCGTATACTTATGCAAATGACGCACGAACATATCGGACAGAGGATCAAGGAGCTCCGCTGCAGGAAGGGGCTCTCGCAGGAGGAGCTCGCACGCCGGATCGAGCTTCCCCGCACCGCCGTCACCAAGATCGAGGCCGGCAGCCAGGAGGTGCGGTTCCGCGAGCTCGGGAAGTTCGCCGAGGCCCTCGGCATCTCGCTCGGCACCCTCGTCGAGGAGCGGCGCCCCGTCCGCCAGGCCGAGGACGCGGCCTTCTTCAGCGTCTCGGACTGCAGGGCGGAGTACGGCGTCCCCTCCCCTCTCCCTAACATCCTGCTCCTCGTCCTCTCCCGCACCGCCGGCGATCCCGCGGCCGGCACCAGGCGCATCGCCGCAATCGTGGCCGAGGCGGAGCGCCTGCACGACGAAGCCTACGGCGGCATCCTCTCGGGCCTCGAGGGGAGCGCGCCCGACGAGATCGAACACGCCGTCGCCGAAACCCTCGAGGAGATGGCGGCCGCCGGGGAGCTGCAGCGCATACCGGGCGGCCGGACCGGTGCCCAGCGCTACCTGCCGGAGAGGGAGCCCGACCTGGAGGCGCTCACCGCCGCCGCCTACGTGACGATAGAAAAGGCGATCGCGTATACCGCCCGGCGATAGGGAAGGATAACACATGCGCTGGATAGCTTCGGACCACAGCAGGGCTGGGGTCGAATAAACACCCTGCAAGAAGAGTGGTGGTGATGCTTATGGGTTTATCATCACGTCCACGTGTCAGGGGGTATCCACCCCTGACGAAAAACCTTATCACCAAGAAGCGCCCCTGAAACGGGAGAGAGATAAGCAATTACCTGCTCAACCACTTCATCGAACCGTTCCGGAACATAGGTTAAGCCTAGACGCTTTCTGAACGCCACCCATTGCACCGATTTTACCTCAACAAATTCACCATTGAATATCAGATCAGGCTGAATCAGGGAAGTACCACGCTGCCCGAACGTCCTCCTGATGGCTTCAAGCAATAACGCACCGTCAAAAGCATATTGGCGAGAAAGTAACCATATATCATAAAAGTCTTTCATCCGACTGTTCAGGATGCCCAGCTTGGCCATAACCTCGAATTTTTCTGCAATCAGGCTCTCAAGACTGTAGCAGGAAAGATTAGGCTCAGGAAATCCCAGCAATGAAGGCAGAGATCTGACTTCAGGGTCAGGATAAACCGTATCGCCAAAACCTATGTCGACCTGCATGATGATTCGCGCACCATCGAGTTCTCCACGGAATCGAATTCGCACCCCGGAATAATCGGCATCCTCCGTTATCGGTTCAGAGGAAAGAGATGCGCTGTCGAATGTGATCCCGTCGTTCTGGCTGTTGTCTGCAACAATATGTCGCATGATGCCCATGATGTGCTGAGCGTCGTTGCTGGTTCGGCCAAGCATGTCGATATCCATAGTCGGCCTTGCCAGGGGCGCCTGCCATACTTTCAGCAACATGGCTCCCTTCAGGACAAACAGATCAGCATATGGGGAAACGGACATCCTGAACAAAAATCGCTCCATGGCATAATACTGCAGCAATTCCTGGAACGGCCGCGTTTCCTGACGAGCCAAATTCAGCAGGCGTCGTCTGACGGAAGCACCGACATTTTTCAGATTTTTCTCTTTCAAAGGAGTGCCTCCAGATAGGGTTTCATTACCGACACCACCCTGCACTCCGCCGCATGCGCCATCAGGATATTGAGCTTCATCGGCCTCCGCTGCCGATAGAGCTTGAGAGCCTCGAGGACGACATCCATCCCGAGCCTGTTCCGGAACTTGAAACAGTCTGCAAGGGTCTTTTCCGGGCTGTAGATCTTTACGGATACGCCGTCAAGCATGTGCATCTCCACCCCCGGCTCATAACAGGCCGGAGAAAACCGGTACACGGCAACCGGCGGAAAATCGATCCGGGGCCGCTTCGTCCCCGAGGGCAGGGCGATAGCCACGGCATGGGGCACCTGCGTGGTCATTTCATGAAAGGAAAGTGCCGAAACGAGACACACCACGGCGGTCGGAACCCGTCGAGCAACGGTGACGAGGTCAAGGTGCTCGAGCGGCTTCTGGCCGGAAAGGCGATAGAGCCCACGGGACAGTTCTTCGATTTCACCGGCATCCCGAAGACCATAGAACGTCCTGGGATGAATGCCGAGCCGGAGGGCATCACGGGTACGGACGATCCCCCCCTCTTCCAGAATGAGGGCTTTTGCCTTATGTGAAACGACAGATTCTTTCGTCATTGCATGCGCTGATAATAATGGCCATCATTATTATTAAGTATAGACATAATTATCCAGCAAGACAATAACGGCCTGGAATGCGGAACAATAACTCCGAGGATAGGACAGCAGCTGTCCCATGCATGGGGTTATCTATGGCTCCTCGCTGTGGGGAGTGGGTGACGGTATGAGAAGCGTATATTGTTGGTCAACTCTGACAACATACAATTCTCCTCTGTTACATGAACGACCTGACCCTCTTTCAGCTGGCTCTGGGACTTGA
>NZ_SJPA01000021.1 GCF_004332115.1 Chlorobium sp. N1
TGAATCGGCGGTTTCGAGGTGCAAGGTTTTTGGGGCTTTTTCAGGCTTTTCCTTGCACATAAGATACGAAAAATACCGCTTAATTCATTACCATAAAATGATTTAACTATTATTCAGCAGACCCTAATTCTTCAGCAAGTTGCACCTGCAAGGCTTGATGAAGAGGAATATGCAACAAGCTGGTTTCATCACCATTTCGAACAATGGCAACAAGATGGAGGTTATCCAGCATTCGAGGAGTTCTTCTTGGTAAGATAGATATTAGGCGCAAGACGCACGGTAGAAACCTCTTGATTCAGTCGCTTCAGAGTCCCGCGGCAAATCAAAAGCTGGGATACACCGTCTTTTGTCCTGATTCCATAAAAATGGTATCCCACCAATGCCATGACAGGATTAAAGTGAAATGCTCCGGTATGCGACACAACAAGAAAAATAATCAAAAGGATGTATGCACCTGTCAGCCATTGACCCTGAAAATCCATCGATTTTGACGAGAGAAACGGAAGCAGATAAGCCAAAAGAAAGGCAAGGACATCCTTATCATTCCGCTCAAACTCAACTATGGAGATTTTTTCTTCCTGAGCCACCTCTTCAAAATAGCGCAACAACAAGAAACACAAGACAATAAGGAAAATGCCGACACCCATCCATGGCACCCATGATGTCCACGGACGATTCAACGCAATGTTGTTGACCGCCACTGCACCAAGAAGGGGAGAAAGAGATGTGGCGACAAGCAATAACTTGGCAAATCCATTCGGCATATGAGATAAAAGTCCCGCTAAGAATTCAAGAAATCAGAGTCGGCTATCCACCATGTCACGATTATAGATCCCCTTGACATCATAGACAATGCCCTTCTCGACCAACCAGGAACGCGGATCGATTTCCGAAAAATCCTTGTGGCCGACAGCTGCTATGACAGCAAGGTAATTCATCTTCTGAACAGCACTCACATCGGTAAGGACTGACAGAGCGTATTCATGCTTGACCTCTCCGGCGTTTGCCCATGGGTCTACGACATCAACATCACAGCCGTAGTCATGCAACTCATTGATGATATCGATCACCCGGCTGTTTCGGATATCGGGGCAGTTTTCCTTGAAGGTAATTCCCAGTACCAGTACCTTGGCATCCTTGACACAGGCATTACCCTTGATGAGCAGTTTCACCACCTCACTGGCTACATAGGCGCCCATTCCGTCGTTGAGTCGCCTTCCGGCGAGAATGATTTCCGGGTGGTAACCAACCTCCTGCGCCTTCTGGGCAAGGTAGTAAGGGTCGACACCAATGCAATGACCACCGACAAGCCCTGGTTTGAAAGGAAGAAAATTCCACTTGGTGGAAGCCGCTTCAAGCACGTCGAGCGTATCAATACCCAAGCGGTTGAAGATGCAGGCGAGCTCATTGACGAAGGCAATATTGATATCACGCTGGGAGTTCTCAATCACCTTTGCCGCCTCAGCAACCTTGATGGACGGAGCCCTATGGGTACCAGCTTCAATTACAGAGCGGTAAATGTCATCAATTGTCTTGGCAGCATCAGGGTTAGAACCGGAAGTAATTTTTTTGATTTGGGTGACCGTATGAAGCTTGTCACCCGGATTGATCCGCTCAGGTGAATACCCAACTGAAAAGTCCTGATTCATCTTCAAGCCAGAAACACGCTCGAGCACCGGCACGCAGTCTTCCTCTGTTGCTCCAGGGTAAACCGTTGATTCATACACAACAATATCCCCTTGTTTGAGCACCTTGCCCACACTTTCGCTTGCCTTCAATAACGGCGAAAGATCGGGTCGATGATGCCTATCAGTAGGCGTAGGGACGGTGACTACATAGATATTGGCATCAGCAATCCCTTGCAACTCCGAGCTTACATGCAGTCCCGGTTTTCCTCCCGCAAAAGGACTGCAAGGAACAGAAAGCTCACGCAAGGAATCTTCCTCAACCTCCTTTGTTGAATCGCAGCACCCACGCAATGCATCAACCCTTGCCTGATTGATATCGAAACCAACGACCGGATATTGGCGGGCGAAGGCAACAGCTAAAGGCAGTCCAACATAGCCAAGCCCTATGACGGCAATATTGATAGTTCGTGAAACAGGGGAATCAAACACAACCATTACATAAAAGGGATTAACATTACCAGAGCAGACTCATTTTTCAACTTCCTCGTAGAGTGCCTTATATTTTCGCGCAATAACCAACGAATCGAACTTGGCGACAGCACGCAGCCGGGCATTTTCACATAATACGCTATACACATCTTCTGATGCAGATAACATCCACTGCATCCCATCAGCTAAATCACGGGAATCAAAAGGCTTCGCCTTGTAGCCCGAAACCTTATGCTCCACAATATCCTTAGGTCCGCTGGCATCAAAACAGACAACGGGTGTAGCGCATGACATTGATTCCGCCAAGGTTTTCCCAAAGGAGTCCATCCTGTAAGGAGCGACATAAAGATCGGCCGCGGAATAAGCCGCACGCAACGAAAGCGTATCCGTTACAACACCCAATAACGAATACGAAACGCCCAAGCCACTCAAAGACTGCGACGAGGCCTTGCCGAATACCATCAAGTGTATTTTGGATTTATCAAGATATTCAAGTGCCGTTTTAAAAAGATCAAAGCCTTTCCACGGATCGGCAATATTCGTTGATCCCAGCAAAATGATCTTTTTTCCCTCGGGTAATGAAAGGAGCGTTTTCGCCACTCCCTTAACAATTGGGGAGAACTCTTGCGTATCGATATTATTGCTGATAGTTATCACGCGATGCTTGCAGAACAGCTTTGACTCCCTGGCGCAACCACTTATCCAGTTACTGATACCAACCATAATGGCATTTGTTGGCAGCATCTGCTTTTTATACATGAAAACCGCACGGGAAAGATCATACGCCATCTTGCTACCCAGTTGCGGGCATTTGCCACACCCCCCCCTATAACCATCGCATTCCAAAGCGACATGGCACCCGCCCGTCATCGGCCACATGTCGCGCATTGTCCAGATAAGCGGTTTCTTAACCTTACGCAACGAGTGCATGCTCACCAGCCCATTGATCCAGTGCAGGTGGATGATATCAGCACTTTCGTATAGCGGATGCCTGGTGATATCGATACCATTGACACCCGTATTGTAAATCAGTCCCTGGCGTTTACGATAGAGGTGAATGGGAAGATTCGCCATGCGATTTGACAGCGCAAAGCGGACCTTATCAGCTCCTGACTTGCACAAGGAGGTAACGGAGGGGTCGCCATAGGTCTCCCGACCACTAGTCAGCACATGGGAATCGACTCCGATTTCTCTCAAGCCCCGATGCAGCCAGTATGCACCACGGGCAGCTCCCCCGGTCAGTTCCCCAGCGACAAGATGCAATACCTTCACCGAGTGACTCCCATTCCACGCACGCTCTGCTGCCCCATTCCCCTATGCCTCCCTGCTGACAGAAACCGCATACCCGCTACGCTGCAATAACGCATGCCGCCTCGCCTGATCAAGGTCATGCGCCACCATCTCGGCGATCATCTCGTCAAGCGCGATCTGCGGTATCCATCCGAGATCTGCTTTTGCTTTACCCGGGTCACCGAGCAAGGTTTCCACTTCAGCAGGACGGAAGTACCGGGGATCAATACGCACAATCGTTGATCCGGTGCGGAGTGTGGATTCTGTCATGCTCACCGCCTCAACGATACCAACCTCTTCTTTCCCCTCCCCTTCCCAGCGGATGCTGATACCGAGTTTTTTAGCGGATTTTTCTATGAACTCCCGCACGCTGTATTGCACCCCTGTCGCTATCACATAGTCTTTCGGCTCGTCCTGCTGGAGCATCATCCACTGCATCCGTACATAGTCCTTTGCATGTCCCCAGTCTCTTTTGGCATCGAGATTACCCATGTAGAGGCACTCTTCCAGCCCCTGGCTGATGTTGGCGAGAGCACGGGTTATCTTGCGTGTGACGAAGGTCTCTCCGCGTCTTGGGGATTCATGGTTGAAGAGGATCCCGTTGCAGGCGTACATGCCGTATGCTTCACGGTAGTTCACGGTGATCCAGTAGGCGTAGAGCTTGGCGACGGCATAAGGGCTACGGGGGTAGAACGGTGTGGTCTCCTTCTGGGGGGTTTCCTGCACGAGGCCGTAGAGTTCGCTGGTGCTTGCCTGGTAGAACCGGCAGGTTTTCTCCATACCGAGGAACCGTATGGCTTCAAGCAGACGGAGCGTTCCAAGCGCATCGACATCAGCGGTGTACTCCGGGGATTCGAAACTGACCGCTACATGGCTCTGTGCGGCGAGGTTGTAGACCTCATCGGGTTTGATTTCTGCTATGAGTCGGGTAAGGTTGCTGCTGTCGGAGAGGTCACCGTAATGGAGGAACAGGTTCCGGTGGTTGCTGTGCGGGTCCTGGTAGAGGTGGTCTATCCGCTCGGTGTTGAGCGATGAGGAGCGGCGTTTGATGCCGTGGACCTCGTAACCTTTTTCAAGGAGGAGTTCCGCAAGATAGGAGCCGTCCTGGCCGGTGATACCGGTGATGAGTGCTTTCTTCATATACCTTCGTAATTATTCTGCGTGATGCTGGAGAAAGCCCTGATACGCTAGGCTCAGGCCTTCATGAAGGGTTGTCTGTGCCCTCCAACCAAGCTTATTGAGTCTGGTGCTGTCCATAAGTTTTCGTGGGGTACCATCCGGCTTGGTGGCGTCGAATGCTATCTCGCCTTTGAACCCGGTCGTAACGGCCACAGCCTCTGCCAGTTCCCTGATGGTAAGATCCTCACCATAGCCGACATTGATGTGGCTGAGCATGGGTGAAGTGTGCTCTTCGTACACCGCTTTATCGAGGTTCATGACATGCACTGATGCTGCTGCCATGTCATCGACATAGAGGAACTCCCTCCTCGGTGTGCCGCTCCCCCATATGGTGACAGTGGGAGCATTACCAACCGTTGCCTCATGGAACCGCCGGATGAGTGCGGGGATGACGTGGCTGTTCTCGGGGTGGTAATTGTCACCGGGGCCGTAAAGGTTCGTCGGCATCACGCTACGGTAATCAGTGCCGTACTGCCGGTTATAGCTCTCACAGAGCTTGATGCCGGCGATTTTAGCTATGGCGTAGGGTTCGTTCGTCGGCTCAAGCACTCCGGTGAGGAGTGCATTCTCCCGCATGGGCTGCGGTGCCTGTTTCGGGTAGATGCAGCTGGAGCCGAGGAAGAGGAGCTTCTCCACCCCGTTCCGGTATGCAGCATCAATCACATTGCACTCGACCATCAGGTTCTGGTAGATGAACTCGGCCGGGTAGGTGTTGTTGGCGTGGATGCCGCCGACTTTCGCGGCAGCGAGGTAGACCTGGTCAGGCTTTTCGGAGGCAAAGAACTCCCGCACTGCTGCCTGACTCGTCAAATCCAGCTCTGCATGCGTCCGGGTAATGATGGAGGACGAAGGAACGCCTAAGGCAAGCAGATGGCGGACAATAGCTGAGCCCACCATGCCGCGGTGGCCAGCTACATATAGTTTCACACTCAATATTACCCCGATTGTTAAATGCTCAGAGAATTCAATTCTGTAGTGCCATAGCCCGTCAGCACCAGTAGCGCATCGGAATCCCTTTCACCATTCTCCTCTACGCATGCACCGTTATCTGCAAAAAGAACGACAGCTGGTTCCGACCGGTGCTTTGAGCTGGGGTATATGATCCCGTCCAACTGCTCCCCATCGGGGGTTCTAAACATATCGCATTTCACCATGCTGGTGCTCATCGTAACTCTTTGGGGTGGCATGCAGAAACACATATCTCGCCTCATGCATCACGAAATCCGAAAATGCCTTCCAACCCAAAGAAAGCGTTTCATCTTTCCTGGGTAAAAACGGGTCGCACTCGCACCACAAGTCATCTTCTATAACAGACTGTAGCTTGTCTTGCAAAGCATCGTTCAATGCAGTGAGTCTGGTTACCTCCAGTAGTTCCCAAGTATCAATGACCGGCCATTGCCACCCGCCTTCTCTCGATTCATAAGGCAAGCCTTCATCCGCAGCTTTTCCCCATTCCGTCTGTATGCATGAGAATGCGTGCGTGAGCAACTCCTCAAGAGTACACGTCCCCTCACCGACACTTCCACAATAAGTGCAGGGCTCTTTTCCCCCGCAACTTCTAATGAAATTCCGGAGCCCTTCATCCTCAAAGCACCGAGGACAGACAAAGATCTCCTCGTCAACACTGAAGCCATTATCCATGGCATCATCCAGCATTTTTTTGAGTTGTCCCATGATAACCGCTTGCTTCGAACCCGGCCGTTACACTTCCACCAAGCGGCATCAACAACCAGCAATCAACTCCTCGGATACAGCTTCCCTCCGGCAGAATGCCATTGCGCCTTATGTTCGAGAGATTCATACAGACCAGGATAAAGAACCAGAAGACTCCCCTGCTCCTCCTCGGAAAAATCTCTCAAAGGATCCGTATACTTCTCGGGCCACTGTGCTGCCTCCCAAATCTCCCGAATTGAAGATTCCGCAAGGTCACGCTGAATGGAAGAATAAAACATCCCTCCAATCACCTCAGGTGCAGTTGATTCTGCCGCAGCTTCATCCACGGCTAAAGCCTCGTCATGAACACCATCACTAGTGTCCGGTTGTTGAAAAAATAAATCCCTGCAAAGCGTTATAAGAGAATAATATACGGCGACTTTTTCTCGTTACCGATTTCAAATCGCCTGCTATCTTTGATCATTTCATAATTCTCAGCA
>NZ_SJPA01000014.1 GCF_004332115.1 Chlorobium sp. N1
TGAGAGGATTGTTGTTCTATCTTTTGCGCCGCATCTGATAACCCCGGCTGACGAATCCTCTATGGCGCTGTTGCTGAAATATAGTTCTAGTTGCGGGAAACCCATTCTTTTCTATGCCTGATTACGGCGGAAAGTGATTCGCTGATTCAGGCAGTCGTTCACTCGCCATGTTTACCGGCTTTGCCACTCTTCAAGGCCGCCATCAGCTCTCGATTATGCGCCTTCAGCGCCTCCAGCTGACCAGCCAGACCGGCCGCATGCTCACGAGCGTCCCTCGTTGCCCGATCAGCCTTCCTGATCGCTTCAGCCGACTCCCGTTTCAGCCCTTCCATCTCACCCTGCACATCATCAAGCCGCAAGGCAGCTTCCTTATAGCGCTCGACGGCTTTCGAGACCTTCATATCAGCCTTCGCCTGCACTAATGCGAGCTCTGATCGGGTAGCATCCAGCTTGCCCTTATTAATATCCAATTCGGAAGTTAGCTGCTCAACATTGTTCGTGAGCAGCGATTTCGCTGTCCCCAAAGCCAGCAGCTCTTTGGCCTGCTCTGACTGTAGCATCTCAGCAGCCTCTGCCCTTTCCAGCGCCGCCACCAATTGCTGGCGAACTTCACCGAACTCCTTGGCTTGCACTTCATAGGCCTCGGATACCTCACCGCGCAACAGCTCTGCCTCCTGCCGCTCAGTCTCCCATACCTGCTGAGCGGCATGCAACGTCTCATTGGTCATATCCAATGCTGCCTGCCAAGCTTCGGCCAGCGCATTCCGGAAGACCTCCTGTATACGGGCCGGAACTTCAATAGCAGCAGCCCCAGGAGATGCGGCTGTTTGCTGACGCCTCCAGTCTTTCATCACGGCACTCGTGGTGTTCATATCGGCCTTTGCAAGACGGCGGACCTGATCCACAGGGGGAAACTTCTCTCGTGCCGCCTCATCGAACAGCTTGTCGGCGGCGGCAATGATGCGTGTGCGAATTTCACTACTGATTTCCATGACGGATCTCCTTTGAGTTGACTCAATAATCATCAGAATAATAATATTCTTCTTATTATCAAAATCATAAAAAGACCGGGAGCTACCCCGGCCAATGCTTTTATATGCATTCATGGCTGTTGAGCCGCCTCCACCCCGCTGGCTTCTGGAATTAAGGGCGCTCCTGCGTGGACTTTAGGCCACTTCGCGGCTTTCTTCGTGCATTCCGCCAGTGGCCGCAGATCTTTGTGGCTTTCGGCCATGATAGGCGATTCGCTTTTTCTGCTGGGCCTGAAAAAACTTGTCCTTTTTCATGTGGGCAGTTAGCATTGCCGTGACCACATCTGTTTCGGTGACCCCCGGAAACTCTTTTTGCGCGAGTTGCACATAGAGATCAAGCGCATCAGCGGTCTCTTTCGGCAGGATAAAGCTTTTTTTGACGGGCTCCTGCTGCGCCTTGATGTCGATGTTGAGTGTTTGCATGGTATCAGGTTTATGGGTTATAGGGCTTGATAATCATGTCCTTGTTGACAAGGATGTTGACTGCCTGTCCGGCAAGAATCTTGAGGCTGGGTTGGATGTCAAGGTTTTTGCGGGTGATCTGCCCCCCGGCACTGGCGACATTCTGCCCCAGAGAAGCGGCCATTCGCTGCTGGGTCGACATATCATCGCTATCACTGTATGTCCCTTGAGAAATCGTTGCGCCAACCGAGAGCATTGAGGAAAGCACGACGCCCCCGACAAGCCGGTCAAAGTGGTTGTCCACCTTGTCTTGGTAACCTGCATTGCCAGAAAGATCAGCACCAGGCATATTCTCCAGCACGATTGAACTGCCATCAGGACGAATCAGGCGATTCCAACTCACGAGGACCCGTTTCTGCCCATAGGAGGCCATGCTGTCATATTTGCCGACCACCCGGGTCCCTTGGGGGATCAGGAGGTGTGCTCCGGAGCGGGTGTCATAGACATGCTGGTTCACCAGGCCAATAGCGCTGCCCGGCAGATCGGAATTAATCCCGGTCACGAGCAGGATCGGGATGATTGATCCGGCTTTCACTTCATAACGACTGACGGGCTGATGCATCGACTTGGAGAGATATTCCTTCTCGTCGCCGCCTGCCGCTGAATAGAAATCGTTTTTCCTGTCCTGCATATTCTGGTCCCGTCCATACGGACTTGCTGCCGGAGCTGGGGGTAATGTCCCCTGCCCGGTTGCAGCATAAGCAGCGCCTGCCGCTGAACTTCCGGTTGCGGTATTGTTGCCGCCGCCGAAGAAGGGACTGGCTTTCAATGCGGCATCACGTTCAGCTTCTTCAGGGCTCTCCGCCTGATACTGGCCTCCAGCATGAGATCCGTCCTGCTGAATCATGGCGTGCCCCAAGTCTCCAGGCAAGGGTTCGCCGAGCTGGGGATAGTCATCGGGAACGGATGGAGCTGTTACAGGATCGGTGTTGCCGGGGCCATGGCGAACCACATCCGGAATCACAAACTGCTGTGTAACCGTATCCGGCTCTTCCTTGACTGCTGCTTTCTTCGCTTTTGGCCACATGGCAAGACTCATGGCAACCAGCAGAACAGTCAAGAGGGCGGTGCCGATCACAATGACGGGAGCCTTTTTCAGTGATCGACTTTTCATCGTCGGAAGCCGAAGACGGGGATCATCGGGAGAGATCTTGGAGCCATGAGGATCATCCATACGATCTCCTGGTGGTTTAGGGGTATGCGCGTCCATCATCGCTATCGTGATTTGGTGATTCGAATGATATTCCGGCCTTTTTCACCGGCTCTGAGTTCGGCCCGGTCAAAGAGGCGGTCGACGATGTAGTAATCATCCTTCTGGCGGAAATTGACGAGCTGGATGTCACCGCTCCGGCCGAGTACAAACAGGGCTGGAGATTCATGGCTCAGCATGGCCTGCGGAAACTGAATGAAGGTCTTCTGTCCATCATCAAAAACCTTGACGGGCATCCAGCTTGGCTTACCGCCCTTTTGCACCTTGATGCGGTACTGGAAGCTCAGTGCGGAAAGATTCACTTTCGGCTCGATGGAGGATTCTGTCTCCTGCCGGATCTGCTGCATGTTGTACTGTTCGTAGTTCCAGCTGACCGCCGGCATGTAGGTCTGCTCGTAACTGGTCAACTCAATGTGATAGGTCCGAAGATTGGTATTGATGCTCAGTGTTGTTTTGAGCCCCGGACGGGTCGGCTTAACATAGATATGCTCTTGGTCAATACCGTTGATCTTGCTTTTGGTTCTTGCAAGGATCCATCGGATGGCATCGCCTCCAACAGGCTCAGATGTCAGATATTCCCCGGGTTCAAACTGGATATCGGTAATGCGCAAAGGCGCTCCATATACCTGATAAAGCTGCCCAGGCTCATAATCATATTGCATGATGGCATTCATGTAACCATGAGCATCAGGGTTGATCTGGGCGCTACGGTTTGCGTTGTCGATTACCTTCCATGGGGTTGCATGGACTTCAGAGCCCGAAAGCCCGGTTGCCACCAACAGAGAGACAATCGCCGTTGTTCTTTTATTCATGATCTGGTCTTGATTAGGGGTGACTGTTACCTGTAAATTTGTGCGATGTTGAACTCATCAATAAAGAGGCCGATTGGATTTGCTTCGAGCTGCCGTTCATTTTCAGGCTTCTTGAGAACAACCTTGTAAATGCCTCTCCAATAGCTCTCACCTAAAGGCTCTCCCATTGTCCCCCACTGACTTTCCTTCCAGTCCACCTGCCAGCTTTCTTCCGACACCCTCACCATTGAAATGATATCGACATTCACTCTTTCCTTGGCGGCCCGAACAAAGGGATCGTTTTTCTGGACATAGGCCGAAAGGGTATTTGCCGCTTTCGGTGTAACCAGTTTAAATGCATCAAGCCAATGCTGCTTGATGACCCCCGAATCGCTGCTGATCATCCGGGTATTCTGGACAAACCGCTGCAGATGATACCTGATCGAGGGGTCCGAAGGCTTGAATTGCGCCCATGACTTGCCAATTTCTCCCCGATAGGCAGCACTGCCGTCAACACCAACCTCAACAATGTGAGGCATCGCCTTGGGCTGTGCTCCGAGATAAATCATCCCGCAGATCGAAGGAAGGGCAACAAACACAATCGTTGCAAAGGTGGCCAGACGCCAGTTATTAGCCTGCACTACTGCACTGCCTATCCGGTCATCCCACTCTTGCGCAGCTCGTTTATACGGGGTGTCGAGCTCTCCGGCTGGAGACCATTTTTTTGAAGTGCCTTTCATGATGGATACGAGGGTAAGAGGTTAATATTGCTGACTACAGTTTTGGGGTAGCACTCCCCCCAGAAGGCCTTGCCTCTTCGGGAGCATGCATCGCATGCATGGCCTGCTTTGCCCAGTTGGGCGCTTGGCCTTTTTCAGCCCCTCCCTCGCCCTTGCCGCCTCCGGACCCACCACCTGTAGGACCTTTGTCGGGTGATGAGGAAGAACCCATGGATGAGGCTCCACTCGCACCACCCCCCATACCAGAAGCACTTGAAGCGCCAGATGAAGCTAACGCGGAACCACTACCAGAGGCGGCAGCACCAGTTTTTCCCATCATTGCAGCTGCTCCGCCACTGATGCCCTGAACAGCAGATCGCGTAGCTGCCACCACACCGCCTGCAGCTAAAGCCGCTGCCGTGCCTCCGACGATCATATTCTGAACAGCTGTCCCCGAGCTCAAGCTCGGGCTTCCGGCCATTAACCCAGCGGCAACTCCCGGGGCATTCCATGCCAGAAAAGCGATTGCCCCGACTGTAAGAAGCACACTCCAGATCTGGGTGAGAGTTAGGTCACCAGAAAAACTGAGGGTACTCAACACCGGTTCGATCACAGCCATGATGAAGGCGAGCACCATCAGCTTTATGCCTGAAGAGATGACGGCTCCAAGGGCTTTTTCAGCGAGAAACTTGGTCTGCTCCAGAAAACCGAATGGAAGAAAAATCCCGACCAATGCCGTTACGAGATAGAATTCCAGCACGGCATAAAAGATCTGCCAGGCGATCAGGATGTAGGCAAGCATGATCATGATATAACTCAAGGCTAAAATCAGCCCATTGACTACTTCCGTGATCCCCATATTCATTATCTGATCGACCATTGGGGCAGTTGTGTTGATCCCATAATCGATGATATTTGAAGGATCATATAAGCTTCCGCCGCCACCAGTCCCTCCCCCAGCGATTTGCCCGGCCTGAATGAGTGATCCAACAAAGGCATTAGCCAATTGAGGAAACTGCCTGACGATCCACAGCCAGAACCCCAAATACAGGATCTTTTTCATAACTGCCGCGAGCTGTTCGCCCCCGCCAAGAGCCCACCACAAGCCCATCATGACAATCTCAATGCCCAGTAGGGTGGCTATGAGATAATTGATAGCTGGCTGGAGATTACTCCAACCCGAACTGAACGCTAACAGAAAATGATTGAGTGTCGTGGTCAGAATTCCTGGATCCATGTCAGTCCTTATCGTTTAATGGCAGGAAACTTGATTGGATGTAGAGAAGTATCTCGATTTCCATATCCTTTCAACAATTGCTCATTTCGCTTTTCTCGTTGAACTTCCTCCTCATTACCCGGTGCACAACCAAACGAGCATATAGCGACGGAAATAAATATTGCTAACATTACATACTGCTTGACCCTGTAGCGTGACTTGAGCATGCTGATACTCCTTATTTAATTGGTGGAAGAGTTATGGGGTCTGGGGTAGTATTCATTCCCCCATATCCATTGATGAGTTTTTCTTTATACGCCTGCTCAGCCGCCCTTCTTTGAGCCCCTTCCGCCGCAGCCATGGCATTTAACCGGGAACTTGTAGACAGGTTTTCCGTCAGCCCATTCAGCTGAGCAGAAACAACTGAAAGCATCTGATTGGTCGCCTGAATCTGCCGGACTTCTCCATCCGCTGCGGTACTGCCACTCAAAATGTTCATTGCCGCCTGGTTATAGCCCCTTGATCTGCTAATGACGCTTTGCCCTCGCATAGCCGTTCTGGCTGCCTCCATCATTTGCTGACTCCAGCTTCGGTTATACTGTGCATACTCGGCACTGCTCCGCCCGTCCCATGTCCCTGATGGGTAGAGCTGATTATATTGCCCGTCAATCTGGTTCAGGTCGAAACTGATCCCCTGCACATCGGCAATGAGCGCATCGAGTTCCTGCAGATTGTTCCCGTATATCGAGTGCAAGGGATCATAACTGCTTGAGGGCAGGGTTGAGAGCGTTCTGACCTGATTGCGAATCGACTCAAGCTGGTTCTCTATTTGCTGTGCTGATCTAACCGCAGTCAACATGCTTTGTTCCAGATTTGCCACGTCGATTACCGGCATCGATGCAACGGCATCCCGGGGAGAAGTCTGCATGGGGAGCGCTAATCCAGCCAGCACAACAGTGCTCGCCAGCCACGGCTTAAATGATCTTTTCATCCTGAAACCTGTTAGGGTTAAGAAATTATGACTGCAAGGGAACAGAGGACACGGACTCAACCAGCTCAGCTGCCCAATCAAGATTCCGGTACCGCAACATTTGTGCGGCCCATTGGCTCGGTGGTTCGGCTTTTGTAAGCTCAGCCATGAACTTCTGGTCGTCAGGACTGGACATTCCGGCAAATGCAAGCGCCACCGGACCCATGTTCAGGTTGAACACCCGGTGGCCATTCACTGATCGGTAGTAGTAGTCCCGTTTTGCCTGGAGGAACGACAGGAGATGGATCTCGGCATCAGAAAGGCCAAAACGGGTATAGGTTTCTGCCATGGCCGGCGTCAGGGCCTCTTCGTCGGGCAGATAGATTTTTGTATGGCAAGCTGAAAGAATGGTTGCCATGATGGGCGATCCTGCGGCATCAGCAACTTCCTGCGTAGCAAAAACCACATAGACATTCTTTTTCCTGAGCGTTTTCAGCCAGCTTTGAAGCTGGTTCATAAAGACAGGATGTTTGAGAAACAGCCAGGCTTCATCAAGCACAAGCAGCGTAGGACGGCCATCGAATCGCCGCTCTACCGAATGAAAGAGGTAGAACAGCGCCGGAATGACTGCTTCCTGATTCATTGCCATCAAAGCGCTCATTTCGATCGTCAGCCAGTGGCTGGCCGGAAGGACTTCTTCCGAGGCATCGAAAATTGAACCATAATTCCCCTGCATCGTATAAGGGCGCAAGGCGTCACGCACCTCTTTAGACTGCACGAGGTCGGCAAAAACCGTCAACGTGCGCATCTCCCGCTCATAACTGGCAAGATTGACAAGGGCTGAATCAATTTCCTTCTTGATTGCAGGCGTTTCTTCGACATGCTGCTCCTTCAGCAAGAGCAGCACAAACTCGGCAGCCCAGATCCGCTCGCCCTGATCGTCAATAGAGGAAAGCGGCTGAAATGAAAGTGACTCATCATTGGCCGCTGGCTCGTAATACTCCCCTTCTGCCGCCAGCGTCGCTGATCTGGCAGAGCGGTCCTTGTCGAAAATGACCACTTGAGCACCAGGATAACGCAACCACTGCAAGGCAAGCATAGAGAGGAGCGTCGATTTACCGGCACCCGTCGGGCCCAGTACCAGCGTGTGGCCGACATCACCGACATTCAGGTTGAGCCTGAAGGGAGTGCTGCCTGTGGTTGAACACATGAGATGATAGGTCCCGAGTCCTGTCACCTCTCTCAAGTGGGCGTTTTCCTGATCTCCCGCCCAGATGGCCGATAACGGCATCATGTGAGCAAGGTTCAAAGTGCTGACGATCGGCCGGCGGACATTGGCATAGACATGCCCTGGCAGACTGCCCAGCCAAGCTTCCTTGCTGTTGAGAGTCTCCTCCTTTACCGTAAACCCTCTGCTCTGGATGACCTGCTTGATCCTCCTGATCCGGCGCATGGCTTCCTGAAGGTCGGGATGTGTCACCGTCACCGTGCAAGTCATAAGCCCGAACGAAACCAGGTCCTCCCCAAGCTCCTGCAGTGCCGCATCTGCATCAGCAGCCTTGTTGGATGCATCGCTGTCAAGAAGTGCCGAAGGCTCCTTGGTCGCTTCTTCCTTCAGCATGGTGAAGAGGTTTTTCCTCTTTGACCACCACTGCCGCCGGAACTTCTCAATCTCCTTGCGGGCATCGTCCTTGTCGAGACAGATATACCGTGTCACCCACCGGTACTCAATCTCCAGATGGTTGAGCTCGTCCAGGATTCCCGGCAAGGACGTGGAAGGAAATCCGGTAATGGTCACAGTTGGAATAAACTGGTCCCCAAGCATGGGGATATCCGCAACGGTCAGCGCCTGGTCCGGAAGCAGGGCATCGAGATACATCGGAACATCCGGGCATTTCACGACATGGCGGTTTGTTGAAATCGTGCTATGCAGATAGGTCAGGGTCTGATCGTCATCGAGCTCAACGACATCGACAAACACCCCGCGCATGAGATCGGCGATTTCATGGCAGGATTTGGTAAAAAAATCTATATCGCGATGGTTTTCGATCGCCGAATCGGCCTCACATTCCGGATCGTCATAAAACAGCCCCGAGACTTTCTTGCTTTTCATCCCCTGCATGGCCCAGACAAAGGTGAGGAAATAGGCGCTTTCAAAATGGCTCCCCTTTTCCTCAAACTGTCCTCTCCGTTCACGATCAAGCAGCCAGGGTCCTTTTCTTGACCAGCTGGCCCCTTGGTACTCGGAAAGATGAAAACGCTGAGCCTCGATAAACAGGCTCCAGCCGGAACCAAGTCGTTTGAGGGCATTATTGAGCCTGGCCACGGCCGACACCAGCTCGGACTGCGATGAACTGGCCAGGTCAGGACCCCGGAACCCAAATGTCTTCTGCAAAAAGGCATCTTTCTGGAGGATAACCCCAGGTGCGACCAGAGCCGCCCAGGGCAGGTAATCCGGTAACCGGTTTGTAGATGGACGATACTGTCTAAGATTGATCATGGGGTTACGGATCAAGGCGTTTAGGGGATTTCAACGCACGGATGAACACATCGAAAAAGAATGGATCTCTCCGCGTCAGGCCGACAAGCACCATATGCAGGACCACGGCAACCGGCAGTACCCAGAGCTGCTGCATGCCGAACCCAAGCGCTGCAGCAATGGTCCAGAGAAGCACTGCCGGTGTACGCGGCACCCCACCAAGCAGGATCACTTCCGTCAACGACCGATGCACCGGAATTTCATAACCGTCCGTCATATGATCACTCCCCCACCAAACCCCATGAATGAAAGCCCCCATGTCAGGGCATTGAATGCAATGGCAAGCCCCATGACTACCCAGAGAGCCTTGCGCATCATACCGCCGCCTTCGCTGAAGGCCACTCCGATACCCAGCCCCACAATGGCGACTGCACCAAGCACTCTGCTGACAGGACCGGTAAGTGAATCAAGCAGCTGGTTCAACGGCGTTTCCCACGGCATGCCTGTTGACGAGGCAAAAACGGGATGTGTAGCAAGGAGCAGCAACATGCCGGCAAGCAGGGCAACGCGAGCAGAAAGTTGTGGTTTCATAAGGATGGATCGGATTGGCTGTTAGTGAAATGTTCCTTCGAGAAAAAACGATATGAGTTAACTGGTGTTAATATTTTGTTAATACCATGGCGCACAAAAATCCCCATCAGGCAATCGCTATGAGTACGGCTTAACTTATGCCGATACTTTCCAGTTATTGGGTAGTCGTGCCGGGCGGGTGCTCCAATGCACGCCATCTTCCCCCAGGACTTCGACGATCCCGCTTATTGAACGTCCGGCAGGATGATCTGCATCGCGACGGATATGAACACAGATATCGACCGCTTCGGCAATGAGATAGCGGGGAGCGTGGGGCATGGCTTCTTCACACAGCTGGCAAAGGCGATCAAGCATCGAGACCGTGCTATTGGCATGGATGGTGGCGATCCCGCCCGGATGGCCTGTATTCCAGGCTTTCAGCATTTCGAGCGCTGCACCGTCCCGTACCTCTCCGACAATAATTCTGTCGGGACGAAACCGGAGCGCATCCATGATGGCTCGCTGATGGGTGTAGACGGGTGGCTGCACAAGCACTTCAAGCTTGTTTTCAGCATCGCATTGCAGCTCTGCATTGTCTTCGACGATGTAGATTCGGTCCCCGGTTTCCGCAACTTCCTTGAGAAGAGCATTGACAAATGTCGTCTTACCACTGCCGGTACCGCCGCCAACAAGAATATTCTTTCTTTCCCTGACAGCATTCCGAAGCACTGACGCATCATCTTCCTCGAGAATTCCGGTAGCGACATAGTCATCGAGAGAATAAACCAGTTGGGCTGGCATACGGAGGGAAAAAACGGGAGATGCTACAATCGGAGGCACAGAGGCCTGAACTCGTGCGCCCCACTCGGGCAGCTTGGCCGAAAGCGATGGGTGACGATCGTTGACCTCACTATTGACAGCAGAAGCAAGCAAACGGATGATGCGTTCAACCTCGTCGGCATGCATGACCGTACCAGTACAGTACATCCCTCGACCGACCGCATCGACCCAGATCCGTCCATCGGCATTGACCATAATCTCGACAATCGCAGCATCATTGAGATACTCGGCAATCGGAGCTAAAGCTATACGCAGGGCGTCGCTCTTTCTGGTACGAATAATGTCTTTTGACGGGGGCATAACGCTTGGAAAGCACAACACTAATGAACAGATCAATACCTATAGGAGATGTTAATAAATTATTAATAAATACAAAAAAATATATATACGCTGACCGGGCGGCAGACCAGAACGGACAATAAGGGCGAGAAATGCCCCAATTGTCTCATAAAATATCGGAATGGAGGGAATTGGCTGAAAGACAGGCGGGAATAACAGCTATTAAATATATATGCGCACGGCTGGTCTGGAGGCAAAAAAAAGTGGCTGCAAGGATATTTTTATTCGGTTTGGCCTTCAGCAAGCCTCGTGGCTTGACGAAGTTCATCATCATCACCGACCACAAAGTCTTTCACAAGCTCATCGGTAAAACGGGAGCCGGCCCCAAGGCGCTGGGTAAGGAATTCGATAAACGCCCGATACCGCCTTTTGGCATCAGCGTTGGCCAACGATTTTTCCTCCTCGGCAATTTCAGGGGTATGGGCAAACCAGTACTGCAGAAAAAGGCCGAAGGCCTCAGCAGAAATATTCACCTGATTATCAACACGGTTCACTCCCCGTCCAATACGGTCAAGCTTTTTGAGAATCAAGGCCAGATCACATTTTTCATCGAGGTACTGGGCCAAAGCAGATTCGACAACGCTGGTTTCCGTCACCCCTTTCTGCTTGCAATATGACTTGAATCGCTGGTATAGTTCCGGAGAAAGGTATGGATGGATGTTCTTGCGCTTGGTCGTCATAGGGGTAGATCTCCTCCGCCAAAGTTGTTACTGCCAAATTCAATTTGCCGGCTCCGTTCTGCCGAACGGTTACGGATACTTTTTCGATCAAAATCATCGTCAGGCTCGTGCCCCCTGACATCCTCAGCCTCATCCATCAAGGATGAAGCCAGAAGGCACGATTCAGGTATTTCCGGCATTGCCATATCATGTTCCGGGATAGCAGCATCTGGGAGCTCGACCTCATGGTCCCTCTCGGTGAGAACCGTATCAACACCACCTGTAGCGGCAAGACCATCCGTGACCGTCCCATCACAACACGGGCCTGTACTCTGAGGTTCAGTGCGCGGTGAAGAAAACCAATGGTTCTCTGGCTGGCGAATCAGCTCCCGCCATTGCTCCTCATGGCCATCCGGCGCCGGTAACCAGGCTCGTTGACTGAACCGTGGATCCTGATAGTACATAATCTTCTTCGCTCGGTAGGGCGGAAGATTACCAACCATGACCAGCGCCTCGGATCCCGGCAGCTGCAAGATCTCTCCTGGCGTCAAGAGAGGTCGGGGTGTTTCCTGTTCGGATTCCATAATATGCCCTAGCCAGGGAGAAAGCCTACCACCCGCAAGGTTTTTCTGAACACGCTTCTCAGTCGCCTGGCCCAGCAAATCGGAAATCCGCTTGGCCGTCCGCTCATCCAAGGCTCCATAAGTCACCCGGACATGGGCGTTGTCGAGAATCGAATTGTTTTGACCGTACGCCTTTTCGATCTGGTTCAGGCTCTGGGCAATCATGAAGCATTTGATGCCGTATCCAGCCATAAATGCCAGTTCGGTTTCAAAAAAACCAAGCCGGCCAAGGCTAGGGAACTCATCGAGCATCATGAGCAGCCGGTTCCGTTTATGCGTACCCGGCATTTCCAGCTGTTCAGTCAACCTTCGACCTAACTGGTTTAATATAAGCCTTATAAGTGGCTTTGTTCGATCAATATCGCTCGGAGGGACAACGAGATACAGTGATACTGGCCTGTCAGCATACATCAGGTCCTGAATACAGAAGTCTGAAACAGCTGTATTACGACCAATGATGGGGTCCCGATAGAGACCGAGAAAGCTCATGGCCGTTGAGACAACGCCGGACAGTTCGTTTTCCGACTTGTTCATCATTTCTCTCGCACAGGCAGCAACCACCGGATGCGGTCGATCACCGAGATGCGGATAGCTCAGCATGAAGTTAAGCGTGTCGGCAATCCCCCGCCCCGGGTCAGAGAGAAAATTGGCAACACCCGACAGGCTTTTATCTTTTTCCGCATAGAGGACATGCAGAATCACGCCGACAAGCAGGGAGTGTCCGGTTTTCTCCCAGTGGTCGTGCCGCTCCTTTGATCCATCAGGATCGACAAGAATGTCCGCTACATTCTGCACATCGCGGACCTCGTACTCCCCTTTCCTGATTTCAAGCAGCGGGTTAAATCGAACGGAATCAGGAGCGGTTGGCTCAAACCGCCAGCAGTGGGAAAACTGCTGGCGCCAACCTGCAGTCGCCGTCCAGAGCTCTTTCTTGATATCGTATGCAATCACCGAGGCCGGCCAGGTCAACATCGTAGGAATCACCAGGCCAATACCCTTGCCGCTTCTGGTAGGAGCGAAACAAAACACATGCTCCGGTCCATTGTGCCGCAGAAGAGCTTTGCCTGAACGATCCATGATCCACTGGACATCGCCTTCTGCGTTAGCCTCAGTATGAAAACGGGCATCATTTGACTGGGCAAGCACCACACCATGATCCCCACACAACCCGGAATCGGCAAGTTCCTTTTCCGTTGCCCACCGTGCTGTACCGTAAGCACCGGTCTGGCCCCCTTTTTTTGCCCGATGGATGGCCAGAACAACCATGACGCACACCATGAAGAAAAAGCTTCCATAGGTGATCCAGCTCGCCATGGAGAAAACCTGCGGTGCATAGGGTTCATAATGGTAGGCCCACATGAACCATGCCCAAGGCTCGTAGATGGGGATACCAAACAGCACGAAAGCGAATGGCCCAAGCTGTGCCTGATAACCAAGGGCATACGCCACATACTGTGTGGAAAGCCATGTTCCGAAAAACATGGAGGCCACACCGGTGGCGACATGACCATAAAAGACATTGACCGAACGATTGTTTTTCATCAGCTCATCTTCCTCTTGATCTTTCAATTCCACGTACCTGCACACGCCCAAGATCGTGAACCACTTCCACCTGTTTTCCTGTCATGCTGCTGAACTCTTTCTGCCACGGCACCAGGGCAAACTCCCGTCGTGCAGGATCGAGTACCTGGGCATACATTTTCCCGTTCGGCAAAGGGCCTTCGGCAACCGTAAGAACACCCCTGATCCGCTCCCCGGCAACGAGGGATTTTACCTGAAGGTCATTACCCTTTTGGAGTCGCTCTGTCAGGTCATTTCGTTGGAGAGAATCAAGATGTTTTCCCCGTCCTGAATCGGACGGGTCAATACCAAGTTCGTTGAGGAAAACAATGCGTCGACGAAGGCTCTCGCGGACCTCCGCTCCGAACCCGTGTCGTGATACCGAAGAGGGCTCATTCATGGCCGTAAACCGGTCAATCCACGTGCGCCCCCGGTACGTTGTCTGATCACGCAACGGCATGGTTGAAACACGATCTATTTTCAACTTCTCAACCGCTCCTTCTGCATCTCGTTTTCGCAAGTTTTCAACCATTCCTGCCTCAATTCTCCACGCTCCACCCGGCACCATTTCTGCCATACGGTATCGACGGAGACGCTGCAATCTGCGTTCGAGTGCAGCAACAAAATCAGGACTCGGTACACTGCCTCCGTCATTGAGCTGGACACGACCGGGACCCAGAACCTTGAGGTGCTCTTTGGGATCGTATATGCCACCATTCCTTGCAGCCTCTGCGGCGATGATGGGATCGGCTTTTTTTAACCATGGCTCTCGTTCTTTTTTGATAGAAATCAAGTCCCCCCGCTTATACGTTTCTGCATCCTGTGCGGTGTCTAAGGTCACATAATGAGCTACTCCGGAAGGCTCTTCAACGATAAGGAAGTAGCGGTCCTGCAACTCGTTTTCGAGCCCTTTTCCGACCACTTTTCCATGCACTTCTCCCTCCATCGCATTGATTCGATACCGTTGCGAATCACCTCCAACGGCCTCATGCATCGTGTGGTAGATCTCCTCACGCACGCCGAGTTTTTTAAGCTGATCCTGCCAGTCATCATGCAGACGCCAACATCTCGGCTGTGCCGGTTCGGCATAGCCAAACGCTTCCAGCTTCTCCAGCCTTGCCATGATTCTTGCCTGTGAAAGTCTTCCGATTTTGTCATAGGGGTATGAACCCACATCGACTAATCCATCGCGAGAAAGAGCTGCAATTTTCCTGTCCAGTCCAGTCAATTTTCCCTTACCGATTTCCAGCTCTTCCTGATGCTGAATGTCGAGCTCGCTTTTCCAGCCGAGTTCATTGGTCACAATATCCTGCGCCCGGAAACGCATGCCTTCACCGATATATTTCGGATGGATGGTAAGCTGGGTGCCGGCCGAATCGACACCCCTGACGACGATATGAACGTGCGGATTATCGGTGTTATAGTGATTCACGGCACCCCATTCGAGCTCACGTCCCAAATCTTTTTCCATCTGGTGCATGAGCTTTTTTGTGAAGTCGGTGAGCTCTATTTCATGCCCATCTTCTGGTGACACAATGAAGCGGAACTGGTTCAATTCCTCTGCCATTGGACGCATAAAATCATCCCGATCAATGGTCTCTTTTGGACCATAAAGCTTGCCTTGAGAACCGTCCTTTTCCACTCCCCCACGCTCTATATATCTGATGTGCATGGCTGCAGCTTTCTGACCATATGCATTCATCTTGACAATGCGAGCTTTAATGATGACACGTCTGGCGAAGGGGTGAGAGGGTCGAACGGCAGCGGCACTTCGCCAGTTTTTCTGGTTGCCGGCCTTTGGCATTTTCAGGGATCGGAGACTGGGCGATTTCTCTTTTCGGGCGGTTCCGTTTATGCGCGGCCTGATCGAGTACTCATTTTCATCGTGTGCCATGAGTCAGTAAATGATGGTGTTAACCTACTAAAGCATTACATATTAGAATCTTACACTTAATGCCAGCCGTTTTTATTAATACCCTAACACCCCGTGTTAACACCTTAAAGCATTGTTAAACAGCGCCTTATGAGGCGGCTGTTAACTGCTCTTTATCTTGCGCTACAACTTTCCATCTTTCTTCTGCCTTTTCTCTGTGCATTCCCTGTAGCACTCTGTTGCCGCAAGGCGGCAGAAATGCCGGTGGTTTATTGGGTGTGGTTTGTCCCTGTGAAGAGCCACAGGGGACGGGCTATGCCGATCACGCTTTCCTTCGAAATCGGTCCAAAATAGCGCGAATCGAAGCTGTCCTCTTTGCCTTTGATTGCGACCAGGTATCCTTCCTCGAGGCGACCATTGTAACGGTAAGCCGGCAGCCTTTTTCCCTTTCGATCCGTCTCCAGTATTCGGCCGAAATCCTCTCCATTGATCTGAAGTTTTCCCTGCCGGGTGCAGACAGAATCTCCGGGTTCAGCAGCCACAAATTTCATGAGGTAGCCCCCCTCCCTCAAGTATCCCCTCTCCGTCATCATCCGTTGAATTTTTTTTGCCGGATGAAAGGCAATGAGTGAGCCCTTGCGAACCAGTTCATTCTCGATCATATAGAACCCGTGAGGCAGACTGTCGGTATAGTTGTAGATCAGTTTTTTCTCGGGATGCATCACTGAAAGCACACTGACTGCTATCAGAAACACCGTGCATGAAATGAGTGGGAAAAAACGCTTCATGATGCCCACCGCTGGAGAAGATTTCTGAAGTCTCGTGAACTGTTTTTCCGCTCTTCGAGCAGGGTGTTCAGTCTCACAAAAAAGTCTTCCGGCAGGTTGTCCAGCACGATCTTGTTTTTGCGGGCATACTCGATGTATTGCACCAGTCTCCGCGTTTTACCTTTCGATCGAGTTTCAATCAGCAAACGAACCTCGGGAAAAACACCCGGGACTTTATGGGTGCCAGTACCGCTGCATGTTGCGAAAATGAATGCTCGTTTGTTGTGCAGTTTATCGACGATGTATCCAACAATATGACCCGCCTCATAGAGGTAGATCTCACCCTTCAAGCCCTGTTGACGAGCAACCGGTGTTCCGTGGATAGTGTAGGAATAAAGCAGATGATCGTTGCGCTGCTGGACCGCCGTCAGGCGCTGTTCTGTGGAGAGGTTTCTGATTGCCTGGTGCTCCATAGTTCAGACGTCATTTTTTGTGGAGTGATCTGATCTGTTCCAATGCGTTAGCGGCGGATGGCGAAACGGAGAGAGAATCTGTAGGAGACTGCTGGAAAAACGTTTTCGGCATATAGTTTCAGTGGCGGCGATGATGCAAATAGTCAGAGCAAGAAAAAGGAATCCCTGCATGAAAAAGCTCAACGCATAAAGAATCACGAGCATGATTATGCCTGCCAGGACCGTACCGGAATCGTGATGATTCTCTATGTGTTTGCGGTTCATGGAACGAAGGCGCATTGATCTGGGGGAAATGGGGTCCAAGTAATGTCTCGAAGATATTTTCTTATCGGGCCATGCTGGCTTGTAAGCAAACCATCAATCACTCAATAAGTAATGAATGACAGCAATATATGTTATTACATATATGAGCCCAAGGCAAATGGTGTTTTGTATACATTTTTTGTTAACAATCACCTTGGCTCTGCAGGTGTTCATCTACTGAGGAATATCTCAACGGTGCCTTCAGCGCATGGTGATCAGGCAGAACTCATGTTGAGTGCCTCAAAAACGCGTGTAGAGGGCCTTCTCGCAGACGTTCTGATGGAGAATGCTGCCGAGCGTGTTTGCCGTGGAGATCGTTCGTTAGAACGGCGGAATTTCGAATTTTGACCTTAAACAACTACCGGCGAAGCCGGTTGCATTTCTTCCCCTCCTGAAGGGGGGCTCTTTTTTACCGGGAAGTTGGGTAATGTCAGGGGTTCTTCGGTTCCATCATCATGGAGCTTCCATTGATAACCTGAATTCTCGAAGCGTGTCGCTGCATTTGATGTATTTTTTTTCTACTTGTCAACATTTTTGCGCTCTCTACTACAGGTTATTCTTATAGAGGTAAATACAGGAAGAAACTACAGGAAGGGGCTGAAAACCCGCTACCAGTAAGGCTTTGAAGGTGGTGTCCGGTTCCGTTTATGCGTGCTCGCGGTTCCCTTTATGCGTACCAGCGGTTCCCGTTATGCGCAAATTCTCTTAAAATCCGGTTCCGTTTATGCGTGGACAACTTGAGTTATCCACATAGTTATCAACATTCTACAGGCCAAAATGACGTATTTTAGTGCCGCATTCAAGCGGTTCCATTTATGCGTTGTAGTGATAAGCGCATACTTCTGGCCAAACGTGCTCCCGGGTTCAATGCGAGTTCTCTCATTTGAGAGAAAAACTGCACTGGTTTTGCCTTGTGAAGCTGTGTTGTTTTCGCTGCCGTTCTTGATAACATCCGCATAAAACTATTCCTCTCCAAATTGCTTCTTTTGTGAGTCAAAAGCGGTTCCGTTTATGCGCTGAAAGTCCCGTCCAGCGTGGTTTCCAGCCCCCTCTTATTTTAGTGGACCCCGTCCTATAGACAAAAAGGGCCTGAGTTTAAGTTGGAAACCTGCTGGTTATGCAGCGGAAAGGCGCTGCCCCTCTCTTTCATTTAACTCTTCCTGTGGCTCGTTCTTGAGCCGGT
>NZ_SJPA01000015.1 GCF_004332115.1 Chlorobium sp. N1
TTCAAGTCCCAGAGCCAGCTGAAAGAGGGTCAGGTCGTTCATGTAACAGAGGAGAATTGTATGTTGTCAGAGTTGACCAACAATATACGCTTCTCATACCGTCACCCACTCCCCACAGCGAGGAGCCAAGAATAAACTAGCGGCGCCTCCGTCGAAGCGAATCGCTGGTTACAAGCATGACTTGATGCGTCTACTCAAAGCAACCCAGGGTATTTGTGGCAATCGGAATCTTACTTATCTGGATGAGTTTCAGCCGGAATCCTTGTCTTTGAGAATTCTTGAGTTTCTGGACAGATTTGCCGATACGGGGGGGCGCTATTCCAACATCAACCAACTTACTGGCCAAAAGCATCAAGCACATGAGGACCCAATCGCATGTTGGGGTGAGATTGTCAATCGGATCATGGAAGAACAGGCTACGCCGGGAGAGCGTAGAAAAGTTGTGCACACTGGGCTGCGCGCATCTGCCGCACTCGGGAGCATTGCATATTGTCAGATCAGAGATATGGATCAGCGGAGTCTGGATATTACAAGCGGTTTTACTCGCAACCACGAACTGGATGTAGCAGCCAAGCATGCAATTTATGCGCTTGTTGTATTGATTGCGGCACTGCGTAAAGTGATCGATTCGCTTTGTGACAGCGCTAGAGAGGCAAGTCCTAACAGTAATTCCGGTGTCGCTGATATACCGGATATGAAGGAATTTTTCCAGTTTGCCTGGACGGACAAGCAGTATGTAATGCGAAAGCGACGGTGGCCTTGATTAATGAGTGATCACTAGACAGGTCCCGTAAGCGGTAACAGTTGACTACTTGCATTATCGACAGGTGTGGGTAGATTGTGTGGTGTGGTAATGCCGTGTTGATGAGTACACTGGAGTAAAGTGGGCCACCTCTACCGGAGTAAAGTGTACCACACATTCTGGAGAATAGTGTACCGGCCATTCTGGAGAGATAAGTGTACCACCCCTCGCCGTGCGGATTTGTAACATCAGCAACAGTACCTTTCGGGTCAAAAACCCGGAGGATACATGGCCAACAAAGCCCTCATGTAATCGGAAATTAAGATTCCCCAGATTTTGGAAATTAGGAATCCCCAGGTTGGCACCCGAAGGATGTTGAGGTGAACCGTGTTCGCCGGCGGCAGATCAGGGAATATGAAGGAGCCTGGAATGCCGTCGAAGGAACGTTCGGGCAGACGAAGCGACAATACAGGTCGGGCAGGGTGATGGCGAGGCTTGCTGAGAGCAGTTGTTTGCGTGTTGTCTCAATCACGTTCAGGGAGTGGAAGAATGCAACCGTCAGATACCAAGATCTACCATATCGTACACGTCGATAAGCTTTCTTCGGTATTGGCGGATGGGCATTTGTGGTGTGACGCGGAGGTTGAGCGTCGAGCCTCTCCGGGCACCGGGATAGGGATGGCTGAGATTAAGCTGAGGCGGCGCTGGATGCCTCTTGACAGCCGGGCGGGTTTGCATGTGGGGGAGTGCGTGCCGTTCTATTTCTGTCCCCGCTCCGTGATGCTCTTTATGCTGCATAAGGGGAACCACCCGCAACTGTCCTATCATGGCGGGCAGGGTCCGATTGTTCATTTGGAGGTGGACCTTCAGAAAGCCGTTGCCTGGGCGGAACACGAGGCGTTGCGATGGGCATTTACCTTGACCAATGCCGGTTCAGTGTACTTTGAGGACCGGAGTGATCTCCGGCAGCTTGTTGAAATTGATTGGGATGCGGTCAATGCCAGAAACTGGCGGGACAGGAAGGAGGGAAAACAGGCTGAATTCCTTTTGGAGCAGCGATGTCCATTTGAACTTGTTGAGCGGGTGGGCGTGCACTCTCCGGATATTCATGGGAAGGTTCAGGAGGCTCTTGGCGGGTATGGGTATGATCCTCTTGTTGAAGTTCGGCGTGATTGGTAGTATTGAGATATGAGGAGGCCGTAACTATGATAGCATATAAGAAGGGGAATCTTCTGGCTGAAGAGGCCGAGGCTCTGGTGAACACCGTCAACTGTGTCGGTGTCATGGGGCGTGGCATTGCCTTGCAGTTCAAGAACGTCTATCCGGAGAATTTCAAGGCATATGCGGCGGCGTGCCGCCGTGAAGAGGTGGTGCCGGGAAAGATGTTTGTCTATGAGACAGGGCAACTGACCAATCCTCACTACATCGTCAATTTCCCTACGAAGAGGCACTGGCGGGAGCAGAGCCGCCTTCAGGATATCAAGACCGGGTTGCAGGACCTGGTAGGGGAGATTAGGTCTCGAGGGATTACTTCCATAGCCATCCCTCCCCTTGGCAGCGGCCTCGGCGGGCTCTATTGGCCGGATGTTCGAGCTTTGATCGAGGAGGCTTTTCATGACGTCGAGGGGGTTCGTGTGTTCGTGTTTGAGCCTGCCGAAGATCCGAATGCCGTTCGTTGCAACAACCATACCCGGGATGTTCCGAAGATGACCGCCGGGCGAGCAGCGCTGCTTTGTTTGATGGCGCGCTATAGGGATGGTTTGCTGGATCCCTTTATCTCGCTTCTCGAGGTGCATAAACTGATGTACTTCCTGCAGGTGAGCGGGGAACCGCTGCGGCTGTCATTCACCAAAGGGCATTACGGCCCCTATGCCGAGAACCTTCGTCATGTGCTCAAGGCGCTTGAAGGGCATAGGATTTCGGGATATGATGATGGGGGTGATCAGCCTGATAAGCCACTATCGTTGATGAGCGGAGCATTGGATGATGCCCAGCGTTTTCTTGAGGGGGAAGCGGCTACGCGGGAGCGTTTGGATAGGGTCGGGCGGCTGGTGGAGGGTTTTGAGTCTTCCTTCGGTCTTGAACTGCTTTCGACTGTGCACTGGGTGGCCAGCCAGCAGGATGTTGCCTCTCTGGATGATGTCGTCAAGGGCGTGTATGCCTGGGGGAAGAGGAAGGAGCAGTTCCGGGAGCGGCAGATCGGAAAGGCGGTTGACGTTCTGGTATGCAAGGGTTGGCTTGATGGGAAGGCGGTCTGTTCCGCCGTGGAGTGTGGCGTGTGAATTGAGCCCTGCAATTGAGGGGGAAATGGTTGTGTGCATGATGGGCGCCTGTGTGATGCGGGCGCTTGTTTTTTTTACTTGATAGAGGGGAATAGAGTAATCTTGAGATGATAAGGCAGTTGTTTGGGGTAGAAGGTGGCGATGGTAGATTATGTGGTGTGGTAATGCCGTGTTGGCGCGGAAATCAACCTAAAAGTTGTTTCTTGTGGAGCTTGTCCGTATTATAACAGATGCTGATACTGGTGCCGGATTGTATGCGGTTCGTTTTCCTGGAGAGGATGCTGATGAATTGACCCGTCTGTTCAGGCTTTGGACATCTGATATTCAGTTTCTGTTCGATTTTTTTACGGAGCATAAGGCCCGGTTGACGCGGGGGTATTACAACGGTGTTTCCGTTCAGGAGGCAGTCATGGCTACACGTCATGAGGCTGATGAACTGCATCGGAAGCTGCTGCGGATAGCCCGAGGTGGCCTGGAGTCCAGAGGCGAGGAACTTGAATCGCTGTTTCTCGCGTTGGATGATTGTCAGTTTCGGCGCTTGCCGCTACAGGAGAGTAAGCTGCGTGGACGGGTGAAGAAAAAGTGGCTGAGGCTGTACGCCATCCGTTTCGATGTGCATTGCTACGTCATTACCGGTGGCGCCATCAAATTGACACGGTCCATGGACGAGGCGGTTCACCTGCAGCATGAACTGGACAAACTGGCGGAGGTAAAGCGCTTTTTGATCAGGAACGATCTGGGCAGCCAGTTCGATTTGGTGTATCTCGAGTCCAATAATGGAGGGCAAGGCAATGAATGATCTGAAGGAAAGAATTGATCGGGTGGCAGGAGGCCGGCCGTCCACATGGATGGCGGAGGCTCTGTGGTTTGAGGAGAACAAGCGCTGGCTTGACCGCTCGGCCGAGATAGCCCTCTGTGTCCTTACCGCGTTGCAGGAGAAGCATATGGCGCAGAAAGATCTGGCGGCAGTTATGGGAGTTTCTTCTCAGTATGTTAGTAAGATCCTGAAGGGGACTGAAAACCTGACGCTCGAAACCATCTCGAAGCTTGAGCATGCTCTTGGCGTGAATATCCTGACGGTTGCATCGCGTTACAAGGCATTTGAGCTCGCGGAGGGATCGCATCGTGCAGCCGCTGGTCTGGCATTCCGTCAAGAAAGCTCTTCTTCGCCGAGAAGTTTTTCTGCAGAGGACGCAACCGTCGGTTACAGTTATTATTCGAACGAGTCTGATTTCAGGCGGGCGTCATGACCGAAAACAAACAGAAGGATGGGGTAGGCTTCGCGTTGCGTAAAATAAGCCTCGACCAGTTCGCTGTGATTAAGGAGGCCTATAAGGACGGCGAAAAAGTCAGCTTTGACGTGTCGCTGGATTTCGGGCTCAATACTGATGAGAAACTGTTCAGGGTCTCATCCCGTATTCGTTTTTCCCATCAGCAGCCGCAGCCCTTTCTTTTGATTGAGGGGAGTGCTGAGTTTTCCATTGAGCCTGAGGCATGGGAGCGGTTTGCCCTTGAAGGCGAAGATGCGATGGTTTTCCCCCATGGGTTTGTTGCGCACCTGGCGGCATTGACTGTCGGCAGCCTGAGGGGTATGCTGTACGTCAAGACGCAGGATACGATATTCAACCGGTTTTTGATCCCAACCATCAACGTGGCCGAGATTGTCGGCGAAGATGTCCGCTTTGATTTCGCCGTGTCCGGCCAGGATGTTTGAACGGTGTATTCCGGTCACCACACGCCCGCTAACACCTTGCCGGGGGTTTTAACAGCCGGGGTCCGGTGGGGCCGTGGTGAAGCTGCGGGGCGGTGTCGGGGATGCTTTGTTCGCTTTGTTCCTGAGTTGCGGCTGACGGACTTATGGCTGTTGAGACGTCAAGTCCGGCTGTTCGGACGTTAGAGCAGTGCCCCCCGCGAAGCGCCAGGCGGAACCGCCCAGGTTTTGCCACCCTGTGGAGACTACGCGACTGCTCAATATTGAGGATTTTGGTGAGTTGCTGCTGTCAATAGCCTCTCTTGATGATCATTGCTGGATAAATGCGCGGCAGCATTGGTGCTTTTCAGAAGAGGGGACGCAGTAGTTCCGAGAGTGGTTGTGGCCGCACGCCCGACGCTTCCAGCGTGCGGCAAACCGGTTCCGGAATGGATGGGGCAATGGCGCAATATTCACACTTCCAGTCGCGATATTGCTTGTGGTGCCCAAGGAATTTCCCGGAACATGCCATGAGGGCGGGGATGCTTTCCTGCAGTTTCATGGGGTTGCGTTTGCAGGAGACAAAGCGGATGGTCCGCGCCGTTTGGCTAAGTGCGACAAGATCGATTTCGACATCGCCGCGATCCCAGTACCCCTCGATTCTTTCGCTCAGCTCGAAGTCGCCCAGCCCTTTGCGGCTTAATTCTTCATACAGCTTGCCGGCCAGGGTTTCAAGTGCGTGGCCTTCAGCATCGGCAAGCAGGCTGTCGGCTTGCCGTATGAGCTGCTCCTCCGGTCGGAAATGCATGGCCGAGACGGGCCGCTGCAGGGCCATAAGCCAGCTGCGCAGGAAGTTGTCCTTGAGATAATACCTGCCTGATCGTGACGAGTTACGTGCAAAGATCGGGAGGCGTCGTTCCACCATCCGGTAACGCTCACCGAGGATTTTCAGGTATCCACCCGCCTGCTTGCCTTCCTGGGGAGAAAATGAGGCGATGGCGGCTATGATATCGGCGTTGCTGCATCCGGGGTGTCGTGCGATGAACTGCAGGATTGTGTCGTAGCGGCCATGGAGCTCCTTAAGGAACCAGTTATCGGCTTCATTGCGCAGTGGGGACGAACTGCTGAAAAACATGGTTTTCAGGAGGTGTTGGCGATCTGCCGCCAGAGCTCCCTGTTCATAGGCGTCACGGTAGAATTTCGGTACGCCTTCAAAAAGGTTCCAGAGGAACAGCAGCTGTTCCGGGGCGGGGTCTCCGTGTTTCTGGAGCAGTTCGAGAAGGGATGCGATGTCGAGATGGTCGAGATCGAGCACATCGGTCGTCCTGTTGAAGAGCGGTGCGCTCCGGTCTTCAAGAAGCGCAGACATTTCCGTGTGCAGTGAGCCCAAAACGATGAGCCCTCCGGTCGCCCCGTTCGGGTTCAGCATGAGGTGGTCAACCTCTTTCTGCAGCAATGAACAGAAGTCGAAGAGCCGGCTGCGGTTGAAATATTGGAACTCGTCGATGGCGATGACATAGCCCTTGGAGGCAAGTTCGGCAATGAGCCGTGCCAGCTCGAGCAGGCTGTGCACTTTTTGGTGCAGTCCAAATGTTTCAAGGTAGTCGTTGCATGCAGCAAGGACACCGGTGGCATCTGAATCGGGTATCTGCATATAGAGCCTCAGCTCTCGGCCCGCTCGTTGCATGGCCTGCTGGATGAGCGCTGTTTTTCCGATGCGTCGCCGTCCAGCTATCTGGACGAAAAACCAACGGTTACGGGTCAGTATCTTGTGCAGCAGGCTGAGCTCGTCGCGCCTGCCGTAAAAACCCCATGAGGCGGAGATGATGGTGGGTTCCATGTGCTTGTTGTCGTTGGGTTACTGTTAAGATAAAAACTTTTATCTTAACAGCGCCTTCAGCTTCAGGAGTTTTTCCCGTATAGGGATAGGCGTTGTAAGCCGGGTAGGGACGTGTAGGCGAGTGGGGATGTAGGTGAATAAGGAAAGAAAATCCTATTCCCGGTTGTCAGGATGTATGAGGTTGGGTGGAGAGTATCCACCCGCCGTTTTCGGAATGCCATGCTGTTTCCGGCAGTCAAGGCGTTCAGGCGGCTGGTAGAGGATTGATCGCGCCTCCGATGTCATTCTCTTCGTGTGCCGTGGCAGGCGAAAATTGAAGCCTTTGCCCGACTCGGGTTTCGTCAGGTTTCGCCACCGTGTGGAGACCGGTCAGGTTCGCGCAGTCCGATCCTCGATGACCTTGAACTTTCGAAGAGCCATTCCCGCTTTCAATACCTTCACCGGCGGGCATTCATCCTTGAGCAGCTGGCGGATACGCTGAATCGGCAGCTCGCACTTCAGCCCCGGTACGACTTCCCGGAGCAAGAGCTCTGAAGAGAAATCGACGAAGTGGTTCCCCGCTTCCTGGGAGGCGGGGTCAAGGTCAACGAACATCCTGTATTCGTCTTCATAGTGCCAGTCACTGAATTTCGTCCTGATCAGTTGGTCTACAGCCTGCCCTTTATTGATGATTTCCCTTGTCTCCGGATCAAGGATCACCCTTGGCCGTTCATCTGAGTAGTGGATGCGAAGAAGGAAGCCCTCGGGGATATCAAATCCCAGCGCCATTCCGGTGTGCTTTTCGGCATAGTGCCCCCACAGCAACGGGTTGCTCCATGACCGGCTGAAACAGATCATGCCCTTGGTGGCGGCAAGCTCCGCTTTGAAGTGTGTGAGCGCTTGCCGATCCCGTGGATCCAGCAGGTCAGCAGCGAGGAATTCGAACGGGTCGTTCAGCTGGTCGAGCCTTGATACCCTCAGGCGCTTCAGTGAGAGGTTGCTGATGGCGTGCATCGTGTTGATGAAATGGTAAACCCTCACCCCTCTTCCTCCTCCTCAGCTTTTCTCCGTTTGTTTCAGGAACTGAAGCCCTTTTCTGGTCAGCCGGTATTGCTGCAACCTGCTCCTGGGTTTGTCGGGGACGGTCATTTCGATAAGTCCCGCCTCCATAGCCGGCAGCAGATAGGCTCTGCGAAAGTGCTCCTCGTGCTTGAGCCCCAGCTGGTCCTGGATTTCTGAACGCTTCATCGAATCGGTCATGACGTGAAGCAGGCGCATGACTTCCTCGGTGACTTCCCCGGTCTGGAAGGTCACCCGAACCCCAAGTGCGGGATCGGATTGCCATACAGGTGCGGGGAGGTTGTTCGCTTCGCATTGCTTGTACATGAGTACGGTTCCCCGTCCCGCTTTTTCCATAAGTCCTCTCAGATAGAGCACATGGGCGATATCGGGGTTCCGAAGGACGGAGATGTGCCCTGTTGCGAGATGTTCGGCGGTGATTCCTTCAGGCAGCGCGCCGGAATTCCAGATTTCAAGTCGAGTCGGGAAGATGTGGATGCTGACCCCTCCGGCGGTGGAGCTGTAGTCACGGTGTGCGAGGGCATTGATGAGGGCCTCGCGGACGGCATCTTCGGGGTAGAGCGGTGAGTCGATGCGTTTTGCCGATCCTTTGATGAAGCGCGATACGGTCGGGGTGTTCCGTATGATGAATGAGTAGGCCTCTTCGAAGATGACGTGGAGCGGTCCTTCGAATGCCTTCATATCGCTATACGTGTCGCCGGTTTTATCCGAATCGTACCGGGTGGCGCGTATCTGGGTTTGCGGAAAACGCCGGGCAGGGTTTCGGGTGAAGAGGATGTCGCCGCCGTTCGTCAGTCGGCCGTATTGTGCGGCGGAGAGGTCTTCGAGGACCATGATCGGCCGGCTCGTATCACGGAAGAATACCCGACGGGCTTTTTGGGCGTCGGCAACCGTGTCCTGGAGTTCTTTCGGGTCAAGATCGCTGTCGATATCAGCCAGTGAGAATCGGCGTTCCCAGCGTACCGGTTCGATCTGGTGACGCAGCACAATGTCGCGGATGGTCGCGGCGTCAGCCTTGATGGTGTTGTCATCCGTTCGGATATAGATGATGTCACGGAATGCGTAGGGGATGTCCTTGCCGGCAGGGACCTCTATGACCATGACCTGTTTGCCCTGAAGCTCCTGTACCTGAACGGAAACAAACGCTTTCGGTGAGATTTGCGTGTGGAGGGTGCGCTCAAGTTCTGCAATGGCATCGCCGGTGAGGGTGATGTCGGCTGTTCGCCCGTTCTCAAGGGCGCCGCAGATGAGGTAGCCTCCGGCTGTGTTCAGAAAGCCGCAGATGATCCGGCCCAGGCTTTCGGAATCGAGGGCGTTTGCCTTGAACTCAACGCGCTGGCTTTCACCGATAGCCAACAGCTCCTTGATCTTATCAGGACTCATGCGTCATCTCCACTTTTTGGCTCATCGCGTGTATTGTCGAAGTTTTCCTTGATGAACTCCTCCACTTCCTGATAACGGAAAAATTGAGTGGTTACGAAGCGGCTGCCGTCGCTGTCGGATCGGAATTTCTGTACCCAGTTTCCCTCCCGGTCCGATAATGGGACGGCGTCATCTCCTTCATGATCGATGGTGGCTTCTTCATACAGGTCGAGGATGCGCAGGTCGGTCAATATATGGTTTTTGCTGAGCGTCAGCTTTGCCCGTCCGTTTTTTTCCGTGAACCCCAGTTTATTGAGCTGAGCCCTGGCGAAGACTACATGGTCATGTGCGAGGATCCATCGGGGTTTATTCTGCTTGATGGCTTCCAGCATTTCCTTGTGGGTGATGGATCGGCCTCTTGGATCGCTGTTGTCCTGGCCGCTGCCATATGATGGGGTGATGATGCCGAGAAACAGGTCG
The DNA here is from genome assembly GCF_004332115.1 of Chlorobium sp. N1. Taxonomy (GTDB): domain Bacteria; phylum Bacteroidota; class Chlorobiia; order Chlorobiales; family Chlorobiaceae; genus Chlorobium. Next base: position 9,456 of record NZ_SJPA01000015.1, read on the forward strand.
CAGCGTTTTACCGCATCAAGGCAATTCTGAAAGGCGCTACGGGTGGAGCGGACAGGGAGCGTTCCCTTGTGTGACATCCATACGTCATATCCAAATGAGGTCAGGAGCGTGTATACTCGGTCAAGGAGTTCTTCGATCCCGTATACCGGGGAGGAGACCAGTATGGTGAGTTTCCTCTTCTCGGGTTTCATAGGGTGTCTCGGGCTCTTGCTTCTTCTGGGGATATTTGCGCTCTACGTAAAATATCAGTCATGATGGGCGAAAAGCCAAGGCTTTGCGGTGGGTTCCCCTGGAAGCAATGATTGGCGTATCGAGCATGGCTGATATTGGGGCCACCAAGAACGCCTTCTCAATTCGTCGGGCCCCCGTTCTAGAGCTGCATCTGCAGCGCATTGCCTTCCCCTGTTTTCCGGATCCGGTACCCCATGGCCAGATAGCCGTTCCTCCGCTTCTGCCACATCCTCGCCAGCTGCGGGTGGTTCTGGTCGATGTAGTCGTAGATGCGGATGGCCCCCTTGTCGGGGTGGTGGCGGTGCAGCCTTCCGGCGTACTGCTGGAGGGTGCCTTTCCATGAAATGGGCATGGCGAGGAGCAGGGTGTCGAGCGGCGGGTAGTCGAACCCTTCCCCGATGAGGCGCCCGGTGGCGAGGATAATCTTGGCTTCCTGTTCGTCCATGGAGGCAAGGCGCTCGATGGTCTCCGCCCGCTCTTTCTTCTTCATCCGTCCGTGGAGCGTGATGAGATTGGGGATGCTGGGTTCGAGGAGTTCCCGGAGGAGATCGAGATGGCCGGTGCGTTCGGTCAGGATGAGGATGTTCCGCTTCTCCCGGTAGGAGTCTATGGCATCGCGTGCTATAGCGCGATTTCGCTCTTCGTCCTCCACGAGGCACCTGAAGAGCGCCTGGATGCCGTCGCTGTCGGGCATGGCCCGGGTGTACAGCTCGCGGGGACGGACTTCGAGCACGCTCGGGGCGTTCTCGCTTTGCCTCGTCTGATGGCGGATCGGGCCGCACTGCATGAAGATTATTGGCTGGTGGCCGTCACGGCGGACGGGGGTTGCGGTGAGGCCGAGCACGTAGCGGGCTCTGGCCGCCTTGAGGACTTTTTCGAAGGAGAACGCCGAGAGGTGGTGGCATTCGTCGACCAGGACCTGGCCGTAGCCCTCGAGGAGTTCCGGGAGGTTTTCCCTCCGGGCAAGGGTCTGGAGCAGGGCGATGTCGATGACGCCGCTCTGCTTGTTCCTGCCGGCTCCGATGAGGCCGGGCAAGCCCTTGGGGAGGTCGAGGAAGGCCTGCAGGCGCTCCTTCCACTGTTTCTGGAGCTCGCTGCGATGCACGAGGACGAGGGTCGATGTGTTCCTCCGGGCGATGATGGCGGCGGCAGTGACCGTCTTGCCGAACGCAGTCGGCGCCGAGAGGATCCCGGTGTCGTGCCGGAGCATCGCCTCCATGGCTTTTTTCTGGTCTTTTCGCAGTTCCCCGGTGAAGGTGACTCCAGTCGGCCTGCCCTCCTCTCGCTCATCCTGCAGCTCGATCTCGATCCCGTTCTCCCTGAACAGCTCTTCTACGGCTTCATGGCATCCTCTCGGCAGGGCGAGGTGGTGCGGGAAGGTCTCTGCGCAGCTGATGATGCGGGGTTTGTTCCAGACCGGCAGGCGCATGGCCTGCGCTTTGTGGAATTCGGGGTTCTGGAAGGCGGCGAGGCGGATGAGCCGGTTGGTGAGCGGCTGGCCGAGTTTGTCCTTTTCGATGAAGAGCTGGTTTGCACGAACGAGTGTGACCGATGCCGGCAGCGGCCCCTGAAGGGCGATCGGTCGGTGAGCGGGTGTTTTCCACGGTTCCGGGTTCTCTTCCTCCAGGGCGTAGGCGACGTCGATAGGATGGTTCCCTTCGGAAACCCTTCGGGTCGCTTCAGCGAGTTCCTCCGGAGTCAGGCGGTCAAGTGCGGCAAGGTGGCTCCACTGGTCGCTGTAGGGGGTGAACTCGGAGTTTGCGAAGACGCTCTTCCCTTCGGTTCTCGGTTTTCCCTGCAGGGGGAGCGCGATGAGGTTCCCGAATCCTCCTTTTGGCATGGTGTCCTGGTTCGGAAAGAAGCGGTCGTAGCTCTGGAGCGAGAGCTGGCGGCTGCTGCGGCAGGTGGCGCTGACGAGGGCTGCTCCGAGCTCCCTGGCGTCACGGGCCGGGACCGGCGCGGTGAAGAAGATCCAGATATGCGCGCCGTTGCCCGAGCGGGAGATTTCAAGCGTTGCGGGAATAGCGAAGCGGCGGCAGCTCTCCATGAAGGCTCGGGCATCATCCTGCCAGTGCCCGCCGTCGAAGTCCGTGGCCAGGAAACGGCATGTGTCGTCCTGCAGCAGCGGGTAGATGCCGATGGTGTGGCGGCCGGCAAGATGGCCGTGGATGGTTTTCTTGTCGAGCGGGAGCAGCTGGCGGTTGGGGCAGGTGCTGCACTTTTGTGCCGGTTTCAGGCAGACGCCCGGCCGCCAGGTATTGGCGCAGGCGGGGGCGTAGCCACTGCTGCCGTTTTTCGACTCCCAGCGGAGGGCGTAGAGGTCCCGGCGGCCGTGGAAGCGCTCCATGAAGAGGGCGATCTTCTCTTCGTTGGTGCGGGGCGTATCAGGGGCAGGCGGGGTGGTGTACGGCTGCTCTGGCTCCTCCATGGCCTCCGGTTCGGGTTGCCACGCTATGGCGTGTGCGTCGAGGAGCGCCTTGAGGCGGCGGTTCTCTTCCTGTAGCGCCTGCAGCCGGTCGAGGAGGTGTTCGGGTGAGCCGCTCATGGGTTGCTTTGGTTGGGTGAAGAGGTTTTTCAAATATATAAGGGAACCTCGATTAAGTGTGTCGTAGCTAAGCAGTGCAAGTGATGAGGGTGTGGCCCCTCGTACTCGGCTTGCAGGAGCAGGGTACAAACCACCGTATGCGGCTGTAGTCAAAAGCTATGGTCGTGAGCGATACGGAAAAGGCATCCTCAAGATGTCAGGTGTGAGCCAAGGAAGACGAACACCAGTGAACCGCCATAAACGTGTCGATAGTTCTAAGACGACATCAAAACCGGGCAGTTAATTGGGTCCGGGATGAATCTGGAGGTAACCTGCTTACTGTCCAGATGGTGTCCGGCATAGAGGCGGCGTGATCCTGGCTCGGGCGCTTGTATTGAACTACGAGAACCTTCGCTGGCGATGATAAGGGAAAAGGCACAAGGGTGACACACGAGGCCGAAAGTACCGATACGCCGGCAAGGGGCGGAGCAGTCCGTAAGAGCGATGAAGGCCCTGTAATGGGGCTGGAGCAAAGGGGCTGCATCATTCAGTCATGCAGTAGTATCAACTGCGAAAGCGGGAGGAGTATTTCGGCATGACAAAGCCGTATGAGATATCCAGACACCTCGTTTGGAAAGCGTATCAGCAGGTGAAAGCCAAAAAAGGTGCTGCTGGTATCGACAGGGAGACGATTCAGGAGTTCGAGAAAGACCTGAAGGACAATCTGTACAAGCTATGGAACCGGATGAGTTCCGGCAGTTATTTTCCATCACCGGTCAAGGGGGTAGAAATCCCCAAGAAAACGGGAGGGAAAAGGATGCTGGGGATCCCGACGGTAGCGGACCGGATAGCCCAGACGGTGGTCAGTATGACTCTTGAACCACTATTGGAGCCGATATTTCATCAGGATTCCTACGGGTTTCGACCGGGCAGAAGTGCCCACGATGCCCTTTCGGTGGTGAGAGAGCGGTGCTGGAAGTATGACTGGGTCGTTGATCTCGATATCAGGAAATGTTTCGATACGATTGATCATGGGTTGCTGAATCGTGCGCTTGAGAAACATTGCCAGATTCCGTGGGTGCTCCTGTATGTGAAGCGCTGGTTGACAGTGCCGATGGAAACCCCGGATGGAGAGCTGGTGGAAAGGACAGAAGGCACGCCGCAAGGCGGCGTGGTCAGTCCGCTACTGGCGAACCTGTTCCTGCACTACGCGTTCGACCGGTGGGTGAGTGAAAACCTGCCGGGCGTACCATTCTGTCGGTATGCCGACGATGGTGTGCTGCATTGCAAAAGCGAAGCGCAGGCTAAGCTGGTGGTGAACAAGATCAGGGAGCGGTTCGAGGTATGCGGATTAGAGCTTCATCCTGAAAAGACGAGGATCGTGTACTGTGCGGATAGCAACCGCAAGGGGAAATATCCGGTAAGGCAGTTCACGTTTCTTGGGTACACGTTTCGCCAAAGAAAGACCGTCAACAAGCATGGCCAACTGTTCATGAACTTTGTTCCGGCAGTCAGTCGTGATGCACAGCGGCACATGCGGCAAACGATCAGGAGGTGGAAGCTTCAGTTTCGATGCGATCAAGACCTGAGCCAGATAGCAAAGAGCATCAATCCGGTGCTGAGAGGATGGCTGAACTACTATGGTAAATTCCGCCGCTCGGCAATGGACGTGATATGGCGGCATATGAATCTGCATCTGGTACGCTGGATGATGAGGAAGTACAAGACCTTACAGAAGCACAAAACAAAAGCGGGGCATATGCTCTGGCTTAAAGCCAAGGCGAGCCCAGAGTTGTTGGTGCACTGGAAGGTGGGATATCTTCCAATGGCTGGATGATGGGAGCTGTGTGAGCGGAGACGTTCACGCACAGTTCTGCGAGGGGCTGGAGGTGAAATTCCTCCGGTCTACTCACCCTGATTTTTGAACTATCATTCCGGCCGGGGATCTCGGCAGGAACATAGTCGATCCTGAAAAACATCGTTCTTTGACACATTTTGGGCTGAAACCCCCGCCAGAAGCGCTTATTGGGCGTAGTTATCCCAGAGCAGCACCATGGATTACCCTGTTGAGCTGGATGCAGCGCATCATGTTATAGGTCAGGTTGGCCAGGCCGATCTTCCCTGTCGCCCTCGCGTAGCCGATGGTTCGGATGTACATGGCGTTCATCGTGTTCGTCATGAAGCCGAAGATATGCTCGACCCTGGCGCGGTAACGGGATTTGAAGCGGTTGTCGATTTTCTGGTTCTTTATGAGCTTATGGTATCGGTTGCCTTTCTCGTGGACCATGTTCGTCATGCGGCACGCATCAATGGCTTCTTCCTGGCCGACATAGGCTGCGTCAGCATAGAGACACTCTCCCTCGTCTGCCTTATCAAGCAGGGTTTCGAGTTCCTGGGAGTCGTGGACTGAGGCGTCGGTCACCATGTAGTCGGCTATGAACTTCGTTCCGCCGTCAGCCTTGATGTGGTTCTTGTAGCCGTAGAAGTTCATCTGGTTCTTCTTTGTCCATCGCGCATCACGATCTTTCTGGCGGAGCTTGTTGGGTTTCTGTTTCCAGGCTTCGGGAGTTTCGCCCTTCTTGATCTGCTGGTTTTCATCACGGCTGTTGCGCTGGCGGGGGACCTCAACGAAGCTGGCGTCGACGATCTTGCCGGTGTTGGCGAAAAGCTGCTGCTCGTCAAGGGCTTCGTTGAAGCGGTGGAACAGGGCCTCGATGACGCCTTCCTGGATGAGGGTTTCGCGGAACTTCCAGATCGTCTTCGAATCGGGGACCTTGTCGCTCGATTTCAGTCCAAGAAAGCGCCTGAAGCTCAGCCGGTCGGTAATCTGGTACTCCATCTGGTCGTCTGAAAGGCTGTAGAGGCTTTGCAGGATCAGGATCTTGAACATCATCGTGCGATCGAACGGAGGGCGCCCCATTCTGCTCTTGTTGGACGGCTTGGAGAAGGCGACATCAAGAACCGGGGTGAAGATGTTCCAGTTGATGTACGACTCGAGTTTCACCAGCGGATCCTTCAGTTTCGTCAGGCGTTCCAGGAGAAAATGCTCGTCGAAAAGGCCCAGTGGATTGATGTTCTTCATGGCAGAGGGATAAATGGAGTGCGTTCTGCCATAAAATACGGAATTTCGGCCTTTTACGGATAGGCTATATTGCCTTTTTATAACAATTTATCGCATCCGAGACTTTTTCGAGATGCCCATAAGGTTAAAGAGGTCTTGAATGCATGCGCAATGCATTGACGTTCTCCTGCGCATGGTGTTGATGGTCCAATATTTGGGTGACCGGACTGGGGCTGTCTTGTCGGTTGGGCGGCTTTTTATTTGCTGCTGCACTCTCGACCGGAACTTTCCTGACTGCGCCACATTAACCTCATTTGCGAGTGACTGAAAATCAATAGTGGACGCATGACTGGTATTCCTGCAACGGTTTCGGTACTGCGCTGGGCTGCCGAGCGGGCCCGGCTGACTGATGCCGAGCTTGAAGAGCGGTTCCGGAAATGGCCGCTATGGCTGAGTGGGGAGGCCATGCCGACGCTCCGGCAGCTGGAAGAGTTCGCCCGTTTGACGCACACCTCCTTCGGCTACTTTTTCCTGCCCGAGCCGCCCTCCCTGCCCTTGCCGGTTCCTGATTACCGTACCTTCCGTGACATCGATCTTCGTGACCCGAGCACCGAGTTGCTGGATACGATCTTCCTGTGTGAGCAGCGCCAGGAGTGGTTTCGCGAGTATGCCCAGATGCAGGGCATGCAGCCCCTGCCTTTTGTCGGAAGTGCTTCGGCGGCAGATCGTCCGGAAGAAGTGGCTCGAAAGATCCGGGATGTGTTGCCGCTTTCGATGGAGGAGAGGGCGGCCCTGCCGACATGGACCGATGCGCTGCGGCAGCTTATGGCCAAAATGGAGGCCATCGGCATTCTGGTGATGGCGAGTTCCATTGTCGGGGGCAACACTCACCGGCAGCTGGACGGGCAGGAGTTCAGGGGGTTCGTATTGACTGCAGGCCGGCTCCGATTAGTTATGGTTTGTTCGAATTAAAACTTAACTTATAAGTGAATCTCGGATTCCAGATCAAGCCGGTTGAGAATGGCCTGCGCGGCTCGTTGTACTCAGTACATGTGTCCGGGCAGGAGAAGACGGAGTTTGAGCGCTTCGGTTTCAAGGAGCAGTTCTTCAAAAAGGAGGGCTCGATACGGGATTCTGTTGAGGCGTTGCATTATGGGAACGGAAAGCTCAGGCTGTATTGCCTTCGCTGGTCGAGTGTTCTTCTTATTGTCGGGTATGGAGGGGTAAAGACAACAAGAACCTATCAAGAGGATCCGGTATTGCATGAGGCCGTTGCCTTCTTGCAGGAAGTCGATGCCTGGGTGGCAGCGCGACAGAAAACCGGTGAAATCCATATTGATCCCGATACCGGGCTTATTAGCGGGGATCTTGTCTTTTTAGGGGAGGATTGATTATGAAACCATCATGTTTGAAAAAAGCCCTCGAGGGGGTGTCACCACTGACGAAAAAGTTTGTCAGACGGCAGGGTGAGTTTGCCGTCCGCCTGCACGACCTTATGGAGAGGGGTGGGATGAGTCAGCGTCAGTTGGCTGAAAAGCTCGGGAAGAAAGAATCCTATGTCAGTAGAGTCCTGTCGGGTTCTGCTAATCCGACCCTCAAGACCATGGTGGAGTTCGAGGTCGCTCTCGGCCAGGATATCTTTTCGATCCCTTACAAAGGGAAGGCTGTTATCTACAAGGTTGTTGTGACTCAGTTTGAATTTCCTGCAACTTCGTCACTTGAGGGTTATACAGCGAAGTCTGCCCGAGCCGGCGGAGGCGCCCGTGCGGTTTTGTATCATGATTACTCCATAGCCGGATAGGCCGTGATGAAACAGAAGAAGAACATAGGGTTTCAGTTTTCGGGGTTCAGGATTACCGCATTTTCGTTCAAGGCTCCCGAAGAGCCTTTGGGCGAGAACGAATCATTTGATTTTGAAACCTCTGTCGGCGTCAGCCATGAGCCCTCCGCTCTCATCGTCACGGTCGGCATTGTCGTGCAGCGCTCATTGGACCAGGTCGGGTATGCTACCATGATTGCTGAATCCTTATTCAGTACCGAAGGGCTTGACGTCGATAGCCATACGGGAGCCGTTGTGGACGTTCCGCCCGATTTCTATGCTACGGTGATTTCCCTGGCAATTTCGACGACCAGGGGGGCTTTGCTCGTCAAGGGGGCCGGTTCATTTCTTGAGCGTGTTCCTTTGCCGATTGTTGATCCCAAGGCCTATGTTCCAGCCATAATGGAGGCTAACAAGCCGTCGATTGGCGGGTGATTGGGGTCGTGATTGTTCAATGACGAGAGTTTACACGAATTACGGTTTATTCAGTTAAAACTTAGCTTAATTTTTGTTTGTTGGGAGCTGGAGTCAACTTCAGTTTGAACTATACCGAAAATAATGGCCCTTCGTCGAATTTAGTGGGTCGCTCTTCGGCAAACTACTGCATTGTCAGATTGCCATGTCGAGCTTCCCGCAGTAAAACAGGATTCGGGTTCGGTAGCTTTCGAAGCTGTGGAACCCACGGG
>NZ_SJPA01000016.1 GCF_004332115.1 Chlorobium sp. N1
CCCGTGGGTTCCACAGCTTCGAAAGCTACCGAACCCGAATCCTGTTTTACTGCGGGAAGCTCGACATGGCAATCTGACAATGCAGTAGTTTGCCGAAGAGCGACCCACTAAATTCGACGAAGGGCCACAATAATTAGATTGATCCGCCTAAACCGCGAATTTTTGAATTCCAACCCATATAACACGCAATCGAAAAACAAGATAGAATACCGTTAATTACATAATTATTAATCTTTTATGCCTTATATCAGGGTTTATTTCAGCGTCTTATACGGATCGGCATAATAACTTCGCATTTCCCTGTACTATACAGGTTGCTGGTTCTGATCTTTCTTTCAGCACAAACTTGCACCAGCTCTTTCGCTTGACGGATAAGATGCGGATACGTCTCAGAAAGATCTGTTGTCAGCTTGAGGATTAGGGGCGACAGCATGAAAGGTACCAATAATCCTAACGAAAAAGCTGGAGCTATCTTTTAGAAAGACTGATAGTAATATAGTGATTATCTGCTATTGAAAGCAGAATCAGACTGAAAAGCTACCTGATAATGACGTACAGCCATCTTGAATGTGCAGTGTTGCTGTGAACCGTCTGCCCGCAGATACTGGTAAGGCGTCTCGCGGCTGATGGCGAAATCGCGGGCGACCTTTCGGCTGGCCAGCGGCTATCCTGCTTTTCAGGTCGGCAATTTGTTCGCTGCTCAGCACTTTTTTCCGGCCACGGTATGCCCCACGCTTTTTGGCGAGTGCCCTATGTTAACACATAGGGTTGATGAGGTTGTTAGGCATAGAGATTATTCTACTTCTAGGTCTGTTTGATCTTTATTTATTCGCTCAGCCTCTCGGTCATAGCCGTCCGCCAAACCTCTTAAGGTGACTGCAAATCGCTGAAAGCCGGCGTTCTCTATTTCCTCGGCTTTAACCCGGAAATGTTCAGCCAATTCTCTTTCCGGCTTTCCGGTTGGGTCAATCCAGTGAGCACCGCGTGAGTTGTATGTCCCCGTCCTGAAGCCATTGCGCATATCATCTAATTCACGGTCATTCAGTGCGGTAGCGACCGCGCGGCGTATCCATAATCCTTCTGGATCGGGTGGAGTGTGAATCAATACTTCGCCGATTTTGATAAGTGCAACTTCCAGGTGCCCAGATTCCGTACAGACGTCCTTTATCCTTTGGAGCCATTCAGCAAAGCGCTCTTCGCTGAATGTTCCATCATGTAGTGTTCCCGGCGGGATCTTCCACTCATGGAGTAGCTGCCAGGCATTTGTTGCAATTGCCTTTGATTCCTCGGTAGGTTCTCTAGACGGCTGATCATCTTTCTTGGAACGATAGATCAGTCGAATTACCTCGCAAAAGAACTCGGGATCATTGGCTAGTCTGCTTTCAAGGAGTTGAGGCACGGCACCTCTATGACGGTCGAGCAAGGGAACATATGCCCACTCGACTCTAAAGAGGTCTTCCTGGTTCACCGAAGGCTCTGTCTGAAGAAACTTGATCAGTTCGACGATGTGGTATGCATCCATGGCGTAGCTTGGCTCACTGGAGGAAAGCGCTGCGAGCAACGCTCGAACACATTGATTCGTATCGATTGGCTGCTTGTCATAGCGCATCCTTTCCAGGCAGTTGATTGCCGCGCGTGGTCTGCCATGTTCAATCAGTTTTTCAATCGCAATGGCAAGATCGCCATCGGCCTGATAGGCATTCGCGCCGGTGCGGGTCCAATATTGACTCTCGTGGGCTTGAAGCCATTCTGAAGCGCGATCCCATGTTTCCTTGGTAAACGGCAAACAAGTCAGGAATTGACCTACTTGCTCGGGCGTCCAATGAGATTTATTGAGGCCGTCGCACCACTCCCGGCCTTTGAGATGGTAACGCCGCCAGATAAAACCGCTCACCAAGGCCTTGCGCTTGTTGTCCGCTGAATCCAGGAAGAAAGGTAAAAGTGTGAGCTCAATGACTGAATCGGCAATAACTCCAAGCGCGTGCCCTACCTGACTTGGTGAAGAAACGTATTCGCTAAATCGGATAACACCCTCGGCACCATCTTGCTGGAAGATTTCCGAAATGGCCGCTTCGCGCCGGGTGTCAAGTTTCTTTCGCTGCTCATCCCAATCGCCGTTCTCTTCGTAGAGATCAAAGTCACGGTTTGAAAATAGGTGCTGATATAAATTGAAAGGATTGGTGGGGGCGAGTTGCTCGGCAACGTGTTCAATGTAGGTAATCAGTTCGTCGGGCAATGCCCCTTCCGCATCGGAGAACCGCCGGTGTGTGTTTGTGAATTTCGTGAGATGGTCCCAAATCAATCGTCGTTGCTCTTCGGGAAGCTCTGAAATGGGTTGGGATGCAAGAGCCTGAAGAAGTTTATCAAAAGCTGGTTTAGGAAGGTTATCAAAATGATCAATCAATGCGGCAAGCCGAGCAGGATCTTGACCAGCGGCAGCCACGGCAAGCTCCGCGTAAAATGATGCCTGCTGCCAGTATTCCTGATGCGTCACACCTTTTCCCCAATCAGCGGGGATGGTCTTGCGCCAGCTTGGTTTATATGAACCGGAAGAGGTCTGGTGCTGGCCGGGAAGAAGCTGCATGATCAGATTCCAGGCGATATTCGGCCATTCCCGAAGGATCGCTTGCACCGCCACCATCCGTTTTTTAACAGAAGCCAGCGTTTGTGGCAACCATGGCAGCAAAATGGTTGCAAGCGAATTGGATGGGCGATTGGCCCACCGGCCGCCGGGATCATGGCTGGCAAGTTCAGCAAGCGCAACACAGACTCGAACCAGATATTGTTCATCCCAAGCTAGCCCTTCCAACGCCCAGAGCAGGCCGGTTAAATAATTGCCGCCGGTGATGCCGTTGCCTTCCTGAGAAAAAAGCTCATCAAAGGGACAGGACGTCAGACGCATCGCTTTCTCAACCGCATCAAGAAATTCATTCGGGGCGGCTTCGGCCAGAGTGGGTAGCAAACCGTTCAGACTGCCCCACAAAACCCAGTCGGCATCAGTTAGAAGTTCACGTGCTACCAATACGCAGGTTGCTTCAGCTGTCCCTTGCGAACAGTTATCGCACGACTCCGGCTGGCTGCCCAGAATAGCCAAGCCCTCGGCAATGCCTTTTCGCAACACGTGTGAACATTTCAGCACCTTGCCGTGAATGCTTGCCGCGTATCGCTCTTCGGCGGGCAGTTCAAAAGCAGGGTCTGGCTCCTTCAGTACGGAAACGGCAAGCGTCCTAAACATATTGAGGTTCTGATCAAGGATACGAGATCCCAGCTGGCTCCAAAGCTCGGCTCGATCAACAACTTTCCAGATGCCGTTGTATAGAGACAACGGGCTGTCAGGGCAGTGCAATATTTCCCGCGCCTTCTTTAACCATTCGTCATAACTGATTCCGAGCAGTTGGCTTATCGCCTCAAGGTCGCATTGACTTTTATCTTGCCAAGAGCCGATCAAAATCGCCAAAGCCAGATAGGTGGCGTCCGGGTGCTGGGTCCAATCGGTCTTAGGTTTCTCATTGGACGCTTTGATCTCCTCGGGTATCACAGCCATGGCCTTTTGCTTAAAGGCGTCGAGAAGGTCTTCCGGCAACTTGCCGGGCGTGATCGTACCGGCATTCTGGTTCCAGGTTTGTACAATATCGACAACCCGTGACCACACCCACAGCGGAGACTGCTGCTGGAATTGAGAAATGTGGGAATGCAGTAGAGACAGAACAACACCGAACTCGTTACCAAGATCGTAACCGAGCAGATGGACGTGGTTAAGGAAGTCATAGAGTTCGTCCCTTGAAACATCGTTGCCGCCGTTTGCTGCCATTAGGTGGTACTGAATGACTTCCAGTTTCTCGGTACTCTTGGGTGGGCTGAAATTCGTCTGCTGGACGTTTCTGAAAAACTCATCAACGTTCTTGGTGTGCCTCGCCTGGTTCAGCAACCATTGCACATTGTGCGCGTCGGTCGCACTGATCGGTCCAGTGATCAATGCAATAATATCCTTGCCCCTAGTGAACACAGTTGGGTTATTGAAGTCATTCCAGGCGGCCTGAATGACCTCCCCAAACAGGGCGCCGCCCTGCGTGATGGCAATGGAATGCTTGACCTGCCCGAGAAGTTTGCACCGTTCTTTGCTGTTCACGTTTTCCACGACAACAACGAGGTCGTCTGTATCAAAGCCGTCGATCTTGCCCTGAAGTTTGATTTCTGCAATAGGCCAACAGGGAAGACAGGGGGCGTACCCGCCGGAAAGCATCAGCGTGACAAAGGAGGCTTGGACATGCGCTTCAAAATGGGGGCCGCCACCGCCGGTGGAGAATGGATTGCATAGTTTTTTTTTCTTTGCCATCTACTGTCACCCCTGGATTCTTATGACTAATGCCCGCATTTGCAACTAGTTTTCCGTTGCGCTCCAAACCAGTCCATCAACTTGCGCTTGTTAGGGCTCTCCAACTGCTGGCACCCATGTGCCCATTCGGAGTTATATAAGTGGGACTGAATGAAAAACGGGTTCATAGAGAGATCGAGGAAAGATGGAATAGCACGAACGCAAGGCATACTAGTATTATATACCTATAATACATCGAATTTTCAATTGCAGGTATAGTTTGGTTACAAGCCTACAATTGCGAGAGCAGTAACGGGAACACCTGATTCAGAATGATAGATTACGCTCCGATTTTCAAGAACCGGTAATACGTCGCCCGTGAAATCTTCAGCGTGCTGCAGATCTCCCCAACGCTGATGCTGAGGTTCTTGCTCATCTTCTTTGCCATCTGCACCTTCGGATCATTCGCAGTGATCTTCGGCCGTCCGCCCTTCTTGCCTCTTGACCGCGCTGCCTTCAACCCCGCCTGCGTCCGCTCTTGAATCAATCGCCGCTCAAACTGCGCCAGTGTAGCGAAGATGTTGAACACCATCTCCCCTGATGCGGTGGTGGTGTCGATCCCGCCGTCACTGATTGAGCGGAACCCGACTCCCCTGCCCTTCAGCTCTTCAACAATCTTGATGAGATGTTTCAGCGAACGGCCGAGTCGGTCCAGCCGCCAGATGACGAGCGTATCCCCTGTCTGCAGTTCCGTCATGCAGGCTGCGAGACCCGGCCGTTCCGTTTTCGCACCACTTGCCTTGTCGATGAAGATGAGTTTGTCAGGTATGCCGGCTTGCTTCAGGGCATCAAGCTGCAGGTTGAGTTCCTGACCGGTCGTTGAGACTCGGGCATAGCCGATCAGTCTGCCGGTTTTGGGCGTTTTAACGATCATTCTTGAAAACATCTTGTTTTTATGAGTAGGCGGTCTATAGATATAGGATACGCATTTATAAGACAGATATGGCCAGGAAAAGGGGGCATTGCTACCCCCTTACCAGCTGTCTCATAAAACGACCGTTATATGAGTCTACAGCACTATGGCAGCTTACGCAAATGGTGCTCAATGGCAGATGCACATATCATCTTGGCGATATTCTATAAAGGCGGGGAGGATCGATTTCTCAACCCGCAGTTGCCCGTGGGGTTATCTAGCAGCACAGCCGTTTCGAAAAAACCAGTTGAAATACGTGACATCACCGCGCATATGACAACTATTGTCTGACCCCCACTGCCATATTTCTTCCGATATACTTTGCGATATGTGTTAAGGTTGATATAAATTACACAGTAAAGACGCCTCAATCCGAACTCTTGATTGAGCAAAAATGCGACTTTGCCTCGATGGCCCATCATCGCCCTTTCTCCCATCACTCTTCACTTATTCGGCAAAAAATAAATAATTAATCATAAACGAACTGGCAAGCCATCGGGTTTGTCAGGACACCCTTACACTTTGATGAAAGTTTTAGCTCCATCCGACCTAAAATCCATTCTGCACTCCAAGCGGGCCAACTTGTATTATTTGGAGCACTGCCGAGTATTGGTTAATGGCGGACGGGTTGAATACGTAACAGAGGCCGGCAAGGAATCTCTTTATTGGAACATTCCCATCGCCAATACTACCTCCCTCCTGCTTGGTACAGGTACCTCGATTACTCAGGCTGCGATGCGTGAACTGGCAAAGGCGGGAGTCCTTGTTGGATTCTGTGGAGGTGGATCAACCCCTCTTTTCAGCGCTAATGAGTTGGAGATGGATATCGCCTGGTTTTCTCCCCAGAGTGAGTATCGTCCAGTTGAATATTTACAAGCATGGGTGCGGTTCTGGTTTGATGACAGCCTAAGGTTGGCCGCAGCAAAAGCCCTGCAACTGAAACGATTGCGATGCATCAATGTGCACTGGCTTGACCGTGAACTGAGAAATGACGGGTTTCTGATTGATGCATCTGCAATTGAAGCCCTGCTAGACAAATCCATTGCTGACCTTTCTGGAGCATCCAATACAATGGAGTTGCTGACTATTGAAGCACGCCTGACAAAAGCCTTGTTCAAGTTAGCGTCAAAGGCCGTGAAATACGGCGACTTCAGCAGAATTGGCAAAGGTCAGGGAAGCGATCCGGCCAACAGGTTTCTCGATCATGGAAACTATCTGGCCTACGGCTTAGGGGCAACCGCTACATGGGTATTAGGCTTGCCACACGGGTTAGCGCTTCTCCATGGCAAAACGAGACGGGGAGGACTGGTCTTTGACGCTGCAGACTTGATTAAAGATGCCCTGGTTCTTCCCTTGGCGTTTATCGCAGCCAATCGTGGCGATGATGAACAGGGCTTTCGTGGTGCATGCATACAGCGCTTCACAACGCATAACGCCATGGACTTCATCATTGACTCACTGAAAGAGATTGCGCTTGATTTTGGAGGGGACGTATGAACGTACTCTTCGTCTCAGAGTGCTCAAAAAACGCGCTAGCTGAAACCCGAAGGATTCTGGATCAGTTTGCCGAGCGAAGCGGAAACCGGACATGGCGAACACACATCACCATGCAAGGATTAAACACCCTCAGAATGATGCTCAAACGAACAGCCAGAAGGAACAGCGCCATCGCATGCCACTGGATTCGGGGGAAGGACAGAACCGATCTCATGTGGATCGTCGGCAATGCTGCAAAATTCAATGAACGGGGGGCCACGCCTACAAACCGAACGGAACAGGACATTCTCCGGGTCAAACATGAACATGACTGGCATGCCTTGCAGGATATTCAACTTCTGGCTTCTCTGGCAGCACTTTTTCATGATTTTGGCAAAGCCAGCCAAGGGTTCCAGAATAAACTTTCATCAAAAAAACATGAAGCTGATGCATTCCGCCATGAATGGGTCTCATTACGACTGTTTGAAGCTTTTGTCATTCAGTCACTTGAGGGAAATTCTGATACAGGCGACAATGCATGGCTAACCTGCCTTAAAGACCTTCAGAACGAGGAGCAGGCAGGCGTGGTTTTGCGCCAGCGCATACTGCATAACCTGAAGAAAGACAGCCAGACAATATCCGCATTGGCCAGCCCATTTAAAACACTCCCCCCACTTGCCAGCATCATCGGTTGGCTGATGCTGGCCCACCACCAATTACCATTGCAGAAGGGGAAGGGACTGCACGACTTCAATCCACGTCGACTCATCTCATTACTCGCACAGGTGGGTCCTGAATGGAACTCTGCAAGAGATGATTCCGATCTAAGTCACAAAGCATCATTCTGGATTTTCAGCAACGGTCTTCCACTGGAAAGCTTACACTGGCAAAGGCGGGCAAAGTTCATTGCCGAAATGGCTCTACAAAAGAAAAGCCTCTTAACCAGGAACTGGATGGACGGCTTATTCGCTCCGCATATGGCTCGGCTTATAATGATGCTTGCCGATCATCACTATTCAAGCCTAGAGGCTCATCCGGAATTAGGGGATGCCGGGTTCCCCTTATTTGCAAACACCAATCCAACAACCGGCAAAACGAAACAACGGCTCGACGAACACCTTCTTGGGGTCGAAAACACCGTCAGGCGAATTGTGCACGTGTTACCGAAACTGGATCTTGCATTGCCACGCATTGCTCGCCACAAAGGGTTCACCAAGCGTTCTCATGACGATCGATATCGTTGGCAGGACAACGCTTATGATCTGGCCTGTTCAATCCGTGAGAGAACCATGTCGAATGGATTTTTCGGGATCAATATGGCCTCCACCGGAAGCGGTAAAACGTTTGCCAACGGACGAATCATGTATGGCCTTTCCAAACCGGAAACAGGTGCCCGATTCACCATTGCACTTGGACTCCGGACACTGACACTACAGACCGGAGACGCTTATCGTGAGCGACTGGCACTTGGATCTGATGATCTTGCCGTGTTGGTCGGCTCCAGTGCGGCAAGGGAGTTGTTTGCCATGAACCAGAGTCACGCATCGAATGACAGGTCGTATAATGGTTCTGAATCAGCCGAACCGCTTTTGAACGATAACAGCTATGTACATTTCGACGGCATTTCCGATATCGGTCCCCTCAAACAATGGATGGACAACACCTGGAATGGCAACGCCCTGATTGCTGCGCCAATCCTAACATGCACCATTGATCATCTGATCGGTGCCACGGAAGCATTCAAGGGTGGCCGTCAGATTGCACCCATGCTCCGGTTGCTGACATCAGACCTGATTCTGGACGAGCCAGATGATTTTGACATTCAAGATTTACCAGCACTGACCCGGCTTGTGCATTGGGCGGGCATGCTCGGCAGCAAAGTGCTGCTCTCGTCCGCCACCCTCCCCCCATCTCTGGTCGAAGGCCTCTTTCAGGCATATCATGCAGGCCGCAGAGAGTTCAATAAAGAACGGGGCGCATCTAGTCGCCCCAGCGGAATCATCTGTGCCTGGTTTGATGAACATAGAAACAGCGCCACCGCTAGCGATCATTTCGATACCAAGAGCTTCAGGACAGCACACGATGCATTTGTCGCCAAGCGACTCGAACGGCTAAAGCAGGCGCCGGTTCGTCGACGAGCTACAATAATTCCAGTTCAGTGCGATGCACAAAACAAGAAATCTGTTCGGGATGAAGTCGCGGCGACACTGCACGGGTTATTGCACACCATGCATCAGGAGCATCACAGCGTGGATCCCATAACCGGGAAAAAAGTAAGTTTTGGTTTAATCCGGCTCGCGAATATTGACCCTCTGATTGATATCGCGCTGACTCTTTTCAAGACAGATGCAAAAGAAAACCATCATATCAGGTTCTGCTGCTACCACGCCCGCCATCCTCTCATTGTCCGCTCTACCATTGAATCAACCCTTGACCGGCTCCTGAACCGAAACGAATCGGAAAATGTTTTCCGAGACCCGCTACTTCGGGAGATACTCGATGACTCCATAGAGGCAAATATCATTATTGCCGTACTTGCCACGCCGGTAGCAGAAGTTGGACGCGACCACGATTATGATTGGGCTATTGTTGAACCATCCTCCATGCGATCGATCATCCAGCTTGCCGGACGTGTCATGCGCCACAGGCAGGCCCCCTGCAAAAGCCCAAACATTATTCTTTTAGGCACAAACATCCGGAGCCTTGAGCATCGGGACGGCTCTGCAACCTACCGTTGGCCGGGGTTTGAAGAGTCTCCCCGTTTTTCTCTGAGTTCCCATGATCTCACAAGCCTGATTGCACCCGAACAATATGAAGAAATTTCAGCGGGGCCGAGAATTGCAGAAAAAGCCACCCTTGCACCAAGGGACAATCTTGCTGACCTAGAGCATGCACGAATTCATGACCTGATGCTGGGCGATATCGCATGCCACGGTAACTCCGTATCGCTATGGTGGACTACCCAGGCCGCTTTTTCAGCTGAATGGCAGCGAGTTACACCATTCAGGTACGATCCGCTGGGTCGGCAGCGCTTCGGGTTACTCCTTGACGAAGATGAAGAAAGCGACACTCCGTTTTTCTATGACCTCGAGGGGGAACTGCCAAAGAAAAATGATGGCCTCTTTCAGCGCCTGCACATGGAAAAGGGGCAAAACATCGGTGAATTGATTTCTTCGGACTATGCGACCATGATTGACTCCGCTGCCAATCGCCTTTCAATTGACCGGTCAACATGCGCGCACCGATTTGGCTGGATAGAACTACCAACACGTGGAGCAGAGCGGGGATGGAATTACCACCACATATTAGGGCTGCAGCGTGTTCAGTCTTGATCAATAAATCCTTAACGGGAACATTCATATGGAACATGACAGACAAGCGATGACGGACGAGGCGTGCCTTCGAGAAATGATTGAACAGTTCATTCATGAACGGCATCAAGGCAAACTCAAAGATCTTCGCGATTCGGATACCGAAACAATCGCTGCCTTGGCAGAAAAATATCAAGTAACAACTTGGCTTGATGACGCAGCACGCAGGGTCCAGCAACTAACGATTGTCACCCATGCAGTAAAGTTTCTTAATCCAGGAGCACAGGGCAGCAATATCTTTGAGCATAATGCAGCCTCCCGCTGTCGGCATTTTGCGTCTTCAGCGGATTTGAAGCCTCAATTCACGCCAGATGCCGTCGGCAACGCAGCCAAACTGGATGTCTACAAATTCCTGCAGCTAAGCCATAATAAAGAATCACTTCTTTCCCGAATGGCAAGAAACGACGCCGTCCTGCGAAAAGCTTTGCCTGGGAACGTCGAACAGAAAAACAAATGGACCGCCGCATTTTGCGGCATTATGCAAAGCCAGGTTTCTCCAGCCACACATACACTGGCAAAACAGGTCTACTTTCCTCTCTCTGATGACAGCTACCATCTTCTGGCACCGCTCTATCCAACGGCCCTTGTCAATGAGGTATACCTACGAATACAAACCCGTTACAGCGAGCAAAACAAAGCGGCGTTCAAGGCAAAAAAAGAAAAGAAACCGTCCACAAACTCCCATTTCGACTTTCCTGACCTAGCTGTCCAAAAGTTTGGTGGAACCAAGCCACAAAACATTTCTCAACTGAACATCGAACGACATGGCCAGGCATTTTTGCTGGCATCCTTGCCGCCTCTCTGGAAAACAGCCGCAGTCCGTGCTCCATTCGGAGTAAAGTCAATCTTCCACCGTATAGCTGCCTTTAAAACAACAATCCCCCTCAAAGCCCTGAAAGCATTCTTGACAAAGATGCAGGACAAAACCAACACCGCTGAAATCAGGCGACAGCGAGAAAACTATGTCACAGAAATTATTGACTTGATCCTGCTCTATGCTTCAGAAGTCCAGCAACTGCCACCTGGCTGGTCAGCAGACGACCGTTGTCGACTTCTCCCCCATCAGGCCTATTGGCTGGACCCGAGCCGAACGGGAGATCCCTGGGTGCAACAACGAAGAACAATCGAATGGGTTGACAAAGTAAGTCTTGAATTTGCAAACTGGCTGAATGACTCGCTCCAGACAGAAAAGATGCGATTCGGCGACGACGAGCGTTTTGAGTGGAAAAAACTTTTCGAAAATGAGCTGCAATGGCTCAATCCGGAGGTCTGCTGATGCAAAAGAATCCTGATGCCATACTGATCCTTCCCAAGCTGGCCATACAAAATGCCAACTGTATTTCAAGTCCGCTCACCTGGGGATTCCCATCCATTGCAGCGGTGCTCGGCTTTGTGCATGCCCTCCAACGCTCATGCAACAACAAGTACCCTACGCTCTCTTTTACAGCTACGGCGATAATCTGCCACCAGTTTTACCCTCAGGTTTTCCTGCCCCCTGGAACCAGAGACATGGTGTTCCGATTAACCCGAAACCCGGTCGATAAAAGTGGCAAAACCGCGTCCATTTCGGAAGAAGGCCGGGCACATATGACGGTGAGCCTGTTACTTCAAGTGCGTGACGCTCAATACTATGAGCTCAATGAGCAAGAAGCCGCACAGATGGCAGCAAACATCCTTGAAATCGCCTATACCCTTCGATTCGCAGGAGGATCTATGCTGGCGCCTAAACATGACAGAAACAAGGCAAAACTTATTGACTGGAACTTTGATGGGAGCACATTGAAAAAAGCACTCCGCCAACTCCTGCCAGGATTCATGCTTATTAGCAGGGAAGATCTCTTGGCGGAACAAATCTCCACAATGCAATCCACTGAACCAGAAATTACCGCCCTCGATGCCCTGCTGGACATCGCGGCACTGCATTCAGAACCAGAAACACAGGACATCAATGCTGAAAATGTTGACTGGATAGTCCGGAAACGACCAGGATGGATTGTTCCAATTCCCGTTGGCTACCGCTCCATCTCACAACTATACCAGCCAGGAACAATCGCCAATGCGCGCGACAACACAAGTCCATTTGCATTCACCGAATGCATTTACTCTCTTGGACAATGGATCAGCCCTCACCGCATTGATGAGAACAGCAGGATTTTCTGGCAATACCAGCACGATTCCGAAAAGGGCGTTTACCAATGCATTTGCTGTTAACCCGAAATAATTCAACAACAAAAGGAGATAAACCATGGCAGACATCAAAACCGCTTCTGTTCTAGCATTTGAACGGAAACTGGACCCATCTGATGCATTATTCTTTTCCGGCTTCTGGTCTGACAGGAGGGAAACCATTAACTGGAAGCCGCTGACGGTTCGTGAAAAAGCCATTCGAGGCACTATTTCAAACCGCATGAAAACTAAAGACACAGACCCCGCAAAGTTGGACGCTGCAATCGAGAACCCAAATCTTCAACGGGTAGATGTTGCAACGCTTCCCAATGATGCGGATACCTTAAAAGTCAATTTTACGCTTAGAATTATCGGTGGCGCCGGCGAACCATCCTCATGCAATGATGCGGCCTATCGGAACCGGCTCAGCCAGATTGTTAAATCTTACGCCGCCGAAACCGGATTTGCAGAACTGTCTATGCGATATGCAGTCAATATCGCAAATGGACGATTTCTATGGAGAAATCGCCTCGGGGCAGAATCAATTGAGGTCATCGTGCGCCACAAGGATGGAGACAATTACCGAGAATGGCTATTCGACGCATTTTCGTTCACATTACAGAGCTTCACGATCCCTGAACAATCGAAAAGCAACCTTAGCGCTTTAAGCCATGCAATCGAAGCCGGACTGTCAGGAGACAAATATACCCTGCTTGACGTCACGGCATTTGTCCGTATCGGCAAGGGCCAAGAGGTTTATCCGAGCCAGGAGCTGATTCTAGACAGAGGGTCTTCAGGCAAGGGACAAAAAAGCAAAACACTGTATTCGATTGCGGACCAAGCGGCAATGCATTCACAGAAAATCGGCAATGCAATCAGGACTATTGACGATTGGTATCAGGATGAAGATGCAATCGGCCCGATAGCTGTGGAGCCATATGGATCAGTGACATCCATGGGCAAGGCGTTTCGACAGCCCAAGCAAAAAAAGGATTTCTATACCTTGCTTGACTCATGGGTAACCCGAGACAAAGCGCCTGAATCCGATGGTGACCGCCATTTTGTAATGGCTACACTGGTTAGGGGCGGTGTCTTTGGCGAAAGCGGAAAGGAGTAGCCCCTATGACACACTATCAAGAAATCCTGCTCATACCAACGCCAGAGTTCAATACCAATGTGGTAATGAATCGCCTGTATGATGTGCTGCATCATGCCTTGGTCGCCATGTCTGCATCCGACACCGCAATTAGCTTCCCTGGCATAAGTTCAACGGGACTGGGAAATCGAGTAAGATTATATACCCGCCCCGAACGTTTGCAACAATTATCAGGACACATTGCCGCATCAGCAATCCGTGATCATCTGAAAATCGGGAACATTCTCGAGACCCCTGAGACAACAGAAGCGATGACGGTAAGAAGGGTACAATGCAAAAGCAATGTAGAACGACTTCGGCGAAGGTATATGAAAAGACACGGCGCTTCGGAACAGGAAGCACAATCAATCATACCCGAAAACTCTATGAAGCATCTCAGCTTGCCTTATGCCACACTCTTCAGTCAGAGTACAGGACATTCATTTAGGCTCTTCATTCAACAACAGAAAGTCACTACCCCTGTTAAAGGACTCTTTAATTCTTATGGATTAAGCGATCACGCCACAGTCCCAATGTTTTAACCCTAATTTCCGCTTAAGCCGCCACAACATTTAAAATCAATAAGATAGCAACCACTCATCTTGTGATGGTCATTATGATGAATTTGCTGAAAGCCCCAGGTTTTTCAGTGCGTTCGCCATTTGCGCGTCTAGTTCACTGCCGCATAGGCAGCTTAGAAAAAATCCGATGAGGGCTGATATGATGGCGAGATGTTCACTGCCGCATAGGCAGCTTAGAAATCAGTGGGGTAGCCGTTCAAGCGCCATGCGTAGTTCACTGCCGCATAGGCAGCTTAGAAATTTGATATCGACCGGAAGACTCTCTGCATCACGTTCACTGCCGCATAGGCAGCTTAGAAATCGGGAATTTCTTAGAAGATCTCATAACTCAAAGTTCACTGCCGCATAGGCAGCTTAGAAATCAAGTTCGTTCCGCGCAGGAAGGTACCAATCGTTCACTGCCGCATAGGCAGCTTAGAAAGTCTGGCGAGACTGCTACTGAGCGTGGGCCATGTTCACTGCCGCATAGGCAGCTTAGAAATCAAGTTCGTTCCTTGCAGGAAGGTACCAGTCGTTCACTGCCGCATAGGCAGCTTAGAAACCAAGGTTCGGGGTGCTTGGATAATGGTGCGAGTTCACTGCCGCATAGGCAGCTTAGAAAACGCTGACGGAGGCTTATCCACTGCGTGATTCGTTCACTGCCGCATAGGCAGCTTAGAAATTGACGGCGTTACTGCGCCTGATGACGCAGATGTTCACTGCCGCATAGGCAGCTTAGAAAAATATTTCGGAGTGGCCCAACGACGCCGCCGTGTTCACTGCCGCATAGGCAGCTTAGAAATCCGTGCGTTTTATTATCGCCTTCCTCCATCAGTTCACTGCCGCATAGGCAGCTTAGAAATCTCTGACAACCCGACCTGGCGGAACCGGGAAGTTCACTGCCGCATAGGCAGCTTAGAAAAAAGCCGATACAGCGAACGGAACTCACACTCCGTTCACTGCCGCATAGGCAGCTTAGAAAGGAGTTGTCCACGTCAGCAAGCTCCTCGACGAGTTCACTGCCGCATAGGCAGCTTAGAAATATTCCGTACAGACCAAACAAGCGGAGCGCATGTTCACTGCCGCATAGGCAGCTTAGAAATTGAGGCTGCGCACATTGCCGTCGCTGAGTCTGTTCACTGCCGCATAGGCAGCTTAGAAATGACGGGCGCCAACATGTGGAACACCATCGGAGTTCACTGCCGCATAGGCAGCTTAGAAATGCCCGATAAGACCGCCTGTTGCGACATTCAGGTTCACTGCCGCATAGGCAGCTTAGAAAAACTTGACGTACGCCGACCTGACTGGTGCTTAGTTCACTGCCGCATAGGCAGCTTAGAAAAGGAGCGCATACCGGCAAGGCCAAGCATGCCGGTTCACTGCCGCATAGGCAGCTTAGAAAAACGGCGACATCATAATCAACACGCAGGAGGAGTTCACTGCCGCATAGGCAGCTTAGAAATGCTGTGAGTTTAGGCCTTGCATAACCCCGTCTATACCCCGCCACCACTTTATTATTGACCACCCGCCCGCATCGCTTTCAGCACAATGCCCTTTACCAGAGTCAGCATCTCATGCTGGAGCGGAGGGCGGCATTTTAGTGGACCCCGTCCTATAGACAAAAAGGGCCTGAGTTTAAGTTGGAAACCTGCTGGTTATGCAGCGGAAAGGCGCTGCCCCTCTCTTTCATTTAACTCTTCCTGTGGCTCGTTCTTGAGCCG
>NZ_SJPA01000017.1:0-12500 GCF_004332115.1 Chlorobium sp. N1
TTTTTTGCGCCTGTTTGAATGGCTCCTTTTGGAGCTTGACGTAATCCAAAATTTGTTCAAGTGGTCATCTTCCCGTGCGGCGATGAAGTGCTGCTGGGCGATGGCTTGAATTCTTCAGCAAACCCTAATCACTTTGAATATGTATGATGTAAGGCGCGACGGCTATATCGATAAGATTCAAGTCCGACGGTAATAAAAGTTCATTAATTATAATCGATTTAATTAAGCATAGATCCATTGCTAAATGAATTTCGGGTATCGATCCAGGCGATTGGTGTTGGAATTCGGCAGAATAGATAGATGATTGCAAGCAAGTCAAATATCAGTAAGATATATGTAAATTAGAAAAAAATACAAAGAAGACGGTGAAATGCTATATGAGTATGAGATTCATCTAAGGAATGTTAATGGGCCTGTTGCGGAATTGGAATATTATGATGCGGCATGGGATTGTGTTGTTGAGGATAAACTTGTTGGCTCTTCGCAGAAGTGCGCTGTAGATAAGCAGTGCAAGAGATGAGGGTAGGTCCCTCGCAACCGGCTTGCAGGAGCAGGTTGCAAACCACCATAAGCTGCCTTTGTCAAAAGCACTGGTAGTGAGCGTTATGGAAAAGGCATCGTAAGGTGTAAGGTGTGAACCAAGGAAGACGAACACCAGTGAACTGTCGTAAACGTGTCGAAAGAGCAAGATGGCATCAAAACTGAATGGTTCTGCGGATTCAGGAAAAGTTTGGCGGGAACCTGTTTACTGGCCAAGCGGTGCCCGGCATAAAGACAGCGTGATCCTGGTTCGGGCTTTTGCATTGAACTACAGGAACCTTCGATGGCGATGTAAAGGGAAAGGCCCAAGCGTAAAATGCGAGGCCGATAGTACCGATGCGTCATCAAGGGACGGAGTGACCGGTATGAGCGTTGAAGGTCCTGTAATGGGACTGGAGCAAAGCGGTCACGTCATCCAGTCATGCGGACTAGTGTTCCGTCCGGTTAGTTGGTTGGCTTTACAGCCAGACTGTCTTTTGCGCGCTGAACGGAGTCCAGAATCGCATTGGCTGTTTTCGTCCAGATGAATGGTTTGGCGTGGATTTCATTGTGAGCACTGATAAAGCGATGAATCGCATCGCGCAGTTCTTTGACACTACTGAAGATCCCACGATAGAGTGCTCGTCTTTCCAATTGCGAAAACCATCCCTCAACAGCGTTGAGCCATGATGCACTGGTCGGCGTAAAATGAACCTTGAATCGAGGATGCTTGTCCAGCCAGGCAGTCACGTCTGCCGTTTTATGCGTTGAGCTGTTGTCGAGAATGATGTGCAGGTCCAATTCCTTTGGTGTTGACCGATCAATCTGGCGAAGGAAATCAAGAAACTCTTTTGCCCGGTGCTTATTGGTGACCCGACCGATGACTTTTCCCGTCAGGATATCGAAGGCTGCGTAGAGACTCCGGGTGCCGTTTCGTTTGTAGTCATGGGTTCTGCGTGCAATCTGACCAGGCCTGAGTTGCAGCATGGGTTGCGTTCTGTCAAGTGCCTGAATCTGCGTCTTTTCGTCCACACTGAGGACCATGGCGTTTTCAGGAGGGTTCATGTACAGACCGACCACATCCACAACTTTTTCTGCAAACTCCGGGTCGTTACTGAACTTGAAGGTTTGCAGGCGGTGGGGCTTAAGCCCGGCACCCTGCCAGATTTGCTGTACCTGCCATATCGTTATCCCGGTATGCTTAGCCATCAATCGAAGGCTCCAGTGCGTTGCTCCGGCAGGCACTCTCGTTTGGGTCAGCCTGAGGACTTTGGAGTTGCAAGGAAAAAATGGACGGCTTAAGAAGCCAAAGACCTCGATTGATAATAATTGCGTAAATACTCTACTGGAGAAAGATATCCCAAGGTCGAATGCATCCGCTTCCGGTTATAAAAGACGTGGATATACTCAAACAGGAGCTTCTGCAGCTCTTCCTTGCTACGGATCCTTCTGCCGTAAATCCATTCGGACTTCAGGGTCTTGAAGAACGACTCTGTTGCCGCATTATCGTAACAGTTGCCCTTGCCGCTCATGCTTTGAATCATCCCGTACTCGGAGAGTTTCTTCCTGAAGGATTTGCTGGCATATTGCACGCCACGATCGGAATGAAAGAGGACTCCTTCCGGTGGTTGCCGATGCAGTACAGCCATCTCAAATGCAGGAATGACAGTGGTTTCGGTCGACATGCTTCTGCTGAGTGAATACCCGATGATCTCCCGATTGAAGAGCTCCATGACCACTGTGAGGTACTGCCAGCCGCTATCGGTCCACAAGTAGGTCAGATCGCTCGTCCAGACTTCAAACGGCATATCCGGATAGAAGTCCTGATCCAGGAAATTCGGTGCTATGGGCTCCTTATGGTTCGAGTCCGTCGTCACCTTGAACTTTCTGGCGCACCTTGCCCGGATGCCCATTTCCCGCATCAGTCGGGCTACCCGGGGCCGGCTGCACTTGATGCCTCGCTTCCCCAAATCCAGCGCTATCCTGGGGCTCCCATAGGTCTCGTGGCTCTCTTTATGGATATCCTTGATAGCGGTCATGATTCTCGCGTTCTCTTCGGTTCTGGAGCTTTTAGGTCGCCGTGTCCAGGCATAATACCCGCTGAAAGTGACGTCAAGAACCCGGCACGTCGTCCTGACAGCAAAGACATTCTTGTGTTCATTGATAAAGCTATAAATCAATGATTTTACCTTGAGAACACGGCGAGTGCTTTTTTTAATATCTCTCGTTCTTCCGTTACTATCTTCAATTCCCGCTCAAGCTTACGGAGCTTTTCAGTCTCAGAATCCTTCGGGTTACCTGTCCCGGGAAAAGCGCTGTCCTTCTCGGTCAGGTACTTGCTCCGCCACCGGTAAAGAACGTATGGATTGATCCCGAGATCATCGGCGACTTCCTTCGCAGTCCTGTCGCCCTTGAGGGTCAGTTCGACGGCATCCATTTTAAACTGCTTGTCGTACTGACGACGGGGTGTTTGCTGTGCCATAATTCATATCTCCTGTTTTTGAGGAATATATGGCTTCTTTGAGTGTCCATAATAACCTAAAAGTAGGATAATGCGTACACGAAGTCAGGACGTCACGCCCAGATACTCCAGGAACAGCCTGTCTCTGGCGACTGACTCGGTAGACCAGCGGTAGCTGCCCATAGCAGTCTGCACGTGCGTTGTCTCAATGCAGTCGAACCAATCCAGAATCTGTGCAAGTGAACGCTGCTCAAGCCATTTGTCCAGCTTCTTTTCGAGCGAGAGAAGCGCCTTGGTCTTTCCGTTTCCGCTCTTGCCAAGCCCTTGGCGCATTTCCTTGATCTTCTTCGTCAGGAAGCAATGATACCCCAAGGAGACAAACTGCGCAAACTGCCGTCCCCGCAAGTTGTCGGGATACCATGTGCGTGGCCTTGCTCCGTCAAGGCCACCCTTCTGCACGGCAAAAAGCTCCTCTATCTTTTCGCGCCGCCGGTAATCCTCCAGTGCCGTGAAGGTGTCCATCGCCTGATTGCTGACAAGCGCGAAATAGCCGAAGTATCGCTTTGCTTCGAGTATGGCTTTGTCGTTGAAGCTGACCTTCAACTGTCCGCCCCGCCCCTTTTTCGAACTGATCAGGTACCTCTCGATTTTCCGTTGGGCAGGTATCGTAAACTCCGCCACACCTTCCTCCACTTGAGCCTTCAGCTCAAGCAGATCCTTGCGGAATGCGAGCTGCTTCTTGGTGTCGTTGTCGGGGGAATAAAAGACATGGACATACAGGCGGCGAGCGAACGTCTCTTCTTCTCCGCTATGCTTGCCGTTACGCGAGCGCTGGCGCACCCGACCGAACTCGTGCGTTCTCAAGAGTGTGGCGCCGCTCACCGACGGATCGAACGGACAGGTGCTGGACATGCCCGCCAGTTGCTCCCGCAGCGCATCTATTGCCTGACGAACCCAGGTGACGTTCGAGTCGGCGAGCGTCAGGAACTTCATGTTGCGCAAAGAGAATTTCATCATGTTCTCCTCGCTGTAGTAGCCGTTGTCGGTGACAATCAAGGGGCGCTCAAGTGAAAAGCACTTGAGCTGCTTCAGGGTGTTCTCGATGGAGATGACGTCGGGGACATTGCCTGGTTGCTTGGCGAATGCCAAGGGCTCGCGGTCCTTTACGGAATACAGTGTCAGCAGCTTGATGGTGTTCAGCCCGTCACCGTCCTTGTTGAACCCTCGTCGCGCGTCCGACTGGTTCAGGGAATAGGTCGATATCGTGGTCGAATCGAACGCCAGCACCGGAGCTGTTCCCAGACGATCCGACCGGCAGGAGAAGTAGCGCTGCACGCCGTCCTCATCGCACCCGACCCGTTTGAACAGGTCGCCGTAAACGTCTTCGGTGATGGCTTCGCTGTATGGAAGGGGGTGCATCACCTGCCAGCCCTCAAGGCGGGGCAGGGTGTTCCCACCGGAACCAATCCAGTAGCGTGCAATGGAAAGGATCTTTGCCGCATCGCCCTCGCTGAACGAAGATCGCACGTCATCGTCAATGCATGAGGCTTTGCCGACCCACGCCAGAATATCGGTGAGTCCGCTGTGCCTGCGCACCGCAGAGGCCATCGCATCCTCACCCTTGCGTTTTTTCGGCCGTGTGGGAAGCATCTCCTGTGTTCCTGCCTTGATTTTCCCCTGGAGTTTCTGACTGACGGTATACGTCCTTCTGGCCTTCTCGTCATAGGCCGTAACGCGCTCGTAGATGTAAATATCGCCATTTGGGCGCCGTTCACGGCGCTCTCCGACGTGAGTTTTTCCGGTTACTGGCTTAGACATGGACTTTTCTCCTTTTTGTCGTACACGCAAAGAAGCAAGAAAAAAGCACGATTTAGCAGGAAATCGTGCTCATATGGTGATCATTTTCCGTTACCGTGCGCGCTTTATCCGACTTTCAGGATAATAATGTAGCACCTCCAGTGTTTTTTAGGATCGAATATGTTCTTGCCGGCATACCCGGCCGGAATGATATCTCAAAATTCAGTTAATCGAGGTTCCTATGAGAGAAATGGTGGTTAGGCATAGGGAAAAGATTATGTATCTGATTGTCGGAATGTGGAATACGGCATTCGGTTACGGGCTCTTTGCCGGATTGTACTACCTGCTGTCGAAAAGCATGGATTATAACATCATCCTGTTGATGAGTTATGTCGTGAGTACCATCAGCGCCTATCTGCTCTACAAGTACTTGGTCTTTAGGTCGAAAGGCGATCTGATCAAGGGTTACCTGAAATTTTCGGTGGTGTATGTTTATGCCTACCTTGGAAATATGCTCATCCTGTTCGGCCTGAAGCGCTTTACCTCGATAGATCTGTATCTGGGGCAGGCCATATCAGTGGTTGTGATCGTGCTGGTATCGTATTTCAGTCACAAGAAATTCACGTTCAAGCACCGATGATCAAAAGAAGGGGGTATAGTGCATCATGGTGGGTTGTCCTGTCTCGGACAACATGGGTCTAAGGAGTACGGAACATTCATCTCTGTTTACCAAAAAAGCGAGCCATGAAACGAATAAGCATCGTTACTGCGTGCTATAACGAGGAAGAGAATATCGAAGAGGTGTACACGCAGGTCCGGGAGGTCTTTCGGAAACAGTTGAGCGACTATACGTACGAGCACTTGTTTATCGACAATTCGTCTCAGGATAGGACTGTTGATATTCTGAAGGAAATCGCGAAAAAAGACCGAAACATCAAGGTGATTGTCAATTCGCAGAACTTCGGCCACATCCGATCCCCGTATCACGGCCTCATCCAGGCCGACGGGGATGCGGTCATCTCCATCGTCGCAGACCTTCAGGACCCGCCGGAGATGATCGTCGATTTCGTCAGGAAATGGGAGGCGGGGAACGACATCGTCGTCGCGGTGAAAAACCAAAGCCTCGAAAACCGGATCATTTACACGGTGAGGATTTTGTACTACAGGATTCTGAAGCAACTGTCCGACGTCAACATTTTCGAGAATTTTACCGGCTTCGGACTCTATGATAGGAAAATCATCAGGATTCTTCGGGAAATTAACGATCCCTACCCGTTTTTCAGGGGGATCATTTCAGAGCTTGGCTTCAAGGTGGCGACGGTGAACTATACCCAGCCGAGACGGAATCGGGGGATAACGAAAAACAATTTTTTCACCCTCTACGATATGGGTATCCTCGGCATCATCAGCAATTCAAAGGTTCCGTTGCGGATCGCGACCTTTTTCGGCTTTATCCTCTCGTTGGCGAGCTTGCTGTCGGGGCTCGGTTTCCTGGTCGGCAAAATTCTGTTCTGGAACACTTTCCAGGCGGGTATTGCGCCGATGCTGATCGGTAATTTCTTCCTTTTCGGCGTTCTCCTATTCTTCATCGGTATTCTCGGAGAGTATGTCGGCGCGATATACACCCAGATATTGGCAAGACCCCGGGTCTATGAACAGGAACGTATCAATTTCGATTGAAAACTGATGTGTGCCTCGATTAAGTGTGTCGTAGCTAAGCAGTTCAAGTGATGAGGCTTTGGCCCCTCGTACTCCCCGATTAAGGGGCTATACGCAAAACAAACTTAGCTTCCCTAGATAGGGCTTGCTGAATAATAGTTAAACGTATTCATGGCAATGAATTAAGTGGTATTTTTTCGTATCTTGAATGCAAGGAAAAGCCTGAAAAATCCCTAAAAACCTTACACCTCGATACCGCCGAATCATGTGCCAGCCCCTATGTGTTAAGGGCACTGAACCTGGACCGGCTGCTCGCCCTTCTTTTTTTTGCGCCTGTTCGAATGGCTCCTTATTGAGCTTGACGTAATCAGAAATTCGTTCGTGTGGTCATCTCCCCGAGCAGCGATTGAGTGCCGCGGGGCGATGGTATGAATTCTTTAGCAAATCTTAATTTATCGCATCTCAGACATTATAGAAATGCCCATAAAACGGTTAATCGAGGTTCCCTTAATGCATAGAATATAATGGGTTTTGTTTATATGAGTATCTGTAGAATGAAGCGAGAAGCTGTTTTGCGAGTAGCACTAATTATGAGCGTAATAGGGCTATTGTATTATCTTGGGTATTTATTGTTTTTCGGTTATCTGCCGGCGCCTTTTCTCTATGATAAGCGTGATACATTTATGGACTTCTTTAACGTGTCGTATTGGGCATACAAAGATGACCGATATTTGAGTTGGGGAGCTGTATATCCGGCATTAAGTTTTCTTGTGGTAAAGTGCTTTTACTGGGTTACAGGCGTTATACCAAGTGGTAATTCTAGTATGGTGATGCGTGATGCTTCGGCCCCTGTATTTTATCTGTATTTTATGGTATTCTTAATATCCCCACTGGCTTGGCTGTATTTAGAGCGAAAAGAGTATGGTTTTAGTCAAATGGTGGCAGTGTACTTTATAAGTATAATCTCTACACCTGCTCTTTTTGCATTGGAGCGTGGGAATTTAATCGTGCTGGCGCCAGTGTTCTTGGCGTTGTATTTAGTGCGAAAAGATGCGTGGCGAGCATTTTCTGTTGCTGTTTTGGTGAATCTTAAGCCATATTTTATCCTCTTGTTTATTCCGCTTGTTTATCGGGGTAATATGCGGTTGTTTGTCATATCTGTTTATTATAGTTTGGCCTTGTTTGTTGTTAGCGGAACAATTCTGGACCCATATTATTGGCAAGTGATACCTAATTTGTTTTCTTTTGGGTCGTCAAGTGATCTGTTTTCAATTAGAGAGGTGTTGTCATTGCCAGCTAGTTTGTCGGCCTATAAATATGTTCTGGGTCATCCGTCTGTTATAGGTTCACAGTATTACTTATTGTATGGCGGTTGGGCTGATCTTTTTGGTGGAGTTGTTGGGCTTATGAGCCTTGGTGGAGTTGTGGCCGCATTGTTAGCCCTTTATTTATATAAGGATTATTGTGGTGATGATTTAATGCTGGTTGTGCTGGTTGTTGTGATAACTAACCTTAGCTATACTACTGGCGGGTATTCGTTGATATTATATTTCCCGTTGATTGCTGTGTTCGGTCGGCTGAGATATGCGCGAATATATTTACTTCTCTTGTTGTTCCTTGTGTCTCCAGTGGATATTATTCCACTTGCGCATTCTTATATCGGTGAGCAGTATAGTTACTTGTGTGGTCGTACAGTAGGCATTGATTGGACTTTGGGCGCTGGTGCTCTTATTCGCCCAGTCTTGAATTATTTTCTGTTATTGCTCGTTACTGTCGAGGTCTATAAAAAAAACCAATTAAATCAAACTTTTGTTGAGTTATGAAGTATATTCGCCGTGCGCTTTATTCGGCTGTGATCGCTGTGTTTCTTGGTTTGGTGGTGTATCACTATCAGCCGATTAGGTATCAGGCATCTTTTGTCATTCGTACTGGTGAGGTTGCCGGTGGTTATCCGATCCCTGCGGGATATATATATAAAATTATTTCCATGCCCTCATTTTTGTCCGGCGTAATTGAGCGTGCGGGTTATGAGGGACGTATATCTGTACGTGATCTATGGACAAAATATAGTCTGCGTGTAGAGCCGCTAGGAGGCGATGGCGTTTATGTTACTCTTAAAGGTACCCAGGGTAAGGCGGTAAAGGATCTCACTTCAGGTATTGCAAGTGAGGCGATCTGCCTCGCCAATACTCAGTATGAAGAATCAGTTCATTCATATGATAAATGGCTCCCCACGGCGAATAATTATCAGTTCCGTATTACTGATTCGGGTGGTGCAATTATGCATCGGCCAAAAGTCTACGGTGATCCTGGTTATCTCTATGAGGTAAAGATTTTTAATGGCTTGTTTCAGGCGATAATCCTTGTGTTTGTTGTGATATATGCAATGTTTCTCTTTTCTGATATTATATTTGGTTTCTTTCGTAAGGGTGGAAGCGGTTGGCGGTTACTGAATAATGGTTAAGGTGTTCTCGATTATGATCTTGCCCGATCCTCCCGGCGAGAACGATATATCTGAATTCAGTTTGTAGATGTCAATTGAATAGTCTTATCGTCTTATTATACAGGGGAGGGCAGGCGGTATTTGGCGTGATTAGCGTGGCGCTTTATGTCGCTCTATTAACGCCTGGTGAAATTGGCCTGTATCAGACCATGGTAAACCTGGCCGGTTTATACATGTTTTTGGATATGGGCCTATCTTCTGTGCTGGTCCAATTATGCGCAGCCCGTTCCGATGGTGTATTATGGCGTAATGGTTGTGTTGTGGGTGGTGCTAGTAACCCTGCGAGTTTTCTCGCACTGATAAAATATGGTGTTGGGTGGTATGTCGTAGTTGGCATGCTATTCTTATTGTCATTCCCTGCCGGTTTCTTTTTTCTTCGTTCAGATCCTTCTCTGGACTATTCTTTCTGGCTGGCTCCTTGGGGTCTCCTTGTTCTGGCTACTGGTATGCAGATGCCTTTGCAGCCGTTGTTGTCTTCTCTGGAAGGAGCAGGCCATATCGCAGAGGTTTATGGGATACGTTTGGTTGGGGTTGTAACGGGCTCTCTTCTTGCCTGGTCGATTCTGTTGTCAGGGGGATCGATTTGGGCTGCATCTATGATGCCGCTTTCTGCTGTTTTTTGTGTTTCTGTTTGGTTGTTGGTGAAGCGACGTGGGCTTCTGCTTCAGGTATACAAAGCTCCAGCATTGCAGAATGGCGAGTGGCGGCAGACTGTCTGGCCGTTGCAATGGCGGGGGGCTGCGGGGTGGCTCTCGGGCTATGCACAGGTGTTTGTTCATGTTCCGATACTGTATAAGATGCAAGGCGCGGTCGCTGCAGGCAAAATGGGAGTGACGATGACGGTCATCAATACCCTTTCAGTTGTTTCTCTGGCTTATCCGGTGTCCAAGGTTCCGGGTCTAGTTGCCTGTGTGGCTCGGTCGGATTGGCAGGGCTTAAAAAGGCTGTTTACGCAAGTCTGGCAGGTGTCTTTTGCTATGTATGGGTTAGGGGCTCTATGTGTATTTGGTTTGGCTTTGATTTTAAACCAAAGCTTGATTGGTTCGCGATTATTACCGTTGCCTCAAGTAGCTCTGTTGCTTGTTGCAGTAGGCTTTTACCATCTGGCTACGGTTCTTGGAATCTACATTCGTTCTCATCTTGTTGACCCCCTCGTGAGAACGTCTTTGATAGCGGCAGGCCTTACTATGTCCCTTTCAGTTATGGCAGCATCATTCTGGGGGAGCATGGGAAACGTTTTGGTTATTCTCTTGGTGAATGCTTTGGTTTATCTGCCATTGACTTTATTAGTCCTGAGGCGGGTTCATCATGATCGATGTAAAGATGCATAGTTATGGTTGATGTGCCCCTGCTGACAATATCAATACCTACTTTTAACAGGGCCCAATATTTAAGCGTACTCCTTGAACAACTCAAGGCTGAACTTGCGACAGTTCGACCAGGTGTTGTGGAGCTAATTGTTTCTGATAATGCAAGTGATGATCAGACGGCACGTGTCGTAGAGCAGGCCATGGCTTCCGGGCTTCAGTTGCGCTCTCTTCGTAATGCAACCAACATTGGTTCTGATGCGAATATTGCGCAGTGTTTTAACGAGGCAACAGGGCGATATGTGCTGATTATGGGAGATGACGACCTCCTTGTCGATGGTGCGTTAGGTCGCCTGCTTGGGCACCTGCAAGGATCAGACTATGGCTTGGTTTGCCTTCGGGCGTATGGCTTCGAGCTGGATTTCAGGGCAGAGATGCCAACTATCAGAGGCCGGTCGCATACATACAATCATCCTGGCAGGTATTTGGCAAGGATAGCGCATTTTATGACCCTGATATCAGCTTCTGTGATCAACAAGTCGCTGTTGGGCGATGTCGACGCGCGAAGCTTTTGCGGAGAGAACCTGGTTCAAGTGCATTTGAGTGTGATGGCCTCTGTCAGGGCAGCGCAGAATCTTTATGTCGATAAATATGAGATTGCAGTTAAGCGCAATAACAGCGGAGGTTATGATCATTCAAGGGTTTTTGTGTCCAATTTGCTGGGGATTTTGGACGGCTTCGTTGCCAGAGGAATCGATGCGCAGGATGTCCGTCGTATCGAACGGCGGTTGCTGCTATCCTACTTGCCGTTTTACTTGTTTCGGCTTCGCTTGAGCGAATCCGGGGTACAGGAGGCTCAAAAGAATTTCTCTGAGCGGTTCGGACATCGACTTTTGTTTCTGGTATGGGCTAAACCGGCGCTGTTCTGGCCGCATTGGCCAGCATTGATATGGGCGGCTGCCATTACATTGATTGGGCGGTTGATGGACGGGGATTTTCTTCGTGGTTTTTCTTTTGTCCGAAATCGTGTGCTTCGGTATATGAAGTAGTTGGGAGTTTGTGATGATAGCGGTTTCTGTTGTTAGCCATGGTCATGGCGACATGGTCGGAGGAGTTGTCGAAGCGCTCCTCCAGTGCCCTTTGGTCTTGCGGGTTATCGTTACGCGCAATGTTCCCGAAGAGCTTGCTCTGCCGGACGATGAGAGAATCACCCTGATCGTAAATGACGAGCCCATGGGCTTTGCACAGAACCACAACAGGGCGTTTAGGTATTGCGACCAGCCGTATTTTTGTGTTCTCAACCCCGACATCCGTCTTCTTGAGGACCCGTTCCCTTCGCTTTTGAGTGTAATGGAAGCGCACGGCGCTTCGCTGGGTGCTCCCTTGGTTGTTTCTGCCGATGGTTCGGTTGAGGATAGCGTCAGGCGTTTCCCTACGGTGCGTTCTCTCGTCTCGAAGGCTCTTGGCGGTGAAGATGGGCGGTATCATGTCCGGAAAAATGATGCCGTGCTGTTTCCCGAGTGGGTTGCGGGGATGTTTCTGTTGTTTCGTGCAGAGGACTTCAAGACGTTAGGCGGTTTTGATGAGCGATTCTATTTGTATTATGAAGATGTTGATATCTGTGTTCGTCTCTGGCGTGCGGGGCTGAAGATTGCTGTGAGTCCTTCGGTTGCTGTCGTTCATGATGCGCGCAGGGCAAGCCGGCGGGAATTGAGGCATATGCAGTTGCATGCTGGCAGTCTGGCGCGGTATTTTCGGAAGCATTTCGGGCGATTGCCTACAGTTCCCTATGCATAAGCAAGCGAACATCTTGGTTACGGGTGCCAATGGTCTTCTTGGCAAGGGGCTTTGTGAGCATCTTGCTGCATCCGGTTATTCCCTCATCCGTGCCGTGCGAGGCCAGACCGGGCCCGGACAGGTGCCCGTCGGTGCAATTGGCTCCGCTACGAACTGGGCTCCCGTGTTGAATTGCGGTGTCGACGCCGTCGTGCATCTGGCGGCAAAGGTGCACGAGATGCAGGCTGAAGATGATCGCGCACGTGCTGAATATCGGGAGGTGAATACTGAAGGGACGCTCCATCTTGCCCGTCAGTGTGCTGAACGGGGTGTCGGGCGGTTTGTGTTCCTGAGTACGGTCAAGGTGATGGGAGAGGGGGGCGTCGCCGCGTATCGTGCTGATGATGAGGCGCAGCCTCATGGTGCCTATGCGGGTTCAAAATGGGAGGCTGAGAAAGGTCTCCGTGAAATTGCCGCC
>NZ_SJPA01000001.1 GCF_004332115.1 Chlorobium sp. N1
GTGACGACAGGACAGGGAGAGTACGGAACAGCACCAGAAGGAACAAGCCAGACCGGCCGGACGAACTGACGGGTCCGAACCAGTGCTGGTGCTGGGATGTCAGCTACATCAAAACCGATGTGCTACGGGTGTTCTGGTACCTCTATGTGATGCTTGACGAATGGAGCCGGAAAGTGGTTGCCTGGCGAATCAGCAGGTACCATAACCACGAAGAGGCTATGGGACTGATCGATGACGCCATCATTGCCGAGGGGTTGCTCGATGTCGATAAAGAGAACTTACCCGTGGTCGTCAATGACCGGGGAGTTCAGATGAAAGCCAAGGATGTCAAGCAGATGTTCACGGATTTAGGACTGACGCAGACGTTCAGTCGGCCGAGAACTCCGAACGACAACCCGTTCATCGAGTCGTTCTTCAGCAGTCTCAAGCGGGCACCGGTATATCCGGGCAGGTTTTCGCACTTGAATGAAGGAGTTGTCATGGACTTTTTCGGGGGGTATTTCCGCTGGTATAACACGGAACACTACCATTCACGCATCGGATATGTGACCCCGGAACAGATGCATCAGGACCTTGCAGCAGGGATTATCGCTGAAAGAAAAAGAGTATTGGGAAAGCAGCAGAAACTTCGTAAAATGTACTGGTCAGCAAATCAAACAACCGGAAGCGGGTTGTAGTTTATTGGAAACCCGTTTCGCGACATCATCCAAAAATCACGCCGCATCCTTATGGCCATGGGGGTAATCATGAAGGATAAGATACGCAATAAAAAAGCCGGGCAGGAAAAGATCCTGCCCGGCTCTGAAGCTTTTGCTTTCAGCTGGGATCAGTAACGATCGCGGCGGGGAGCTCTCTCTTCGCGGGGCTTTGCCTCGTTGACCATGATGGAGCGACCCTTGAAGTCCTTGTCGTGCATGGACTCGATGGCTTCGCGTGCAGCGGCATCGTCAGGCATCTCGACGAATCCGAAGCCCTTCGAGCGGCCGGAGAATTTGTCGGTGATGACGTTTGCGCTTGCGACTTCTCCGAACTCGGAGAAAGCTTCGCGGAGGTCCTCTTCAGTAACGGTGTAAGGCAGGTTGCCGACGTAAATGTTCATTGTCTAGTATCCGTAATCGCGTGCATTGATAAGGAAGTGAGCATACAA
This sequence comes from Chlorobium sp. N1, assembly GCF_004332115.1. Taxonomy (GTDB): domain Bacteria; phylum Bacteroidota; class Chlorobiia; order Chlorobiales; family Chlorobiaceae; genus Chlorobium. Next base: position 1,148 of record NZ_SJPA01000001.1, read on the forward strand.
GTAACCAAAGCACCAATTACTTGAAAGCGCTATCAGCCAACCATTGGCTGATGTATGTTTGGAGTTTAGCGTTATTAACGCTGGTTTACAAGAACAAAATGTAAACGGCACGTTATTTCTTCGCGGCCGAAGAAGCTTCCCCCTGAGCCCCCACCTCACTTCTGACCACGGTTCCGGGCCGTGAACCCTGCAGGGCCGAAAGATCGCCGGCGATGCCGGCTGTCTCCGCAAGCACCACGTCCGGCTGGACCGGCCCCGTCTTTTTCTTGTCCTCTTGCGCTCCTCCCTCCGGTGCCCAGAGCTTCTCGATCTGCTTGATCCTTTCGGTTTCCACCCGGAACGACGACTCCTTCAGGGACACGGACTTCTTCTTCCGGATGCGATTGAGCGCCGCCAGGTCTGAGAGATAGCTCTGGTAGCGCTTGTCTCGCAGCGAGCGGCCCTGGAACTTCTGGCGCAGGAGCGTGATGTCAGAGGCCGTGACGTCCTCGATCGGCCGGAAGAAGGTACGCGAAAGGGTGCTCCAGGGGAGGCTGCTGGTATAGGTATCCTCACCGATGGCCGAAGCGTCGATCAGCGAAGGGATGGTGATGTCCGGCACGACGCCCTTGTGCTGGGTGCTCTCTCCCGAGATCCGGTAGAACTTCGCGATGGTCAGCTTCATCTGCCCGAGGCCCGGCTGGCGAGGAAAGATCGAGTAGGGGCGGGTCAGGTTGATGATGCTCTGCACGGTCCCCTTGCCGAAGGTCCGCTCGCCGACGACGACTCCCCTGCCGTAGTCCTGGATGGCCGCGGCGAAGATCTCCGACGCCGAAGCGCTGTAGCGGTTGACGAGCACGACGAGCGGACCGGAGTATGCCACCTGGCGGTCCTCGTCGCGCAGCACCATCTTCCCGCCGGTCGAGTTGCTGATCTGGACGACCGGTCCCGAGGTAATGAAAAGGCCCGTGACGTTGACGGCCTCCTCGAGCGATCCTCCGCCGTTGTCGCGCAGGTCGATGATGACGCCGTCCACGCCGGACTGCGTAAGTTCGTCGAGGATGCGTGCAACGTCGCGGCTCGTACTGTTATAGGAACCGTCGTTGTGCCTCTGGGCCTCGAAATCCAGATAGAACGAGGGGATGGTGATGACGCCGATCCTCCGGCCGTTCTGCATGATGATCTTCTTGTGTGCGGCCTGCTCCTCGAGGTCCACCTTGTCGCGGGTCAGCATGATGATCTTTGCCGGTCCCCTGCCCGCCTGGCTTGCGGGAAGGATCTTGAGCCGGACGATGGTTCCCTTCCTGCCGCGGATAAGCTTGACCACGTCGTTGATGCGCCAGCCGACGACATCGACGATCTCGGAAACCTTTCCCTGGCCGACGCCGACGATCTTGTCCCCTTTCCGCAGCAGGTTGCTCTTGTAGGCGGGACCGCCGGGAATGACCTCGTTGACGAGGGTATACTCGCTCTCGGTCTGCAGCTTCGCCCCGATACCCTCAAGAGAGCGGCTCATGTCGATCTGGAAATTCTCGTACTCGTCCGGCGAGAAATAGTCGGTATGCGGATCGAACGAGGTGGTCAGGGCGTAGGTATAGGCGTGGAACGCATCCTCGGGCGTCTGGCGCCGCAGGAGGTTCAACCGGCTCGTGAAGCTTTTGGCAAGCGTCTGGCGGATGGTCTTCTGGCTCTCGCCCGAATACTTCAGGTTGAGCCACTGGTATTTCAGCTCCTTGCGCCAGAGGGCCGTAAGATCCTGGCGGGTGCGGGGCCACGGGTCGTCCTTGCGCTGGACGGCGAGCGTCTCGGGAGCGGCGAAATTGAAGTGGACGGTATCGGCGGCGGCGCGCATGTAGCGCATTTTCTCATACGCGCGCTGCAGGAAGCGGTTGTAGATGGCGAACCCCGACGTCGCCTTTCCGGAAAGGAAATCGTCATCGATACGGTTGCCGTATGCTTCGCGCAGGCGCTCCACCTCCGGCGCCATGAAGTAGCTCCGGCTCCCGTCGAGGTTGTCGAGGTAGCGGGAAAAGACCTCCTGCGAGAGCGAATCACCGACGGCGACCTTGCGGTAGTGGTTCTCCAGCAGGTACTGGCTGATGTATCGAGCCGCATCCTCCTGCGCGGGAGTAGGCCTGAGCACGGCCGGAGCGGAGGCCCTGGGCGCAGGAGTTTTCACATTGTTTGCAAAAAGGGGCTGGGCCCCGACAAGAAGCGCGGCAATAAAGATCGGAAGGGTTTTACGAAGCGGTGTCAAGTTGCGATGGAGTCTTGGGCGTTAAGCTGCTGTGGCAGCGCTTGGTCGGTAATGAACGACAAATTATTATATTGGTTCAGCCTGGAGCGATCCGGCAGGTTCGTCCCGGGCTGGAGGATACCGGCATATACGCACATAATAATACAAAAGGGAGCGCATCCAATGCAAAAGCAGGCAGTTAGTTATAAATCATTGGGCCTCTGCAACAGCAGGGAGCTTTTCAAGAAAGCCGTCTCAGGCGGCTATGCCGTTCCGGCCTATAATTTCAACAACCTCGAGCAGCTGCAGGCCATCATCATGGCATGCGCCGAGACCAAGTCGCCCGTCATCCTCCAGGTGTCGAAAGGCGCCAGGAGCTATGCAAACGAGACCCTTCTGCGCTATCTGGCCCAGGGTGCCGTCGCATTCGCCGAAGAGCTCGGAAGCCCGGTTCCCATCGTGCTCCACCTCGACCATGGCGACAGTTTCGAACTCTGCAAGGACTGCATCGAATCGGGCTTCTCCTCGGTCATGATCGACGGTTCGCACCTCCCTTATGATGAGAACGTCGCGCTGACCAAAAAAGTTGTCGAGTACGCCCACCAGTTCGACGTCACGGTCGAGGGCGAGCTCGGAGTGCTGGCAGGTATCGAGGACGAGGTCTCCCACGCGTCCCACACCTACACGCAGCCTGAAGAGGTCGAGGACTTCGTTGCCAAGACCGGCGTCGACAGCCTTGCCATCTCCATCGGCACCTCGCACGGCGCCTTCAAGTTCAAGCCCGGCGAAGACCCCAAGATCCGCCTCGACATCCTTGCCGAGATCGAAAAGCGCATTCCCGGCTTCCCGATCGTCCTGCACGGCGCCTCGTCGGTCCCGCAGGAGCTGGTCAAGGTCATCAACGAGCACGGCGGCAAGCTGAAAGACGCCATCGGCATCGGCGAGGACCAGCTTCGCCTTGCCGCGAAATCCGCCGTCTGCAAGATCAACATCGATTCCGACGGCCGCCTTGCCATGACCGCCGCGGTCCGCAAGGTGCTCGACGAAAAGCCCGAGGAGTTCGACCCCCGCAAATACCTCGGTCCCGCCCGCGATTCGCTCAAGCAGCTCTACATGCACAAGATCAAGAACGTGCTCGGCTCCGACGGCAAGGCCTGAGGGATACGCACCCCTTACCGACCATGAAGAAAGGCGCTCCGAACGGGCGCCTTTCTTCATTACAGGGAAATCGGAAGCAGCACGGCTCCCCCCGTCAGCGCTTTCCTCCTCCGAGGAAATCCATGAACCGCATGGCCGAATAGGCCAAGAGGCCCGCTCCGGTTCCAAGGGCCTCCTCGTCGGGATAGAAGGTCGGAGAGTGCAGCATGTTCGAGCGGTCCTGGTCCGGAAGGCCGGTACCGATCTGCCAGAAGGTGCCGGCCCGCTCCTGGAGGTAGTAGGCGAAATCCTCGGCCGTCATGAGCGGCTCGCTGTCGATGACATGCTCCCGGCCGAGGTATTCGGAGCAGGCGATCGCCGCATTGCGCGTGATCTCCGGATCGTTGTAGAGCACGGGGTAGCCCTGGCGGATCTCGACCTCGGCCTCAACGCCGAGCCCTTCGCCGACATGGCGGACGGTCTGGCGGAGCTTTTCATGCAGGAGGGCGCGCACCTCCTCGTTCATCGTGCGCATGGTGCCGCTCATCACCACCCTGGAGGGGATGACGTTGGGAGCGTGGCCGCCCTGGATCGAGGAGATCGAGACGACGGCAGGCTCGTGCGGAGGAGCGACCCTGCTGACGAGGTGCTGGCAGGCCGTGATGATATGGGCGGCGGCGAGGACAGGATCGGCTGCCTTGTGGGGTGCGGAGGCATGCCCCCCCTGCCCCGAAATCGTGAAATAGAGCTCGTCGGCCGCAGCCATGAAGCTTCCCTTGCAGAGGGCGACCGAACCGGAGGGAACGTTGGGAAAGCAGTGCTGGCCGATGATGGCTGCAGGGTTGAAGCGCTTGAAGATCCCGGCATCGATCAGCGGTCGGGCGCCGCCCGGAGCCTTCTCTTCGGCGGGCTGGAAAATGAAGAGCACGCTTCCGCGGAGCTCATGGCGCATCGAAGAGAGAATGGAGGCGGCCCCGAGCAGCATGGCGGTATGCATATCGTGGCCGCAGGCATGCATCGTACCGGCAGTGCGGGAGCTGAACTCGCAGGCGTTCTCCTCAGAAAGCGGCAGGGCGTCGATATCGGCGCGAAGCGCAATCTGCGGCCCTGATGCGGCGCCCTCCGCTTCCCCCTCGAGCACCGCGACGACCCCGGTTTCAAGGAACTGCGGCTCGGGCTCTATCCCGAGCCCCTTGAGGTATTCATGGATGATCGCGCTGGTGCGGAACTCTTCGTAGGAGAGCTCCGGATGGGCGTGGATATCGCGGCGGATTGCCCGGATCTCGGCAAAGACGGCTGCGGCCTTCTCCCGGATCCTCCGGGAAAGGTCGGAATTGCGGTCAGGTGACATAAAGGATACTTTCGCGTGATTCAGTGGAGCGGCACGGGAGGGTGACGCACTTGGCTGATAAAAGGTACGAATAACACGCCAATTGCAAAAACAGGGGGCAAGGGATCCCCCGAACGAATAATTTCGGTTTTTATGGAATTATTCACGATTTTACAGTAAAAGCAGAATCCGGCATTCCCCCCTGCCGGCCCATCCCAACCAGGAGGCGACATGAACCATCCAGCAAATCTCGGAGAGAGAATCCGTGCCGTCAGGAGGCACTGCGGACTGCGGCAGGACCAGTTCGGCGAAAAGATCGGAATATCGGGAAACAGGGTCTCGGAACTCGAGAACGGCAAAGGCGGCACCAGCGCGGCCGTCATAGAAGCCATATGCAGGACAGGCAGGGTCCGTCACCAGTGGCTGCTCACCGGGAAAGGCGGGATGCTGGAAGAAACAGCCCGGAACCACGGCGAAGAAACCCTTTCACACCGCCTCCTCATGCTGGAGCAGCAGGTCGGGCGAATGATCGGAGCGGTCGACTCAGCCGTACGGGATGAGCTGCCGACGGTGAAGGTCCCGCTCTACAGCAGCGCGGTGCCAGCAGGCATGCCGGCTGCTGCCGCCGAAGATGTTGACTCATGGCTCGACTTTCCCCAGTCGTGGACCAGAGGGAAGAAAAACATTTATGCCCTCACGGTCAGCGGCGACAGCATGATGGAAATCGGCATCATGGCAGGCGACACGCTGCTCGTCGAAGCGCGCGAGACCGCGCGTGACGGGCAGGTGGTGATCGCAAGCCTGAACGGGGAGGTTACCGTGAAAACGCTCTGCATCAGTGCAGGCGGGGTCGTATCGCTTGCACCGGAAAACAGGAAGTACCACCCCATTCCGGTTCCTCCGGACAGCGATTTCAGGATCATGGGGGTCGTCGTGGCGGCGGTACGCCAGTACCAGTAGGGGTCTCAGAGATCCATGAAACGAATGAACTCGAGCGCCTTCTCTTTCAGGTCCTCGTCGGTGACGGCCGACAGCGGAGCCGCGTAGCGGATGACGTAGCCGTACTTCTCGATGTTCTTGACGAGACGGAAGGGATCGTGTGCGACAAGGCGCATGATGATGACCATCCCCTCGCTTTCGGCTGAGGGAACATAGGAGCCGAAACTCAGGACGGTTGCGTCGTTCTTCTCAATGGCTGCGACCACTTCCGACATCTTCACGCCGAACATCGGCACTTCGAGCTCGAGCGTCATGCCGTCTATGCCGAGATGGAAGATCTCTGCCACACGCGCAAGAAGACGGTCCTTGCGGATCACCCCCTCGAACATGCCGTTCTCCCCCACGACCGGGATCACCGGGCCGGGAATGCTCCCCAGCCGCGAAAAGAACACGAAAAGATCCTCGCCTGAAGTTGCCGAAGCAGCGGATTTCAGGCCGAGTTTCCTCACCGGAACGCCCTCAAGCGGCCCCTTCTTCTCCATGTAACGGTCGAAATCGGCGAATGAAGCCATGGCCGCGAACTTCCCCCCGTGGAGAACGGGGACGGAGGTGAGGTTTTTCTTGCGAAGCGCCTTGAGGACATCGGCGGCGGGCGCCGAGTCCTCGAACGCCGGATACTGCCGTTCGAGGCAGTGGGATATGCAGTCGCTCAGCAGCATGGCTCGATCTTGTCCACCCTGCGCTGGTGCCTGCCGCCCTCGAAGTCAGCGGAGAACCAGTTGTGAAGGCTTTCGTGGATGGTCGCCAGATCGGTGAACCGTGCCCCGAAGCAGAGGATATTGGCATTGTTGTGCTGGCGGGCGAGCGTTGCGTACTCGGGCCGGCAGCAGAGGGCGGCGCGCACTCCGGGAACCTTGTTTGCTGAAACCGAGATGCCGATGCCGGTACCGCAGAGCAGGATGCCCTGCTCGTGCTCCCCCGAAGCAACCGAGCGGCCGACCTTGTGGGCATAGTCGGGGTAATCCACCGAATCCTCGGTGTACGGCCCCATGTCCGTGCAGGTGTGGCCATGGCCCTCAAGCCAGGCTACGATCTCTTTCTTGAATTCCACGCCGGCATGGTCGCTTCCAACTGCAATCTTCATGATGATGCTACTTAAGTTTATGGAGGGCCCTCTTCCTCGTCGACTGCTGCAGGAACGCCACCTGGCTGTTGACCGGCTCGCCTACCTCCCCAACGGGAACGTAGGTGCCGTCGGCCTCCATCGCCCATGACTTGAGGTTGTCGGCAAGCATGAGGTCCAGGTCGGCCTTCACATCGGCAACGATGGAAGAGTCCAGAACGGGAAAGAGCGTCTCGACCCGGTGGTCGAGATTTCTCGGCATAAGGTCGGCGCTTCCGAGGTAGACCTCGGGAGTGCCTCCATTCTCAAAATAATACGCGCGACTGTGTTCCAGAAATCTTCCGATCACACTCTTGACGGAAATGTTCTCGCTGACCCCCCGGATGCCGGGTTTCAGGCAGCATATTCCTCGAATGACGAGGTCGATTGCAACGCCTGCGCACGAAGCCCTGTAGAGCGAACGGATGATGCGCCCGTCGACGAGCGCGTTCATCTTCATGATGATGCGCCCCCCGCCCTGGCGCCCGTGCAGCTCGACCTCCCGTTCGATCATCTCGATGATGCGCCGGCGCGTGCTGATGGGCGAAACGATCAGCTTTCGGTACAGGGTGTTGCGGGAGTAGCCGGTCAGTGAGTTGAACAGTTCGGCGACGTCGTCGGCGATCTCGTCGTTGGCGGTGAAGAGGCTGTAGTCGGTATAGATCTTCCCTGTGGCCGGGTTGTAATTGCCGGTTCCGAGATGGAGATAGCGCCTCAGCTTATGGTATTCGCGGCGGACGACCATCGTGAGCTTGGCGTGGGTCTTCAGGCCAGGAAGGCCGTAGATGACGTGCGCTCCGACATCCTCCAGGGCACGGGCCCAGACGATGTTGTTCTCCTCGTCGAAACGGGCCTTGAGCTCGACGAGCACGGCGACCTGCTTGCCCGACTCGGCGGCCCTCATCAGCGCCTCGACGATGGGCGAGTTGCTTCCGACACGGTAGAGGGTCTGCTTGATGGAGAGCACGTCGGGATCGGCCGCCGCCTGCGCAATGAAGTCGACCACCGGCTGGAAGGAGTCGTAGGGGTGGTGGAGCAGCTGGTCGCGCGTGCGGATCGCGGCAAAGAGATTGCGGCCGTACTGTTCCTCGATGGGAATGGCGGGCACGAACGGCTCGTCCTTCAGATCCGGGCGCTCGACGCGAAGCAAATCGATCAGGCATCCGAGCCCGAGGATGCCTTCGATCGCATAGACGTTGCGTTCCGTCACCTGGAGGTTCTTCATGAGCAGCTTGCGGATCGATTCCGGCATCTCGGGGCTGATGTCGAGCCGGACGACCTTGCCGTAACGGCGGGAACGGATCCCCTCCTCGATCGTCTCGAGCAGGTCGCCGGCCTCGTCCTCTTCTATTTCGATGTCGGCGTCCCTGACGAGCCGGAAGAGATGGGAGCGGACGATGTGCATCTTCGGAAAGAGGAGGTCGAGGTTGTTGCGGATGAGGTCCTCGAGCCAGATGAAGCGGATGATCCCGTCGTCGGAACCGAGCCCCTCGATGCTGCTGAAAGGGAGCATCCTCGGCAGGATGCTCGGGACCTTCACCCTCGCGAACCGCTTCATTCCGCTGTCGGTCTCCTCGAGTTCGATGGCGAGGTTGAGCGACAGGTTCGACATGAACGGAAAGGGATGGCCGGTATCGAATGCCAGCGGCGTGAGCACCGGATAGATCTCCTGGCGGAAATAGCTCCGGAGCGTTTCCCTCTGCGGCCCGTCAAGATCTTCGATGCGCACGAAGGTGATCCCCTCCTTCTCCATCGCCGGCAGCAGGTCGTTGTAGAAACAGTCGTTGCGCTGGATGATCTGGCGGGTGACCATGTCGCGGATCCTGTCGAGCTGCTCAAGAGGCGTATAGCCGTCGATGGTCCGATCCTGGATGCCGGCTTCGTACTGGTCCTCGATGCCTGCGACGCGGATCATGAAATATTCGTCGAGGTTCGAACTGAAAATGGAGATGAACTTCACCCGCTCGAGCAAGGGGTGCGCGTCGCCATCGAGCGCCTCTTCGAGGACCCGCTGGTTGAAGTAGATCCAGCTCAGCTCCCGGTTGACGTAGAGGTTTTCGTCATGGAAATCAACTTCGGAATTCACATCGGCAACAGTTGCGGGCTCTCGTATTTCTTCACTCATCGCGCTTTTTCGATAGTTAATGATTCAGTCTTAGGGAACCCTCTTCGGAGACAAAAAAATCCAGCGGTTCGTCCCACACATCGACAGGCAGCCGGTCAAGCAGCTGCAGATCGAACCCGAATCCGATACGGCAGGGGGTGAGCGCCGAATCGCCGAGACGCCGAAAGAAACGGTCATAAAAGCCCTTGCCGTAACCGAGGCGGTAACCGCGGCGGTCGACTGCGACAAGGGGCACGACAACGGCCCCGATGAGGGATTCGTCAACCGGCCCTTCCGGCGCGGGAGGCTCGGGGTTCCCGAAACGGGACGCCACCGTTTCCATGCCGGGGCTGTAGGGTGCCGAGAGGAGGCCGTCCCCATCGATCCGGGGCGCCATGAGCCGGATGCCGGCGGAGGCAAGACGTTCGGCAAGGAGCCGGGTATCCATCTCGCCGCTTCCGGCCATCGGGAGGTAGAGGTGCACGGCGCCCGCATCCGCGAGCTCGGGAAGGCAGAGCGCGTGCTCCGCCGCCGCCAGGCTCTTCAGCCGGGCCTCCTCCGGCGGGATGGCCCGCCGCCGCCGTATGAGAGAAGCGCGAATGTGGGCCTTCGTTCTCACCGTTCCAGGTCCTCCTTCTGCACAGGCATGGCAGGAAATAAACAGTTGGAATCAATCAAGCGTTGTCATACAATAAGATAATAAAACTGAAGGGTTTCCTGTCGCCGGAACATGCTCCGGGCAACGCTCAGCCGGCCGCCTTCGCCCCATTTCACACAATTGCAACATTTCCATGGACAGCGCCACCCTTTCATCCACCCCGATCTCCCGCTACGGACTCGATCCGCACTCGATTTTCTGCGTCGGCAAGAACTACCGGGAACACGCCCTTGAAATGCTGAAGATGGAGGAAGAGAGCGGAGCCCCCCCGGCACGGCGAGAAGAAGAGGAGCCGATCATCTTCATGAAGCCCGCCACGGCCCTCGAGACTGAGGGAAGGATAAGCGTTCCGCATCTCTACGGACGGGCCCTGTCGAACTCCATGCACTATGAGGCCGAACTGGTGCTTCTCGTCGGAAAGGACACCGACGGATGCGAAGCGGGGGAGGCCGCAAAATACGTTTCGGCCGTCGGCGCCGGCCTCGACATGACGCTGCGCGACGTGCAGCTTGAGGCCAAAAAGGCGGGAAACCCGTGGCTCAGGAGCAAAGGGTTCCGCCGAAGCGCGCTCGTCTCGGACTTCCACCCCCTGGCCGGAGCCCTGCCGGGTTCCGACTGGACGGTCTCCCTCGACCTCAACGGCAAAAGAGTACAGCATGCGGCCGTCGGGGAGATGATCCACCCGCCTGCCGAGCTTGTCAGCTATTTGTCGTATCTTTACGGACTGCGGAAAGGGGATTTGATCTTCACCGGCACGCCGGCCGGAGTCGGCCCCGTCAATGCAGGCGACAGGCTCCGGGCATATGTCTGCAGCCCCGTCGGCACCAACGCCGCCGAAGAACTGGCCGTCCTTGAGGCCAAGGTCGAAAATCCGCAAAACAATTAAACGCGCAAGAGAACCATGAGCACCGTTTTCCAGCAGCCGCATATTCTGAGTCCCGAGGACGGCATCGACACCGTAGGATCCGTCAGGGTGACGGACGGCGGCCTCATCGAAACCCTTGCACTCGGCAACGGGCGTCTCGAGCCGCGGGAGGGCGAACACGTCGTCGAGATGGAGGGCAAGCTCCTCACCCCGGGCCTCTTCGACATGCACTGCCATTTCCGCGAACCCGGCCAGGAGTACAAGGAGACCCTCGAAACAGGCTCCGCAGCCGCTGCAGCCGGAGGCTTTACCGGCGTAGCACTGATGCCGAACACCACGCCGGTCATCGACAGCCCGCTCGGAGTCACCTTCATCCGCCACCATGCCGAACGCCTTCCCGTCGACCTGGAAGTGATCGCCGCCATGACGGAGGGAAGCCGGGGAGAGAAACTCTCGGCCTTCGGCAGCCTCAAGTCCTACGGCGTCCGGGCTCTCTCCGACGACGGTACCGCCATCCAGGCGAGCCAGACGATGCGCCTCGCCTTCGAATACGCATCGAACTTCGGCATGCTCATCATCCAGCACTGCGAAGACCGTTCGCTCACCTCGGGCGGCGTCATGAACGAAGGGATCTGGTCGGCCAAACTCGGGCTCAAGGGCATTCCGGACGTCTCCGAATCCATGATGCTCGCCCGCGACCTGCTCCTGCTCCGCTGGCTCGAGGAGCACAAGCTGCACGACCCGCTGCAGCGGCCCCGCTACCACGCAGCCCACATCAGCACGGCGGCATCCCTCCAGCTGATCCGCGAGGCCAAGAGAGACGGCCTCCAGGTCACCTGCGAGGTCACGCCGCACCACTTCACGCTGACCGACGAGGACCTCTTCAATGCCGAGAAGAAAGGCAACTTCATCATGAAGCCCCCGCTCACCTCCAAAAAGAACCGCGACGCGGTCCTCGAGGCACTCCGGGACGGCACGGCCGACGCCATTGCGACCGACCATGCACCGCACGCCCACCACGAAAAGGAGTGCCCTCCCGGCGAAGCCTCGTTCGGCATCATCGGCCTTGAGACCTCGCTCGCACTGACCATGAGCGAACTGGTCGACAAAAAAATCGTGACGATGCAGCGGGCCGTGGAACTGCTTTCAGTAAACCCGAGGAAGATCATGCAGCTTTCGGCCATCAGCATCGCCGAAGGAGAGAAAGCCAACTTCACCCTGATCGATCCCGAGGCCCGGTGGAAGGTCGAAGAAAAGCACCTGCGCTCGAAATCCGCCAACACCCCGTTCCTCGGCCGCGAACTCAAGGGGCGCCCCCTGGGCATCTTCCACAGGGGCCGGCTGATCGAAGCACCCTCAGCCTGAAAAACAGGTCGATTTTCGGTGCACAACGATCTTGGTTATGGGATTAATTTTTATTACTTTCGATATCTTTTCCGTCAACAAAAAGAACCAGTTCAGCAACCATGGCAAAGAAACAGTCGTTCGGCGATAAAAACAAAAAAGGCGGCAGCGGTGATTTCAAGATGGCCAAGCTTGTGTTTTCCGTGAAATCCGAAAAGCGCAACGCGTGGAAGTTCATCGAGAAGAACGTCCGCATCCCCAGCGGTGAAAACGAGCAGACGATCCTCAACAAGGCAATCAGCGACACCGTAAAGTAAACGGAACCCCCGCCTACCGGCAGGGACCTTCGGGCCCCTGCCAAACGCCACCCACCCTTCATATCCGTCCCGCAGGGACAGAACAGAGCCAAGAGAGAGCGCATGCGGCACACGCCCTCCCCCACCGAAAACCCCTCATCGGGGAACTGGTTCCAGGACTGGTTCAACCACCCGTTCTACCTCAGGCTCTACAGCCACCGCGACCGTGAAGAGGCCGCACGCTGCGTCGCCTCCATTCTTCGACTCAGCGGCCTTGCAGCATCTGCAGCCTCAGGCCTGGATGTGCTCGACATCGCATGCGGAGCCGGACGCCACGCTCTCGAACTTGCCCGTCTCGGCTGCCGGGTCACCGCCAACGACCTCTCCCCCTACCTCATCGGCGAAGCCCGGGCGGCGGCAGCGCGTGAAAAGCTCGACCTCACACTCACCTGCCGCGACATGCGCCTCATCGACGAAGAGGCGGCCTACGGCCTTGTCGTGCAGCTCTTCACGAGCTTCGGCTATTTCGACGACCCTGAAGACGACCGCACGGTGCTCAGGGCAGTCAGGAGGGCCCTCGTGCCCGGCGGCCGCTACGCCCTCGACCTGATCAATCCCCGTCATCTGGAGCGCACCATCGTGCCGCACTCGGTGCGCCAGATCGAAGAGTTCGAAGTGGACGAGCGCCGCTCGATAGAGAACGGCCGTGTCCGGAAGTCGATCACGATCGCTTCGAAATCGGGCGAAACGCTCTCCTTCACGGAATCCGTCAAGCTCTTCGACCCCGACGAGATCCGCCAGATGCTCGCCGACGCCGGCCTCGAGCTCCAGCAGACGAGCGGCAGCTACCTCGGCGAACCCTTCGAGCCGGAGGAATCCCGGCGCCTGATCCTTATTTCCCGTAAAAAAGAGGCCGCCCCCGCCCCGACGCCTACTGCATGAGCAGTCGCCCGGCAGTCTCGATGCCCGACGTGCGCCCTTTGGCGATGAGGCGCTGGAGAAGCTGTGCGGTAAGGTAGGCGTCACCGGCAGCGGTATGGCGGTCATGAAGGCGGATGCCGTAGCGTTCGAGGAGGTGATCGAGCCGGTACTCCCCAACCTTGTGCGCGAGGTTGTAGTAGGGACCCTTCTCGAGACGCTTGGCGAGGCTTGCGGTATCGACGACCCCGTTGAAGAGCCTGATGCGGTAGGCGTCCCAGAGAATGCGGTTGAGCATCGCGATATCGAACGAGGCGTGCTGGGCGACGAGAATCGACGAACCGACGTACTCGAGGAATGCCCCGGCCGCCTCGATCTCCCCGACCCCCCGGGCGATGTCTTTTTTCAGGAGGCCGTGCACCGTCACCGCCTCGCTTCTCCCTACCCGGTCCTGACGCACCAGCACCTCGAATGAGTCCGATACGTCGATCGAAAGACCGTTGAGCGCCACGGCTCCGATGGAGATCACTCCATCCTTTTTCAGGTCGAACCCCGTCGTCTCGGTATCGAATACCACCATCCGCACCGAATCAAGCGGGAGGGAGCCGTCCGGACGCTCCTTCATGGCTTCCAGGTATCGGCATACCGTCCCGGGCAGCACTCCCCTCCCGCAGCGCCACAGGGCGTAGCGCATGAGCAGCATGTCAGTCACGGAAATAGTCAAGCTGGAATCGAAGGTTGAGGGTTTGCTGGATCTGCTCTATGGTGCTGAAGACGTTGCGCAGCATCTGCCGTTCGAGCTTGTTGAGGCTTTCGGGCTTGATGTAGCGGCCCGTGCTGGAGTGCTCGAGCCCGTTGCGCGCGCGCAGCTTCATCAGGAACTCGTAGGCGGCCGCCGCTTCCCGGCAGAGCCCGGAAAGAGCCGGCTCGAGCTCGCCGATACGCCCGAAGCGCTCGACCGTGCCGAAGTACTCCGGAATGCGGAGCTGGTAGGCAAGCACCCGGGCCGCATCGGCAAGCGGCATCATGGCGCGGGACTTGATGTCGAACTCGTTGGCGTGGTCGCGGCTCTTCTCCACCATGAAGTTGCGGAAAAACCCGAGCGGCGGAGGGTTCTGCAGGGCATTCTTGGCGAAGAACTCCAGGAACCCCCGTCCCTTTGCGATGCTTTCGAACACGTCGCGCTTGAGCTCTGCGGCCAGGGACGGCTCGCCGTACACCGGCCTGAAGTCGAAGAAGATGGTCGAATGCATCACGGCCTTCGGCTCGGGCGTCTCGATCCAGTGCCGGAAGCAGTCTTTCCACTCCGTGAGGGAGAGGCACCATTTCGGGTTCGAAGCCATCACATCTGCCGGACAGCGCACGAAACCGGCCCCCTCGAGAATGGCGGTGACACGCGAGGCGAACTCAAGGAAGTAGGCATGGAGCGCCTCGCGCTCCCCGCCCCCCGTATCGGCGAAAATCAGCGCGTTGTCCTGGTCCGTCCGAAGCAGCTGCTCACGTCGCCCTTCGCTTCCGAGCGAGAGCCAGGTAAACGGAACCGGAGGAATGCCCCGCCCCTCCTTTTCGAGCGCGTCGAGCGTCATATGGATCGCGCGGGTGATGATGGCGTCGTTGATTTCGGTGATGATGCTTGCCATGAAGTGGACCGCCACGTTCTGGCCCATATAGGTGGCAAGCAGGTTTTCGGCCTTGTCACGCTCGGCCTTGAGCTGCCCGACCTCCTCGGCGGCCTGGACCTCCTTCATGATGACGGCGGGATTGTTGCCTTCGCTGGTGATGATGTCGTGCTCGGAAATAATGCCTTTTACGGGACTCTCCACCGTGCCGTCCTCGGTGATGCAGAAGTGGCGGAGCTTCGTCTTGACCATGAGCATCACCATGTCAGCGACGGTCTTGCCTCCCGTAATGGTATAGACGGGGCTGCTCATGATCTCCCTGACCGGACGCTCGTTGACCGGGCCTTCTACGGCCACGACCTTCTTTCTCAGATCGGTATCGGTGATGATGCCCAGCGGATGGCCCTCCGGCGAGGTGACGAGGATGGAGCCGATATTGCTCTCGGCCATGATGAGGGCCGCCTCGCGGACGCTGATGTCCTCGGGGCAGGTCACGACGTTCTCGACCGGCTTGACTTCGAGCGTTTCGTGCTCGAGGAAGCTGCTCGCGGCCGGGACCGAGGAGCCCTGGCGGCGGAGCGACAGGGCCGAGGAGAGGGTCTGCTCGATATCCTGCACGCTCTTGGCGAACTCCGCGGCAAAGAACATCGAGACGCCGGCATCGGCCGAGATGAGCGCCTTGACCTTCTCGACGGGGATATCGTAGATGAGGCTCTCTTCGGCGATCTGGGCGTAGAGCAGGTAGCCGTGCCCGCCGAAAATGGCGCGCACGCCGAACACATCGCCCTCGTCGCAGAGGTCGACAAGCACCTCCTGGCCGTCGATCAGGTCATAGAGGCGCACGGCGCCCTTCATGACCATGAACGCGGAGCCTTTCAGCGGATCGTCCTTCCCGAAAAGCAGCTCCCCCTCCTCGTGGTAGCTGACGCTGATGGAGGCGGCAAGATCTCCGAGCACACCGGGAGCCAGCTTGTCGAATGGTGGGTATTTTGCAAGGTCGGCGGCTACCCGCTCGACGATCGTGTTTGAGGCCATGACGCTCACTCCCTTCAGGTTGACGGGGTTGGCAGAACAGACGGGGCCGGCCCCGCAGGGGCTAGTCCAGCATGTCCCGCTCGCGGTACCACTCGAAGGCCTTGCGGATGCTCTCCTCATGCGGTGCGGTGCGCATGCCGAGCTCCCGGCGGGCCTTGTCGGAACGGTAGAACAGGAATTCGGAGGCGACCCTGAACATGGACAAGTTGAACAGCTTCGAAATGCGGCTGCGGTCCTTCTTCCGGCCGAGCAGCGCCTTGAGCAGCCGGGCCAGGGCGAACGGCAGCGGGAAGCGCACGCGCGGAGCCCCGGTGACCCGGCTGATGGTGTCGGCAAGCTCGCGGTAGGTCACGTTGTCGCCGCCGATGATGTAGCGCTCCCCGGTCCGACCCTTCTGCATAGCGGCAATGATGGTTTCAGCGACGATGTCGACGTCGACGACGCAGATGCCGCCGAGGGGGTAGAACGGAAGGCGGCGGTTGTAGACATCCTTGATGATGCGCCCGGCATTGAAATTGATGTCGCCGGCGCCGAACACGAACGCAGGGTTGACGATCACGCAGTCGAGGCCCTTGCTGACGGCATCGGCGACGGCAATCTCGCCGAGATGCTTGGTGCGGGCGTACTCGAGGTCGATGGTGTCGAAATTCCACGGGGTCGTCTCGTCGACGGGGCGGTTCTTTTCAGCGATGCCGACGGCGGTAATGGAACTGACGTGCACGATGCGCTCCACGCCGGCCGAAGCCGCAGCATCAAGAAGATTCCTGGTCCCCTCGACGTTGATGCGGTAGAGCTGCTCGTTCCTGCGATCCCCCATGTAGGTCAGGCCGGCTGAGTGGTAGACCTGCTCGATGCCCTCCATGGCAGCTCCGAGAGAGGCCCTGTCGGTGATGTCTCCGTAGACGATGCGTACCCGGTCGAGCACCCCGGCAAGGGAGGTGAGATCGGAGCTTCTGCGCACAAGGATGGACACCTCGTTCGACGTGGAAGCCAGTTTGATCACGAGCTGTGATCCGATAAAACCGGTAGCTCCGGTCACCAGGATTTTTTTGTTCACTGCGACGGGTTGTCAGACGATTAAAAATTCATCGAGCCGCGCTCTGGCGGCTCGAAGGAACACACTGCACTAGGGAAGGGCGGCGGTTTCATCAAGAGCGATGTTCCCGGAAAGGATCTCTGTCCTGAGCGCCTCGAGCCGCCTGAAAACGGCAGCCGGAATGCGCTGTTTCGAGTCCTCGCCGTAAGCCATGCCGGTATAGCGGTCGGCCAGGCCGTATGCCACGGCCCTGCCGCCGTCGAAAGAGCCTTTCTGCAGATCGGCCACGAGGCTGAACACGGCCCGGTCGACGGCTTTCGTCATGCTCCCGAGAACCATGGGCTCCTGCAGCGTCTCCTCGCTGCAGTCGGTGCAGATGACCAGGCGGCCGGTTTCGCGTGCGGCCTCCATCACGCCGAGTCCGCTGGCGCCGGCGGCCTGGTAGATGATGTCGGCGCCGCGGCCGTACTGGCCGAGCGCGAGTTCCCTGCCCTTGGCCGGATTGGCGAAAGCGCTGCCGGTCATGCCGATGAAGCCGGAAATGACCTCAAGGTCGGGGTTGACGAAGTGCACGCCCCGGCGGAAACCGTCCTCGAATTTGCGGATGATGGCGGAATCCATCCCGCCGATGAAGCCGACGATGCCGGTTTTGGTCGTCAGTGCGGCAAGAGCGCCGGCAAGGAACGAGCCTTTCTTCTCCTCAAAGACCATGCCGGAAAGGTTCGATGGAATCACGGCACCCGCCTGCGGCAGGTAATCGACGCAGGCGAAATGCTTGTCGGGGAACTCCGCGGCGATGCGGGTGATGTCCTCGCTGAAAAGGAGTCCCACGCCGATGACGAGCCGGACGTCGGGATCGGCAGCCATCTGGCGGAGCGCTGCCTCGCGGTCGCCCCCCTCTCCGCCCGGTTCGACATAGACGAAATCGACGCCGAGCTGGTTTTTGGCTTCGGCAAGGCCGTTGTAGGCAAGATCGTTGAACGCCTTGTCCCCCCGTCCGCCCACGTCGAAAACGAGGCCGACCCGCAGCGGGCTCCCTGCGGCGTCCGAAGCCCCCGCCCCGGTGCCGGAATGATCGGCCGAACATCCGGAGAGAACGGTAAGGGCAAGAAGGAACAGAGTGAAAAGGTACTTCATCAAGTATGCGCTGGAATGGAATGCTACGGGCCCGTGGGCTCACGCTTCAACTGAACCCGTAAAGTTACCAAAATCCCGCTCTTTTGAAAATAAGATAGCGCAGCGGCCGTCCCATTTTCCCCTGATCAGAATGGTTACAATCGTGTGAAATCGGCAATCCTGAGCAGGAGGCCTCGTTATATTTAGAATCAGGCCCAGCCCGTGGGCAGCGCACACAATGAACGAACCCGCCCGGATGCCAGGATACCAGAACACCTATCACCTCGACCCTGCCGACACAGACGGCGTCGTTTTCCCGGCTGAAAACCGCCTTCCCGATGGCTACCGGCTCGAAACCGCCGAAACGGCCGTGGAGCTCAGAAACTATTACGACACGTTCGAATGGCAGGCGTTCGATCATGGCCTTGCCGTCGCCTCGGTCGGCAGGAACATCTACATCTACGATCTCGACAGCGGCCGGAGGATCACAGCAGCGCGTTTCGCCGCCCCCGCTTCGTTTTTCGCCTCGAAGCTGCCTGAAGGAGCCCTCAGAAGCCGCCTCCGGGGCGTGAGCGACATCAGGGCCTACGGCCGCCTCGCAAGGATCAGGGTTGAACAGAGCTCATGGAAGCTCCTCGATAGCGAGGAGAAGACCATCGGAACCCTCTGGCTGGAGCGATGGAGCGCCAGACAGAGAGAGGGCGCTCCCCTTGCCTCAATCATCTCCCTCGCCCCCCTCCGCGGCTACCATGACGAGTTCGCCGCACTCGCCACATTGCTTCTCCCCGAGTCGGCCCTGCCCGATGAATCCGGCCTGCGCCGGCCGTTTATCGCCGCCATGGCCGCCGAAGGGCTGGAGGTCGGCGGGTACAGCTCGAAAATCGATTTGCAGCTCAGGGCTGACGCTCCGATCCATGAAAGCGCCCTCGGCCTCCTGCGCTTCACGACCGAAATCATGCGCCGCAACGAAGAGGGCATACGAGGCTCGATCGACACCGAGTTCCTGCACGACTACCGGGTCTCGATCCGCAGGGCCCGCTCGATCCTCGCCCAGCTCAAGGGAGTCTTTCCCGCCGAAGAGGCCGGCCGCTGCGCCAGGGCCCTAAAGAGGGTGGCCGCAAAGACCGGCGAGCTTCGCGACACCGACGTCTACCTTCTCGAAGAGGAGCGGTTCCGTTCCTGGCTCCCCGAGGCGCTCCATTTGGGTCTCGACCGCTTCATCGCCGAACTGCAACGCCGCCAGAAAGCCCTGCAGCGCAGCTTCTCACGCTACCTCGCCTCCGAAGCCTACGCGGAATTCCTCAGGGAGTGGGGGGAGTTCATCGACGAGAGCCGGCTGCCCGATCCAGGGCAGGCTCCCGAGGCAGGACGGCCGACCATCGAAATCGCCCGCTCGAGCATCCGCAAGGCATGGAAAAAGGTCATCCGCCACGGTCGTCGGGTCAGCCGCGAAACGACCGACGAGGAGCTGCATGCGATGCGCATCGACTGCAAGAAGCTGCGCTACCTCCTGGAGTTCTTCGCCTCGCTCTTTCCCAACAAAAGCGTCCTGCCGGCCGTCGGCCACCTCAAGAGGCTGCAGGACAACCTCGGCGGGTTCGTCGACTGCTCGGTGCAGCTCGAGTTCCTCCGCCACCATCTCGACAGGGCCCAAAACCGGAACCCCGACGTCGGCCTCGCCGCAGCCGTCGGCGGGCTGATGACCGTGCTGCATGAGCGGCAGGAAAAGGCCCGATGCCAGTTCCACAAAACCTTCTCCCGCTTCGACAGCGACGAAACCGCCGAACTGTTCAGGAACCTCACCACACACCGCGACCGCCTCAGCCAATGAAAACCATAGCGATCTACAGCATCAAGGGAGGCGTCGGCAAAACCGCCTCTGCCGTCAACCTCTCCTACCTGGCATCCCTCCGGGGCGACCCCTGCCTGCTCTGCGACCTCGACTCGCAGGGGGCGAGCTCCTACTACTTCAGGATAAGCCCATCACGCAAGTACAGCAGCGAGAAATTCCTGAAAGGAAAGAACCGCATGTACGAGCACATCAAGGCCACCGACTTCGAGGGGCTCGACATCCTTCCCTCCGACTTCTCGTACCGGAACCTCGACATCGAACTCTCGGAAGCGAAGAAGCCCCAGAAAAAGCTGAGGAAGAACCTCGATGCGCTCGCCGAAGACTACCGCCACGTCTTTTTCGACTGCCCGCCGAACCTCACCCTGCTCTCAGAAAGCGTCTTTTCCGCATCCGACATCATCCTCGTCCCCCTGATACCGACGACCCTGTCGGTGCGCACCTACGCCCAGCTCCTCGACTTCTTCAACGAACACGGCCTGGACCGATCGAAAATCAGGGCGTTCTTCACCATGGCCGAAAAGCGCAAATCGATGCATGCAGAGATCATCGAAGAGCACCGAAGCGCTCCGGGGTTCCTCCGGCAGGTGGTCCCCAACAGCGCCGACGTCGAGAAAATGGGCATCTACCGCGCTCCGCTCAATGCCGTGCGGCCGAACGCCGCGGCGGCAAAAGCCTACCGCTCGCTCTGGGAAGAGATCATTGCCGGCTGAGCTCCCGCCATCCCGACGGATGCGCGCATGCCGGTGCCGGGCGCTAGGGCAGCGGAAGATTGTGTTTGGATGATTCGGCAATTAATGCCATCATAAACGGCCTGCCCGCGGCCTTCCGGCCCGGCGTTGCAGGCCGCAAACAGAATCCATCCGCCGACCATGCTGAGACTGCTCCGGACAACCCTCATCATCCTGCTTGCCATCGCGATGCTCGCAGGTGCAGGGTTCCTTTCTCTCGGCTACCTGCTCTCGTTTCCGGCGAAAAAGGCTGAAAAAGCGGACGTGATCGTCATTCTCGGAGGCGACAGCGGAAGGCGGGTCAGGAAGGGCGCCGAACTCTACCGCAGCGGCTACGCCCCCAACGTCGTTTTGACCGGCATCGACGAACGCTACTACCGCCCCGGCCGGCTCAACTGGCGCCAGCGGCGCATGGTGAGCCTCGGCGTGCCGCTCAAGGCCATCAAGATCGACAGCCGCTCCCAGACGACCTGGGACGAGGCCTTCAACACGATGGAGGCGATGAAAAAACACGGGTGGAAAAAGGCGCTCATCGTCAGCGACCCTCCGCACATGTTCCGGCTCCACACCACCTGGAACCGGGCTTTCAGGAAATCCGGCAGGAGTTTCGTCCTCATCGCCACCAGGCCGGAATGGTGGCACCCCGCCCTCTGGTGGAACAACGCCATCAGCTCACGCTTCGTCTACAGCGAACTGAAAAAGAACCTCTTCTACGCCATCGTCTACTACTGACAGCCGCCCCTGCACACGAAACGGAACAGAAACAGCCGATATGAAAAAAGCGCCATCACAGGCGCTTTTTTCATTCATGTCCGCTGAACTTCCGCTCAGAAGGTGAAGAGCTTCATCCCCTCGGCGGCCATCGATGCGGCGACGACAGGGGGCTTGGCGATGGTGACGCCCTCGATCATCTCCGAAGCCTTGTGGCCGGTATTGGGAAGGTAGAGCGGGCAGAGCTCGACCTTGACGCCCTTGGCGATGAGCCCCTTCAGGAGCATGGCGGGCGACTTCCCGATCGGCTTGAAGACCTTCTGTCCGCCGTTTTTGAGCGCAAGGCTGCCGGCAGGGCCGCAGAGCAGGATCTGGACCTTGCGTCCCTGCTGGACGGTCTGGGTGGACAGTACGAGAGCCATCATCTGCGTCATGGAATCGGCATCGGTCATGACGACGAACATCCCGTCGGCTGCTGCGGACTGGGCGGCCTTCGGACCGTTGGCGGCCATGATGGACGACGGCATGCTGAGCACGGCAAAGAGCGCCGCAAGGGAAAACAGTTTCAAAAACGCTTTCATATTTCTTTCTCCTTTATTGGTTTGTGATGGGCGACTCGTGCAATCGATCCGGCCCGGTAGATGAGAACACTCGCAGCCGCGCATATGGTTCCTCCATATCAGGCAGCCGGCGACATTGTCAAAATACGAAAAGCGTCGTCAGGAGCAACAGTTAACAATTATAATACAATATGTTACAAGAGGGGAAACAGTTGCTCCGCCTAACGCGGGAGAGGGTATTCCTGACGATATTCAGACGGCTTCCCCACAACCGATACGGAGAAAACAATGCAAGTGAAAGAATGCATGATGGAGTGTTCGAAGAAGATCGCCCTCGTCGCTCACGACAACAAGAAAGCCGATCTTCTCGCATGGGCGAAGTACAATCGGGACCTCCTCGATCGCCACACCCTCTTTGCGACCGGAACGACCGGAAGCGTCTTCGAGCTCGAGCTGGGCCTGAAGGTAGAGAAGCTCATGAGCGGCCCGCTCGGCGGCGACCAGCAGATCGGCGCGAGAATCGCCACCGGGGAACTCGACTTCCTCATCTTCTTCTGGGATCCCCTCGAGCCGCAGCCGCACGATCCCGACGTGAAGGCCCTCCTGCGCATGGCCGTCGTCTGGAACATCCCGACGGCCTCCAACCGGGCCTCGGCCGACTTCATGATCTCCTCCCGGCTCATAGACCACCGCTACCCGAGGCTCGTGCCCGATTACGAAAACTACACGAAAAGAAGGCTCCCCCGGGGCGGCTCGGAATAACCCGATTTTACGTACATTGGCACTGGCCCGGGAGGGCTTATTTCAACCCTGTCGAAAAACCAAGCATCACAGAAATGGACGCCAAGAACGCCGTACTGGAGACACTGAAGAAGGAAGGATCGCCGATGAGCGCCGGCCAGATTGCCGAAAAAAGCGGGCTCGAGCGCAAAGAGGTCGACAAGGCGATGAAAACGCTGAAGGACGAGGGCGCCATCGTCTCCCCGAAGCGCTGCTACTGGGAACCCAAGGCCTGAGATGAAGCGAAACGCAGCCGGCGGCAGACCCTCGGCGGCCCGGCTCTGGAATTTCGCGATCGACCGGGGAGGAACCTTCACCGACGTCATCGGCATCGATCCCGACGGGGCGGTGCACTCGACGAAACTGCTCTCGGAGTCCGATGCCCGGGAGGATGCGGGAATCACCGGCATCCGCCGCCTGATGGGAATCGGGAACGACCGGCCGCTCAGCGCAGATGCCATTGCGAAAATCAGGATCGGCACGACTGTGGCGACCAACGCCCTGCTCGAGCGCAAGGGAGAGCGTGCCGCCTTCGCGGTGACGGAGGGGTTCGAAGACCTGCTCGAAATCGGAAACGGCCAGAGGCCGGACCTCTTCGCCCTCGACATCCGCAAACACCCGCCGCTCCATGATGCCGTCAGGGGGATCCCTGAAGCCATCGCGGCCGACGGAACGGTCCGCCGCCGGATGGATATCGAAGCCGCCCGCAGCGCGCTGAAGGAGCTGCAGGCCCTCGGCATCCGGAGCCTCGCCATCGTCCTGAAGCACGCATGGAAGAACCCCGTGCACGAACGCCGACTGGCGGCACTCGCGCGTGAAGAGGCGGGCTTCCTGCATGTCGTGAGCTCGCACGAGGCCATGCCGCTCATCAACATGCTCAAGCGCGGGCAGTCGACCATGATCGAGGCCTACCTCTCCCCCGTCCTCTTCTCCTACCTCCTCGGCCTCCGCCGTCTTGCCGGAGATGTGCCGATCGAGTTCATGCAGAGCTCCGGTGGGCTGAGGGATGCCGGAGGCCTGCGGGCGATGGACACGATCCTCTCGGGACCGGCCGGAGGGCTCATGGGCTACGCCGAAACCGCCCGCCGGCTCGCCATCAGCGAGTCGATCGGCTTCGACATGGGCGGCACCTCAACGGACGTCTCCCGCTTCGACGGCACCTTCGAGCACCGCTATGAAACCACCGTCGACAACGTCCCCTTCCACACCGAGATGCTCGACGTGCAGACGGTTGCGGCAGGGGGAGGCTCGATCCTCTGGTTCGACGGAGAGCGGCTGCGTGTCGGGCCCGAATCGGCCGGATCGAACCCCGGCCCGGCCTGTTACGGGCTCGGCGGCCCCCTCACCGTAACCGACGCCAACCTCATGCTCGGCCGGATCATTCCCGAATCCATGCCGAGCACGTTCGGCCCCTCCACCGACGCCCCCGTCGACAGGAATGCGACCCACCGGCTCTTCACGGCGCTCGCCCTGGAGGTCACACAGGCGACGGGAACCCCTTACGACGCATGGCGGCTCGCCGCAGGGTTCATCGAGGTGGCCAACGGCATCATGTGCCGTGCCATGAAATCCATCTCGGTCTCCCGGGGATACGACATCCGATGCCACAGCCTCCTGGCCTTCGGCGGCGCGGCCGCACAGCACGCCTGCCGGATCGCCTCCATCCTGGCGATTCCGCAGGTGGTCGTCCCCCGCCACGCCTCCGTGCTCTCGGCCTGGGGCATCGCCATGGCCGAGAAGACGGAGCGCCGCGTTGAGCCCGTCATGCAGCCGCTCACCGAACGCCTGCTCGACGATCTTGGCAGAAGGGCCGAAACCGGCATTCTGTCGCTGCTCGACCTTCTCGGGGCCGGGAACCGCACGTGGCAGAGCAGCGTCCTCCTCGACATCCGGCCTGCAGGAAGCGACAGCTGGATATCGGTTCCGGCATCACTTCCCGACTCGCAACAGGCCCTCATCACGCACGCCGCACTCCTGGAACGGTTCAGCGCAAGGCATCACAGGCGCTACGGATTCACGCCGGACACCGGTTCGCTCGAGGTTGTCGGGATGCGGCTCGAAGTAAGCCTCAGCGAAACGCATGACCTCATGGAGTGCTCTTCGCACACCTCAATGGCGGAACGGCAGCAGGAACCCTCCGCCGAAGGAAGCACGCAGCTCTGGATCGCCGGCAGCATGGTGGACGTACCGCTCTACCGGCGTGAAAAACTCCACCCCGGAGCCGTCGTCAGCGGACCGGCAATGATCGTCGACAGCCAGCTGACGCTCTTCGTGGAAGCGGGATACCTGGCACGGCCCGTCGCATCGGGATCGATCCTGATGCGGGCTGAAAATGAGGCGCAGGAAGCTGCGGAAGAGACCCTGGCGGTGCTGCCGGACAAGGCCGATCCCGTGCTGCTCGAAGTGTTCCACAACCTCTTCATGAACATCGCCGAGCAGATGGGAAAGACGCTCGAGAACACCGCGCACTCCGTCAACATGAAAGAGCGCCGGGACTTCTCCTGCGCACTGTTCGACCGCGAGGGTCGGCTCGTCTCGAACGCCCCGCATATTCCCGTGCATCTCGGAGCCATGGAAGCGACCGTCAGAAGCCTGATCGACGAAGGAAACGGCCGTTTCCGGCCGGGGGACGTCCTCCTTGCCAACAACCCCCACCGCGGCGGCTCTCACCTTCCCGACATGACCGTCGTCACACCGGTGTTCAGCGGAGACGACGAGCCCACCTTCTACCTTGCCAACCGCGGCCACCACGCCGACATCGGCGGCATCACTCCCGGCTCGATGCCCCCCTCCAGCCGCACCATCGACGAGGAGGGGGTCGTCATCACCTCCTTCCTCCTCGTCAAGGAGGGGCGGTTCCGCAGAAAAGAGCTCCAGGAGCTGCTCTCTTCAGGACCCTGGCCGGCCCGCAACATGGCCGAGCGACTCTCGGACCTGCAGGCCCAGGTGGCCGCCAACAAGCGGGGCATGCTCGAACTCGAAGCGGTGCTGGAGCGCTACGGCGTTCCCCTCGTCGATCGCTACATGGAGTTCATCCGCATCAACGCCAGAAATGCCGTAGAACGGCTTTTCAGAAGGCTTGCCGGCGAGGGCGGACGCTTTGAGGCCACATGCTCCGACCGGCTGGACAACGGAGCTGCGATCTGCGCTTCGGCCTTGATCACAGCACCCTCCGACGCTCCGGCACGGGCCATTTTCGACTTCAGCGGCAGCGCCCCTGAGGACCAGGGCAACCTGAACGCTCCGCCGGCCGTCACCCGGGCGGCCGTGCTCTATCTGCTCCGGCTTCTCGTCGGCGAGGAGATCCCGCTGAACGCCGGCTGCCTTGAACCGGTCGAGATCCTGATCCCGGAGGGAAGCATCCTCAACCCATCCCCGACGGCAGCCGTGGCGATGGGCAACGTCGAAACATCCCAGCGGGTGGTCGACGTGCTCCTCGGCGCATTCGGATGTGCCGCAGCATCCCAGGGGACGATGAACAACCTTCTTTTCGGCCCTCCGGACGGATCGGGAAGCCAGTACTATGAAACCATACCCGGCGGCTCGGGAGCCACACGCACGGCCGACGGCGCTTCGGCCGTACAGGTGCACATGACCAATACCAGGATCACCGATCCGGAAATCCTCGAAGAGCGCCACCAGGGCATCGAGGTCGAGCAGTTCTCCATCCGCAGGGAAAGCGGCGGCAACGGCATGCACCGAGGCGGCGACGGAGTGGTGCGCCGGATCCGCTTCCACACGCCGATGCAGCTCAGCGTGATCTCGGAACGGCGAAAGCGCCCTCCGTTCGGCCTCGAAGGCGGACAGCCGGGTGCGAAGGGCGTCAACAGGATCGTCCTCGAGGACGGAACCGAGACCCCGGCCGGAGGACGGATAGGGCGGCTCATGCGGCCGGGCGAGGCCGTCGTTATAGAAACCCCCGGAGGCGGGGGATTCGGGACGCCTCCTATGGATCGAGAAGGGCCTCCCTGAGGCCGGAGATCCGCTCGGTCGGCCGCAGGGTTGCGGCCCGGAGGGTTTCGACAGTCGCCCTGATCTCAACCGAGTGCCTCGCGCGCGTGATTCCCGTATAGAGCAGTTCCCGGGTCAAAAGCGGAGAGTCGGAATCCGGCAGGACCATCAGGACCCCGTCGAACTCCGAGCCCTGGCTCTTGTGGATGGTTACGGCATAGGCGGTCTCATGACGGGGAAGCCGCTCGGGAGCGACCGCCCGGACCGAGCCGTCGGGTGCCGGGAACCAGACCATCGGCCCTGTTCCGCCGGGCCCCATGAGGACGATGCCCGTATCGCCGTTGAAAAGACGCATCGAATAGCTGTTTTCCGTCACCATCACAGGCCGGCCGTGATAGAACGGAGAGGAGCGTTCGATGAGGCCGTGGCGGAGAAGAATCCGCTCAGCGGCGGCATTGAGGCCGTTTACGCCGAGAAGTCCCGGCCCCTCGCGCAGCGCGGAGAGGATCCGGAACCGCTCGAAAAGTCGAAGCGCATCTCCGCTTTCCCCGGCTTCGAGATACGGACGGTACCCGTCGAGGAGTGCGGCCTCAAGCTCGCCGTTCCGCCCTTCCCGATCCGTCTCGGCCCCGAAGGGAGGGCGGAGCACGACCCCTCGGCGGCCCTCAAGGATCCCGAGCGCATCCTCGGCACGTCCCTCGTTGACGGCCCGGGCGAGAAGGCTGATGCCGGCATCGGCGTCGAAACGGTAGTTCCTGCTGAGGAGGGTGATGGAGCCGCTGAGCGGCGAACCCTCCACGGCTCCGGCATCGCAGATGTCACCGAGCACGGCGCCGGCCTCGACGGAGGCAAGCTGGTCGGGATCACCGAGCAGGATCAGCCGGCAGCCGGGAGCAAGGGCGGAAACGAAGGCGTGCATGAGCGGAAGGGCCACCATGGAGGCCTCGTCGACGACGACGGTGTCGAAAGGAAGCGGGCTGCGGGGGCCGTGGCGGAACCGCCCCGATCCCGGCACTGCTCCGAGAAGACGGTGGAGGGTCGTGGCTTCGTCGGGGATGGCGCGGCGGGCCGCCTCGCTGCAGTCGAGTCCGGCTTTCTGGAGCCTCACGGAGTTGCCGAGACGCAGCGCCGCCTTGCCGGTCGGCGCCGCCATGGCGATCCGCCCCCCGCCGAGACCGTCCTCTCCGGCCAGGAGGGCGAGGATCCTGACGACGGTCGAGGTCTTGCCGGTGCCGGGCCCGCCGGCAAGGACGGAAAAACTCCGTCCGGCCGCGTTCCTCGCCGCCTCCCGCTGCATCCCTCCCTCCCCAAACAGCCGGCCGAGGCGGGCCTCGAAGCCCGCAGGATCAGCGAAAGGAGCCGGCTGACGGCATCGATCGAGGATCCGCCGGGCCAGGTCGGATTCCGCAGCCCAGTAGCGCTGAAGGTAGAGGCGGCTGCCGCGTCCGATCACGAGCGGCGTCCGCTCATCCCCTTCCGAAACCATCCCGCTTTCCTTCAGCCGGACGAGAAGCCGGCCGAGCTTCGGCACCTCGACACGCCCGCCGGGCATGAGGACCACGGAGCCGGCAACGGCGGCGAGATCGAGACAGACGTCGCCCCTGCCGACGGCGGCACTGACGAGGGAAGAAAGCGTATAGAGCAGCGGATCGCGGGGAGCGGGCCCGTGGGCGGCGACGAAGGAGGCGAACTGGCGGTCGATCGGGCGCTGTTCCTCATGGCGGATCTCTCTCATGGGTGCTCCTTTCCGGCAATCGCCGCACTGAGTTCTTCGATAAGCGCTTCGGACGGGCGGACCTGGTAGATGCCGCTCCCCTCCTCACCCCCCACGCCCCGCAGGAACACGTAGACCACGCCGCCGAAATGCGTTGCATAGGCATAACCCGGAACGCGACGGGCCAGGTGGCGGTTGAGCGCCGCCAGGTAGAGCAGGTACTGGAGATGGTAGCGGTGCTCCTCCATTGCCGCCTCCATCCGGCTCCTCCCGTAATCCGCCGCCGTGTTGCCGAGGTGGTTGGACTTCCAGTCGATCAGCCAGAACCGGCCGTCGGCTTCCAGCACCATGTCCATGAACCCCATGAGCATGCCCCGGGCGGGGGTGAACTCCAGCTGGGCGGCAAGCCGCCCGTACTCCACCCCTTCGGCTGCGACACCGTGGCGGCGGAGCGGCCCGGCGAGCCGCTCCCTGCTCACCGCTCCCATCGGCATGAAGAACTCCAGCTCCGTCGCCCAGCTGCCGGCCTTCAGCCCTCCGAGACGGAACGGACGGGCGGCCTCACCGAGCGGAGCCTGGAGCACGGCCTCGACCATCCGGGCGACCGGCGCCGTCCATTCGGCATCGAATCCGTAACGGAGCAGCATGGAGGCCGTCTGCTCCCGGATCGTTTCCGGATCAGGGGCCGAAAAATCGAGATGCTCGAAGATGTCGTGCATGAAGTGGCCCGCACGGGTTCCTTTCGGGAAGGCGAAAATACCCTCCGCCACGACGTCGGAGAGCGGAGCGCCCTCAGAAACGGATGCGGCCGCCTCGTCCCGGTCCGGGAGCTCGGCCGGGGCGTTGGCCTGCCGGCTGAGTGAACTGAAGCTCGAAACCCTCCACTGCCGGTCGATCCGGCCGCCGAAACGCCGGAGCGCCGGTGCGGAGCGGCGCTCCTCCCCCCCGGAGAGAAGCCGCGCGGCATCGATCCCGTCGGGGTCTACGAGGCGGAACCCGATCGCTCCGCCGGAGGAGTCGACGAGGGAGCGGAGCTGTCGCTCCATGGCCTCGGGAGAAGATGCGGCGACGGCTTGGCCAAGACGGGAGGGGACGCCTTCGGCCCCCCCCTTCGAGACCTCGGAGGCGTGCAGCAGATAGTTGACGGCCGAAACCCCGGCGGCGATTTTCGCGGCAACGAAGAAGCAGCGGTGCTCGGCGCGGGTCAGCGCGACATAGAACAGCCGCAGGTCCTCGGCAAGTTCCTCCTCGCCGGCCCGCAGGAGCCCTTCGGAGAACCCCGGGGAACCGAAGTCCCGAACCGCCTCGCCGGAGGCGTCATGGAACGAGGCGACCTCGCCGGCCGAGGGCGAGCCCTTCCAGTGGAAGGGGCAGAAAACCACCGGGTACTGCAGCCCCTTGCTGACATGGACGGTAACGATCCTCACTGCGGACAGGTCGGTCTCGAGCCGTATCTGAAATGCATCCTCCCCGACCGAAGCGTCGAGCAGCTGCTCGGAGAACCATGCTACGAGCCCTTCGGGACCCGATCCAGCCATATGCTCCCGGGCATGGAGGAGCTCGAAGCAGTGGAGCAGGTCGGTAAGGGTCCGCTCACCGCCTTCGCCGGCGAGGACTCTCCTGCGAACGCCCTCCTTCAGCATGAGCTCCCTGATCATCGTCATGAACCCTTTCGCCTGCCAGAGCCGGTGCCACTCCGCAAAATCGCGAAGCACGCCGATCCACTCCGGACCGTCTACGGCCATTGCCGCGATCATGTTGCCGGTTCGGCCGAGGATCGCGGTCACAAGGGCGCTTCGTATCCTTCCTTCGGACGCAGGGCTGGCAAGGGCTTCAAGCAGGAGCAGCACTTCGCCGGCGATTGCGGTCTGCATGACGCTTCTGTCGCTTCGCATGACCGACGGCACGGCCCGGGCCTGCAGGGCCGCCTGCACACGATTGCCCTGCTGGTGGGTACGGACGATCACGGCGATGTCCGATGCGGCGAGCGGCCGCTTGCCGATGCGCGTCCTGCCGAGTCTCGCCCCGTCGAGCAGACGGACGATCTCCCGGGCGACGGCCGCCGCAGCCGACTCCTCCGCCGCCTCGACGGTGAGGGAGCCTTTCTTCGTGTCCCGGGAATCGAGAAGCCAGACCTGCAGCGGCTCGTCGAGAGCCTCCTTTCCGTCCGTGAAGGCATCCTTCGGCCCGCCGCCGCCGGAAGTAAGCGGCCGGTAGGCGATGTCCGGGTAGAGGAACGGGTTGCGATCGTTGCGGAAGAGCATGTTGAACCCTTCGAGCAGAAGAGGCGCCGAGCGCCAGTTCTTCTCGAGCGTAAAACGCCTCTCCTCCCCGACGGAGGCGGCGGCCCCGAGGTAGGCGAAAAGGTCGGCGCCGCGGAAGCTGTAGATGGCCTGCTTCGGATCGCCGATGAGAAAGAGCGGCAGTCCGGATCCGGCATAGATGCGGCGGAATATCTCGTACTGCACCGGGTCGGTGTCCTGGAACTCGTCGATGAGCGCTGCCGGGTAGGATCGGCGAAGCACCTCGCCGAGCCGCCCGCCGCCTTCTTCCTCCCCGAGCGCCCGGTAGAGGTCGTTGAGCAGGTCGTCGAAGAACCGGACGTTCTGCTCCTCCTTCTGCTTCGGAAGCATTGCACGATAATACTCGACAAGCTCCGCCTTCAGCACCAAAAGGCGGGCCTCGAGCGCCTGCAGCATCCCGTCGACGGCTTCGAAAAAGGGATGGAGAGGGGTCTCGAACTTCTTCTTCGTCCCGTTCCGGAGCGAAGCCGCACCGAATCGCCCGAATCCCCGGAAGCAGGCGTAGGGGTCTGCGGCCTGCAGATAGCCGTCCATCAGCTCGAACAGGGCCGGGAGCTCCTCCTTCTTGTAGGCCCCGGCAGCACGGCTGAGTCCGGGGTCGTCGGCAAGGATGGAGAGCACGGTGGTCCGATCCTCGCGCCAGAGCGTGCAGAGACGGGAGAAACACTCTTTCACCCGCGCTTCTGCCGCCGCATCGTCCCCCGGGGAGAACGCCGGCCTGATGCAGGCGAGCGGCCCGGGCCGCAGTGCGCTGAGCAGCGAGACGAACGATTCCGGAGTGAGATCCTTCCGCCAGCCGAGATAGCCAGAGAGGGGCGCCTCGGGCGGAAAGAAGCGGAGACGCCAGAAATCGTCGACGATGGCCCGAAGCAGCTGCTGCTGGTCGGTGCCGAGCTCGGTATCGTATAGCGAACCGCTCTCGAAGGCATGCTCCTGGAGAGCCCGGAGGCAGAAGGCGTGGATGGTATGCACCGCTGCCGTATCGAATGCGGCGAGTGCGCGCTCGAGCCGCCGGGAGGCCTCGTCGGCTCCCACCTCCGAAGCACCGGCTCCGATGGCGGCGAGCACCTCTGCAGGGCTTCCGGGGGCCCTGAGCGCCTCGAGGGTGTCGCGGATGCGCCCGCGTATCCGCCCCCTGAGCTCGCCGCTTGCCGCCTCGGTGTAGGTCACAACGAGAATGGACTCCGCAAGGAGGTCCCCTTCGACGAGAAGCCGGAGGTAGAGCGAGGCGATGGCGTGGGTCTTCCCCGTTCCGGCACTCGCCTCGATGAGGTTCATCCCACCGAGGGGGACGGATGCGTGATCGAGCGGCCTCATCATTTCATCGCCTCCGAATGGTCAAGAACCGGCCGCACGAGGATTTCGGCGAGCCGGCGGAAGGTATCGAATCCCGCAGCGGCGGGGTCGAGGAACGAGGGCCCGAAACAGCGCATGACCGCCGGGTCGTCTCCCTCCCCCGCTCCGGTGAACCGGGAGGAAAGCCAGGCCGAACGGGCCTCTTTCAGCGCCTCCGCCTCCCCCTTGTCCCGCTTCCCCTCCCAGGCGAACGAGGTTTCGGGGAAATACGGAAGAGGGGTTCGGAGCCCCTGCCAGTATCCCTCCAGAAGGCCGAGCAGGAGGGCCTCTGGATCATCGGGCCGGCGGAGGCGGTAGGCGCCGTTTTTCATGATGAGCAGGGTTTCCGAGGGAAGAGAACCGTCAGCTACGATCGAGAGGACGAGATGGGATATCCAGCTGCGCATACGCTCCTTCGACTTCATGGAGGCAGGCCTCGTAAAAAGCTGGCAGGCGCTCTGCAGGCCCTCGAGCCGACCCGAGAGGGTGAACGGGCCGCACTGGAGGCTGACGTCCTCGGCCGGGAGGGGACGTCCCGGAGGGACAAGCCGCCGGACGGTATCGACAAACCCCGACGCCTCCTCGCTGAGAGCCATGTAGAGCCGCTCACCGCTCGTGCTCGGGGGCAGCACCCCCTCGGCGCGGAAACGGCTGAGGAACGGTTCATGCTCCTCGCCCTCAAGCATCGCCCCGGCAAGCGCTGCCCTGATGCGGTAAGCCTCCAGCCCGTCGATTTCGAACGGTTCACGCTCCTCGAGCGGCTGCATCCGCATCGCCCCCTGGAGGCCGAGACGCTCGCGCAGAAAGAATGCCGAAGGGTTGTCGAAGAAGCGCAGAAGATCCCGCAGCTCCACCCTCCGCATTGATTCCGGCGGCTCCGCGAGCGGTTCCTCCATGAACGCCCCGGCAGGGAATGCCCCGGCCGGCTCCTCTCCTGCAAGGAAGTTCTCTTCCGAATAGCTGAACAGTGGCCCGTACGCCGAGAAGCAGTCGGGACTGAACGGCTGCAGGCGGTGGCGGAGGGTCAGGATATCTTCGGCACGCTTCCCTTCAGGAAGGATGAAACCGCGCTCAACGGCGTCCAGCAGTTCGCTGACCAGCACCGAAGGCGGAATGGGGCTGTTGTCCCTGACGCTCTGGCCGACATAGCTGACATAGAGGACGTCACGGGCCGAGAGCAGGGTCTCGAGAAAAAGGTAGCGGTCTTCGACACGCAGCGATCGGTCCCCGCGACGGGGAGAGCGGGCGATCAGGTCGAAGCCCGGCGCATGGTGCTGGCGCGGGAATGCGCCGTCACCCATGCCGAGCAGCACAACGACCCTGAAAGGGACGCTGCGCATGGGCAGCATCGAACAGAAGGTGACTCCCCCGGTCATGAACCCGAGCCCCTGCTCCTGCTGCTCGAGCCGTCCCTTCAGCCAGCTGAGGACCACCTCGGGCGGGACGGCATCCCTGTAGAGCGAATCGCGGCCGATCTCTCCGAGGCGGTCCAGCACACCCTGCACCGCAAGGAGCTCGCGCTCCCGCTTCTCGTCCACCCGGATGAATCGTTCGAGCATGCCGGCGAGGAACCCTCGCCACTCCCCAAGGGTGCGCGATGTGGAAAGTCCGCGACGGAACAGCTCGACGGCGTCGATGAAATCGGCAAAGATGCCGAGCGTTTCGGCCGAACCCCCGTCGAAATCGCCGAAGGGCACTATTGCGCCGAGAGCCGGGTCTTCACCCTCCATGGCGTAGCCGAGCAGGAGCCGGTCGAGCCCGGCACGCCAGGAGTTCTGGCGGAACGGCGGGAGCTGGTTCTCGAGCCGCTCCTTTTCGTCGATGCCCCATCTGATCCGCGTATCGACGATCCAGGCCCGGATAACCGAGAGGGCATCTCCGTCAAGGCCGAAACGGAATGCGACGGGAGGGCTGGAGAGAAGGTCGAACAGCTCCGGAGCCCCTGTTCTCGCGTGCTGAAGAGCCAGGAGACGCAGGAATGCCGAAGCGACCTCCCCCTCGTTCATCAGCCGGCGGTCGGCGACGGAAAAAGGGATGTGCCGCTCGCCCGAGATGCCGAACACCGCGGAAACGAACGGAGAATAGGTCTCAATGTCGGGAGCCATCACGACGATGTCCCGGGGAGCCAGGCCCTCGATGGACTCGAGCATGTCCAGCAGGCGGTCGTGCAGCACCTCGACCTCCCGCTGCGCGGAGTGGCAGGCGTGCACCTGGAGTGAACGGTCGCCCTCCGGGAAAGGCCTCCGGCCCTCCTCGCCGGTACCGGTGAGGTTCAAAATGTCGCTCTGGACGGCGTGGAGCAGACTGCCGGCCCCTGGATCGACATAACGCTCGCTCCCCCCTCCCTCTTCGTCGGGAATATCGAGCACCATTTCCGAAAAGTCCCTGCCGATGCGGCCGAGTGAAGCCAGAAGCGGGTTGCCTTCCGTCCGCAGCATCCGCTCGGCATCCTTCATGCGCGAAAGCGTGCGGCGTGAGACGATGTCCCCCCAGTACTCCCTGGTAGGGCTGAGCAGGAAGAGGTTCACCTCCCGATGTCTTGCAAGGACTCCGAGGACATCCAAATGGAACTGCGGCAGGTAGGAGATGCCGAAGAGCGATATGCGCCCCGGAAAGACCGAACCGGAAAGGCTTCCGGCACGGAGGAACTCCTCCTTCAGCTGCCCGCGGTGGCGCCCCCCGAGCGCGGCCGTGATCGTGCGCCAGAGGATCGGCTGCCATGCGTCCGTCCCATCGGGCCCCCCTCCCGCCTCCCACTCGGCGAGCATGGCCGGGCGGAACAGGGTGTACTGGTCGAAGGTGTCGGCGATCTTCGTCGCCAGCTGGAAGAGGCGGAGCGGGGCCGAACCGCCCGAAAGATAGCGGCCGAGAACCGCAAACTCCCCCTCGGCAAGCAGGGGCGGAAGAAGCCGCATGATGCTCCAGGCCATCAGCTCGGGATCGTACCGGAGCCGTTCCCCTTCATCCGTATGGAAGGCGGACGCGAAAAGCTCGGAGACGACGGCATTGGGAAACGGATAGCGGGCGCCGGCCCAGACGCCGAGACGCCGGGCCAGCTCGATGGAGAGCCAGCGCTGCATGCCGCGGCTCTGAACGACGATCACCTCCTCCTGGAACGGCGAATAAAGCGGCGTTGCATCGATCAGGGAGGCAAGCATCCCGGCCAGCTCTTCGGTCCTGTTCGAAGCATGGATATTAATGGCCATTGCTTCCGTCCGCCTCCTCTCCGGCCGTCCGCTTCAGAAGGTGCTGGGTTGCGCCGAGTCCCGCATAGGCCTCCGGGTGGCAGCTGAGGATGATGATCTGGAGACCGTTCGAGGCTGCACGGTCCAACATGCGCTGCAGGAGCCGGACACGGTCGGGATCGGTATTGGTGAACGCGTCGTCGAATACGACGGGAAGAGAACCGTCGTACCCCTCGGCGAGAAGCTCCGCGATGGAGAGGCGGACGGCCGCCGACACCTGTTCGCGCATGCCGCCGCTCAGGCTCCCGAACCCGATCGCCTCCCCGCCCCCGCGCTGGATGCGGATGTCGCCGAACGACTGGCCGCCGTAGGTGACGGAAGCTTCAAGGTCGGGCCCGAACATGGTGCGGAGGTAGCCGGAGATCTTCAGGGCAAGCGGCCGGCTGAAGCGCCGGGCGTCTTCGGCCTGCTCCTGGCGGTAGAGATCGTAAAGAAGCCTGGATGCGCGGGAGCGTCGTTCCACTGCAGCGAAATGCTCACGGGCCCGCTCAGCCCGCCGGGCGGCCGAAAGCAGCGAGGCGGCGGGATCGTCGGAACCGTCGCGCTCCAGCCGGGCCCGGAACCCGGCAGCACGCTCACGGCACTCCCGCTGCGCTTCATGATTGCGCTCGATCGCCCTTTCGCAGCGCTGCATGCTCTCCCTGAGCTCGTCGGGCTGCAGTTCGGAAAGACTCTTCCCCAATGCCTCCAGTGCGGCCGCGGCGCGGCTCCGCTCTTGCCTGGCCGCCAGAAGCGCTTCCTGAAGCCCCGCTTCACCGCCGTGGCGGATCAGGAGCCGTTCCAGCTCGCCGTTGCGGTCCAGGAACACCTGTCGCCGTGACTGCGCATCCTCGGTCTTCGTCTGCAACCCTTTCTGGAGCCGCTGCAGCGAAGTCGTCCGTTCGCCCAGGGATTCGCGGGCCGCTTTTTCAGCCGCATCAGCCTCAGCGAGACGCCCCTTCATCTTCTCGACAAGTGTTCGTGCCTCGGCGGCATCGAGCGGCGGGCTCGGCGTTTCGAAACGCTCCGCTGCGGCGCGCGCGGACTCCATGTCGCGGAAAGCCGATGCACACCGATCACGCAGCCGTCCTTCGGGATCGAGCGCCTTCAGCGACGCCTCGGCGCCTTTGAGCTCTCCCAGCAGGTGCTCGCGTCGCTCGTTGACCTTGCCGGCCGCGTCCAGCGAATCGATGCCGAGGGCGTCAAGCCGGCTCCGGAGCCGCTCCCTTACCGATACCGCATTGGCCCGGGCCTCAAGAAGGCGATTGCCGCCTCCGGGCGTGATCATGAAACGGAACCTGCCCCCGGCCTCGATTTCGGAAGCCTCGTCGAGCAGGACCGATCCGCCGGTTTCGACGGCCTTCCCCCCGATCCGGACCGAACCGTCGCTCTCCAGCACCGTCACGCCCGAAGCCATGGCCTGCAGCGACGCGTCGGCACGCTCGAGCTCGAGGGTGATTCTCTGCAGGCCCGCCAGCGCCTCGGCGTCAACGGCGGGAAGCGATGAAATCTCCCGCTGGAACTCTCCGAGCTTCGCCTCGTAGCCGACAACCTGCCGCTCGAGACCCGACAGCTGCCGGGAGGCCTCTTCAGCCGCAAAGAACGCAGCCCAGGAACGGGCGGCCTCAAGGGCCCGCTCAGCCTCGGACTTCGATATTGCGGCAGCGCCGGAGCGTTCCTCAATGGCACGAAATCCCGCCATCTCTTCCGAAACCCTTCGATGCAGCTCCCCGAGCTCCGTTTCATCGGGAGCGAGGGCCTGCTGCAGGCGAGCGACCTCATCCGTCAGCTCCGCGACCCGGCTGTTTGCTCCTTCAAGCGCGGAGAGCGGCACCTCGGCAAGCTTCAGGGCCTGTCCGGCGAGGATGATCTCCTTTTCGAGTTCGTTGACCCGGACCCGTGCGGCAGCGGTTTCCTCCCGCTCCCGGCGGAGCAGGCCGTCGGATTCGACGAGCCGCCGGAGCTCCGACGAGGCATCTTCGATGCCCCGGATGGCCTCGATCAAGCGCTCATGCGCCTGGGACGCCTGACTCAGGCGCTCTTCTGCCGCATCGCGCTCCTCCAGTGATGCTTTCAGCTCCGAGCCCGCTTTCGGCATGCCCGTCGCCGTAAAGAACTTCAGGTACCGCTCTTCGACCGCCCTGAAGATCCCGCTGTCGGCATCGGACTGCGCAACGACGGCACCACCCTCTTCCTGGAGGCGCTGCATGAGCCGGTCCTGTTCCTGGGAGGCCCCGAGGGAGGGATCCTCCATCCCCTGGCCCTGCCATACCCAGAGATGCGCCCACTGCTCCCGAAGCCGCTCTCTTGAAACCCGCTGCAGCATGCCGACTCCGAGGAGCGAGGCAAGGCGGATTTCGGCCTCGTCGCCCCGCCATGCGGCGCCTCCGGCTTCCGTAAGCTGGACGGTGCCCGAAGAACCGGAAAAACGTTTTTCGAGATGGTAGCGCCGGCCCCCGGCCTCGAAATCGATCTCGACCTCGGGCGCCGGTGCAGGACGAAGCGGAAGCATCGACTGGCGGACCTCGCCCGTCACCCTGGCCTTGAGGAAAAGACCGTGGTGGAGCGCTTCGGCGAAGGTGCTCTTGCCGGTTTCGTTTGCGCCGCCGACCAGCGTGCGCAGGGGATCGAACACCACCCGGGTCTCGCGATGGACGCGGTAGTTGCGGACGGTCGCGGAAATCAGCCTCATCGTGCACCCTCCCCGAGGAAAAGTCCGTAGAGATCCCTGAGGGCGAGGGCCGCAGGCTCGGCATCGTCACCCCCGTCTTCGACCATCTGCACGAGCCGCCCGGCGACCCGTGCCGTCAGGGGATCGGCGCCGTTTCCGGCAAGCGCTTCGATCTCGGCCGGGCCCGGAGCCGTCTGGACCCGGTTCCTGAGCTTCAGGCGCAACAGGCGCGCATCAAGGGATTCGAGCATCCTCTCGAGCTGAACGGATGCCTCGATGCCGAGCGATCCTTCGAGCGTGAGCTCGAGCAGGAAGCGGCCCGGCTCTCGCCCGAAGAGCGCATCGAGCCTTGTCGAAAGCAGCCCGACGTCGCCGTCGGCGCCGAAGGTGAACTCCTCCGCCGCCCAGCCGAGCCGGGAGGTAGGCAGGACCTCAACCTTCGGCACTCCTCCCCGCCCGACCTCCACCAGCAGGATGTTGCCGGGCACGTTCTCCTCGCCCCTGCTGAAACGGTCCTGCTCCGGGGTACCGGAGTACCAGGCCTTCGGGCCCACCTGCTTGGTCCCGTGCCAGTCGCCGAGGGCCAGGTAGTCGAACGCTGCGTCGGGAAGGCGTGTGAGGTCGATATGGCTGGAAACGATCCCGGCAAGCCGGTCGTCGTCATCGGAGGAACCGAACTCCTGCGTGCTGCCGTGCGCCATGATGATGCGCACCCGCTCGTCTCCTGAGCCAGAGAACGCCAGGGGGTCGCGGAGCCAGGAAAGGGGGTCGGCGACCGCGTTTCGATGGAGCAGCGGGCAGGGAAAGACGACGGCCCCGGGAAGTTCATAGGGCCGCTCTTCAAGGAGGACGGTGAGGTTGGCTGCGAGGGCGTCGCGTTCGGCCTGAAAGAAACGCTGGGTCCAGATGGATCCGGGGCCGCCGTGGTCGTGGTTTCCGGGGATGACGAGAACGGGGACCGGAATGCTGCCGATGGCTCCGCATGCGGCCGAGACGGTCGCCCGGTCGGGGGTCAGCGAGTCGAACAGGTCTCCGGAGACGAGGACGAAGGAAGCGTTTTCACGTGTTGCGGCCTCCCCGATCCTCCTGACCGCCTCGATACGCTCCCTCGAAACGAGGGCGCGCTTGTCGGGATCGCCGATGCCGGCAAAGGGCTTGCCGAGCTGCCAGTCGGCGGTGTGGATGAATTTCATCTCGGACGGAGGAACGCTTGACAATAATGGGAAAACGGGACGCCACTCTAACGGTAACCAAATTACTGCGCCGCTGCAAGCGCTCCGTACCGGTGGGGCGGAGATGCAGCAAAGTCAAGGTACGGCAGCGGATGGGACAAAGCCTGTCCTATCCCGGGATCACCTGCAAAAAAGGGGCCGCCGGAAAGCCGCAACCGGCCGGCCTGACGAATCGATCCTGCGATTTACGCCAAGAAATCCTATATTCCGACCGACCGGACCGGATCCGGCATGCAATTTCCCGCCGCTCCCCCGTGGCGCCCCAGCCAACATCAACGTCCCCTATGAAATTCAGCTCACTCCACATCATCGAACCGATCCTCCGCGCACTCGAGGAGGAAGGATACAGCCACCCCACCCCCATACAGGCCGAAGCCATACCGCTCATCCTCAAGGGTTCCGACCTGCTCGGATGCGCACAGACCGGAACCGGAAAGACCGCGGCATTCTCGATCCCGATCCTGCAGCTGCTCCGCCAGCGCAAGGCGGTCGACCCGGCACGCAAGATCAGAAGCCTCATCGTCACCCCGACCCGTGAACTGGCCATACAGATCGGAGAAAGCCTCTCGGCATACGGTCGCCATACCGGCATCACCAACACGGTCATCTTCGGCGGCGTCGGCCAGAACCCTCAGGTCACCGCCCTCAAGCGCGGCGTCGACGTGCTGGTTGCGACTCCCGGCCGACTGCTCGACCTCATGAACCAGGGGTTCCTGCACCTGAACAATATCGAGATCCTCGTGCTCGACGAAGCCGACCGCATGCTCGACATGGGCTTCATCCACGACATCCGCAAAATCCTGGCAGCCGTGCCGAAAGACCGCCAGTCGCTCTTCTTCTCGGCGACCATGCCCCCCGAAATCCAGAAACTGGCCGCAACCATCCTCCACCACCCCGCCAAGGTCACCGTCACCCCGGTATCCTCGACGGTCGAGATCATCAACCAGCAGGTCTACTTTGTCGACCGGGGCAACAAGAGCAAGCTGCTCGTCCACCTGCTCCAGAACCCCGAGATCAGGACCGTGCTCGTCTTCACACGCACGAAGCACGGGGCAGACAAGGTGGTCCGACACCTCCAGAAACACGACATCACGGCAGAAGCCATCCACGGCAACAAAGCGCAGAACGCCCGGCAGCGGGCACTGTCGAACTTCAAGTCGCAGAAAACCCGCGTGCTGGTCGCCACCGACATCGCCGCAAGGGGCATCGACGTCGACGAGCTGGAGTGGGTCATCAACTACGAAATGTCGAACGTCGCCGAAACCTATGTGCACCGCATCGGCCGCACCGGTCGTGCGGGCTCTGCCGGCACGGCGATCTCATTCTGCGACGCCGAGGAGAAGGAGTACCTGCGCGATGTGGAAAAACTCATCGCCAAAAGCATTCCCGTCGTCGAAGGCCACCCCTTTCCCCTGATGGACCACAACCCGGTCAAGATCATACAGGAGCAGGGACGCGGCCGCAGCGGGCATGCAAAGCCGAGGACGCAGGGCGGCGGAAAGCAGAACCAGCGCCCTGCAGGCGCCGGCAGACGCCGCTAAAACATGTAGAACCGGCTGCCGGGCGGGAGCTTTCGCACCCGCCCGCACGACCGAAGCCTGACCTCCCCCCTCCTCTTTTCTCCCCGACATCCCTCGAAATCCAAGGAGCGCGTCGAAACCGCCGACGCCCGCGGCTCCCGCGCATATCGCGGTACTGCCGACGCCGGCCCTGCATGGAGCGGTGTTCCGCTGCCACCCTATCCCTCTCCCTTCCTGGCGTTTACTTTGTTTATTAAAGTTCTTTATTCAACACGAAACATAAAGGAACCGGAAGCGGAGGCATCGCTCAGCCTTCCTCCTCTCCGTCCTCCCGGACCATGAGTTCGCCGGGGATCCTGCGGGCGACCTTGGCGCCCAGCCTGCGGATGTCGTCCACCCTGCCGACGAGATTGCCCTTCCCCTCGCTCAGACGGCGCAGGGCGAGATCAAACGCTTCGCTCACCCCGCCGAGTTTCTTGCGGGCGTCGAGAAGCGCCTCGGCGACGAGCACGACCTGGTCGTGGATCTTCCCCGCCTTTTCGGCGATTTTCTCCGCGTTCCGGTTCTCGTTCTCCCGCCTCCATATCTGCGCAATCAGCTTCAGGGTGATCATGAGCGTCGCCGGGCCGCAGATCACGACGTTCCTGCCGGAAAGGTCGTAGATGATCTCAGGATCCCCCTGCATCGCCGCCTGCCAGGCCGGCTCGACGGGAATGCACATGATGATGAAGTCGAGCGTTTTGTTGCCGCCGATCCATGAGTAGTCCTTCTGCTCGAGCTCGGCGATATGGC
Organism: Chlorobium sp. N1; assembly: GCF_004332115.1. Taxonomy (GTDB): domain Bacteria; phylum Bacteroidota; class Chlorobiia; order Chlorobiales; family Chlorobiaceae; genus Chlorobium. The sequence continues at coordinate 42,295 of NZ_SJPA01000001.1, forward strand.
GCTTCACGGAATCGACATGCTCACGCAGGGCCTCCGCCCTTTCGGCTCCGTCGTCGAGCGCGACGTAGCGGTCGAAAGCCGTAAGGGAGACCTTGGCGTCGACGACGATGCTCTTGCCGCCGGGAACATGTACCATGAAATCGGGACGCATGAGACGGCCCTCCTCGTCGCGATAGCTCTTTTGGGCACTGTATTCACGCCCCTCCTCGAGACCGGACGACTCAAAGATGCGCTCGATGACCAGCTCTCCCCAGTCGCCCTGGGCCTTGGACTCGCCCTTGATGGCACGCGCCAGGTTGTTGGCCTCGTCGCTCACCCGGCTGTTGAGCGTCATGAGCTGCTGCACCTGCTCGCGCAGCTGGCCGGAAAGCTCGACGTCTTTCATGTGCACCTCGTCCACCCTGCGCCGGAAGCCCTCGAGCTGCTCTCGAAGGGGCTGGAGCAGGGCGTCCATCCTTGCCCGGGAGTCCTCGCCGAGAGCCCGGCCGCGCTCGTCGAGCATCCGGCGTGAAAGGTTTTCGAAAGCCTCCTGCAGACGGGCTTCCGAGGCTTCGAGATAGCCGGACTGACCGGAGGCCCGGTTCCGCTCGAACTCCAGTTCGGCCTCGAGTTTCGCCTTCTCGATGCGCAGGGCCTCGAGGTCGCCGGCGTCGCCGGCGATGCGGCGGACAGCGATCGCAAGCAGGATGAGAAGAAGCAGGAAGAGGGCTGAAAGGAGGACGGTCATGGGGGTGGTCGTTAGGAACTCCGGGTTCTCGATGGGGTTTGCACTGAATATACGCTCCCCCCTCTCGAAATCCCTAACACGGGCCTGGAAGGCAGCGCTATCAGCCGGTCATGGCGCCTGGAACAGCCGGCCAGGGTGTACAGCGCCATGAAGCGTCGTCCCCGCATGAAACCCGCAGCGAGCGTGACTCGGCAAACGAAACATGCATCGAGCAGCCTGCGCAAGTATAGGCCTCACTGGAGTAGTTCGTCCAGTTGCCGCTTCCGCAGTGCGGGCAGACGGCCGTAACGATTTCGTGGAGACGGCGCTCGACGAACCCCCAGGAGGCGCGCTCGAACCCCTGCGTTTCAGCACGGAGCAGGACGGCCTCTCCGGCTGCAGTCAGGGACGCAAACCGCTCGTCGATCTCGGCATAACCCTCCCGGCAGACATCGTAGAAGTATTTCAGCACCAGCGCCTTCCACTCATAGCTCCAGCTCACCATCTCATAGAGTTCCGGCATGGGCAGCGCCGTGCGCCTCAATGCGTCCAGAACAAGGGCGATGCGCCCCTCGTGGACCGTTGCACCCTCAATACTGCGCAAAAAGGTACCGACCAGTACCCCGTCGCTGACGCTGAGAACACCGCGGCGCAGCGTACGATCGATGCGCCGCCACTCCGTCGCACCCTTCATGAGCGGCAGAAACCGACCGTTCAGACGTTCAGAAGCGATCATGGCGGTATGGGATGGTGCTTCCGCATGCCGAACAGCCGACGAAAGCAGGATGAACGGCTCCGGGAGAGTCGCGGGAAAAACCCGGAAATCCGGCCCTGCGCTTTGCAGCCGAACCCCGAGAAAAAACATTGCCGGCGGTCGCACTGGATTGATCATCGCGTTGCATATGGATGAAGACCGCCGGCAGCATTGGTGCTCTCATAAAAAAAAGCAGGAGAGGCCTAAGCAAGAGGAGGCTGTACTGCATGAACTGAAGGAATTATCAATGAGAGAAATAACGGTACACATCATTCAACAAAAACCATACCAGAAACCACAGAGAAAGCCATATCTCAATACATCGATATATTTTAGCCGAATCGGACCGCACACCTGATGCAACGTTCAGAGCGACCATGATGCGACAGGTGACCCACTATGAAACAATACGTCCACACTGCCGTCCAGATAAACGTGTTGTTCGCTGACGGATCCAGGCTGGAAAGGCATTTGCTTACCCAGAGCTTGACGAATAACAGCCAAATCGCTTCATAGCAACAAGTACGCGACACTTTCCGTATCTATGCATGCAAGGAAAAGCCTGTAAAAGCATAAAACCTTGCGCCTCGATGCCGCCGATTCATGTACCATCCGAAGCTTCATCAGCCCACGTTCGAAAATTCCCATCTGCCGTTCGGCGGAAAACTCGATCCGGAAAACCGGAGGGTTACGCTCGCAGCTCTGGTGCCGTGGCATGTCGCCGAGAAGAATTACGCGAGGAACATCCCTTCGAAAACAGGAGCTCCGGCACTGACGGTCCGCAGCGCGCCGGGTTCACTCATCATCAACGAGCAGCGCGGCCTTTCGAAGGCCGAGACGGCAGAACAGATCAAGGAGAACCCGTATCTCCAGTTCTTCATCGGCCTTGAATCGTACCGGTATGCAGCGCCCTTCGATGCCTCGATGCCGAACCACGTCCGCAAGCGCCTGAAACATACGGATCTGGCGGCGTTGCAGGAGGAACTCCTGCAACGCCATCTGGCCGAAAAGCGAAAGAGGGCGGAGGACAAGGAAGGAAACAAAGACGGCGAGGATGACGGAGATGGTGGTCCCGCCAACAAAGGCAAGCTCATCGTTGACGCCACCTGTGCACCGGCCTGCTCAACGATGCCCGAGAGATGAGCGAGCGGATCATCGACGTGCCCATAGATGGATCAGTGCCCCGTTCCGCTCCGACAGGGACCCAGGCCCCCAGCCACAGCTTCAGGCAGGACACAGCCGACAGCAGCAGCTGCCGCTGCCACGCCTCCGGCCTCATCAAGCATTTTACGGGTAATAGCCTCAATGGAGTGAACCTCACGGGGCCAGGGATACCGGCCAGCCGATCCGGGAAAAACGATATAGAGTATCCTGCCCATCGGCCTTGACGGACCGGTTCTGGCCGAAACGTCCTTACCTCCGAGCCGGCATGCCAGGGCAATGGAAATCTCGCCAAGAGGATGCCGTCGTGGACCGATATCAGCAACGACAAAACCCGACGAGCATCCGCTGGCAAGGTTCACAGCAACACCGTAGTCGCCGATTTGGCCCACCCCCTCGAGAGCGGCGAAGGTCTCAGGAAAAACGATGTATGGCACCCTCGACGCATCAACATAACGACGCGAATCGGTATCGGCCCACCGCAAATCCTTGAGGGCTGTCATAGAGACATAATACCCGGCATGCGGACCGGATTTCAAGATATAGGGCCTGCTGTTGTCCGCAGGATCAGGAACAAGCACGGTATCCCACCACGAAGTGCGGGGATATCCCGCATTCGAGAGATCATCAAGTCCCGTATTCTTCGGATGGTAGGCTTCCGGCGCTCCGTCGGCATCGATGGTCATGAAACCCGTCGCATAGCAGTACGCCCGATTCCCCTGTAATGTATGGATGCTCGTCCCGCGATACTTTTTCCACACCGTCGCTTTCCTGGCCGCGGCACGCAGGTCACCCGCTGCCGAAACAGCGATGCAGGAGGCAAGCGCGAGCAGAGGCACTGAATGCTTGATACGCCGGACAAAACCAGCAATGGCAACTGAAGGGCTGGTACGCACGAGGAGCGGTTCATTTTGGTTGAAAAATACCGAACGGGAAGTCGCGAGGCATCATAGGCTCAGCCGGCGGCCGATGCTGTTGCGCGCACCAGCCCGCCTCCGGCCGTGTAGACCGCAAGCACCGAAGAATCTTCCAGCCTATGCGGTTTCCCGCATCCTGAACACTCATAGGTTAGCCAATAGAAACTGGTAAGTGTTTCCGCTCCGCAATCAGGACATACCACCAGCAGCGACTCACGAAGCCGTTCCTCAATAAAAGCCCAGAATTGCGCATCAAAGCCCTCCGTTCGAGCCTTCTCCAGTGCGGATAGCCCCTCCGGCGTCAGCATGAGATTCTGGTTGTCGATCTCAGCGTAACCAAGCAGACAGACCTCATGCAGATACTTCAACGCCAGGGCCATCCACTCTCTCGATCCGGACACGGCCTCATAGAGAATCGGCATGGGAGACGAGGATCGATCAATGGCGTCGAGCACAAGCGCGACCCTGTTCTGATGGACCCCACGGGCATCATAACTGCGCAGCAAGCCGCACACCTGATCTGCCGATGGCCCGTCGAGGATTCCGGCTTTAATCCTGACATCAACCTCAACCCAGGCGACCTTGCCGGGAACGTCAGCGTTCGCAGAGTTCTCGACACCACTGCCGGAACTCTTCCTGCCGAACACGGGCATTGCAACCATATTGAACACAACCACCATCAACAGGGTAAAGGCTCCCGGCAAAACGGGAAATCCCTGAAAAGTACGCGTATCAGCCGAAAGCATAACAAAAGGCCTGAGGCCCTGCCCGTCAAATGCCCGGTTTATCATCTCAAGGCCCTGCTCGTTGAAACTCCGTTCACCTCTCTGATTCCCGAAAACCGCACTATAGGATGAAAAACCCATGCCGTCCCCCCCTCGGGAAAGAGCGCCCAGGATGGACGATAAATATTCATTCGAAACAATGCGACCGGCCGAAGGGCCAACGATCCTCAAGAGGAGAGGCTTTTCCCCCACCCTCATCCTGAAGGAAACAATACTCCGCTCAATCAGTCCAGTATCGTCGGGCGTCCCCGAAACCATGATGCGGGGCACAAGGAAATCGAAAGCAGGTGCAAGCAGCGAAACCTCCTGACCTGAAAGCTCGGCGTTATTGAAACTGTATACCTTGTCGCTCTGCAATTCCGCGGAAAACTCGACGTTCCTGCCCCCCCCTGCTTTTCTGACGGCCGTACCGACAGCTTCAGCATACTCGGCAACGTTGTTGCTCCGCCAGTTCACCCAAGAGTTATAGTGCGTGGTGAGCAGAGCATTCAGTGAGGGAACGGAGCCGGGAGTTGCAGATTCGGCAAACGAAGCGATACATCCCTTGCTGTAGTCGTAGTCAAGATCGGGATATGAGATGCGATCGAGATGGATTCCGTCGACACCGTAGTTCCTGATGATTTCCGTGACGGTGGACTTCATGTATTCGACCACTTCCGGGTTTGAGGGGGACATCCAGTTTGCCGAAAGCCGACCATTCTGGGCAGTCATAGCCCAGCCGTGATGTTTTTTGAGAACCTGCGTATCGGAAAGACCGGAAAGCCAGGCATGCACCTTCACGTTCAGCCCCCTGCTCCGCAGCAGACTCAGCGTTCTGCCGAATACATCGTCGGCGCTTTTCGGGCCGTAATAAAAGGTCCCCTGTGCATCCTTGGCCATCAAAAAAACATCAGTCACCGACGTCCTTGCAATATTGCTGACGATATATTCAGGGGAAAATCGCCCTTCGCTGAAATCGACCCAAACGGCATATCGTTCAGGTTGATGCGACTGGATTTCAGCGATATACTGATCTGCAGTAACGAACCGTCCGCCCTCGTTTTTGACGTAACCGATGAAATTCCTAAGCGCCTTCGGATGGATGGCGGCATTTTTCGGATGCAGAAGGATGACGGCAGGCTGACCGAGGACGCTTTTGCTGCGGTAGAGCTCCTTCAAGGCATTCTCGAAATCCTTTCCGCTCATGTGTTGCTCGACGATAAGATCATAATCGGAAGCGAGCATCGCACCACGGCGTATGTCTGAAATCGGCATTTCGGCAATGACAGCCTGTTCCTCCCAGTGTTCCGAATCCGAACTGTCATAGAGAAATCCCTGCGCCCGCAACGCTTTCATGACCCGTTCGTCATACTCCATGTATGGCGCACGGAACCAGACAACCGGCTTTTTGGTAATCGACTCCAGAATCGTCTTTGAAATGCGGATTTCGCTCTCGAGAGAGTCCTGCGACAACGTCGGAAGATGCGGGTGGGCATGTGAGTGAGACCCGATGGTATTGCCGGCCTTCGACAGCGTATCGACAACGGCAGGATATGCAACGGCGAACTTACCCGTAATGAAATAGGTGGCAGGGACATCGATACCGAGAGTTTCCAGTGCCGCGACGTCACCATCCAGCTCGGTATCCAGAGTGAGAAGAACAGGCACGGGCAGGGGCTTGGCTGCACATGCCGTCAGTGAGGCAAAGAGTGAAAAGAGAATGCAGACCGTCGAGATGATGCTTTTCATGACTGGCTCCAGGGATCGATTATTGCCGGATTGTTACCACGTGTTGCTGCGCTCCTGCATTTCATACGAATAGGCCACGATTCGCATATAGCTCAGAAAGATGCGATAGGGTTGCGTCATGAACGAAGCCAGTGCCAGTGAAGGAGTCAGCAAGCCGGCACGCATGAGAGGCGCGATTCCCTGCAGTGCAGTGATGCACTCCAGAATGAGCATATATATCAATCCGAGCTTCAAAAACAGGAGCGGCAGAAAGGATATGATGACGAGAAAAGGATACACCCCGAGGAAGAGCAGCTCCATGAATGCGCTTCCGTAGCCTATGAACAGCGACCACGGGAGCCAGAAGCGGCTGATAGGGCCGCCAATACCGGAAAACAACATCCTGCGGTGCTCACGATAGACCTGAAGATGTCCCCTCGACCAACGAAGGCGTTGCTTGCCGAGCCCCTTCCACTTCGTCATCCCCGACGTATAAGAGACGGCCCTGGGTTCATAAACGGCACGGTAGCCGAGTTCCATCATCTCAAGGGTTATGTCGAAATCCTCGGCCAGGGTCCTGCTCCGGTATCCGCCAACCTCAAGCAGTACGTTGCGGCGGAAAGCGGTGGCGGGCCCCGGGCAAATACTCACAGCGCCGCCCGACTTAAGCTGGGCCGCCTTGATTATATTTTGCCCGTAGATATACTCGATGGTCTGCATCCTGAGCAGGTAGCTATCATGGTGCTGGGGCAGCACCATTCCGGCAACCGCACCGATGGTGGCATCAGTGAACCTGGCAACAAGATAGCGCAGAACCTTCGGATCGAGCGTTGAATCGGAATCGGTGAAAAAGATAATTTCACCTTTTGCCTTTTCAATTCCCTGATTGAGCGCCTCAACCTTTCCCCTGTTGGTGCGTAATCGTATGACCGACACGTCGTAGTGCTCGATAATCGGGAGGGTTAGATCCTTCGATCCATCGTCGACGATGATGACTTCATATGCCGGATAATCGAGAGCGAGGGCGGATTCGATGCACTGAGCGATGCGCTCCTCCTCGTTAAAGGAGGGAATGATGACCGACACGAAAGGAAGCGATGAATTAACGGCTTCCACCCTGTCAGGCAGCATAGAAAGACCGAGAAACAACAGAAACGGGAAAAGAGCCCCCGCTAGATATATGAGGAAAAACAGGTCAAGGACCTGATGCATCCATGCCGGAAACGACTGGCTCGGCTCTCCCCAGATAAGGAGATTAAGCGAGTCAACCTGCCCCGGCATGAGATGCCAGACAATCATGGCAACGGCCAGGGAGACTGATGCGGTCAACATCACGGCCAAAGGATGTCGAACCCTGAAAGGCGAGGGCGCGATGCCGTCAGGAGCAAGCGATATGGTCGGACTATGGCTCATCTGGAACTCCGGGTGGTTCATAGTGTTCAGAAAATCGGAAACCAGCAGGCAATACCCGCCTTTACGTCATGATCCAGATTCTGCGGCGTATCGAAATAACTGACGAAGAGATACTCGGCATAAAGATCTACATTGCCTGGAAGGTAACGACCAAGCTGGATCCGAATCCCCGGACCATACTGCACATTATTGAACCAGGAAACCCGGTTCCAGTCTTTATCGAGAAAATCGTTGACTAGGTCGACCGTGAAATAGGGCTTGAAGGAAGCCTTTCCGACATCGACTCCTGCACCCACTTTCGAAGAAAGCGTACCGAGAAGAAAATCATCCTCACCCCTGTCGCTGAATGCCGTGGTATTCCAGGCCAACTCGCCCCAGCTTTCCGTCCAGATACTGAAACCTCTGCCGATGGGCCGCTCATGGGAAAACCAGAACGAGAGGCCGCTCTTGACATTCTGCTGCGCTATGCCGTCCGGCAACGGATCCTTCGAACTGTCGAAGGACGATGTCATGAGCTGATACTCCGAAAACAGGGACGCGCTCACTCCTCCGACATACTCTTCAGCGGTGTTCATGAAGGAATGCTCGGTGGTGAGTTTCACTCCGCCGGAAAAAATCTGGTTGTTGTTCCAGTAACTCCTGTTCCAAGGACGGGTGCCGAAATCATAGGTAAGGGCTACCCTCCCGTATGGGGCAAGATAAAAGGCTTCGCTGAGGTAGTGGCGCCCCTCGATGGTAACGGGAACAGAAAAGAGATAGTAGCCACTTCCACTGTCCAGGCCGCTCTCATCGCGCGTACGGCTGAAATTGTACTCCGAATAGTACGACTCAAGTCCGCTCTCGACCCGAATCACGTCCGACGGCTTCTGATAGCGGTCGGCCGCCACTGCAGGATTCGAACCGAAGACCGTTCCGGCGGCGATAAGGCATCCCGCGGCAACCCTGACCATTTGACTGCAACATGCCATAACACAACTGTTTTGATTCACCCTTCAACCCACATTCTGCCGCATCCGTAATGCGGATGCGAGCAGAGCAAGCCACACCGAACAAAACATGCAATAGCCGTGCCAGCATAAAAAAAGCAAAGAAGGATAACTGAAAAGAGCACTCGCGGCCACCAGACCGCAAAACCGTAGAAGAAGCGTACCGCCGGATTTGTGTCAACCTGAACGTCAAACTGACTCGGGCAATGATCTAAAATGCAACAGGAGAGACAGTTTTCATGAACCCTCACCGTCCGAAGGACGGGCAGCGCGACAGCGTGGCTGCAGGGCCCTCCTCACCATGAAAAGAGTGGCGAAAATTTGCATAACCGTTACTTTTTGCTTACCTATACATTCCATTTCAGACGGCGAAGTGGCCGAGTGGCTAGGCAGAGGTCTGCAAAACCTCGTACAGCGGTTCGAATCCGCTCTTCGCCTCCCAGAGAGGCTTTCACGAAAAGCAATACAAAAAAACCCCCTGTAGACACAGGGGTTTTTTTGTGTTTCCCCTTCGGCATGCAGGGGCATATCCTACCTGCAATGCAGGGAAAATGGGGTATATTTCAGGGGTACGATTCCATTCCGGATGGGGACACAAACTGAACCCCCCCCCAAAAGAGCCCGAATAGTCGGGCGAGGGGCGATAAAAAAAAGCCTGTCGGGATCGACAGGCTTTTGCTTTTTCAGCCGGAGCCTCCGGCTAGTGTCTCTGCCCCCCTCTCAGCCCATCTCTGCAGAGGCCGAGATGATGGCTGCGGTGAGGCGTTCGATCGTCTCGTCGTCCATGAGAACCGGGATGTTCAGGCAGATGCTGCGGCGAAGCAACATGCCGGTTTTCGGCCAGAGCGACTCCAGGTCCCTGCCCGCATAGCGGTCGTAGGCCTTGAGCAGGTGGTCCCAGACGCCGGCGAAGTGCCAGTCGAGGGCTTCGGGAAGGATCTTCGTGCCGAACCCCTTCTCCATGAGGTGCGCCTCGAAACGGAGCGCCGCCTCACGGTCGCGGACGCTGAAGATGAGGGTGTCGCCCTGGGAGCCCTCCTCGTCGGCGAAGGGGCGGAGGGTGATGTTCGGCAGGTGACGGACGGCGTCCTTGATGCGCTTCTTGTTCTCCTTCGATTTCCGGAGTATGAAATCGATCTTGGAGAGCTGTGCGAGGCCGATGGCGGCCGTCACTTCGCTCAGGCGAAGGTTCAGCCCCTTCGCACGCCGGGGATCCTTCCCCCTCGGCAGCCCCTCCAGATGCATGTGGCCGTGGTCCGAGAACTCCGCTGCACGGTCGTAGACCTCCCTGTCGTTGGTGATGATGATGCCGCCCTCGCCGGTATGGAGCGTCTTGCCGGCGTCGAACGAGAACGATCCGACCCGTCCGATGGTGCCGAGCTTGCGCCCCCTGAAAGATGCGCCGAGCGCCTGTGCGGCATCCTCGACGAGCGTCAGGTTGTGACGGCCGCAGATGGCCTCGAGCTCGTCCATCTTCGGAGAGGCCCACATGGGAACGGCGACGACCGCCTTTGTTTTCGGCGTGATGGCCCGCTCGACCTCCTTCGGGTCGAGGTGGTAGGTCTCGTCGAGCTCCACCGGCACCGGCACGGCGCCGAGGGCGCTGATGGCCTCGATCGGGGCGATGAAGGTCCAGGCGGTCGTGATCACCTCGTCGCCGGGTCCCACTCCCGCCCCGGCAAGGGCGCAGTGGATGGCCGCCGTGCCCGACGAGACCGCATGGGCGTACTTGACGCCCATCCAGCTGGCGAACTTCTCCTCGAATTCACGTGCCTTGTAGTTGCCTCCGCCGTAGCGGTAGAGGTTCACTTTCTCTTTTGCGAACAGCTCCTGGATTTCTGCCAGTTCTTCGCGGCCGATCAGTTCTGCGCCAGCCATAATGGTAGTTGGGATAGGGTTAAGGGTTGCAGCTCGAAACACTCATACCAGCCGCCGGACCACCTCGAGGGCGGCATCGGCGTCAAAGGGAACGGGATTGCCGGAGAACGACCCCTGCAAGGCGCCGGAGGCCTCCCGGGCGAACTCTGCGGCGTTTCCGCTGCCGTAGCCGTAAGGCACCAGGTTCGGGATCCGGTGGCGCCGGTAGAGCTCGTCCATCTGGGCGAGAAGCTCGGCCGTGGCGTCGGAGGCCGTCAGGCATGCACCGGTCGGGTTCAGCATGGAATACTTGTCATAGCCGTGCAGGTGGTTCCAGCGCATGACCTCCTTGAGGAAAATGGCGCCGGCAAGGCCGTGCGGCACCTTGTGCTTCACTCCGAGGTAGTAGGCGAAGCCGTTGGTCGGGCCGTCACCGGAGTTCATGAGCGCAGCGGTGCCGCAGATGCTGCCGATGGCAAGGTCGATGCGCGACTCCGCGCGGTCGAGCTGGTCCTGCTGCAGGGCGTAGAAGGTGCGGCGGAACCCTTCGACCGAGAAGATGCGGGAGAGCGGGGTGTGCTTCACGGAACCGAAGCTGTCGACACAGTGCACAAGGCTGTCCATGGCCGAAGCGACGACGCTGCCGATGGGAGCGGTCATCGAGAGCTGGGGATCGACGACGCACTTCTTCGGGAAGTTCTTCCGGCTGTTGATGCCGAGCTTGCGCCCCGCGTCCTGGTCGATGAAGACGGCGTTGTAGCTGACCTCCGCCCCGCTGCCGAGCAGCGACGGCACGGTCATGAGGGGAAGCGGGTCCTGCACGTCCGACGGGAACCCCTTCAGTGAAAGAGCCGGCACCTCGTTTTGCATCAGGAGAGCCACTCCCTTGCCGAGGTCCATGGTGCTGCCGCCGCCGATGGCGACGACGGAATCGATCGTTTTGGGGCGGAAGAAGCCGGCAACCTCCTCGAGGAGGCGGTAGGTCGGCTCGCCCTTGAAGTCGTTGCAGTAGACGACCGCCCCGGGGCAAGTTGCCGTGAGCTTCTTCAGGACATCCCTGAAATAGGGTGTTTCGGCGATGGCGGCGTCATGGATGACGGCCGGGCGGCACGAGCCGAGGCCGGCGAGATGCTGTTCGAGCGAAAGCGCCTCATGCACCCCGACGGTGATGTCGGTGGAAAGGAAGAATTGCATGACTGTATCAGGTTGATGGTTCAGTATCGCCGGCGTCGGGGACCGCCAGCCCTTTGCTTTGAAGAAAGAATTCGACGAGGGGCACCTCCTCCAGGGAGTCGATCTCCCAGGTCTGCCAGAACTCCATCCGGTAGACCGCCAGGCGCTCTCCGATGCGGTTGCCGCCCTTTCGCAGCACGCCGGGCCGGAAAAGGTAGATGGAGCCGTTCTCGATGTACTGCGGCGGCCGATCCTGGCGCATGCCGCGCTGCCGCCAGTCGAAGTTGACGCTCCGCCATCCACCCTCCGACTCTTCCCAGATGGTCAGATCGTCCGCCCGGGTCACGGAGATGAGCGAATCGGCCCCCTCCTCCACGAACGCAGCAACCGCCCGGTCGATGTCGCCGGGCAACCTGAGCGGCGAGGTCGCCTGGAGGAAGACCACGAGCTCAGGCTCCGCCGCCCCCCCGCCGCCGATCGACTCGAGCGTGTGCAGGATGGCCGACTCGGAGGTGGCGCTGTCACCCGAGAGTTCCGGGGGCCGCTCGACCACCTCGGCCCCGTACCGGCGGGCGACGGCGGCGATGGCTGCGTCGTCTGTGGAGACGACCACCCGGTCGACCGACTGAGCCCCCCTGGCCTGCATGATGGTCCATGCGATCAGGGGACGGCCCGCGACGGGATGGATGTTCTTTCCCGGAAGGCCCTTGGAACCGCCCCTGGCGGGGATGATGGCAACGGTATGCATGAGTGCGGGTGAAGCGTTACGATTCAGGGCCGTCCGTCAAGAACGCGGCGGCAGACATCGGCGATATTGGCAGCAGCAGAGCGGTTCTGCTCCGGCGTAAGCCGTTTCAGCTCTTCGGGTTCCAGCCCGCAGTGGACCACCTTTCCGAGCGCCGATCCAACAAAGATAGTGGATGAAAACCCCGCAATCAACATCCTGGCGTTGGCGATCATCTCTTCAGTCCGCCCTTCGCTGTAGACGAGGCACCCGGGGGCCCAGCGCTCGATCTCGGCCGTGGCCCGCCGGACGTTTTCGTTCGGGTGCAGCTTGAAGATCAGCCGGCTGCCGCCGGCCAGCTCCAGGCAGCGCCCGATATGGCGCCGGCGGTTTTCGTAGATGAAGGTCTCCCGGTTGTCGGAGGTGCAGGCAAGCACGTAGTCGCGGTGTTCGAAATCGTTCTCGAGGTAGCGCCGGCAGTCGTCGAAGTTCGGAATGCTCGTTACGACGATCTTCTCGGGATCGACCCCCTTGCGGATGAAGAGGTCGCGGTACCCTTCGCTGGCCACGCAGAAGCGGGCGTAGGCGTCGGAGAGGCCGGTCGTTGCCGTCCCCGCCACCCAGCGCGGGATCCATCGGAAGTTGCGGGCGAGATGGAAAAGCACGGTCTCCGGCTCGGTCATCCCTTCCTGCACGAGGACGAGGCGGCGGCGGCGGATGTTCTCGGGTACGATGAGGTCCGTGCAGGTGACGACGAGGTCGTAGTCGTGCAGCGTGCCGCCCGGATCGAGCTGCAGGCCATGCTCCTCCAGGTAGTCGAGAGCCCGCCGGGACCGGCCCCTGCCCATGATGGTGAACTCGAGCAGGCCGGCTTCGGCGGCCCTTCCAAGCAGACCGTCGGAATAGAAGTGGGAGAACCACCGGTCGACCTCCGGAAGTTTTTCGGCGATCTGGTGCATCTGCGTGGTCTGGTTCATCGACCCGCAGATGAAGAGCACTCTTGGCTTCACCGTACCTCCTCGACGAGGGGCCCGGCATCGCGCAGGTGCACGCCGGAGAGGAACATCACCAGATAACCCGAAGAGTACCAGAGGACCTCCTTGAAACGGCGCAGGAGGATGAACGCCCCGCCGTAGGCCATGGCGTCCGGAATGCCGATGGCCTGGAAGAAGGCCAGGTAGCCGAGATCCTGGATTCCGAGGCCGGATGGGATGAAAAAGAATATTGCGCGGAGCATGACGAGGGTGGTGTCGATGGCGAGCACCTGGGAGAAGGAGATCTCGACGCCGAGCAGGCGGAGGATGATATAGCTCTCAAGGGCAAGCATGATCCAGCCGACCAGATACCAGAATGTCGCTTTCATGAGGCTCTTCAAGGAAGAGCCGCTGAAGCGGCTGAGATGCTGGTCGGTATCATGGAAGCCCGACTCCCGCTCCAGGAGCCATGCCTGCACCCTCTTGAAGGGAACCATCATGAGCATGCGGTGGAGCGTCCTTGCCGAACTGCCGTTGAGGATGACGAGGAGGAAAAACATGAAAAGGACGAAGACGCCGATGCCGATGGCAAGCATGAGCCAGCCGAGCCCGGGAAAACCGATGAGAGACGTCGACACCTTCTGCAGCAGCATGAAGCCGGCCAGGGCGCCGATCACGGTGTAGACGCCCTGCATGGCGCCGAGCAGAAGCTTGCGCACGGCCGTCGAAGCGACGGCAACGGGCACCTCGATCTGCATCTGGCGGTTGCAGAGATAGGGCCTGAGCGGCTCCCCCACCGCCACGCCGGCCGGCAGGGTCATCGAAACGGTTTCGGAAATCACCTGGATCTTCATGAGGATCCAGAAGCGGATGCCGGAGGTACCGGGAGGAAAAGTCTGTACCCAGGCCAGGGTCTCAAAGAAATGGAGGCCGAAAAAAGGAAGGAGGATGAAGACCGATCGGAATCCGATGGAGGCGATCAGCTCAAGGGAACGCTCGAGGTCGATCGAATTGAAGAGGACGACGATGAGTACGAGCCCGAGGATGAGGCCCAGGTATCCCGTCCATGAAGAAAAAGCGCTCTTGGCTTTCTGCATAGAATCCCTTGCTCATATGGGTTTACGCCAACCGCGCGATAGCCGGACGGGCGCTGGAGGATGATGGGCAAAATAACGGCATTCTAAGAGATCGGCAAGATTCTGCGGAATTTCTTTTGCCGGCCCCGATCATGCGCGGCACCTGTGTGCGGAGGGGATTTTGAATTGAAGCGCCGTATTGTTACATATTTGTGTACTGACCATGCCGGAACGGACTGGCGCATGCCGCAGCACTCTTTATTTTTCGGGAGGGCGGCTCCCCATAAGAAATAACCTCACGCGCTGATGGGCCTCATCAATCCCGACTTCCAGACCCTGCCTGAACTCTTCGCCGCCATTTTCGCCCACTACCGGGGCAAAGAGTCACGCTTTCCCTTCGCCCACAAGCTCAACGGCGTCTACGAACCCATCTCCTACGACGACTTCCATGAGGACGTCAGGAGCTTTTCGGCCTATCTGAAAGAGAACGGCATCGGCGCCGGCGACCGCGTGGCCATCCTTTCGGAAAACCGGCCCGGCTGGTACCTGGCCGACATGGCCGTCCTCGACCTCGGCGCAATCGACGTGCCCCTCTACCCCTCGCTTCCCCCCAACCAGATCGAATACATCCTCAAAGACGCCGGAGTCCGGGGCATCGTCGTCTCCAACATGCTCCAGCTCGGCAAGGTGCTCTCCATCTGGCAGAACCTGCCGGAGCTCTCCCTCGTCGTGGTCATGAACCGGCTTGAGGAGGCGATCGACGACGTCGTGGATCTCAACCACGCCAAGGCCCTCGGCAGGAAGCTCCTCGAACACAAACCGCTCATGCTTGAAGGCGCCAGGGTCGATCCGGACGACGTGGCCACCATCATCTACACCTCCGGAACCACCGGCCTGCCGAAAGGGGTCATGCTGACCCACCGCAACCTCTCGGAAAACGTCAAGTCGGCGGCCTCGATCATCCGCATCGACGAATCCGACTGCAGCCTCTCGTTCCTCCCGCTCTCGCATGCCTATGAACGGACGGGCGGCTACTACCTCCTTTTCGCCTGCGGTGCGGCGATCTACCTTGCAGAAAGCATCGAAACGGTCTCGCTGAACATCTCGGAAGCACGCCCGACCATCATCTTCACCGTCCCGAGGCTCTTCGACCGCATCAGAACCAACATGCTCAAGCAGGTCTCGACGGAAAGCCCAGCGAAGCAGAAAATCTTCAACTGGGCCGTCTCGACCGGAGAGAAGTACCACCGCAGCATCGAAAAGAAAGGCGGCGCCTCGCCGCTGCTCTCACTCCAGCACGGCCTGGCGGGAAAACTGGTCTACGAGAAGATCCGCAAACGCTTCGGAGGCAGGCTGCGCTACTTCGTTTCGGGAGGAGCCGCACTGCCGCAGAAGACCGGAGAGTTCTTCCAGGCCATCGGCATCACCATCCTCGAGGGGTTCGGCCTGACGGAGACCTCCCCCATCACCAACGTCAACCGCCCCGAAAAGGTCAAATTCGGCTCCGTCGGCCCGACGGTCGCCAAGGTCGAGATGAAGATCGCCGGGGACGGCGAGATCCTCTTCAGGGGCCCCAACATCATGAAAGGCTACTGGCAGGATCCCGAATCGACGGCCGAAGTGATCAAAGACGGGTGGTTCCACAGCGGCGACATCGGAGAAATCGACAGCGACGGCTACCTGCGCATCACGGACCGCAAAAAGCACATCATCGTCACCTCGGGAGGCAAGAACATCGCCCCGATGCCGATCGAGAACCTCATCGCCGAAAGCCCCTTCGTCGACCAGGTGATGGTGGTTGGAGAAAAACGGCCCTTCCTCATCGCCCTCATCGTCCCGGATTTCTCGAAGCTGCAGGAGTTCGCCGCATCGGAAGGCATCGCGTCGGGAACCGATGCGGAACTGACAATGCACAAGGATGTCGTGCAGATATACGAAAAGCTCATGCGGAGCATCTCGCGCAAGCTCGCCACCCACGAGAAGGTCCGTCGGTTCCTCCTCGTGAAGGAGCCCTTCACGATAGAAAACGGGCTCATGACGCCGACCCTCAAGGTCAAGCGCAAGACCATCCTCGAGCGCTACGAGAAGGAGATCGACGCCATCTACAACGAGCTGAACATGGTCTACAACACCGAGTAGGCCCGGTGGCCGACCGGCCATCCCTCCCGAGACCCGTCCGCCCCCCCCTACTCCCTGATGCGGAGCAGCGTTCCGTTTTCCGATCCGCCCGGGACGTATTCGACCATTCTTTCCCTGACCAGTTCATCGACCACCGAGCCGATCCCGCCCGGACAGGCGGCGTGCCTCAGCATAAGGTCGTCCTGCGGCACCGTTCCCTGCTCGAGGAGTTCGCGCAGCACACACCCCCGGTACCAGCGGCGCGAACCCTCGAACTTCGACTGACGGCTTCTTGAGCGGATGCCGCTCTGCCGGCTCGTAAGATGGAGTGCACCGTAATCCATCAGGGCGTTGTGCCAGTCGCGGCTCCTGCCCTGCGGAAGCACCCGGTCGGCAACCTCCTGCAGCGCCCGATCCGATGCATCCTCGGGGAGGGAAAATTCATGGATGAGGATCCGGCGGATGTTGGTGTCGACGGCGGCCACGTCGAGATTGTCGGCGAAGGCCGGAATGGAGTGCGAGGTGTATCTCCCGATGCCCGGCAGCCGCCGCAGAAGGGCAGGATCACCCGGCACCTCGCCCCCGTACTCCTCCATCACGAGACGCGCGCACTCCTGGAGGCGGCGGGCCCGGGAGTTGTAGCCGAGCCCGCTCCAGAGCATGAGCACGTCGCGCAGCGGAGCTTCGGCGAGCGCCCCGGGGTCCGGAAAGCGCCCGAGCCAGTCGAGATATTTCGGCACCACCCGTTCGGCCTGCGTCTGCTGGAGCATCACTTCGCTCACCATGACGGCGTAACGGTCCCTTGTCATGCGCCAGGGGAAGCGGCGGGCGGAAGATGCGTAGAAACCGAAGATGCGCTCCTGGAACTCGAGGATACGCGCTTCGGCGGGCAGCTGCAGGGAAGGATTCGCCATGGGGCTCAGAACGTGAGGGTGCGATCCATTGCCACACCCTTCCCGGTCATCCGGAGCGTGCAGGCCGGATGGCGGGGGTCGTGGCCGAAACAGAGCATCCACCCTTCGCGGCAGGCCTCCAGGAGCAGCGCCTCCTTCTCCTCAAGGACACGCAGCGGCTCGATGTCATACCCTGTCACCCACGGAAGCGGGATATGGGCCGCACTCGGGATAAGGTCGGCGCCATGCAGGAGTACTCCCTCCGGGCCCGAAACCCTGACGAGCTGCTGGCCGCGGGTGTGGCCGTGGCTCACCAGGAGCTCGACCCCTTCGAACAGCTCGCCTCCCCCATCGAGAAGGTTCATGCGGCAGTGGCGGCGGAAGGCCTCCACGAATCGAGGGTCGTAGCTCGCCCGCTCCTTGCGGTTGGGGCTGGATGCGGTGCGGAGGTTCTCCGCCTGGAGGTGGAAGGTAGCGTCGGGGAAGAGCGGAACGAGCTCGCCCTGCTCCTCGCGGAACGCACCGGCGACGTGGTCGAAATGCAGGTGGGTGAGGATGACGTCGGTGATGTCGCTTCTGCAGAGGCCCGCCCTCCGGAGCGATTCGTCGAGGAGGAAGGGGGAAACGGCGTAGACGGATCGGAGCTTTTCGGGCCACGCATCGCCCATGCCGCAGTCGACGAGGATGTTTCGCCCGCCGCCTGAGATGAGCAGCAGAGACGAGGAGAGCCTGACCCGGTTACGGTCGTCAGATGGAGCCACCGGCTCCCAGAGGGTCTTGGGAACGACGCCGAACATGGCTCCCCCGTCGAGGGAGAACTCCTGTACGTGAAGGGAGGAGAGCGTGTAGCGACCGATCTTCATGGAAAAACGGCGGTGTGGTCCACGGCAGCGCGGGGCGGCATGGATGGAGACGGGAAAAGAGGTCCGGCAGGACAGGGCGTCCTGCCGGAACGAAGGAATCTATCAGGCCTTCTCGGCGACCTTGCGCTCCTTGACCTTCAGCGCGGCCTTGCCGGTACGCTTGCGGAGGTAGAAGAGCTTGGAACGGCGAGCCTTGCCGTGCTTGAGGACGGTGACGCTCTCGATATTGGGCGAATTGACGGGGATGACCCTCTCGACGCCGACGCCGTGCGAGATCTTGCGGACGGTGATGGTCTTGGAAGCACCCGCACCACGGTCGCTGATGATGACGCCCTCGAAAGCCTGGAGACGCTCTTTCTCGCCCTCGATGACGCGCAGCTGGATCCTGACGGTATCACCGGGGTTGAGCTCGGGGCATTCGACTCCGGTCTGGGTTGCTTCGACTAACTGAATTAACTGGTCCATTTCGACTACTGTTTGTTATTTAAGTTGCACGCTAAAATCATTCATACATCCTCTGCGAGAAGGTCGGGCCGCCTCTGGCGGGTCCTCTCCAGCGCATTTTCATGCCGCCACTGCTCGATTTTTGCATGATGGCCCGAAAGCAGCACCTCGGGAACCTTCATCCCCCGGAACTCGGGGGGCCGGGTATAGTACGCGCAGTCTAGGATTCCGGTCTGGAAGGAGTCGGTAAGGGCAGACTCGCTGTCCCCCAGCACCCCCGGAACGACCCGGAGCAGGGCGTCCATCATGAGGAGGGAGGGTATCTCGCCTCCTGAAAGAACCACGTCGCCGATGGAATACTCCATGGTGACGAGCGACTCGCGAACCCGTTCATCGAGCGCCTTGTAATGGCCGCAGAGGAAGATCAGGTTCTTCAGCCGCGACAGGCGGTTGGCCTCCTGCTGGCGGAACGGCCGGCCGTCGGGAGTCGGAAAGATCACGGCGTCGTAGTGCCGCTCTGCCTTGAGCTTCTCGACGCAGGCGAAGACGGGCTCGGGGCGGAGCACCATACCGGCGCCTCCCCCGAAAGGGGTGTCGTCGACCTGGCGGTAGCGGCCGAGTCCGTAATCGTGCAGGTTGTGCACGACGACCTCGGCAAATCCCTTCTTCCGGGCTATCGACAGCAGCCCGTTGGAGAGCGGCGAATCAAAAAAACCCGGTATGACGGAAAGCACGTCAATTCGAATCGCGTCCATCATCCCTCCATCAGTGCCATTGCTCCACCGAACCGCAGCGGTTCAGAGAAACTCGTCAAAACGGGGCACGTAAATATAGCGCCCTTCAAGGCTGATTTCCTCAACAAATTCTTCAATGGCCGGCACAAGTACCGACCGCCCCCCCGAGACGACCTCGTAGACCTCATGGGCGGGCATCGAAAGCACCTCCTTCAGGATACCGACCTCCTTTCTGCCCTTGCCGAGGACCTTCATGCCCTCGAGTTCGTGCAGCCAGGCCCGTTCTTCCATGCGGGGTTCGACTTCCGACTCTTCAATGAACAGTTTCTGGCCGACTATCGCCTCGGCCTTCTCCCTGCAGTCGATTCCCTCCAGCTTCAGCCAGGCGAATCCGGCGGAGAGCGAGGAAGAGACGACTGCACGATGGACGGCGGTCTCGGGACTGCCGCCCACCCAGTACGATGTGCGGGAAAGGAACTTCTCGGGAAAGTCCGTGACAGGCTTCACTTTCACTTCGCCTTTCAGCCCCCTGGGCTTGAGGACGATGCCGGTGAGCCAGAGTTCCATTCCGGAGAGCGAGGGGGTGAGGCTCAGGCCTCTCCGCCCTCTTCCTTCGCTTCGGGAGCGGCTTCAGCTGCAGGAGCCTCGACGACGGGCTCTTCTGCAACTGCAGGAGCGGCCTCGGCCTCTTTCTTCAGCTGGCGACGGCGCGACTTGACGTTGAGGCGCTTCTGACGGCGCTCGGCCTGCTTCTCCTGCCACTTCTCCATTTCCTGGGCGATCTCTTCGTCGCTGCGGCCGAGTTTCTTGAGGCGGAGCTCATAGAGGAGCCCGGTCTTCTGGATGAGGCTGCGGACGGTCGAGGTCGGCTGTGCGCCGGTCTGCATCCAGTAGGCCACGCGCTCGCGGTCGATGGTAACGGCGTGGGGCTTTGCCGTCGGCTGGTAGTGCCCGATGACTTCAAGGAACTTGCCATCCCTCGGTGCCCGTGAATCGGCCGCCACGATCTGGTATACCGGCAGCTTTTTTCTTCCCGCTCTTCTCAGTCTGATCTTTACCAAAGCTAGTAGTGATTTAAGTTATGTTAAGAGAGTACTGCTGTCTATCGTTTTAAAAACTTGTCAAGGGCCAGGTTCTGGGAGGTGATCTTCCTTCCGGACTGGGTCATTTTCGAAACCGAACGCATCATCTTCTTCATCTCCCCGAACTGCTTGAGGAGCATGTTGACCTCCTGCACGCGGGTTCCGCTGCCGAGTGCGATGCGCTGGCGGCGGCTGCCGTTGATGATCTCGGGGGAGCTCTTCTCCTCCTTCGTCATCGAATTGATGATGGCCTCGATCGGCCTGAAGTCGAGATTGTCGAGATCCTGCTTCGGCACCATCTTATTGAGGCCCGGCACCATTTCTATCAGTCCCTGGATGGAACCCATCTTCTTGAGCTGCTGGAGCTGGTCGAGGAAGTCGTTCAGGTCGAACTCGTTCTTCAAGAGCCTCTTCTGCATCTCCGCGGTCTTCTCCAGGTCCAGCGTCTCCTGCGCCTTCTCGACGAAGCTGACGATGTCGCCCATGCCGAGGATCCTCTGGGCCATGCGGTCCGGGTAGAACTGGTCGAGGTCGTCCATCTTCTCGCCGACACTCATGAACTTGATCGGCTTTTCGACGACCTGGCGTATCGAGAGGGCCGCACCGCCCCGGGCGTCGCCGTCGAGCTTGGTGAGTACGACGCCATCGAAGTCGAGGCGGTCGTTGAACGCCTTGGCGGTGTTGACCGCTTCCTGGCCCATCATCGAGTCGACGACGAAGAGGAGCTCTTCGGGCTTCAGTGCGTCCTTGAGGGCCCTGGCCTCGGCCATCATGCTCTCATCGATCTGGAGACGTCCGGCCGTATCGAGGATGAGCACATCGTGCGCACCCTTGCGGGCGGCCTCGAGACCCTCCCTGGCGACCTTCATGGCATCCTGCTCCTCAAGGGAGAAAACGGGAACGCCGACTTCAGCGCCGAGCGTCTTCAACTGATCGACGGCAGCCGGACGGTAGACGTCGGCGGCAACCATTATCGGGTTCTTGCCGCCCTTTTTCAGGCGCTTGGCGAGCTTTGCACAGAAGGTGGTCTTGCCGGAACCCTGCAGACCCGCGACCATCACGACCGCAGGCAGGTTCTTGGTGGAGAGGTTGAGCGGCTTCTGCTCGCCTCCCATGAGGTCGGTCAGTTCGTCGCTGACGATCTTGACGATCATCTGCGCCGGAGAGACGCTCTTGATGACGTCCTCGCCGAGCGACTTCTGGCGGATATCCTCGACCAGCTTCTTGACCACCTTGTAGTTCACGTCGGCGCCGAGCAGGGCCCGCTTGATATCGCGCATGGCGATACCGATGTTGATCTCGTTGATGGTGGCCTGGCCGGCTAGCTTCTTGAAAGCGCCTTCCAGCCTGTCGCTTAAACTCTCAAACATCAGTGTCCGGTTTCTTCTGATAAAGCGTAAAAATGCTTAGCTTTAATTATAACAAAAATTTGTAAAAAATAAAACAACCAAACCTCATCATTCTTCATCCGCAGGGTTTTTGCCCGTATTTATTTTTAGTTACTTTTTGCCATCGCCCGTCCACAAAAACAACCGAACATGGCCAGCACAACCGCAGAGAGCATCATCGCATCATTCAAGGATAAACGGATCGCCGTCGTCGGCGACATCATGCTCGACAAGTACGTCTTCGGCCATGTGTCCCGCATCTCGCCGGAGTACCCGGTTCCCGTCGTCGACGTGACCCATCAGGACGTCCGGCTCGGCGGTGCGGCCAACGTGGCGCTCAACACCCTCTCGCTCGGTGCCGAGACCACCCTGCTCGGAGTCACCGGCCTCGATGCCGACCGCGAAATCCTGCTCGACCTGTTCAGGAAGAGGGGACTTCCGACGGAAGGCCTCGTCGGCGACCCGTCGCGCCCGACGACCTGCAAGACCCGCATCCTCTCCCAGAACCACCACATCACGAGGGTCGACTACGAGAAGAGGGACGAGATCGACGAAAAGACGGCCGCAGCCATCATGCAGGCCTTCAGCGCCGTCGTCGACGAGGTTGACGCCATCGTGCTCGAGGATTACAACAAGGGAGTGCTCTCCCGGGAGCTCATCTCCTCGATCATCACCACGGCAAAAAGCCGCGGCGTACCGGTACTGGTCGACCCGAAGCTGAAGAACTTCTTCGCCTACAGGGGGTGCACCATCTTCAAGCCGAACCTCTCGGAAATGGCAGCATCGCTCGGCACGCCGGTCCTGAACACCGACCGCGAAGTCGAGGAGGCCTGCCTGCGGCTGCAGGAGAGAATCCATGCCGAAACGCTCGTGGTGACCCGCAGCGAAAAGGGAATGACGATCTACGACGGCACGTTCACCCACATCGAGGTGAGCTCGCTCGACGTTGCCGACGTGTCGGGAGCGGGTGATACCGTCATCGGCACCCTGGCGCTCGGCGCCGCCGCAGGGCTCGACATCATCCGCAACGCCTCCATCGCCAACCTGGCGGCCGGAACGGTCTGCCAGGAGGTGGGAGCCGTGCCGGTCAAGCCCGAAAAACTCCTCAGGGCCTGCCGCGAACACCTCAGCTTCTGACCCCCCTGCGCCATATTCAGTCGATGGAGAGATGCCCGTCGACCTCTTCCGGATAGGGAGGGTCGTAGGAGCGGTCCTGGGCGAGTTTGCGCAGGTTGTCCATTGAATAGAAAGGAACTTCGAACATCGCCTGGTTGCTGATGGCCGAAGGAACGTCCGGCCCCGGATCCACGTGCATCACGAAGGTCAGGAGAATGGTATCCGGGCCGGATGGCTCGAAGACCCAGAGGCCCTGCACATCACGCACCCGGGAATAGGAAGGGTTTTCCGGGATGAAGTCCGGAACCCCGGACATCGTCACCGCCACGGCGTTCTCCCCTGCCGCCTCGAGCCCCGTGCGCACGATCATCTCGCGCTTCTGGAGCGGCCACGGGGTATCGATGACCTGGCGGACCACATACTCCAGCGAGTCGTTCTTCTCCAGCACCTCCATTTCAGCCAGATGGTGGACCCAGCGGCGGTAACTCGGCGTATCATGGAACAGGGATATCAGCCTTCGAAATCCGGCGGGAATCTCCGCGACTCCCTTGAAACCGAGCACCTCCGAACCCTCCACGCGCGAGGAGTAGATACTGATGCCCCGGTGCTCAACCCGGAAGTCCCATTTTCCGTGAAGGATCGAGTGTACGTCCATGCCTGAACCGTTTAGATGACTGATAAGGAGCGGGCTCCAGCGCGCCCCGGCGGCGCGAAAGGCAAAATAACACTTCAGGCGGAAATAAATTCCTCATAATTGCGGACGACAGATCCCGCAGACTCCTTGAAAGGCGCATCGACAGGCGTGCGGTACTTTTCGCGCTTCACCATCTCCTTCATGTTGCAGAGGGTATGATAGGGCGTATCGATCACGGCGATGTTGGCGAGCCACGAGGGAATCTCTCCTCCGGGCTCGACATGGAGCCGGAAGACCACCCGGCAGCGCTCCTGGCCGAGAGGGGTGATGTTCCATGCGCCGGTCAGGCGGGGAACCCGCACGTAGCGGCTGTCGGGAGGAAGAAAGTCGGGCAGGCCCTCGATGCTGATGTAGGCCTCGCCTGTCGCGGGGTCCATGAACCCCTGCGAACGGCTGATGATCTCTCTATCGCTCACCGGCCAGGGGGCGCTGACCCTCTGGTAGACCACCCGGCCGTCCTCTTCGGAAAGCTCCTTGAGCAGGCGCATCTCGTCGGTCTTCCATACCCACTCGGTCGCCGACTCGATATCGTAGAGCAGCGCCAGCACGGCATCCCGGGAAGCGTCGATCTCGGCGACGCCGACGAATGAGAGGAAGTCGGAACTGGGGACGGGGCAGGTAAAAATCTTGAGCCAGTCGTTTTTCAGCCGCAGGGTGCAGCTCTCGTTATTGATCTTTTCAAGCAGTGACGGCATGTGGATGGCAGTTAAGGGTGAAGAATGATGCAAGGCAACCCCGTTCAAGGCCCGACCGGCAGCTCTTCTGCAAGCCGGACCACAGGATCAGGACCGGAAACGAAGACCCTGATCTGCCCTTCATAGCCGAACAGCTGATGGGCGATGCGCGACTTCACGGCAAGGGCGATATACTGTCGGTCACGGCGGAATGCCGCAACATCGAAAGCCACACCTCTCGACCGGCAGGACCTCCTCACCAGGGACTCCAGCCTCGGGTCCCCCTCGTAGGAGGAGATGAAGCGTTCAAGCGACCCCCGATAGGCCTGTACCGAACTCTTCGGGTCATCGAGGATCTTGATGGCGATGTCCTCGAAAAGTCCCGAACGGTAGAGGTCCTGATAGAAGTCTGTGTAAGGCCTTCCGGCGACCCAGTAGTCGGGAATGACGCCTCCCGCGGCGGCAAGAGCCTTGAGATGCTCCCGATCCTCCGGGAATTTCCCCTTGTATGAAGCAAGCACCCCGTAGAGCGGTGCGGTCCTGTAAACGGATACCTCACTGGTTTTCCGGTAGAGTAAACTATCGGGGTCGTTAAAGAGTTTCCCGGGCATGATATTGGCCAGGGACTCATGATAATAACGGTCTCGGCCTCCCTCCCCCTTCACATACCGCCTCTGGATCTGACGTCCGGAGGGGGTATAGTATCGTGAAACCGTCAGGCGGAGCGCCGATCCGTCGGAAAACTGCATCTGGCGCTGCACGAGCCCCTTGCCGAAGGTCAGCTCGCCGACAATGAGAGCTCGATGGTTGTCCTGCAGTGCACCCGAAAGGATCTCAGAGGCTGAAGCGCTCCCCTTGTCGACGAGCACCACGAGATCACCCTTTTCATAGCCGTCACCCGAGTGGGCGACGTAGCGGACGTCCTCGGAAACATTCCGGCTTTTGGTATAGACAATAAGTTGTCCGTCGGAGAGGAACTCATCGGCCACCTGCACGGCCTGCTCGAGGAACCCGCCGGGATTGCCCCGAAGATCAACGATGAGCCGCTGCATACCGGCCTTCTTCAGGCCGTCAAGAGCCGAACGGAACTCGTCGGCGGTCGTAGCCATGAACCGGCTGATGCGGATATAGCCGTTCCTGCCATCGAGCATGAAGGCTCCGTCAACGCTCGAAGTGGAAATCGTCCCCCTCGTGACAAGAAAATCGAAACTCTTGCCGGACAACGGGCGGTAGACATTCAGCATCACCTGAGTCCCGCGCTTGCCGCGCAACTTGCGCATGACATCCTGGCGCGAAATCCCGATGCAGGAGACGGAATCGATCGCAATGATACGATCTCCCGGAGCGATGCCCACCGCCGCACTCGGCCCTCCGGAAAGCGGGGTCACGACGAGCAGCGTATCGTTGATCACATCATACTCGATGCCGATGCCGTCAAAGTTGCCGTCGAACTCCGCCTGGGAGTAGGCCGCCTTCTCGGGCGCGAGATAAACCGTATGGGGATCGAGGTATTCGGCCATACCCTGAATGCCTGCACCAGCAAGGCTGTCGCCTGCGACATCGTCGACATAGAAGGCCTTGATGAGCTCATAGGCCTCCGTCATTTTCTTCTGCTCCCGATACCGGGCGGGACTCTCCCCCCCCATCCTGCTCCCGAGAAAAACACCGAAAGCAAGGACGACAAGCATCATCAGAATGGTCAGGATACGGGACATGGGCAGGCACGATTAATGACAATGACAACACAGCAAAAAGAGCTATCGCAAGACGCATCACAACCGCATCAAGCAATGCTTGAATGAAAGATAAGCCGAAACACGTCCCCGCCCAAAACCAGGACACAGACATCATGCAAAGCAAGGCAGCGACACACAGGAAAGAACAGGGGAGGGGAGAAATCGAGCGGCAGAAAGAAGAACATAGAACCGGAAAGAGCAAGAATAAACAAGAAATGCCAAGAAATAGAGTCCGAACAAAACAAGAAAGCAGATCAGCACCATCAAGGAACAAAACAAACACCACAAGACCAAAATAAAAAGCCAGAACATAAGACAAGAAAAACCAACAGATACAATACACAGCCAAGACAAACGAGAACAAAACAGACAGGAACACAAATCGCAACAAAGCAAGAAACCAACCACAAAAAGATAACAAGAACTTTACCCAAACTAATACAAGCTCTTTTTTTACAAAAATTTAAGAACTCCTGACAGAAAAACGACTCAATCCATTAATGAAAACAACAACTCAAAACAAAAACAGCGAAAGTGCCTGCACCAAAGACTGACCTATAGACAGTTTAAGCGCAACCCAACACCAATAACAGTGGCACATTACAAGCAGTATGAATCGGATCGGCATCCCTTTTCGAAACAAGAGAAAAGCCGACCCTTAGATCGGCTGACTATACCGGATATACAGTTGACGGCGGTGATTCCAAGTCACATTAAACCCGAGGAGATCCGGGTTACTTTCTTGACTTGGTGTGCGTGCAGGAAGAGTTGTATGCGACGACAAGCTCGAGTTCGAGACTCGCCTCAAGAGGAAGTGCAGCAACGCCGACGGCGCTGCGGACATGACTCCCCCGCTCTTTGAAGATGTCGTGAAGAAGGGATGAAGCACCGTTGGCGACCAGATGCTGGCCATGGAAATCCGGTTCGCTGGCGACATAAAGCACCAGCCTTACGACGCGGGTAACGGCGTCGAGCGAACCGGTAACGGAACGAATGGCGGCAAGCGCGTTGAGGAGGGCGATACGGGAAGCCCGGGCGGCATCCTCGACAAGGAAATCGGAAACCCTGCCCCGGCCACCCGGCTCAACCAGGGAGCCATCGGCAAGGGGAAGCTGCCCGGAAGTGTAGACATAGCCTCCCGAAGCCAGGGCCGGAGCATACAGCGGAGACGCTGCCGAAGGGGGAGGAAGCCGGAGGCCGAGGTCGGCGAGAGACTGTTCTATGGCGCCCATGACTCATACCTCCTTGAGCAAAAGGGTTACCCGGAGAAAGCTCCGGTTGGTTTTAGGAACTAAATTATTTATAGTCGGAGAAATATCAAAGAAGAAGTCGAGACGATTGCATGAAGGCTACCGCCGCCACAGCCGCTCCCCTGCCCCGCCTAGTTGTGATCAGCGAAGGATCAGGAGGCAACGCGATTCCGGAGACCCTCCGGGCCATGGCAGGAGGGCCGCCCTGCATGGTGCTCATCCGCGAAAAACGGCTTCAGGGAAGAGAGCTCTTCTCTCTGGCCCAAAAAGCACGCAGGGAGCAGCTTCCGGCCGGCTCCCGCCTCCTGGTCACCGAACGCCTGGACATCGCGCAGGCCGCCGGGCTCGACGGCGTGCACCTGCCGGAGGAGGCCTGCCCCCTCGAACGGCTGAGGGCCGTTGCCCCCAAACTCCTCTGCGGCCGGAGCGTGCACTCCACAGACACAGCCCTCGAAGCCGAAGCCGCCGGCGCGGACTACCTCTTTTTCAGCCCGGTCTACGACACCCCCTCGAAACGCCGCTACGGGCCGCCGCAGGGGACCGCTGCCTTGAGGGAGGCCTGCCGCGCCGTAACGATCCCCGTTTACGCCCTCGGGGGGATAACCCTCGAACGCGTTGCGGAGTGCATGGAGTGCGGCGCCTGGGGAATCGCCGCCATCAGCCTCTTCTCGGAGCCCGAACGGCTTCGTTCGATCTTGGAAACCATTCACCGCACGACAGGATGAACCCACAGAAAGACCCCATTCTCTGCCTCATCACCGACCTGGAGACCCCCCCGGTTGCAATGGCGGAGCGCGCCCTCAAGGGAGGAGCGAACATGCTTCAGCTCAGGCGCAAGAATGCCAGCGGAAGGGAGCTCTGCCGGCTCGCCGACGCGCTCCTGCCCATCTGCCGGAGGGCCGGAGCGCTCTTCATCATCAACGACCGGCTCGACGTCGCCCTCGCAACGGGCGCCGACGGGGTGCACCTCGGCCAGGAAGACCTCCCGGTCGGAGAAGCGCGAAAGCTGCTCGGTGCGGGAAAGATCGTCGGCGCATCGACCTCGTCGGCTGCCGAAGCCCTTAAGGCGGAGCGCGAAGGAGCCGATTACGTGGGGTTCGGCCACATCTTCCCCACCGGATCGAAAACGAAAGGCTACCCGCCGCTCGGCCCGGACGCCGTCGACGAAGCCGTCCGCATGCTCCGCATTCCGCTCATCGCCATCGGCGGCATCACCCTCGAGAACGCCCATGAACCGATGCGCCGCGGAGCCTCCGGCATCGCCGTCATATCGGCCGTCACGAAAGCAGAGGACCCCGAGGAAGCGAGCCGGCGGCTCCTTGCGGCCATGAAGGGGGAAGCGGGATGAAACGCTACCCCACCATCCTCGCCATCGCCGGATCGGACGGAAGCGGCGGCGCCGGCATCCAGGCGGACATCAAGACCGCGGCGGCGCTCGGCTGCCACGCACTGACGCTCATAACGGCCGTTACAGCGCAGAACACCCGCGAAGTGGCATCGGTGCATCAACTCGGGGAAGCGTGCCTCAGGGAGCAGTTCCGGGCCCTTTACGACGATATCGCGATCGACGCCGTCAAAATCGGCATGCTCGGCAACCGCGAGACGGTCCGGGTGGTCTCGGAGCTGCTCACGGAGCTTCCGGCAGGAACCCCCGTCGTCCTCGACACCGTGCTTCGCTCCTCGAGCGGCACCGCGCTCCTAGACGAAGAGGTCCGGGCATATTTCATCGAGCGGCTCTTCCCTCGGGCCGGCCTCGTCACCCCGAACCTGCCCGAAGCTGCGGCACTCCTCGGGCTGCCGGCCCCCCCCTCCGGCAAGGAGGAGGTCGAGGCGGCTGCCCGGGCGCTCCTGGCGCTCGGCGCCCGCTCCGTCCTCCTCAAGGGCGGGCACGCCGAAGGTCCCAGCTCGAGCGACTGCCTCCTGCACGAAGGGGTGGTGCGGTGGTTCACGGCCGAACGGATCGAGAGCCCCAACACCCACGGCACCGGCTGCACGCTCTCTTCGGCCATCGCTTCACTCCTGGCGAAGGGTGAAACGATGGAGGAGGCCGTCCGACAGGCGAAAGCCTACACCACCGCTGCAATTCGGCATGGCGCCGGATGGAGGCTCGGCCACGGCAACGGCCCCCTTCTGCACCTACCGGAAGCCTTCGGCCGGACATAAAAAAAACGGCCCTCACGAGGAGGACCGTTCCTGCATATCGATTCGCTGCAACCCGAAGGCTCAGATACCTCTCGGAAGGCGCCCTATGGAGTAGTAAGTGAAGCCCGACTGCTCCATGAACTCGGGGTTGTAGATGTTGCGTCCGTCGAAGACGACCGGCGAGGAGAGATCGCGCTTGACCATCTCGAAGTCCGGGCTGCGGAAGACCATCCACTCGGTCAGCACCACGAGCGCATCGGCACCCTTGACGGCGTCCTCGGGGTTCGCTGCGTAGTAGAGGCCGTCCTTGCGGCCGTAGATGCGCTCCGCCTCCTCCATGGCAACGGGGTCGTAAGCCCTGACCGAAGCGCCCTCCTTCCAGAGCGCCTCCATCACCACGCGGCTCGGCGCTTCGCGCATGTCGTCGGTGTTCGGCTTGAAGGCAAGGCCCCAGACTGCCAGGGTGCGGCCGTTCAGGTCGCCGCCGAAGTGGGCCTTGATCTTGCCCACGATGCTCAGCTTCTGGTCGTGGTTGACCGCTTCGACCGCCTGCAGGATGCGGGAGTTGTACTCGTACTTGCGCGCGGTACGCTCGAGCGCCTGCACGTCTTTCGGGAAGCAGGAGCCGCCGTAGCCGACGCCGGGATAGATGAAGGGGAAACCGATGCGGGAATCGGAGCCGATGCCGCGGCGCACGGCCTCGACGTCTGCGCCGACGCGCTCGGAGATGTTTGCGATCTCGTTCATGAAGCTGATCTTGGTGGCCAGCATGGCGTTGGCCGCGTACTTGGTCAGCTCGGCCGAACGGATGTCCATGGCCAGGAACCGCTCATGGCTGCGGTTGAAGGGCGAGTAGAGGAAGCGGAGCAGCTCCTTGGTGCGGGGGTTGTCCACGCCGACGACGATGCGCTCGGGCTTCATGAAATCATTGACCGCGTCGCCCTCCTTGAGGAACTCGGGGTTGGAGACGACGTCGAAATCGATGGCGGCAGCTCGGTCGGCAAGGACCGAGGAGATCTTCTCGCGCACGAGGTCTGCCGTTCCGACCGGCACGGTCGACTTGTTGATGACGATGCGGTACTCCTGCATATGGCTGCCGATGCTCTCGGCGACGCTGAGCACGTGGCGGAGGTCGGCGGAGCCGTCCTCGTCGGGAGGCGTGCCGACGGCGATGAACTGGTAGAGGCCGAACCCTACGCCCTCTGCGATGTCGGACGTGAAGCGCAGTCGCCCTTCACGGCTGTTCTCGATGACGATATCTTCAAGACCGGGCTCGTAAATCGGGATGTGTCCCTCCTGCAGGCGCTTGATCTTGTCCTGGTCGATATCGACGCAGAGCACGTCGTTGCCGACTTCGGCGAAGCATGCACCGGTCACGAGGCCCACATAGCCTGATCCGAATATGGTTATTTTCATTACAGAGGCGTCTGGTTATATAAAAACAGGCCGATCCTTTCCGGACGGCGGGTTATGATTTTAGCATTTTTCGACGGCTTGTCAAAAAAAGATCCACTCTTTTCGGCTCCCGGCCTACGCCACCGATCCGTCGTCGTCAAGCCACCCGGCCCACTGGGCGACGCCTTCCGGAGTCCCGTACCATCGGGTGTGCGGTGTCGGCAGGTGCTCGGCATCGGGAATAAGGACGTTCCGGGCTCCCTGGAGACGGCAGCTTTCGGCCGGCACGATGCCGTCGCCCGACGCATCGCCGTCCCCCCAGGTACTGCGGTAGAACATGTGGCACATCTTTTCGGTGAAGCCTCCCTGCATCGAACCGCGGTACTTGTCGCTGACGACGGAGACGACCGGAATGCGGCGGAAGAACTCCGGCGTGAGATGCCGCTCGATGAAATCGGTCTTCAGCTTCGCGTACTGCTCGTGGGTATGGAAGGGGGTGCCGAGGGTAACGAGGCGCGAGACCTGCCGGGCCCGGTGGTAGACCTCCCCCTGGAAAGGCTTTTCGAGCAGGTAGACCATGGCGACCGTTCCGCCGCCGCTGTGGGCGACGATGGTGACCTGCTCGCCGGGAAAGCGCTCTTCAAGACGCTCGAGCGAGCGGTCGATCACCTTCATCACGCGGTTGGTCGAGCGCTCGGGAGAGGGTGGGAAGCCGACCCAGTCGCCGAAGCCGACAGGGGCGATCTCGATCCGCTCCAACGGCATGCGCCCGGCAAGCGCCAGGCGCATGCCTTCGTACAGGGAGTCCCAGAACAGGACTCCCGGAACGATCAGGACCGGCCCGCGGAAGGTACTCATCGGGGGGACAGGAGGCTCAGGCCCACTTGCGGAGGAGTTCGACGAGCAGGCGCACGCCGAAACCCGATCCGCCGTTGACCTTCGAGGCGCCCTTGGCCGGGAAGGAGGGGCCGGCGATATCGATATGGGCCCACTTCCCGTGGCCGTCGATGAACTTCTCGAGGAACTTGGCCGCCGTAATGGTGCCTGCTCCGCGCCCACCGGTGTTGTGGACGTCTGCGACGTCCGACTTGATCTGCTCGTCGTAGAGCTCCCAGAGCGGCAGGCGCCAGACCTTTTCGCCGGTCTCCAGGGCTGCCGACTCGATCGAGGCGGCGAGTTTGTCGTCGTTGCTGAAAAGGCCGGCGACCTGGTAGCCGAGGGCGACGATGCAGGCGCCGGTGAGGGTGGCCAGGTCGATGATGACGTCGGGGCTGTACTTCTGCTTCGCATAGGTCAGGGCGTCGGCCAGGATCAGCCGGCCCTCGGCGTCGGTGTTGCCGACCTCGACCGTAATGCCCGAGTAGGTGGTGATGACGTCGCCCGGCTTCTGCGCGTTGCCGTCCGGCATGTTGTCGGTCGCCGGCACGAGGCCGATGACGCGGACAGGAAGCGAGAGGCGTGCTGCCGCCTCGACGGCGCCGATAACGGCGGCCGCGCCGGCCATGTCGGACTTCATGTCGCCCATCCCCTCGGAAGGCTTGATGGAGATGCCGCCGGAATCGAAGGTGACGCCCTTGCCGACGAGGGCGATGGTCGCCTTCGCCTTCTTCTTCGGCGTATAGTCCATGACGGTGAAGGTCGGCGGGTTCACGCTCCCCTGGTTGACGGCGATGAGCCCGCCCATCCTGAGCGACTCGATCTCCTTCTTCCGCAGCACCGTCACCGAGTAACCGTACCGCTTGCCGGAGTCGACGGCCGCTTTCGAGATATCCTCGGCCTGCAGGTAGTTGCCGGGCAGGTTGACGAGGTCGCGGGCCATGAGCTGGGCCGAACCGACCGCCATGCCGGCGGCCATGCCCGTCTCGGCCGCCGCAAGGGCCGAGGCGGGAACCCTGAGCGTGAGCGTCTGGATGCCCTTCTCAGCCGGCTTCGCCTTGCCTTTCGCAGCCGTTTTCTTCTTCTCCTTGTCGAGCTTGCCGCTCTTCAGGCGTTCGAACCGGTAGGCGCCGAAGAGCGCACCCTCGACGACCGCCTCAGCGAGCGCTTCCATGCCGGTCCCGGCCTTGGGGGCAGGGGCGGGAAGGTCGAAGACGACGCTCGAGGCCTCGAGATCGACGGCCATCGAAGCGGCGGCCGAGGCGGCACGGTGCCAGTCGTCGAACCCCTTCGCCTCGCCGGTGCCGACGAGCATCAGGCGTGAGGCCCGGATCTTCCCGGAACGGGGATAGAGCACCATGGTCTCGCCCACGGACGCCTTGAAGTCGTTCAGCGGGGCGTCGGAAAGCCCTGCGGCCTCGAGCGCCGCCGAGGCCTTTTTCCTGAGGCCCTCGCTGGCGAAGGGGAGCACGAGAAGGTCTGCGTCGAGATCGAAAAGCTCGGTGATGGTTACGGCTGTTTTCATGATCGGTCCTGCTGTTGGTTTCAGTAGTTGAACGATTCGGGATTTTTCAGGAAGGCGCGAACGTCCTCGAGCAGGACCTGCTGCGCCTTGTCGGAAGAGAACTGGAAGAGGCATCCGGCCGCGTTCATATGCCCTCCCCCGCCGTACTTCTTGGCCAGCTGGTTCACGTAGACCCTGCCTCGGGAACGGAAGCTCGCCTTCGTCCGCCCGTCCTGCATCTCGACCATGAGCACGGCGATGCGGACCGAGGGGACGCTGAGAAGATATTGAACGATAAGGTCCGTATCAAACAGCTTGCTGCCGGTCTCTTTCAGCATGTCGCGCGAAATGAAGAGCCAGGAAATGTGTCCCTCGTCGAGAATGGTGATGGAGGTGAGGGCCAGGCCGAGCAGCTTGAGCGCCTCGGGCGTGAGCGAGTTGTAGATGCGGTCGTAGGCCAGGGCCGCGTCGGCTCCGCGCGAGACCAGGTCTCCGGCCAGGGAATAGACATAGGGGCTGGTCTTGGGGAAGCGGAACGAGCCGGTGTCGGTCATCACCGCCACGTAGAGCGCCTGGGAGATCTCGCGGGTGAAGAGGTCGCGCTCGAGCCGTTCGCCGATAGCCTTCAGGAGATCGTACATCAGCTCTCCGGTCGAGGAGGCGTAGCATTCGCAGACCATGAGATCGGCGAAATCGTCCGGTTCGAGGTGGTGGTCGATGCAGAGCAGCTGCATCGAACCCAGCTCCTTGGCGAACGCGACATGCGGCCAGAGGGAGCCCATGCGGTCGCGGAGATTGGCGTCGAGCAGTACGGTAACGTCGGCAAGCGAAAGCTCCTGGATGCTCTCCTCGTCGCTGCCGTCGAAATGGACGATGGGAAAAAGCTCCGTGAGGAAGCGGTAGTTGGGCGGGACCGGGGTCGGATTGAAAATGGTGACCTCTTTGCCGAGCTCCCTGAGCACGAGGGCAAGGGCGATCTCGGAACCGAGGCCGTCGCCGTCGGAGTTCTCATGGGTCGTCAGCACCACATGTCGGGCGTCGAGCAGCACATCCATCAAAAGAGACCAGTCGGCACCACTGAGGGTCCGACCATGTTCAGGTAAAATCATCGGTTTGCGGTAACATTGGCAATAACAAAATACGGTCGCTTATTCATCCCGAACTGAAACCCCCTCAACACTTCGCCTCATGCCGACTGGAGACTGAACTCCGGAGAGAGGAAAGATCCGATGTCCTCCCGATACTTCCGGAACGCCTCGCGCCCCTCACCCGTGATGCTGTAGATCGTATGCGGCTTGCGGGACTGGAAGCCCTTGTCGCAGCTGATGTAGCCGGCCGACTCGAGCTTGCGCATATGGACGGAAAGGTTCCCGTCGGTGGCATTGATGCTGTCGCGGATCTCCACGAACGAAGCCTTGCCGACGGCAAGGAGATAGGAGAGCGCGGCAAAGCGGATCCGGGCATGGATATGCTTGTCGATCCGGCGGTGGTTGAAATCGGCAGCCGGCTGCTCTTTGGGGGCATTCTCTTTCATCTGCTCGGGCAACGGACGCTTTCGTGTTCGTAAAACTTTTCGCGACAAAGTACTTTTTTTGCCCCACACAAACAACTACAGAGAGGGGAAAACGCTGAGCGGGTGAGGGAGGGATTTCGCCATGGCTGCGGGGAATCCTATATTCCCTGCTCGACACCCCGAACCCAACCCCGGAGCCGAGCCGAATGGCCGAAGAACGCCCCAACATCCTCGATCTCCGCCTCGACGAGCTCGAAGCGGCCCTCGAAGCCCTGCAGGAGCCCCGCTGGCGCGCCAGGCAGGTCCACCAGTGGCTCTTAAGCCACCGCATAGGCTCGTTCAGCGAGATGACCACGCTCAGCCTCGAGCTCCGGCGGAAACTCGACGAGGCCTACTCGATCCGGCCGCTCGAAACCGAAAAGCACGACGAAACCGCCGAACGCTTCGAGGGGGACGAGCCCGGCACGACGGAGAAGCTGCTCCTCCGCCTCCCCGACGGAGAACGGGTGGAGAGCGTGCTGATACCCGGCAGGGGCCGGCTGACCGCCTGCGTCTCATCGCAGGCCGGCTGCCCGTTCAACTGCTCCTTCTGCGCAACCGGGAAGATGGGCTACCGCCGCAACCTCAGCGCAGGGGAGATCTGCGCACAGGTATGGGCGCTCTCGGACATGCTCGAACAAAGAGGCTCGCAGGCCGCCCTCTCGAACGTGGTCTTCATGGGGATGGGAGAGCCGCTCCTGAACACCCGGAACGTCATCGAGGCGGTCGAGAACCTCAGCAGCCGCAAGTACCGCTACTCGACCTCGCAGCGCAGGATCACCATCTCGACGGTCGGCATCATCCCGGAAATCGACCGGCTCGCCGAAACGGGGCTGAAGACGAAGCTCGCCGTCTCGCTCCATACCGCCGACCAGCGCAAACGCGAGACGCTCATGGCCAGAGCGGCCCGGGAGCACCCCCTCGACCGGCTGAGGAAATCGCTCGCCCGCTACGCCTCGAAAACCGGCGAACCGGTCACGCTCGCCTACATGCTGCTCAGGGGGGTCAATGACTCGGAGGAGGACGCAAAGCGCCTCCTGGCCTACGCCTCCGGCTTTTTCTGCAAAATAAATTTGATTGATTATAATTCTATCGTTAATATAAAATTCGAGCCAGTTTACGACGAAGCGCGCGACCGGTTCCGCCGCATACTCCAGGATGCGGGAGCGCAGGTCACCCTCAGGAAAAGCTACGGCACCTCGATCAACGCGGCCTGCGGCCAGCTGGCAACGAGCACCATGCGCAGCAGCGACAATCAATAAATCGGCCAACCACCATGGATCTGCTTGACTTCATCCCCTTCAAGACCGAGTTCGCAAAGGCCTACCACGGCCTGACCGGCAACGCGACCCACACGTCGGAAAACCCGGAATTCAGCGAGCTCAAGGTTCGCCGCTACACCAGGAAAGCCTCGGAGATCGCCGAGTTCATCTCCACCAAGACGGACCACTGGCTCGGCTGGATGCTCCGCAACCACAAGACCGCCGTCGGGGGCATGACCGTCATCAGCACCGAAGTCACCTCGTTCGCCCTCCTCGGCATGAAGATCCAGGTCACCTTCGGCCTGCTCGAGGAAAAAGACGCCTCCGGCCAGACCATCACCACCCTGAACGCCAAGGCGGTAACCCAGATCGACTCGAAGGGCGACATGGGCGAGAGCCGCAGGATGATCCGCATGATGCTCGGCGCCACCGACTTCGAGTTCCGCCGCGACATCCTCGACGACGAGGAATACTACTCCCGCACCCTCGATGCAAAAGGCGCGGCATCGGCCTTCCAGCAGCTCTTCGACGAAGCCCGGCTCCATCACAAGAAAAAGCCCGCCGGCAGCCCCAAGGCCACGGCCATCGAGTTCAGGAAAAGCGCGGCCAAAGCGCCGGCGAAGAAACAGGTCATCCCGCTCAAGATCAGCTCCAAGCCCGCCGAACCGGCACCCGCGGCGCCCTCAGCCAATGGTTCGAACGCAACGGAAGGCGCAAAGCCCTCGAGACCGAAAGTCACCATCATTACCCCGAAAAAATCCATCTAAGCAGTTTGATGAGAATTATCCTACTGGGCGCTCCCGGTGCAGGCAAAGGCACACAGTCGAACTTCATCTCCAAAGAACTCGGAATCCCGCAGATATCGACCGGCGACATGCTCCGGGCCGCCGTGAAGGCGGAAACCCCCCTCGGCCTGAAAGCCAAGGAGGTCATGGCCGAAGGCCGGCTCATCTCCGACGAGATCATCATGGGAATCGTCAGCGAGCGCCTGAAGGAGAGCGACTGCCGGGGCGGCTGCCTCTTCGACGGCTTTCCGAGGACCATCGCCCAGGCCGAAGCGCTCCAAA
Source organism: Chlorobium sp. N1 (assembly GCF_004332115.1). Lineage (GTDB taxonomy): Bacteria > Bacteroidota > Chlorobiia > Chlorobiales > Chlorobiaceae > Chlorobium. The sequence continues at coordinate 79,318 of NZ_SJPA01000001.1, forward strand.
GCGAGGGCATCACGATCGACCACGTCGTTGAAATCCACGTCGAGGACCGGGAGATCATCGAGCGCATGAGCGGACGGAGGGTCCATCCCGCCTCCGGCAGGACCTACCACATACGCTTCAACCCCCCGAAACAGGACAACCTCGACGACGAAACCGGAGAACCGCTCGTCCAGCGCGCCGACGACGCCGAAGAAACCGTCCGCAAGCGCCTTGCCATCTACCACGAACAGACCGCCCCCCTCATCGACTACTACAGCCGCCGCGCCGCGGAACCGGACGCTTCGGCACCCCGCTACAGCCGCATCGAAGGCACCGGAAAGGTCGAGGAGATCCGCCAGAGGATCCTCGAAGCCCTCAGGGGGTGAAGAGGACCCCCTTCCGAGGCCGCCGAGCCCCTGAACCACACCGGACGCCATGTACGCACTGGCCATAGCCGAAAAGCTCTTCAGGGGCGAACCCTTCCCGCTGGAACTTCCCGACCGTCCCGATGAGGAGCTCACGGCGGGCAGCATGGTGCTCGTCGCCCGGAAGGGATCGAGAACCGCCCCCACGACCGCCTTCGTCATCGAAACCGGAGTCGAGCCCCCCGCCGAACCGCCCTCTGTAGAGCTCACCGACATCCTCCAGGGCGGCAGGCCCGTCCTCACCCCCCCGCTCCTCCGGCTCACCCGCTGGATGGCCGGCTACTACCTCACGCGCCACATCGACTGCGTGAATGCCGCAGTCCCGGCATCGGTACGCACCACCGTCGACGATATGGTGGAGGCTGCCGAGTTCAGCCTCGGCGCAGTTGAGCCGTTGCGCAGCACCGCCCTCAGGCGCAGCATCATGCAGCTCGTCACGAAGGAGAAGCGGCTTACGGTGAGGCAGCTCCAGCAGCGGCTCGGCCGCAAAAACCTCTACACCACCCTTTCGGAACTCGAGCGGGCCGGCCACGTGAGGCTCTCGCGCAGGTTCAGGGAGGCCGCCCCGAAAAGCGCAGCGGCGTGGCGGAGGCCGGCGGAGCTGCCGGGGGACCCGGAGCTCGAGCTGAAGCGCTCGCCGCGCCGGCTCGAGACCTTCCGGCGCGTCTCGGCCTTCGGGCCGGGCGGCGCCTCGCTCGAGGCCGCAGCAGCGTCACGGAAGATCCTTGCCGCGCTCGAGGAAGGCGGCTGGCTCGAGAAGATCCAAATCGAGGTCCGAAGCCGTTTCGACACCGGCATGGCGGCCGAAGAGAAGGAGGCGGAGCGGCCCACAACGCGGCAGCGGGAGGTCCTCGACGAACTGCACGCGGCCGCGGCCGGGGAGGAGTACGCCACCTTCCTCCTGCACGGCGTCACCGGCAGCGGCAAGACCCTCGTCTACATCGAATTCCTCAAGGAGGTGCTCGCGCGCGGCAAGAGCGCCATCGTCCTCGTCCCGGAAATCTCCCTCACCCCGCAGACCGCCGGGCGGTTCCGCCGCCACTTCGGGGATTCGGTCGCCATCATGCACAGCGCCATGGGCAACCAGGAGAAATACGACGCCTGGCACAGCCTCCAGAGCGGCCGGGCCAAGATCGCCCTCGGCGCCCGCTCGAGCGTCTTCGCCCCGCTCCGGAACCTCGGAGCCGTCATCGTCGACGAGGAGCACGACGGCGCCTACAAGCAGGACCGCAACCCCCGCTACAATGCGCGCGACCTCGCCGTCATGCGCGCACGCACGGAAGGGGCCGTCTGCATCCTCGGCTCGGCGACCCCCTCCTTCGAATCCTACGCCAACGCCCTGCAGGAGAAGTACCGCCTCCTCGAGCTCCCCGACCGCATCGACGGGGCCAGGATGCCCACGCTCTCACTCATCATGATGAAGGAGAGCCCCAAAGCCACCCCCTCGATCTCCGAGAGGCTCCGCCACGAGATTGCCCGGCGGATCGAGCGGGACGAGCAGGTGATCCTCCTGCAGAACCGCAGGGGGTTCTCCGGCAGCGTGCTCTGCTTCGCCTGCGGCCACGTCCCCGAATGCCCACACTGCGGCATCCCCCTCGTCTTCCACGCCCTGCACCGCCAGCTGCGCTGCCACTACTGCGGCCATACCGAGCCGTTCGCCATGGCCTGCCCCGCCTGCTCCTCCCCCGACCTCTTCTTCAAGGGCAGCGGCACCGAGCGCATCGAGGAGGAGCTGCATGAGCTCTTCGGGGAAGAGCGGATCCTGCGCATGGACGTCGACACCACCACGACGAAGGGCTCGCACGGCCGCATCCTCCAGGAGTTCCGGGAAGGGAAGGCCCGGATCCTGCTCGGCACCCAGATGGTCGCCAAGGGGCTCGACTTCCCCCGCGTCACGCTCGTCGGCGTGCTCATGGCCGACATCGGGCTCAACCTGCCGGACTTCCGCGCCTCGGAACGCACCTACTCGCTCCTCACCCAGGTGGCGGGACGGGCCGGGCGCTCCTCCAGCCCCGGGGAGGTCTACCTGCAGGTCTACAACCCCGAAAGCGAGGTCTTCGGCGCCCTCCTCCGCGGCAGCTACCGCACCTTCTTCGAGAGCGAGATGGAGATGCGCCGCGAGCTCAGCTACCCTCCCCACTCGCGCCTCGTGAAGTTCGAGTGCGCCTCGCCGGACGAGGAGACCGCCGCCCGGGCGGCGATGCTCTGCCGGACCATGCTCGCCGAAGCCGTCGGAAATGAGAAGGGCGAGATTCTCGGCCCCGCACCGGCGGGCATCGCCCGCATCCGCGGCAGCTACCGCTATCATGTGCTCCTGAAGCTCACCGCAGGGCGGCTTACCGAGTCGTTCGCAATGGGCCTGCAGGAGGAGCTCGCCGCCCGCTTCCGCAGCCCGCAGGTCGCACTCTCGATCGACGTCGACCCCGCAAGCCTGATGTAGCAGGAAGAAGAACAAAAGCAAACGGGAACGGAGCGGAAGAGCGGGGCCCTTCATCCTTCATCAGTAATCTTCACCCTTCATCCGTCCCCCGTCATCCTTCATCCTCGCCCTCGCGGCGGAACCGGCGCAGGAGGAGTTTCTCCAGCTCGACGAGAAAGAGGACGCTCGAGCTGACCGCCAGGATCACAAGCCACTGGCGCCGGTCGAGCGCTACCGTCCCGAAGACCCGCTGCATGAAGGGGGCGTAGGTGAAGAGCGCCTGGAGGAGAAGCAGGACCGCTGCGGCAGCGAGCACATAGGGGTTCCCGTGGAGCCCGCGGCGCGTAAAGACGCTCCGGCGGAAGAAGCGGGAGCTGAAAAGGTAGAAGATCTCGAAGAACACGAGCGTGTTGACCGCCACCGTGCGGGCGCAGGCGTGCGAGCAGCCGGCCTCTTCGTAGAAGAGGAAGAGGCCGAAGGTTCCTCCGACGAGGATCAGGGAGACGTAGAGGATCCGCCAGGAGACGAACGCCGAGAGGAGCGGCTCGTCCGCCCTGCGGGGCCTGCGGCGCATCACGTCCTCTTCGGCCGGCTCGAATGCCAGCGTGAGCGCGAGCGTGACGGCCGTGACCATGTTCACCCAGAGGATCTGCACCGCCGTGATCGGCATCGTGTAGCCAAGCAGCACGGCAAAGAGGATGCTGAGCGCCTCCCCGCCGTTGGTCGGCAGGACGAAAAGGATGGACTTCTTCAGGTTGTCGTAGACGGTCCGGCCCTCCTCGACCGCACTGGCGATGGTGGCGAAATTGTCGTCTGCGAGCACCATCTCGGCCGCCTCCTTCGACACCTCCGTCCCCTTCACCCCCATGGCGATGCCGACGTCGGCGCGCTTGAGGGCCGGGGCGTCGTTGACCCCGTCGCCCGTCATGGCCACCACGTTGCCCGAGGCCTGCAGCGCCGTGACGAGGCGCAGCTTGTGCTCAGGGCTGCTGCGGGCAAAAACGTCCACCTCCATGGCCCGCCGCCGCAGCTCCCCGTCGTCCATCGTCTCGATATCACGGCCGGTAAGGACTGCGCGCCCATCGCCGATTCCCGTCATGGCGGCGATCGCCCCGGCCGTGTCGGCGTGGTCGCCCGTGATCATCTTCACCCGGATGCCGGCCGCCCGGCACCGGGCTACCGCACGCACGGCCTCCTCTCGCGGAGGATCGATCATGCCGGCGATGCCGACGAGCATGAGCCCCTCCCCGACGTCCCCGAAACCCAGGGTGCGCTGCTCGCCCGGAACCGGCCTGCAGGCGATGGCCAGGAGACGCTCTCCGCGCGAAGCCATAACAGCGGCCCGCTTCTCCCAGTACTCCCTCCGGAAGGGCAGCGCTCCATCTTCCCGCCATACCGACCCGCAGCGGTCGAAAACGACCTCAGGAGCCCCCTTCAGATAGATGAAGGCGCGGCCGTCGTGGTTATGGTGGAGGGAGGCCATGAAGCGGTGCTCCGACTCGAAAGGGATGTGGTCGGCGCGGGGCCACTCCCCGCGCTCGGACTCGGGATCGAGGCCGGCTTTCATGCCGAGCGCCAACAGCGCCCCCTCGGTGGGATCGCCGGAAAGCGCCCAGCCCTCGCGGCGAAGCTCGAGATCGGCGTCGTTGCAGAGAAGCGAGACATGGGCGAGCACCCGCAGATCGGGGTGGAGGGCAAGGTCCGCCTCCAGGCCCTCGAGGGTGAAGGTGCCGTGCGGGTCGTACCCGCCGCCCGTCACCCCGAACTCCTTGCCCTCCAGGGAGAGGGTGCGGACGGTCATCTCGTTGCGGGTCAGCGTACCGGTCTTGTCGGTGCAGATCACCGAAACGGAGCCGAGGGTTTCCACGGCCGGCAGCCGGCGGATGATCGCGCGCCGGCGGGCCATCGCCTGCACCCCGATGGCCAGCGTGATGGTCATGATCGCCGGGAGCCCTTCGGGGATGGCCGCGACGGCGAGGCCGACGGAGGCGTTGAACATCTCGGCCGGCCGGTACCCCCTCAGCAGCACACCGAAGGCGAAGAGGAAGAGCGAGAGGACGACGATGGCGAACGTGAGCGTCCGGCCGAACGATTCGACGCGCCGCAGCAGCGGCGTCTGCAGGGTCTCGACCGTCCCCAGCATCGAGCTGATCCGGCCGATCTCCGTCGCGTCGGCGGTGGAGGCGACCACCCCCTCAGCCGTGCCGCTGGCGACCAGCGTGCCGGAATAGGCCATGCAGCGCCGGTCGCCGAGCACCGTATCGGCGCGCACCGCGACCGTGTCCTTCTCGGCCGGCACCGACTCCCCCGTCAGGATCGACTCGTCGACCTTCAGCTCCTTCACCCTGAGAAGGCGCAGGTCGGCCGGCACCTTGTCGCCCGACTGGAGCAGGACGATGTCGCCCCGGACGAGCTCTTCGGCGGCGATGCGCCGGGTCCGGCCGCCGCGGCGTACCGTCGCCTGCGGGGAGAGCATGCCCTTGAGGGCGTCCATCGCCTTCTCGGCCTTCCCCTCCTGGAGGTAGCCGATGAGGGCATTGAGGACGACGACGCCGAGGATCACCCAGGTGTCGACCCAGTGCTGAAGGGCCGCCGTGACTCCGGCGGCTGCGACGAGCACGTAGATCAGGATGTTGTTGAACTGCGAAAGGAAGCGCAAGAGCCGGCTCTCCTTCAACGGCGGACTCAGGCGGTTGGGCCCCTGCAGGCGGAGCCGCCTTGCTGCCTCAGGGGCTTCGAGGCCGGCTGGTCCGGCCCGAAGCGCCTCGAGCACCTCGTCCGACTCCATCGTATGCCACCTTCGATCCATCGTACCTCCTCTCGCGTTTATTTGTCTCCAGAGGGGGAGGGTTGCCGCACCCTGCCGCACGGCAGGGGCAACGGGAACGAACACCAACGCGGCACGGAGGCTGAAAATTCGCCGGCCGTCGGAGCGACCCGAAGAAAAACTTGCCCGATACGGGCCGGTACTGCTACATTGGTATGAGACCAGGATCAACGAACCCTAGAGCGGAGAACGACGCCATGCACTTCCAGTACCAGAACCCCACGCGCATCATATTCGGAACCCGAACCATAGAACGGCTCGGCGAGGTGGTCCGGGAGCTCGGCCCCAAAGCGCTCCTCGTCACCGGCGGCGGCAGCGTGAAGCGCAGCGGAGCATACGACCGAGCGGTCGAGAGCCTCAGGGCCGCCGGCATAGCCATCGCGGAATGCGACGGGGTCGAGCCGAACCCGCGGATCTCCTCCGTGCGGCGCGGCGCCGAGACCGCACGGCGCGAGGGTTGCCGGGTCGTCGTCGCCCTCGGCGGCGGCAGCGTCATGGACGCAGCCAAGGTCATGGCCGCGGCGGCGTGCTACGAGGGCGACCCCTGGAACATGCTCGGCCACGGCCAGGAGGGCCGCCACATCCCCACGGAGGCGCTCCCGATCGTCACCGTCCCGACGCTTGCCGCAACCGGCTCGGAGATGAACGCCGGGGCTGTGATCTCCGACCAGGAGAGCACCCTGAAGGCGGTCGTCTCCGCCCCATGCCTCTATCCGAAAACCGCCCTCGTCGACCCTGAGCTCACCATGAGCGTGCCCCCGGACCAGACCGCCTACGGCGTGTGCGACCTCATCACCCATGTCACCGAGTCCTACTTCAACGGCGTCGACGGCACACCGGTCCAGGACCGGTTCGCCGAAGGGGTCATCCTCACCGCCATGGAGTGGGGCCCGAGGGCGGTGGCCGACGGCCGGGACATAGAAGCCCGGGAGCAGGTGCAGTGGGCCTCCATCGCGGCCCTCAACGGCTGGGTCCAGGCCGGAACGCTCTCCCCCTTCCCGGTGCACATGATCGAGCACTCGATCTCGGCCCACCACGACATCGCGCACGGAGCCGGCCTCTCGGCCATCAACCCCAGCTGGATGCGCTTCGCGGCCCGCACCCGCCCCGAACGCTTCGCGCTCTTCGCCAGCCGGATCTTCGGCGTGCCGGAGGGAGGCCGGGGGGAAATGGCCGCGGCGCTCGAGGGGATCGACCGGTTCGAGGCCTTCCTCGGTTCGATCGGCTGTCCGACGAGCCTCACTGCGGCGGGCGTCGGAGGAGAGCTCATCGAGCGATACGCCGAGGACACCCTTCTCATCTCCGCCAACGCCCAGGGTCTCCTGGCCGGGCGGCCGGCGATGACGAAGAAGGACATCGTCGAAGTGCTCCGAAGCGCACGCTGAAGTGCCTTTCCGCGGCCCCGCCTCGTTCGGCCGGGGGCCGCGGGGTTTGAAAAACGGAGCGGAAAGCGTACATTCAGCGAACGTTTTTTCCACCGAGGGCCCCCTCCCCCGCCGGGGTGCGGCCGGGCCCGCAGCACCAAACCCTCCGGCGGCCACAAGCCCCCAACAGAGCATTCCGCGCCGCCCCTCCACCCTATGAGACAGACCATACAGAAAGAGTGGTTCTCGAACCCCCGCAGCGACCTCCTCGCCGGCCTCGTCGTCGCACTCGCACTGATTCCCGAAGCGATCGCCTTCTCCATCATCGCCGGCGTCGACCCCAAAGTCGGCCTCTACGCATCCTTCACGATCGCCGTCATGATCGCCTTCACCGGCGGCCGGCCCGGCATGATCTCGGCCGCCACCGGCTCGATGGCGCTGCTCATGGTGACCCTGGTCAAAGAGCACGGACTCCAGTACCTTTTGGCGGCAACGCTCCTGACCGGCGTCCTGCAGATCCTGGCCGGCTACCTCAGGCTCGGCAACCTCATGCGCTTCATCTCCAGGGCGGTGGTGACCGGATTCGTCAATGCGCTGGCCATCCTCATCTTCATGGCCCAGCTGCCCGAGCTCTGGAACATGCCGTGGGCGGTCTACGCCATGACGGCCGGAGGGCTCGCCATCATCTACCTCTTCCCCCGCATTCCCTTCGTCGGCAAGGTCATCCCCTCGCCGCTCGTCACGATCGTATCCATGACGGCCGCAGCCATGGCCTTCGGGATCGAGATCAACACCGTCGGGGACATGGGCAAGCTGCCCGACACGCTGCCGGTCTTCCTCCTGCCGGAGGTGCCGCTGAACTTCGAGACGCTCTCGATCATCTTCCCCTACTCGGTCGGGCTGGCCATCGTCGGACTGCTTGAGACGATGCTCACCTCCACCATCGTCGACGATTTGACCGACACCTCGAGCGACCGCAACCGGGAGTGCCGGGGGCAGGGCATCGCCAACATCGGCGCCGGACTGCTCGGCGGCATGGCGGGCTGCGCCATGATCGGCCAGTCGGTCATCAACGTCAAGTCGGGAGGGCGCGGCAGGCTCTCGACCCTCTCGGCCGGCATCTTCCTGCTCGTCTTCATCGTCTTCCTCGGAGACCTGCTCAAACAGATCCCGATGGCCGCCCTCGTTGCCGTGATGATCATGGTCTCCATCGGCACCTTCTCCTGGGACTCGCTCCGCAAGCTCGGCAGCTATCCGCTCTCCACCAACATCGTCATGCTCTCGACCGTCGCCGTCGTCGTCTTCACCCACAACCTCGCCATCGGCGTGCTCGTCGGCGTCCTTCTGGCGACGCTCTTCTTCGCCAACAAGGTCGGCCACTTCATGGTGGTGAAAAACGAAGCGGGCGCCGAAGGGGTGCGCACCTACCGCGTGGTCGGCCAGGTCTTCTTCGCCTCGACGGAGAAGTTCACGGCGGCCTTCGACTTCCGCGAAGCGCTCGATCGGGTGCAAATCGACCTCTCCGAAGCCCACTTCTGGGACATCAGCGCCGTCACGGCGCTCGACAAGGTCGTCATCAAATTCCGCCGCGAGGGCACCAAGGTCGAGCTCATCGGCATGAACGAGGCGAGCGCAACCATCGTCGACCGCTTCGGGCTGCACGACAAGCCCGCCGAAATCGAAAAGATCATGGCCGGCCACTGAGCCGGCCAGCCAAACAACCCACAGGAAACCACCGGGAGGACATCCAGATGAAGCACGTACTCGCCTGCATCGACGGCTCGACTGCAGCCACGGCGGTCGCCGACGCCGCAACCTGGGCAAGCCGACGGCTCGAGGCTCCGCTCGAACTGCTCCATGTGCTCGAGAAATCCGACAGGCCCGCCGGCGGGGACCTTTCCGGCGCGATCGGACTCGGCGCCCGCGAGCACCTGCTCGACGAACTCGTGGCACTCGAGGAGAAGAAAAGCCGCCTGGAGCTCGAAGAGGGCAAGGCGATGCTTCGGGCCGCTCTCGAACGAGCGGAGAGCTCGGGAGCCTCTCCCGTCTCGACCCGGCAGATCCACGGAAACCTCCTCGACATCCTCTCGGAGATGGCCGAAGGGATCAGGCTCTGCGTCCTCGGGCGGCAGGGGGAATCGCAGCGGATGGCGCAGGCCGTCGGCAGCAACATCGAAAACGTCATCCGCACCCTGCAGCGGCCGGTGCTCGTCGTCCCCGGAGAGTTCAGGGCGCCCCGGCGCTTCATGATCGCCTTCGACGCCAGCCCGACGGCCTGGAAGGCGCTCGAGATGGTCGGTTCCAGCCCGCTGCTTGCCGGCATCCCCTGCCATGTGGTCATGGCGGGCAAGGCCGCCGACACCCGCCAGCAGGAACTCAGCGACGCATGCCACAAGCTGGAGGACAAGGGGTTCAGGGTAACGGACGCCTCGCTGGAGGGTGAGGCGAAGGATGCCCTCGGCAGATACCGCCGGGAGCACCAGATCGAGCTCATGGTGATGGGCGCCTACGGCCACTCCCGCATCCGGCAGTTCCTCGTGGGGAGCACGACGACGAAGATGATGGCCTCCTGCGACGTGCCGCTGTTGATCTTGCGATAAGGAAACGTATGCGGGCGCCTCAGCGCACACCCGCTCCGCTCCGGCGCCGAAGCCCCTCCTGCAGCCCCCACCCGATAATCCACCACGAGAGTATGCGCGTGCAGGAGCTCTGCAGCGCCAAACAGCAAAAAAAACGCCCCGCGCCCACACGGCGCCATCGTCCTCCCCAGGAAGAAGAAACGTTCCGGCCCCGCCCCACCTCGGATAAAAACACCTGTACGCGCCTACAAACGGGATCTTTTTGTTACGGCTTTACATTTTTAAGTATGCCGATGTAGTAGATGGTCCACGACAAACGCTGCAAATCAGGGAGCATCCATGAGCGAACAGAACAAATGCCCGGTAACGGGACACCTGCACATTCCATCGGCCGGCAGCGGTCGATCCAACAAGGAGTGGTGGCCGAACCAGCTGCAGCTCGACATGCTGCACCAGCACTCCCCTCTCGTCAGCCCGATGGATGAGGGCTTCAACTACGCCAAGGAGTTCCAAACCCTCGACTTCAAGGCCCTCAAGCAGGACCTCCACGCCCTCATGACCGACTCGCAGGAGTGGTGGCCGGCAGACTACGGCCATTACGGGGGCCTCTTCATCCGCATGGCCTGGCACAGCGCCGGCACCTACCGCACCGGCGACGGGCGCGGCGGAGGCGGCACCGGCAACCAGCGCTTCGCCCCGCTCAACAGCTGGCCCGACAACGCCAACCTCGACAAGGCCCGCCGCCTGCTCTGGCCCATCAAACAGAAATACGGACGCAAGATCTCATGGGCCGACCTCATGATCCTCGCCGGCAACTGCGCCTTCGAATCGATGGGGCTGAAGACCTTCGGGTTCGGCGGCGGCCGCGAAGACATCTGGGAGCCGGAGGAGGACATCTACTGGGGCAAAGAGGCCGAATGGCTCGGCGACGCCCGTTACCGTGGCGACAGGGAACTCGAGAACCCCCTGGCCGCGGTGCAGATGGGCCTCATCTACGTCAACCCCGAGGGACCCGACGGCAAACCCGACCCGCTCGCCTCGGCCAGGGACATCCGCGAAACCTTCGCACGCATGGCCATGAACGACGAGGAGACCGTTGCGCTGATCGCCGGGGGCCACACCTTCGGCAAATGCCACGGCGCCTGCGACGCAACACACATCGGCCCGGAACCCGAAGCCGCCGGCCTCGAAGAACAGGGGCTCGGCTGGAAAAACAGCTGCGGAAGCGGCAAAGGCGACGAAACCATGACCAGCGGCCTGGAAGGCTCCTGGACCCCCGACCCCGTCCACTGGGACATGGGCTACCTCGACATGCTCTTCAACTATGAATGGGAACTCGGCAAAAGCCCCGCCGGCGCCTGGCAGTGGCACCCCGTCAACGTGCAGGAGAAAGACCTCGCCCCGGCCGCACACGACCCCTCCAAACGGGTGCCCACCATGATGTCCACCGCCGACCTCGCCCTGCGCCACGACCCCGTCTACGGCCCCATCGCCAGGCGCTTCCATGAGGATCCCGCCGCCTTCGAGCGTGCCTTCGCCCGTGCATGGTTCAAGCTCACCCACCGCGACATGGGCCCCCGCACCCGATACCTCGGCCCCGAAGTGCCCAACGAAGAACTCATCTGGCAGGACCCCGTGCCCGCCGTCGACCACCCGCTGGTGAACGACAAAGACGTTGCCAGGCTGAAAGCCATGGTGCTCGAATCGGGCCTTGCCGTCTCCGAGCTCGTCTCCACCGCCTGGGCCTCCGCCTCCACCTTCCGGGGCTCCGACTGTCGCGGCGGAGCCAACGGCGCAAGGATCCGACTGCTTCCCCAGCGCGAATGGGAAGTCAACGACCCGCCAACCCTCAATCGCGTGCTCCGATTACTCGAAAGCATCCGTGAAACCTTCAACAGCGCGGCTGAAGGAGAGAGGAAGATCTCGCTGGCAGACCTCATCGTGCTCGCCGGATGCGCCGCCGTAGAACAGGCCGCCCGCAATGCAGGCCACGACGTCACGGTCCCCTTCACACCGGGGCGCACCGACGCCTCGCAGGAGCAGACCGACGTCGGCTCCTTCGCCGTGCTCGAACCGGTCGCCGACGGCTTCCGCAACTACCGGAAAGCGCGCTTCAGCGTCACGCCCGAAGAGATCCTCGTCGACCGCGCCCAGCTGCTGAGGCTCACCGCCCCGGAAATGACCGTGCTCATCGGCGGCATGCGCGTGCTCGGCACCAACTTCGAGGGCACCGACCACGGCCTTTTCACCACCCGGCCCGGAACGCTCACCAGCGACTTCTTCCGGAACCTGCTCGACATGGGCACCCGGTGGGAACCCCTCTCCGAAGAGGCGGAGCTCTTCGAAGGCCGCGACCGCAAAACCGGAGCAGTGCAATGGCACGCCAGCCGCGTCGACCTCATCTTCGGCTCCAACTCGCGCCTGCGCGCCATCGCGGAAGTGTACGCCAGCCGGGACGGGGAGGAAAAATTCATCGGCGACTTCGTTGCCGCCTGGACCAAAGTCATGGAGCTCGACCGCTTCGACCTCCGCTGACCCGTCAGCCCTATCGGCCGCCGGGGCTGCCCCCCCCCCGGCTCACCGATAGCCCGCGTTCCCCCATCAATGAAGTTGCTGCCTCTTTTCATTGATGGAGCCGGCAGTTTTACGGGCGTAGATCCCTTCCCACGAACACCCCGACACTCCGCATTGAACGGATATTTCCGTATACTTCTGTTAATACCAGAATACCCGGCCATCAACCACCTCTTTTGCAAACTCACCGGTACAGACCATGAACGGTTTCGAGTGGAAATGGAGCCGGATGCGCGAGCATCCGCTTGAAAGCATCGGCGTCGTCCTCTTCCTCCTCGGGCGCTACCTGTTCGCCGCCATCTTCGCCTACGGGTTCTGGCACAAGCTGGTCAAGGGCTGGCTCTGGACCGACCTCATGGAGGGATTCTTCCGCCTCCGCCTCTCGGAACTCGACCCCGGCACCTGGCAGGCCCTCTACCTTGAGCATTTCGCCATCCCGCTGGCCATGCCGATCGCCTGGATCGTCACCGTCGGCGAGCTCCTGGTTGCCGTGTGCCTCATCCTCGGCCTCGCCGTCAGGGCCAACGCCGCCTTCGCCCTCTTTCTCTTCGTGAACTTCACTGCCGGGGCCTACTTCAACTGGTCGATGCCCCCGCTCATGCTCTACGCCGTGCTCATGATGCTGCTCCCCAGCGGCCACTGGCTCGGCCTCGACCGGCAGCTGCACCTGAAGCATCCCGACTCACCCTGGTTCAAATAACGAGCCATGCAGCCACGCCCATCGATCCGCACCCGGCTCCTCGCCGCAGCCATCCCCGCCCTGCTCCTCGCGCCCGGAGGGGTTGCGGGCGCAGACACCCCGGCCAATGAGGCGCCCACCCTGCGCGCCCTCAACCGCGCCGACAGCGCGTTCTGGCAGATGCGCTACCGCACGGCCGACTCGCTCTACGGCGTCGCCATGCAGCTCGACCCCGAAAGCGCCGAGACCCTCTGGAAGCTCGCCCGGCTCGAAGTGAGCCTCGGCGAGTCGCTCCGCCGCGACATGAAGGAGAAACGCATCGCCCACTACCGTCGTGCGGTGGAGTACGGCCGCAGGAGCATCGCCCTCGACAGCACGAGCGCGGAGGGCCACGCATGGCTCGCCGCAGGTCTGGGGCTCCTTTCCGAAAAGAGCGGCACGAAGGAGAAGCTCCGGAACGCCGAGGAGATCAAGCGCGAGCTCGACACCGCGCTCAGGCTCAACCCCAACGAGCAGACGGCGCTCTCCATGCTCGGCTCCTACTACCGCCAGGCCGCCGGCATCGGATGGTTCAGGAGGATGATGGGGGGAACGTTCGTCGGAAAGATGCCGAAAGGCTCCTACGAGGAGGCCCGCCGGGCCTTCCGGAAGGCAATCACGCTCGACCCGAGGGTGATCCGAAACTACCATGAGCTGGCGCTCGTGGAGCTCGAGATGGGCAACAGGAAAGAGGCGGTGCAGCTGATGCAGGCGGCACAGGGCAAGCCCGTCCTCTTCCAGAGCGACCGGCGCCGCCTCCGCCAGATGCAGCGGCTACTCAGGAAACTGCAGGAAGACTGAACGCTACTGCCGGCCGCCCCCGGCCGCGTGGGCGAGCAGGGCGCGCACGCCGAGCCGGTAGCTCTCCTCCCCGAACCCGCCGACCACTCCCAGGCATACTGCGGATATGACCGACGTCCGCCGGAACTCCTCGCGCGCATGCACGTTCGAAAGGTGCACCTCGACGACCGGCACCGAGACGGCGGCGATGGCGTCGCGCAGCGCTATGGAGTAGTGGGTCAGGGCCCCGGCGTTGAGCACCACCCCGGTGCGGCTGCCGCCGTCTTCAAAGCCGTAGAGCTTTTCGATGATCGCCCCCTCGTCCTCCGACTGGAAGAAGTCGAACGTAACGTCGGGGAACCCGGCGGCAAGGTCCCGGTTGATGTCCTGGAGGGTCCTGTGGCCGTAGATGGCCGGCTCGCGCCTGCCGAGCCGCGAGAGGTTCGGACCGTTGAGTACGAGGATGCTTGGCGTGCTCATGGCTGCTCGGTCTATGGTTAGAGGATGTACTGGCTGAGGTCCCGGTCGGAAACGACCTGCTCCAGCTTCTCTTTGACCATCTTTTCGTCGATGGTGATCTTCTTCGCACTCATGTTTTCGGGGATGTCGAACATCAGTTCCTCGAGCAGGTTGGTCATGATGGTATGCAGCCGGCGCGCTCCGATGTTCTCGACGCTCTCGTTGACGGCGGCCGCCGTGCGGGCGATCTCGCGGATGGAGCCCTCGGTGAACTCCAGCTCCACCCCTTCGGTGCCCATCAGCGCGCGGTACTGCTTGATGAGCGCGTTGCGGGGCTGGGTGAGGATGAGGAAGAAATCCTCCTCGGTGAGGCTCTTGAGCTCGACGCGGATCGGGAAACGCCCCTGCAGCTCGGGAATGAGGTCGGAAGGCTTGGCGACATGGAACGCGCCGGATGCGATGAAGAGCACGTGGTCGGTCTTCACCATGCCGTGCTTGGTGGCGACGTTCGAGCCCTCGACGATCGGCAGGAGGTCGCGCTGCACGCCCTCGCGGCTGACGTCGGGACCTTTGCCGCCCGAACCGGTAGAGGGCGCGGCGATCTTGTCGATCTCGTCGATGAAGACGATGCCGGACTGCTCGACCTTCGTGATGGCCTCCTTGACGACGCTCTCCATGTCGATGAGCTTCTGCACCTCCTCCTGCTCGAGGATGCGGCGGGCGTCGGAGATGCTCACCCGGCGCTTCTTGCGCTTGCGCGGCAGGCCGCTCATGAGATCCTGCATGATGCCGCCGATCTCCTCCATCTGGCCGAGCGGGCCGAAAATCTGCATCATCCCGCCCTGCGAGTCGCTCGTCACGTCCATTTCGATCTGGCGATCCTCGAGCTTGCCGCTGCGCAGGCGGTCGCGCATCTTCAGGCGGGTGCGGCGGTTGGCCTCCCGGGCCCCGTCTCCGCCTTCGGGCTCCTCTGCGGACTCCTCGCCCTCCACCTCGAACTCCGCCTCCCCGGCGGCCGGAGCCTGAACGGGCGGAAGGAGGATGTCGAGCAGGCGGTCTTCGACGAGGGAGGAGGCCTTTTCACGCACCTCCTCGCTCTTTTCGCTGCGCACCATGGCGACCGACTGGTCGACGAGGTCGCGGATCATCGACTCGACGTCGCGGCCGACGTAACCGACCTCGGTGAACTTCGAGGCCTCGACCTTCACGAACGGGGCGCGGGCGAGCTTGGCCAGGCGCCTGGCGATCTCGGTCTTGCCGACGCCGGTGGGGCCGATCATGATGATGTTGTTAGGCATGATCTCCTCGCGGAGCTCTTCGCCCACGTTCTGGCGGCGGAGGCGGTTGCGCAGCGCGATGGCCACGGACTTCTTCGCGTCCTTCTGGCCGATGATGTATTTATCGAGAAGCGAGACGATCTGGTGGGGTGTCAGATGCTGCTCACCGAGGCTTCCGCCCCGTGATGCATCGTCGTTCATATGGGTCATGTGACGGTATTGGACATATTAGCTGGAAATAAACCACCGGCCTACAGCTCTTCGACGACGATGTGGCTGTTGGTGTAGATGCAGATGTCGGCCGCGGTCTCGAGGCTCTCGCGCACGATCTCGCGGGCGGAGAGGCCGGTATGCTTCATGAGCGAACGGGCCGCGGCAAGGGCGTACATGCTGCCGCTGCCGATGGCGACGATCCCGTCCTCCGGCTCGATCACGTCGCCCGTGCCGGAGATGATGAGGGCGCGCTCAGGGCTGACGATCGCCAGCATCGCCTCGAGCCGTCGGAGGTACTTGTCGGTGCGCCAGTCGCGGGCGAGCTCGACGGCGGCGCGCTCAAGCTTGCCGTTGTAGGCCTCGAGCTTCTCCTCGAAGCGGTCGAGAAGGGTGATGGCGTCGGCCGTGGCGCCGGCGAACCCCGCCAGGAGCCGGCCCTGGTAGAGAGAGCGGATCTTGCGGGTGGAGTGCTTGACGACGGTGTTGCCGAGCGTCATCTGACCGTCGCTGCCGAGGGCGGCATGGCCGTCGCGCAGGACGCCGATGACGGTGGTGGAACGGATGACGGGCCGATCGGGATGCTTCATGTGGTTTAAAATATTTTCTTTCTTAGCCTTGCAACCGGAATTTGCAATTGTTCGCGGTATTTTGCAACCGTACGCCGGGCGATCTGGAACCCCTTCGAGGCGAGCGCCGCGGCGAGGCTGTCGTCGGAAAGGGGCTTGCGGCCGTCCTCGGCCTCGATCATCTCTCGCAGGTGCTGCTTGATGATCTTGCTCGAGACGTCCTCGCCCTCGTCGGTCTGCAGGGCGCCGCTGAAGAAATACTTCAGCTCGAAGACCCCGAAGCGGGTCTGCACGTACTTGCCGTTGACGGCGCGGCTGATGGTCGAGATGTCCAGGCCAGTGTCGGCCGCAAGCGTCTTCATGCCGAGCGGCTGGAGGAAGGAGGGTCCGTCGGTGAAGAAGCGGTACTGGTGTTTCATGAGCGATTCGATCACCTTCAGGAGCGTCTGGCGCCGGGTTTCGAGCGCGCTCTTGAACTCGTTGGCCTTCTGCAGGTTGCGCCGGATGAACTGCCGGTCGTCCTTCGAGCCCTTCCGGGTCTTCAGCAGGTCCCGGTACTCATCGCTGACGCGGACCGAGAGCGCGCTGCGGTCGTTCAGAGAGGCCGAGAGCGCGCCGTTCTCGTAGGTCACGACGAAGTCCGGCGAAATGTAGTGCCCCCCCTCGTCGACGAAAACGCCGGGATGAGGGTCGAGGCCGGTGATGATGGCGACGGCGGCCTCGAGCCGGGCCCTGGGAAGCTCGAGCTTCTTGAGGAGCCGCTCGAAGCGCCGGTGGATGAAATCCTCGTAGTGGTTGAGCAGGATGTCGCGCGCAGCCTCCGCATCGGCAGCGGGATGCTCGCGCAGGGAAAGCTCCAGCTGCGTGAGGAGCCGCTCACGGAGGTCGAGGGCCGCAACGCCGGGAGGGTCGAGCCGCAGAATCATGCGGCGCATGTTCTCGACGTCCTGCTCTTCGACCTCATCCAAACCGCCGAGGCGGAGCCCGTCGACGATGACCGAGGGGTCCTCGCTGAAGTAGCCGTCTTCGTCGAGGTTGCCGAGGATCTCGATGGCCACCTGTATCTCCTCCCTCCCTACATCCTCCTGGAGGGTGAGCTGGCGCAGGAGGGTCTCGTGGAAGCTGTCGTGCTGCACCGCCTGGAAGAAGTGCTCCCCCCCGCCCTTCTCATAGCTGAACGAAGGCATGCTCTCCCTGCGTTCCTCCCTCGAGGCCTGGCGTTCCTGTTCTTTGAGTGAGCTTTTGCTGAACCGGTCGAGCTCGTCGAACATCTCGCCGGAGGAGGAGTCCGCCGGGAGTTCCGAGACGCTGTCGCGCGCCCCCTCGACCGCCTCGAGCAGGGGGTTTTCCTGCAGCTCCTCGTTGATGCGCTGCTCGAGATTCACGAGCGGCAGCTGCAGCAGCTGGCTGCCGAGGATCTGCTGCACCGAAAGGAGCGCTTTCTGTTTCTGCTGGAGTCTGAATTCAGGCATCAGCTCTTAGGAGGATGGTTTGCGGAACGCGGCAAGGCTTTCTACCCATTCCCGTCCGTAGAGTTCTTCAAGGGGGGCAAAGAGATAATCGACAAGCGGCTTCTGCAGTTCCCCGCCGAGCCGGCGGGCGCTGCGGCACATGGAGTGTCGCTCATAGACAAGATACGGCAGTCCGAACTTTTTTCGCACCCGTATCGGGAAAAGCCGGCAGGAAATCGGCTTGTTGAAGCCAATAATCCCCTCGCGATAGGCGATTTCGACGGCGCAGAGGGTGATGCCTTCCCGCTCGAGCGAGAAAACGCACTCGCGGCTCCCGACGGTGCGGGTGTAGAGCGTCCCCTGGTAGAGCTCGACGGTGCCGTGGCGGGCGATCCACTGCGCCTCCTTGTCGGGAAGCATCCGCAGAAGCTCCCCCGGCGGGTGCTCGAGCTGGCGCGCCTCTTCGGGGGTAAGCGGGGCGCCGAGCTCCCCTTCGACACAGCAGCAGCCCTTGCAGGCCTCGAGGTCGCAGGAGAAAAACGATTCGAGGATATCCCTGTCGACCAGGACCTCTCCGACGGAAATCATTGCCATAGGACGGGTTCGGATTTCAGGGTTTGCCGTTTCGCCGATTTTTTCATAGCTATAGGCAGAAATTAGAGCGCCTCACGCCTCGCAAACTACCACAACCTAGCCCCAAAACCATGCTCATCATCGACGGAAAGAAAGTGTCGCTCGTCATGAAAGAAGAACTCAAGACCAGCGTTGAATCGTACCGCTCCATCACCGGCAAGGTTCCGGGGCTTACCGTCATCATCGTCGGCAGCGATCCGGCTTCGCAGGTGTATGTACGCAATAAAGCAAAAACCTGCAAAGAGATCGGCATGAATTCCTCCGTCATCGAAATGCCGGAGGATACCCCCGAAGCACACCTGCTCGAGGTGATCGCCTCGCTCAACGCCGACCCGGCCGTACACGGCATCCTCGTCCAGCAGCCGCTGCCGAAGCAGATCGACGAGTTCGCCGTCACGATGGCGATCGATCCTGAAAAAGACGTCGACGGCTTCCACCCCGAGAACCTCGGCAAGCTCGTCATGGGCGAGCTCGACAAGTGCTTCGTCAGCTGCACCCCCTACGGCATCCTCGAGCTCATCGGCCGGTACGGCATCGAGACCAGCGGCAAGCACTGCGTGGTGATCGGGCGCAGCAACATCGTCGGCAAGCCGATGGCCAACCTCATGCTCCAGAAGCTGAAGGAGTCCAACTGCACCGTCACCGTCTGCCACTCCGCGACGAAGGACATCGCCTCCCACACCCGCCAGGCCGACATCCTCATCGCCGCCATCGGCAGGGCGAAGTTCGTCACCGCCGACATGGTCAAGCCCGGAGCGGTGGTCATCGACGTCGGCATCAACCGCATCGAGGACCCCACGACGAAGAGCGGCACCCGCCTCGTCGGCGACGTCGACTACGAAGCCATCTCGGCGACGGCCTCGGCCATGACCCCGGTCCCCGGCGGCGTCGGCCCCATGACGATCGCGATGCTCCTGAAAAACACCCTGCACTCGTTCGAGCGCGCAAACGGTCTCTAAGACAGAATGGCTCGCCAGGCCACTCGCTACGTCTGCTCGAACTGCGGCGCCGTCTCGCTGAAGTACCAGGGGCGGTGCTTCGAGTGCCAGAGCTGGGGCACGCTCGAGGAGACCCGCCTGGAGGAGGAGCCCAAGCCGGGAAAAGGGCGCAGCGCCGGAGGCCCGAGGGCTTCGGTCGTGAACCTGCAGGCAGCCGCGCCCGAGGAGTTCCACCGCACCGTCACCGGCATCGGCGAGCTCGACCGGGTGCTCGGCGGCGGGCTCATGCAGGCATCGGCGGTCCTCGTCGGCGGAGAGCCGGGCATCGGCAAGTCGACCCTCATGCTCCAGCTCGCCGCACGGCTCGACCCCTCGAAAACGCTCTACATCTCCGGCGAGGAGTCCCCGAACCAGATCCGCGAGCGGGCCCAGCGCCTCGGCCTGAAGCCCGAAAACCTCTGGCTCGCCCCCGAGGTGCGCCTGGAGTCCATACTCGAGACCATCGAGCGGGAAGAGCCCGCCCTCGTCATCGTCGACTCCATACAGACCGTCTACTCCGGCCTCTACCAGAGCTCGCCCGGCACCGTCACACAGATCCGCGAGTGCGCCGGCATGCTCATCCAGGCCGCCAAGCGCCGGAACTTCGTCCTGATGGTCATCGGCCATATCACCAAGGAGGGTGCGCTGGCGGGACCCAAGACGCTCGAGCACATGGTCGACACCGTCCTGCAGTTCGAGGGCGAGAGCCACCAGCGGTACCGGATCGTGCGCTCGGTGAAGAACCGCTTCGGCCCCACCAACGAAATCGGCGTCTTCCGCATGGAGGAGTCGGGGCTCGAGGAGGTCTCGAACCCCTCCGAGTTCTTCATCTCCGGCCGGAGGGCCGACGTTCCCGGAAACTCCGTGCTCGCCGCCATCGAGGGGTCCAGGGCGCTGCTCGTCGAGGTGCAGGCGCTCGTCTCGAAGACCAACTACTCCATGCCGCAGCGCATCAGCACGGGCTTCGACCTGAAGCGCATGTCGATCATCCTGGCCGTCCTCGAAAAGCGGCTCGGCATCGAAACCTGGGGGCAGGACGTCTTCGTCAAGATCGCCGGGGGGCTGAAGCTCGTCGAGCCGGCCTCGGACCTCGGCATCGCGGCCGCCGTCGCCTCGGGACTCATGAACCGCCCCGTCGAGGAGCAGACGGTCTGCTGCGGCGAAATCGGCCTCTCCGGAGAGCTGCGCGCCATCAGCGACAGCGAGCGGCGCATCAGGGAGGCGGCGCACCTCGGCTTCAAGCGCATCGTGCTCCCCGAAGCCAACACGCGCGAACTCAAGCCGGCCATACAGAAGCTGCCGATCAAGATCACCGGACGGGCCACCCTGCAGGAAGCCCTCGACGCCATGGGGATCTGAGCCCCCCGCCGCCGCCAACCCCTCAACGAAACCGCATGCCAGAGCAGCCCGCCCCCAAAGGAAACGGAAAACTCCTCATCGGCATCATCGCCGGCATCGCCACGGGCTCCCTCCTCGGCGGCCTCTGGCCCGAAACCGGAGCCTCGCTGCACTTCCTGGGCAGCCTGTTCGTCCGCTTCCTCATGATGCTCGTCATGCCGCTCATCGTCGCCGCGATGGTCGTTGGCATCTCGCGGCTCGGCGACATCCGCAGGCTCGGCTCCCTCGGAGGGCGCACCGTCGGCTACTACCTCGGCACCACCGCGATCTCGGTCCTTACCGGCATCGCCCTCGTGCTCTGGATCCAGCCCGGAAGAACCGGCATGGAGCAGTCGCAGGAGTCGTTCAGCCGCCCGGACGCCCCCTACCGCATCGAATCCGGCATGGTCCTGCTCGAGGGCACCCGCCTCCCCGACCTCGACCCCTCAGCCTACAGCCTCCGCCTCAACGACCGGAACATCTCGGCCAGCGTCACGAAAGCCGAGCGCAGCGCGGAAGGCACGATCCTTACCGTAGAGTCCTGGAACAGGCGCGACGAAACCGTCGCGGCCCCCAGGGGCAACGGACTCGGCATCAGCCTTCTGCGCCGGGCCGAAGAGCGCTTCATGCAGGAAGAGCGCGGTGCCCAGGACATCCTCCGGGAGGTGGTCGACGGGCTCGTCCCCTCGAACATCTTCCGGGCCATGGCCGACAACGAGATCCTCCCCGTCATCCTCTTCTCGCTCCTGCTAGGAGCGGCCCTCTCCATGAGCGGAGAGGCCGGAAGGGCGGGCATCGACTTCTTCATCAGCCTCAACGAAGCCATGATGAAGATCATCCACCTTGCCATGTACCTCGCCCCGGTGGGCATCGGCGCCCTCATCGCCGGCAGGCTCGGCGAGGCGGGAGGGTTCGCGGGATTCTGGCCCGAACTCCGCCAGCTCTCGAGCTACGCCTTCACCGTCATCCTCGGCCTCGCTGTCCACAGCCTCCTCTGGCTGCCGCTCCTGCTCAGGATCTTCGGGCGCACCTCGCCGGCGACGTTTGCCCGCAACACCCTACCCGCACTCCTGACCGCCTTCTCCACCGCATCCAGCTCGGCCACCCTTCCCCTCACCCTGGAATGCGCCGAGGAGAAGAACGGCGTATCGCCGAAGACCGCGGGCTTCGTGCTCCCCCTCGGCGCGACCGTCAACATGGACGGCACCGCCCTCTACGAAGCCGTCGCCGTCATCTTCATCGCGCAGATGAACGGCATCGCCCTCGGCCCCGCCGAACTGGGCGTCATCTTCCTCACCGCCACCCTGGCGGCGATAGGTGCGGCGGGCATACCCGAAGCGGGACTGGTGACGATGGTGATCGTGCTGAAGGCCGTCGACCTCCCCGTCGAAGGCATAGCCCTCATCCTCTCGATAGACTGGTTCCTCGACCGCTGCCGCACCGCGGTGAACGTGTGGGGCGACAGCGTCGGAGCGAAGGTCGTGGATGCGGGGACGAGGGGGTGAGCGGGCGAAGCGGGATCACGACCCCCTCATACGTCACCGCCGCATGAGCGCGAAGACGCCCCAGCCGAGGTATTCACGCGTATAGGCGGCATGGCGCTCGGGTTCGGAGGCCAGCCTGGCCCGGATCTCGCCGGCCATCTCGTCATCGGGATTGGCATCGAGCCACCGGCGCATGGTGAACCAGCGCTGCCCTTCGTACCGGTCCCAGCTCTCCTGGTCCGCCAGGACCATCTCCACGACATCGTAGCCGTACCGGCCGAACGAGGCGAGCAGCTCGGGAAGAAGGAGGAAGTCCGAAACCGACCCGGCAAGCCCACCTCTTGCGATCACGTCTGCCGACGGAGGCTGCCGCCAGTATGGTTCGCCGATGAGGATGATCCCCCCGGGAAGGAGGCTCCGCTCGAGAAGCTCGACGGTACCGGAAACGCCTCCACCGATCCATGTGGCCCCCAGGCATGCCGCCACGCCGACCTTCTCCTCAGAAACGAAACCGGAGGCATCGGCGTGGATGAAGTCGACATGGTCGGAGACACCGAGCTCTTCGGCGCGGAGCCTGGCCTGCCGGGAGAACAGCACGCTCATGTCGACGCCGGTGCCGCGTATGGCATGATCGCGTGCCCAGGTGCAGAGCATCTCTCCCGAACCGCTGCCGAGATCCAGCACGCGGGTGCCCTGCTCCATGCGCAGTGCCCTGCCGAGAACGGCCAGCTTTTCGGGTGTGAACGGGTTGTGGATGCGGTGGGCGCTTTCGCTGATGGTGAAGAACCGTGGAATATCCAATGCTGAAATCCTCCTTACGATCGGTTGTCAAGAAATCGGAACGACTGGATGGAAATATAACGGACCGGAAGGGAGAAACAGCGAAGCGATATGATGCATACTACAGGCTACAGAGCGGGCCGTCGGACATGACAAAGATCCTGGATGGGAGAGAAAAGGGGCAAGGGCATAAAGAGCCAGCCTCAGGGATGTGAGGCCGAAAACGAACCGTCCCCGGCAACACCTGCTCGGCCAAGTGGTTCGGCAATTTTCACCGCAACGAAAGGAATATGCGGTCAGGGCGTTTCGCATGTATGTCGGAAACCCACCCGAGCCGCGTCCCAAGTGACGCACTCTTCACAACGGGTACACCTTACTGCGGAATATTCACTCCTCATGACCGGTCGCCGCCAGAAGGGCCAATGCGCCCCTGTACACAGGCTCGTCGATAAACCCGTACTGCTCATGCACGAAGCCTGTGCTGCCTTTTTTTGCCTCCTCCTCAAAACAGCGCACAATGGCTATTGCTCGTGCGCTCTCCTCCGGCCTGGGGGCAAACACCCGGTTGGCCAGCTCCACCTGCCCCGGAGAGATACAGCCTTTGGATGAAAAGCCCATGCTCCGCTCCAGCAGGCACCACTGTTCGAAGATCTCCAGATCCCTGTACTCCTGGTGGACAAACGATACAGGATGGAAGCCGGCTGTGAGGGCATCCAAGAGAAAGCGTGAAAGCAGATAGCTGGCCGTCGGGTTCCCCGGCGTGACCACCGACTGGGGCAATCCGAGATCGGCACATAAATCCAGGATACCCAGATAGACCGTATCCACGCGCTCCTCTACCCGGAGATCGACAAGATTCTTCAGCGCCTCACCGGTCTCGACAGAGAGATGGATTCGAATCGCAGGATCTACCAGGCGACATGCCTGTTCGACGTCCTGGGCGGTTCTGACCTTGGGGATACGGATTGCGTCCGGCACTGCCCGGTTGATCAGCCGGATATCTTCTTCTCCCCCTTCACCCAGGGGATTGACCCGTACGATCAGCTCCGTTTTCGCCTCCCGGGCATGGGCGGTAAAGAGCGCGGCCAGAGCACGTGCGCGGGGCTTCTGTTGCGGTGCGACGCCATCCTCCAGATTGATGACGGCCATATCGGCTGCAAGTACATCCAGTTTATTCAGATGGTTGACCCGGTGGGCCGAAACCATCAGGGCGCTTCGGCGCGGACCGCGACAGAGGGGACGCCGGGAAAGCGTTTCGGGCAACTGCCCTTCGATCGCTGCAATACTGGCACTCTCCAGCCAGGCAAGGTCTTTGAATATCATCAGGAGCAGGAATTGTGCAAAGAAATGCCGACCTCGACACAGTCGGGAACGTCACACCCTCTCCCTGTAAGGTGGGCGGGTGTGTTGAGGGAATATAGGTATAGAGCGGCTATTTCAGGGCGTCTAACGTTCTGCATAAGGGGCGCCGCGGTAGCGGCGTCCCAGTGAGCGAGAGCGAATGATCTTGATGCGGTTGTCAGGCATGTTTGTCAATAAACTCCAATGCATGATCATATTTTTTACGCACTTTCTCTGGAGCATTTTCCCTCATTTTGACTAATGCCTTACGAAAGTGGTTTTTGCCATTAACAGAACCATTATTGAAGGCGTATGCATACAAACAATCTGCCTCTGCATTTCGAAGTACTTTCCTGTCAGAAACCTTACGATAGAACGCCCTCTGATCTAGAGGTAAAACCGACTTCAGTTTGTCTTCTACACTTGGGGCTAGGCAGAATCCGATCCAATCCAATGCCTCACCATATGCATGGGCCTCAATCAATGCTGGGCCAATAAAAATATTCTTTTTCGATTGTGAGTACAGCTTTCCATGACTAATGCAGCCACGCACCGGTATGTGCTTATTGATGAGAAGCTGGAAAAATATTCTTGCAGCACTCTCTAGGCGGGCAAAATCTTCTAAGCTATCAGAACCCGTGTATATTATGAAAGTATCAGAAAACCAAGAATGTAATAGACCTTGTTTTTTTGTTCCTTGGCCTAAAGCAGAACGCATACGAGAAAGTGCATCCGAATATATAGGGATAACCTCTTCAATAGATTTTGTGTTAACAAAATCGGTAAATCCCAGTAAATCAAGATATGCGAACCAGCGATCTCGATAACGGAGTGGTCTGTATACTAATTCTTCCATAAATGCCTAACGGTTGAGTTGAGCGGCGCGCGCGCCGGCGTCTGAGCTTGGCTCTTTATCCTTCACGGGCCCGCTCGAACGAAGTGTTAGACAGCGGTGCGCGGCCGGTTCGTCGGACGCATTCAGCGAGCTAAGGTCGAACACGATACAGCCTGGGCTCATGACCATCGGCAGTGCTCACCAGCTTTAAGCCCCCTACGACCTCGTCCGCCGCAGCGCGATTGTCGTAGTATCCGTACACAGAGATAACGGGCGACCATTCACCTGAGAGTTCTTGCATCTCGATCACCGTGGATTTCGTACTCGAGTCGTCGGCCTGACAGCCGGCAAGAGCAAAGCCAACGACAGCGAAAACCCCGAACCGTCTGACAGAACCACCTAGTTTCATGATGTGCGACCTCCCGCCGTCTAACGCCCGGCATGAGGCGCGGCGGCTTTTTGCCGTCGCTCTCAATGCCGTTGTTATAGCTATTTTCACTGCGGACTTATTACTGGCACAAGCGCAGTACAAAATATAAAATATAGTGCTATAAGTGACAGTCCAATTGGCAGTGCAAAAGATTGAAACCACACATAAATATGACCATATATTGATAAGGCAGAGAACTTTGTACCTGCGGCATCAAGCCTTACGGAGTAGAGCTCCACATTGGCTTTAAACTCACGAAAGTCACTTTTTAACTCGGAGTCTATCCCATCAAAGTTTTCTGGCCACTCTTGACCTTTTTCGAGCGCATATAGTTTTTTGATTAGCTTGGCACCCCCATTAACAAAACCCTTATCAGTTTTCATTTCAGTGCCAAATTCAGACGTTATGTTATTGCTTTCAAACCAAAACCTAAATGCAGCGAGATCACCAACCCAATTAACTATGAGGGCATAAATAAAATATACAATAAGTGACAGTGCAACAACATCAAAAAGCTCAGATGGAAGACTGAGCCCGAAAACCGATAAATTATCGAGATTTACATTATAGGCTTTGACCAAGATGGCTAAAAATGAAATTGCTATTAGCCTTCGACCATATTTTTCAGTGAGGTCAGATATTAAATTATTACCGCTTAACTTGGGCATATTGGTTATTTTCTCCGTGGTTCATCATTGGGCTATAACGCCCTGATTCAGCAGCGGACCGTCCGCTGCAACAGGCTGTTGGCCGTCTTCGCGTACGCTCATACCGCCTCTGCATACACGCCCAAGTTTCGCTCCGGATAACTCTCGTAAACATGCTCAAACAGCGCTGAACACTTCTGCGCGAACAACGGCCGATCGTAGGCCGCGGGCAGCGTATCCAGCGTGTCCTCGATCGCAAGCTTCAGTGTCGAGCGCGCCGCCGACTTCTGCCGCCAGTTGAGCACCAGCAGGGACTTGAGCCGCTCCAGCAAAACCTTGGCGACCTTCTTGACCTCTTCCCGTTCAGCAGTGCTCAGCTCCGGTGCGGGACGAGTAAGGATGTCAAAGATGACCAGCTCCTCCTCGCTCAGGTTTTCGCGAACGTGGCGCTCCTGCTCTTCGTCGAGGCTGTTCGAGAGCTTGAGCAGTTCCTCGAAGAGCTGCTCGATATTGCGGCTGCCATTGTTGTAACCCTCAATCAGCTCCTCGAACTTCTCAGCGAAGTCGGCACGCGTGCGGTTCAGGCGAACGAGCTTCTCCAGCTTCGCCGCAATGGCCGCCCTGAGCGCTTCGAGGTCAGTGTTCTTGTGCTTCGACTCCTTGAACCGCTGAGCAAGCGCCTCGAAGTTGATCTTCGATAGGTCGATGGCCGGGGAACTACCTTCGAGAATCTGCATGCCCGTGATCGAGTCATCGAGCAGTTCCCCGATCTGTTGCAAGATCGTGGCGATGTCTGGTGGGTTCGGGCTGAGCTTGGCGCGGATCGCTGCCGCCAGCGTGGCGATGCCGGTCATGCGCACGGAGAAATCGATCGCCGCCGGGTCGGGCTTCACGGCTCGGTAGAGCGTATCAACTAACTTCTCGTGGCCGAAGAAGTCGCGCCGCAGGGCGTCGGGGCCAATCAGTAGATTGATGGCGTTCTCGATGGCTGCGAGCCGCTCCATCCCGCCCAGCGGCAGGAGTTCCATCGCGGCAAGGTCCACGCCGTGCGCCATGCAGAACGCCGTGGCCGCCGCAATCGCTTCACGCAGTGCCGCAACGAGCTGCGCCTTGTCCTTGACAGGATTGGCGCCGCCCTTGCCCGCTCCGTATATGGCCAGCGCCTTTTCCAGCGAGGCGAACACGTTGGCATAGTCCACGATCACCCCGCTGTGCTTGCCGGTGAACACCCGGTTGGCCCGCGCGATGGCCTGCATCAGGGTGTGGTTGCGCATCGGCTTGTCGAGGTACACCGTCGAGCAGCTCGGCGCGTCGAAACCCGTCAACCACATGGCGCACACGAATACCAGCCGCAGCGGGTCGGCGGTGTCCTTGAACTTCTCGTCCAGCCCCGGCTGCGACTCGTTCATGCGCTTGCGGTGTGGCTCGATGTCGAGGCCAAGCTTCTTCATCTGCTCGATCTCGTTCTGCCCCGGCGAGACGATGAGCGCCATGTCAGTGGTGGTCAGCACCTCCAACCGCTGCATGAGCGACTCCTGCTCGGCCTTGGGCAGGCAGTAGCGCCCCAGCGCCTTCTGAACCCGCGCCGTCTCAACCGCCCAATATTTCTTGACCTTGTCGTGCATCCTGAGCGCTGTAGCCTTGTCGATCGACACCACCATCGCCTTGCCCAGGAAGCCGCGCCCCAGAAAATG
Source organism: Chlorobium sp. N1 (assembly GCF_004332115.1). Classification (GTDB taxonomy): domain Bacteria; phylum Bacteroidota; class Chlorobiia; order Chlorobiales; family Chlorobiaceae; genus Chlorobium. Next base: position 107,147 of record NZ_SJPA01000001.1, read on the forward strand.
CCGGACGATGTCTTGCGCCACCGTCTCCAGCCGGTCGTCGCGGGTGATGAGGTGATATTGCCGACCCAGCACCTTTTCGAGCTTGTCCTCCTGCTCGGCGTCGAGGTCGGCGTTCTCAACGAGCTGGTAGATGTCTTCGTTGAGATCGGGGTTGACCAGTTCCAGCTCGGGCGTGCGGTTCTCGTAAAAGAGCGGCACCGTCGCACCGTCCTCTACGGACTGCTGGAAATCGTAGATTGACACGTAATCGCCAAACACCTCCTTGGTGCGCTCTTCTCCTGCGATCAGCGGCGTGCCGGTGAAGGCCAGGAACAGTGCATTGGGCAGCGCCGCCCGCATGTTGAGCGCCAGCGTGTCGTATTGGCTGCGGTGCGCCTCGTCGGTGAGCACGACCACGTCCGAGCGGTCGGTCAGTGCCTCGGGTGTCTGGAACTTGTGTACCAGCGTGAAGACATAGCGGTGGTTGCCGCGCAGGAGTTCACGCAGGTGCTCGCCGCTGGCGGCATGGCACTGGTCGCCCTCGGCCTCGCTCACCGCGCCCACGGTCTTGAAGGTCTTGGCGATCTGCTCGTCCAGCTCCACCCGGTCGGTGACCACCACGAAGGTCCAGTTGCCGGCGAGCGTGCGCAGCACCTTCTGCGCAAAGAACACCATCGAGAAACTCTTGCCGCTCCCCTGCGTCTGCCAGAACACGCCGCCGCGCCCGTGGCCCAGCTTACGGGCTTCGAGCATCTTACGAACAGCGTTGTTGACGCCGAGGAACTGGTGGTTCTGGCCCAGCACTTTCACCAACCCGGCCTTGTGCTCGGAGAAGAGCGTGAAGTTCTCCATCAGGTCGAGCAGACGGACGCGGTCGCAGGTGCCGCGCAGCATCACCTCCAGCGACACACGACGCAGCTCATCCTCGCGCTCGATGCGCTTCCACTCGAAGAAACGCTCCCAGTCCGCGGTGAGCGAACCGACGCGGCTGTCGGTGCCGTTGCTGGCGATCAGCAGGGCGCTATACCAGAAGAGCTGCGGGATCTCCTTCTTGTAGTGGGTCAGGTTCTCGTCGAAGGCCGCCCGCGCAGGCACGCCGGGCTTCTTGAGTTCGATTACCACCCACGGCAGGCCGTTGACGAAGCCCACCAGATCGGGCCGGCAGGTGTAGAGGCTGCCCACCACGCTGAGCTGGCTGACCAGGAGGAAGTCGTTCTGCTCCGGCTGCGCCCAGTCCACCACACGCAGCCGCTCGCTCTTCTGCCCACCGTGCTCGCGGTCGGGCACCGAGACCGGGATGCCGTCCTTGAGCAGCCGGTAGACCTCGCGGTTGGCCGCCTCCAGGCTCATTGCCGAGCGGTCGCGGGCCAGTTCGTCGATGGCGGTCTGGATCGCCTCGGCGGGCAGGCCGGGGTTGAGCTTGGTGAGCATCGAGCGCAGGCGATCCATCAGCACCACCTCGCCCTTGGTCTCGCGGCCCAAATTGCACGAACCGGTGCCGCCCGCGCCGAAGGTCTCTTCCATCGCAGACACCGTCTGCCAGCCAAGAGCGGCAAAGAGGCCGATGGCGGGCTGCTCGACGAGCTGGTCTTCGCTGTAGGCGTGGGCGCTCATATCGTCGAATCGCAGCTCCCCGCGACCGATGCAGGCACGGTGTAACGCTGATCTGGATGATTTTCCATAGCCGGGATGGTGTAGGCCAGCAACCCCTCTCCAACCATCGGAGTCAGGTAGTCCCTAACCAAGGGTTTGTGTTCCCGCCCATGCAGGATGCTCGCCAGTTCCCGAGCACTTAAAGCACGCCAACGGCAAAGATCGACGATCAACGCACGTATGATGTCCCGCCGGGGTTTGCTGCCTGCGGGTGGAACCCGCTCGGCCAGATAAGCGGGTATGGTCACCAGAAGCTGGTGACTATCCACGCCTGGCTGGTGACTATTTTGAGTGTCCTGGTGACTATTTGATGGACCTGACACGATTTCCAGCACCGGCACCATTTGGGCCGCGTGGAATCGGGGACCCGGCACATAGTAGGTCCGGCTGCCAGCCCCTTTCATCTCCAGCAGGTCCAGATCGCGCAAACGGCGCAGGTGGCCAGAGGCATTCAGTGTGTCGGTGCGGTTGATGGCCCGGTAGGCCGCGTTGTCGATAGCCCCCAGTTCCCGGACGAACACCAGGGCGCGGGATTCCTCGTCGCTGATCGGTTCGCTCGTCAGGTTTCGCAGCCAGACCAGATCGTCCGGCCCCAGGAAGTGATGGAACAGGAAGGTGGCGACAAACTGGTCCGGCCGGCGCGAGGACTCGAAGGTGGGCGGCAACAGATCCTGCGGCTCGCGGCTCACGCCCAGGAGCAGATACCCGCCACCCAGACCCGGTTCGTTGGCAAACGCGCAAACCGTTTCCATGACGGAACGGTCGATCTGGCGGGCCTGCTTGGCCTCGATGCGATGCGACTCGTCCAGCGCGGTGAGTTCCTGCAACAGGTCTTCGGCGGTGCGCATCATGAGGGGATCGCCTCCACATCGATCTGACCGGAGAGCAGGCGCGGCAGCAGCAGGTCGCGGGTGCGGCGGAGGTTTTGGATTTGGCGTTGGAGAGTATGAATCTCTTCTGCTATAGGGATGGTCACGTCGCCGAACTTCTTCAGTAAAGCCACCGAAGGGACAAGCAGATCAGCCTTCTCAAATGTTGGTGCGGTAACGGCGGGATAGGCCGCTCCAGTAGCGTTGTTCGTGAGATAGGCGACGAAGTCGTCGGTGGTCGTGGCAAAGAAAAGGAACGTGAACGGAACTTTCGTCGCCGTGAGCACAGCGAAGCCCGTCGAGGCGATTGTGTCTGGCGCAGGGTGCATCACCTGCGCGTAGGAGCGTCGATTTGGGCGAACGCATGACCAGAGCATGTCACCATGTTGGACAATGCGGCGCGCACGACCGGGAGCGTCAGCGAAAGCGTAGGTTGTGGTGCTGTCAATTTGGCCGGGGCTGACGGAAGAGATCTCTATGTAATGAAGTGCTTCTAGAGCGCTACGGGCGTTTATTTGTGAGCGGTTTACTTCGGCTACGGCCGAAAGCTTCTTCACCTCCCACCCCTGCGGGATCTCGCCGAGGGGGGACGGGACGCGGGGGACGGACTCGTGGCCGGGGAAGCGGAAGTGGACGAACCACTCGCGGTAGAGGGCGCGGGCCATCGAGTCCAGAATCTTGATGCGCCGCTGGCTGTTCTCGATCAGCTCGTCGTAGGCCGTCAGGATGCCGGCGATGCGGCGCTGGACGGGGAGGGGGGGAAGAGGAACTTCGACTCCCTCAATTTGGCCCCCGCTCATGTTTGGCTGCGCGGCACCGTCGGCCAAGTAGAAAAACCGCTCTTGGTATTCCTGACTACTGACGATCGCCCAAATGAAGTCAGGATCGGCATCAACTGGAGCAATCTTGGCAACACGCTGATTCAACAAGAGTGGTCGATTCGTGCGGACCTTCCCAACTTTGCCAGCTGTCGCTCCAGTCATTGCGACGAGAATATCGCCGTCCTTTACCACGAACTTCTGAAGTTTTGGTGTCAAAAGTCCTTGCGGGACACAGTCAGTTGTCGCAAGGTCAACCGAGTTGTTGCCAGTTATATTCTTGATCTTGACGACAGGAATTCCATCAGCCTGCCAGTCACTGCTTTTGAATGCGTAACCCGGCACCACGCGACAAACATCTCCGAGACGACCGGTATTCCAGGTTGTGCTCATCCTCACGCGCCCAGAATCCCCGCCACTTTCACTGCAATCACCCTCTCCGCACTGAACGGCAAGCGAACTTGTAAAATGTCTCTTATGTGTTGAAAACATGCGCCTTACTCCTCGGTAACCAAACCGTCCGGGTTCTTCAAGGACTTCTTTTCCTCGGAAGTCAATCGCCACTCCACCTTCTTTACATCCTCGGCCGGTGGCAGCGACTCGGAACAAATACCACGCTCCAGCAGGGTGTTGCGCACCGCCTGGTTGTTGGTGACGTGTTCGTGCGAGATAGCCGACTCGCTGCTCATACCATGTTGGCGGGCGTTGAAGATGGTGATCTCGGCGGCAAAGTCCTTGGCCTTGAGAATGATGGTCGGAGCAAAGTCGGCCAGTGGCCGTTTATCGGGGACTTTCCACTGCGCTTTCATCGCATTGGTCGGTTTGCCAAAAAGGGCGTGGTCACCTTTGCTGCGGATGATGGCAAAATCTTCATTGCCGCCCGTCTGCTCGAAAATGACGGAGGAAAGCTCTTTTTCAGTCGTGCTGAGCTTCTTGCGGGCAGTAACACGCTCTGCTTCCAGCAGCCGCTGCTCGATCAGCTCGGCGCGACGGGTTTGAACGGCGAAATAAGTCTGGGCAAAGGCGATCTCCTGCTTGCGCGGATCGCCATTCTGGGCGATCAGGTAGCAGGCGTAACGGGTCAGCATTAGGTCGGGGACCTCTTTGACCGCTCCCTTGGGCATCTGTATCGTTTTGTTGACGTCAACAAAATGATCCCGGATTGCATGTCCGGAAGATTCACAAGCTGTTTTTGCCTTGGAGATGGCAGTATTGAAATTGCGCCATTCGCCATACCCGAGTAAATGCTGAAGATCACGGGCCAGCCAGTACTCCACTCCGCCCTCGGTCTGCTGGGCGTGGCCTTCAAAATTCTCCGTCAGACTACGAATCAGTTCAGTTTTCATGTTCCCAAGATCTCCCCTACATTTTGGGCAATGATGGTTTCCAGTTCCCCCGCCTGGGCGTTGCGCACGTTCTCGTATCATTTTCGCCCTCCCCTTTTCGTCGGTTTGGGCGGCGGCGGTAGTTGGTTGACGGCTTTGTCAAAGTCGCTACCGTCCCGGTCGGTCTGCGCGATTTGCGCAGAATGGAACTTCTCGTATTCCGCCTCGGCAATTTCTCTCGCCAGTTCGTGCGAGATTTTGCCCGCATGGGATAAGACCGCACGGTCGTTCAGCGTCAGGAAGCCGTGGAGCTTGCTGAGCCAATCGCGCATGTGCATGGGCACGCGCCGCATGGCTTGACCCTCGGCAAAGACGAGATATTGCTCGACAAGATTGTTCAGTGCGGCAAGCTCCTCCTCGTTAAGGTAGTTCTTGGCGATGCTGACATCCTGCTTGCGGACCTTCGCGCCGCGCCAGTTGGTGAGCCCCATGTTGGGCTTGGCAGAATCGACACGGGCATGAATGATTTCCGCCGCCGTCTGGCCGGTGATGGCCCAGTGCATCTTGTTCTGCACGGTCTGGAAGAACTCGATGCTCTCCGGTTGGGTGGGGTCGTAATCAGTGCTGGTGGCGTAGATGTCGGTGATCTTCTGATAGAAGCGCCGCTCGGACGTGCGGATGTCCTGGATGCGTCGAAGCAGTTCCTCGAAGTAGTCGAAGGGCTGATCCGGGTTCTTCAGACGCTCGTCATCGAGGACGAAGCCTTTGACGATGAGCTCGCGCAGTTGCTGCGTGGCCCAGATGCGAAAACGGGTAGCAACGGCACTTCTGACTCGGTAGCCAACGGAGATGATGGCGTCCAGGTTGTAGTGGGTGATTCGGCGGCTGACCGAGCGTTTCCCCTCCCGTCGAACCACCGAGTATTCCTCGGCAGTTGCCCGCGCATCCAGTTCCCCTTCCTCGTATATGTTTTTCAGGTGCAGCGAGATGTTATCTGCAGAACATTGAAACAGTTGGGCCATGGCGGCCTGGGTCAACCAAACCGTTTCGTTCTCCAGGCGCACATCGATCTTGAGCCTGCCATCCTCGGCAGCGTACACAAGAAATTGCCCCTTGGCCGGTGTGAGAGACTGGGGAAGGTCTTTATCTTGGTAGTCGCTCATGATTCAAGAATCCCCGCAACATTCATGGCGATCGTCTGTTCCAGTTCCCGCGCCTGGGCGTTCAACCCTTCCAGCTCCTCGTTCAGCGCCTCCAGTTGCGTCCTGAAGTCCTCGTCGCTCACCTCCTCGCCGGGCGTGACGCCCACATAGCGGCCGGGGTTGAGTGACCAGACCTGCGCTTCGATCTCCTTCAGTGTCGCCGCCTTGCACAGGCCGGGCACGTCGGCATAGGCGGGCTGCGTGCCGAATACCTCTTGCAATTTGGCCGCCGTCTCCTCGCCGCCCGTGGTCAGGTCCGGCGCTTCGCCGCGATAGAGGTTCACAAGGTTGGCGATGAATCCGATCTGCGCGGGCGTCCAGTCGCGGTGGGCGCGATCCACCTGCCGGTAAATGTGGCGGGCGTCGATGAAGAGCACCGTGTCGGCACGCCGGGTACTGGCCTTGCCGCGATCAAGAAACCATAGCGTGCAGGGCAAGGTGACGGTGTAGAACATATTGGGACCGACGGCGACCATCACATCCACCGCCCGCGCCTCGATCAGCTTTTGCCGCAGCTCCTGCTCGCTTGAGCGGGCATCCGAAGCCGAGTTGGCCATGACGAAGCCGGCGCGGCCCTGGGCATTGAGAGCCGAGTAGAAAAGCTGGATCCAGAGGTAGTTGGCGTTGTCGGTCCGGGGCAGGCCGAAGGGAAAGCGCCGGCCCGCACCGACCATCTCCTTGAGCCGTTCCTTGTCCACCGCGTTGACGTTGAAGGGCGGATTGGCGAGCACGAAGTCGAACTGCCCGGTGGCGGCATGCGGGTCGTCGTAGTAGCTGTTGACGTTGCCGCCGTGGCGGATGTCCCCCTCCAGCCCATGGACGGCGAGGTTGAGTCTGGCGAGGCGGCCGGTCTCGTCGGTCTTCTCCACGCCGCAGATGGCCAGCTCGGCGGCCGGGTTCTTGTGGTGCTCGGCCACGAAGCGCGCCGACTGCACGAACATGCCGCCCGAGCCGCAGGCCGGGTCGAGGATGCGGCCGTGGTAGGGCTTGATCACCTGGGCAAGCAGCTGCACGATGCTGGCGGGCGTGTAGAACTCGCCGCCGCCCTGGCCCTCGCTCATGGCGAACCCACCGAGGAAGTATTCGTAGATGCGACCGAAGGCGTCGAAGTCGAGCGTGGCCGGAATCTCGGAGATCTTCTTGAGTAGCTCTTTGAGCAGGGTGCCGGTGAAAAGGTTGAAGGTCTTGGGCAGCACGCCGGCGAGTTGCGGGTTGTGCTTCTCCACCTCGCGCATGGCCGCATTGACCTTGCCGCCGATATCGGCCGCCTCGGGCAGCGTGAGCAGGTAGTCAAAGCGCGCCTCAGGGGTGAGATAGAGCACGTTGTCGGCGTGGTAGGCGGCAGGCTCATCGATGCGGCTGGCGCGGCGCGACGAGGCACCAGCCTTCTCCAACTTCGCATGCTGGATGGCAAAGCGCACTTCAGCAAAGCGCAGAAAGATCAGGCCGAGGATGGGTCCGGAGTATTCCTGGGCCTTCAGGCCGGAATTGGCGCGGAACTGGTCGGCGGCGCCCCAGAGTCGCTTTTCGAGCGTGGCGGCGGCGGAGTCCTTTTCGGTGGGGGCAATCCAGTGCAAGTATTCGTCTCCTTGGTTCTATGATGGGTTAACGCCTGAGCTCACGGGCGACGCGGTTTTCCGCGTCCGCTCAAGGCTCTTGTTCGATCTTCAGTTTGTCTCGGATATACTTCCGGATGTCCTTCACGACCTCATCAAATTCCGATCGGTGAATCCGCTTGGACTCGAAGTCGATCTTCACATCCTGTAGGAACTTCTCGAAATCAGAGTTTTGCTCGCATAGCTTGTTGATCGTCTCCCAGTCGAGTGCATCCCGCCCGCGTGCCGGATAGAGAATAGAGGAACTGTCAATATCCGAAGGATCAAGGTGGATGATCCCGATCCCAAATGAAGAAGCCAACCGTTCCAGCTCGGCAAGAAACTCGTCGTCTTGAAGGATCTCCGTAGCGACAAGATAGCCCTCGTGTGCCCAGGAGGAATTGGATACCGCTTGAAAATACGCCTCTCTGTAGTTGGCCTTGGTCAGGCTCTTCTTCATCTCGAAAGAGAACATCCTCAGAGAGTTATTGTCAGAGAGACGGTTAAACTCAATCACGTCGGGCCGCCAGTCGTCCAAGGGTAGATAGAATCCCACGATGTCTGGATGAATCCACTCGTTGTAGCCTGATCGTTGTGACTTCTCGTGGAAGATGGTCTTTGTGAAGATCGATCTTCCTCGGTTGAAGGTCGGATTCGCATAGGCGAAGTAGGTTAGCAGTGGATGAAGGTCACGCTCGTGATACTCCGTCTTCTTTTCCTTCTTCTTGGATTCCTCTTTCTCGATCTTTGCGACAGCATCCGGCGGCAACTCTGCTGCACGGTCCTTGAGGAAGAAGCGGGCCGGTCGTTTGCCGACCTTCATGAACCGGGACCCGTCGTTGTCACGTACTTCGACGTAAAGCTGCGCGCCAAGGCTCTGCCATGGGGTCTTCCCTGATGTCTTGATCTTGTCGGTAAGGCCCTTCTCTCTCCCTACCTGCCAGACCTCTTGATAGGTCAGGGGTTGAGTGGCCACCTTCAATACGTCAAATGCAAGGTCTAGGAATGAGTATATGGCCATGTCTTGCTTCCCTATTTATTATCGTAATCGAACGTTCCGTTTGAGCCGCGGCTTGCCCTGGAGCGCAGCGGAAGGGTGAGCCGTCGGACTCGAAGCGGTTGTTATGCATTATTCGGCCATGTGATTTTCATGCCCACAGCGTCCTCGCTCTCTTTTCGGTACAGCACTCTTCCACCATCAAGGTGGACGACAAGCTCAAGCCGTGTAAGCGCGCCCCGCAAGTCTGCGCCTGAATGGATGAATACCTGAGCGTACCCTTCAGGCGGCAGGAGACAAGGAGGATAGGCCGTCCATTCAGATGGAGGCTCACTTTCAGCGAACGCGGTTATCTCTTTCGGAGCCTGAAACTCGATTTCCGAACGGCTCTGACAGGCTTGTCTGATTGTCGAGTAGTTGTGTTCGTCAAACTTCACTGGTTCTTCCATCCGTTACTTGGTATCAATGTCCAGTTTTGCCAGAATCGACAGCTTCTTCAGGTAGGCATCCATGTTTGCTTTTGAATGAACCGGAACACACACATCGTTGTACAAGTAAATCACATCGGTATTTTCGTTTCCTTCATACGACAACTTCTTCGCCGTTCCTGGCCCAATACCTTTTAGCCTTGAGGACACCGGATGTTCTTCATACCGGATGTGTTCTCTGGTGTTGAATCCGACAGGTTTGTACTCCCTATTCAAAACCACATACGAACCGTCCTCCTGCTTTTTCAAACAGTAGGGAAGGTAAACGGAACGAAAATCTCCTAGCGGCACAGTAGCCTCCTTTTTCTTGTTGCATAACGGCCTAGTTGTGCGGAATTTACAGAGCGCCAGACCGCAGGTCTGTAAGCGCAGGACATTTCCGCTCGAACGATTTGTTGGAGGCGCGCGCAGCGCGCTTCCAACATTATTCATTATCTGTAGTGCAGGCTCTTGACAGAATCCCGCACGCTGCACTTGAAACTTACTGCCCCATCACCTCTCATCCAAAGAGGATCCCGTCTTTTTTAGGTCGAATGGGTTACTTATGTTCTTATTGGTATTATTATGCGGCATACCAATAAGGATCAGATCTTGTCATTCCCATGGATTTCCGAGAGTTTCTGCTGAAGAAACAGCACGTTCCCGAGAATGATGTTCCCGACTATCTGCGTTGGGTGGCGCAGTATCGCACCTACTGCCGCCCCGCAAAAACCCGGATCTGGGGACTCCCTCTGAATCGGCCACCTCGTTTGTGAAGTTGCTTGTAAAACAGCATGAAGAGGAGGAGGTATTACAGGCAAGAGAAGCCGTTCGGCTGTATCTCTATTTTACCGATGGAGCACAGCACGACGTATCCTGGACGCCATGCAGGGCACAACCTGGCTCATGGCCGCCCTGATTTACGGCGGCGGACTTCGCATCGAAGAGTGCCTGACGTTGCGGGTGAAGGATATCGATTTCGAGCGGAGGTCTCTTAGGGTCAGAAGCGCCAAGGGCGGCAAGGATCGTCAGACCCTTTTGCCGAAAAACCTTGTGGAACCATTGCGACAGCACCTTTCGCGAATCAGGGACATCCACGAGGAAGATCGGAAGAACGGCATCAAAGGGGTCGCCATGCCGGGCGCCCTGGAAGACAAGTATCCGAATGCGGGAAAGGAGTGGGGCTGGTTCTGGGTGTTTCCTTCCAGGACTTTGTCGGCCGATCCGGTATCGAAAATCATTCGCCGTCACCATATGTTTCCTTCGACGCTACAAAAAGCCTTCAAACGGGCTGCCCTGAAAGCTGCTATTGCAAAACAGGCCTCCGTCCACACGTTGCGGCACAGCTTTGCGACCCATGTGCTCGAAGCCGGCTATGATATCCGCACACTCCAGGAATTACTCGGCCACGCCAATCTCCAGACCACCATGATCTACACGCACGTGGCCGGGAACAACACGCTTGGTGTGGTGAGTCCTCTCGACATGGAGACGAGATGACATCATCGTGACGACCGCAACCCTTTGCCCTGCGCCATTGCCGGTTATCAGTTACCCGCGACTCCCCGATGAGCGATCTTCGTGCCTATTCAATCCCCGCCCTCATCCCCGATGAGACGCCCGATCGCCGAAACGATGGCCTCCACGTCGTCCGGGGCAACCCCGGTGAACCATACCTTCTGCGGATAGATCATCACATTCGGCCCCTCGGCGCACACCCCGAGGCACCCGGACTCCGAGACCCGCACCCTCCCCTTCCACCCTTTTGATACCACGGCCTCCTTCAGCCTGGCTTTCAGAAGCCGGCTCTTGCCGTCCGCGCAGGATTTCCGTTCTCCGGCTCGATCATTGGTGCAGACGAACACATGGAGGAAGTATGGGCTTTGTCGTTCAACCGGCATAAGATGTATTGCGTTATGATTTTCAGGGACACCTGCCGTACTTTATGAACATACACAACAAGACGTTCACACTCATGCGTCTCTCCGGGATAAAAGGCCTGTTCCCCCTGAATAATCCACCACCCATTCCCTCCATGCTGAAACTCTCCGCTCCGCAACAGAAGACACTGAAGTCCCTGCATATCATCACTTCAGGACTCTGGCTCTCCTCGGTCCTCCTCCTGGCGCTCCTCCCACTCGTCCCGATCGACGAGGCCTCCGGTGAGGGGATCTACACCTACCGCCTCATCTTCCACTTCATCGACACCTATGTGCTGACGGCGGCGGCGGTCCTGACGCTGCTCACCGGGCTCATCTATTCGATGCTGACGAAGTGGGGGTTCTTCAGGAGCGGCTGGCTGGTCTACAAGTGGATCGTCACGCTGGGCCTCGTCCTCGTCGGGACCTTCTATCTCGGACCGCTCTCGGCCCGCCTTCTCGAGATCGCCGCCGAGGAGCGGCTCTCGGCCCTCCGCGACCCGGCCTATACGACGGGGGATGCCGTGCTGGCGGCGGCCGCACTCATCAACACCATCCTGCTCGCCCTGGCGGTGCTCTTCTCGGTCTTCAAGCCCTGGAACAGGAAAGCGGAGAAATAGCGGCAGAGGGGGAAGCGCCGGAGGCCATTGGAATCCGGCCCTGAACTGCTATACTTAAGAAAAAGACAGCACGAACCGACAACCTGATACCCGGACCCATGATGCACATCCTGCTTCTCTGGCTCGTCAACGCCTTCGCCGTCTACCTGACGGCCCAGCTTCTCGCGGGCATCCATGTCCGCAGCTTCGGCGCCGCGCTGGCCGTCGCGCTGGTGCTCGGCCTCGTCAACACCCTGGTGCGGCCGATCATGATCCTCTTCTCGATTCCCTTCATCCTGCTCTCGCTCGGACTCTTCCTCCTCATCATCAACGCCCTGCTCCTGCAGCTCTCCGCCGCGCTGGTCGACGGGTTCGCGATCGACGGGTTCTGGTGGGCGGTCGGCGGATCGATATGCATCAGCGCCATAGCCTGGTTCCTCGGCTCGCTGGCCAACCTCTGAACGCCACTACGGCGCATCACCAACCACCCTCCCCCTCCCCCATGCAGAACGTCATCGTCATCGTCTATCTCGCCGTGGTGCTCCTGGTCGGGCTTCTTGCCGGACGCGGAATCAAGAACATGAAAGACTACGCCGTCGCCGACAAGTCGTTCGGCAGCATGGTCATCTTCGCGACCCTCTCGGCCTCCTTCATCGGAGGAGGGTTCTCGATGGGCAACGCCGAGAAGGTCTTCCTCATCGGCATCGCCAACATCGTCGCGCTCTGGGGATTCAGCCTCAAGGAGATCCTCGTGGCGACCTTCATCGCACCGAGGATGGAGAGATACCCCGACGCGATCTCGGTCGGCGACATCATGGAACCGCACTACGGCAAAGGGGCCAGGGTGTTCAGCGGCATCTTCGGCGTGGCGCTCTGCGCCGGCATCCTCGGCGCACAGGTCGGGGCGATGGGCTACATCTTCAACCTCTTCCTCGGCATCGACCGCTCGACGGGGATCCTCATCGGATGCGGCATCGTCATCGCCTACGCCACCTTCGGCGGCATGCGCTCGGTCGTCTGGACCGATGTCATCCAGTTCCTGGTGCTCACCGTCGGCATCCCCCTCACCCTCTACTTCGGCATCCGCCAGGCCGGTGGATGGGAGAGCCTGACGGCCAGCATACCCGCCGCCCGCCTGCAGCTCCCGACCGAACCCGGTGCGGTGCTCTCGCTGGCCGCGCTCTTCCTCACGTTCCTGCTCGGCGAGACCCTGGTTCCCCCCTACGTGCAGCGCCTCCTGATCGGCCGCTCGGCCGGGCACGTCTCGCGCGGCACGATGATGAGCGGGCTCTTTTCGATCCCCTTCTTCGCCATCACCGGCCTCATCGGCCTCGTGGCCCTCGCACTCGACCCCTCGCTGAACCCGAACCTGGCCATGCCGTTCGTCATCAAGGCCTCGCTCCACCCGATCCTGCAGGGGATCGTGATCGCCGCGGTCATCTCCATCATCATGTCCTCTGCCGACTCGTTCCTCAACGGCGCCGCCATCGCCTTCAGCAACGACATCGTCCGCCCGCTGCGGAGCACGCCGCTCGAATCAGGAACCGAACTGATGCTCGCCCGCCTCACGACCCTCGGCGTCGGGCTCCTCGCGATACTCTTCGCGCTCTCGATCGAAAGCCTGCTCGACATCCTCATCTACGCCTACAACTTCTGGGCGCCGACCGTGCTGGTACCGCTCGCCGCGGCGATCCTCGGGTTCCGCGCGACCCGGCGGCGCTTCATCGCCGGAGCCGCCGCCGGCATCGCGGCCGCCCTCGCCTGGAACAACCTCACCGCCGTCCCGTTCCATATCGACGGGCTCGTCGTCGGCTGCCTCGCGAACCTCGCGGTCTTCTTCATGGTCCCTGCAGGAGAATAAAGGCCCCTCCTCCTCCGCACCCGATCCCCCGGTGCGGAGGTCTGTTGACCGGCTCTCGGGCATTTCGTACCTTATGCTTGCAGCAGCAAGCCGTCAACCGCAACCGAGCCGAACCACCTTTATGCAGGGAACCGCCAAAGCACTCGTCCTCCAGAAAGCCAACAAGCTCAAGCTCCAGCACGCGTCCTACGACGCATCGGGGCCACGGGACGTCGTGGTCAAGACCATCGCCAGCACCATCACGCCGGGGCTGGACCGCCTGCTCTTGACCAACAAGCCGGTCTCCAGCCGCGTTTTGAACTACCCCATCCTGCCGGGCAGCGAAGCGATCGGCCAGGTCCTCTCGGTGGGATCCGAAGTAAGCGACCTGCAGGAGGGGGAGTTCGTCTACGCCTTCAGGGGGGACTGCTGGAACGGGGTCGAGCCCTACTACGGCTGCCACGCTGAGGTCATCCCCACGAAAAGGGAGAACCTCATCGCCCTCGGCCGCGCCCCGATCCACCGCGATCTCCTCACCGGACTCCTCGCCTACGCCATGAGCGGCGTCGACAAGACCGGCGTCACCCCATCCTCGAAAGTACTGGTGCTCGGGCTCGGCTCGGTCGGGCTCATGGTGGTCGAGTACCTCCACAGCCTCGGCGTCACCTCGATCGACGCCGTCGAGACCTTCGCCGTCCGCGGCCAGCTCTCCCACGCCGAGCACATCGCGCTCGACATCGGCGACTTCACCGAGGAGTTCGACGGCAAGTACGACCTCGTCATCGAAACCACCGGCAGGATCCTGCTCGTCGAAAAAGCCGTACGGCTCATGCAACACCGGGCCAAGGTCCTGCTCATGGGCAACTATGAGGTGATGGCCTACGACTACCGCCTCCTCCAGCATCGCGAACCGGTGCTGATCTGCTCCAGCCTCACGACCACGGAACAGATGCAGCGGGCCGTCCGTGAACTCGAGGCGGGCTCGATCGACAGCGAGAAGTTCTTCACCAACATCTTCCCCGTCGCGGAGTACGAGCGGGCCTACCGGACGGCCCTCGACAGCAAGGAGTCGATCAAGACGGTGCTCGTCTGGCTCTGATGGCAAGCCCCTCCGCCCCCGTGAAGGCAGCCGTCGAGCTGCGCGACCTCACGATGCGCTTCAGAGAGGTCACCGCCGTCCGGAATGCCGACCTCACTGTCCGCGAAGGATCGATACACGCCATCGCAGGAGAGAACGGCGCCGGCAAGAGCACCCTCGTCAAAGTCATCGCCGGACTCCTCCGCCCCACGGCCGGAACCCTCTCGATCAGGGGCGAGGAACGCTCCTTCTCTTCGGCCCGCGAGGCGATCCGCGCAGGCATCGGCATGGTCCACCAGCACTTCATGCTCGTCGGCGAGCTCACCGCCGCGGAGAACATCATGCTCGGCTTCGAGCAGGCATCGCTCCTCAGCCCCTTCCCGAAAAGAAAGGTCCGCGCCATGGTCTCGGAATGCGCCCAAAGCTACGGCCTCGAGGTCGACCCCGACGCGCTCTGCCGGGAGCTCAGCGTCGGCGAGGAACAGCGCCTGGAGCTGCTCAAGCTGCTGATCCGTAACGCCTCCATCATGATCCTCGACGAACCCACCGCGGTCTTGACCCCGCAGGAGACGGAAAAGCTCTTCCAGACGCTCCGGGCGCTTGCAGCCGGGGGCCGCACCGTCATCCTCATCACCCACAAACTCGACGAGGTGCTCTCCGTAGCCGACACGGTGAGCGTGATGCAGAAAGGGCGCATCGTCGGCACCATGCCGACCGCCGGCGTAAGCCGCCGCCAGCTGGCCGAGATGATGGTCGGCAGGGGGGTCTCGCTCGAAGTCGCCAACCCGCCCCACTCCCCCGGGGAAACGGTGCTCGAAGCCAGAAACCTCGGGCTGAAGACGGCGAAGGGGGCCGAAAAGCTCAGCCGGCTCAGCTTCTGCGTGAAAGCAGGAGAGATCTACGGCATCGCCGGAGTGGAGGGCAACGGCCAGTCGGAACTCCTCGGGCTGCTCGCAGGCCACCGTCCCCCCTCGAGCCGCATCGAAGGGGAGCTGCTGCTCGAGGGCGTTCCGATCCAGGGGCTCACGGCGCAGGGCATCACCGCACGCGGCGTCTCGCACGTGCCGGAGGACCGGCTCCGCGACGCGGTGGTCCCGGAGTTCCCCGTCTCGATGAACCTCGTACTCGGACGGCACCGCGAAGCGGCTTTCCGCTTCGGCCCCGGCTTCAGCCGGGAGGCGATCGAGCGCAACACCGCGCAGCTCGTGCCGGAGTTCGACATCCGCGTCTCTGCGCCGGACCGCCAGCCGCTCTCGTCCCTCTCCGGCGGCAACCAGCAGAAGGTGGTGGTCGCCCGGGAGATGACGCGTCCCGGCATCCGCCTCCTCATCCTCGCCCAACCCACCCGGGGCGTCGACATCGGCGCCATCGAATCGATCCACCGAAAGATCATCGAAGCGCGGGACAGGGGAACGGCCATCCTGCTCGTCTCCAGCGAGCTCGAGGAGCTGACGGCCCTCTCGAGCCGCATCGGCTGCATCTACCGCGGCACCATCCGCCACGAGTTCAATGCCCCGGAGACGGAAGCGGGACGCCGCCGGGGCCACCAGTTCCACAAAGAGATCGGACAGCACATCACCTGACGCCCCCGCATGAAACCCTCGACAAAAACGATACTCATCCCCGTCGGCTCGATCGTGGCAGCGCTCATCCTCAACGCCGCCATCATCGCCCTCACCGGCCGCGACCCCGTCGCCGTCTTCAGGAAGATGCTCGGTACGACCCTCGCCTCCCCCTACGGGCAGGGCCAGGTGCTCTTCCGCATGACCACGCTCGTCTGCACGGGCCTTGCCGTCGCGCTCCCCTTCCGCCTGCGGCTCTTCAACATCGGCGCACAGGGCCAGCTCATCCTCGGAGCCTTCGCCGCGGCCCTGACCGGCGCCATGCTGCCGGAGGGGCTCTGGCCGGCGCTCACGATCACACTCCCCATTCTGGCCGCAATGACGGCCGGAGCGCTCTGGGGAGCCCTGGCTGGCGTCCTGAAGACCGCCTTCGGGGTGAGCGAAGTGATCTCAACGATCATGCTGAACTTCATCGCCGAGGGCATCGCCGGCTACCTGCTCACCCGCCACTTCGCCCTGGCCTCCACCGTCCATACCGCCCCGATAAGGGCCGCAGCCGAGATCCCCACCTTCTGGAACCTCGCCGGATGGTTCAGGAGTTCGCCGGCCAATCTCTCGCTCCTCCTGGCACTCCTCGCAGCCCTCCTCTTCTACCTGCTCATCTTCAAAAGCCGGTTCGGTTTCGAGATGCGCTCGGCCGGACTGCGGCCGGAAGCCGCCGCACGCGCCGGCATCAACCCCGCCATGCACGCCCTGACGGCCATGGCGCTCGGCGGAGCCGCCGCAGGACTCGCGGCGGCCAACCTGGTGCTCGGCTACAAGCACTTCTACGAAGCGGGAATGGTCGGCCAGGCAGGGTTCACCGGCATTGCGGCCGCGCTGCTCGCCGGAGCGCATCCGCTCTGGGTAACGGTATCGGCGGGGTTCCTCGCCCTGCTCGAATACGGCGGGCTGGCCGTCAACGCATATGTGCCGAAGGACATCTTCATGGTGATGGAGGCGGTGACGATACTGCTCGTGGTGAGTTTCTCGGCTCTCGGAGCTGGAAAGCGGTGAAGAACGGCGGGGAGCGGGCGGCTCAGCGGGCGCCCTCGGGGCGGTCCGAACCGTAGAGGTTCATCTGCTTGCGGTAGTAGGAGAACGCCTCCTCCTGGCGGACGATGCCGAGGAGCTTGCCGGAACGCTTCGAAATGACCGGCAGGACGTTGGTGTAGTCGGCGACCTCGAAGAACTTCAGGGCCTCGTCGAGCTTCGAGGAGTCGTAGAGCACCGGCACCTCCTTCTTCATGACGTCCTCGGCGATGAGCCCCGCGAACATCCCGTCGCGCAGGATGATGCTCATCTCCTCCAGCCGTATCATCCCCACGAACTGGTTCTCGTCGTTGGTGACGAGGAAGTTGGATTCCGGAGTGCTGTGGAAGACCTCCAGCACCTTCTCCACCCTCGTCACGTCGTTGAAGCGGATGAAGTCGGTGCGCATCACATCGAGCACGCTGATGCTCTCGGCCACGGAAAGCGCGATGCCGTAGCCGACCCGCACCCCCTCCTTCTCCAGCACGTAGGTCTCCATGGAGTGGCGGTAGGCCAGGCGCGCGATGAGCGCTGCCGTGACGGCCGCGAACATGATGGGCAGCACGATCTCGTACTGGCCGGTCACCTCGAAGAGGATCAGGATGACCGTCATCGGAGCGCGCATGATGCCGGCCGTGAGCGCCCCCATGCCGACCAGCGCGTAGGCGCCTGAAGCCGCCGTCATGCCGGGAACGACCATGTTGACGAGCTTGCCGAACATGCCGCCGAGCATGGCGCCCATCTTCATGGCCGGGGCGAACATGCCGCCCGAACCGCCGGAACCGACGCTGAGGCCGGCCACCACCGGCTTGAGCAGGTAGACGCTGATCATGCCGGTCCAGGGCTCCTCACCCCTCAGCGCGCTGTCGACGACGGCGTAGCTGTAGCCGTAGAGACCCGGCAGCCACATGCAGAGGAGGCCGCAGGCGAGGCCGCCGATGGCCGGCATCGCCCAGACCGGTATGCCGAAGCGCTTCTCGATACGAGCGAACCACTCCTCGATCGAGTAGTAGGTCTTGATGAACAGCACGGCGGACAACCCCGCAAGCACCCCGAGGATGAAATAGAGGGGAAGCTCGTAGTTGGAGACGAGCGTGTAGGGAGGAACCTGGAAGGTCGGCGAACTGCCGAGGAAGCTGCGCGAAAGCACGGTGCCGACGACGGCGGCGACCACGATGGGACTGAAGGTCTTGACGCTGAAGTCGCCGAGGATCACCTCGATGGCGAACATCACACCGCCTATCGGCGCATTGAAGACGGCGGCAAGGCCTGCCGCGGCACCGCAGCCGAGGAGTGTGCGCGTCCTGTCGGGAGAGAACTTCAGCGCCTGGCCGACGGCCGACCCGATGGCCGCGCCCACCTGCAGGATCGGCGCCTCGCGACCGCCGCCGCCGCCCGTACCGATGCTGATGACGGAGGTGAAGGTCTTGTGGATCCAGTGGTTGCGACCGATACGGCCGTTGTTCTGCGCAACGGCCTTGATGACGGAGGCCAGGCCGTGGCCGGGCCGGGCTTTCACCACGAAAGCGTTGTAGAGTCCGACCAGGAGCCCGCCGAACGCCGGGATGAACGCAAGGAGAAGATAGCTCCAGCTGCCGGGAAGAAGCTCTGCGGTGCCGAAGAGATACGAGCTGAGCCAGAGGATGGCGTCATGGAACATGACGGCCACGTATCCGGTGGTCAGGCCCACGAAGATGGCGATGAAGAGGAAGGGGAAATCCTGGTTGAGGTTGAGCTGGACCAGGAGCGCGTCGAGCGAGAGGCGGAAGAAGGTGCGGTGGTTGCCTTTCAGGTAACGGCTCTTGCGCAGGACGGCATAGAAAAAAACCCGGAGATTCCTTTTCCAGTTTCTTCTGCCGTTATCTGACCGCTTCATGAGCAACCGCTGTCCTTAGTGGATTCCCCTGCAGCAGACCACCGGGAAGCCGGTTTCCGCGGAGGTTACAGGGTTGAAAAAAATACTGCGCCAAAACTCCCCATACAAGATTATTTCGTATCTTTTGAAATTAATTCCACCGCTCCGCTCAAACGGAGTGAGTGGGATCATGGAGAACAAGCAAGAGATCCCAGCAATTCAAGCATTCACATACGACCACCATGGCTAAAAAAACCACGGAAAAAGAGACCGCAAAGGCTCCGGCAAAAAAAGCCGCAGTGAAAACTCCCGCCAAAACGGCGGCAAAGAAGGCCGCTCCGGCCAAGAAGACGGCGGCCGCGAAGAAAGCCCCGGCGAAGGCTCCGGCAAAAACGGCTGCGAAAGCCAAGGCGCCGGCAAAAAAGACCCGTTCGCCAAAAGGGCTCTCTGCTGAGGCCCGCGCCGAGCAGGTCCGCATCGCGGCCTACTACCGCTGGGAACAGAAGGGTTGCCAGCACGGATCGCACCTCGAAGACTGGATCGAAGCAGAAGAGTCGCTCATCGACTGAACGGCAGGCTTCGCCAAGAAACCCGCTAGGCCATTCCCCGGAATGGCCTTTTTTTTGTTATCATCACAGATAACGCCCCGACACAACCCATCAGCCCTTAGGCATGAAGAAAAACATCTTCGAGACCATCCTCACCTCCCTCCAGCTGATGCTGGCAGGCATCTGGCTCGTCATCCGCATCATCCTGGAATACTTCGGCTTCATCAGCGACGGCAACGACCGCACCACGGGGATCAGGGAGCTGAGGGACGAGTACCGGAAAGCCAACTACCGCTGAGCAGCGAAGCCTATTCGGCCGTCACGACGGTAAGATCGACCTTCTGGCCCGGCGAGACGTAGGCGCTCACCGCCGGCCGCTGGCTGATGACCGTATTCGGCACCAGGATGGCGGAATACTCCTTCGTCACCGAACCCCGCCTCAGACCCGCATCGCCGATGACCTTCTCGGCCTGCGAGAGCGACATGCCGAGCACGTCCGGCACGATCAGCTTCTCCATGCCCGCATCGGACTCCTCGAAACGCCCGACGATGAGAGAAACGGTCGAGCCCGGCTTGACCATCACGCCCTCCGGAACGGACTGCGAGAGCACCCGCCCGTCCTCCTCACGGCTGCTGACGGTGCTGGTCTGCACCTCGTCGATGATGATGTCCATGCGCGCCATGGTCTGGCGCGCATCGCTCTCGATGCGTCCGACGAGATCGGCCATGGGGTAGCTGGGCTTTTCACGACGGTTCACCACCAGGTAGACGTCGCGCCCCTTCTTGACCCGCTGGCCCGCGGCGGGCGACTGGGAGAGGACGACGGTGGAATCCACTCCCGTGACATACTTGACATGGTACCGTTTTTTGGGGTCGAAGCCCTGCCAGCTGAGTTTCGAAGCGGCCTCGTCATACTGGAGCCCCGTCACGTCGGGAACGGTGACGGCGCTGCCGGAGGAGACGTACCAGGGCATGATCACGCGGTCGAAAAGACCGGCAAGGAGGAAAACGATGAGGAAGATCAGTCCGGCTTTTTTCATCATGTCAGAAGTGTGGGCATTCTACGTTCAGGGGGAGCGTCGGCCAGAGGGCGGAACGCTCAGTGCTGGCGGTTCATCACGAAATCAACCAGGTTCAACAGCGATCGCTTCGCGCTGCTTTCGGGGAATCGGTCGAGCGCCCTGCGCGACTCCTCGGCAAACCCTTCGGCAACTCCGGCGGCATAGGTGAGGCCGTCCATCCGCTTGACGAACTCGATCACCTCGCCCCGTTTCATGGCGCGTTTGCCGGAACTCTTCAGGATGGAGCGGATGCGCTTCTGCTCAGAAGGAGCGGCTTTCGAAAGGGCGTGGATGAGCGGCAGGGTGATCTTCTTGTCGCGAATGTCGATGCCCATCTCCTTGCCGGTCTTCTTCGAGTCGCCGGTGTAGTCGAGCAGGTCGTCGCGGATCTGGAAGGCCAGGCCGAGGTACTCGCCATAGCGTTTCAGGGCGGCGACGCTCTCCTCGTCCGTTGTCGCGCTCATCGCTCCCATCGCGCAGGAGGAGGCGATGAGGGAGGCCGTCTTGTCGGAAATGACTGAAAGATAATCCTCTTCGGTGATGTCGAGGCTCCGGGTCTTCTGGATCTGGAGGATCTCGCCTTCGCTCATCCGCCTGACGGCGTCGGAGACCTGGTGGAGGAATCCGTAGTCGCCGGAATCGAGCGAATAGAGCAGTCCTCGCGATAGCAGGTAGTCGCCGATGAGGACGGAAATCTTGTTTTTCCAGACTGCGTTGATCGAGGGAAGGCCGCGGCGCATCTCGGCGCCGTCGACGACGTCGTCATGGATCAGGGTGGCGGAGTGCAGGAGCTCGACCATGATGGCGGCCCGGTAGCTCGACTCCGTCACGCCGCCCGAAACGGCGGCGGAGAGCAGCACCATGGCCGGCCGGATCTGCTTGCCCTGCTGGCGGAGGACATAACGGGTAACCTTGTCCACGAGCGTATTCTGGCGACGGAGCAGCTCGCGGTACCGCTTTCTGAAAAGTTCGAGTTCATCGGCTACAGACGCCGTTACGTCATTGATATTCAACAGCTCCCCGGTCTTAAGGGTGAAAAGTCAAGTGCGGTGCCCTATAATTTACGAATATCACGACGCCGCATGCAAAAAAAATAACGGTGCGAAAGAACCGGCCCGGGTGGAAACAATGTTTGCCTACATGCGTCATTGTTGGTATGTTCTCTTGGCCGCCCCGAGCGCGCGAGAGTCCACCTCCAGCAAGAACCGATCCATGAAAAAGGACGAAGAACCCTCGATACCGACCCCAGGAAGCGAACATGAGCCGGATGGCGCCCCACAGAAGCCTGCAGGATCTGGCGGCGCGGAAGGGCCACCTCCCGCCTCCCCTGAAACGGGAGCCGGACAGGGAGAGCTGTTCGACCTCACGCCGATAGACCCGGAAGCTGCACGGCGCAGCGCAGGGCGGAGTGCCGAAGCCGAAAACGGTGACGGAGAGGGCGACGAAAGCGGAGGCGGCGCGAACTTCATCGAACATCTCGACGAGATCCGCACCCGGCTCATCCGCTCGGCCATCGCCCTCGCAGTCGCCACGGCCCTCTCTGCCATCTACTCCGACCTGCTCGTCAACGAGGTGCTCATCGGCCCGCTCCAGCGCAGCAGCGGAACCCTCCAGCTGCAGAACCTCGTTCCGTACGGACAGATATCGATCTACCTGCAGGCGGTCTTCTTCTCCGGCTTCATCATCTCGTTCCCCTACCTCGCCCTGCAGCTCTGGCAGTTCGTCGCCCCGGGGCTGCATGAGCACGAGCGCTCGGCAGGACGCTTTTCGATCCTCTTCATCTCGATCTCGTTCTTCCTCGGCATCATGTTCGGCTATTTCGTCTTCCTGCCGGTCTCGCTGGCCTTCTTCGCCTCGTTCGGCTCGCCGCTGATCGAAAACAACATCTCGGTCCAGGACTACGCGAGTTTCTTCATCGGCACCCTCCTTACGGCAGGGCTCGTCTTCGAACTCCCCTTCATCTCCTACATCCTCTCCAAGATCGGACTGCTCACGCCGGCCTTCATGCGCTTCTACCGCCGCCACGCCATCGTCTTTCTGCTCATCGTCGCAGCCCTCGTCACCCCGTCGACCGACATCGTCACCCAGCTGGTGATCGGCGTACCGCTGATCCTCCTCTATGAGGCCAGCATCCTGATCTCGGCGCACGTCAACCGCAAGAACGAAGCCCTGAAGTGCTCATGAACGGCAAAGAACGCTGCGGAGCGAACCTGGCGCACCTCTGCGTTCCGGGGAAAACCCTGGAGGGCAACCCGCTCGGCGATCCCGCCCGGCGCATGATGCCGGTCTACCTGCCGCCCTCCTACGACGGGAAAAAGCGTTTTCCCGTCATCTACCTGCTGGCAGGGTTCGCCTCGAGCGGGCCCTCGTTCACCAACTACTCGTTCATGACCCCCTCGGTGCCCGAAATGGCCGACAGGCTCATGAGGGACGGCGAAATGAAAGAGACGATCATCGTCATGCCGGACTGCATGACGCGCTACGGCGGATCGCAGTACGTCGATTCGGCGGCCACGGGACGCTACGAGACCTATCTGGCCGAAGAGGTCGTCGAATGGGTGGACGCGAACCTGGCCACACTGCCGGAAGGCCGGCACCGCGCCGTAGCGGGAAAATCCTCCGGAGGGTTCGGCGCTCTCCGGCTCGCCATGCGCCGACCAGGAACGTTCGGCGCGGCGGCATGCCACAGCGGCGATATGGCCTTCGAGCTCTCCTACCGGCCGAACTTCGCCGTGGCCGCCCGCATCCTCGAGCGCTACGAAGGAAGCATACCGGCCTTCTACGAGCGCTATTTCAACTCGCCGAAACCCCTGTCGGGAGAGTTCCCGCTGCTCGACATCCTCGCCATGTCGGCCGCCTACTCGCCCGACCCGTCGAACGATCCTCCCGAAAACATGCGCCTGCCCTTCAACAGGAGAACGGCGGAAATCGATGAGGAGGTATGGCAGGAATGGCTGCGGTTCGATCCGGTGAGGATGGTCGAAGAGGAAGCGAACCGGGAGGCGCTCCGAGCCCTCAGCCTGCTCTTCCTCGACTGCGGGACGATGGACGAATACAACCTCCAGTTCGGGCTGCGCATCCTCTCGAGGGAACTCGGGCGGCACGGCGTTGCGCACCGCCACATGGAGTTCATGGACACGCACGGCGGAACATCCTACCGCTACAGGGTCTCGCTACCGGCGCTTGCCCTTGCGATCCACGGCTGAGCCTCCGGCCGCCTCCCTCAGCACGCCGAACAGCCGCTCAGCCTCCACCCGGAGCTCATCGCGGCTTGCGTTGTTGTAGACCACGTAATCGGCCTTCGAAACCAGCGTCTCCTGCGGCCACTGCAGCGCCATGCGCCGCCTGACTTCCTCTGGAGTGCCGAGTCCCCTTGAGACCGCCCGCCTGATGCGCGTCTCGTTCTGGGCGGCGACGACCACGACGAAATCAAGCTCCGAAGCGCGGCCCGTTTCGAAAAGGATGGCGGCCTCCATGACGAGAACCGACGTCCCCCGGGCATAAGACTCCGCGGCCCTCTGGCGGAACGCGGCATAGACTTTCGGATGGATGAGCCGGTTGAGCGCGCCGAGGGTGGCCGGATGGGAGAAGACCTCCCGGGCGATGCGCTTGCGATCGAGCAGCAGGCTGCCGTCGCTGCTTCTTGAATAGACGTCCCTGCCGAAGAGGGCGCTGATGCCCTCGATGATCTCCGGATCGGAAAGCTGCAGCTCGCGGGCGACGCGGTCGGCCTCGAAGAGTTCGCAGCCCATCTCTTCAAGAAAACGGCAGAGCGTGGACTTCCCGCTTCCGATGCCGCCGGTGACGCCGACAAGGAAGGGATGCGGCGGCATCATTTCCTGCCCGCCTCGGCCTGCTTGCGGATATTCTCCCGGACACGGATGAGCACCTGCTGCCAGCGCTCGGGATCGGCCCGGTAGAGGTCGTTCTTCTCACGGATCTTCTCCATGGAGAGGCCGTGGCGCTCAAGCATGGCGGCAAGCGTCGTCGAGTCGAGATCCGAGATGAAATGCCCGCCGTTCTCCTCGGAAATACCGCTCGCCAAGAGATAGTCGCTGTAGAACTCGCTGAAGCGCACGTCTTCGGCATCGAGCGCCGAAGAGGGGCGCTCCTGGCAGCCGCCGAGCAGCGGAAGGAGAAGAAGAGTTGCTGCAATAAGGGTGCGGAGTGTGCGGTTCGCTTTCATGCTATCGGGTGCGCTTCAGAGTTGAGGGCGGACTGGCAAGTCCGGCCGGAGGAAAGCCGGCGGAGCCTGCAACGATTTTTCAAGATTTAAGAAACTAAATCCGGAATTCAAAAGTTAATCAGATATTGTTCACACGGCAGTAACCCTGTATGACGCAATATAATCCTCGGAAGAGAACGGCGTCGGGACTCGTTTCTAAAACCATAAACCACACCTCATCATGGCTTACCAGCAACCTGCACTCCCCTGGGCGGAGAACGCGCTCGAACCGCACATATCGGCAAAGACCATCGGTTTCCACTACGGCAAGCACCATGCAGCCTATGTGACCAACTTCAACAACCTCGTCGGCGGAACCGAAATGGACTCGATGACGATCGAGGAGGTCATTGCCGCAACGGCCGCCGACGCCTCAAAAGCCGGCGTGTTCAACAACGGCGCGCAGGCCTGGAACCACAGCTTCTACTGGAACTGCCTCTCACCCGACGGCGGAGGAAAGCCCGCGGGCGAGCTGCTCCTGGCCATAGAGAAGGATTTCGGCGGGTACGACAAGTTCCGCGAAGAGCTTAAGAACGCCGCGGCGACGCAGTTCGGCAGCGGCTGGGCCTGGCTCGTCCTTGACGGAGAGACGCTCAAGGTGGTCAAGACCGCGAACGCCGAGACCCCGATGACCAAAGGACTCAAACCGATCCTGACGATCGATGTCTGGGAGCACGCCTACTACCTCGACTACCAGAACCGCAGGCCGGACTACACCGCAGCGCTCATCGACAACCTCCTGAACTGGAAGTTCGCCGAAGAGAACTACAAAGCCGCACGCTGACGGATCCGCCAGCTGACACAGTACACTGTGGGGCGCCCTCCGACGGGGCGCCTTTTTTTTTGTCGCTCAGAGCCAGGGGACCACGTCCGAATCCTCGAGGCTGACGACCCGGGCATCGCTCGGAACACGGGGCCGCATCGAACCGTTCTGGCGGTTGAAGGTCCGTTCGTCGTAGGAGATCACGAGCTGGCGCTCCCCACGGCCGGCAACGCCGTCCATGAGCACCATCTCGACCGTGCGCGGCACCATGGCGCTCCGATCCCCGACCGTACAGGCCTCGAAATCCCTGAAATGCACCTCGCTTTTGAGCCGCCCGTCCAGGTCCCTCTGGAGCAGCGCATGCACGGTTGCGTCGGCAGGGTCGACCACCACCTCCCGGATCCCCTGGCCCGAAGCGACACTGAACGAGACCAGCCCGCCGCCCTTCTGCACCGAACGGATCGCCGTCGCAGGCTCGCGAAGGTCGAGAAGGCCGAGGAGCGAACCGGAAATGAGCGCGGGTGCGGAGCCTACGCCGAGTATTTTCTCGAGGTTCGCCTCGCTGTTGCCGCCGCTGTAGTAGCGGTTGCGCAGCATGTCGTGCACGAGCAGCGAATCGCGGCCGATGAAGATGTCGGCGACCGGAAGGCCGATGAAGCCGGCCGTCACCAGCATGCGCGACTCCCCTCCCCGGTTGACGCGGATGCTGCAGTAGGCCTTCCGGCGGTGCTTCAGGGTTTTCAGCCAGACGTCGGCGTACCCGTCCACCGACGTGATGAAGGGCGCCCCGGCCCGCACCGTGCCGTAGAGCGCCGCATCTTCCGGGGAAAGGGCGACGCGGCCCGTCGGCACTGCCTGGCGCGATACCGAGCGGAACCCCCCACAGCCCGAAACCCCGAGAGAGAAAGAGAGCGCGAGCAGAAGCACGCGCAGAAAAAGAGTCGTTCTATGCATCACTACATCCGTTTAGGAGCACCCTGGGCCCCGATCGGGGAAGGTGCGTCATTATCCTCTTTGAAAACAGTGTCCGGTAAAGCACATTGCAGTACGGGCGACTGTTGAGTTTAGCCCAAAAAACACCGCCCTCAAAACCACAACCGAACGCACCCCGACATGCACCTCATCACACTCAAGCCGAAAGAGCACCGCAGAATCCAGAAAGGGCACCTCTGGGTATTCAGCAACGAGCTGAAGGAACTGCCAAAAGATATCGCCGCCGGCGAGAGCGTGCGCCTCCAGACCCATGAGGGAAAGCTTATCGGCGCGGGGTTCTACAACCCCAACTCCCTCATCTCCTTCCGCCTGCTGACCCGCGGTGAGGAGATGCCGGACAGGAAGTTCTTCGAACGCAAGCTCAGTGAAGCGCTCGCGCTGCGCAACAAGGTCTACCAGTTGGACGACACGAACGCCTGGCGTCTTGTGCACGGCGAGTCGGACGGCCTGCCGGGCCTCATCGTCGACCGCTTCGCCGACGGAATAGTCCTCCAGGCCTTCTCGGCCGGCATGGACCTCCACCTGCCGCTCATCACCGAAATCCTGCAGGACCTGCTCAAACCCGAGGTGGTGGTGGTTCGCAACGAATCGATCCTGCGCGAGCTCGAGGGCCTGCCGCTCTACCGCGACGTCGTCGCCGGAAGCAGGGAGGCTACGGTGCAGACCATCCATGACGCGGGCATCACCTTCCGGGTCGACCTCTTCGAAGGACAGAAAACGGGATTCTTCCTCGACCAGCGCGAGAACCGCCGCATCATCAGGCGCTTCAGCAAGGGAGCGAGGGTGCTCGACGTCTTCACCAACGACGGAGGGTTCGGACTCAACGCACTGAAGGGAGGCGCATCCTCGGCCATGCTCGTCGATGCCTCGGAAGAGGCGCTCAAACGCGCCGAGCGCAACGCCCTCCTCAACGGAATGGAGAACTTCGGCCTCATGGCCGGCGACGCCTTCGAGGTGCTCCAGCAGATGATCGACGCCAAGGAGCAGTTCGACCTCGTCATCCTCGACCCTCCGAGCTTCACCAAAAGCCGCAAGAACCTCCCCGTGGCGCTCAAGGCCTACCGGAAGCTCAACCAGCTCGGATTGCAGCTCGTCAGGAACGGAGGATTCCTGGCGACCGCATCCTGCAGCCACCACGTCTCGGAAGAGGATTTCCTGCAGAGCGTCCACCAGGCCGCACTCAACACCCAGAGCCAGCTGAGGATGATCCACCGCAACTCACAGCCCTTCGACCATCCGGTGCTGCTCTCCATGCCGGAGACCGGCTACCTCAAGTTCGCCTGCTTCTACGTGACGCGCTAGGAGCCTCCGGCCGCCGCGCGCTCCCTGACGAGAAGATACGCCTCCTCCCAGGAATGGGCGCGCGGCCCGGCAATATGGCGGTTGGTGCTGTTGGCGAAACAGATGGTGTAGAGCCCGCTTTCACGCAGCTGCATGATGTTGTCCGGGCTATCTTCGATGTAGATGTCCGCCCCCACCTGCGATTTCTCCTTCATAAAACACAGATCCCAGTAGGGGATACCGTGGCTGTCGAGCCACTCGACCGTCTGCTGCACGGCCGAGGCGTGGAAATAGTGGATGAAGAGGCGGTGGGTGATGATGCGGATGCGGTACCCCTCGTCGGAGAGCAGGCGGAGGTAGCGGCGGGCCCCCGGTATCATCGGCATGGTCCGGAAGAGTTCGCGCTGGGTGACGGCAAAGCGGTGGAGGCTCTCGTACTGGCCCTCGCCACTGATCCCCCACTCGTCGAGCCCGTAGGAGACCTCCTCGGGAAGCGCATCCAGCGGAAGCTCGAGCCATTCCGAGGCGATACGGCGCATGCGTCCGTAAAAGTCGGCGCACACCCCGTCGAGATCGACGCCGATCACCGTTTCGCGCACGTCTCCCATCGCTAGAACGCCCTGTCGAACGCGCGGCGGTTCCGCATGCTGACCTCATGCTCCTCGCCGAGCAGGCGGAAGATGGCGATGCAGGCCTTGCGCGAACCGTCGTCGTCATAGCCGCGGTTGCTCCTCAGCACCTCGATGAACGCCTTGAGGGCCCCGTCGAAATCCTCCCGGCGGAGCAGCTCGATCGCGGCAAGGTAGCCGTCGCGGACCCCGTCTTCGGGAAAGTCGGCCGGTTTTGCGGCAAGCAGGCGCGCAAGCGTGCGCAGCGTATCGGCAAAATCCATGTACTCGACCTCGCTGTCCAGCGTCCCTGCCATCCGGAGGACCTCCTCGGGATGGGAATGGAGCTTGAGGCGCGCAAGCAGCGAAAGGGCCCGGAGGTTCCCGGGCTCATGGCCGGCCACCCCCTCGAGCAGGGAGAGGGCCATCGAGCGCTTCCCCTCTTTCATGAACCCTTCGGCCATCAGCACATCCTTGTCGTGCGGACCGGGAACGGCCTTGCGCAGCCACTCCTCGACCTGCGGCTCGCTGAGCGCGCCGGTGAAGCTGTCGCGGACTTCGCCGCCCGAAAAGAGCATCACGGCCGGAATGCCGCGGATCTGGAAACGGCTTGCGACCTCGGGGTGCTCCTCGGTGTTGACCTTGACGAGCACCCAGCTGCCGGCATGCTTTTCTGCCAGTTTTTCGAGCACGGGAGCGAGCATGCGGCAGGGTGCGCACCACTCGGCCCAGAAATCGACAAGGACGGGAATGTCAAAGCTTCGTTCTATGACATCGCACTGAAAATCGAATGGAGCGGTATCGGCCATGGAGAGCAGGGAAAGAAGTGGTAAAAACGTCGTATCGCTGTACGATACCATTTATTTTCGAGTTATGCCACCCGTCCGCTGCGATACCCGTCCGTAAAGGCAGGGGAACCCCCCGACACGGAAGCGTGTTGGCATAGGAACGGGGAATGAACCAGCACCAGGAACGATGGCAAGGAAGGTCTACGGCATATCCGGCATGCACTGTGCGAGCTGTGCGGCCATCATCGAAAAAAGACTCACGGCCATCGAGGGCGTGCGGCATGCCGAGGTAAACTTCGCAACCGAGAAGGCAACCGTTGAGCTCGACAGCCGGGCCCCCTCGCTCGACTCGATCAACGACCGCCTCCGGCCGCTCGGCTACCTGTTGCTGGATGAAACGCACGACCAGGGAGCCGCTGAATCCGAAACGGCACATCAGGCGACGCCGAAGGAGCGTGAAGAGGCAAAAGAGCTCCGGAAGAACAGGAACACAGTCCGGCTCGCCCTGCCCTCGGCCATCCTCATGGTCGCCCTCATGCTCTACGGCATGCTGTTCCGGCCGCTCCCCCACACCCTCTACAACCCGCTGGCCATGATCCTGGCCACCATCATCCTTTTCGGACCCGGCAGGACGTTCCTCCGGGGCGTCGCATCCTTCCTCCGCTACGGAGCCGCGACCATGGACACCCTCGTCGGCCTCGGCACCGCGACAGCCTACGGCTACAGCGCCGCCATAACCCTCTTTCCGCCGGTCCGCGACTTCCTCGGCGCAGGCACCCACACCTATTTCGACACCACCATCATCGTCATCGGCTTCGTGCTTTCCGGCAAATACCTTGAATCGCGCTCGAAAACGCGAACCGGCGAGACGATCGAAAAACTCATCGGCCTGCAGACCAAATCGGCCCTTCTCGTCCGCGACGGAAAGGAAACGCTGGTGGACGTCTCAGAAGTCCGCCGCGGCAGCCTCCTGAGGGTGAAGCCCGGAGCGGTCATTCCTGTCGATGGCATCATCGCCGCAGGCGACGGCACGATCGACGAATCAGCGGTAAGCGGAGAACCGGTCCCGGTCGACAAGGGCCCCGGGGACAGTGTGACGGGCGGCACCATCAACCGCCGGGGATCCTTTACCTTCACCGCCATGCAGGTGGGCTCGAAAACCATGCTCTCCAGGATCATCGCCATGGTCGAGGAGGCCCAGGGATCGAGGGCGCCGATCCAGAACCTGGCCGACCGCGTCGCGGCCGTCTTCGTACCGGTCGTGCTGGTCCTGGCCCTCCTCGACCTCCTGCTCTGGCTCACGCTCGGCACCCGCTTCATGGGGTTTACCGAAGCGCTTCCCCTTGCCCTCAACAGCTTCATCGCCATCCTCGTCATCGCCTGCCCATGCGCGCTCGGCCTGGCCACCCCGACAGCCATCATCGTCGGAGTCGGCAGGGGCGCCGAGAACGGCATACTCATCAGAAACGCCGAAGCGCTCGAAAAACTCGCCGTAGCCGATACGGTGGTCTTCGACAAGACCGGAACCGTCACCACCGGCAGGCCAGCGGTGACCGATATCGTCGCACTCGACACCGGGACTGCAGCATCGCGGATACTGCAGCTGGCGGCGAGCGTGGAGCGCCTCTCGGAACATCCGCTTGCCGGAGCCATCGTCGAGGCGGCGGAGAGAGACGGCACGGAGCTCCTCGAGTGCTCGCAGTTCCGCTCGGAGGAAGGCCTCGGCGTCAGCGCACTCGTCGAAGGCAGGGAGGTCAGGGTCCGGAAGCCGACGGCCGGGGAATCAGCGCGGCCCGAAGCCGCCGCCCTGCTCGAGGAGGGAAAAACCGTCGCCGTGCTGGAGCGGGAGGGACGGGCGATCGCCATCCTGGCGCTTGCCGACACCATCAAGGAGAACGCCCGGAGCGCCGTCGAAGCGCTCAAGAGGCAGGGCATCCAGACCGTCATGATTACCGGAGACCGTGCGGAAACGGCGGAGCACATCGCCCGCGAAGCGGGCATCGACACCGTCATTTCCGGCGTCCTGCCGGCCGGGAAGGCGGAACGGATCGCCAACCTCCAGCAGGAAGGGCGCACGGTGGCGATGGTCGGAGACGGCATCAACGACGCACCGGCCCTTGCCGTTGCCGATGCCGGCATCGCCATGGCCACCGGGACCGACATCGCCATTGCGGCGGCCGGCGTAACCATCCTGAAGGGAGACGTCGGAAAGGTCCCCCTTGCCATCGGACTCTCACGCGCGACGCTCAGGGTGGTGAAAAGAAACCTCTTCTGGGCCTTCTTCTACAACATCCTCGCCATCCCGCTGGCCGGCGGCGCATTCTACCCGATCTTCGGGCTCCTTCTCCACCCGGCACTGGCCGGGACGGCCATGGCCGGAAGCAGCCTTTCGGTCGTGGCCAGCTCGCTCTGGCTCAAACGGATGAAGATCGGCTGACGGGAAGGAGGGCGGCGAACCTACAGATGGCCCGTGACGGCCGAGAAGTGCTCTTCGACGGCAAGGGCTCCGCTGAAGCGCTGCAGGCGGGTGATGCTGTTGGGGATGACGAGGCAGTCGATGCCGGCCGCCCGGGCCGAATGGAACCCCCTCAGGGAATCCTCGACCGCCAGCGCGGAAGCAGGATCGGCGCCGAGCAGCTCGAGTGCCCTGAGATAGGGTTCGGGATGGGGTTTCGGGCACGCCACGTCGTCGTCGGCGACGATGTGCTCGAAATGGTCGAGCAGGCCCGTTCGGCCGTGCATCATGAGAACCTGGTCGCGGGGGCTGCCGGTCACCATGGCCATGCGGACCTTTCCAGACAGGGCACGGACGGTCTCCAGCACGCCGGGCCGGACCGGAAGCTCGCCCGAAAGAAGGCGGCGGTACTCGAGGTTGCGGCGCTGAAGCATCTCGTCGGCAAGGGAGGGCGCCATGCCGAGTTCCAGGGCGATCTGGCGGCTGCGTTTCGCGTTGCCGAGATACTCCCTCGCCCAGAGGGCCTCGTTGATCGAAAGACCGGCCTCAGCGAAAAAATCCTTCGTCAGATCGAAAAAGAGGCGCTCGGTATCGAGCAGCAGTCCGTCGTTGTCAAGCAGCAGCACCTCTTTCATAGCACACGTTCCTCAGCTTCCGATCACTTCGCGTATCTTCGTCGTCAGGGCATCCCTCGAGAAGGGCTTGCCGATGAAATGCACATGGCTTTCGCCGTCGGCGAACGCATCGGGCGCATAGCCCGACATGAAGAGGGTCTTCAGCCCGCTTCGGAACTCCGAAAGCTTCTCGGAGAGCTCCCGGCCGTTCATGCCGGGCATCACCATGTCGGTGAGCAGCATGGTGATCTCGCCATCGTGATTTCGGGCGCGCGAGATGGCTTCATCCCCGTTTTCGGCATCCAGCACCCTGAAGCCGATGCTCTCGAGGAAGCGCCGGGTGATGTGGCGGACGGCGTCCTCGTCGTCGACGAGCAGGATCGTCCCCCCGAGGGCGACGGAGCCGTCGGAGGAGGCCTCGACGCCGACAGGAGAGGCTCCCCCGTCCTGGGCGAAGCAGCGGGGCAGGAAGAGCTTCACGACGGTGCCCCTGCCGGGGAAGCTGTCCAGGCTGACGAACCCGCCGCTCTGTTCGACGATCCCGTAGACCGACGAGAGGCCGAGCCCGGAGGCGCCGCTGCGGGTGGTGAAGAAGGGATCGAAAACATGCTCGAGCACCTCCGGCGCCATCCCCCGGCCGGTATCGGAGACCTCGACGAGCACCATGCCTTCGCCGCCCGATCCGGGCGCATGATCGACCATGGGGATATTGCGGGCGGCAATGTCGATCCGGCCGCCGTCCTCCATCGCCTCCACGGCATTGTCGATCAGGTTGGAGAGGATCTCGTCGAACTGGTTCGGATCCATCTTCACCGGCCAGAGCCCCTCCGAAATGGCATATTCGATGGTAACGGCCCCCGAAAGGGCAGGACGGACGGCGTGCACGAGAGAAGAGATGGCCTCTCCGCAGGCAATGACCCGCGGATCTGCGACCCGCTTGCGGGCGAAAGAGAGGAGGTTCGTCGTCAGTACCGCGCAGTGCTCGACGGCGCTTCGGATCTCTTCGAGCTCCCCGGCGTACTCGGAACCGGGATCGATCCGGGAAAGCATAAGGTCGGCGTTGCCGAGGATCGACTGGAGGTGGTTGTTGAAATCGTGGGCAATGCCTCCGGCGATGCGGCTCATCGACTCGATCTTTCCGGCTTTCAGCAGCAGCGACTGCAGCCGCTCTTTTTCGGCCTCGATCCGCCGGCGCTCGCGGATGTCGCGCGCCACGCCGATGATGCCCGTGAGGTTTCCTTCCGCGTCCTGCAGGAAGGTGGTCATCACCTCGGTGGGAACGACCGAGCCGTCCTTGCAGAGCTGGTCGAACTCGCAGACCGCCGAACGGGCCGACAGGTCACCATTCTGGAGGGCCTCGAGACGGGTCTGTATCTCCTCAGCGGCAACAAGGGCAGAGGCAGGCGTGAGAGCGTCGAAAATCGACTGGCGACAGATCTCCTCGGGAGTGAAACCCCGCATCTCCATGACGGAAGGGCTGGCGTAGACGTAGCGCTCGAGGCGGAAATCATAGACCCAGATGACGTCGCCGCTGTTCTCGGCGAGGAAGCGGAAAAAAGACTCGTGCCCGACCATGTCGATGAGGGGAAACGCCTCGCCGGGAACCGGCCCGACGCCGGAAACCCTCTGACAAGCGCCTTCGAGCGCCGTACAGCGTTTCGGTCGTTGCTGGAGAGCGCTCTCTGCACGCGGAGCCCGTTTCACTGCGTTCGGCACATCGTTCGTCAAGCCCGTTTTTTTCCTCATGACTGATGGTCCTTTTTTGCGGGGGAAGAATTCCTGATGGAATGCTCCGAAGGCACCCTTCACGGGTAAGGCTGTCTGGGGCATGAATGGAATAATGTTCCCGGCAGCCGGAAATCATCGACGGAAAGTGGGGTCCGCCGAGCCGACTGGAGATTGGTTGAATTTATCAAAACACTGCGAAACCAGCAAACACCCATATTCAGCCACACGCGGATACGGCAGAGAACGCTGGCGCCACACTGGATTCATACAGCAAATGTCGCAAAACCGGAGAGAAAATCAAATAGGATAATGAAGTGATTTAGTGTTTTTTTGTGTGAATCCCTCCTCCAGGCCCTGAGCCCCCCTCGCGCCTGCGGATGAAGAACTTGACGAGCTCGAGCACCGGAAGCACGGTGAGGGCCGGCAGGAGAGATGCCGCCCAGCCCGCGGCGTCGAGAGAAGCCAGCCCGAACATCTCCCGCAGGAGTGGAAGCTGGAGCACGAGGAGAAGCAGCAGGGACTCGGAGACGACCGACAGGTTCAGCCACCGGTTGGCAAAGGGACGGCGCAGGAGGCTCCCCGACAGGGAGCGGAAAGCGTACGCCTTCACGAACTCTATGGCGACGAGCGAGACGAAAGTCATCGTCATCGCGGCCTCCACCGGCCGGGAGGTGCTGAGAGCCCAGACGAAGAGGAGCAGGTTGCAGAGGGCCGAGCAGAGCCCGCCGGCCAGCATGAGCACGAGGAGGGGAGGCGTAAACACCCCTTTCGAAGGATCGGCCGGAGGACGGCGCATGAGCTCCTCATCGTGAGGGTCGACGCCGAGGGCCAGTGCGGGAAGGCCGTCGGTAGCGAGGTTGACGTAGAGGATCTGCACGGCGGTCAGGGGGACGGGCAGGCCGATAAGGGTGGCTGCGGCCATCAGCCCGAGCTCTCCGATGTTGGAGGAGAGGAGGTAGGCGAGGTACTTCTTGATGTTGTCGTAGATGCCCCTCCCCTCCTCGACGGCGTCGATGATCGAGGCGAAATTGTCGTCGAGGAGCGTCATGGCGGAGGCCTCCCGGGCGACGTCGGTGCCGGCGATGCCCATCGAAATGCCGATGTCTGCGCGTTTGAGGGCGGGAGCGTCGTTGACGCCGTCACCGGTCATGGCGACGATTTCGCCCTGCTCCTGCAGCGCCCCGACAAGGCGCAGCTTGTGCTCGGGAGAGACCCGGGCAAAGACCGAGACCGAGCCGGCTGCCTCCCGGAACGCCCCTTCGTCCATCTCCTCAAGCATGGCCCCGCTGACCACCCGCCCGGCTCCGGGAAATCCCAGTTCGCGGGCGATTGCCGATGCCGTTTCGGGATGGTCGCCCGTGATCATGACCGGACGCATGCCGGCCTCCATGCAGCGCCGGACCGCAGCGCCGGCTTCCGGGCGGGGAGGGTCGATCATGGCCGCAAGGCCGAGGAAGGTCATCCCGCCATCGGCTCCGTCGAGGCCGTCGGCATCACGCCAGGCCAGGGCGAGCACCCGCATCGCGCCCGCGGCGTACCGGCCGGCCGCCGCGAGCAGCTCCTGCGTTCCGTCCTCGCCGAGCGCACGCACCTCTCCGTCGACGAGGATCGAGGAGCAGCGGCCGAGCACCGCTTCCGGCGCGCCCTTCATGCACGCCCGGGCGCCCTCCCCGAAGCGGTGGAGGGTCAGCATCCGCCGCAACTGGGAAGAGAAGGGCACCTCGTCGAGCCGGGGATGGCGACGGCGCAGCTCCTCCTCCTCGATGCCCCCCTTGCGGGCGGCGACGAGGAGCGCCCCCTCGGTCGGATCCCCCCGCACCCGCCACTCGCCCTCCCCGCCCTGTTCGAGGGCGGCGTCGTTGCAGAGTACGCCGGCCGCAAGGAACTCTTCGAGGCCCGAAGGAATCGCACCGCCACCCGACGAAGAGAGGGCGCCTTCGGGGGCGTACCCCGTACCGCCGAGCTCCAGCTCGCCGCCGGGCAGGAGGATCCTCCGCACGGTCATCTCGTCGCGCGTGAGCGTTCCGGTCTTGTCGGTGCAGATCACCGTGGTGCTGCCGAGGGTCTCGACGGCCGGAAGGCTGCGCATGAGGGCGTTGCGGCGCGCCATCTGCTGCACGCCGAGGGCGAGCGAGATGGTGACGACGGCGGGCAGCGCCTCCGGCACGACGGCGACGGCCAGGGCGACGCCGAACAAGAGCATCTCGAGAAACGGCCGGCCCTGCCAGAGACCGGAGAGGACGATGAAGAGGACGATCACGACTGCCGAACGCGCAAGAGTGCCGCCCATCCGATCAAGGCTCTTCTGCAGCGGTGTCGGCTCCGCGGCAACCTCGCCGAGCATCGAAGCGATCCGGCCGAACTCGGTCTGCATGCCGACGGCCGTCACCACGGCCTCTGCCCTGCCGGCACGGACCGCCGTACCGGCAAAGACCATGTTCAGGCGGTCTGCGGGGACGGCCTCGGGCGGGAACAGCCCTTCGTCCGTTTTTTCGGCCGATTCCGACTCTCCTGTCAGTGCGGATTCGTCCGTCAGGAGGGCGCTTGAGCGGAGCAGCCGGCCGTCGGCCGCCACCCGGTCCCCCGCCCCGAGGATGAGGATGTCGCCGCGGACGATCTCCGTAGCATCCACCTCCATCTCCCTGCCGCCGCGCCGTACCCGGGCCGAGGGAGAGGCCATCCGCTGAAGTGCGGCAACGGAACGCTCCGCCCGGTACTCCTGCACGAAGCCGAGGATGACGGCGAAAAGGACGATGACGAGGATGGCCGCCGATTCGAGCAGCTCGCCGAGCCAGAGGGAAAGAAGGGCGGCAAGGAGAAGGATCAGGATGAGGACGTTGGCGAACTGCCGGAGGAAGAGTTTGATCGGAGAGATGCGCCTGGGCTCGCCGATGCGGTTGGGCCCGTCCCTATGGAAACGGCGGCGGGCCTCCTCGCTCGAGAGCCCCTCAAGGGAAGCCTCAAGCCCCCGCAGGACCTCCCCGGAGGGTTGCGCATGCCAGCGCTCCGCTGAATCCGACTCCATCCAGAGGCCCTCCCGGTTCGGGCGCCCTCCCGAGCCCCAATCGGCGAGAGGAGGGCGGACGCATGAAAAGAATCCGCCCGGGCGAAAGGAAACGCCCGGAAGCGCACTTTCCGCCCGTAGAGGGGATAACGCCGGGGATGCGGCTAAAAGTTTACGGCCGAAGCCGCCGCTGCCTGGCGGCGGAACCTCTCCATCCAGTCGGCGCCCGAGAGCTTTTCGGCGAGGGCGACCGTAAGATGCTTGGGGCGGAGCCCCATGTCGACGTTGCGGCCGAGCCCCTGCACGCAGGAGGGACAGTTGGTCAGCATGACGGCGCTCGAAGCGCCGTGCATCGCTTCGCCGATCGCCTCGCGCTTGCGCTGCAGCATCGAATCGGTGATGTCGGGCCGCGAGAGCGACAGGGTACCGGCCTCGGAACAGCAGTGCGGCACCGCCGTGACCTCGCCGAACCCGCCGATGCGCTCGATCACCTCCGCGGCTTTCGCGTGCAGCGAATCGTGGCAGGGGGCGTGGTAGAGCGCGCGCCCTCCCCCTTCGAGCCGGAGGCCGTGCTCCTCGAGCCAGGCGGCGGTATCGAGCACCCTCCCGCCGAAGAGCCGGCCGGCCTCGATGGCCTCGAGCCCCTCCATGCAGGTGCCGCAGGTCACCAGGCATGCGTCGAAGTCGAGATAGGAGAACATCTCGCGGATCTGGCTGAACATCACGCTGTTGCGGAGCACGATGCTGGAGTACTGGTCGGTCTTGGCGTTGACGTGCGCGGGGAAGCCGCAGCAGAGGAACGGCGGCGGCAGCACCACCCTTGCGCCCGCTTCGAGCAGGAGATGGATGGATGCCATCGAAATGGAGGAGTTGAGCCGCTCGGATCCGCAGCCCGGGAAGTAGAAGACGTTCGAGCTGGCCTCCCCTTCCGGCTCGAAGACCAGCACCTGGTCCGCACCGCACTCCGGCAGCACGTCGCGCAGCGTCTCCCCGGGCACCTTCGGTACCGGGGAACGGAGCATGCGCAGCGGATAGAGCGAGGGGGGCTCGTTCTCCGGCTGTATCGGCTTCGTAAGGAGGGTGCCGGCACGCTGTGCGGCACCGCCGGCCTGCAGGACGGTTTTGCGGAAGAGCCGGTTGAAGGCCGGCGAGCGGCTCTCGAGGTAGCTGAGCGTCATCTCCGTCACGGGAGTGGAGTGCTTGATGCCCCAGCCGGAGAGGATCTCGCGCTCGAGGACCGAGACGTCGCCGGTGTCGATATCCACCGGGCAGGGCTTGAGGCACTTGTGGCAGATCGTGCAGTGGTCGGCGACCTCCTCGAGCCAGCGCAGGAGGGCGAAGTCGGTCGAGCGCTCGCGCTGGGCGTCGAAAAGCAGCGCCTCGATAAGGGAGCCGATGGCAAGGTTCTTGTTGCGCGGATGGTAGAACATGCCCCGGGCCGGGTAGTAGACGCAGCAGTCGGTCTTGCACTTGCCGCAGCGGATGCAGTAGTCCACCTTCCGCGAGAGCGACTCGATCTGTGCCCGCTGGAGGATGTGGGCCTCGAGCTCGAGGAGATTGAACGACGGGGTGAAGATGTGCTTCAACAGTTCCAGGTCGTCGAGCTTGCCGGGGTTCATGAGCCCCTTCGGGTCCACCTTCCTGCGGTAGGCGGAAAGCTCCTCGAGGATCTGGGGGTCGAGGTACTTGAGCTTGGTGACGCCGATGCCGTGCTCTCCGGAAACCACGCCGCCGAGCGAGACCACCTTCTCCATGACCCGGTCGACGACCCGGTCGGCGCGCTCGAGCATGGGCCGGTCGTTGGAGAGGACGGGGACGTTGACGTGGACGTTGCCGTCGCCGGCGTGCATATGGGTGGCGATGACGATCCGGCGGTCGCGGATGTAGCCGTAGGCGGCCTCGAGCGCCTCCTGGACCTGGGGATAGCCCTGCAGCAGCTCCGAGAGCTCGTCCGAGAGCTCCTCGACGATCGAGAGCGAGCGAAGCGCCTCACCCGAGGCTTCGGAGATGCGGTTGCCGAAAAGCCGGCAGAGGTCGAGCCCGGCGGGAACCTTCGGGGCGAACTGCCCGTCATCTTCCCGGAGATCGGCATGCTGGAGCACCTCGCGGGCGCGCTCCATGAAGAGCAGCTGGGCGTGGCGCTCCTCCTCGATATTCAAGTCGTCGATGAAGCGCGCGAACTCCGCCAGCGCCTCGAGCGGAATGACGATGTCCTCGTTGAGCTTGAAGGCGTTGGTGCGCCTAGCGATGGCGCTGAGCTTCTTGCGGTCCGACCAGAACCGTTCGGCCGCCGCCTGGTCGCGGGCCACGAACATGAGCGTGTTGGGGTGGCGCCGGAGCAGCTCTTCGACGCGGCCTATCCCGCGATCGGCCTCTTCGGGCGTCTGGCCGCCGATATCGATGAGCAGGACCGCTTTGGGCGTCTGGGGACGCGTCGCCTTCACCTTGTAGTCGATGGCGCGGATGTACTCGTCGTCGAAATGCTCCAGGGCAAGCAGGGCCTCGCCCCCCTCGGTCGGCAGCGGGAAGATTTTCGAGAGCTCGACGATCACGCGGCTGGCCTCATCCATGTCGGGGCCGAAGAACTCCAGGCAGAGGGTCTTCTTGACCGGATACTTCGGATAGAGGACGAAGACGGCCGAGGTGATCACCCCGTCGGTCCCCTCCTTCTGCAGGCCCGGCACGCCGCCGAGCGCCTTGTTGGTGATGTCCTTCCACAGACCCTTCTTGCGGATGTCGGTACCGAGCAGCTCGATACGGTCGATCCGCCGTCCCGACTCGTCGCGGATCTCGAAGGCGACGGTGTCCTCGTGCAGGATCTTGCGCAGGCGGTGGTCGGTCCTCTTCACCGTGATATTCTCCCCCGTCGGCATGGCCATGCGCCACTCGAGCAGGTTGTCGATGCAGGTTCCCCAGCGCACCGCCATCTTCCCTCCCGCATTCTCGGCGATGTTGCCGCCGATGGTGCAGGACCATTCGCTGGTGGGATCGGTGGCGAACACCAGGCCATGGTGGTCGGCCTCGTGCATGGCCTTCTCGGTCACCACGCCGGCCTCGACCTCGATGACCGCGGCCTTCTCGAGCCGGCCCCCGTCGAGCTCGAACTGGCACTCGGCGATACCCCTGATGCGGTTGAGCTTCTCCATGTTGATGATGACACAGCCCGAACGCAGCGGCACGGCCCCTCCTGTCAGGCCCGTTCCTGCTCCGCGCGGAATGGCGTGCAGCCCGAGCTCCGAAATGGCGGTAAGCACAGGGGCGACCTGGCGCTCCTCGTCGGGAGTCACCACGGCGACCGGAAGGTGCAGCCTCCAGTCCGTCGCGTCGGTGGCGTGGGAAACCAGGGCGAAGGGATCGAACAGGACGTTCTTCACACCCACCACGGCCCCCAGCTCGCGGCGCATCCGGCGGCGAAGGTCCGGGGTCTCGGCGACCACTTTGCGGAACCGTTCGACCTCACGGCGCACGGCGGCAACGATCGAACCCACGCGGGTCTCGCCGTCTGCCGAGGCGGCGATGACCTCGAGGTCCGAGAGGGCGCGCTCGAAGAGCCTGCGGCGCCTTGCGGCCGAATCGACCAGCTCCTGGAAGAGGTAGGGGTTGCGGCGGTGGATGAGCATCTCGCCGATGATGCTCATGAGGAGGCGCGCCGAACGGCCCGTCACGCGCAGGTCGCGCAGCTCGTCGAGCATGCGGACCACGTCATCTCCCAGCAGGAATGCGATGGCCTGCCGGTCACCGGCCGAAGTATAGTTGAAGGGGATCTCCCTCGGGGTGCTCTGTGGGTTTTTCTGGGCTTTCTGGCCTCGTGTCAACATCAGTCAGGGGTCATATTGCAGATACATAAAAAAGAACGCCGCACATCAGTATTCCATTCCTCACGGGAAGAAGGCCCTGGCAAGGCCTTTGCCGTCGGACTGGAACATGCCGGCCAGGGTGCGTTTTTCGGAAGCCGATCCGGCAAAGAGCTTGAAACCCATGAGACTCGTCATCGACTGGATGGCGCAGTTGATCCTGCCGATGAAGAGGTCGAGGTCGGTGACCCCGTGGCCGGGGTCGGCGGCCGCCTGCTCCATGAAGGCGAGGAACTGCTGGTAGCGCATCTCCCCGATGCGCGACGACCAGGAGACGTCGGAAATGCGAAACGCGCAGAGCGGCTCGTCGATGACATAGAGATCACCCTGCTTGAGCAGCTGCAGCCAGTAGTCGACGTCGGTCGTATAGGGAACGAGGGCGCTGTAGCCCCTCGTGCGGGCGATGGCATCCGCGGGAAAGAGCCCGCAGACCGGTTCGCCGATGATGTTGGTGCCCATGCGCACCATCTTGCGCACGACATCCACCGGCTCCTTTCTCCCCTCGTCGAGGAAGTTCACCTTGCCGATGATCGTCTTGCCGCGGGAGTCGATGATGGAGCGCTGCGCGCTCACCAGGCTCACGCCGCCGTTCATGGGATCCAGGAAAGCCCCCACCTGTTTTTCGAGGCAGGTGGGAAAGAGCAGGTCGTCCCCGCAGACCAGCTTCACGTAGCGGCCGCGCACCTCGCTGACGGCGAGGTTCCAGTTCCCTTCGGGCCCGAGGTTCCGCTCGTTCCTCACGAGCCGGATGCGCGGATCGGAAAACGAGGCGGCGATCTCAAGCGAATCGTCCGTGGAGTTGTCGTCGTAGATGAGCAGCTCGAAGTCCTGGTAGGTCTGGGCGAGCACCGAGCGGATCGTCTCAGCGATGAAGCGCTCGTTGTTGTACATCGGAACGGTCACACTGACCATCGGACGGCTGGAACCGCTCATAGGGTCTTATTTCCAAAACATTTAGGGACGCCGACCTGAATCGTGCGTCCCGCTGTCGTCATTGCGCACATGCTCATGCTAGTCCTCAATATAGCGAGCTCCCTGCTTCTCTGCCCACTCGGCGGTCGCTTTTTTGCCGGAATCGAGCACGGTCGAACCTGAAACCCTCGCACCCTCGAGCCTTGCGCGGCTCATGTTGGCCCGCCAGAGCCTTGCCCCGCGGAGGTCGGCTCCGCCGAGATCGGCCTCGGTGAGGGTCGCGCCGCGCAGGTCCGCTCCACGCAGGTCTGCGCCGCGAAGATCGGCTTCGGAGAGGTCGGCAAGGCGCAGGCCGGCGCTGCGGAGGTCGGCGTTGCGCAGGTCGGCGCCGAAGAGGTTCCTGCCGGCAAGGTCGGCCTCGCGGAGATCGACCTGCACGGAGCGGTCGGTTCGCCGCATCCGGTTCCACTTCGTCACATTCTTCTTCAGCGACTCGTACTGGAAGGCGTCGTAGGGCGCCTCGACGGGACCAGTGCGCTGCCAGAGGTTCAGGATCCCTTTGCGCGGAGCCTTTTCGGGGCGCTGCTCCGCTACGGCGGCGGTGGCCTGCCGTGCTGCAGGCGCTCCCCCCGCAACCCTCACGTCCGGCGATTCGGCGGCGGGAGCGGGAGGCGGCACGTCGGCCTCGAAGATGAGTCCG
Organism: Chlorobium sp. N1; assembly: GCF_004332115.1. GTDB lineage: Bacteria > Bacteroidota > Chlorobiia > Chlorobiales > Chlorobiaceae > Chlorobium. Next base: position 149,510 of record NZ_SJPA01000001.1, read on the forward strand.
TTGGCACCGGCCCAGACCGCCGTGGCGTAGCTGCCGCTGTCGAGCACCGTCGACTGCGACACCGTTGCCCCTGAAAGGTCCGTCCGGTCGAGGTTCGCACGCCAGAAGTAGGCCGCACGAAGGTCGGCTCTACCGAGATCCGCTCCCGAGAGTCCCGCTTCGCGGAAATGGGCCTCCCTGAGGTCGGTGCCGACGAAACGTGCGCCGGAGCAGTCCGCACGGCGCATGTCGGCGCGGCGCATATCGGCTCCGCTGCAGTCGGCACCCTCGAGCTGCGCCGAGTCGAGGTCGGCCGAATGCATGGAAGCCCCCCGAAGGTCGGCCCCGGAGAGGATGGTGGAGGCAATGGATGCCGAGTCGAGCCGCGCTCCGTGCAGGTCGGCCCCGCTGAGGTTCGACTGCGAGAGGTCGGCTCCCGTGAAGTCGGCGCCGCCGAGATCGAACGCCGAGAGCTTCCTGCCCTTCAGGTCGGCGCCCGAAAGATCGGGGTGTTCGGCGCCCGGAGCCTTTCGCATGGCGTTCCACGCATCCCTGCCCTCACGGAGTTTTTCGAGCATTGCGTCATCGGCGGCCGAAAGCTGCCGGGAAAAGCCGGGCGCAAGGGTTGCAGCAAGAAAAAGCAGCACGGCGATGGACGACGGCCGGAAACGGCTCTGCTGCCGGTTCATGCCGAGTGCTCCTTGTCAGGAGATTCGCGGTGGAGCTCCCCCTTGAGGTTGAAGGAAAGGAACAGGACGGCAAGCGCGAAGACCAGCCCGGAAAGGGCGAGCAGGATGTCGCTCTCGATGAAGAAGCCGAGCAGCACTCCCGTTGCGGCAAGCAGCATCACGGTGAGCTGCAGGAAGGCCCGCTCCATTGTGACCGCCTCGAGCAGCTTCGAGAGGGCCTTGCCCTCCCGCAGGAGGGAGAGCGAATCGCGGCGAACGATGGCGGGGATGACGATGTAGATCATCCCGATAAAGGAGAAGGTGATCCAGCCGAGCAGGGCGGCATGGGTGTGGGAGTGGTAGATCCACATCTGGTCGGCCCGGATCGGCGGATGGGTCCCGAAGGGGATCCCCTTGATGAAGTAGACGTTCATGATGCCGTAGGCGCTCGTGGCGAAAAGCAGCGAGAGGCCGCTGAGCAGGAAGGCCAGGGCGGGATGGTGGAAGCGTTTTTTGAAGAACCTGTTCATATAGAGACCGAACCCACCGAGCATCGCCATGACTCCGAGCAGGAGGATGTGGCTGAGCAGCATCATGCCGAAGTAGTGGCCCATGAGGATGACGACGAGGAAGACGAGCACGCCGCCGACGAAGACGTAGAACCAGAGGCTGAAAAGACGGGTGAAGAGCTCGCGCTTGTCGGACTGCTTCCAGGCGTAGGTGTAGAGGAAGCCCATGACGCTGATGCTGAGCGGGAAGGAGGAGCCGAGGAAGTAGGCCGACTGGGTGACGAAGAAGGGAATCAGCCCCTGCTCGGGAAAGGCCTCCTTCAGGCCGAGGGTGAAGAGGCCGAGGTTGGCGTTGAGGAGAAAGATCACATCGAAGATGTAGTAGCGCACCGACACGTCCTTCCAGATTTTCGGGATGGAGAGCGTGGTGAAGATCTCGCGGAGGGGACCGAGGACGACCGCCATCAGGAAAAGTCCGGTCAGCGCCTTCAGGAGCGGCCACTGCATGTAGACCGCCACCGTGATGGAGAGGAGCGAGAGGAGGACGGCGTAGATGTAGCGCCGCTGCGTTGCGGGGCTGATGCGGAGCTCCGGATAGATGGCCGAGGTCAGGTAGCGGTTGAAGATGAGGATGGCGAGGTTGCCGAACCCGATGAAGAAGAGATACGGATGGAGCTGGTTCAGGAAAGCGCTCTGCGTCAGCGCACCGAGGGCGCCGAGCAGGGCGGCGACGGATATGACGGCGACGGTGACGTAGAGGAAGAGTCTGGCGACGCTGCCGGTGGATTCATCGTGTATGCTGGTCTGCATCATGCTTGGCGTTTTGTGTGTTCTGGAGTTCAATGACGGCGATTGCCGAAAGCGCGACGAGCGCAGCATTCAGCGTAAACGGGTTGAAGGGCTCGAGGAGCATCTGCGGCTCGAACAGGGCGACGAAGAGCAGCAGGAGCAGAAGGGCGGCGATGTTCAGCCGGAACAGAAGGGGGCGGCTCGTGACAAACAGCCAGAAGCCGAAGAGGATCTCCCCCACCCCCATCCACGAAACGGCGATGCAGGCCCAGCGGTAGACGGGAATCAGGTGGCCGAGCAGCTCGAGCTCCCCGCTGCTCATGCAGACGAGCTTGGGAACCGCTCCCTGGTAGATCCAGGAAAAAGCGAGCGCCGCACGGCAGAGCATGAGCACGGCGCCCTGGCTCCGGAACCAGGCGGAGAGGGAGGATATTTTCGTCCGCGTACCGCGGAAGGTGTCGCGCGCTGTCTTCATGGTATGCATCGTTGCAAGATACGATTGCTATCGTGACGTTTCTGAAAATTCAGGACCAGGAGAACGGAGGAGGCGGGCTTTCAACAAAAAAGCGAACCGCAGTTCGCTCTTTTGTAGTAGGGTGACGATCCGCTCCTTTCGCCCGTCCTGCGCAGTCAGCAGAAATGGCTGGAAATGGAGCAGGAGATGTCGGCACAGGCCTTCGTATGGTCGAGAATGGAGAGGATGCCGGTATGGCTGATGATGTTCTGGTCGTTGACCGTCGATTTCAGCTTCGCCACGGCCTTGTCGTAGATCCCCTGGATCTCCTGCATCATGTCGAGGGTCTCGCGGGCGTGCTTCGAGTTCCCGCTGACGAACGCCTCGACCGCCTTCTTGATCATCTCGGCGGTGATGTCGCCCATCGGCTTCAGGTCGTACTCGTCCTTGTGGAGGTTCTGGACGTTCTCGAACTGGACGAACGGGGTCTTCTCGGCGATGTTGAGGGCGAACTGCGCCATCCGCTCAAGCTCCTGGAGGATCATGCGGGCGTCCCTGACAATCTTCTGCTGCGCCTCGTCGAGCTCCTGGAAGGCGCCGTAGGCGAGCGTGAGGTACTCGACCTCGAACTTGCCTTTCTGGATGTACTCTTCGTCGAACTTGAAGGCCGAGGCTGCCAGTTCGTTGTTCTGCTTGGTTGAGGCCCGGATGCTGAGCATCAGGTTGTTCTCGACGTTCGAGGAGAGCTTCGTAAGCTTCTGCTTGAGCGACTCGAACTGCACGTGTACCGTCCCCTGAGGCTTTGTTGCGAGACCGAACTTCTTGGGATCGACCTGGACGGTGAACGCTTTCGGGGTTGCGGCGGTTTTCGGGGAGTCACCGAAGATTTTTCCAAACAGACTGGCCATAAGGGTCGGGAACCATGCTTAATGATTATGGAGATGCTACGATACAATGTAGTCCGAATTTAGCAGTCGAAGGGGGTTAAATCCAAGAAAAAATGTAAAAAAGCCCGCTCTCAAGACGGGCTTTTTTACACGCTGGAACCGGCAGGTACGACCGCTCAGTCCTTGAGCGACTGGACGAGCTTTTCGTAGGAGACGTCGTTGTGGCGGACGATCTCGCCGGTCACGAGGTAGGTGACCTCGTGGGCGATGCGGGTGGCGTGGTCGGCCATACGCTCGATGTAGCGGGAGATGCTGAGCAGCGAGATCAGCTGGTCGACATCCGAATCGGGATCCTTCATCAGGTGGGCGACGCGCTTGAAGACGGAGCTGTGGATGGCGTCGATCTCCTCGTCGAGCGAGCAGACCTTGTCGGCAAGGAAGCGGTCCTTCGAGATGAAGGCCTCGATCGACTTGCGGGTCATGTCGGCGGCGAGGTGGCCCATCCTCTCGAAATCGAACATCTGGAGCATGTCGGGCTTGATCTCCGGCATACGCTCGATGATGTGGACGGCCAGGTCGCCGATGCGCTCGAGGTCGTCGTTGATCTTCATGATGGTGACGATCGTGCGCAGGTCGCGCGCCACCGGCTGCTGGAGGGCGAGGAAGGCCAGGCAGCGCTCCTCGAGCCCCACCTCGGCCAGGTCGATCTCGAGGTCGGCGTGGCGGATGCGGCGGGCGCCCTCCTCGTCCTGGTTCTTGACGGCCGCCAGTGCGTCGTCGAAGTTCTGGAGAACCTTTTCCGAAAGCTGGACGAGAACTTCCGATAGCTCCCTGATGTGTTCATGTACCGGTCTTTCTGACATGTCGGTGGTATGGTTCGGTTAGCTGAATCTGCCGGTGATGTAATCCTCGGTCATCCGGTCCTTCGGATTGGTGAAGAGCTGGGGAGTCGTGGCATGCTCGACGAGCGTGCCCTCGTAGAAGAACATCGTGTAGTCGGAGACGCGCGAGGCCTGCTGCATGTTGTGGGTCACGATCATGATCGTGTAGCTGCCGCGGAGCTCCTGGATGAGGTCCTCGATCTTGGCCGTCGCCTTCGGATCGAGCGCCGAGGTCGGCTCGTCGAGCAGCAGGATCTCAGGCTCGACGGCAAGCGTGCGGGCCACGCAGAGCCGCTGCTGCTGTCCGCCGCTGAGGCCGAGGGCGTTCTTGTCGAGCCGGTCGCTCACCTCGTCCCAGAGCGCGGCCTTGCGCAGGCTCTTCTCGACGATCTCCATCAGATGCTTCTTGTCGGTCATGCCGTGCAGCCGGGGTCCGTAGGCGATGTTGTCGAAGATGGACTTCGGGAAGGGGTTCGGCTTCTGGAACACCATGCCGATCTTCTTGCGGAGCAGCACCTCGTCGGTGAGCTTTCCGTAGATGTCCTCGCCGTCGAAGCGCAGGGTGCCGGTGGTGTGGCAGCTCGGGATGAGGTCGTTCATCCGGTTGATGGCCCGGAGGAAGGTGCTCTTTCCGCAGCCGCTGGGGCCGATGATGGCCGTCACGTATTTCGAGAGGATGTCCGCATTCACCTTCTTCACGGCCTCGAAGTCGCCGTAGAAAATCGAAAAGTCCTTGGCAACGACATGGGGGGTTCCCCCTCCTGCCACGCTCTTGCGCTCGGATGGCAGGTAGATGTCGCGCGTCGCGGTTTTAGCCGGGGTCTGCATGGAGGTCTCCTTTTCTTCCACTGTCGTTTGCATGGTTGATCAGCCTTTTAATTTCTTGGTTATGCGCGCCCTGAGGAGCACCGCCGAGAGGTTCAGGAGCAGCACGATACTGACGAGGGCGAGCACCATGCCGTACTGCACGTGGCGGATTTCAGAGGCCATCTCGTGCTCGCTGGCGAGGTTGTAGATGTTCCAGGAGAGCGCCGGGGTCGGCGAGGAGAGCACATCGGCCAGGCCGATGGCCGAACCTACGCTGACGGCCGCCGTGAAGATGATGGGAGCGGTCTCGCCGGCCGCGCGGCCGAGACTGATCACGCCGCCTGTGATGATGCCGGGAAGTGCCGCGGGAAGGATCACCGTCACGATGGTGTTCCACTTGGTCGAGCCGAGCCCGAGCGAAGCCTCCTTGTAGGTCTTCGGAACCGAAAGGATCGCCTCCTCGGCGGCCCTGATGATGGTCGGCAGGATCATGATGGCGAGCGTCAGCGCACCGGCAAGCACGCTCTTCGACTCGGACACCTTCAGCGTGTTGATGAAGAAGGCGAGGCCGAAAAGACCGAAGACGATGCTCGGCACGCCGGCCAGGGTGCTGTTGGCGCTGCGGAGCATGCTGGTGAAGAGGTTGTCCTTGGCATACTCGGTGAAATAGATGGCCGCGACCACACCGAGCGGGAAGGCGAAGAGCATGGCGCCGATGGCGAGGAAGAAGGTACCCTGGATCTCGGGCCAGATGCCGCCGAAGATGTGGGCGTCAACGGACTTGTCGAAGAGGAACCCCCAGTAGGCGGTGAAACGCGGAAGGAGCATCTTTTCTGCGTTCTGCTCGACGTAGCTGAAGAGCGGCAGAAGGCTGGTGCCCTCGAACGACTCGGCGCGGCGCACGAAGTACTCCTTGGCCATGACGTTGGGATCCGAATAGTCCCACTTGGACTCGTAGAGCAGCTCGTGGAGCTTCTCCTCCGCCTTCTCCCAGCGGGTCTGGCCGTAGCGGAACCGGGTGAGGATGCCGGGCTCCTCTCCCGGAATCGGCCCGAGCAGACCCTGCAGGGCGGTCTTCACGGGACCGAGCTGCATGCGGTACTGGCGTGCCTTCACGGGATCCATCCCCTCGAGCTCCGCTTCGAACTCGCCGAGCATCCGGTAGGCCTCCATGCGGTAGCGCCCCGACTCCTCGATCTCGCGCTCCAGCTGAGCCTTGTCGCCGCGATGGAACTCGTCCTGGAGGAGTTTGCGATGCTCGATCGTACCCTGGAAAAACACGGCGCCGAGGCCGTTGTAGACGATGGGGGTGATGACAACCAGGAGCGCGAGGGCCATGACGACGATGGAGCCGATGCCCAGGGAGGTGAACGAACGGTCCAGTACTTTCCTTGTTCCGAGATTCATGACTGCCTGTTTGGTTGGGGATTGAGCCGTTTTACTGTCCGGAGAGGATCTTGCGCTGGCGGACGACGATGCGCTCGCTGACGAGGTTGCTGATGAAGCTGATGACGAGCAGCAGCAGGCCCATGGCGAAGAGCACGTGGTAGCGCGCCGAACCGGTCACCTGGTCGGCCTCGCCCATATCGCCGGCGATGGTGGCCGTCAGCGTGCGGACCGCTTCGAGATAGTTGTACCAGGGCTCGGGGATGTGCGAGGAATTGCCCGACGCCATCCAGACCACCATGGTCTCGCCGAGCGAGCGCATGATGCCGAGGATGACGGCGGCGAGTATTCCGCTGCTGGCAGCGGGAATGACGGTCTTGACGAGGGTCTCGGCACGGGTGGCCCCGAGCGCGTAGCTGCCTTCGCGCAGCTCGCGGCCGACCGACTGCAGGGAGTCCTCGGCGACGCTGACGATGGTGGGGAGCGCCATGAAGCTCAGGATGATGGAGACGTTCAGCGCGTTGGTGCCGGTGAGGATCTCCATGGCGTTCAGGCGCGAACCGACCACGTAGAGCACGAGCAGGGCCAAGAGGCCGAAGAGCGCCTGCAGCATGGTCGCGTAGCGCTTGCGGCGGAGGGGATCCTCGATCTTCGTGGTGAGGAGGTCGGAGCCGACAATGACCGAGAGAAGCAGGAACGGGGCGGCAAGGATCCACCAGACCCACATGAGCATCGGCCCGCCGCTCGTCTGCAGGAGCGGAGCGAGGATGACGAGGGCGAAGAAACCGAAGGCAACCGAAGGGATGGCGGCGAGCATCTCGATAACCGGCTTGGCGTACTGGCGAACCGAGAAGGGCAGAATGTCGCTGAGGCATACCGCGGCGGCGATCCCCATCGGCACGGCGAGCAGGGCAGAGCCGAGGGTGACCATGCCGGTGCCGTAGATGATGGCCAGGGCGCCGAACTCACCGGGCTCCCCTGCCGGGTACCAGCTGGTCGAGGTGAAAAACTCCGTGAACCCTCTCAGCTGGAAGTAGGGAACGGCGTCGACGGCGACGAAGTAGAAGATGAAGAGGACGACGATGGCGACGAACGAGGCGATGAGGAGCAGAACGGTCTCTCCGGCCGTGCGCGCCACCTTCTGCATTTTCCGCCGGCTCTCGCTGACGACGAAGGCCTGGGAACGGCTGCTCTCTTTCTGCACTTCTCCACTCATGATGATGCGGTTGATTTCCGGTAACGGGGCGCATGGGGGCCCACTGGATTCAATGCCTCAAATCTATACTCTTTGGCGAAAGAAAAAAACGCAGGCTTGTTACAACTTTGCAACAACCCGAAAAGCGGCCGTAAACAGCACAGCCGGAAAGGATTCCTGTTCCGGCTGTATGCGAGTGGCTGCGACTGCATGGATCTGGGGGACGAGGGGGGCGCGCTTACCGGCTGATGTACCCCAGTTCGCTGATGATGCGCATGCCGTCGGGAGTGGCGGAAAGCGAGAGGAACTCTTTAAGCTGGCCCACCGGTACTCCGTTCGTGTAGAAATAGAGCTTCCGCCAGAGCGGATAGGTCCCGCTCCTGACGCTCTCGACCGTCGGAACGACGCCGTCGACGGGAATCGGCCTGACGGAGGAGTCGACGAAGCCCATGCCGATGAATCCGATCGAGGTCCGGGTTGTGGAAACGCGGTTCTTGACAGCACCGTTGCTGGCCTGTGTTTCGGCGAGGCGGGTGATCTGCGAGGCTTTGCCGGTGACGAGCGTCTTGAACGACTCCTGCGTGCCGCTGTTCGATTCGCGCTGGATCACGACAATACGGGCGTTGGGACCGCCGACCTGCTGCCAGTTGGTGTAGCGGCCGGTATAGATGCCGGCTATCTGGGCCCTCGTAAGCCCGCGCACGGGGTTGGCCGGATTGACGATGATGGCGATGGCATCGAGGGCCGCCACATGCTGCACGGGATTGACGCCCATCTTGCGGGCCGCGGCGATCTCCTGCGGCTTCATGTCGCGCGACATGGCAGCGATGTCACAGGCGCCGTTGATGAGGCTCTTGGCTCCGTTGCCGCTCCCCGACTCGCTGACGGTCACCGCAACGCCGGTCTTTTTCATATAGTACGCCGCAAACGACTTGGCTATCGGGCCGACGGTCGTCGAACCGTCAATCACGATACCCGTCCCTGCTGCGGAAACGTCCGCCCCGCCGAGCAGCAGCGCCGCAATCAGCAGCATGAGCACCCTCTTCATCATCATACCTGGTTCAATGTATTGTAATGGATTCCGTACTGGGAAAGGTAGGAAAAAGATGGCGCCCCCGCCAACACAAATAAAAAGCCCTCCCGGCACGAATGCGGGGAGGGCGTCATCAGGGCAGCGTATCATGCCGCCACCGCGAAGTGGCAGCTTACTTATTCACGAACCCGAGTTCGCTGATCATGCGCATGCCGGCAGAGGTCTGGTTGAGGTCGATGAACTGCTTCACGACACCGGTCGGCTCGCCGTTGGTGTACATGAAGAGCGGACGGGAGATCGGGTAGGAACCGTCCTTGACCGTCTCGACGCTCGGGGTGACACCGTTGACCTTCACGGCCTTCACGGAACCGTCGACGAAACCGAGGCCGACGAAGCCGATGGCGGCAGGGGTCGAAGCAACGCGGCTCTTGACGGCGCCGTTGCTGGCCTGGGTCTCGGCACGCTTGGAGATCGGGTAGGCCTTGCCCATGACGAGGTGCTTGAAGGTGTCCTGGGTACCGCTGTTGGACTCACGCTGGATCTTGACGATCGCGGCGCTCGGTCCGCCGACCTGGTTCCAGTTGGTCACCTTGCCGGAGTAGATGTCGCGGATCTGGGCGAGCGTGAGGTTCTGGACGCGGTTGCTCGGGTTGACGACGACGGCGATACCGTCGAGGGCGACGACATGCTCGACCGGGTTGACACCCTTGGCCTTGGCGGCGGCGACTTCCTTGTCCTTCATTGCGCGCGACATGTTGGCGATGTCGCAGGTGCCGTTGATGATGCTCTTGGCGCCGTTGCCGGAGCCGGACTCACTGACGGTCACTTCGGTACCGGTGGTCTTGGTGAAGTATGCAGCGAAGGACTTGGCGATCGGGCCGACGGTGGTCGAACCGTCCATGACGATCTTCTGGGCGGCGGAAGCCTCGCCGGAAGCCATCATACCGAATACAGCCGCACCCATGAGGATCTTGCTGAAGAGTTTCATGATAGAGTGATTTGTTTAGAGTTGGTTAGCGGAACGAGAGAACAGACGAAATGCTTTTGTGCGCTCTAAAGGCAGGAGCGGATGGCTTTTTTAAAAAAGGCTGCCCTGCCGGAGAAGCAGGAGCAGCCTTGCAGGCCAACCACACAACCTGACGAAGAAAGAACAGCACACACGAAAGAACAACACACAAATGGTTTAGAACTTCACGACGACGTCGGCCTGGAGGAGGTGGCCGCGGTCATCAGCCTTGGCGGTGGCAGTACCAGCGTTAATCAGCTCGTCATTGAAGTAGGTCAGACCAAGCGTCATGTTCTGGATCAGCGCGTACTTCACACCGGTCTTCCAACCCTGGATGTTGGTATGCACACCGAAGAGCTCGCCACGGTCGCTATCGGTCATGAAGTTGTTCACTGCATCCTCTTCGATGTGGTAGTACTCGGCGTAACCCTCAAGCTGGCCGGGGTTCTTGGCCTTACCAAGCTTCAGGCCAACCAGGTAAGCGTTGCGGTCGCCATCCTGGATTTCGGAGTACTCGCTATGCTTGGCCGTGTTGAAGGCGTACTGCCCATAAGCCTTCCAGGGAAGCGACGAAACCTTGCCGCCAATATTGCCGAAGAATTCGACGATATTGAAATCCAAATTAGCAAAAGGCGTAACCGGCGTATCCGGCGTATCCCCAGAAATTACTTCACCTTCATCCGAGTATTTTGCATCAAAAAGTATGGTCGTACCGATAGAGCAATAATCGTAATAAGAAGCTCCGATCTGATAGGCGAGATCAGAAACCGTCCCCTTGTACGAACCCTGAACCGCGAAAAGATAGGCATCCGTCGCATCGGAAGCCTTCAGGTAGTCGTAAACGTAATAGCCGAGATTGGCAGAGAAACCGTCCTTCTCCTTACCCTTGGCATCCTTGCCGTACTGCAGAGTCATACCTTCAAGAGTGACGTCACCATCCCAGATCAGGTCGTCCATAACCGTAAGGGTCTCCTTGCTGTAGCGCTTACCGAGAAGGATATTCACATCACCGTTGAGGAGCATCGGATGATAGTTGATGTACCCTTCGCTCAGAGAGATCGTATCACCGTCAAAGTTTCCGGTATCACCAAACGTAGAGTTTGCCGAAGTCGCGTCAGAACCGGTACGGATCTCAAAGCCCGATGAGAGCTCTTCGTTGATCCACATGTCGGCACCGAGACGAACACGGATACGATGGCGATCACGGCTGTGGTCAGTGGAATTGTTATCCACGTTATCATCAAGAAGCTGGCTCTGGTAACGATAGCGGATATCGCCCTTCCAGTTCCAGTCGATAGCCTGGGCGTTGCTCGAGAACCCGAGAACGGCGGCCAGACCGATTAAGAATGCTGTCTTTTTCATGATATGGTATTGGTTGGTTTGCGTTGTGTTAATGCGCTTGCACGAATTTTTTCATGCGGTGTAAATCTATAGACCCAGTGTTACGGAACGGTTAAGGCTTTGTAAAGAGAGTGTGAACAGAAAAGGGGCTCAAATCTTCAGGTCGGTCACCACCACCGCCCCGTGGAAGCGGCGGTCGGGGAAGATCACCCGGCCCTTCCGGTTGATCACCACGTGCGGGTAGCCGGACCTGTCGAGCAGTGAAAGAAGCCGGGCGAGGTCCTTCCTGGATCCCGGCTTGATGATGACGTCGGCCATGGCGTCGACCTTCCTGACGTTGTGTTTGGAGAGCTCCTCCCTCAGGAAGAACTCCCCTTTCACTTCGGCTCTCAGCTCTTCGAGACTCGGCATGGCATACTCCTTTCTGCGGCTTCACGAACTCCTTCCGTCAATCCACCCTTCGGCGCAGCTCCCGCTAAGGATCAAGCACCGCCTCCTACCCCCCGGCGAGCGGCCGGCGGCCAAGCACGGCGCGGAGGGCCGCCCGGCGCGCCTCCTTGCGCTCGATCACCGTCCTGATGCCCTCGAGGAGCTCCATGTGGATGCGGTTGCGGCTGTTCTTGATGCGCCCGTACAGCTTCAGGATGTCGAGCGTCAGGATGATGCGCGTCGAACTGCAGTTCAGGTCGCCGAACAGGTGCTTGCCGACCACCTCGAACCCGAGCACGCGGGTGTGGAAGTTGAAGGGCGAATTCGCCTCCCCTTCGAAGACGTCGGTGATGAAGTGCGTGTAGTCGCGCTCGACCACCTCGGTCGTCGCCGCGCGCATGAGCCGGAGCGCGATGCGCGGGTTGCGGCGATGCTCCCCGAGTATCATGAAGCGGCCGATCTCGGCGTAGCGTCCCGCGGTGCGGAGCTTCTCCGGGTCGATGCCCGGCTCGAACATCACCTGGTACTCGGCCGGGAGCTCAAGCGGCGGATCGTAGAGCAGGCGGATGATGCCGGCCGGACGCCCGCCGACCTCGGCGAGGAACCACGAGACACCCTCGCTTTTGAGGTCGGCCTCCGGCAGCTGGCCCTCGACGCCCGAGATCCAGTTCTTTTCATTGCGGAAGACCTGCTCGACGACCTCGAGCGCGAGCCGGCGATCGGCCTGGCTTTCGACTTTCCTGACGGTAAGCGTAGACATGGGGAGATCCTCCGTTTCGTTACAGACCCGCCTCTCCGACCGCAAGCGGCGGAGTCGGAACGGACCCGAATGGTTGCTGGTTGCTTAAAAACTCTTCGCCGGGAACCGGGCCGCCGTAGCGCTTGCCGGAGAGGGCCGCGAGGCGGTGCATGACGGCGTGGGTGAGGTTTGTTGCGAGCTCCCCGCGTCGTTGCGCCGATCGCGGCACAGCCTTCGTCGCAGCAAGGTAGGCCTCCGACTGAGGTGAAAGCTCGATCGGCTCCCCCACCCTCACGATGGTGCGGCCGAGCACCGGGATGCGCCCCTTCTTCATGCGGAGCGGGAAATCGATGCCGACGGGTATGATCGGAGCGCCGGTCGAGAGCGCGATGTGGCCGATACCGATCTTGCCCTTCGCCAGGGTCCCGGCGTCGCGGTTGCGCCGCCCCTCCGGAAAGATCCCGATGCTCCGGCCGGAGCGGATCTTGCGGCAGCAGCGCTCGATGGTGTCCTCGGCCGTCCTCACCGGGCGCGACGACTCGATCCATCGGAGGCTGGAACGCTTGTTGTAGACGTAGACCGGATCGATCATCTCCATCAGCCGGCCGAGCACCGGAACGCGGCCGTACATCCAGTCGATGACGAAGCTGATGGTGTGCCCCCCCATGTGGTAGATGAAGAAGATCGGCACCATCAGGGCCTCGGCGGAGTTGTTGTGGTTGAAGGCGAAGATGCAGGGCCTGCCGTCGCGCGGCAGGTTCTGGAGCCCTTCCGCCTTCAGGAGCAGGAAGTTCGGAAGCATGAGGAGGCGGAGCAGGAGCGCCCGCATCGGCGAAAGCCGGGGAAGCGGCCGGAAATAGTCCTTCATTCGTCTCGAGGCTCGTTGCTGCCGCGGGGTGGCGGCAAAGGTTGCAAGGGTACGAATGAAAGAACGCCAATGAGTGTTGACGGACGGTTACGGGGATGCAACGATTCTGCAAATCATGCGCCGAGGGGGCCACAACAGCGCGGGAAGAAACAAATAATGGCGGCGAAGGGGTTTTAGGCTTTGCGCAGAATGTCGAATTCTTATTTTTCCACCTATGACACACCAATGGCACAGTTCGGATAAGTTCAACCGCCAGGCGGAGGGATGGGATGAAAACCCCCGTCGCCTCGGCATCGCCGAATCCGTCTTCAGGGCGCTTTCAGAAACCGTCCACTTCAAGGCGTGGCACGAAGTCCTCGAGTTCGGCTGCGGGACGGGGCTCGTCACGATGCAGGTGGCCCCGCTCGTGAGGAAGCTGACGGCGATCGACACCTCGCACCGGATGCTCGGCGTGCTGGAGGGCAAGATCATGGCGACGGAAACGAAGAACATCGAATCGCGCTGCCTCGACCTCACCGACCCCGGCGAGATGCACCTCCTTCCGAAAGGACATTTCAACGTCGTCTACGCGAGCATGACGCTCCACCATATCGACGACACCGCCGCATTCCTCAAGGAGATCGCAGGACTGCTAGCCCCCGGAGGAACGCTTGCCATCGCGGACCTCGACCATGAGGACGGCTATTTCCACGACGACGCCGAAGAGAAGGTCCACCCCGGATTCGAGCGCAGGGCACTCGCCACCATGCTCGAAGCGGCAGGCCTCAAAAACCCCGCGTTCCGCACCGCCATGACGGTCGAGAAGAAGAACCGGGCGGGCCGCCAGGCCTCCTACCCCATTTTCCTCGCTACGGCGACCAAACCGGCGGCCTGAAGAGGGGCCGCCCACAGACCCTCCCCCACATGCACTGCAAAGCGGTCATCTTCGACATGGACGGAACCCTCCTCGACACGCTCGAGGACATCCAGGTTACCCTCAACACCGTACTCGAAGCCAACGGCTACCCCACCCACAGTCTCGAACAGTGCCGCTACCTGGTCGGCAGCGGCATGCGCGAGCTGGTCCGCCGGGCCGTGCCCGAAAAGGCGCGCACGAGCGAAACCCTCGAACGGATCTTCGGGGAGCTGACAGAGCATTACGCCGGGAACTGGAACGTACGCTCCAAGCCCTATCCGGGCATCCCGGAGATGCTCGACGGCCTAGAGAAGCTGGGGCTGAAGAAGGCGATCCTCTCGAACAAGGCGGACCGGTTCACCAAACTCTGCGCCGGGGAGCTCCTCGCCGGCTGGAAGTTCGACGTCGTCATGGGCCACCATGACGCCATCGGCCACAAACCGGCTCCCGAAGGGGCGCTGAAAGTCGCCGCGATGCTCAAGGAAAAACCCGAAGACATCCTCTACGTCGGCGATACCGGCATCGACATGCTGACGGCCACACGTGCCGGCATGTACCCGCTCGGAGTGCTCTGGGGGTTCCGCCCGGAGGCGGAGCTGGTGGAATCGGGAGCGAAATCCCTCACGGCGGAGCCGGCAGGGGTGCTCCGCCACCTCGAGAACTGCGGCTGAGCAAGACCATTTCGGCGCCCTGCAAAGAGCGGAAGCTCAGGCCAGGAGGTGGAGGCGTGAAAAGACGTAGTCGAGCGAATCCTCGTTGAGCACGATCCGGTAGAAGCCGCTCGAGCCCAGTTCATGCGGGCTGTTGTCGCGGTCGCTCATGAACCGGCGGCTCTGCTTGCCGTTGTACCAGTAGACGAGCCGGATGCGGTTTCCCTCGATCTCGAGGGCGGTGATGCCGCGTTTGCCGATGGCGCAGCCCGAGTTGAAGACGCTCGGGATGGTGATGTTGTTGTAAAGCCCGCTGCGAAGACCGATCCGCTTGCCCTCTGAGTAGCAGGCCTCGAGCTCCCCTTTCAGCCCCGCGATCTTCCCCTCTATCCTTTCCTTCTCCCCGTTCTCGGCCGACGAGTACGCCCGGCAGAGCTCTTCGATGCGGTAGTTGAGGTAGTCGACCTTCGAGAGCGACTCGAAGAGCGGGCGGTGGGTATGGCCGATGACGGAGACCACCTTGGCCTGGTTGGAAAACTCGTAGATGGACTTTTCGATGGCGAAACGCCGCCGGCTGTTGTAGGCGATGGAGAAGTTGCGGATGCCGACCGGCTTTGCGATGTAGCGGAGGAAGAAGACGACGGCCCGGCTGACGATCGGATAGGTCTCCCAGAGCAGGACGGAGGCCTGGTGGCCGTGGAAGACGAGGACGGTCTCGTCCCCGTAGGAGAACTTGACCGACTCGACGAGCGAATCGGCGAGCGGGTAGCCGCGGGCCAGGGCAAGCTCGGCATCGTGGTTGCCGATGGTCTTCCAGAGGAACGCCTCGCGACGGAACGATTCGAAGAGATCGTACATCCCCCGCCACTCGGCGGTGATCTCCTCGAGCGGGAACTTGAAGAGCTCCTCGATATCCCCGTTGAGCACGAGGCCGTAGCGCTCCGGCAGGTAGTAGCCGGAGAGCATCGAGGAGACGAGCTGGCTGTTGCGGCGGAACTCGTCGCGCCGTCCGCCGTTGCCCATATGGAGATCGCTGAGGATGAGGACTCGGCTGTCGGCCTCGAGGCTCACCTCGCGGGCGTTTCGGAGCAGGCGCTCCAGCTGGGGGTGTTTCTTCTGATGGATGCTCATGGTGACTGCTGTGCCGCGTCGCCCCGGGGATGCATCGCCCGCCGCCGGGGCGGTCATGGCATGCCTGGACTGGGGAAACCATCCCCCCTGAGCGGCCCTCCCCGGTACAGGAAGAGGGAAACCGCGGCGTTGGTACGGATCGCCTGCTTGACCGCTTCGGCATTGCCGTCGCATCTGAGCAGCGTCTTCCATGAACGAAGATGCTTCTCTTCATGGAAGTCCGAGTTAGCGATATAGTTAAATTTTTTCAACCCCACAACATTGAAAAGGTCGTCGCGGTTGGCGACCTCCCAGGCGTCGAACATCGAGGCGTAGCGTTCGTGGTGCTGCCAGAGGTGCTCGGAGGGCGACTCGCCCGAGTGGTTGCGCACGAAGGGGTGGCAGGCCACCGAAACGGCCCCCTGGCGCCGGATCTCGCAAAGCATCGGCTCGACTTCCAGGTCCGGGCTGATGAACTCCTTCACGTCGAGGGCGAGGATGTGGTAGCGTGAGGTGTTGTTGGTGAGCTCCATGCCGGGAAGGAGCAGCATGTGCCACCGTTCCCAGGCCAAGCGTGCGGCCTCCCAGAGCTCGTGCAGGTACTCGCCGAACCGCTCCTCCGGCACGCTCCAGTGCGGCTCCCCGGCAGCAAGGCTCCCGCTGTCGAGCACGTGGTCGGTGATGGCGATGACGTCGAAGCCGGTGCGGCCGTAGAGCTCGACGACCTCCGCAACGGAGAGCGCGCCGTCGCTCCAGGTGGTATGGATGTGGAAATCGCAGAAGAGCCAGTCCATCGTCGAACGGGATGAGGGATTGAAAAGAAACCGATGCAAGTGGAAGCGCTCTCAAGGTAGCACACCGGGTGCCGGCAATTGCCCCGATTATTGTTAACTTGAGGAAAAATCACGTCGAACCACAAGAAACACCGAGCCCCTTGATCGATCCCGAACGGTTCAGAAAGATCCGGCGCATGCTCCTCCGCCGCCAGCCGGACCTGACGGTGGTGATGGACAGCGTCAACAAGCCGCACAACCTCTCGGCCGTCATCCGCAGCTGCGACGCCGTCGGTATCCACGACCTCTACGCCGTCACGAAAAAGAAGTCGGTCCACACCCGCCAGCACGCCGCGGCCGGCTCGAGCCGCTGGACCGACCTGCACCTCCACACCGACATCCGGGAGGTCTGCAGAGAGCTCCGCACGAAGGGCATGCAGCTGCTCGCGGCAACCGGCGCCCCCGGATCCGTGGACTTCCGACGGTTCGACTTCACGCGCCCCACGGCCGTCATCCTCGGCGCGGAATGGGACGGAGTCTCGAAGGCCGCCCTCCTGGAGGCCGACCACCTCATCATGGTGCCGACGCACGGAATGGTGGAATCGCTGAACGTCTCGGTGGCGGCGGCCGTCGTCCTCTTCGAGGCCGAACGCCAGCGCACCCTGAAGGGAATGTACCTCGAGCGGCAGCTGGAGGAGGAGCGATACCGGAGGCTGCTCTTCGAACTCTCCTACCCGCGCCTCAGCGACCAGCTGAGGGAAAAGGGGCTCCCCTACCCCCCGCTCGACGAGGATGGGGGGATCGTGCGCCTGGAGACGTAGCAGCTGAACCGCCCCTCGCCCTCCTCGCCTTCGATGTGGCGGTGCAGCATCGAGAGCAGCCGGTCGATCTCCTCGAGCAGGCGGGAGTGGTTGAAGGCGAGGGCCACGAGGAACATCGGAAAGGAGATATGCTCGCGCCGGAGCTTGCGGAGCACGTTGGCCATGGCGCCGGCCATGACGGGAAACCCCGGAGAGGGCCCGCTCTGGGCGGCAGGCCGGGAGGGCGGCTGGGGCGCATAGTCGCAGCTGAACCGGAAATCCTCGCTGCCGTCCCACTCTATGACGATCCGGTATGGTTTGGGAGGGGTCATGTCCTGGCGTTTTAAACGCTATATAACCAAACAGGGCAAGCACTGCACAGCGGCTCCTGTTACGGCTCTGCAAAAAGTGCGGGGAGGAAGGGTTTTCAGGCCGAAAGACCGGCGCGGAGCTCACGGATCAGCTCCTGCAGCGCAAGAAGGTCCTCGGTGATGGCGTCGAGCAGCTCGGAAAGCTCCCTGCGTTCAGGGCCGCTCATGCGAGCTATTTTCTCCTTCTTCGAAAGCAGGTCGCTGACGGCACCATCAAGCGCCGTACACGCATCGGTAAGTTTTCTGGAGATATCACTCGTCATGATGAACTTCCCTTCGGGGAACGGTGTTTAGAATGCACTGGATGAAAAGAACTCCCGCAAGAACCGTACCATCGGCGCCCTCCCACAGACTTTGCCCCAAAGGCAGGAAGGTCCGCTCCCGAATGGAACGACATGGAGAGCCATTGCGGAACAACTGTCCCAGAACAGGCCGGGATTGCAGGTGGCGGGAAGCCGGCGTATATTGAAACACACGAGAAACACCGAAAACACACGCCCCAACACACGACCGATCCCATGGCGACAGAGAAACAACCCAAAACCGTCCTCGTAGCCGACGACAGCTCGGTCATCAGGACGCTCATGGTGCACCTGCTCAAAAAGCTCGGATACCGCCCCCTGACGGCACAAAACGGAGAGGAATGCATCACCGCCCTCAAAGAAAAAACGGTGGACGTGCTCCTGCTCGACCTGAACATGCCCCGCAAAAACGGCATGGAGGTGCTCCGCTGGATCGGCGATGAGAAGCTCGCGCTGCCGGTGATCATCATCACCGCCCTCGAAGACGTGAGCCAGGCGGTCCAGTGCATGAAGATGGGGGCCTACGAGTACCTGACCAAGCCGGTCGAGAACGACCGGCTGGAGATCATCCTGCGCAACGCGCTGGCCGAATCGGGTCTGAAGGCGAAGGTGGCGGTGCTGGAAAAGCAGCTCATCACCAAAGACCTCTTCGGCGAGATCCGTGGCGACAGCCCGGCACTCAAGCGCTCGATCGACCAGGCGATGCAGGTGATGGAGACCGACATGAACGTGCTGCTCAACGGCGAGAGCGGTACCGGAAAAGAGCTCTTCGCACGCGCCATCCACCAGGGCAGCCGGCGCAAGGACGGACCGTTCGTCACCATCAACTGCGCGGCGATCTCGAGCGAGCTGGCAGAGAGCCTGCTCTTCGGCCACAGCAAGGGGTCCTTCACCGGCGCCAGCAGCGACCACGCCGGCTACTTCGAACAGGCCGACGGGGGCACCATCTTCCTCGACGAAATCGGAGACATGAGCCTCGACATCCAGGCCAAGGTGCTGCGGGCGCTCCAGGAAAAGAAGATCCGACGCGTCGGAGAGAAGAAGGAACGCTCGGTCGACTTCCGGCTGATATCGGCGACACACCGGGACTTCTCCCGGGCCATCACCGAAAACACCTTCCGTGCCGACCTTTATTACCGGCTCGAGGAGTACCCGCTCTACATCCCGCCGCTCCGGGAGCGCCCCGAAGACATCATACCGCTGGCGGAGCACTTCCTCGCAGAGTTCTGCAAGGCCAACGGCCTCGAACCCCCCTCGATCGATCACGAAGCGCTCCGGATGCTCGAATCGCACAGCTGGCCGGGCAACATCCGCGAACTGCAGAACATCATCCGCCGCGCCGTGCTGACGGCCGAGAACGGCCGCATCACCTCCTTTGCGCTGCAGCCGGCGCAGCAGTCCGCATTAACGACCGGGCCGAAAGAAACCCCGGCGACAGGACAGCCCGAAAAACCGGCCGCCCAGAGCGACGGACAGGCGATGCTCAGGGAGATCGAGCTGCAGGCCATCGTCGACACCTACCGGAAGTGCGGCGGCAACCAGAGCCGGACGGCGGAACTGCTCGGCATCAGCCGCTCCACCCTCATCCGCAAGATGAAGCGCTACGGCCTCTCCAAAAGCGTCTCCATCGAACAGGCCGGCGAGTAGCAGCGATGAACGAGTCCGCCCCGCGGCACACGGGATCGAGCATCATCATCCATGACGGCAGGGGTTCGGTGCTGCTGTTCCTGCGCGACGACAAAAAGGAGATCCCCTACCCCGGCATGTGGGACCTGCCGGGAGGGCACGTCGAGGCGGGGGAAACCCCCTACCGGTGCATCGTGCGCGAGATGATGGAGGAGATAGAAACGGACGTGGAGGGATGCCGCCCCTTCAGGCGGTACGAGTTCCGGGACCGGACGGAGCATGTCTTCGAGATGCGCCTCGAGCTCGATCTTGAACGCACCACGCTGCACGAAGGCCAGCTTCTCCGCTGGTTCACACGAGGCGAAACGGAGCGGACGGAGCTGGCCTACGGGTTCAACCGGGTGCTCGGCGAGTGGTTCGAAGCCTTCAGCGGATAGTTTCCAGGTAGCGCTCGGCATCGACGGCCGCCATGCAGCCCGTCCCGACGGCGGTAACGGCTTGGCGGTAGGTGAAGTCCTGCACGTCGCCGCAGGCGAACACGCCCTGGACGCTCGTTTCGGTCGACGACTTCTTCGTCTGGATGTAGCCGTAGTCGTCGATGTCGAGCTGGCCGTCGAACATCTTCGCATTCGGCGCATGGCCGATGGCCATGAAGACGCCGTCGCAGGCATGCTCCAGGAGCTCGCCGGTCCTGACGTCCTTCAGCCGGATGCCGGTCACCTTCTGGCCGTCACCGAGGATCTCGTCGACCACCGCATTGAGGATGGTGTCGATCTTCGGATTCTTGCCTGCCCGAAGGCTCATGATCTTCGAAGCGCGGAACTCCTCCCGACGGTGCACGAGCACCACCCTGGAAGCGAATTTGGTGAGGTAGAGCGCCTCTTCCATCGCCGTATCCCCTCCCCCGATGACGAAGACCGTGCTGTCACGGAAGAAGAAGCCGTCGCAGGTCGCGCAGGCCGAGACGCCGCGACCGCGGTAGCGGTCCTCCGACTCGATGCCGAGCCACTTGGCGTTGGCGCCGGTGGCGATGATGAGGGAGCGGGTGAGGATCTCGCTGCCGTCCTCCATCGTCAGCGAAAACGGGCGGCGGGAAAGGTCGGCCTCGGTCACGCTGCCGTAGACGAACTCGGCATTGAACTTCGTGGCCTGGTCGCGCATCCGCTGCATGAGCTCAGGACCCTGGATCCCTTCGGGGAACCCGGGAAAATTCTCGATTTCCGAGGTGATCATCAGCTGGCCGCCGGGCTGGTAGCCGTCGATGACGAGCGGCTTGAGGTTCGCCCGACCGGTATAGATGGCTGCGGTGTATCCGGCCGGACCGGTACCGATGATGACGATGTCACGCACGTCTGCTTCCATGGCGCATTAAATCTGGTATGTAGGTTCGAGGAAATGGTGGGTAAGGGAGGAAAAGGGAGCGTCCCGGCAGCTGGTGCCGGGACACGTCCGGTACGATCGGTATCGATCAGCCGATGTGCTCGTCGATCTTCTTGGCGATCATGTTCTTCGGCATGGCGCCCACCATCTGGTCGACGACCTGGCCGTTCTTGAAGACCAGCATGGTCGGGATGCTGCGGATGCCGTACTGGGCAGCCGTGTTGGGGTTTTCATCGACATTGACCTTGGCGATGACGGCCTTGCCTTCGTAGTCGCCCGCAAGCTCTTCGATGACCGGTCCGAGCATCATGCAGGGTCCGCACCATGCGGCCCAGAAGTCAACGAGTGCAACCTTGTCCGACTCGAGCACTTCAGCCTTGAAGTTCTGGTCGGTAGCCACGAGATATTTTCCGCTCATGTAAGTATCCGATTAAAAGGGTTTCTCAAATAAAACTAAAACGCCATATAAATACATCTCGACGAAGGAGGAAAGTAACAAAAAAACCGCTACCCCGCAATTCTGACATTGTCCGGCCCGAGAATTTCCTCGAGCTGCAGAAGGGCCTCCTCGTCGGGATCGATGGGTGAACTGCGGGCGAAAACCTTGAGGTTTTCGATCGACTGGCCCGCCTGAACCCTGATTTCGAAATCGACCGGAGTGTCGCCCTTATGGCTGCGGAACACCTCCCCCACCTTTTTGAGCCGCTCGAGCTGCGTTTCCTCGTCGGCGTCGACCTTGAGGATGATCTTCTTGGCCAGGCTCTTGCGGACCTTCTCGATCGCCAGGACCTCGCGGACGAGCAGCTTGAGCATCCCGCCGCTCACCTCCGCTTCGGCGACGAGCATGACGGGCTCGTCGGCCTTGAGCAGGTGGGAATACTGCTCATAGACGCTGGCGAAGACGGTGAAGTCCGCCTTGCCGGTGAAATCCTCGATGACGCCGAAGAGCATCTGCTTGCCCTTCCGGTCGCGATAGGGCTTCGTCGATACCACGAGGCCGATCACCCGGTACTGGCGCGAAGGGGTGACGTCGCGCGAGTGGAGCTGGAGCGAGCTGAAGGCCTGCCAGTCCCGCTTCCATGGAGAGAGCGGATGGCGGCTGAGATAGAACCCCACAAGTTTCTTCTCGTGCATGAGCTTTTCGGGCTCGGGCATCGGTTCGGCGCCGTCCAGGTCCGGATAGTGCGACTCCTCGTCCATCGTCCCCTCTTCGACGCTGAAGAACCCGCACTGGCCGAGGGTGACGGCGCGGTTCTCGATCTGGCCGAACTTGATGGCCTTGTCGATGTTGGCCAGGAGCCGGGCCCGGTGGGAGTCGATCTCGTCGAAGGCGCCGGAGAGGATCAGGCACTCGAGCGCCTTGCGGTTCATCACCCGCTGGTCGACGGATGCAGTGAGGTCGAAGAGGTTCAGGAAGTCTCGCTTGCGCCGGAGCCGGGCCGTGATGATGGCACGGGCCGCGCCGCCGACCTGCTTGATGGCGCTGAGCCCCACCCGGATGCCCGGCACGCCCGTCGAGTCGTCGACCGAGAAGAGCGCGTCGCTCCGGTTGATGGAGGGAGGAAGGATCGAGATGCCGAAGCTCTTGGCCTCGTCGGTGAGATGCTTCATGCGTTCGGTGTCGCCGATCTCGCTGTTGAGGATGGCGGTCATGAATTCGATCGTGTAGTGCGCCTTCAGCCATCCCGTCCAGTAGGCCAGCACCCCGTAGGCTGCCGAGTGGCTCTTGTTGAAGCCGTAGCCGGCGAACTCGGCCATGAGCTCGAAGACCCGCGTGCCGAGGCTCTCGTGCACCCCCTGGGCCACGGCGCCCTGGACGAAGTCCGCCTTGAACTTCTCCATGATCTCGGGCTTCTTCTTGCCCATCGCCTTGCGCAGGTTGTCTGCCTTGGCCATCGAGAACCCGCCCATCACCTGCGAGATCTGCATCACCTGCTCCTGGTAGACGATGACCCCGTAGGTCTCCTTCAGGATGGTCTCGAGCATCGGGTGCATGTAGTCGATCGTCTCGCGGCCGTGCTTGCGGTCGACGAAGAGGTCGACGGCATTGCGCTTCTCGTCGATGCGCGCGTTCAGCGCCCCCGGCCGGTAGAGGGCGCTCATTGCGATGATGTCGCCGATCTGGGTCGGCTGCAGCCGCGTCATGTAGCTCTGCATGCCGGAGGACTCGAACTGGAAGATGCCGGCCATCTTCCCCTCCTGGAAGATGCGGAAGGTCCTGCGGTCGTCCATCGGCACCGTCTCGAGCTCGATCTCCCTGCCGTGGCGTTTCCTGATGAGCCGGAGGGTTTCGTCGATGACGGCGAGGGTGACGAGGCCGAGGTAGTCGATTTTCAGCAGGCCGGCCGTCTCGATCCAGTTCTTGTCGAACTGGGTGACCATCTGCTTGTCCCCCGCCCCGTCCTGACCCTTGGACTTCAGGCCGGCCGTCTCCTCGTCGAGGTCGATCTCGTCAGCGTACTGACGCTCTTCGGTCTCGATCTTGTTGGAGACGTAGAGCGGCACCTGCTCCTCGAGCGGCCCTTCGGTGATGACGACGGCGCCGGCATGCATCGAGACGTTGCGGGCCCGGCCCTCGAGCGCGCGGGCGTACTCCATGAGCTCGCGGATCTCCGGGGTGCTGTCGGCATACTCGCGCAGCTCCTTGACCTCCTGCAGGGCCTTCTCGAGTGTGGTTCCGGGCCTGGGGGGAACCATCTTGGCGAGCCGGTCGGCGACCGAGAGGGGAACCTCGAGCACGCGGGCCGCGTCGCGGATGGCAGCCTTGGCGCCGAGGGTGCCGATGGCGACCACCTTGGCCACGCTCTCTGCCCCATACTTCTCCACCGTGTACTCGAGCACCTTCTGCTTGCCGACCGGGGTGAAATCGATGTCGATATCGGGCATGGAGAGCCGCTCGGGGTTGAGGAAGCGCTCGAAGAGCAGCTTGTACTTGAGCGGGTCGATCCGGGTGATGCCGGTCAGGTAGGCCACGATGCTGCCGGCGGCCGAGCCGCGGCCCGGCCCGACCGAGTAGCCCATCTGGCGCGACGCCTTGATGAGGTCGCTGACGATGAGGAAGTAGGAGCTGAACCCCATCTTTTCGATAACGCCGAGCTCCAGCTCGATGCGCTCCTTCACATCCTCCTTCGTGATGCCGTCGGAAGGGTTCTGGCCGTACTTCTCTTTGGCACCCTCCCAGGTCAGGTGGCGGAGGTAGGCCGCCTCGTCGGCGAACTCCCCGGGAACGGGAAAATGCGGCAGGATCGGATCCTTTTCGGAAAAGGCGTAGGTGCAGCTTTCGGCGATCTCGAGGGTGGCGGAGAGCTCGCCATGGCTGTCGTCGAAGAGCATCGCCATCTCATCGGGACTCTTCAGGTAGTACTCCATCCCGGGAAGGGCCTGCAGGTTCTGGCTGGAGAGCTTCTCCTTCGTGCGATTGGCCACCATCGCCCGGTAGCATCCCGCGTCGCGGCGCTCGAGGTAGTGGACGTTGTTGGTGGCGACGAGCGGAATGGAGAGTTTGCGGCCGAGCGCCACCGTCGCTTCGTTGAGTTCGTCGTCGTAGTGGGTGTTGTGGCGCTGCAGTTCGAGATAGAAGCGGTTGCCGAACAGCTCGCGGTAATACGCAGCCAGCGTCTCGGCCTCCGCCGTGGCCCCGGCAAGCAGGGCGCGGCCGATGCGGCCCGCGCTGTAGGCAGAGAGGCAGACGAGGCCGTCGTGGAACTCTTCGAGCAGTTTGGGATCGGCATGCGGCATGCCGTTCTGGAACCCGTCACGGGATGCCCTGGAGAGCAGGATGCAGAGGTTCCTGTACCCGGTCTCGTTCTGGGCAAGCAGGATGAGAGAGGGGGCCTGCCCCCCCTTCTGCTGGTGCTCAGCACCCTCGAGCAGGAACAGCTCGCTGCCGATGATCAGCTCGACTTCGGCCCTGGAGGCCTCGCTGAAGAGCTCCGGCATGTTGAAGATGGCGCAGTAGTCGGTGACGGCGATGCGCTTCATCCCGCGGGAGGCCGCCGCCCTGAAGAGCTCGCCCGGAAAAATCGGGCTGCTCTGCATGGAGTAGTGCGTATGGGCGTGCAGATGGACGAAATCCATGGGTTCAGGGCGTCTCTTGGGTGGCAAAAGGGATGGGGTAATATGTGCATTGCGAAGCAAAAATCCACCATGCGCAGCCGCTAAAAATCCCGTCTTATGCCAAGCAGTCCCGCCCCGTCGCAGCGGGCGGGACTCAGCGGCGTTCAGCCACCCCCCGGCCGAGCACCCGCCGCAAAGGTTCCCGGGGCCGCTCGCTGAAGAGCGCCGACTGGAAACGGCCGCGACGGACGATATCCTCGTAGAGCGACTCGTACGAGCGGACCATCGCGTCGGCCGAGAAACGCTCGATGAACTCCCGGCGGCAGCGGTGGCGCGAGATCGTGCCGATGTGGCGGACGGCCCTGATGAAATCCATCCGGTTCCGGCAGAGAAAGCCGGTCTCGCCCTCCGTGATGATTTCGGGAGAGGAACCGCAGGCGCGGACGATGACCGGCGTGCCGGAGGCCAGCGCCTCGATCATGACGAGGCCGAACGGCTCCGGCCAGTCGATGGTGTTGAGCAGAGCGCGGGCGTTTTTCAGGAGCTCCCGCTTTTGCCGCTCGTCCACCTCTCCGAGATACTCGATAAGAGGGTGGCCGAGGAGCGGGCGGACCCGCTCTTCGAAATAGTCGCGGTCGACAGGATCGATCTTTGCGGCGACCTTGAGCCGGACTCCGCAGGCGATGGCGAGCATGATGGCCTGGTCGGGCCGCTTCTCGCGCGAAAACCGCCCGAGGTAGAGGAAGTAGTCGTCCGGGTGCTCGTTGAAGTCGAATGCGGAGGGCGGATAGCCGTGGTAGACGGTGCCGACCCAGTTGATGTCTGGAACGGGGCGGCGCTGGTCGTCGCTGATCGAGACGTAGGGCAGGTGGCGGTACCGGCGCATGATGGCCGCATGGTCGCCGATGTCGAGCCGGCCGTGCATGGTGAGCACGGTCGGCGAGGGAGCATGGACGGCGTAGGGGAAGGTCACGTACTCGAGGTGCGAGTGGATGATGTCGAACTGGCCCGCCATCCTGCCGTAGACATCCTCGAGCATCATCATCGTCCTCAGGAGCGGAGAGTGCTCCTTGCGGCCGAGCCGCAGCCCCTCCCGCACCGGTGCGACAAGCGTGGCGCTCGTCATCGAATCCCCGGAGGCGAAGAGGGTCACCCGGTGCCCTCGTTCGACGAGGCCCTCGGTCAGGTGGTAGACCACGCGTTCCGTGCCGCCGTACTTCCTCGGCGGCACCCGTTCGATGAGGGGGGCAATCTGGGCGATCCTGAGCGGTGTCGTCTTCATCGGTCTCCTTCCTTTTTCATGTTGGCGTATAGGGCAGTTCGGCACGGACGTTGGTCGTGATCCTGCAGGTCCGGCAGTAGAGGCTCAGCGGCACTTCGACGTCCTCGTCGGAGTGGACCAGGACCGACACGCGGTCGTGGTAGACATCCACCTCCACCAGCCGATCCCGCCAGCGGACCGAAAAGGAGAGGCTTTCCCATTTCTTCGGCAGCCAGGGCTTCAGGACCAGCCGGTCCGACTTCAGCGAGAACCCCCCGAATCCGTAGACGGCCGTCTGCCAGGCTCCTCCGACAGCGGCGGCGTGGATGCCGAGATCGGTGTTCCTGTGCAGGTTCTCAAGGTCGAAAAGAGCCGTTTTCATGAAATAGCTGTAGGCCCGCTGCCTCCGCCCGGCCGCGATTCCGATCATGGCGTGGATGCAGTGGCTGAGCGAGGACTTGTGGGCCGTGCGCTTTTCGTAGAAATCGTAATTGGCCTCGATCTCATGGCGGCTGAAGGCATGGGGAAAGAGCATGATCATCATGATGACGTCCGCCTGCTTGATGAGCTGCGTCGACTGGATGTTGCGGTAGGTCACCCCGCGCGGAAGGACGGGATGGCCCTGGCGGTCGAAGCGCCCGATCACGTACTCCTTCAGGCCGAAATAGCCGTCGAACTGCTCGATCACGCCGGTTTCCGGGTTGCGCCTGAAGCCCAGCTTGCGGCTCATGCGCAGCCAGGAGGCCACCTCCGCCCTGTCGAGCGAGAGCCGTTCAGAGAGCGTTGCGAGCAGGTCCGGACGTGATTTGCCGACATGCTTGAACAGCATGGCCGCGAGCTTCAGGTGCCACTTGACGAGCATGTTGGTATAGGCGTTGTTGTCGACATGCTCATGGAACTCGTCGGGCCCGATGACTCGGCGTATCTCGCAGCGATCCCCGCTGTCGACGATCCTCGAGGCCCAGAACCGGGCGGTGAGGAAGATCATCTCGAGACCGCAGTCGGCGAGGAACCCTTCGTCGCCCGTGACCCGGAAGTACCGCTCCACGCCGTAGATGACGTCGGAGACGATGTGATCCTCCTCCGTGCCGGTATAGATGAAGCGGATGGTGCGTTCCAGCTTGGAGGCGAAGCGCGGCGTCACGTCCACGCCGGTCGTTGCCGACTCCCACGCATACTTGGCGCCCTCGCACCCCATCCGCCGGGCGTTCTCCCTCGCCCCCGGCAGCGTGTTGAACCGGTAAAGCAGCATGTTGCGGGCCATCTCCGGGAAGTTGTAGATGTAAAACGGCAGGATGAAGATCTCCGTATCCCAGAAGACGTGGCCCAGGTACCCCTCGCTGCTGAGGAACTTGGCGCCGATCCCGCCCGGTTCGGGAGGACCGTTGATGAGAAGCTGGTAGATGTTATAGCGGAGCGCCTTCTGGGCCCCTTCATCGCCCCGGATCCGAACGTCGGCCTGATGCCAGCGCTCCTCCCAGAGCTCCACGTGCGAGCGGATCTCGCCCTCCACGCCGGCCCTGACGAAGTCCCGGAGCCGGCAGATGGAATCCTTCATCATGGCCTCGGGCGGCACCTCCCGGGCGGTGGTGACGACGGCGAGTTTCTCGAAGACGTAGGAACTCCCCCGCTCCACGTCGAGGGTGATTTCGCTCGTGAACTTCTCGCCGTAGATGCGCGGCTCCCATTTCAGGCGCCCTGCCGCGGGGGAGACCAGCCGCCAGGAGGCCGCCTCGGCGATGCGCACCGACTGCTCCCGGGTCTTCATTCCGAGGTACATGAAATTGCGCCCGCGCTCGATTTTCTCGAGCTGCAGATGCTTGAGCTGCTCGCCCTGGAAGTAGCCGCGGTTGCAGACCGCGCCGTTCAGGCCGCTGTTGACGCGCAAGGGACCCGAAAAGTTCCTCGGGGTGATGCGCACCAGCATGCACCCGTAGTGCGGGTTATGGAGCATGGCGATGCGGAGGGTCTCGAGCGTGAGGATCCTGCCGGACGGGTGGCGGAAGGTGGTGCGGCGGTGGAGCACCCCTTTGCGCAGGTCGAGGATCTGCTCGTGCTGAATCGGCCTGGCGGTCGAAAGGCAGAACGGCTCGCCCTCCACCCAGAGCGACAGGTCGGTCCACATCGGACACTTGACGAGCTCCTCGACGTCGGCCTCGGATTTGTCGTAGAGGCCGGAAATGTACATGCCGCCCGAGTGGCCCGGCGGCAGCTCCTCGAGGCTCCCCCTGATGTTGAGATAGCCGTTGCCGATGGTCAGGAGCGTCTCGTTGATCCGGATCTGCTTCTCGCTGCGGCGGAAGCCGCTCTTGCGCAGCAGCCACTCCTCTGAGGAAAGCTCAAGAAGAGCCTCCCTGTTCTCCCCTGCCCTCTCCGCTCCCATGACTCGCTCCCCGGGAGATGCTCCCGACGCTTCATTAGTACAATGGGGGAAGAAAGCAACTGCAACAGCCGGTGCGGCCAAAAAGTTCGGCGTTGGAGCACAAGCCGCACCGATAGTTCAGGAACCGGCAAAAAAACTCGTGGAAGCGGAGAGGGATTTCAGGGGTCCGGTATGGGGATAACGCTTTTTTTCTTATCATTTAATAACACTCCGCCACCAAAGGGGCGGGGTCACGGACACCGCCCCGGCCCTGCAGGAACGGCAGGATCCGGAAACCGCTTCACCAATGCCTTAACCGCCACCCGCTTTGGAGCAAAACACCTACCATCAGTGCCCCGTCTGCAGCTTTCCGCTCACTGCCGACAGTGCGGTCTGCCCCCGGTGCGGAAACGACATCCTCGAGGACATCTCCTCGCTTGACGAGCAGGACATGGAACGCCACCACCGCATCGTCGAGGAGAAGAAGGCCGAGTGGTACACCCGCTGCCTGACCGACAAGATCACGGGGTTCGACGAGCCCGCAGGTTCGACTCCCGAAGCGCTCACGCCGAACAGCGAGTCCCGCCACATCTACTGCAGCCCCGACGAAGCCGAGTTCCTCCGCACCACCACAAGAAAAGCCCTCATCGCCGAGAGCCAGCTGCGCAGGAAGTGGTGGAACGCCCTGACGGCCGAATGGAAGGAGGTGGTCCGCCAGACCCTGAAGCTGAAGGGCGATCCGGGCGAGGGCGAGCTGCTCGCCTTCTTCGACACCACGAGCCTGCGCTGCGACAACCGCCGGATCCACGACCTCCTGCCGGTCGCTCCGCTCGAAAAGCTCCAGCAGCTGCGCTGCGACGAGTCGCCGGTCGAAAACCTCGACCCGGTCTCCCATCTCACCAACCTGCAGCGCCTTTACGCCTTCGACTGCGACTTCAGCTCGCTCGAACCGCTCCGCCACCTGAAGAGCCTGAAGCTGCTCTGGATCTCGAGCACGATGGTCGAGTCGCTCGAACCGATCAGCGGACTCGTCAACCTCGAGGAGCTCTACTGCAGCGAGACTCCGATCACCGACCTCTCGCCGCTTCGAGACCTCAAGGCCCTCGAGAAGCTCAGCTGCTACAAAACCCGGATCGACTCCATCGAAGCCCTCTCGGGCCTTGAAAACCTGATCGAGCTCGGCATCAACAACTCCGCGGTACGCGACCTCTCGCCGCTCTCAGACCTCGGGAACCTCGAATACCTGCGCTGCAACAAAACGCTCATTGAGGACATCGAAGCGCTCCGCAACCTTCCGTTCCTGCGCGAGCTCAGCATCGCCTCAACCCCGGTCGAGAGCATCGAGCCGCTTGAGATGCACGCCGAACTCGAGGAGCTCGACATCACCAACACCAGCGTCCGCTCGATCGAGCCGATCATGGCCCACGAAAGCCTCGAGAAACTCGAACTGACGGCCGGCCGCATTCCCGAGGCGGAAGTCGAGCGCTTCATCGAGCTGCACCCCGACTGCGAAGTCATCCTGAAAAGCTGAACGGCAGCCGAACAGCCCTATACAGCAATGGCGGCCATATGGCCGCCATTCTTGCGTCTGGACGCAGAAGCTGCAAACAGATCCCGTTACATGAAGACGGCAAGCAGAAGGCCTGCAGCGACCGCCGAACCGATGACGCCGGACACGTTCGGGCCCATGGCGTGCATCAGGAGGAAGTTGTGCGGATCGGCTTCGAGACCGACCTTGTTCGCGACGCGCGCGGCCATCGGCACGGCAGAAACGCCGGCAGAGCCGATGAGCGGGTTGATCTTCTGCTTCAGGAAGAGGTTCATAAAACGGGCCATCAGCAAACCGCCGGCCGTACCGATCGAGAAAGCCAAGAGGCCGAGGACCAGGATGCCGAGGGTCTCGAGGTTCAGGAACTTCTCGGCAGAAAGCTTGCTGCCGACGCCGAGTCCGAGGAAGATGGTGACGATGTTGATGAGGGCGTTCTGTGAGGTCTCGCTGAGACGCTCGACGACACCGCACTCCTTCATGAGGTTGCCGAACATGAGGAAACCGATGAGAGGAGCCGCAGAGGGCAAAAGCATCGCACAGAGCAGGATCACGACGATCGGGAAGATGATCTTCTCGCGCTTCGAGACGTAGCGGAGCTGGCTCATCTTGATCTTCCGCTCAGCCTCGGTCGTGAAGAGCTTCATGATGGGCGGCTGGATGATCGGCACGAGCGCCATGTAGGAGTAGGCCGCCACAGCGATGCTGCCGAGCAGGGCCGGGCTGAGGCGCGAGGCCACAAAGATCGAGGTCGGACCGTCGGCACCGCCGATGATGCCGATCGAGGCGGCGTCCTTCATGGTGAAGTTGATGCCCGGGACATACTGGGAAAGCAGGAGCGCTCCGATGAGGGTCGAGAAGATGCCGAGCTGGGCGGCGCCGCCGAGCAGCGCGGTCTTCGGGTTGGCGATCATCGGACCGAAGTCGGTCATGGCACCCACGCCCATGAAGATGAGCAGCGGGAAGACGCCGGTTTCGATGCCGACGTGGAAGATGTAGTAGAGGATGCCCCCCTCGTCGTTGATGTAGGCCAGCGGGATGTTCGAGAAGATGGCGCCCATGCCGATGGGAAGCAGGAGCAGCGGCTCGAACCCCTTGGCGATGGCCAGGTAGATGAGCAGGGCGCCGACGCTGATCATGAGCAGGCGGCCGAGCCCTTCGGTCCAGGTCAGCCGGTTGTCGGTCACAAGGGCGTAGATGCCGGTACTCTCGACGAGGTTCTTCATGACGATACTCAGCGAGAGCCTGTCGGTGGTCGCCTCCGAGCCCTGGACGTTGACGAGGAGATCCTCGCGCGAAATCCGCATGAGTTCGGTGCCGGGAGGGATGGCGGAATACTTGTGGTAGAGCTTGTCGTTGATGTAGGTGACATGGCCTGAGAGGCCGGCCGTCACCGAGATCTTGTTGTGGGCCTCATCGGCGAACAGGCCGAGGAAATCGCCCTCACGGACGGCATCGCCGACCTGCAGCTTCCGGCTGTCCCGGATCGGCACCTTCACCAGCTCGAGGCTGTCGGGAATGGTGAGGATGACGCAGTCTCCCTCCGTCTGGAAAAACGTCTGGGAAAACCCTGCCGTCGTCATGAACAGCAGGGAGAAGACGACCATCAGTAACTTGCGCATAGCTGTCGTTTGAATCCTTGAATGGTTTCGAGGGGCACTCTTTCCCCATGCGTACAGCCGCAGGCCGGGCGCATGGGGATACATGTAAGCAGTCTTCAGGCGATGGAGACGAGCTGGTCGCCGGTCGCCACGGTGTCTCCGACGGCGACGTCGATGGAGACGATCTTGCCGGCTTTCGGCGACTTCACCGGGGACTCCATCTTCATGGCTTCGATGACGGCGATCTCGTCGCCCTCGGCGACGGTGTCGCCGACTTCGACCGAGATGGCCACGACCGTTCCGGGAAGCGAAGCCTCAACGGGAACGCCGTCCCCGGAAGAGGGTGCCGGAGCTGCCGATGGGGTTGCGGCCTGCACTGCAGGCTTCTGGGCGCCGGTTCCATCGGCGACCGATACGTTGAAGGACTTGCCGTCTACCGTTACGATATAATTTGACATACAGGATTTCTGAGGTTTGTCGATGAGTTCATTGAGACGCTGGTTGACATTCTTCTCCGCAGCGGCAGGTTTCCTGCCGGCGATCTTGGCCGCCATTTCGGCTTCGACGTCGGCCTTGTAGCGGATGCCGAGCGGCTTGTCGCCCTTGAGGAACGCAACGCCCTTGGCTCCGCAGGTCGCGGCGATGAAGATGTTCTCCTCGGTCGCTTCAATGCCGGCCTTCTCGAGAAGGGAGCGGTTGTATTCGATACCGAGCTCGGGGTTGCGGTCGTTAATGTCGTGCACGTCCTTGCGGGTCGGCTCCAGTCCGAGCTGCTCGGAGGCCAGGCGCACCACTTCCGGATCGGGTTCGGCCGGGGTGTGGCCGAAATAGCCGAGCACCATCTTGCCGTAGCTCTCGGTGATCTTCGTCCAGGGCCCCTGCACGGTGTTGGCGAAGGCCTGCTGGAAGTAGAACTGCGAGACCGGGGTGACCGAAGAGCCGAACCCGCCCTTGGCGACGACCTCCCGCATGTTGCGGATGACCTCGGGAAAGAGGTGCAGGGTGTTGTTGTCGCGCATCATCTGGGTATTGGCCGTCAGCGCACCGCCGGGCATCGGCGAGAACGGGATGACCGGATTGACCTCCTTGGCTTCCGGCGGCATGTAATACTTCTCCATGCGCTCGGTGAAGAGCGACTCGACCTCGATGTACTTCTCGGGATCGATGTCGAGCGTATAGTCGGTGCCGCGCAGGCGGTGCCACATGGTGAGGATGTCGACCTCTGCCGTGCCGCCGCTGACGGGGGCCATGGCAAGGTCGATAATGTCCGCTCCGCCCTCGATGGCGGCAAAGTTGCAGGCCACGCCCATGCCGGCGGTGTCGTGCGTGTGGAACTCGATGAGGGTGCCCTCGGGCAGCATCTTGCGGGCTCCACTGACCGCTTCATAGACGACCGCAGGAGTCGTGACTCCGGAGGCGTCCTTGAAGGCGACGCTGTCGAAGGGGATGCCGGCGTCGAGGATCTCCTTCAGCTTGTCGAGGTAGAACTGCGGGGTATGGCAATAGGTCTCTTTCAGTCCCGGAGGCAGGCCCATGAGGGCGATGACCACCTGGTGCTTGAGGCCGGCGTTGTGGATGCACTGGCCGGAGTAGGCGATGTTGCGCACGTCCATGAGGGCGTCGAAGTTGCGGATCGTCGTGATGCCGTGCTTCTTGAACATCCTGGCGTGCAGGTCGATGATGTCGCGCGACTGCGAGACCAGGCCGACGACGTTCGCGCCGCGTGAAAGGGTCTGGAGGTTGATGTCGGGCCCCACGATCCTGCGGGCCGTGTCCATCATCTCGAAGGCGTCCTCCTGGCAGTAGAAGTAGAGGCTCTGGAAGCGGGCGCCTCCGCCGATCTCGAAGTTGTCCGTCCCGGCCGCGACCGCGGCCTCGAGAGCGGGAATGAAGTCCTCGGTCTTCACCCGTGCTCCGTAACAGGACTGGAACCCGTCACGGAAGGAGACATCCATAAACCGTATGCGTTTCATGTGGCTACTTTGTTTTTTTAAGCTTTGTCAGGTTCATCGTTACGCACTCAGGCCCGGCCTGATGCGTGGGCATGGACGGCCGCCGTGATGACGGCGGTGAGCCGTGCAGCATCATCGGCGCCCCCCATGGAGGCCGATTTCTTCATCTCCTTCTCTTTCTTCTTCCTCCGCTTCGCCTCGATCTCCTCGAGCAGGCTCTTCTCTTCGCCGAGGGCGTGGGTTCTGTAGACATTCGAGAGGATGGTGATCATGAGGATCATCAGGAGGAGGAACACATAGACGGTGAGCATGCCCACCACCATCAGGATAACGCCGTCAAAAGCCATTGGTTCGGATTGTTTTGGTTGTTGCTTGGCAGTCGGAACACGGTGCTCCGGCAAACCGCCGGAGCGCGGGGCTCAGCCCTCGGCCTCGAGGGCCTTCATCGAATCGCTCTCTATTTCGCTGTGGAGGCTGTTGCCGTGGGCGTCCATGGTGACGATTGCCGGGAAGCCCTCCACCTGGAAATGCCACATCGCCTCCGGCACACCCATCTCCTCGAGGAGATCGACGCCGGTTACGTTCTTGATGCAGGCCGCATAGTACTGCGCGGCGCCGCCGATCGCGTTCAGGTAGACCGCTCCGTGCTCCCGGAGGCCGCTGAGGGTCTTCGGCCCCATGCCGCCCTTGCCGATGATGGCGCGCAGGCCCAGCTTCTCGATCACGTCGGCCTGGTAGGGCTCCTCGCGGATGGAGGTGGTGGGCCCTGCGGCGTTGACCCTGTAGGATCCGTCATCCTGCTTCAGCACGACCGGGCCGCAGTGATAGAGCACGCCGCCCTTCGTATCGACCCCTTCGGGCAGGTCGTGGTGCATGATGTAGTGGTGGAAAGCGTCACGGCCGGTGTGCATCTCGCCCTCGACGATGACGACGTCGCCGACCTTCAGCGAACGGACCTGCTCCTCGGAGATCGGAGCTTTGAGCACGACCTCGCGGCCGGTAAGCGGCATGCCCTCGCCTTTGGCCATGCGGGTGATCTCATTCTCGTCGCGGAACTGCCACTGCCTGATGCTGCCGTCATTCGGGTCGATGATGACGCCGAGGCGGCGGTAGGCCCAGCAGTTGTAGGCGACGGAAACGAAGAAGCTCGCCGGCACGCGGTGCGACTTGCCGATCTTGCAGCCGAGCAGGGTGGTCTTGCCGCCGAATCCCATCGGACCGATGCCGAAGGTGTTGGCCGAAGCCATGACGCTCTCCTCGAGCCCCTGCAGTTCGGGATCGGGATTGGTGTCGTCGACCCGGCGGAAGAGCTGCTTCTTGGCGAGCTCGTAGCCGCTGGTGCGGTCGCCGCCGACCCCTACGCCGATGAAGCCGGGGCTGCAGCCCTGGCCCTGCGCCTGCCATACCGAGTGCAGGATGCACTTGCGCACGCCGTCGATGTCGCGGGCCGCGCGGCCGAGGCCGGGGATCTCCATCGGAAGCGAATACTGGATGTTCTTGTTCTCGCAGCCGCCGCCCTTGAGGATGAGCCGGACCTCGATCTCCTCCTTCTCCCAGGGCTCGAAATGGATGACGGGGACATGGCAGCCGAGGTTGTTGCCGGAGTTCCTGCCGCTGATGGCGTCGACGGCGTTCGGGCGAAGCTTGCCCTGACGCGAGGCCTCGGCGACGGCCTCCTCGATCTCGCGCTTCATCATGAGCTGGT
Source organism: Chlorobium sp. N1 (assembly GCF_004332115.1). Taxonomy (GTDB): domain Bacteria; phylum Bacteroidota; class Chlorobiia; order Chlorobiales; family Chlorobiaceae; genus Chlorobium. Next base: position 184,871 of record NZ_SJPA01000001.1, read on the forward strand.
CGGCGCCCTTGGGTGCGTGGATGAAGAAGGTCGGCATGCCGGTATCCTGGCAGACGGGAGCAACCCGGTCGACGGCCATGTCGATGTTGAGCGAAATGGCCGACATGCACATTCCGGCCCTCGAATCCGGCTCTTCCCGGCCTATGGCCCCGGCAATCGCCCGGCGGACGTCGCTCGGAAGGTTGGCCGAAGTCTCGGTGACGAGGGAGAGTATCGAATTTCGGAAATGCGTCATCATAACGAAAACAGCTCTACGGGTTCAGTGAAATACGAACGGGGCCTCAAACCGAAACGATCCGGTTCGAAACATCCTGCTTGACGAGCAGCACGGGAATATCGGAAGAACGGAACACCGCCTCGGCGACGCTGCCCATCATGAGCCTGCGGAAGCCGGTGCGGCCGTGCGAGCCCATGATGATGAGATCGGCACCCCACTGTGAAGCCTGGCCGGCGATGACATTCGAGGCATCCCCCTTGAGCACCAGCACGTCGGCCTGGAGCCCCTTCTTCTTTTCCGACATGAGCAGTGAGGAAAAATCTTCGGGAAGCACGTCCTCGGCCGGCTTGCCGCTGATCGGCACCCCATAGCCCGCCGCGGTCTTCTCGGCGATGTTCCCGCCGTGGAGCACATGCAGGAATCGCACGTGGGCGCCGACGCGGTGCGAAAAATCGATCGCGTAGCGGACAGCCGTATGCGAAGCCTCCGAATAGTCCGTCGGACAGATGATTTTGGTCAGATGGATCATAATCTCAGAAGTGGAACCTGGGTTGAACGGCCGGGAGCAGGGAAGGCCTCAAGACCATAGGGAGAAAGGCCATAGCCGCAAAACTTCAATTTAAACTTTTTTCGGACTTAATCTATCAGATTGTGCCGCCGCCGGACAAACCTCCCGATAAGACAAACGCACGGCCCGCGCCCCCCCATGCTCCCCCTCGGCGGAGGTTGGCCGGAGGGCGGAGTCCTCGTATATTACTGAAAATGCGAAGTTCCGTTTTCTGCAAACCTCCCCTCACAGGACCCTTCAGAGGGAGATGCCATGGACAGGCTTCCTGATGCGCTTCTCGACCCGCGGGCCTACCCGCACCCGGCAGAACAGGTGGAGATGGTGGAGACCCACATCTCCTGGATCTTCCTTGCCGGAGCGCATGCCTACAAGGTCAAGAAGCCCGTCGACCTCGGCTTCCTCGACTTCTCCACCCTGGAGAGGCGCCGGCACTGCTGCCACGAGGAGATCCGGCTGAACCGGAGGCTCTCGCGGCATATCTACCTCGACGTCGTGGAGGTGGTGCGCCGCAACGCAACGCTCCGTATCGGCGGAGAGGGCGAAACAGTCGACTATGCCGTCAGGATGGTACGCTTCGACCGCTCGCGGGAGCTCGACCGCCTGCTCCGACAGGGAGCGCTCGATACCGGCACCGTCCGGCGCCTGGCAGACACCGTCGCCGCATTCCACCTCGAGCAGGAGCCGCTCTCGCCCGAAACACCGTTCGGTACGGCCGAAGCCGTCATCAAACCGATGCTCGAGAACTTCCGCCACCTCGAGCCCGCCGCATCGGAGGCCGGGGAAGGGCCGGCGCTCGAACGGCTCAGGGAGTGGACGCTCCGGCGCCACCGCGAGCTCACTGCGGCCTTCGCGGAGAGGAAGAGGAACGGATGGATCCGGGAGTGCCACGGCGATCTGCATACGGCCAACATGGTCCTCATCGAGGGCGAGGTGGAGGTGTTCGACTGCATCGAATTCAGCCGCGAGCTCAGCTGCATCGACATCGCGAGCGACGCCGCATTCCTCTTCATGGACCTCCTCCACGGCGAACACAAGAAGCTCGCATGGACGTTCATGAACGGCTGGCTCCAGGGAACCGGCGACTTCGAGGCGATGCGCGTGCTCAAATTCTACGTCCTCTACCGGGCGATGGTGCGGGCCAAGGTGGCGGCGATACGCTGCAGCCAGGAGCCGGGGGAACAGCGCCGCCTGGCGTTCGAGGAACACCGCAGCTTCATCCGCTTCGCAGAAACCCTCGTCGGGTGCCGCCGCCCCGCCCTGCTCGTCACGACCGGGCTCTCCGGCAGCGGAAAATCGACCCATGCCGCCGCCCTCGCCCCCGTCCTCGGCGCCGTGCACGTGCGTTCCGACGTCGAGCGCAAGCGCCTCTGCGGGCTCCGGCCGCTCGAAAGCAGCCGGGAGCTTCCCGATTCCATCTACACCCCGGAAATGAGCCGCAGGACCTACCGCCGGCTCCTGGAAGCCGCCCGGGCCGCACTCGAAGGGGGCTGGCCGGTCATTGCCGACGCCGCGTTCCTCCGCCGCTCCGAGAGGCAGCGGTTCATCGAGCTTGCAGAGCGCCTCGGCTGCCCCTGCAGGATCCTCTCGTTCGAAGCCCCCGACGAGGTGCTCCTTGCGCGGGTGCGGGCCCGGAGCGAACGGAGGAACGACGCTTCCGAGGCCGACGAAGCGGTCCTCATGGAGCAGTACGGAAAACGGGAAGGGTTCGGCCCCGAGGAGGAGCGGCTGGTGGTGCGGATGGAGAGCGGGGGAAGGATGGATCCGGAGGCCGAGGGGAGGCTCGTCGGAGCCTCCCTCGAGCGGACATGATCAGACCTCGATGCCGAAGGCGTAGCGGATCGCGTAACCGGCCAGGAAGCTCAGGGCGGCGACAGAGAAGCTCAGCCCCACCATTTCGAAGAAACGGGCCCTGAACGGCTCGTTGCGGGCGACGGAAATGTAGTAGTTGAAGAAGCCGATGATGAACACCGCGCCTGCGAACGACAACCCCAGCGACACGTAGAGGTCGGCAAGGAGGATGTAGGGGGCGACAAGCACGACGACCGTCAGAAGATAGGCGATGCCGGTATAGAGCGCCGCCCGGAAGGGGTTGTTGCCGTTCGGCTCGGACTTCGTCGAAAGGTACTCCGAGGCCGCCATGGAGAGCGCCGCGGCAAAGCCCGTGATGGTGGCCGAGAGGGCTACGAGCGTAGCGTCCTGCAGGGCGAAGGTCAGGCCGGCAAGCACGCCCATCAGCTCGACGAGCGCGTCGTTCAGGCCGAGGACGATCGAGCCGGTATACTGCAGGCGCTCCTCGTCGAGCAGCTTCAGGAGCGCTTCCTCGTGCTCCTCCTCGTCGCGCAGGATGCCGCTCGCCTCATGCAGGGACGGAGGCAGCGCACCGTAGGCATTGAGCGCCCCCTGCTCCCCCTTCTCCATCAGCCGGATGCCGAAGGTGAAACCGAAGAGCATGCTGATGAGCGAGTAGAACCAGATCCGGAACCGGTTCGGGCGGACGTCGCGGCCGGTATGCTGCTTCCAGATGTTGTAGTGGCGCATCTCGTCATCGGCGATCTGGGCCAGCACCCGGCGGTTCTTCACCCCGCGCACCTTGGTCGAGAGGTTGCGGTAGATGTAGTACTCGGTGATCTCGTTCTTCTGGAAAGCCTCGAGCTCCCTCATGTTCAGTTCCCTGTTGCGTTTCACATTCTGCGTTTTTGCGGTTGTTGAGCCAGGCGGTCAGCGAGAGAGCGTCGCCGCCTCGATGAGTTCGTTCATCCTCGAGACGAAATCCGTCGTAGAATCCAGTCCGCCCTCGAGCAGGAGCGCCCCCTCGTAGAGCTGGCGGATGGTGGTCCGGATGAGCGGGTTCCTCTCGTCGGCCATCATCATGCCGGAAAGGTTCCGGATGATGGGGTGCGAGGGGTTCACCTCGAGGATCTTCTTGCCGGCCGGCATCTCCTGCTGCATCATCTTCATCATACGCTCCATCTGGCTGTCCATGGCATCCTTGCCGCTGACGAGCGTGACGGGGGAGCTGACGAGGCGGTGCGACTCGACGACGTCCTCGATCCCCTCGCCGAGGGTTTCGCGGAAGATGGCGAGCAGCGGCGTCAGCAGGTTCTCGGCGACCGCCTCATCCCTCTCCTTCGTCCCGGAAGAGAAATCGATGTCGGCCTTCTCGATGGACTTGAGCGGCTTTTTGTCGTACTCGTGGATCGAGGGGATGACGAAAACGTCGACCGGATCGCTGAGCAGGAGCACCTCGATACCGTTGTCCTGGAAATACTCCAGGTTCGGGTTGGCGAGCAGCTGCTTCTTCTCGCCGCCGGAATGATAGTAGATCTCCTTCTGCTCCGCCCCCATGCGTCCGACGTACTCCTTCAGGGTGACGTACTCCCCCTCTGCGGTTTTGGTGCTCTCGAAGCGGAGGAGCTCGATGAGCTTCTGGCGGTTGGTGAAGTCGGTATTCAGGCCGATTTTCACGATCGGGCCGAACGCCTTGTAGAAGGTGCGGAACCGCTCGGGCTGCTCGGTTGCCATCTCCTCGAACCAGCCGAGGATCTTGCCGGTCAGGATCTGGCGGATCTTGGCCATGACGGGGCTCGACTGCACGATCTCGCGCGAAACGTTCAGCGAGAGGTCCTCGGTGTCGACCACGCCGGCGATGAAGCGGAGGTACTCCGGCAGGAGGTCGCGGCACTCGTGCTGGATCATCACCTTCTTGACGTAGAGCTGCGGGCCCTTCTGCTCAAGCTCGCCCTGGCGGTAGAGCAGCTCCATCGGAGCCTCCTTCGGAAGGAAGAGGATCGCCTTGAAGCTGACGGCGCCCTCCACCGACACATGCAGGTAGTCGAGCGGGTCGTTGAAGTCGTTGGAGATGAACTTGTAGAACTCGTTCACCTCCTCCGTCTTCAGCTCACTCTTCGGGCGCTGCCAGAGGGCGGTGATGCTGTTGAGCTGCTTCTCTCCGAGATAGATGGGGAAATCGACGAAGTTGGAGTACTTCCTGATGATGTTCTCGACGCGGTACTCCTCTGCGAACTCCTTGTGCTCCTCCTTAAAGGTGAAGGAGATCTTCGTGCCCGGCTCGTTCTTCTCGATCTTCTCGATGGTGTAGGTACCCTGGCCGGAAGAGCGCCAGCGGAGCCCTTCGGAGCCCTCCAGGGCGCTGCGGGTCTCGACCGTCACCTCGTCGGCAACCATGAAGACCGAGTAGAAACCCACGCCGAACTGGCCGATGAGGTTGCCGTCGAGCTCCTGCTTCTGCTCGCGGAGCGCCTGCATGAAACCGAGCGTACCGGATTTGGCAACGGTGCCGAGGTTGGCGATGAGCTCCTCCTCGGTCATGCCGATGCCGCTGTCCTCGATCGAGAACGCCGCCGTCTTGGAGTCGAGCGTGATGCGGATCGCCGGCTCGCCGACGGCCTTGAGCCGGCCATCATCGGAAAGGGAACCGAAACGGGCCTTCGAGAGCGCGTCGGAGGCGTTGGAGACCAGCTCGCGGAGGAAGATTTCAGGATGGGTGTAGAGGGAATGGACGATGAGGTCGAGCAGCTGCTTCATTTCAGCCTTGTACTCGAACTCCTGGACTGCGCTGTTTTTTTTGCTCATTATGGTTCGGTCGTTGATCGTGATCTGATGAAACTATTGACGTGCCGCCTTTCGATGAAGAATGAACGGTGCACGGCCATGCCGATGCCCCGCTCAGTGGCGAAGCATGAATTTAATGGAGACAGGTTAATATAGCAAGCTCCCCGGGCAGCTAGGAGCGACGAAGCTTGCGGCGGGCCGCCGCCTCGCCCTCGTAGACCCGCTTGATGCCGTCTCCCATGGCTTTTTCGATCTCCCGGGTGTTGGAGACGAGCCGTTCGAGCCCGCCCATCTCGACGGAGGCCGCCTGGTCGGATCCCCACATGGCACGGTCGAGCGTGACATGGCGTTCGATGAAGGTCGCGCCGAGCGCGACTGCCGCCCAGGTGGTTGCAAGTCCCGTCTCATGGCCCGAATAGCCGATCGGCACCTCCGGATAGAGCGCCTTCAGGCTCTCGATCATCCTCAGGTTGAGCTCCTCGACCGGACAGGGGTAGGTGGAGTTGGTATGGGCGATGAGGAGGTTCTCCCGGCCGAGGGCGGCGATGGCGGTCTCGATCTCCTCCATCGTCGACATGCCGGTGGAGACGATGAGGGGCCGGCCGGTGTCCCGGGTTTTCTTCAGAAGCGGAAGGTCGGTGAGCGAGGCCGATGCCGCCTTGTAGCACGGAGGCTCGAACGCCTCCATGAAGTCGACGGCCTCCTCGTCCCAGCAGGAGGCGAACCAGAGGATCCCCTGCTCGCGGCAGAAACGGTCGATCTCCCGGTACTCCTCCACGCCGAACTCGACCCGGTAGCGGTAGTCGATGTAGCTCATCCGGCCCCAGGGCGTGTCGCGCTCGATGTCGCGCTGGCTCTCCGGCACGCAGAGGTCCGGAGTGCGTTTCTGGAACTTCACCGCGTCGCAGCCGGCCTCGGCCGCCCCTTCGATGAGCTTCTTGGCCGTCTCGAGCGAGCCGTTGTGGTTGATGCCGATCTCGGCGATGATGAAGACCCGGTGGCCGTCGCCGACCTCCCTGCCGCCTATGTTGACTGACTGCATTGGTTCTATGTATCTATCTGTAAAACAGTGAAAAATGCCTTTCCAACGGCCGCCCTAGAGGCTTCCGAGGCGGATGAGCCACTCTGCGAAATCCCTGAACGCTCCGTGCCCCCCGGCCGACGGCGCACGGTAATGGACGAGAGGCTCGACGAACTCGGTCGCATCGGCCGGGCATGCCACGAGGCCTTCCGGGCCGATCGCCTCCATGATCTCCACATCGTTGACGTCGTCTCCGATATAGGCCAGCTCCGAGAGCTGCAGACCACTCTGTTCGAGCACCTCTTCGAGCATCGAGCGCTTGTCCTTCACGCCGAGGTAGAGACGGCTCATGCCGAGTTTTTCGGCGCGCTTGCGAAGACTCGGCGAGGTCTCGCCGGTCATGACCGCGGTATCGATGCCGTGCATGCGCAGCCGTTCTACGCCCATCCCGTCGCGGATGGAGTAGCGCTTCATCGCCTCTCCCGCTTCGGAATAGTAGACGCCGTTGTCGGTGAAGACGCCATCGTTGTCGGAAATGACGAGACGGATTGCGGCGGCACGTGAGGCAAGCGTGGCGAACGGCAGTGAGAGCATGCGATGACGGGTATGGTTGCCCTGCGCCGGCCGGACCACAGCAAAAGGAGCGGACGCGGAACAGGGAGAAAGAGTATGCTGCGGCAGAATATAGGAACATTTTCCTCATTTTCAGAGCGGCGAAAAAAATACGCACCGCCACACTATCCACAAGTTGTCAACATTCCATGCACATCCGAACGCCGTGTTGTCCACAGGCGGCAGAGAACTACGCCAGAACGAAAAAACCGGGCACGGAAACAGCAAACCGCTACCCCAAAACAACTTAGCGGAATACACGGCCTTAACAGCGAAAGGCCGCATCCCCTTCCGAAGGGGCTCATCATGGGATGCGTCAAAGTTGTCAACACCGGCAAAACGCAGACGGGGACGGCCGAAGGGGGATCGGGAGCCCTGAAAACGCCAGAAATGCCTCCTCCTTAGGGAGTACGCCACGAGAGACAGGATAGCGTAATCACCGGAACCTCGGCTCCCGACGCGGCGGATGCGAACCGGGGCTCTCAGCGGCAACTATTCGGCAAGCAGCACCCTGCGGCATGCCTGGAGCTCCTTGCGGCGTTTGGCGGTCGGCTCCGGGTAGCGGAGATCGAGCCCCCGGAAGAGCTCGAGAAGGATCGAGGATACGATGAGCCGGGCGTTGCGCTTGTCGTCGGCGGGAACGATGTACCAGGGGGCGTGCTTCGTGCTCGTCGCCGAGAGGCATGCGGTGTAGGCCGCCATGTAGTCGTCCCAGTATCGGCGCTCCTCGATGTCGTCCATGCTGAACTTCCAGTTCTTCTCCTCCGTGTCGATCCGCTTCAGGAACCGGCGTCGCTGCTCCTCCTTCGAAAGGTGGAGAAAGAACTTGACGCAGCGGGTGGCGTTCAGGTCAAGATGGCGCTCCATGTCGTTGATCGAACGGTAACGGTGCTCCCATACCGTCTCCTTGCGGTGATGGCCGTCGGCGATCCCCTCGCTTTCGAGGATTTCGGGATGGACGCGCACGATCAGCACCTCTTCGTAGTACGAACGGTTGAAGATGCCGATGCGCCCGCGCTCCGGCAGGACGCAGCCGGTACGCCAGAGGAAATCGTGGGCATGCTCTTCCGGCGAGGGGTGCTGGAAACTGTGGACCTGGCACCCCTGCGGATTGACGCCGGTCATGACATGGCGGATGCAGCTGTCCTTGCCGGCCGCGTCCATGGCCTGGAAGACCAGGAGCACGGCATAGCGGTTGTCGGCGTAATGCACCGCCTGCAGCTCGCTGAGCAGCGACACGTGGCTCGCAAGAAGCTCCCTGTAGTGCTTTTTGGAGCTGTAGAAGGGGTCGACGAGGGTCGGACGGGAGGAGAGGTCCACAGGCTCTCCCGGAGCCGCGAGAAACCTCGAGGTATCGATCCGGCTTTCCATCAGCAATCCTCCTTATGGTTCGACTGTTGAGTACGGCGGGGGCCACAGCGGCAATATACAACAAGGAAGGGACCCCTTCATCCCTCCGCCCCAAACGGCAGAACGGCAGGGGAACCGAAATCCCCCTGCCGTCCACACTGCAGCGTACCTGCCCCGGAAGGGCCTTCAGCCCGTCAGTTTACGGGTGCATACACCTTGTTGTAGTTCTCGATGGCATGCAGGATGCTCTCACGGGCGATTTCTGCGTTCTGGAACTGCTCGACGAGCACGGTCTTGTTCTCGAGCGACTTGTACTCCTCGAAGAAGTGCTGCAGCTCGGACTTGAGATGCGGTGAGAGCTGGTCGATGTCGTGGATGTTGCTCATGCTCATGTCGTCTTCGGCCACGGCGATGATCTTGTCGTCGCCTTCCCCATGGTCGATCATGCGCATCACGCCGATGACGCGGGCACGGACCAGGCACATCGGCACGATCTGGCACTGCGATACCACCACGATATCGAGCGGATCGTGGTCGTCGCCGAGCGTCCTGGGAATGAAACCGTAATTGGCGGGATAGAACACGGAGGAGAAGAGCACCCGGTCAAGCATCAGCATGCCGGTTTTCTTGTGGAGCTCGTACTTGGTCTTGCTGCCCTGAGAGATCTCGATGATCGCGTTGACAACCGAAGGGCTGTCCTCTCCTACCTCAACATGGTGCCAGGGATTGAAATTCATGAGCGTCAGAATCGTTAAATGTAATTGAAGCCTGCAATGAAAAATGCTGTGCTAGTATAGCATTTTTTTTCAAACCGCCATACCCTCCAACGATTTAGGGCGGAATCCCCGGCTATGCGCCCCCGGTGCCGTCCGCCTGCACGCGGAACCGGGGCTCGCGGTACTCTTTCGGCAGATGCTCCGGTGCGATCGTCGACGCGTTGCCGTCGCGCAGTGCTCCGTAGTGCGGAGAGAGGATCTCGATGCCGGCCTCCTGAAAGCAGTCCTGGATGTTCTGGTAGAGTTCCGAATAGATCGAGGCCATGCTGTGCGGCCGGTCGGTATAGGCGTTGACCTCGTAGTGGACGTAGAAGTCGTCGAGCGCGGTCTGCAGCACGAACGGCGCCGGCTCGGCAAGCAGCCCCCCGGTCTTCCGGGCGGCAAGGATGAGGGTTTCATGAATCCGGCGCCACGCAACGTCGTAGCCGAGCGTCACGGTGGCATGCAGAATCAGCCCGCCCCCGTGCGATTCGCCGCTGTAGTTGATGATGTGGCTTCCCATCACCATGCCGTTGGGTATGGTGATCTCCTCGTTCTTGATGGTGCGCACCCGCGTGACGAGCAGCCCCTTTTCGACCACGTCGCCGACCGTATCGGCGATCCTGACCCGGTCCCCCACCCTGAAGGCGCCCGTATAGGTGAGGACGACGCCGGAGACGACGTTGGCGACCACCGAGGTCGAGCCGAGCGAGAAAAGGAGGCCGATGAAGACCGAGATACCCTGGAACGCCGGCGAGGACGATCCCGGCAGATATGGGAACGCGAGCACCAGGGCCAGGGCGATGACGAGGAACCGGACCAGCTGGTAGGTCGGCACGGCCCACTCCGCCTTGAAGCGGGCGATGGTGATCGTCCCCTTTTCGACCTCCCCGAACAGGAAGCGGATCAGCCTCAGCCCGTAGCGGGTGCCGACGACGATGACGACGAGGATGAAGAGGCTCGGAAGATACTCCGTAAAGCCGCTCCATGCATGCTCGATGCTGAGGAAAAACGAACCCAGCGCGCTCTGCACGGTGCCGCGCGTCTGCGGAAAGATGCTGAACAGGCCGGTCAGGTAGACGAAGGCGAGCAGCGCGTTGAGGCCGAAGCGCACATAGCGGCTGAGTCCGAGCAGGAACAGGGTAAGCTGCGAGGAGGTGAACACCTGCACTTTCTGGATGGAAAACCCCTTCAGCCGGCGGTCCTCTTCGCTGCGGATCACGGCCTCGAGCCTTCCGAACCCGCCCTTGAGCCAGCCCGTCACCCGAAGGAGCAGGAGGCTCTCCAGGCCCACAAGGGCGACGTTCAGGACGAACTCCACGGCAGGAAGGACGATGAAGCACCGAAGCACCAGGAAACTCTCCTCGATGAAACGCGCGATGGAGGGATGCGTGCCGAGGATATGCCAGCCGGCAACGGCCGCCGAGACGATGAGGGCCACACGCACGGCCGTGGAGAAGCCCTGCGTTAGCGGGGTATGCTCCTTGAGCTTCAGGCGGATGGCGACGAGTCGGAAGAGCGGGGTGCGCTCGAGGAGCGCGGCGAGGAATGCGGCAATGCGGCCGGCAAGCAGCAGGGTGAACAGGACGACGGCAACGGCCGCCGCAAGGGTCGCCCAGAGGGAGTCAGGGACGGCACGGAAAAACTCAAGAGGATCCATCTGAACAGGGGCGGTGAATAAGGGTAGAATGAGAACTGTTTCCGGAAGATACATCCTTGATGCAGGTAATACACCGGAATTTATGCAGAAGTCCCCGCAGGCCCGCCATGAGGGAATTCTTTTTTTGCACGCCGTCTTCGTATCTTCACGCCACCCGAACAATACAACAGACGCCCGAAGAAACGGATCGCACGCCCATGGATTTACAGAAAGAGATCTCGAAACGCAGGACCTTCGCCATCATCAGCCACCCCGACGCGGGCAAGACGACCCTGACCGAAAAGTTCCTGCTCTTCGGAGGGGCCATCCAGACGGCGGGAGCCGTCAAAAGCAACAAGATCCGCAAGAGCGCGACGAGCGACTTCATGGAGATCGAAAAACAGCGCGGCATCTCGGTGGCGACCTCCGTCATGGGGTTCGAGTACGAGGGCAAGCGCATCAACATCCTCGACACGCCGGGCCACAAGGACTTCGCCGAAGACACCTACCGCACGCTGACGGCCGTCGACAGCGTCATCCTCGTCATCGACTGCGTCAAGGGCGTCGAGGAACAGACCGAGCGCCTGATGGAGGTCTGCCGCATGCGCCGCACCCCGGTCATCATCTTCATCAACAAGCTCGACCGCGAAGGACGCGATCCGTTCGAACTGCTCGACGAACTCGAAGAGAAACTCTCGATCAGCGTCCGCCCCCTGAGCTGGCCCATCGGCCAGGGCCAGTCGTTCAAGGGCGTCTACAACCTCTACGGCAAGAACCTCAACCTGTTCGAGTCGAACGCCAGCCGCGTGACGGAAAGCTTCGTCAGCCTCCGCGACCTCGAAGATCCGGAACTCGAGCGCTGGATTCCCGACAGCTTCGCCCGGAAGCTCCGCGACGACGTCTCCCTCATCGAAGGCGTCTACGAACCCTTCGACAGGGAACTCTACCGCGACGGGCTCCTTGCGCCGGTGTTCTTCGGCAGCGCCATCAACAACTTCGGCATCCGCGAGCTGCTCGAGACCTTCATCGAGATCGCGCCGAGCCCCGATAAACGCGATGCGGCGGAGCGGACCGTCCAGGCGGCAGAGGAGGCCATGACGGGCTTCGTCTTCAAGATCCACGCCAACCTCGACCCGAACCACCGCGACCGTACGGCCTTCTTCAAGATCTGCTCGGGCCGCTTCGAACGCAACCGCTTCTACACCCACACCCGGTTGCAGAAAAAGGTCCGCTTCTCGAGCCCGACGCACTTCATGGCCAACGAAAAAAGCATTATCGACGACGCATGGCCGGGCGATGTGATCGGCCTGTACGACAACGGATCGCTGAAAATCGGCGACACCCTCACCGAAGGGGAGGAGCTGCACTTCCGCGGCATTCCGAGCTTCTCGCCGGAGATCTTCAAGGCGCTCGAGAACCGGGACCCGATGAAGCAGAAGCAGCTCGACAAGGGAATACGGCAGCTGACCGAAGAGGGGCTCGCGCAGCTTTTCACCCAGTTCGGCAACCGCAGGATCATCGGCACGGTCGGAGAGCTGCAGTTCGACGTCATCAAGTTCCGCCTGGAACACGAGTACAACGCCCAGTGCGACTTCAGTCCGCTGCGCTACCACAAGGCATTCTGGGTCACGGGAACCGACCGCGCCATGCTCGACGAGTTCCTGCGCCGCAAGGCCGGCGCGATCGCGCTCGACCGCGAGGAGCGCCCGGTCTTCCTCGCCGAAAGCGAATGGATGCTGAAGGTCGCCCGGGAAGACTACCCCGGCCTGGAATTCCACACCACCTCCGAATGCGAAACGGACGAATAGCGAGCGACACCCTGCACGTCCCGTAACGCCACACCTGCAGCAGAACGGCACAGCGGACAGAACGCCCCGGCACGCCCACGTCCACTCCGCCAAGACGCCGCCTCCGGCACGGAATTTGCCATAAAACTGTTGTCATGACGGCCGGCGCCGCCGGCGCCGGATCCACCACAACAGGACCCTGATGCACATACGAATCCATACGGCCGAAGGCAGCCGGACCTACAGCAGCATAGAAGAGATGCCGGAAGGCACCGGCAAGGGGTTTGCGGCATGGATGCTGATGGCGGGCGAGCACTTCCTGGCGATCCACGACACCGTCATCGAGATCATCGAAGGAGAAAAGGACCCATCCAGCGAAGACGGAGCGGCTACGAGCACGCCGTAAGCAGCTCCCCGACCTTCGAGGCAAGCTCCCTGACCGAAAAGGGCTTCTGGATGAAACGCACCCCACGGGCCGAAACTCCCTGGCCGTCGATGACGTCGGCCGTGTATCCCGACATGTAGAGCACCCTGATGCCGGGATGCAGTTCGGAGATCCTCGAGGCCAGCTCGCTGCCGTTCATCTTCGGAAGGATCACGTCGGTGAGGAGAAGATCGATCGAGCCGCCGTGCGAGCGCGCCAGGGAGACGGCCTCGCCGGGAGAAGGTGCGGAAAGGACGGCGAACCCCCTGGCTTCAAGCACGAAACGGCAGAGCTTGAGGATGTCCGGCTCATCCTCGACGATGAGCACCACCCGGCCATCACTGCGTCCGGGAACCTCGCACTCCGCGACGCTGCCGGAACCGGCACAGACGGAACCGTCCTCGGCCACGACGGGAAGATGGATGCTGAAGCGGCTTCCCCGGCCGGGCTCGCTCGAGACGTCGATGAACCCGCTGTTCTGCTTGACGATGCCGTAGATGGTGGAAAGCCCGAGGCCGGTCCCCTTCCCGAGCTCCTTCGTCGTGAAAAAGGGCTCGAAAATGTGGGGGAGCACCTCCGGCTCCATTCCCGAACCGGTATCCTCGACCGTAAGCACCGCATACTCCCCCGCCTTGCGCTCGCCCCTCTCCTGCGGGAATGCCCGCTCACCCAGATGAACGATCGAGCTGGAGATGGTCACGGTGCCGTTCCTGCCGATCGCGTCGCGTGCGTTCACGCAGAGGTTCGTCAGAATCTGGTCGACCTGCGAGGGATCGATCCTGATCCGGACACCCCCGGCACCGGGACGCCAGTCGAGCTCGATGTGCTCGCCGATCAGGCGGTGCAGGAGCGACATCGTATCCGCGATGGCCTGATCGAGCTCGAGCACCTTCGGGAGCACGACCTGTCGACGGGCGAAGGAGAGCAGCTGGCGGGTGAGATCGGCGGAGCGGTTGGCCGCCTTCAGGATGGAATCCAGGTGATCCCGCCCGTCCGAATCCTCAGGGGTCTCCTCGAGCAGGGCCTCGGCATGGCCGAGGATCACGGCAAGCATGTTGTTGAAATCGTGGGCGATCCCGCCGGCAAGCTTGCCGACGATCTCCATTTTCTGCGAATGCTGAAGCTGCTGGCCGAGTTTCTCGTTCTCCTCTTCCGCCCTCTTGCGGTCGGTGATGTCGACCCCGGTGCCGATGATGAAAGGCATGCCGCCGATGATCGCCCGGCGCCCGGTCATGAGGAACCAGCGGTAGTCGGGTCCGCCGCGAAGCAGCACGCGGCCCTCAGCGATATCCTCCACCCCGGTCTCGAGCACCCGCTGCATCCGCTGGACGGCTTCGGCCCGGTCGTCGGGATGGAAGGTCTCCATGGCGTTGCAACCGGCCATCTCACGGTCGCCGGAGCCCACGATGACGTCGCGCTGGAACGCATTCCATCGCACGTAGCGCCCCATGGCGTCGAGCATATAGAACGCCCCGGGAATAGACTCTATGATACTGTCGGTAATGTCATGCTCCGGAATCCGGGAGATGCCCTGAAGTTCGCCGAAGGCTCCGTGGCCCGGCTGCAGGGTACTGTCCATAATGGTGCGGCAGGAATTGTTGGGGGCAAGTCGCAACTATGCAAAATATACTTTTATTTACCCAAAACAATACGCCCACATAAAAACAGCGTATAAAAGCAGCTGAAAGGAAGGGGCCGACATGAGGAAGGACGGGAAGGGGAAAAAGAAAAAGGCGACTGCGGAACCTGCCGCAATCGCCTTTCGTGTCGGGGTGGCGGGACTCGAACCCACGACCTCTGCGTCCCGAACGCAGCACTCTACCATCTGAGCCACACCCCGATATGAGATATCCCCTGCTTCCTGTGCCCTTGGACAGATTCGAACTGCCGACCTTTAGTTCCGGAAACTACTGCTCTATCCACTGAGCTACAAGGGCCCGTCCGAGATTCACTGCACTACCTTGAATCAGGGCTTCAAAGATAACATTTTTTCATTCTTTTCAGAACAAACATTTCAGAATATTTTTTCTCACCCCTCTACGACGCCCGCGGCTTTCATGACGCCCTCGGCGGCGAGGTTGGCGCTCATGACCGCCCCTCCCATGGAGTCGTAGTAGAGCTGCTGGGAGAAGCCGCCGGCAAGGAAGAGGTTCCCGACCGGCGTCTGCTGCGTCGGCCGGTACTGCTCCATGCCCGGCAGCGGCGCATAGACCGAACGGGGGATGCGCACGACCGTCGACTTCAAAATCTTCGCTCCGGCCGAGGATGCGGGATAGCAGTCGCGCACGGACCGGTCGACCTGGGCGACGATCTCGTCGTTCATCTTCTGCATGAGCGGTGCTGCGGGGGCCACGCAGAACTCGAGGCGGCTCCCGCCCCGGAAGGGCTCGCCGCGAAGCGTATCGTAGTCCGGCGTGGTACGCGCCAGGTTGGCGTAGACGGGAATGACGCCGTCGGGACTGAAGAGCACGTTGTCGACCGGGGTGATTTCGCGGTCGTACCAGAGCTGCACGGAAATGACCGGCACCCCTTGGAGGCGGTCCAGGTCGCTGAAGAACCGGTCGTGGCGCTTCAGGGCCTCGGGCAGCACCCGGTTGAGGTTGTGGATCGGCAGGGCCGCAAGGTAGTAGTCGGCCGTCAGTATCTCGCCGTTCGTGAGCTGCACGCCCTTGATCTCCGTGCCGTCGAAGAGCAGTTCCTCGACCGAAGCGCCGGTGCGGAACTCGGCCCCCTTGCCGCGCGAATGCTCGACAAGCGGACGGTGGATGTATTCCGAGGGGGCGCCCTTCAAAAATCCCATGCGCGAGGCGTCGGGCACGCGGTAGAAGGTCTCGGTGACGTCGAGGATGATCTTGGCCGATATCTCTTCGGGCGGGATGAACTTGAGCGCCAGCGACATGGGCCGGAACATCCTGTCCATGAGATGGCTTCCGAACCGCTTCTTCTCAGCCCACTCGGCGAAGGTCAGGTGGTCCTGGGTCGGCGGATAGGCCCGCTGCTGCAGTGCGAGCGGAATGAGCGAACGGGAAAAGGCCGCCATCTGGCCGAACGTGAAATAGCCGTTGTTTATGATGGCCGGAAGCAGATGCAGCGGGCTCGGCAGGTTCCAGGTATTGAAGGTGAAGTCCTTTCCTCCCGACATCGTGTAGGTCAGCCGGTGGTCCTTCCAGAGGACCGCGTGGTAGGAACCGATCTCGCGCAGGAGGTCGTAGAGCACATCGTAGGCGCCGAAGAAGCAGTGGGTGCCGGACTCGATCCAGTCGCCCTCCTCATCCTTCCAGCTGGAGACCTTGCCGCCGAAGATATCGCGTTTTTCAAGAAGCCTGACCTCGAATCCGCGGTCGGCGAGGCGCTTTGCTGCGGTAAGGCCGGCCAGGCCGCCTCCGAGGATCAGTACCGATTTTTTTTCTCCAGTCATAATCTGTCCGATATGCTTGTTCAGAAACCGCGCTCTCCGCCTAGACCGCAGAACGGCCCTCCATGGCCCGTGAGAGGGTGGCTTCGTCGATGAATTCAAGTTCTGCGCCGACGGGGATGCCCCGGGCGATCTTGGTGACCTGGACGCCGAGAGGCTTGAGCAGGCGGCTGAGGTAGAGCGAGGTGGTCTCGCCTTCGACCGTGGGGTTGAGGGCGAGCACGATCTCGCGCACGCCGCCGGCCTCCTCCCCCCGGAGCCGCTCGAGCAGTTCGCGGATCTTGACGTCGTCGGGACCGACGCCGTCGAGCGGGGAGATCACCCCGTGCAGGACGTGGTAAAGGCCCCGGTAGTGGGCGGTCTTCTCGAAAGCCAGCACGTCGACCGGGGACTCGACGACGCAGATGAGGGTGCGGTCGCGTCCCCGTCCGCTGCAGATCGGGCAGGGATCATCCTCCCGGTCGGTGACGTTCTGGCAGACCGAACAGCGGATCACCCGTTCCTTGACGTCGACGAGCGCCGAAGCGAGCCGCTCGGCCTCCTCCCTCGGCTGCTGCAGGACGTGCATGGCCAGGCGGCGGGCGCTCTTGCGCCCGATGCCCGGAAGCCGTGAAAAGGCCTCGATCAGGGTTTCAATGGAGGATGAACCGTACTGCATGCGCCCTGGGTGGTTACTGGCCGAGGTTCTTGAGGAGGTCCTGGGGGTTGATCATCCCGCCGGCCACCTTGGAGATCTCCTCCTGGGCCATCTGGCCGGCGGCCTCGAGGGCGTTGTTCACCGCGGCGAGCACCAGGTCCTGGACCATTTCGGCGTCGTCCATGATCTCGGGATCGATCGTGAGCTCGAGCAGGCGCTGCTTGCCGTTGACCGTGACCTTCACCATCCCGCCGCCGGCCTCGCCGGAGACCGTGAGTTTTTCCAGCTGCTTCTGCACATCCTGCATCTTTTCTCCGGCCTGCTGGATCTGCTTCATCATATCGCCAAGGTTCGGCATTGCCATCTTCTCTCGTTCCCGTTTGTCTCCGTTACTGTAAAAAACTCCGGCACCCGCAGCGGGCATCGCGCCCGTCCCGGATACCGGAGACACTTTCCCTCACGTTCCCGCCATGGAAGACGGCCGTCCCCTCACTCTTTCCTGCGAAGGGCTATGTAGATCTTCTCGAGGATGTCCTCGGTCGTCAGCTTGTACTTGCGGAGCAGGTCGTCGGGCTTGCCCGATTCACCGAACTGGTCCTCGACACCGACCATCTCGATCGGAACCGGTATGTTGCGGGCGCAGACGCCGGCGACGGCGTCGCCGAGGCCGTTGTGGATCTGGTGCTCCTCGGCCGTGACGATGGCGCCGGTGTCATTGGCGGCGCGCACGATCGCCAGCGTGTCGATCGGCTTGATGGTGTGCATATTGAGGACGCGCACTCCCACGCCCTCCTTCTCGAGGATGCGGGCGGCTTCGAGCGCCTTCCAGACCATGATGCCGCAGGCGATCACGGTGACATCCTTTCCGGGATGGAGTTCGATCGACTTGCCGATCTCGAATCCGTCCTCGTCGAGGGAGAAATCGGGGACGTTCGGGCGTCCGAACCGGAGGTAGACCGGGCCTTCGTGGGCGGCGACGGCTCTCACGGCGCGCTTCGTCTCGCTGAAGTCGGCCGGCACGACGACCGTCATGCGCGGCAGGCCCCGCATGAGGCCGATGTCCTCGAGGATCTGGTGGGTGGCGCCGTCCTCGCCGAGGGTGAGCCCGGCATGCGAGGCGCAGACCTTCACGTTGAGGTTCGAGTAGCAGAGCGACTGGCGGATCTGGTCGTAGACGCGGCCGGTCGCGAAGACCGCGAAGCTGGCGGCGAAGGGGATCTTGCCGGTGGTGGCAAGGCCCGCGGCCATCGAGATCATGTTCGCCTCGGCGATGCCGGTCTGCACGAAACGCTCGGGGAATTCGTCGCGGAAATGCTGCATGTTGAGCGAACCGGTCAGGTCGGCGCAGAGCGCGACGACGGACTCGTTCTCCCTGCCTGCTTCAAGAAGGGCTTCGCCGAATCCGGCACGGGTCGCCTTGTTGCCGCGCGATGCGTATTGCCCGGCTTCGGCTCCGGTGTTATTTTCTCCCATTACTGATCGGAATAGAGTAGATTACAAAAGCTTTACCCATTTGTCCCCGCCCTGCCGGGACCGGCTGAAAAACCAAGCCCCCCATGACGAAAGTTGAATATAAGCATACAGAAATAGCGGTAAAAAAAAAACTGGGGCAAAACTTCCTCACCGACCGCAACATCACGCGCAAGATCGTCGCCCTCTCGGGTGCCGGCCCCTCAGACAGGATTCTTGAGATCGGCCCGGGATTCGGGGCGCTGACGCGCGAGATCCTCGAGGTGGCGCCCTCCTTCACGGTGGTCGAGAAGGACCGTGCGCTGGCCGCCTTCATCCGCGAAGAGTACCCGCAACTGCACCTCCTGGAGGCCGACTTCCTCGAGGTGGACCTCTTGGCGCTGGCCGCCGAAGGCCCCCTGAGGGTACTCGGCAACATCCCCTACTCCATCACCACCCCGATCCTCTTCAAGCTGCTGGAGAACCGCTCCGCCATCATGTCGGCGACCCTCATGATGCAGCACGAGGTGGCCGCGCGGCTCGTAGCCGCACCCTCGACGAAAGAGTACGGGATCCTGGCCGTGCAGCTGCAGGCCTTCTCGGAGATCCGCTACCTCTTCAAGGTCGGCCGCAAGGTGTTCCGCCCGCAGCCGAACGTCGACAGCGCCGTCATCAGCATGGTGCCCAAGGCGGAAGCGCCGGTGGACGACGCCAGAGGGTTCAGCCGCTTCGTGCGCACGGCCTTCCACCAGCGGCGCAAGACCCTCCTGAACAACCTCAGGGAGACTTACGCCCTCGATGAGGTCGGGGAAGCCACCCTGAAACTGAGGGCCGAAGCCCTCAGCGTCGAGGAACTCGTGCAGCTCTTCGGGCTTGTCCGTCCGCTCCCGGCCGGCTGAGCTGGCGCACCAAGTGCCTGAAACGACAAAGGAGGGCCGGCGCACATGCATGCCGCCAGCCCTCCCCTGCACCGGAACGGAACCGGTTGCGGCTCACTCCTCTCCGATGAACTCCTTCTCCTCCTCCTTGACGATCAGCACCGGGCACCCGGCCCTGCGCACGACCGTTTCGGCAACGCTGCCCATCAGGAGCCGGCTGAGCCCCTTCTTTCCATGGGAGCCCATGATGACGAGGTTGACGTCGAGCTCGTTCACCCGTTCGAGGATGATGTCGGCGGGGTTGCCGATGCGCACCACCCCATCGGCATTGACACCGGCGGCGCGGAGCTCGCCGAGCAGCTGCTGGAGGTCCTCTTCGGCGGCCTTTTCGAGATCCTCTTCGAGCGGCACGTAGTTGAGCGAGATGTCGACAGCCATCGGCCGGGGCTCCACCACGTTGAGGAGCATCAGCGAGGCCCCCATGCCGGAGGCGAACTCCTGGGCGTAACGCACGGCCTTCTTCGAGGCGTCCGAAAAATCAACCGGACAGAGGATGGTCTTGATCTTGAACATGGCTGGATGGGTTAGGTTGTCGGGCGGGAAGCGTGGCCGGTTTTTTCCATGAAGACGGAAAACAGGTCGATCGGGATCGGGAAGACCGTGGTGGAGTTGTTCTCCTGCGCGATGTCCTTCAGGGTCTGCAGGTACCGGAGCTGCAGGGCCGAAGGGGCGGCCGATATGACGGCGGCGGCGTCGGCCAGGCGCTGGGCGGCCTGGAACTCGCCCTCGGCGTTGATGATCTTCGAGCGGCGCTCACGCTCCGCCTCGGCCTGCTTGGCCATGGCCCGGCGCATCTCTTCGGGAAGGTCGATCTCCTTCACCTCCACCTTGCTGACCTTCACACCCCAGGGCGCGGTGTCCTTGTCGAGGATCGACTGGATGCGCTCGTTGATCTCGTCGCGCTCGGCCAGCAGGTTGTCGAGCTCCCCCTGCCCGCAGACGCTGCGCAGCGTGGTCTGGGCGAGCTGCGAGGTGGCGAAGTGGAAGTCCTCGACGTCGAGGATGGCCTTCACGGGATCAAGCACCCGGAAGTAGACCACCGCGCTCACCTTCACCGAGACGTTGTCACGGGTGATGATGTCCTGCGGCGGGACATCGAGCGTGACGGTGCGCAGGTCCACCCTGACCATCTTGTCGATGCCGGGAATGAGGATGATCATGCCGGGGCCCTTTGAGCCGAGCAGCCGGCCGAGCCGGAAAACCACGGCGCGCTCGTACTCGCGGAGGATCTTGACCGAGGAGGCCAGAAAGGCCACGAGAAGTATGAGAATCGTGAAGAGGTTCATGGAGAGCATGGATAGAGTGGGTCTGGAACAGCTGTTTGGCGGCACCCTCCGCGCCGCAGAAACCGTCTTGAGCGGTGCGCGGAGGGATGCGCACGCCATTGACATGAAAGCAACCGCTGCGTTCATGTACTCTAAAAGTAAATATGGCAGGTAAAGCGTTCCCTTCCAAGTCCCCGCAAACCCTATTTCGCCGAAGCGAGTTACGCTTTACATTAAAGAAACTTATCAGTATGTTTAGTTGTTCTCTTTCCTGTTGGCGCAGCTCTTCAGGCACCCTTGCGGCAACCGCCCCGAAGGACCACGGCACGCACCCGATGAACCATCACCATAAGCCACCATGTTTTACTTCGATCCCCTCTATCTCATATACGCACTCCCCCCGATGCTGCTCGGCCTCTGGGCCCAGTTCCGCGTCAAGGCGGCATTCAACAAATACTCGCAGGTCCGCACCCGCACCGGCATGAGCGGCGCCGAGGCGGCGCGGCGCATCCTCGAGCGCGGCGGCATCCCGCAGGTCACGGTGGAGGCTACCCGCGGCATGCTCTCCGACCATTACGACCCCCGCCACAAGGCCCTGCGCCTGAGCGAAGGGGTCTATAACGCGACGAGCGTCGCCGCCGTCGGCGTCGCGGCGCACGAGGCCGGCCACGCGCTGCAGGACAAGACCAACTATTTCCCGCTGCAGGTCCGCTCGCTCATGGTGCCGGCCGTCTCCATCGGCAGCAGTATCGGCCCGATACTCTTCATGGCGGGGCTGTTCCTTGCCGGAACCCTCGGCACGACGCTCGCCTGGGCGGGCATCATCCTCTTCGGCTCGACGGCGCTCTTCGCGCTGGTGACCCTGCCGGTCGAGATCGACGCCAGCCGCCGCGCCAAGGCGCTCCTGGTCTCGCAGGGCATCGTCTCGCCTGCCGAGATGCAGGGAGTCAGCGCGGTGCTCGACGCCGCGGCCCTCACCTACGTGGCAGCCGCAGCGCAGGCCGTCATGCAGCTCGTCTACTTCCTCTCCATCATGAACCGCCGCAACTGAACGGCACCATGAAGGAAAAAAGGGAGAGGAAGACCATCCTCATCACGGGAGCCTCGAGCGGCATCGGCGAAGCCACAGCGGTCCTGCTCAGCGAAGCGGGCTGGAACGTGGCGCTCGCGGCCCGATCCGGCGAGAAGCTCGAAGCGCTCGCCAGGCGGATCGGGACTGAACACGCGCTCGCCCTCCCGACCGACGTCTCGGACTGGCAGGCACAGGAGCGGATGGTGCGGCAAACGATCGAGCGGTTCGGCTCGATCGATGCAGTCTTCGCCAACGCGGGATTCTCGAAAGGCTCGAGCTTCTACGGCGGGTCCGACCGCCCGGACGAGTGGCGCGAGATGGTGCTCGTCAACGTGTACGGCGCCGCGGCGACCGCCCGGCTGGCGCTGCCGGAACTGGTGAAGAGCAGGGGGCACTTCCTCCTGACCGGATCGGTAGTCGGGCGCATCACCTCCATCCGCAACCTCTACTCGGCGACCAAGTGGGCCGTCACCGGCATGGCGCAGGCGATCCGCAACGAGATGGCCGGAACCGGCGTGCGCGTCACCCTCGTCGAGCCCGGAGTGGTCGACACCCCCTTCTGGGAGAGCATCCCGAAGCCCGGCACGCCGGAACTGCTGCCGGAAGACATCGCCCGCGGGGTCCGCTACGCGCTCGAGCAGCCGCCGCACGTCGACGTCAACGAACTCCTGATACGCCCCGTCGGCCAGCCGCACTAACACCAGACCATTTGCCAGCCATGCTCATCACCTTTGAGGGAATCGACGGCGCAGGAAAATCCACGCAGATCAAGAAACTCGCCTCGCACCTCAGGCACAAAGGCCGCGAGGTGCTCACCCTGCGGGAGCCGGGAGGAACGGAAGTCGCCGAGAAGATACGCCAGATCCTGCTCGAAAGCCGCAGCGACATCACCCCCGTCGGCGAACTGCTCCTCTTTTCGGCAAGCCGCGCCGAACTGGTGGCGGAAGTGGTGCGGCCGGCACTCGAGCAGGGCCAGACCGTCATACTCGACCGGTTCTTCGACTCCACCACAGCCTACCAGGGCTACGGCCGGGGGCTCGACATCGAAATGCTCCGCACCGTCATCTCGATCTCGACCGGCGCCCTCTCCCCCGACATCACCTTCTACCTCGACATCCTGCCCGAGGAGTCGCTGATCAGGAAGTTCTCGGAAAAGTCCCTGCCTCTGGCCTTCGAAAGCGAGGAGCTCGACCGCATGGAGCGTTCGGGCCTGGAATTCTACCGCAAGGTGCGCGAAGGCTACCGGAAACTCATCGAAGCCGAACCCGAGCGATTCGTGCGCATCAACGCCCGCCTCAAGGTGCAGGAAATCCACCAGGAGATCGTCAGATCCCTCAGGGAGCGCTTCGACGAGGGATCATAGCCACTCAGGCCCTTTCCTGCAGGGAACCCCTGAAGAAGGGTTGACGTTGTGTTAATTATCCAACAATCCTGCCGATTTTGGCGGGATTTTGCTTAGATTGTGTATCTGTAACGCCTCTCCTTTCCACCGTTTCCCGATACGCCGCAAGCCAATGCACGAAAGCATCCTCAAAGAGCGCCAGCTGACCACCTGCACCACCCCCATCACGCTGCAGGACATCAGGACCCTCAAGGAGCTTTACACCCTCAAGGCAGAAACGAAGGAGCTGCGCGAGCCGATCGTGCGCAACATCATCAAGCAGCGGGTCGTCGGAAGGGCCTGCGTCGAGTCGCTGAAAAACGCGCTCTACTCGCTCGAGACCATCTACATCGACGACAACACCGGCCACCGCCTGCTCCGGCTCGACGGCATGAAGCAGATCGAGGTGGACCTCACCTACGAGATCCGCGAGCTGCAGAAGGACATCTACTACCTCGAGTACGGCGAAGACAAGTTCATCGACTACCTGGCCAAGTTCATGCCGGAGTTCCGCGCCTACGTCAACAAGGGCGTGAACATGCTCAAGGGTAAGCATTTCAGCGCGTTCATCACCGACCGCGACGGCACCACCAACAACTACTGCGGACGCTACCGCTCCTCCATCCAGCCGATCTACAACTCGGTCTTCCTCTCGCGCTTCGCAAAGAACTGCTGCACGCACCCGATCATCATCACCTCGGCGCCGCTCAAGGACTTCGGCATCCTGAACGTCTCGATCAACCCGAGCCACACCTTCGTCTATGCCGGCTCCAAAGGCAGGGAGTTCATCGATCTGGACGGCGAGTTCAACAGCTTCCCGATCGAGGAGGACAAGCAGAAGCTTATCCACCGGCTCAACGACCACCTTCGGGTGATGCTCCAGGATCCCGACTTCGAGAAGTTCAACTTCATCGGTTCGGCGCTGCAGATCAAGTTCGGCCAGACCACCGTCGCACGCCAGGACATCAGCAGCTCGATCCGCGACGACGAATCCTCGGCCTTCCTCGAAAAGGTCAAGAGCATCGTGCGCGAGATCGACCCCGAGGGCAAGAACTTCCGCATCGAGGACACCGGGCTCGACATCGAGATCATCCTCACCATCGACGTCGACGAGAACGACAGCCTCATCAAGGATTTCGACAAGGGCGACGGACTGGCCTTCATCAGCCGCGAGCTCGGCCTCGAGGGAAGCAGCGGCCCGATCCTCGTCTGCGGCGACACCCCCTCCGACATCCCGATGCTGAAGGCCGCCATGGAGATGTTCGACGACGTCTGGACCATCTTCGTCACACGCGACCACGAACTCAAAAAAGAGGTCCAGGAGATCTGCCCGAAGAGCATCACGGTGCCCTATCCGGACATCCTGCTCACCATCCTCGGCCTGCTCTCTCTCTGATTTTCACTCTTTTCCGCACCATACAACCATCATACTTTACTACACGGCATGAGCACACTCTTCAAAGGCGCGATATTCGATCTGGACGGTGTCATCACGGGAACGGCCAAAGTCCACAGCCTGGCCTGGGAATCGATGTTCAACACCTTCCTCAAGCAGTACTCGGAAGACAACAGCGAACCGTTCGTCCCCTTCGATCCGCTGCACGACTACCACCGCTACGTCGACGGCAAGCCGCGCATGGAGGGGGTGAAGAGCTTCCTCGAGTCCCGCGACATCGAGCTGCCCTTCGGCGAGCTCGACGACATCCCCGAGAAGGAGACCGTCTGCGGTCTCGGCAACCGCAAGAACATCGTCTTCACCGAGATCCTCAAGCGGGAGGGACCCGAGGTCTACCAGACCTCCGTCCGGCTCATCCAGTCGCTCATCGAAAACGGCATCCGCATCGGAATCGCAAGCTCCAGCCGCAACTGCAAGCTCATCCTCGAGCTTGCGAACCTCGAACACCTCTTCGAGACCCGCGTCGACGGCGAGGTCTCAATCGAGCTCGGGCTGAAGGGCAAACCCAACCCCGACATCTTCGTCACCGCAGCCTCGAACCTCGGCCTTGAGCCGCACGAGTGCGTGGTGGTCGAGGACGCCATCTCGGGCGTGCAGGCCGGCTCGCGCGGCAACTTCGGCATGGTGCTCGGCATCGCCCGCGACATCGACGGCTCGAAGCTCCGTGAGCAGGGCGCCGACGTGGTCGTGCGCGACCTCGGCGAGATCACGATCGACGGCATCAGGGAGTGGTTTACGGAGGGCCTCCGCCACGAAAGCTGGAACCTCACCTACACGGAATTCCAGCCGAAGGAGGAGAAGCTCCGCGAAACCCTCACCGCCATCGGCAACGGCTACCTCGGCGTGCGCGGCGCCTGGGAGGGGGCGGACGCCTCCGACCACCACTACCCCGGCACCTACATCGCCGGCGTCTTCAACCGCCTCCCCTCCAAGGTCCACGGCCAGACGGTCTTCAACAACGACTTCGTCAACGCGCCGAACTGGCTCCCCGTGCGCTTCCGCATCGGCGGAGGCGAGCTCATCGACCCGATGGAGCAGAAGATCCTCAGCTACCGCCAGAACCTCGACATGGAAAGCGCCGTGATGGAACGTGAGATGGTCGTCCAGGACAACCTCGGACGGATCTCGCGCATCACGAGCCGACGCCTGGCGAGCATGGCGGACCCGCACCTCGTCGCACTCCGCTTCACCCTGCGCCCGGTCAACTACAGCGCACCGGTCGAGTTCCAGACGATGATCGACGGCACCGTCGAGAACAAAGGCGTCGCCCGCTACAGCGAACTGGCCTCCGACCACCTCGAGGAGGTCTCCGGCTCCTGCGGGAACGGCCAGATGATGCTGCACGTCCGCACCAGCGTCTCCAAGTACGACATCGTCACCGCGGCCCGCACCCGCGTGCTCTCGCACGGCAAGGAGCAGGAGACCGAGCGCACCCCGATCCGCAAGACCCGCTACGTCGGCGAGTCGTTCACGCTCGAGCTCACCCCCGACAGGAGCGCCACGATCGAGAAAACCGTCGCCATCCATACCTCGCTCGATACCGGCGCCGCTGCGCCTCCGGCGGAGGCCGCCGCGGCAACCCTCAAGGGTGCCGGCTCGTTCGACGAGCTCATGGAGGCGCACCGCGCGGCATGGGCCGCCATCTGGGAGCGTGCCGACATGCAGGTAGAGGGCGACCGGTTCAGCCAGAAGGTGCTGCGCCTGCACATCTACCACATGATGGGCACCGCCTCGCCGCACAACCCCTCGATCGACGCCGGCATGCCGGCCCGCGGCCTGAACGGAGAATCCTACCGCGGCCACATCTTCTGGGACGAGATCTTCATCCTCCCCTTCTTCAACAGCCACTTCCCGGAGATCTCCAAGGCGCTGCTCATGTACCGCTACCGCCGGCTCGCCGCAGCCAGGGAGTACGCCCGCGAGAACGGCTACAGCGGAGCCATGTTCCCCTGGCAGACCGCCGACGACGGACTGGAGGATACGCAGATCCTGCACTTCAACCCCGCCAGCGGCACCTGGGGCCCCGACCTCAGCCGCAAGCAGCGCCACGTCTCCATCGCCGTCTTCTACAATACCTGGCGCTACGTGCACGACAGCGGCGACAACGTCTTCCTCAACGCCGAAGGTGCGGAGCTGATGCTCGAGATCGCCCGCTTCTGGGCCTCCATCGCCCACAGCTCGGCTGAATCCGGCAAGTACCACATCGAGGACGTCATGGGTCCCGACGAGTTCCACGAGGCGCTTCCCGGAAGCGGACGAGAAGGGGTGAAGGACAACGCCTACACCAACATCATGACGGCCTGGCTTCTGGAAAAGGCGGTCGAGGTCACCGAGAAGATCGAAGGGCCGGCCCTCAGCGCGCTCATGGAGAAGATGCAGCTCGGCTTCGACGAGATCGAGCTCTGGCGCACCATCAGCCGCAACATGACCATTCCCGTCGACAAGAACGGCATCATCGAGCAGTTCGACGGCTACATGGGGCTCCGGGAGCTCGACTGGGCGCACTACCGCCAGAAGTACCCGAACATCCACCGCATGGACCGCATCCTCAAGGCGGAGGGCGACAGCCCGGACAACTACAAGGTCGCCAAGCAGCCCGACGTGCTGATGACCTTCTACACCCTGCCTCCCGCCGAAGTCGCCCGCATCATCGAAGAGAACGGCTACGGCCACGTGGACCCGGCCGTGCTCGTGCGCGAGAACTACGACTACTACGAACCCCGCACCAGCCACGGCTCGACCCTCAGCAAGGTGGTCCACTGCATCATCTCCGGCTACCTCGAAGGTGGCGACGAGACCGCATGGAACTGGTTCAGCGAAGCGCTGAAGAGCGACATCCGCGACACCCAGGGCGGCACCACCCAGGAGGGCATCCACTGCGGCGTCATGGCCGGGACGCTCGATACCGTCACCCGCTTCTTCGCCGGCATCTCCTTCGACGGCGAACGGCTCGAGGTAACGCCCAACCTTCCGGCGCGCTGGAAAAAGCTCTCGATGAAGGTCGCCTTCCGCGGCAGCCTCTACGCGGTGGAGATCGAGCGGTCGAAAACCACCCTCACCCTCATCGACTCCCCCGCGGGCGAAGCCGCAGCCGCCATCAACGGCAGAGAGGTCACCCTCACGCAGGGCAAGCCCTGCAGGGAGAGCTAAGGGAAACGTCGCAAAACCGGGGCCGACTCCATGAGCTGCCCCGGTTTTGTATTTTTGGCGTCAAACCCCTATTATGATTTTTTCTTTCCAGCAGTTCTATCGCACGAAAGCATATGCGCCTATCAAATTTCCGCTACACCCTGCCGAAGACCCGGATCGCCGACCATCCCGCTGAACCGCGGGATTCATGCAAGATGATGGTGCTCAACCGACGCAAGAAGGACATCGAGCACAAGGTCTTCGAGGACATCGCCTCCTACTTCAGGAAGGGCGACCTCCTCATCCTCAACAACAGCAGGGTCTTTCCGGCCAAGATCTTCGGCCAGAAGGAGAAGACCGACGCCAAGATCGAGGTCTTCCTGCTTCGGGTGCTCAACCGCGAGGCAGGACTCTGGGACGTGCTCGTCGACCCCGCCCGCAAGGTCCGGGTCGGCAACAAGATCTACTTCGACGAGGACGTCGTGGCCGAAGTGGTCGACAACACCACCTCGAGAGGCCGCACCATCCGCTTCCTCAACCCCGAGATCGACGTCTTCAGCCTCGTCGACCGCATCGGCACCGTCCCCCTCCCGCCCTACTTCACGAGGAAGGCCAAGGATGCGGACAAGGAGAACTACCAGACCGTCTATGCGAGCCAGACCGGTTCGGTCGTAGCCCCGATGGCGGGCATGCACTTCACGATGCCGCTGCTCGAGAAGATCAAGAAGATGGGCGTGAAGATCCTGCCGATCACCCTCCACCCGAGCCTGAGCACCTTCAGCGCGATCGAGGTCGAGGACGTCTCCAAGCACAAGATGGATTCGGAATATTTCAATATTCCCTACCAGACCGCCATGGAGATCAACGAGACGAAGATCAAGAAGAGCGGACGCGTCATCGCGGTCGGCACCACCACCTGCCGCGTGCTGGAGGCCAATGCCACCGTCGACGGCAAAATCAAGTTCGGCCAGGGATGGACCGACAAGTTCATCTATCCGCCCTACCAGTTCAAGGTGACCGACGCCCTCCTGACGAACTTCCAGCAGCCGGAGACGACGCTCCTCATGGTCGTCAGCGCGTTCGCCGAGCACCGGCTCCTCATGGACGCCTACAAGGTCGCGCTGAAAAACGACTACAAGTTCCTCGCCTACGGGGACGCCATGTTCATCCACTAAGCAGTACCTGGAACACGTGAAGGCCATCGCCATCATCGCCGCCAGCGGCGCGGGAAAACGGATGCGGCTGCCGGGCGGCAAAAGCAAGCAGCTGCTCGAGATCGGAGGGCTGCCGGTCATCCACCACACCCTCCGCGCCTTCGAGGAAGCGGAGCTCGTCGGGGAAGTCTACATCGCAACGAAAGCGGAGAGCATCGAACTGCTCCGGGAGATGGCCCTCAAGGCCGGCTTCGGGAAGGTCCGCCACGTCCTCGAGGGCGGCGCGGAGCGCCAGGACTCGGTCGGCAACTGCGTGAGGGCGATCGCCGAAAGCGGCAGCGAGGCGGAGGCCATCCTCGTCCACGACGGTGCGCGCCCCTTCATCCGCCCCTCGGAAATCGACGAGATCGTCCGGCTCTCGCTCGAATCGGGAGCCTGCGTCCCGGCCAACCGCCCGAAGGACACCATCAAGTTCGTCGGCGACGACCCCCGCTACTTCGGCGCCACGCTCGACCGCTCGAAGCTCCTCCAGGTGCAGACCCCCCAGGGGTTCCGTACCGAACTGCTGGTTGAGGCGCACACGAAGGCGGCCGAAGAGGGCTGGTACGCCACCGACGATGCCGCGCTCGTCGAGCGCTATTTCCCCGAAAACCCCGTCAGGATCTACGAGACCGGCTACCACAACATCAAGATCACGACCCCCGAGGACATCGGCGTCGCCGAGGCGATCTACCGCTCGCTCCGGGAAGAGGGCTGAAGGGGGCGGCAGAAGAGGGAAAAAAGGCAGATTGGATTTGTTTATTACGCGGGCTGTCGTATATTATCAGCCCGGAAATGGTGAGGTAGCTCAGTTGGTTAGAGCACAGGATTCATAACCCTGAGGTCGAGGGTTCAACTCCCTCTCTCACCACCAACCGCCAGTTTGCCCCCCACAGGCAAAACACCGAAAGCCCCTGATTCAGCAGGGGTTTTCGCGTGTATGGCTCCCGCCGCCGTTTGCCACCTTGCCATATACTTAAGAGGAAACCGATACAGTACGCTACGGTTCGGGTTGCCCCCCTCAAATTTCCCTCTTGATCTCCTGCAACTGCGCGTCCTCCTTCAACAGGCTCAAATCCTGCTGCCGATCCCGTAGCTCGAACTTCTCCGGATACTGAATGACGAGGCTCCGCCCGTAATGACACACCACCGGCACCATCCCGACCGGCTTGGGCTTGTCGACAAGGCTCTCCGGCTCCATGCCGCTGTCCGTGATCCGGTAGGCCTCGATCTTCTCCCTGGTCCAGATCCGCTCGGCCAGCACCTTCAGCCCGTACCGCTCCTGCACCCGCCAGACCCATACCATCGTGCAAGGGTAATCGCAATAGAGAGAAACTGCCGCAACAGCATTGGCGAAACTTCTCAAAGCGATAAAAAAAGCGAACGGTTTTTTTAAAAAAAGTGCGATATTGGTTGGCACGAAGCGGTGAGGTATCCGATATCGAAGAAACCGCCAGTGAAGTCTGAAAGAGGAGGGTGTTCGCGCGCTCTCTTACCACCAGAAGCGGGTGTAACTCAGTTGGTAGAGTGTTTGCTTCCCAAGCAAAATGTCGCGAGTTCGAATCTCGTCACCCGCTCACACTCCGATTCCCTTTTGCGTCAGTCACGCACTCCCCCCCCCTAACCACACCGATACGCCCATGAGCCAGCCATCCGTATTCGTTGGCGCCGTCAGCGCCGAGGAGATCAACCGCACGCAGATCGTAGACGGCCAGATGGCCCGACACATCGGCATCGAAATGGTCGAAACGGGGCCCGACTTCATGACGGCCCGCATGCCGGTCGACCATCGCACCATCCAGCGCATCGGCATCCTCCACGGGGGAGCATCCCTGGCGCTGGCCGAAACGGTCGGCAGCATCGCCGCCTCCTACTGCGTGGACCGCGAGAAGTTCTACATCGTCGGCCAGGAGATCAACGCCAACCACATCCGCCCCACCAGGAGCGGCTGGATCTACGCCACCGCACGCCCGCTCCATCTCGGCCGAGCCTCCCAGGTCTGGGACATCCGGCTCAAAAACGAGGAAGGCAAGCTCACCTGCGTCAGCCGCTTCACCGTCGCCGTCCTGAAAAAGGACGACGCGAAGGCCTGAATCCCCCCGCAATCCGCCGCCGCCGTTATGAAAGAGCGCTTCCCGGACCCTCCGGGGGCGCTTTTTAACGAAACTTTTTCTAAATTGCAGGTTCCTTAGCACACGCTCCATTCAGGCCGTTTCACCTCATCTGTCGTAGTCAGGGTATGCAGACCGTACAAGCTGAACCGCTCACCGCCTCTTCCGCCTCCGCCATCTCCCCGGAAACCGTCCTCCAGCAGCTGGTCCGCGAGCAGAAGACAAGGAAGAAGTGGCTTTTGATCCAGCCGAAGAGCGGCACGAGCATGATGGTCGACTCCGGCACCGTCAGCATGCCGCTGAACCTCATCATGGTGGCGACCCTCGTCGGACAGCTGTTCGAGGTCACCTTCATCGACGAACGGCTCGGAGAGAGCGTACCGGAAGATTTCTCCGGCTACGACGTCGTGGCCGTCACCTCCCGCACCCTGAACGCAACGAAAGCCTACAGCATCGGAGACCGGGCGCTCCGCCAGGGAAAGACCGTCATCCTCGGCGGCGTCCACCCGACCATGCTTCACGGCGAAGCCTCATCGCACTGCACAAGCGTCGTCTACGGCGAGATCGAGTCCGTCTGGACGGAGCTGGCCACCGACCTCCTCAGGGGCCGCATGAAGCCCCTCTACCACGCCACGGAGCTCAAGCCGATGGAGCACATGCACCGCCCGGACTTCAGCTACGCGCTCGGAGCGAAGAACGCGAAGAAGTACAGCTCGCGGATTCCGATTCTGGCCACCAAGGGGTGCCCGGTCGGCTGCAACTTCTGCACCACCCCGACCATCTACGGCAAGAGCTTCCGCTACCGCGAGATCGACCTGGTGCTCGAGGAGATGCGCTACCACCAGGAACGCATCGGGAAGAAGAACGCCAACTTCTCCTTCATGGACGACAACATCAGCTTCAGGCCGAAGTACTTCCTGACGCTGCTCGAGGAGATGTCGAAAATCGGCATCCGCTGGAACGCCAACATCTCGATGAACTTCCTCGACAAGCCGGAAGTGGCCGAACTGGCAGGCCGCAGCGGCTGCGACCTGCTCTCGATCGGCTTCGAGTCGCTCAACCCAGAAACGATCAAGAGCGTCCACAAGGGCTCCAACCGCCTCGGCAACTACGAGACGGTGGTCCGGAACCTGCATCAGAACGGCATCGCCATCCAGGGCTACTTCATGTTCGGCTTCGACAACGACAGCGAGGAGAGCTTCCAGCTCACCTACGACTTCATCATGAAGAACCGCATCGAGTTCCCCGTCTTCTCGCTCGTGACCCCCTTTCCCGGCACTCCCTACTTCGAGGAAATGAAGCCCCGCATCCGCCACTTCGACTGGGACAAGTACGACACCTACCACTACATGTTCGAACCCAAAGGCATGGGCGGAGAGACCTTCCTGAAGAACTTCGTCAAGCTCCAGCAAGAGGTCTACAAGGGCAGGGCCATCATGCGCCGCATGCAGGGCAAGCCCCTCAACTGGGTATGGCTCGCCAACTTCATGATGAACCGCTTCACCCGCCGCCTCACACCGGAGATCTACCTGTAGGGAGAGCGAATACGGAATGAACGATAAGATGGAAGGGCGGTCATGCAGACCGCCTTTTTTCGTTACGGCCGGAGAGGGCCTTTCAGCAGGCGAGCTCACGAAAGGCGCTCCGGTAGCGGAACATGCCCGCACGCGCCAAATCCATCGGTGCTGTGAACTCCTCCCGGCAGGGCGTGAGGCGATACCCTGAAGAGGTTTCAGTAAGAGAGAGCACCTCCCCGGGGAAAGACAATGCCTCCCGAACCGCCGACACTGCATACATTCACCCGCATAAACACCTCCGTTTTGTCAAACCGCACGGGACGGGAAAGGAACGCAAGATTCAAGAAAACCGGTCGGATAAGGGGCGCGTGAACTGTGCATGCATGTCCTGAGTTCGCCATTTAGTGCGGATGCTCTGGAACCCCAATCTTTTCAAGCAGGCTGTTGGTAAGTTCGCTCGTCTCCATCTGCATCACGTGCACCTCGCCGGTTCTCTGATCGAGTATCTGCGCTTCGTGCACCTTCCAGAGCTCTTCACGGATTTTCCTTAACGACAGCCCCGTATTGATCTCCAGGTATTTGCCCATCATGAGGCCCATGAAGCAGACAAGCATGTGGGCTTTGATGGAGTCCTGGGTTCGATGGAAGATCGGCCTTGCCTGCAGGTCCGACTTGCTCATGCGAAACGCCTGCTCCACATGCCAGAGATCGCGGTAGTATGAGATCACGTCCGTACTCGACATCGTCTCTTCCGGAATGTTCGTAACGAAGCCCTTCACGCCGAGCAGCTTCTCCGTTTTGGCCTGCAGTGCCGTATCGAAAATGAACGACTTGTCCTTCTCTTTGGACTTCTTGACGAACTTGGCCCGCCGACCGGGCTCGTTACGTTCAAGCAGGTCAAGCGCACGCTTGACCTGCTTGTCGAACTCGCGCTTATCCTTCCTGTAGCGGGCGTCGGAGAACTCGCAGATCATGGCGGCGTTCTTGACGGAGTGGCCGTAGTCGAAGCGCCTCAGAGCCTTGTCCGTACGGGGCAGCGTTCGATCGATCAGATCGATGAAGCCCGCGGTTGTGCTTGCCAGTCGGGCGCCAACGATGTAGCAGTACCCTTCCTTTTCCAGTTCCTGCATATTGGTTTTCGAGAGCATGGCGGCATCGGCAACGATCACCGGTTTGGTTTCGCCGACCCTTTCCTGAAGCCGCTTCACGACGGCAAGCATGGTATGGCCTTCGAAGGTGTTGCCTTCGAACACCTCGTGCATGACCGGAAACCCTGAACGTGTGGTGATGAGACCGACGACGATCTGCGGCTGCATCGGCTTGTTGTCCTTGGAGAATCCCGGTTTCTGGAAGTCGTACTCCTTGAAGGACTCGAAGTAGAGCGTGGTGACGTCGTAGAGCACCAGACTGAACGTCTCCTGCATGTCTTCACGGGCGGTCTGAATCGCTGCCGTCTCGATTGCTGCCTGATGCTCGATGAGTTTGGAGAGCATGCGGTAGGCCGTTCGTTCGACGTATCGAACGCTGAAATAGCGCTCCAGCAATTCCAGCGTCTTCAGCTTCGATGCCGGCTCGATGATGCGCATGAGCGCCAGGTCAAGATAGAGTTCGTTTAGGTCGCCGAGGCCGCATTTCCGGGCACAGGCAAGCAGAACTCGACGCGCAAACTGATGGGTAATACCGACAAGCCTGGTCTGAGCGAGAACGCTGGCGAGCGTTGACGGGGATGGTTCTGGCGGAGTTTCGGCAAAGAGATTCGGTTGCCGGCAGTGGGCTTCAGCGCACTCTCGGGCCTCGGTCATCAGCAACTCAAGATCGTGCTCGGTATGGGCACTGCCGATGTGCTTGAGGGAAGAGCGTTGTTTCCCCTTGTTCTGGACAACCTGGACGGCTGTTGCCCCAGATTTAGTCTTAACTGTTCTGATTGTCAAGTCTCCGCGCATGGAGGAAGATACCATTAGTGCGGATACCCGAACCCCAGAAAAACTTAAGTCTCTGAAAAATAATGACTTATTTTTCAGAGACTCGAAAACAGGGTCAATGTGGCGAAGTCAGGAAGAAAACCGGTCGGATAAGGGGCGCGTGAACTGTGCATGCATGTATGCATATCCGCATGCGATCAGGCTGGTATGGTGAATTATGCGCACACGGAAATCACCCTGAGCCCCGACTGCCAACAACCTGGAAATGGGTGCAAATGGGTGTGCTATTGGGTATGCTTGGTACCGAGACACGTCAAATCACCCCGGAGATCTTCAGGAGCAATAACAGGGAGATCTCTCCTGCCACTCCAATCGAAGTTCCTGGCAGACGTCGCCCCCGCCTAGAGGTAGCGGAGGGAGATTTCGATCTCCTTCACAGGCGTATCGAGCTGGAACGAAGCGTCCCTGAAGGTGGGCGGGCCGAACGAGGTTCGGGGGTTGTTGGAGGTGCCGACACCCTCCCGGGGCATGCCGAGGAAGTTGGCGTCGAGCTTTCCGCCCGCGTCCTCGTCGTGGAAGACGCTGACGGCGTAGGTGCCGTAGGGAACGGGACCGATGCTGACCGCATGGAGCGAAGCCGGAACGGAGAGGCGCCGGAGCGCCCGGTCGGTCTTTACGGGGAAGCCTTTCCTGTTGTCGAAAAGAAGAACGACGAGCCGGCCCTCCCCGCCCTCGACGCCGGAGACCCGGACCGAGACCGCTCCCCTCTCCTCCGCCCTGGCGGGCAGGGGGAGGAGAAAGGAGACACAGAAGAGGAGCGCTGCGGCCGTCAGCCTCACTGCTTCTCTTCTTCGGGAAGGTCGAGGCGGATGCTCAGCTCGCGGAGCTGCTCCATAGAGACCTCCGACGGGGCCGACATCATGAGATCCTGGGCCTGCTGGTTCATCGGGAAGGCGATGACCTCACGGATGTTCTGCTCGTCGCGCAGGATCATCACCAGGCGGTCGAGCCCTGGAGCGATGCCGCCGTGGGGCGGGGCGCCGAGCTTGAAGGCCTCGATCATGTGGCCGAAGCGCTGGTCGACCTCGCGGCTGCTGTAGCCGGCGATCTCGAAGGCCTTGTACATGATCTCCGGCTTGTGGTTGCGGATGGCGCCGCTGGAGAGCTCGATGCCGTTGCAGACGATGTCGTACTGGTATGCGAGGATGTCGAGCGGGTCCATCGTCTCGAGCGCCTCCATCTCGCCCTGCGGCATGGAGAACGGGTTGTGGGAGAAGTCGATCTTCTTCAGCTCCTCGTTGTACTCGAACATCGGGAAGTCGACGATCCAGCAGAAGGAGAGCTCGTCGGGATCGAGGGTGAAGAGGTCGCCGAAGTAGGTGCGCATGCCGCCCATGATCCTGCAGGCCGCCTCCCATTTGCCGGCGGCGAAGAAGACCACGTCGCCCTGCTCGAGGCCGAGCTGCTGCTTCATGGCCTCGAGCTCCGGCTCGGTCATGAACTTCACGATCGGACCTTTCGGCCCCTCCTCGCGGAACTGGATGTAGGCAAGGCCGGCGGAACCGAGCTCGCGGGCCCGCTTTTCGGCCTTGTCGTAGAAGAGACGCGACTCGCCGCCGCGCCCCTTGAGCACGAGCGCCTTGACGGCGTGGCCGGGTTTGGTGTTCGAGGCGAAGACCTTGAATCCGGACTCGGTGAACATCGAGGTGACGTCCTCGATCTTGAGCGGGATGCGCAGGTCGGGCTTGTCGGTGCCGTAGCTGTCCATCACCTCGCGGTAGGCGATGCGGGGGAAGGGGAACTGGGCGATGCGCTTTTTCGACATGGTTTCGGTCAGGTGCCGGAACATGCCCTCGAGGATCTCGAACAGGTCGTCCTGCTCGATGAATGCCATCTCCATGTCGAGCTGGTAGAACTCGCCGGGGCTGCGGTCGGCACGGGCGTCTTCGTCGCGGAAGCAGGGAGCGATCTGGAAGTAGCGGGGGAAACCGGCCACCATCAGGAGCTGCTTGAACTGCTGGGGAGCCTGCGGCAATGCGTAGAACTTGCCGGGATGCAGGCGGCTCGGCACGAGGAAGTCGCGGGCGCCTTCGGGCGAGCTGGAGGTGAGGATCGGCGTCTGGATCTCGATGAACTGGCGCTCCTCGAGGTAGCGGCGGATGGCCGCGCTGATCTTGCTGCGGAAGATGATGTTCTCGTGGATCTTTTCACGGCGCAGGTCGACGAAGCGGTACTTGAGCCGGAGCTCCTCGGAGGTCTGCACTTCGTCGGCCACGGGGAACGGAAGCGGTCGGGCATGGCTTTCGACACCGAGCGAGGAGACGACGACCTCGATCGAGCCGGAAGCGAGCCGGGGGTTGACGGTCTCGGGCGAGCGGTCCACGACCCGGCCTTCGACCGTGATGACCGATTCGGCGTGCAGATGGCTGGCGACCTCGAAAAGCTCCTTCTCCTCGGGCTGGACGACGAGCTGGCAGATGCCGGTATGGTCGCGCAGGTCGATGAAGACGAGGCCGCCGTGGTCGCGGATGCGGTGGACCCAGCCGCCGAGCCGGACCTCTGCTCCCTCCGAGCCGGAGCCGAGCTGGCCGCAGTAGTCGGAACGGAAACGGTTTTTTAGGGCTATAGCTTCGCCTGCTGCTGTCGTCATGGTCTATGTGGGATGTCGTAGGGATTGGAATATGCTGTGCCGGCCTCGGCCGGAAAGACTGAATATCGGGAATTTTGGCCTTAAATCATAACAAAGCGCCCCCTCACCCAAGCAACAGACATGGGTCAAAACGGCAACGGGACACCAGAGTACCGAACAGCCTCGGGGAGGCCGGAAGGAAAGAGTTGCCGGGGGCTCCATAACGGGATCCGTCAATGGCGTTGACGGGTGAACAACAGCGCTTCGAGCCCTATACGGCAGAACCCTCTTGAAGGATCAGGGATTCCGAAACGCTATACCCTTTGCCCCTGACGGTCTTGATCGGGAGCCTGACTCCCGACTCGACCGCTTTCTGGCGCAGGCGGTGGATCACCACGTCCAGCGTCTGGCTACCGGACCGGGAACCGTCGTAACCGAGAACAACCATAAGTTGCTTACGTGTAGCATGCTGCTCCGGATTTGAGACCAAAAACTCCATGATATCCACCTCTCTTGAGGAGAGGCTTATCTTTTCGCCGGTCGGAGCAGTGAGGATGGCTTTAGATCTATGGAGTTGCCAGGATGGTGATAACGGCTCGAGGTGATGAACGGCGGGATCCGAAGCCTCCTCAGCCCGGGGGCAGAGCCTGCCGAGGTTACTCTCCACCGTCGCGATGAGCTCCGAGGTATCGACTGGTTTGAGCAGATAGGTGTCGGCACCGGCCTTATAGGCAGCAACACGGCTTTCTATCGCGGACCGGGCGGTCAGTACGACGATGCGCATCCGGGTGTTCTGACGGATGAACTCGGCAAGCACCACCCCGCTCTGATCCGGAAGACCGAGATCGAGAATTGCCAGCGAACAGGGCTTTAGGGCGACTTTCTGATAGAAGTCGAGTGCGCTTTTGGCTCCGATCACCTCATAACCGTACAGTGAGAGGGTCTCGACAAGGCTTTCACGGAAATCGCTGTCGTCCTCAACGACAATGATGCGGCCCTGTGCGGATTCGTCCTTGAGAAGCTCATCGGGCGCTGCCATGGATGGAACAGTAGTCATACGCTTACGCTGTTTCGTTCTCTGCTAGGACAGGAAGGATGATCCTGGCTTCGATGCCGTTCCCCACCCTGGAAAGAGCAATGGAGCCCTCATGCTGCGTCACGATATTCTTCACCAGCCAGAGCCCCAGACCGGCCCCGGCCGTGTTGCTGGCATTTGAACCACGGTGGTATTTTTCGAAAAAGAGCTCGAAATCCTCTTCAGAAAAATCCGCCATCAGCTGGTTTCCGACAACAATCTCGACATGTTCTCGGTCATTCCGACAGCATCTGATGCTGATTTTCGACTCATCCGGCGAATACTTCCGGGCATTGTCGAGAAGATTGAAAATCGCAAATTTTATCCCGGATTCCTCACCGTATATCTTTTCTTTTTTGGTGCAGTTCTCGAACAACACCTTCCGCTCCTTCCATATCCCAGAGAAGGTCTCGACCTGCGACCTGATGATTTCTGCCAGCATGAGCGGATGTGGGTTTGCAAACGACTTGTGCCGTTCCGCCATTTTGCTCTCCTGGATCGAAACCTCGAGGACCTCCACCAGACGGGCAATGCTCCGATCGATCTTGGCGAACTCCTGGCGGTTGGAATAGTTCCCCATCTTATTCTTGATCTTTACGAGATCAAGATTGGTCCTCATGACCGCAAGCGGGGTTCGGTACTCGTGGGAGATCATGCTCAGGAAACGGTGCAAGCGATCCACCTCCCGCTGCAGCTGGATGTTCCTGTCGGCAATGGACTGCTCGAGCCGGCTGATGTTCTGCTGCTGCATCTTCTCCAGCGTGATATCGACTATCATCACCAGTAGCAGGGCTGCGCCGTCGAGTTCGATGAACTCCGTCGAATAGAGGACATCGACGACATCGCCATCCTTGTCGCACATGAGGATCGGCTTATTGCAGATCCGTTCACGCCGGGAAACGCTCGCAAGGATATCTTCGTAATCGGACTCGCTGAAATGCAGGCCCAGTTCGAGACCGGTCCTGCCCATAACATCTTCGAGCGAGTAGCCGAGCAGCTCCAGCCATGAGTCGTTGACATCGATGATCCTGCCGCTCTCGATATCCTTGATGCTGATGGCAATCGGTGCATTGTCGAAAATGCTCCTAAATTTCTTCTCGTTTTCCCGGAGCTCATCGTCGAGGCGCTTCCTGTCGGTGATGTCCATGACCGTTCCGACATACCGATCCAGCCTGCCCTTGCTGTCGAGCTGGGGCTTGCCCCTGCAGACCAGCCAGTGAAGGCTCCCGTCTTCAGGGTGGCACACCCTGAATTCGATATCGATGTTCGTCTCCTTCGTAGCTGCCTGCATGACGATTCCGAAGGTCTGCTCCCGATCCTCCAGGTGGACGTTGCTTTCGCACAGCTTATGGTTGTTCGTCTTGCTGCCGGGCTCGAGGCCGTAGAGCCGCCAGATGCGATCGGACCAAATCACCTCGTCGCTCTTGAGGTTCCACTCCCAGACACCGGCCCTCGTGGCCTCGAGGGCAAACGCCATCCGAGCCTTGCTTTTCTCAAGCTCCACCTCAAGCTCCTTCTGCTCGGTGACATCGATGACCGTCCCGAGGTATTTGACAAGAACGCCGTCGTGCGCCCTCACGGCCTTCCCCCTCGACATCACCCAGTGATGGGAGCCGTCAGGATGCCTGACACGGTAGTCGATGGAAATGTCCTGGCCTTTTGCGGCGGCATTCTGGACAGCCCGACAGGTCGCATCCCTGTCTTCAGGCGGTATGGTGCTTGCCCAGAGTTCAAAGGAGGGGGGGGCAGCTCCGGGGTCGAGGCCGTAGAGCCGCCATACCTCTTCCGACCATACGTTCCGGTCGCTTTTCAGGTCCCATTCCCAGACACCCGCATGCGCCGCCTCCAGGGCGTAATCCAGGCTGGCCTTGCTCTCGTGCAATCGGATTTCTGCCAACTTGCGTTCGGTGATGTCGGTCACAAGCCCGATGTAGCTCGCAAGGGCTCCGTCATCGTCGAAATGCGGCTTGCCCTGGGAAAGCAGCCAATGGACGGAGCCGTCGTGGGGATGGATCACACGGTATTCGACAGTGGCTTCGCGTCCATGGGACAGGGCGTCCCTGATCATGCTGCTCACAAACTCCCGATCCCCCTCATGGACCGTCATGACGCAGAGCTGGTTGTCGAGCTTCTCGCCCTCGACCGGCAACCCGTAAAGCCCCCATACCTCTTCGGACCACTTCAAGGCGCCGGATTTCGCATTCCATTCCCAAATACCCGAACGGGCAGCATTCAGGGCAAAAGATATGCGCCCCTTGTAATCAAGCAACTGCTGCTCGACGGAGAGTCTCGCGGTTTCTCCGCTCCCGGAAGAAGGAGGCGGGGAATCGCTGCCCCGCCCAAACATCTTCGGATCCGAAGGAAGAGTGACGACCAGGCGTGTCTCCCCCTCTGCGGTCGGAGGGAGCGGGCGCACGTTTCCGGCCTGGCGTCCATCCGTGCAGGCCTGGAGGCAAAGCTCCGGAAGCGCATCAGCCAGCGAAGACCAGGAGGACGAAGAGGAGAGAATGCGAAAAAGGTTTTTGCCGAGCGTGCGGGATGGGGCACGGCCGATAGCGGAGAAAAAAGCGCCATTTGCCTGAAGAAGCTTGCCGTCGCAACTAACAACGGCAACGGCATCCGGAATCAACTCAATGAGTGCAGCGATCGATTCTTTGTCAGAATGGGATGTCGGCATGGGCGCCACAGGCAGCTAATCTATTAAAAATTTATGTTTTAATAATTAATGAAAGTTTTCACAGACATCAAAATACCGACAAGCATGAAGGCTTACATATACTTCATGCCTATCAGCGCCGCGGCCACGAACTGGTTGATGAGGAAAAGGATGTTGTTGATCACCTGGAAACGCAGGAAGGCGTTGTGCTCGTCCACCTCGCTCTTGCCGATAGCGTTGCCGAACCCATCGGTGACAGCCCCCTGCATGAACGACGCCCCGGTCCTGGGGTCGCGGTATATCGGCACCTGCACCATGATATTCACAACAAGAGATGCCAGGATCATGTACATCAGAATATGGAACCCCCACTGCCATGCGAGGACTGCGAAGCCGGCGAAAGCCAGGTCAATGATGATGAAGGCCGTCAGGAATGTGTATCGGGGACCGATGAGCACCGTCAGGGATTTCATGCCGCTCTCGGCGTCCCCCTTCTGCGACTTGAAATCGTTCATGATGATGAGCGACATCGCCATGAAGAAGTTGAGCACGGCGAGCCATACCACCTCGGGGCGGATCTCGCTGAAAAGCACGTTGGCCGAAAGGTAGGTAATGAAGCCGTAGGAGATGCCGACGGCCGGAGCTGAAAGGAAGATGTTCTTCTTCAGCTTGAAGGGCGGGGCCGAGTATACATAACCGAGCCCTAGGCCCGTCGCCATGCAGAGGGAGAAGACGACGCCCCGCTGGCCTCCGATATGGAAAGAGAGAACGATACTGGCAAAAAGCGCGACAAGCAGTACGATGCCCCAGTTCCAGGCAGCCTCCTTTTCCGAGATCCGTCCTGAAGGGATGGGCCGTGTCGGTTCGTTGAGACGGTCGAGTTCAAGATCGAAATAGTCGTTGACGGACTGGCTGAATCCCGTACCGAGGGGGCCGTACATGACGAAGAGAAGGAACAGGAGGAGATAGTCGTGAACAGTAGGCTGCATCGCCCCGGAACCCATCACGCCGCAAGCAAGACAGGGAAAAACGCTGATCCAGGTAACGGGATCGAGCAGTTCGATATGACTCCTGATCTTGTCTTTCAGGCTAAATGTAGTGGAGGATGGCATAGCTTGAGTATTCATGGTTGATTCCGGACTGAACGACAGATTCATCAGAGAAAAATGTCCGGCGTCAGACTTCGGGTGAAGCGGTTCATCTGGAGGTTGGCCAGCCAGACCCAGTTGACGGGCTTCCCCTTCATTCGGCGCATGATGGCCCCTCCGCGGTAGACTTCCCGCTGCACCTTAACGAAATTGTCAAGGAAAGCCCCTGTACCGAGACCCTTGGGCTCGAACATGTAATGGTAGGTATCGTACTTGTCCCAGTCCTGATGGCGGAGACGCGGCTTCATCTCGTCGAAATAGGGCGTTCCGGGAAACGGGGTGACAAGCGAAAAAACGGGAAAATCAATCCGGTTGTCCATGATGAAGTCGTAGGTCATCTGGAAACTCTCCTCACTGTCGTTGTCGAACCCGAACATGAAGTAGCCCTGGATGGCGATGCCCTGCTCATGGAGGTTCCTGACCACGGTGGAATAGTTCTCGAGCCGGTTGGATCCCTTGTGGACGCTTTTCAGGGTTTCGGGGTTGAGGGACTCGAAACCGATACTCATCAAATCGCAGCCCGACCATGCCGCAAGCTCGGCAATCTCAGGGTCGTGCAGGAAATTCATGGAGATATTCGCATTCCAGCGAATCCCCAGCCGCCCCATATGACTGAGGAGCTCTTTGAAATACGCAGGACGGAAGCTGATGTTATCGTCCATGAAGGAGAAATGGACCCGTTCCTTTCCGAGCCTCTCCTGATGGTAACGCATCTCTTCGAGTACGAGCTCGATGTCGCGAAAACGATAGTTTTTCCCGTAAATGGTCGGCGTCGTGCAGAAATTGCAGCCGACCGGGCAACCTTTTGTCGCAAGGATTGGAATGCGGGAGCTGTACTTGCGGCTGTTGCGGCTCCCGAGAGCATAGGAAAAATCTGGCCGAAGTATGTCGTTCATAGGCCTGAGCCCTTCGGCCCGGTAGACAGGCTTCATGGTCCCCTGAATGACGTCCCCGGCAAGTTCGGGCCATACGGACTCGATTTCGCCATAAACGACACTCGTGCAGTGCAAGCAGGCCTCATCCAGAGACATGGTCGGGTGGACGCCGCCGAGCAGGACAATCCGGCCCTGGGCCTTGGCCTTTTCGGCAATACTGTATGCTTTGGTGGCGTTTAGGGTGCGGGAGGTAACGGCGACGACGTCATAACCGGAAAAATCGTCCGGGACAGGATCGCCCAGACGCTCGTCGATGAAATCGACGTCGAACATGCCGCCGACAAGGGTCGCCACCATCATGAGATTCAGGGGCATGCTGACCCTTCCCGAATCGACCATCATGCTGGTCGTGCTCACGGGCTGGATGAGCAACCATTTCTTGCCGGATTTCCGGCCGGTATGCGTCAAGTGCTGTAGCTCGGACTGTACTGCAGAGGCGGGTTGTTCGACTGACGTCATACTTCAGCTTACAATAATAGAATGGCGGTCAGGCTCAAGCATCGAACCGTCGGCAGACCTCTTTGGTCGGCCGAGCATAACCCGATACGCTCGGCGAGGCTCCGCTCAGGCGGCCAAACTCCTGCGAGTTGCCGTAGAGCTGCGGATATGCGTTTGCTCCGAGGCGCTTGGTGCACTTTCCGACATTTTCGAGATAATCGCCGACAACCCACCAGTGACCGTCGATGAACACCTCGAGGAATCTGCCGTAGGCTTCAGCACCACGAACGAA
Organism: Chlorobium sp. N1; assembly: GCF_004332115.1. GTDB lineage: Bacteria > Bacteroidota > Chlorobiia > Chlorobiales > Chlorobiaceae > Chlorobium. The sequence continues at coordinate 228,474 of NZ_SJPA01000001.1, forward strand.
TGCGCCGTTGAAATCTTTCATAGTGAAAAGGGGGGTAAAATATGGATTCGGCAAAGCCGTTAAATGTAAGGAACGAAACCTAAACTTCCTAAACCGGCCTCAGATGTCAGCTCAGGTCGCCCGTAGCGAATCCGCACCGACCCTGCGGAGACGAGGCATAGGTAACCTCCCCGTCAGGCCCTTCGTGAAGCACCGCCAATTTCCGGGGAAACCCTTTTGCAGGAGGATGCACAGGACCGTCCCTATCGTCATCAGGCCTGCCCCTACGAAAAAAAGACTCGACGGAACCCGCCACACGGGCCCATAGGAAAAAGGTGAGGTACTCGCGATTTTTCATTGCCATGGGGGAAAAACTCAATCACAACCTTTCAAAGATTACAATTTTACACTATACTGATAGTAAGTAAAGAAAGATTAAGGACTTTCCAAACCCCCAACCCCAAAGAACCATGGCCAACGAAACAAGCAACGACATCAACAGCTCCGTCAACGACCTCATGGCGGCTGTCGCCAGGATCGGCCAGATGCAGGTAGAGATCGTCACCTCCGTTATGAACACGGTCGCATCCGCTGCCGAACCGCTCGGAAAGAACATCAGCGACCTGGCCGGCAACATGGCGAACACCGTATCACAGGCAATGCAGAACATCTCCTCGACAGTCAACCCCCAGAAGTAACCCTTGAGTCCATTCCGACAGGGCGCTGCATGCCTTCAGAGCATGAAGCGCCCTGCTTCGTTTTCCGCCAACGTCTTCTGACAACCCGAAAAGCGCAATTGAGCCATGAGCGAGTCATCCGGCACACCAATGCAAACAGCAACGAACGGAGTCCAGGGCCTTGCGATGATGGCTCCCGTCATAGGAATTCCCGCGGGTCTGCATGCAGTAAGCGGAGCCCTCGTCGCCGGAGCGGGCATTCTTGCGACCGTGGCCCCGATCGCCCTCCCGGTAGCCGTTCCTCTCCTCTACACATTTGCCTCGAAAGGCGACATAAACTCAATCACCGATAGGCTGTTCCCTACCGGAAACACAGCCAAAGACGAACAACAAATCACTCCCGTACCGGTCGGCGATCGGGAGACAAAAAAGGATGCAGCGGCTAAAACCGCGGCAGGGCACAACAATCAACAAACAACGCCCCCCCGCTTATGATTAGGCAATTATGGCTCAATGCCGTGAAATCGGCATGGAAAAGCTACATAAAGAAAATCGAGAGGTGCTCTACCGAAAAGAGGTTCAGCGAGTATCTCAAACAACGCCTTGACATGGACATGACTCTGGAAGAATTCGCCGAGATGGTGTTCATAGAAGGGTTCACGGCCGGGGAGCACTACGCACGGAAAATCCCCTTGCCGAAAGGGGCCGGCAAAGTCAGGATGAATTGAACGCCAACAACCACACAACAGAGATAGACCATGAAAGAGAACCCCATAGCCTCTGCGGCTGCGGCCGTCGGCGTCGCCGGCGGAGCCGCCCTCTTGACCCCCATCGCAGCACCGGCCCTGCACGGAATCGCCGGATTCGCTTTAGTGGGGCTGGGCGCCTACATGGCCGGGTCGAGCATCATCAAAGCAACAGGATTCGTCAGCAAGAAGGCTAACGGGCTGCTCGGCGAAGGATCTTCGGCAAAGGAACTGCTGAAGGGGAGCGTCTTTTCCATGCAGAAGAAAAACGACCCCGCCAGGGAGGTCCCCTTCAAGCCCTGAGGGGACCGGCCTGAAACGAACGAAGTACCCGATGCATACCGAACTGCCCTCGAGTTGGCGATGGGTCGATGATGCGGCCCCCCGCTACCATGAAGTACAACTGCCCCTCTCCCGCCTCGCATGGCTGCCGTTTGCAGATATCCCCAGATCATACGACCTCTTCTCCCTTTATGCAGACCTGAACGACGCCTACCCGGAAGGGTTCGTAATCCGGGGGTGCCCGCCCGGCATGAGCGACCTCTTTCTCTCACTGGAGCATGAGACGTTCCGCACAGGTATTGACGCACTCATCGACCTGACAGACCGCTCGCATTTCGAAGGGAAAAAGGTGCTTGCCTCCCTGAAGCGGGGCTGGAGGCACGGTCGAGTCGAAGAGGTCCCGATCGAAAACGTCTGCGCCAAGCGCTTCGGGGCGCTCTGGAGCAGCACCCCGCATGCAGGAACGCCCCGACTCCGGAACGTATACAGGAGCGATCCTGCCCATGCGTCCCGTTGCTTTATTTTCCGCTCCTGTTCGGGTGAATGGCTGGCCTGCATGACCCTTTCCAGACGAGGGAAGAATGCGTACCATACGGAACTAATGCTCCGTAGCACCGATGCTCCGGGAGACATTATGGAATGCCTCATTGCGGAGACGGCCGAACAGCTCCGCTCGGAAGGCGTAGGAGAGCTGAGTCTGGGCGAGGTGCCCTTCCTGCTCCATGAGGAGGATCTCCAGCCGATGAGCCTCCTTGAACGCGTGCTCGTCGTCGCCGCGCCGCTCTGCCGGCACGCCTACGATTACGAGGGGCTCTACGCCTTCAAAAACAAATTCCGTCCCAGATGGCGGACCATGCGACTCTGCGCCGGGCCCGGAGTAAGCTTCACCCCCTCGCTTCTTGTCGAACTGGCCTATGCGATGGGATTCATCGAGCTATTCACGCACAGCACGGCGCAACTTCTGGAATCGATGAAGGACGAAAACGAAACATCCTCCTGAACCTAGCTCCCTGACGATGAAACGCATAGCAGTCCTGCTTGTGGCCCATGGAGAAGCCGAAACAGACAGCTTCGGCGAGAACTTCACGATGCTGCGACACACTTTCGAGCATGCCGCCGCCATCATCCCGTTACCCGCTCCGGTCCGGTTTGCCGCATCAGTGCTCGGGGCATTGAAAAACAGGCTGACCTTCCGTCGGCAGGACTACCGCTCACCCCAGAACACGATCACCCGAAAGCAGGCGTCCATGCTCCAGGAAAGGCTCGGGAATGCTGGGAGGTATGAAGGGAAATCCTTTGTGGCATATGCCGCATTCCATGCCACGCCGCCCTTCGTCGAAGATGCCCTGCAACAAGACAGTGAGAGCGATACTTGGGTGCTGGTTTCGATGTCGCCGGTCGACAGCCAGGTTACCTCAGGGCGCCTCCGCCAGCTTGCCGAGTCCCATGCGCTCCATGGAGGCCGGAAGCAGCCGCTCGTCGTCGACGGGTTCTGGCATGATCCCGACCTTTTCCGGCTCTATCTGGACCATGTCTTCAACTATGGCAGGACCGGGCACGACACGGCCCTGCTGCTGCTCTTTCACGGAACCCTCCTCAACGACCCCGAAGACGGTCCAAAGCAGATGCACAGCGGCCTCAGGAAACTACAGGCAATGGGACAGAGGCTCCTGGAAGCCTTCGCTGGGGACTCCAGGAACCGCTACCGGGAGATACGGCTCGCCTATCTCAACCCCGATGTCGGCGGAAGCTGGACCACCCCCTCCGTCTCGGAAGCCATCCAGGAGCTGTCGGCCGAAGGCGTCGGGCGCGTCGACATCTTCTGCTGCGGCTATTTTTCAGACGGCACGGAGACCCTTCTCTATGCCGCCCGGGAGACAAAAAAATGCACGGTGCCGGATGTGCACCACCTGCCCTGCATCAACGACTCGGATTCCTTCATCGACCTGCTTGCGACAAGAATCCTCACGGCTGTCCGAGAGAACACCCAGGAAAGCTTCCGCGCCACCATGTCATGAATCGCGAAAACACTTACATTTCTTTCATATATTCGATCATCCCAATCAACAAGAAAGCCCCCACCCGCAATGCAGATCATCATCAACGACAAGCCCTGCGACGCCTCGATAGGCCAGACCATCTCCAAGGCGGCTCGCCTCAACCACAGCCATGTCGGCTACCTCTGCGGGGCCCATGGGGTATGCCAGACATGCCAGGTGATCGTACTGGAAGGCGGCGAATGCCTTTCGCCCCTCAATGATGTCGAAGAAGCCTTCCTGACCCCCAAGCAGGTTGCCTCAGGCATCCGTATGGCGTGCCGCGCCACCATCGAAAGGAAGGGCCCAATCAGGATCCTCTCCCGGCCAGAAGCCGTCCGCCGAATGCTCTTCACGGATCCCATGCCGCTCTTCGAATACGGCGCGGAAATAGGCACAGGCTTAGTCAGCCAGGCTCTTCCGGGGCTCGGCAACCTATTAGGGCGTGTAGTCAAGGGGGAACTTTTCAACGAAGACGAGCTCGAAGAGCTCCGCGATTCGCTCGAAGGTCTTGTCGGGCTCACCGTCGAGACGCTGCCGGAGTACCTTCCCTTCAAAGACGAGCTGATGGGAATGATCAAAACACTGCCGGTCGAACTGCCTGCAGAGCTACAACAGCTGATCCCTAACTTGAAGCTGCCGATAGGACTGCCTTTCATGGAGACAAAGCGGCAAAAAAAGTCAGCGAAGGCCGTTCAGATTGCCTTTACCCACCGGAAACCCGGTTCACAGGACCGGCAGGAGAAGTGACGCCCCCCCCCACAGCATCCCTTGCTTCAGTAGATCAGCTCGCCGCCGAACTCCGTGACGATGTAGCGGACGACCTCGTTCTTGCGGGCCAGCTCCCCGAAAAGGTCGAACACGCTCTTCTCCCTCGTGCAGGCATCTTTTTCGGCGTCGTAGCGGATGCGCACCTTGAGCGTCCGCCCGTAGAACTCGCTGAGCTTGCGGCCGAGCAGTTCCGCCTCCTGGAGTAGCTCCTCGCAGGAGAACTTGCGGCAGCAGACGATCTCGAGGATCCCCTTGGCGCTGCAGGCAGTGATCTCGCACGACTGCAGATGGGTGGCCAGGATCGGCTCGCCGCCCTTCTGGAGGCTGTCGACGAACTGGTTCCACTCGAGCCGGAGTGCCTGCACCTCGCCCTGGCTCTCCGCCGACGTGTCCCGGGCGGCTGCCGCACCGCCGCCGGAAACCGAAGGAAGGGACGAAGCCGGGTTGGAGACGTAGCCCGTGAACTTTTTCTGCCAGGAACTCAAGTCGAGCCCTCCCTCTCCCGGAGCCGGACGGACTGAGGGACGGGCGGAAGGCGCAGGGGGTGGAGCCGCCGACGGATCCACGGACGGGGCGGGAGGAGGAACCGGGGCCGGTTCGGGGACGGGAGAGGAAGTTTGGGCCGGTGATGGAACAGGAGCAGGGGAAGGAACGGCCGGAGCAGCGGGAGCGGCTGCCGCCGGCGGTTCGACGGCGGCAGCCTCCGGAGCCTTCGTTACGACGTCACGGGCTTTTTTTTTTGAGGCCTCCCCCGCTTCGGGAAGCCCGGCCGGGGAGCCGTGCAGCTCGACGAGGCGCAGGAGCGCCAGCTCGAAGCGGAACTGGTACTCGAACTGGAACTTCAGCTCCTTCTGGGTCTCGAGGAGAAAGGAGGCCATCCGCATGAGGTCTTCGGCGGAGAACTTCCTGGCGTCGGCCTCGTAGCGCTCGCAGACGGCCTCGGGACGCTCGACGAGGCGCGAGGAGCGCAGATTCTGGACCATGAGGAGGTTGCGCAGGTGCTCGATCAGCTTCTCGAGGAAGTCCTGTTCGTCGTAACCGTTCTGTATGACGAACTGGGCCACCTCGATCATCTTCGGGGCGTCGCCGGCAGCGATGGCGTCGGTCACCTGGAAGAGCTGCTCGTCGTCGATGTAGTTGAGCAGGTCGGCCACGCCGCGGTAGCTGATGGCGGCTTCCCCGTCGCCTTCGGCGGTGAAGGCGATCACCTGGTCGAGGATGCTCTGTGCGTCGCGCATCGAACCCTGGGCCTTGCGACAGACCAGCTGGAGCGCATCCGGCTCGACCCGGATCCCTTCAGCGTCGCAAATCTGCTGGAGCTGCTCCTGGATACGGGGCAGCGGAATGCGCTTGAAGTTGAAACGCTGGCAGCGCGAGGCGATGGTCGCCGGGATCTTGTGCAGCTCGGTGGTGGCGAAGATGAAGATGGCGTGCGGCGGCGGCTCCTCGAGCGTCTTGAGGAAGGCGTTGAATGCCGCGATGGAGAGCATGTGCACCTCGTCGATGATGTAGACGCGGTAGCGGCCCTTCTGGGGCCCGTAGCGCACGTTCTCGCGCAGGGCCCGGATATCGTCGACGCTGTTGTTGGAGGCGGCGTCGAACTCGGCGATGTTCAGGCTCGTGCCGCTGTCGAAGTCGCGGCAACTCTCGCACTCCCCACAGGGTTCGGTGACGTTCTGGAGCCAGTCCGGGTCCTCGATCATCCGCTGGCAGTTGAGCGCCTTGGCGAAGACCCTGGCGGCCGTGGTCTTGCCGACGCCGCGCAGGCCGGAGAAGATGTAGCCGTGGCCGAGCCGGCCCATGCGCAGGGCGTTCTGTATCGTGCGGGTGATATGCTCCTGGGCCGTGATGTCGGCGAACTTCGCCGGCCTGTACTTTCTTGCGATTACCTGGTAACTCATGCTGGACCTTCGTTGCTCCCTTCCATCAGTTGTAAGAGGGGTACGCGCATCTCATTGCTGAGGAATGCGCCGAGACGCTCCCGGACCCCCTGCAGTTCAGCTCCATCCCCCGCCGGGTCGCGCCCGGAGAACTCCTCGGCCCCGAAATCGGGCGGAAGGCTGCAATAGAGATCGTACAGCGTGAGGGAATGGAGGTCGCCCGTCACAGCCATCCCGCCTCCGGCGGTCAGGTGGACGAAGCGGCAGTCAAGAAGAATATCCACAATTTTTCTTAAAGAGGAAGGGTTCTCGCGAGGAAACTCCCTGAGAATTTTTTTCATGTCCACCGGCCCCCCCTGCCGCTCGAGCCGCAGGACGAAACCGAGGACCGCCAGTACGAGGGGAACGCCGCGCAGGGGGTCGAACTCCACCCCGGCGCCGCCGGAAGGCCTGCGCGCCCCGAGGCAGTAGACCACCTCGGCACCGCTGAGCACGACGACCCATCCGAGATAGATCCAGAAGAAGAGCATCGGAATGACCGAAAGCGCCCCGTAGATGTGCTCGAAGGTGGCCACGTTCGAGACGTAGAAGGCGAACCAGCGCCTGGAGATCTCGAAGAGCAGCGTAGCCAGGAGCGCGCCGGTGAGGGCATGCAGGAAACGGACCCTGCGGTTCGGCACGAGCAGGTAGAGCAGGAGGAGCGCCAGCGCCGTAATGCCGGAGGGAAGGAAGGAGAGCAGGCGGGTCTTCAGCTCGACGAGCGGGCCTTGGGTGAAGACCGTGTACCAGACGAACGAACTGGCCGTCAGGCTCGCGGCAAAGAGGATGGGACCGAGGGTCAGTACGGTCCAGTAGAGGGTGAAGCCCTGCAGCGCCTTGCGCGGCGAGTGCACCTCCCAGATCTCGTTGAGGGTGCTGTCGACGGTCGAAAGGAGCACGAGGGCGACGATGAAGAGGAAGAGCGCCCCGAAGAAGGGCATGGTGAAGGTGTTGCCGATGAAGCCGGAGAAGTACTCGCGGATCATGCCACCGGTGCCGGGCACGAAATTGCTCACGATGAAGTCCTCGACATAGGGCTGGAACGGAGCGAAAACCGCGAAAACGTTGAGAACGGAGAGCACGACGGCCAGGAGCGGCACGATGGAAAGAAGGGTCTGGAAGGCCAGCGAGCCGGCGCTGAGGAAGATGCGGTCGTGAACGAAGTTCTGGAAGAGGAACGGCACGAACGAGCGCAGGAAATCACCTGCCGCCCTGAGCCACCGCCCCGGGCCCTTCGTTATGCTGCTGGTGCCAGATGCCATGTTCCGGTTCGTTCAGGGTTCGTTCGGTCCGTATGCAGGGAGATTCTGCAGTAAGATAGCAATTCAGCGGGAATCGGCGGCATCGGAAGCCGAACCGCCCGCCATGCTGCTTTCGCTTCGGACCCTCGTCATGAGCAGGAGCCCGGCCGTAAAGAAGAGCAGCAGCGAGCCGAGCGCCGCCTTCTGGCTCCCGGCGCCGGCCGAGACCAGGCCGAAGACCAGCGGGCCGGCGATCGCCGAGGCCTTGCCGAAGGTGCCGTCGTAGAACCCGAAGAACTCGGCCAGGTGCGCCCTCGGCGTCAGGCGGGCCATCATGGAGCGCGACGCCGCCTGCGAAGAGCCCATCGACATGCCGGCGAGCATGCCGGTGGCCATGAAGAGATCCTTGCCCTCGCCGACGATGCCGAGGAGAATGACCGCGAACCAGATGAAGAGGGTGATGACGATGGTTCGCTTCGGGCCGATCCGGTCGGTCACGAACCCGAAGAGCACCGAACCCAGGATGGCGGTCGTCTGCACCGTCATGAAGAAGACGATCAGCTCGCCGCTCGTGAAGTGGAGGGTGTTCTGGGCATAGATCGAGGCGAAGGCGATGACCGTCAGGATGGCGTCGTTGTAGAAGAAGTAGGCCAGGAGGAATCGGGAGAGATCGGGAAAGGAGCGGATATGGGCGATGGTAGTCTGCACCTCCCGAACGGAGCGCATGACCCCCGCCAGCGAAAGCGCCGGGCCTTTCTGCTTGCCGGAATCGCGGAGTACGAGAAAGAGCGGCGTGGCGAAGAGCGCGAAGAACCCCGCAGACAAGAGGAAGCTCAGCTGAATGTTCGCCTGGTTGACCGCCGTCACGCCCCCCTCGAGCAGCGGACGGAGGAGCAGGAGGATGGAGAGCGCTCCGAGATAGCCCATCGCGTAGCCGTAGCCGGAAAGCCGGCCGATGCTCTTTTCCGAGGTGATCTCCTTGAGGTAGGCGTCGTAGAAGACGAGCCCGCCCTCGAAGCCCATGTTGGCAAGGACGAAGAGCACGACGGCCATGACGGCCGTACCGGGACCGGAGAGGGAGAGCAGCGCCGTCGCAACGACCGAAAGCAGCGTGAAGGAGAAGAGGAAGCGCTTGCGCCGTCCCGAGAGGTCCGAGGCGGCGCCGAGAACGGGCGAGACGAGGGCGACGAGCAGCATGGAAACACTGACGGCCGCACCCCAGAGGGCGTCGCCGGATGGATCCCCCATGCAGATGACGTTCTTGAAATAGAGCGGGAAGACGAAGGTGACCATCATCACGCTGAAGGAGGTGTTGGCATAGTCGAACAGCAGCCATGCGAGCACCTTCCCTCTTCCAGTCACGGCGGGGCGGGGCTTAGAGCTGGCTGAAGAGGGACTCGAACATGCGCCGCCCGTCTTCGGAGCCGAGGAGTTGTTCGCTGGCCCGTTCAGGGTGCGGCATGAGCCCGAGCACGTTGCCCCGGCGGTTGGTGATGCCGGCGATGCTCGAGACCGAGCCGTTGGGGTTCGATTCGTCGCTCACCCGACCCTCGCGGTCGCAGTAGCGGAACGCCACCTGGCCGTGTTCCTCGAGGCTTTCGATCACCTCGGCCGGAGCGAAGTAGTTGCCCTCGCCGTGGGCGATGGGAATGCTGAGGACCTCGCCCTTTGCGTAGAGTTTCGTGAACATGGTGGAGCTGTTCTCCGTCCTGATGAAGGTATCCCGGCAGAGGAACTTCTTGTCGCGGTTCTTCGAGAGCGCACCCTCGAGCAGGCCGCTCTCGAGCAGCACCTGGAACCCGTTGCAGATGCCGAGCACGGGAAGGCCCTTTCCGGCAGCCTCCACGATCTCCTGCATGATCGGGGAGAATCGCGCGATGGAACCGGCGCGCAGGTAGTCGCCGTAGGAGAAGCCGCCGGGAAGGATGATCGCCCTGGCCCCCTGGAGATCGTGCGAGCCGTGCCAGAGCATGACGGGCCGGACGCCCTCGAACGACGAGACGGCATGCATGGTGTCATGATCACAGTTCGATCCAGGGAAAACAACGACCCCTACGGAGATATCAGCCATGTGTCAGCGGATTTTGTGGATGAACGGGAAAGGGAAGCCTTCAGGCCTGCTCCAGTTCGAATGAATAGTTTTCCATAACCGGGTTCGAGAGCAGCTTCAGACAGATCTCGTTGCAGACCCGTTCGGCCTCTCCCCGATCATGTTCATTGATGCTCACCTCGATGTACTTGCCGATCCTGGCCGAACCAACGCTGCCGTACCCGAGGTTGAGCAGGGCGTGCTCGACGGCTTTTCCCTGGACATCGAGAATGGACTGGCGGAGCGTCACCTTAATCTTAGCGGTATATGCCATGGTCGGAACGGGTGGTTGGTTGGTGGAATTTCAGGCGACCCGCTGCCGCACGAACAGCGTGAACGAGCGCAGGATGCCGAGCAGAATATACAACAACATGGCCAGAAAAAAAGCCTTCGTCTGAAAGACGAGGACGGAGAACGCCGCGAGGCCGTAGAGCAGCATCTGCAGGGGCCGGCGTCGGAAGGACTCGGCCGTCGGCTTCGGCAGGGCGTCGTAGTTGACCTTGCTGACCATGAGCAGCGCGAGGATCACCGAAAGCCAGCCCAGCACCGCCGGCATCATCTCCACGGGGAAAAAGCGCTCGGACTGCATCCAGAGCACGAAGCCCGCGATGGTGAGTGCCTGGGCGGGGGTCGGCAGCCCCGAGAAGGAGTCCTTGCTGTAGCCGATCATGCTGATGTTGAAACGGGCGAGCCGCAGTCCGCTGCCGATCATGAGCAGGGCGCTGAGCGCCAGGCCGAGCATGCCGGGAATGCTCTCGAGCCCGAACTTGTAGGCCAGGTAGGCCGGTGCGGCGCCGAAGGAGACAAGGTCGGAGAGGGAGTCGAGCTCGAAGCCGAAATCGGAGATCCCGTTGGTGGCCCGGGCGACGAATCCGTCGACGGTGTCGAAAAACGCCGCCAGGACGATGAGCCAGCAGGCCGCGACGTAGCTGCCCTCGCCCGACATGACGATGGAGGCGTAGCCGGACACCATGTTCATGACGGTGAAGACGGAGGGGAAAAACGAGCGGGAGACGAAGGGGAAACGCTGCGGCCGCTCGGGGGAGTCCTGGCCGATGCAGGGCGGATAGCGTTTCGATTCGGTGGTATTGGGGGGAGCGGCCATAAGGGTGACAGACTTCATCATGATGATCGGCAGCCGGCGGGCCTGCCGTCTAAAGTACAATGTTTCGCCGAGGCTGTAAAGCCCAGGTCTCCTGCGGGGAGGATCAGTAGCTCTCCTCCGCCGAGGGGAAGCCGCCGCTCTGGACATCGGAGACATACCGGCGGACGGACTCTTCGATGATGGTGTTGAGGTCGGCGTACTGGCGCACGAAACGGGGGTGGAACTCCCGATTGAGGCCGAGGATGTCGTTGACGACGAGCACCTGGCCGTCGCACTCCACTCCGGCGCCGATGCCGATCGTCGGGATGGAGAGCATCCCGGAGATCTCCCCGGCCAGGGACGAGGGGATCTTTTCGAGCACGACGGCGAAGGCTCCGGCACGTTCGAGCGCCGCGGCGTCCTCGAGCAGCTGCTCGGCTTCGGCCCGGTCCTCGGCCCGCACCTTGTAGCTGCCGTACTTGTATATTGACTGTGGCATGAGGCCGAGATGGCCCATGACGGGGATGCCGGCATCGGTGATGCGCCTGACGGTGTCGGCGATAGTGCGCCCGCCCTCCATCTTCACGGCGTCGCACTCGTGCTCCTTCATGATCTTTCCGGCGTTGCGCAGGGCCTCCTCCCCGGAGAGCTGGTAGCTCATGAAGGGCATGTCGACGACCACCATGGCCCGGCCGGTCTCGGCCTGCACCCCCCGCACGACCGCCCTGGCATGGTAGATCATCTCGTCGACGGTGATGGGCAGGGTGGTGTTGTGGCCGGAAAAGACGTTGCTTGCCGAGTCGCCGACGAGGATGACGTCGATGCCGGCCCGATCGAGGATCCTCGACATCGTATAGTCATAGGCGGTGAGGACGGAGATCTTCTCGCCGTTCTGCTTCATGTCGTAGAGGCGGCGCGTGGTGACGTGGGCGGCCTTCTGCTGTGCGCTTTTGTTCATGCTCGCAAGATCTCCTGTATGAATGAGGGAAAAGACCGCCGGCCGGAATCATCCTCCCCCTCCGACGGAATCGGCACCACCCGGGCGCCGCCATGGGTTTCGAGTGCGGCCGTCATCAGTTCGACAAGCCGCCGGTAGGATGGAATGTAACCAAGAATCTCCTCAAGGGAAACGGTTTTCCTCGCCAGCTCATCGCGAACAGCCAGAGAATCCCCCTCCCCCGCCTCCATAACGAAACGGGAAATATCCATGTCGCGCCGCGAAAACGGCAGCGAACCATGCTGGAGCAGCACCCGGCCGCTGCGGCGCTGCGCCGATCCCACCAGCTTCCGCCCATCGACCTGCAGCTCGTGGCGCGCCGATGCGGCAAAGCAGGCCACCGGTGCCGAAGCGCCCCGCACAGGGAGGCTCGAGCGGCAGAACTCCGAGCAGACACCAAGCCCTGCAAGCCCCGCCTGCAGCACCTCGTGCACGTAACGGTACAGCTCGGTGTTCGGCGTCGCCGAGTCGGTAATGAAGCTGTAGGTGAACTCGTCGCCGTGCAGCACCGCACGCCCTCCGGTCGGCCGGCGGACGATATCGACCCCCTCCCTCCGGCACCGTTCCCGATCGATGGACGAAGGATCCTGGTTGTAGCCGAGGCTCACGGCATGGGGGGACCAGCCGTAGAAGCGCCAGAGGCAGCTCCCCTCCCCGAACTCGCGCCGGAAGCGCCCGTCGGCGAAGGCCTCCATCATCCGGCGGTCGAAGGCCATGTTCGCCTCTCCGCTCATGCAGCCGGTGTCGATGGTGAAGATGGAGGAGAAAGCGGGAACGGGAGCCATCGCTCGAGTACTGGGAGTTCATTCTGCCTGTGCGGCGCCCCCAAGGGCGCTGTTGCCGGAAAGCCAAGATAGCCCAAAAAGGGACCGCCGCCAACACGCCCCCGGAACGGCCGAGAACGCAGAAAGGAAAAAAGCGGCGTCGGCTCACTCATTAAAATGCCCGGGGAAATTGTTTGTCTCGTCCGCGGGGGCTATTTTGACGAACAGCAGAACAAAGAGGCCCCCGGGCCTACACCGCGTTGAAAAAGCCACCGAAAAACCGGGCATAAAAAAGGAGAACCATGGCATCATCAGTAGACAGCTCGATAGAAGAGATACTCGGCTCGTTCCGCACGATCGCCATCGTCGGCCTCTCGCCGAAACCGGAACGGCCGTCGAACGCCGTGGCGCGCTACATGATCGATGCCGGCTACACCGTCATTCCCGTCAACCCCGGCCAGAACTCCATCCTCGATCGCACCTGCTACCCCTCGCTCAGCTCGATGCCGCCGGAGGTGGCCGAAACGGTCGAAGTCGTCAACATCTTCCGCAAGCCGGCAGACATCCCTCCCGTCGTCGACGAGGCGATCGCCATCGGGGCGAAGGCGGTCTGGATGCAGCTCGGCCTGACCAACGGGCCTGCCGCAACAAAAGCCCGCGAGGCCGGCCTCATCGTCGTAGAGAACCGCTGCATCTCGGTCGAGCACCAGCGCCGCCTCAACTGAACCCTGAACACCGCCGGACACCGCCATGCCCCATACCACCGTAGCCCTCCTGTTCGGAGGCCGTTCCGCAGAGCATGAAATCTCGGTCATATCCGCCCGGGCCGTCGCCGCGCACATCGATCGCCAGCGCTACCGCGTCCTGCCGATATACGTCGCCCGCGACGGAGACTGGTACGCCGGCGGCGTGGCCGAAGAGATACTCCGGCTCGATCTTTCATCCCTCATCCGGAGCAGTTCGCTCGAATCGGCATCGGCGACCCTTCGCCGGATGGCTGAATCGTCCGGCCAGGCTCCCTTCAACTTCGACTTCCGCCATATCGACGTCGCATTCCCGGTCCTGCACGGCTCCTACGGCGAAGACGGCCGGGTACAGGGGCTGCTCGAGACCCTGCAGGTGCCCTTCACCGGCTGCGGGGTGCTCGCATCGGCCCTCACCATGGACAAGGCGCTCACGAAACTGGCCGCCCGGGACGCCGGGCTCACGGTGGCACCCTCGGTGACCGTTCTCAGCCGGGAGTACCACGCCGACCCCGCAGCGGCGCACCGGCGCGCACAGGAAACGCTCACCTTCCCGATGTTCGTCAAACCCGTGAGCCTCGGCTCCTCGGTCGGCATCACGAAGGTACACATTGAAGACGAACTGCCCGAAGCGCTCGCCCACGCCTGCAGCCTCGACACGAAGGTGCTGGTGGAGGAGGCCGTCAAGGGCCGCGAGGTCGAGGTCGCCGTCATCGGCAACGGCGAACCCGAGGCATCACCCTGCGGCGAGATCGAACCCGGCGGCGAGTTCTACGACTACGAGGACAAGTACATCCACGACACGGCGCGCCTCTTCATTCCCGCGCGCATCCCCGCGCCGCTCCAGGAAGAGGTCCGCCAGGCCGCCATCACGGCCTACCGTGCGCTCGGGTGCCGCGGGATGGCGCGCGTCGACTTCTTCGTCGACGAAGGGAACAAAAGCATCGTCTTCAACGAAGTCAACACCATTCCGGGCTTTACCCCGGTCAGCATGTACCCCCGGCTGATGGAAGCCGCCGGAACGCCCTTCACCCTCTTGACCGACCGGCTCATCCGGCTCGCCCTGGAACCCGAAGAGGGGGCTTCGGCCTGAACAAAGCCATGCAGACGAACGACGACATGGGAGGCGCCTTGAACCCCCACCTGTTTTTCGCGGAGGTCTCGCTCGACATCTCGCGCGGCGAGCACCAGACGGCCCTCGAACGCCTGAGCCCCCACAGAACGCTCTTCGCCGACTCCTACCTCTTCAACATCCTCTACGCCCGTGCGCTCCGCGGAACCGGAAGCATCGCGGCCGCCATGGACCACCTCAAGACCTGCTGCGCGATCGCCCCCGCGAACCAGGTGGCCCGCCGCGAACTCCTGGATCTCTGGTCGGCAGACGATATGGACGCCGCCCTGAAGAGCGCGCCCGCCTCAAGCACCGAGGCTCCCGCCGACCGGCTGACGGCAGAGCTCGAAAAGCTCTCGGAAGCGCTCATGAACTTCGAGCCCGCCATCGCCGCGGAGACCGCCGATCCGACCCCGATCGTCGAACAGAAGATGCCCTTCTCCGACGAAGAGTCGATCGAGGTCCCCACCGAGACCCTCGCCCGCCTGTTCAGCATGCAGGGAGCGACGAAAAAGGCCATCAAGGTCTACACCCAGCTCATCCGGCTCCAGCCGGAAAACGCGGCCGGCTACATGCAGGAGATCGACGCCCTGCTCGAGAACCTCTGAGCCTCCCCCCCCCACCCGGAAACTTTTCAGGCGTATCGACGGTAGTAAGATGCATATGCGCATGACGCTTACGGGGCAGTGCCCGCTCTTCCTTATATTGCAAAACAGCGGCACGGGCCCGCAAACAGGCCTTAATCCGTACCACACCAGCACCATCGATGCCGTCACCACGACTCTGGCTCACCGCGCTCCTCATCCTGCTCCTCTCCCCCGCCTCGCTCCGGAGCGAAGAAGCCCGTCCGCGCCGGCTCACCCTCGACGAGTGCCTGCGCGAAGCGCTCGCGACCGCCTCGACGGGCAAAAAGGCCGAACACGCCCTCACGCTGAAAGGGACCGACGTGCTCCAGAGTTACGGACGCTTCCTTCCCGCCCTCACGGCCTCCGGCGCCTACTCCCCATACCGGGTATCAAAAGGCTATTCGCCCGCCACGGCCACCACCCCGGAGGGATACTCCACGACGAAAACCGAATCCGCCTCGGCCACCCTCAGCGCCTCGATAAACCTCTTCAACGGCCTCGGCGACTACGCCGCCCTGCAGGCGGCGCTGAAATCGAGGCGCGCCGCACGGCTCAGCCTCAGGCGGGCCTATGAGACCATCGCCTACGACGTCACCCAGGCTTACTACCAGGCCCTCCTCGACCGCGAGCTGCACGCCATCGCCCTGGAGGACCTCGCCACCTCGGAAGACCAACTGAAGCTGACCGAGAACCAGTTCAGGGTAGGGCTGAAGTCCATGACCGACCGCTACCAGCAGGAAGCCGAAGCCGCATCCCGCCGGCTCGCGGCCATACGGGCCGGGGCCCGCGCCGAACGGAGCCTTCTCGAGCTCCTGCGACGAATCCAGCGCGATCCGGCCGAACCCGTCGCCCTTGCCGATCCACCCAGGCAGATGGGCGCAACGCCTTACGCCCTCCCCCCGCTCGACTCGCTCCTGCAGACGGCCCTCGTGCAGCGCGCCGACCTCAGGGGAAGCGAACTCGAAACCCGCGCCGCCCGATGGAAGCTGAGCCAGGCCCGCGGCCGACGCCTCCCCTCCATCGACGCCACCTGGACGCTCTCGAGCGATGCCAGCCGCTACCTCGGCAGCTTGCCGACGCTCGACGACACGCCGGCTCTCGGGGACCAGCTCGACCGCTCCGTCGGCCAGGCGGTCTCGATCGGGCTCAGCTGGACCGTCTTCGACGGATGGCTGACCGCCTACCAGGTACAGTCGGCTAGGATCGGATGGCTCGACAGGGAGCTCGACCTCGGCGACCTGCGTCGCGACATCGAAATCGACCTCCGCCAGGCATACGGCGACTACCGCTCCGCCCTCGGCGAAACCGAAACGGCCGAGGTGAGCCTCAGGGCCGCCCGTTCGGCATATGAGGCCGTCAGGAAGAAATACGAACTCGGGGCGGCGGGCTTCGTCGACCTCTCCGCCGCCCGCGCCGCCCTCTTCAGCGCCCGATCCAGCCTGACGCAGGCACGCTACGGGCTCGAGCTGCAGAAAAACGTGATCGCCTATGCCACGGGCACCGTCCCGCTGCCCGTGAACCCCCAACCCTGAGCGAAACCGATGAACAGGAAAAAAACACCCGGCAGGAAAAAACGCATGCTGCTTTTCGCAGCCGCAGCCATGGCGGCCATCGTCGCCCTCGCCGCCATCTTCTTCGGCGGCAGCAAGGAGCCCGAGGTCAGCGTGGAACCTGCGATGCGCAAAGAGGTCGTCCACCTCGTCACGGCAACAGGCAAGATCCAGCCGGAAACCGATGTGGCAATCTCGCCCGACGTCTCCGGCGAGATCATCGAGCTGCCGGTCAGTGAAGGCCGGCAGGTAAGGAAAGGGGAGCTCCTCTTCAAGATCCAGCCGGACGTCTACATCAACCAGGTCGAACAGAGCCTGGCGCAGCTCAACCAGGCCAAGGCGCTGAGCCTCGAGGCCTTTTCGAGGAAGGTCAAGGCCGAGGACGATTTCCGCAAGTCGACGATCCTCTTCAGGGACACGCTGATCTCCGAAAGCGACTACCTCTCGGCCAAGACCGCAGCCGAGGCGGCGCGCGCCGCCTACAGTTCCTCGCGCTACGCCATCGCCCAGAACCGGAGCCTGCTCGAGCAGAACCAGGACCGGCTCAAGAAGACCGTCGTGCGCGCCCCGATCAGCGGCTCCATCATCTCGATCGAAAGCAGGCTCGGCGAGCGGGTCGTCGGCACCGGCCAGTTCGCCGGCACCGAGGTGATGCGCCTCGCCGATCTCGACAGCATGCAGGTCGAGGTCGAGGTGAATGAAAACGACATCGTCAACATCCGTATCGGCAACCCGGTAACGGTCACGGTGGACGCCTACGGCGAACGTCCCTTCAGGGGTACCGTGCACGAGATCGCCAACGCTGCCGTCTCGACGGCGGCCGGCACGCAGGAGGAGGCCACCAACTTCGCCGTCAAGGTGCGCATCTACAACCATGAGCGCCTGCTCAAGCCCGGCATGAGCGCCACGGCCGACATCGAGACGGAACGGGTGAAGGACGCGCTCGTCGTCCCCATACAGAGCGTCACCCTGCGCGCCCCGGGGATCGGGGCGGTGCGCGAACGGGTCGGCGCCAGGGGCGCAACGCGCGAGGAGAACCGCCAGGGGGTCTTCGTCCTCAGGGGCCGGAAGGTGCACTTCACGCCCGTCGAGACCGGCACGACCGACAACACCCACATCGTCGTCACCGACGGGCTGAAGGAGGGCGAACAGGTGGTATCGGGCAGCTACACGGCCATCAGCCGCGAGCTGCAGGACGGCCAGCAGGTCCGCCTGGCCGATTGAGCAAGAGAACGAACCCTGAACCCTATGCCCTCACCAGCCGTCATCACCATGCAGTCGCTCTGCAGGTACTACGAAATGGGAGACCAGCTCGTCAAGGCGCTCGACGACGTGTCGCTCGCGTTCGAGCCTAACGGCTACGCCGCCATCATGGGCCCCTCCGGCAGCGGAAAGTCCACCCTCATGAACATCATCGGCTGCCTCGACACGCCCACCTCCGGCACCTACATCCTCAACGGGGAGAACGTCGCCCAGATGGACGACGACGAGCTCGCCCGCGTGAGGAACCGCGAGATCGGCTTCGTCTTCCAGACCTTCAACCTCCTCCCGCGCCTCAACTGCCTGCAGAACGTCGAGCTGCCGCTGATCTACGCCGGCGTCGAACCCGAAGAACGCCGGGAGCGGGCAGAATCGGCCCTCGGGAGGGTCGGGCTGCAGGACCGCATCGCCCACCGCCCCTCCGAGCTCTCGGGAGGACAGATCCAGCGGGTTGCCATCGCACGCGCGCTCATCAACACCCCCTCGATCATCCTGGCCGACGAACCGACCGGCAACCTCGACTCCACGACGAGCCACGACATCATGGAGATCTTCAGCGAGCTCTCCCGGGCGGGCAACACCATCATCCTCATCACCCACGAAGAGGAGATCGCCCTGTACACGAAACGGATCATACGGCTCCGCGACGGCCGCGTGGAAAGCGACGAGCGGCGATGAAGAAGCGTCTGCGGCAATTCCGTTACGAGAGCGGCGAAAGCTTCAGGATGGCGCTCTTCCAGATACAGGAGAACCGGATACGCTCGTTCCTCACCGCGCTCGGCGTCATCATAGGAATCGTGGCCATCACCATGATGGGCACGGCCATCAACGGCATCGACATGGGCTTCGAGCGCAGCCTCGCCATGATCGGCTACGACGTCGTCTACGTGCAGAAGACCTCCTGGAGCACCATGGGAGAGTGGTGGAGGTACCGCAACCGGCCGGACCTCAAGACCGACTACAGCGGAACCATCAACCGCATCATCGAAAGCAACCCCCGCTCCGAGCTGCTGGTCGCCGTCCCGCAGATCTCCACCTACCGGGCCTCGGTCCGTGAGGCCGGCCAGTCGATCGAACAGGCCTTCGCGCTCGGCACCGACGAGCGCTACCCCGAAACCGCCTCGGGGGACCTGGCCGAAGGGAGGTTCTTCACGCCCGGGGAATCTGCGGCCGGAGACCGGGTCGCCGTCATCGGCGACGACATCGCCCGCGGCCTTTTCGGCGAAGGCTCGGCCGTCGGACGAACCATCACGCTGAAAAACACCCGATTCCGCGTCGTCGGCACCTTCCGCAAGCAGGGCAAGTTCCTCGGGCTCTTCAGCTTCGACAACCAGGTCATCATGCCGATCGGGGCGTTCGAGCGCGTCTACGGCAAAAACGCCTTCGTCACCATGCGCGTGAAGATCCGCCAGGAGGAGCACCTCACGGAAGCCAAGGACGAGCTGCGGGGCATTATGCGCAGGATCCGCCGCCTCCCGCCCGGCACGGAGGACGACTTCTCCATCAACGAGCAGCGGGCCTTCAAAAGCCAGCTCGACCCGATCAAGAACGGCATCGCCGCAGCCGGCATCTTCATCACCGGCATGTCGCTCTTCGTCGGCGCGATCGGCATCATGAACATCACCTTCGTCAGCGTCAAGGAGCGCACGCGGGAAATCGGCCTGCGCAAGGCGCTCGGTGCCCGGAGGAAGACCATCCTCATGCAGTTCCTCATCGAGTCGGTGATGATCTGCCTCATCGGCGGGCTCGTCGGGCTCCTCACGGCGCTCTCCATCACCTGGGCCATCGGCCGGATCGTGCCGGACTTCCCGGTAAGCTTCTCCTTCGGACTCGTCGCCGCAGGGCTCATCGTTTCCGTCACGACCGGCATCGCCTCAGGCCTGGCCCCGGCCGTGACAGCCTCGAAACTCGATCCGGCCGATGCCTTGAGACATGAATAGCAACGCCCATGCCGCTTTCTGAGATCATCCGCCAGGCGCTCTCCTCCCTTGGCGCCAACCGCCTCCGCTCATGGCTCACCATCATGGGGGTGGCCGTCGGCGTCTTCTCGATCATCGCCGTCATGACCACCGTCGACGCCCTCGACCGGAGCGTGGAGTCCGGGCTGGCGAGCCTCGGCGCCAACACCTTCCAGATCCAGAAATACCCCGCAACCGTCTTCGGCAGGGGGCACCGGCGCAACCTCTACGTCAACCGCCCCGACATCAGCTGGCGCCAGGCGCAGGAGTTCAGGAGGAACATGGAGGGAAAAGCCCGGACGGTCGGCCTGAGCATCTCCAGCCAGGGAAACCGCGCCAGGTACCGCAACCGCACCACCAACCCGGACGTCACGCTCGTCGGCGGCGACGAGCACTTCGCTGCGGCCAACGGGCTCGGCCTCGCATTCGGACGCAACCTCACCGACAACGACGTGCGCTACGCCAGGAACGCCGCCCTGCTCGGGGCCGACCTGGCCCGGGCGCTCTTCCCGGGCAGCGAAAACCCCATCGGCGAACCGGTACGCATCGCCGGGAAGGTCTACCGGGTGGCCGGTGTCTTCACACGCAAGGGCGCGGCGTTCGGCCAGAGCCAGGACAACTTCATGCTCATCCCCGTCACACGCTACCTCAGCCACGTCAACGAAAAGGGCAGCCTCTCGATCACGGTGGAGGCGCGCTCCCGGGAGGAGTACCCGAAAACGCTCGACCTGGCCGTCGGCGCCATGCGCCTGGCCAGGGGGCTCGGGATACGGGAAGCCAACGACTTCGAGATCCGGACCAACGAATCGCTCGTGGAGTCCTTCCGCGACATCGAGCGAGCCATCAGCGTCGGCGCCTTCATCATCAGCTTCATGGCGCTGCTGACGGCGGGCGTGGGCATCATGAACATCATGCTCGTCAGCGTCACGGAACGGACAAGGGAGATCGGCATCCGCAAGTCCATCGGCGCCCCCAAAAGCAGCATCCTCCGCCAGTTCCTCCTGGAAGCCATCCTCCTCTCCCTCGTCGGCGGACTCTTCGGGGCCGCGGCGGGAACCGGAGCGGGCAACCTCGTCGCGCTGAACCTTCAGCTCCCCCCCACCGTCCCCTACCTCTGGGTCGCCGTCTCCATGGCCGTCTGCTCGGCCATCGGCGTTGGATTCGGAATCTTCCCGGCGTGGAAGGCCGCCAACCTCGACCCCGTCGAAGCGCTCAGGGGCAAATAATCCTTCTGAATTATTGCGGCCCCTTTGTATATTTTACATATAAATCCCCCGCCGCAAACGACAAAACAGAGACGCCATGACACAGATCCTGAAACTCAGCCGCCCCCTCGCCTTTCTCCTCATCCTGGCAACCGCCACCATGACCTGGGGCTGCGAAACAACCAGCCGGACCGGCAGGGGTGCGGGCATCGGAGCCGCGGCCGGCGGGGTGATCGGCGGCGTCATCGGCAGCCGGTCCGGCAGCTGGGTGCAGGGCGCGCTCATCGGAGCGGCAGTCGGCGGCGCGGCCGGCGCGCTCATCGGCAACTACATGGACAAACAGGCCGCAGAGATCGACCGCGATGTCCAGGGCGCGAAGGTGGAGCGTGTCGGCGAGAGCATCCGCGTCGTCTTCGACTCCGGCATCCTCTTCTCCACCGGGTCGTCCACCATCACATCAAGCAGCCGGTACAACATCGAGAAGCTGGCCAGGATCCTCAACCGCTACGGAGACACCAACATGGTCATCGAAGGCCATACCGACTCCCTCGGCAGCGAAGCCCAGAACCAGCTGCTCTCGGAGCGGCGCGCCGAATCGGTCGCCAACCTCCTGAAGACCTACGGGGTCGCTTCTTCCCGCCTCTCGCCGGTAGGGTACGGCGAAACCCGGCCCGTCGCCTCGAACGAAACCGAAGCGGGACGACGCCTGAACCGCAGGGTCGAGGTGCTGATCTACGCCAATGACGAGCTGAAGGAGCAGGCCCAGAGCGGCGAGCTGAGAATGTAGGAAAGAAAAGAGGGGAAAACGGGTTCAGTCAAACACGCCGCAGCTCTTGTGGTGGGTTTTTTTTATCTTGGGGTTGCGAGATGAACAACAAACGGAACCAACGTACGAACGAACAAAACACCCCCATGACACACTTCAAGACGGCCGAAGAGATCCTTTTCGGATGGGTCACCCGGGTCTGCAGCGCCAATCCGGACGAAATCGCCGCACTCTACCATGACGACGCGGTGCTGATACCGACATTCTCACCACACACGGTCATGGGCCCGGAGGCCATCCGGGGGTACTTCGCGCAGCTGGCCACGAGGGAGGGCATCGGCGTTCGCCTGCACAGCAAGGCGCTGCGCACGCACGTCATGAGCGAGAACATCTCGACCATAAGCGGCATCTACTCGTTCGAGTTCGAGGTCGACGGGGTGCTGCTGAGCTTCCCCTCGCGCTTCACCTTCGTCGTGGATCTCTCGCAGCCGAAGCCGATCATCCACCATCACTCCTCGCAGGTTCCGAGGAACCTCTCCTGAAGCATCGCTGCGGCGCCCCCGCGAAGGGGCGCCCGGCAGCATCACTCCTGCGAGCCGCCCTGCTCCTTGAGCACCTTGTCGATGCGGTCGATCTTCTCTTTCATGGAACCCAGGTGGCGAAGCATCGCCTCGTGGCGGAGCTGGTCGCGCATGGGCTGGGCCGGATAGCCGCGGATGGCCGTGCCGGGCTCGAGGAAGGATTTCGAGACGCCGGCCTGGGCGGCGACATGGGTGCGGTCGGCCAGCTCGAGGTGGCCGGCGAATCCCGCCTGCCCTCCGATCATGCAGCTCCGGCCCATGATGGTGCTTCCGGAAATGCCCGCCTGCGCGGCGACGACCGTATGCTCGCCGATGCGGCAGTTGTGGGCCACCTGGACGAGGTTGTCGATCTTCACCCCTTTTGCGATGACGGTACTGCCCATCGTGGCGCGGTCGATCGTGGCGTTGGCGCCGATTTCGGCATCGTCTCCGATCTCGACGATCCCCATCTGCGGGATCTTCACGTAGGAACCGTCCGGCTGCGGCGCGAAGCCGAATCCGTCGGCCCCGATGACGGTGCCGGCGTGGATCACCACCCGCTCGCCGATGAGGGTGCCGTCATAGAGGGTGACATGCGGAAAGATGGTGCACTCCCCGCCGATCCTGACGTCGTGCATGATGACGGCGTGGGGAGCGATGGTGGTGCCGGCGCCGATCGAGCAGCGGTCGCCGACGACGGCATGGTCGCCGATCGTGACCCCATCCCCGATGGAGACCCCTTCGCCGATGACGGCCGTCGGAGCCACACCCGGACGGGCGAGGGTCCGGGGACGGGCGAAGCGCTGGAGCACGAAGACGAATGCGGTATAGGGGTCGCTGACCTTCAGGAACGAGCGCCGGCCTGCATGCGCCGTGACGTCAACCGAGCGGTGGACGATGACGAGGGAGGCGCTGGTTTCAGAAAGGTAGCGGAGGTACTTCTCGTTGGCGACGAAGGTGACCTCGCCGGCCGCGGCGGATTCGATCTTGGCGGGGCCGCTGATCGCGCCTCCGCCATCGCCGACGAGCTCGACATGTTCGAAAAACTGTGCAAGGTACTGCTTGATCTCTTGGATGGTCATGGCGCTGAAGCTCTGGGGTCGCAGGTCAAAAAGAGGAAAAAAATATTAATTTTTCGCCCGTTTTCATTATATTCGGAGTCCCCGTAAGTGTATCGGATCGGAAAGGACGGAGAAGGATACCGCGGGGCGTTGAAGAACTGCCATAATATAACCCGTTTCACCCGAAAATGCAGGACACGATGGCAAAACCCATTAAAATTTTTGCAGGCCGCAGCAACCCCGTGCTTGCAGAAAAAATTGCCGCCTATCTCGACATGCCCCTCGGCGATGCCAAGGTGGAGAACTTCTCCGATGGCGAGATTTCGGTCAACTATTTCGAGTCGATCCGGGGCTCCGACCTGTTCATCATCCAGTCGACGAACCCTCCCGGGGACAGCCTGATGGAGCTCTTGATCATGATCGACGCCGCACGCCGTTCCTCGGCGGCAAGGATCACCGCCGTCATCCCTTATTACGGGTACGCACGCCAGGACCGAAAGGACAAGCCCCGCGTGGCCATCACCGCCAAGCTCGTGGCCAACCTCCTCACCAAGGCCGGCGCCAACCGCATCCTCACCATGGACCTGCACGCAGCGCAGATCCAGGGATTCTTCGACATCCCCTTCGACCACCTCTACTCGAGCGTGGTCCTCATCGAGCACGTCCGCCACGAGGCGTTCCGCGACAACCTCGTCGTCGCCTCCCCTGACGTCGGCGGCGTGAAGCTCGCCCGCAAGTTCGCCGAGGAACTCGGCACCGACCTCGTCATCGTCGACAAGCGCCGTCCGAAGGCCAACGTCGCGGAAGTGATGAACATCATCGGCGACGTTAGAGGCAAGAACGTGCTGCTCGTCGACGACATGATCGACACCGCCGGGACCCTCGTCAACGCCGCCAAGGCCATCCGCGATGCCGGCGGACTGAAGATCTACGCGGCAGCCACCCACCCGATCCTTTCGGGACCGGCGATCGAGCGCATCAACGCCTCGGTGCTCGAAAAGGTCATCGTCACCGACTCCGTGGTCACCGGCCACGAGTACTCGCCGAAAATCCAGACCGTCACGGTCAGCAACCTCTTCGGAGAAGCGATCAAGCGCATCTACGAAGATGATTCGGTCAGCTGCCTTTTCGACAGCAAGAACATCACCCAGAAAATCACGAACAACCATTAAACACTAGCCGTTAAGAGGACAGGAAGAGCATGGAAACAACAGTACTCGGGGTCGCTCCCCGCGAAATAAAGAAGAACGCCGCCGGAAAGCTCCGCAAGACCGGCGAGGTGCCCGCGGTCATCTACCATAAGGGCGAAGAGACCGTGGCGGTGAGCGTCAACGAGATCGCGCTCAGCAAGCTCGTCAACTCGGCCGAGTCGCACATCATCGACCTGAAGTTCCCCGACGGCAAGACCAAGCGCTCCTTCATCAAGGAGGTGCAGTTCCATCCCGTCACCGACAGGATCATCCACACCGACTTCCAGCTGGTTTCGGCCAACGAGGTCATCGAGATGGAGGTTCCGGTCGCCATCGAGGGTGATGCTGCAGGCGTCGAGAAGGGCGGCAAGCTCCAGATCCTGCGCCACTCCCTCCACGTGAAGGGCAAACCCGGCGACATGCCTGCGCACCTCACGATCGACGTCACGTCGCTCGAGGTCGGACACAGCATCCACGTCAGGGAGATCCCTGCCGAGGTCTTCGGGCAACTCGAGCTCGTCGACGATCCCGACACCCCTGTCGTCAGCGTCCTCGCTCCCAGGAAAGAGGTGGAGACGACCGAGGAAGCCGCTGCCGCAACCCCGGAAGCCGCCGAAGAGGCCTGATTGCCCGGAGCCCGCGCTCCCGCGTTTTCAACAGAAGAGCCGCCATCCCTCAGGGAAGGCGGCTTTTTTTGTATTTTTGCTTAATATTGCGTGGCCCGCCCGACTCCCGGGCAGCACCCGAAACCAGCCAGAGCCAACAAGCCTCAGCGTGAAACCAGATACCACCGCACCGGCGCACCGCACGCCCCCTCCCGGCCGGAAACAGGGTTCGGGATGGTTCATCCCCGCAGTACTCGCCGTCTTTCTCCTGCTTCTCTTCAGGGAGGCTCCGCTCATCCTGCTGAGCTTCCGTTCGCTCTCGTCGGCAGCTCTGCTGCTCGTGCTCGACCCGTCCGCACTCTCGGCCATCTTCACCCCCGAGATCGCGGCGTTCTGGATCGGGGCCGCCTACCTCGTCGCCATCCCCGCAGTCCTCTCGGTGCTGCTCTGGAGAAAACGGCGGAAGAGCCGCAAAGAGAACGGACCCGGCGAAGAGGAGGCAAGCCTCCGGAAGATCAGCTTCAGGGCCTTCATGCGCCAGAACATCGCCCTCGTCGCCTCCGCCATCATCTTCATCCTCTACTCGACGGCATTCCTGGCCCCCTTCATCGCCCCGTTCAGCCCCTACGACCAGCAGGACTTCCTCGTCACCGCCTACCGGCCTCCCATGACGCAGCTCGAGGCGCTCGTGCTCAAACAGCAAAAAACCCTCGAGATCCCCATACAGCAGGGCGAGGGAATGGCCGTGCGCCTCCAGAACAGCCTCATTTCAGACTTCCGCGCACTCAAGACACGCAACCAGCCGAACGCCGTGCGATTCGTCGACAGCTACCGGATCGAAAAGGGCACCGTCACCTACCGCCAGGGCATGCGGACGAAAACCATGCCTGTTGAAGAGCTGATGGATCCGGCGAACCCGGCCGTCAGCCGGATCTTCGGCCTCGGAACCGACCAGTACGGACGCGACATCCTCAGCCGGGTGGTCTACGGCTCGCGCATATCGCTCTCCATCGGGTTCCTCGTGGTGCTGATCTCGGTGACGCTCGGCACCGTCGTCGGAGTCACCTCGGGCTACTTCGGCGGGTGGGTCGACGCCCTGGCGATGCGCCTCGTCGACATCCTCATCGCCTTCCCGGCGCTCTTCCTCATCCTCATCATCATCGCGACTTTCGGCAACTCCATCTACCTCATCGTCATCACCCTCTCCTTCACCGGATGGATGGGCGTGTCGCGCATCGTGCGCAGCCAGGTGCTCTCGCTGAAGGAGCAGGAGTTCATCCTCGCGGCCCGCTCGCTCGGGCTCTCGCACCTGCGCATCATTTTCCGCCACCTCGCCCCCAACACCCTCACCCCGGTCATCATCGCCGCGACGCTGCGTATCGGCAGCATCATCCTGACCGAGGCGGGCCTCTCCTTCCTCGGCCTCGGCGTCCAGCCGCCGGTCCCGAGCTGGGGCAACATCATCAACGAGGGCCGCGACAGCCTGCTCAACCACTGGTGGATATCGACCTTCCCGGGCATCGCCATCCTCGTCACCGTCGTCTGCTTCAACCTGGTCGGTGACGGCGTGCGCGACGCCCTCGACCCCAGGATGCGGGGGCAGGAGTGAGCAGGGCGGGCGATCCCACGGCGTGGACGACCCTGTCGACGGAGTACCTGCACCGCGAGCCGTGGCTCACCCTGCGGCGCGACCGGGTGCGCCTGCAGAGCGGCAGGATCATCGAGGACTACTACGTGCAGGAGTTCCCGCCGTGGGTGAACGTCATCGCCGTCCGGAAGGACGGAAAGATCGTCCTCATCCGCCAGTACCGCCACGGTATCGGCGGGGTCTTCTATGAGCTGCCGGCCGGGGTGCACGACCGCGAGGGGGAAAGCCTCATGGAGGCCGCACAGAGAGAACTGCGCGAAGAGACGGGCTACGGCGGAGGGAGGTGGCGCCGGATGATGGAGCTCAGCGCAAACCCGGCGCTGCAGGACAACCGATCGACGACCTTCCTCGCCGAAGGGGTGGAGTTGCTCGGAAGCCAGGAGCTCGATGCGACCGAGGAGATCACCCTCGCCCCGATTTCGCCGGACGAGCTGCTCGGGCTCATCGACTCGGGCGGAATGGTGCAGGCTCTCCATGCGGCCCCGCTCCTGCGCTACCTCATCGGCCGCAAGAACGGAACCGGAACAAACGGGCGCCCTGGACAGGAGGAACAATGAAGAAAACCGCACAGCTGGCGCTGCTCGAAGCGGCCATCAAGGAGCACGGATACGCCCTGCGCTATGAAAAGGGCAACTTCCTCGGAGGCGACTGCCGCCTGAGGGAGGACCGGGTGGTCGTCGTCAACAGGTTCCTGCCGATCGAGGGCAAGCTCTACACCCTTGCGAAGGTGATCGGCAAGATCAACCCCCCGGGACTCTCTGCGGAGGTCGCCGGCATCATCGACAGCATGCTCAACAGCGGGCTCTTCGGCCGCCAGAACGACTGAACTCCTTCAGGGGAAGACCACCTGCCCGGCTTTCGAGCGAAGGCAAACCCCCTCTTGCCGAGCGGCGAACCATCCGAGAAAAGCCCGCTCCGCCTTCGGCATGAAGGGCGCCGCCACCAGCACCGTAAGGCCGGGCGAGGCCTCATGGAGCCAGTCTGAAAGCGCCGCCCTGTCCTTCGGCCGGAACCGGCCGAGCCGCACGACGGCAAGATCCCCCTTCCGCGGCACGCCACCCGGCGAACGCAGCCCCCCGACCCCCTTCACCATCACCAGCGAACGCCGGCGGCTCCAGGCCCGCAGCACCCCCGGCTCCGGACGGAAGACGAGGATCGAGGGCAGGCGCAGCAGTGCGTCCCCCCGGAGCATCCGGCGATCGGCGGGAATCCTCGAGACCAGGGAGTCGGGAGAGGCGAACGCGGCGACGGCCGCAACGGGCGGCATAAAGAAGCGCTCGACCTGGTCCACAATCCGTTCATGCGAGCCCCCGCCGCGCCCGCAGTCCACCTGCAGGCTCTCCCTCCCCGAACTGAACAGCATCGCCACGTCGCCCCCGAGGTTGACCGTGAGGGCGGAGGGCGGCAGTTCCCTCGAGCCATGGAGGAGCGGCCTCCACACGACGAGGTTCATGGCGCAAAGCAGCAGCATGATGGCCGGGGCGCGCCGCCCTCGGCGGACAATGAGAAGCAGCAGCGCGGCAAGCGCCAGATACCAGCCGAGCACCCCGGCAGGTCCGGGGCTGAAAGGCACCGAGGCGAACGGCAGGGCGGAGAACCACCGGGCCAGATCGACGCCGAGGCCCGAAAAGAACCAGGCGCTTGCAGCAAAAAGCGAGGCGGCAGAGGCGGAAAAAAGGTTCAGGAGGAGCGCCGGCAGGAGGGCGTAGACCATCATGGAGGAGAAGAAGACGACCGGCAGGTTGGCCGCGATGCCGACGAGGGAGAATGTCCCGAAATAGAGGGCGATGAGCGGAGCGACGCCGGCACTTGCCGCCACCGTCAGCATGAGACTCCCGCGGATGGCATGCCAGGCACGCGCCGCCCGGCCGCCCGCCGGCGAAAGAGACGGGTGGAGGCGGGGAAGCAGCAGGAGGATGCCGCCGACGGCGGCATTGGTCATCTGGAAACCGACGGAGAAAAGCTCGAGAGGATCGAGCAGGAGAAGGACGAGGTCGGCAAAGGCGAGGGAGTTCAGCGGAAAACTCTTCCTGCCCGTCACCCCGCCTCCGAGCAGGGCCACCGTCATGAGCGAAGCCCGCTTCACCGAAGGGGCGCCGCCGACCACAGAGCCGTAGACGACGAGGATCAGCACAGTCAGGAGAAACACCCCCACACGCCCGGGAGCGGTCACCCGCAGCCGGTGGAGCAGCAGGTTGACGACCAGCACCAGCAGCCCGACATGCAGTCCTGAGACGGCGAGGATATGCGCCGTCCCCGTCCGGCGGAACGCCAGGTCGAGATCCGCATCGAGCCCGTCTCGCTGTCCGGCCAGCACTCCCGCCATGAACTGCCGCCGGGGGTCCTCGGGGAAAAAGCGATGAAGGGTCGAAATGATGTAGTCGTGGACGGGGCGCACGAGGAATCGCTCGAAGGGCGAGGGAAGGCGCCCGTCCTCGTGAATGATCTGCCACGGCCCCGCAGAGAAGATCCCGGCCGAGGCCCGCTTCAGCCGGGCGCGCCGGTGCGGGTCGTACTCACCACGGTTGGCAGGCCCTTTTGCCATCCCGACCGTCCCCTTGACGAGCACCCTGTCCCCCGCCCTGACATCCGGCCCCTCGCCGCGAATGCTCCGGACGAACACCGAAGCGCGCTCCCGAAACGCCCGCTCCCGCCCGCCCTCGTGCAGGCGGTCGACCTCGAGCATGAAGGAGGTGCCGCTCCGGGATACTGCGGGGCGCTCCGCAACCCGACCCGCAACCACGACAGTGCGGCCCGCATGGGCAATGAGTCCCGCACGCGGCACGTAATTGAAGAGGAAGTCGCTGTAGGCGCCGAAGGCCAGGTAGACGAGAGCGAGGTAGCCGAGCGCTGCGGGAAAGGAGGGAAAGCGGCCGCGCCGGCGCCATGCGTCGGAGGCGAGCGCAGCGAGGGTGAGGGTGAGAGCGGCCAGGAAAGCCGCGATCCATACGCCAAGGGGAAAGGGATGGAGGGTACCGGAGAGGATGCCCGCCACGGCGGGGAGGAGAAGGCGGAGGGCGGGATAGGGCGCAAGCCCGGCAAGGACGGCCGGATCCTGCCGGCGTATAATTTTTACGGGCTCTAAGCCATTGTTTCGTATATTCTTCTTTTTCAAAGAAAGCTCCTAACCCGTTGCCTACATGCTGGTCAAAGAGATCCTGAACACGGCAGAGAAGCCGGTATTCAGTTTTGAGTTCTTCCCCCCGAAAAAAGACGCGGACTGGGACACCCTGTTCAAGACGATCACGGCGCTCTCCCCCCTCGATCCCTCATACGTCAGCGTCACCTACGGCGCGGGCGGCTCGACCCGCACCAGAACCCATGACCTGGTCACCAGGATCCAGAAGGAGACGGGCCTCTCGGTGGTCTCGCACCTGACCTGCATCTGCTCGAGCAGCCCTGAGACCGGAGAGATCCTCGAGAACTACCGCCGGCACGGCATCAACAACGTCCTGGCGCTCAGGGGTGACAAGCCGGCGGGAACCGCCACGCTCGAGGAGGCCATCAAGGACTTCCCGCATGCCATCGACCTGGTCCGCTTCATCAAGACGAACTACCCCGATTTCGGCATCGGCGTCGCGGGATTCCCGGAAGGGCACCCCGAAACACCGAACCGGCTGACCGAGATCGAGCACCTGAAAGCCAAGGTCGACGCCGGCGCCGACTACATCGTCACGCAGCTGTTCTTCGACAACCGCGACTTCTTCGACTTCAGGGACCGCTGCCGGCTTGCGGGCATCACGGTGCCGATCATTGCCGGCATCATGCCGGTCACGACGAAAAAAGGCATGATCAGGATGTCGGAGCTCGCGCTCGGGGCAAGGATCCCGGCTCCGCTGCTCGAGCTGGTGATGGCGGCAGGCAGCGACCGGGAGGTCGCCTCGATCGGCATCGACTGGGCGACCCGCCAGGTGCAGGAGCTCGTGGACAACCATGTCCGCGGGATACACTTCTACACCCTGAACATGGCCGACGCGACCCTCAGGATCTTCAGGAACCTCCACGCCTGAGCCCGCTCCTTCGGGCGGTCCCGGTCCGGACTGCGGACCGGGGCCGCAGCACACCTACTCGACCTCGTTCGCTATCAGCTGCTCGAAGCTTTCACGGCGGCGGATGAGGCGCGACTCGCTCCCCTCTACCATCACCTCCGCAGGACGGAGCCGTCCGTTGTAGTTGCTCGACATCACGGCGCCGTATGCGCCGGCAGACATCACCGCGAGCAGTTCGCCCTCGGGAGCGTCGCCGATCGGTCGCTGGCGCGCGAAAAAGTCGCTGGATTCGCAGATGGGGCCGACCACGTCGGCAACCACCGTCTCGTCGTGGCGCCGGACGCTTATCACCTCGTGATGCGACTGGTAGAGCGCAGGGCGGATCAGCTCGGTCAGTCCCGCGTCGACGACGAAGAATTCCTTGCCGATGTGGTTGCGTTTGCGGTAGAGGATGCGGGTGAGGAGCACGGAGGCGTTGGCCATGAGGAAACGGCCCGGCTCGAAGATCACCTTCGCCCCGGCGGGCTTGAGCATCGGAACCAGCTTTTCGGCAAAGCTGGAAAGCGGCGTCTCGGGCTTCATCGGGTCGTAGGTCGCGGGGAACCCGCCGCCGATGTCGAGATACTCGACCGCGAAGCCGCGGCCCTTCGAATAGCTGTGTATGTCGAGCAGCTTGGTGAGGGCGGCGACATAGAACTCGGGATCGAAGATCTGGGAGCCGATGTGCATGTCGAGCCCCACGAGACGGACGTGCCTGAGCTCGCCGAGCAGGGTGAAGACCTCCGGCAGCTCGGCCTCGTCGATGCCGAACTTCTCTTTGCTGTCGCCGGTGGTGATATAGGGATGCGTCTCGGCCGTCACGTTGGGGTTGATGCGCAGGGCGACCGGGGCGGTGAGGCCCGCGTCTCCGGCGATGCGATCTATCGAGCGGAGCTCGGAGAGCGACTCCACCTTCAGCATGAGCACGCCGTTTTCGAGCGCATAGGAGATTTCGTCCGGCCGCTTGCCGACTCCGGCAAAAATGATACGGTTTCCCGGCACGCCGGCCTTCAGGGCCCGGAAGAGTTCTCCGGCCGAGTTGACGTCGCAGCCGCATCCGAGGTCGCCGAGCGTCCTGATGACGCTGAGGTTGAAGTTGGCCTTCACCGAGTAGCAGGTGAAGTGGTCGAGGCCGGCAAACGCCGCTTCGAACTCGCGGTAACGGTCCTCGATGCTATGCCTGGAAGTGACATAGAGCGGGGTTCCCCACCGCTCGGCAAGTTCTTCGAGAGCGACCCCTTCACAGAAGAGCGCTCCATCGTCATAATGGAATGGTGTGCGGTCGAGCAAGATGCGAGAAGATTTTGATGTTGAAGAGGCAGCAATGCGGTAAGGCAATAAGATACCAAAAATCCCGCGCTTTTCGGAGCCGGGGGCGGAACCAATTCAGAGCGCGGGCAGTTCAAGCTTACAGGCCGGTTCACGAGGTATGCCGGCGCATGCAAGCAGTACGACACGATGAAGACACTACGAAAACCTTAACCAGGAGAAGAAACGATGCCGAACAGGAAACACCAGGAAATGCCCGCCCAGCAGATGACGAGGGAAGATGAGA
Organism: Chlorobium sp. N1; assembly: GCF_004332115.1. Lineage (GTDB taxonomy): Bacteria > Bacteroidota > Chlorobiia > Chlorobiales > Chlorobiaceae > Chlorobium. Next base: position 260,925 of record NZ_SJPA01000001.1, read on the forward strand.
TCCGACTTGCCGCCTACTACCTCTGGGAGCAGAAGGGCTGCAGGACAGGTTGCGACGTGGAGGACTGGCTCGAAGCGGAGCAAAGCCTCGAAGGATAGGAACCGGCGAAGAGATTCCGCAGGTCAAGGGCCGCTCCGAAAGGGCGGCCCTTTCAGTACCGAATCCTTTCGGTGCGGGGGAAATTAAAGCGCGGGTTCCTGCTTGCAAATTCTGCCCCCGCATCGTATATTCACTGCTCTTTAGAATTTATCCCCTACTTACCCAAGGACGCGAACCATGGCAAAAGGAAAAGAAAACAGGATCGTCATCACGCTCGAGTGCACTGAAGCCAAGAAAGAAGGCAAGACGGTTTCACGCTACAGCACGACGAAAAACAAGAAGAACACCACCGACAGGCTCGTCCTGAAGAAATACAATCCCAACCTGCAGCGCCACACCCTGCACAAGGAGATCAAGTAATTTTTGTTTTTTGCATTGTAAGCCAAAAAGAGCTTATTTATTGATGTACAGCGCATAACGCGTTGCCCGAATGGCGGAACTGGTAGACGCACTCGTTTCAGGGACGAGCGCCGCAAGGTGTAGGAGTTCGAATCTCCTTTCGGGCACAATAAAGCTTCCTCAGCGATATGCACAGAAAGGCCCTCATAGAAGTTTCTGCAGACGGTTCGCCGAAGTCTGTTATTTCACATACCACCCGGCAGAGCGTGCACCTTTTCACTGAAAAGGTGCTTTTTTTATGCCTCAATAATCCAAAACACCAGCAGTAGTGGATCATACGAAAATCAATCTCCTCGTCAGGCTGCAGCACCTCGACAACCAGATAGAAAATATCGTGAGCCTGCAGAAGGGGCTTCCCGAAGAGATCAACGCCCTCGAAGAAGATCTCGCATTCACGAAACGGCAGATCGAAGCCCGCGCAAAGACCGCCGAGGAGCACCTGAAACTCCGCCAGTCGTTCAACGAGATCATCAACGGCTGCCACGAGAGGATCGCGTCCTTCAAGGAGAAACAGACCCTTGCGAGAAACAACAAGGAGTATGACGCCCTCTCCAAGCAGATCGAGTATGAAGAGAAGGAGATCGCCCAGGCCGAGATCCGCCTCCAGGACATCAGCCACGGCGAACAGCGCACCGAGGAGCTCCAGAAGAAGGGCCGCCAGCTGATCGAGGAGAACCGCTACGACGAGATCTCCGAGGACATGATGCCGGACGACGTCCTCCAGCAGCAGCTCGGCGACCTGGAAAAGCAGGTCGAGCATAAAAAGGAGGAGCTCAACAGCATCGTCATCGAAACCGAGGACGAGGTCAAAGGACTCAAGAAAAAAATCGACGAGCAGCGCGAGGTCATCAAGGCCGAAGCCAAGCGCCTCCTCGACAAGTACGACCACCTGCGCAGCGGCACCATCCAGAACGCCGTCGTGAAGCTCAACCGCAACGCATGCTCCGGCTGCAACACGCGCGTTCCGACCAACCGCCACACCATGATCGTCCAGGGCGGATTCTACCTCTGCGAGTCATGCGGCCGCATCGTCGTCCACGAACGGCTCTTCGAAGAGGCCGAAGGCTGAGCACGATACAGGAAACGGCCGAAGCCGGCCGTCACGTTCTTTTCATGGTACTGATCAGTTGATTCCTTGCTGAAACCGCAAGTGTGCAGCCGCTGTGCGCCCCCCGGGGCGCGCAGAGGAAAGTCCGAACTTCACAGGGCAGGGTGCCGGTCGAGATGCCCGAAAGGGGATCAAGCCCGGGTATGGCGGCGCAAGCCGTCCATAACAGAGAGCGCAGCAGAAAGCAGACCGCTCCGGGTGACCGGAGTAAGGGTGAAACGGCGGTGTAAGAGACCACCAGTCGTTCCGGCAACGGGACGAGCTATGCAAACCTCCCCGAAGCAAGGCCGAATAGGAAAGCTTTTCCCGCAAGGGAAAGAGGGCGGCCCGCCCGATTCCGCAAGGAGAGTTTTCGGGTAGGCCGCATTAGATAAATGGCTGCAGTTTTGCCCGGCCTGCCGGGTAATCCACAGAATTCGGCTTACATCTTCGGTTTCGGCTTTTTTATTTTCCCTCCCCGCTCCCTCTGCCCAGTCATGAGCGCCGACACCTCCTCGAGCAGTTCGCCCACTGAAAAGGGCTTCTGCAGATACCCTACCCCCCGCTCCGGCAGGCCTTCCCTGTCCAGCACATTCATGGCGTAACCCGACATGAAGAGAACCGGCAGGTCCGGACAGCGCTGGCTCACGGCCTCGTAAAGCTCCCGGCCGTTCATCCCCGGCATGACGATGTCGGTCAGCAGAAGATCGGGACAGTCCGATCCGTCCCCGACACGTTCCAGCGCCGATTCGCCACCGTCGGTATCGACGACCAGGTAGCCCGCATTGCGGAGAACATCAGCCACAAACGACCTGACGACCGCATCGTCCTCTACGACCAGGACGCTGCCGCCCCGTCCGGCGGCGCTTTCGGGTACGCCTCCATCGCCTTCGGGCGCCGCTATAGGCTCGCTTGAACGAAGCGGGAAATACACGCTGAAGACCGACCCCTTTCCCGGCTCACTCGAAACCGTAACCATCCCGCTGTGCTGGCGTGCGATTCCGTACACGGTCGCAAGGCCGAGCCCCGTCCCGCGCCCGCGCGCCTTCGTCGTAAAGAAGGGCTCGAAAATGTTCGCCAGCACCTCGCGCTCCATGCCAGACCCGCCGTCGGTGAACCGGAGAACAGCGCAGTCGTCGGCACCGACCGCCTCAGCGACCTCCTTAGGCATCAATGCAGCCGGAACGGATGCCGTCTCTATCAGAAGCGTACCGCCGCCCTGCATGGAGTCCTGGGCGTTGACGGCAAGGTTCATCATGATCTGCTCGATCTGTCCGAGGTCCCCCCTGATGGGAAGCGGCTCTTCAGACAGCGAGAGATCCATGATGACGTTATCCTGCATGGTCCGGCGCAGGAGCTGCTGGAACCCCCTGACGGCGGCATTGAGGTCGAGCACATGAAAATCGAGAGCCTGGCGGCGGCTGAAGACGAGAAGCTGGCGGACAAGGTCGCGGGCCCGGATTCCGGCGCCATGGATTGCGCGGATATCCTGGAGACGCTCGTCATCGGGACTGAACTGGTCGTCGAGGATCTCGGCATACCCGAGAATCGGCGTCAGGAGATTGTTGAGGTCGTGGGCCACCCCGCCGGCAAGCCGGCCGATGGACTCCATCTTCTGCGACTGGGAAAGCGCCTGCTCCAGCCGCCGGCCTTCCTCTTCCAGGCGCTTCCGCTCGGAGGTGTCGTGCATGAAGACCAGGGCGCCCTTCCGTCCTTCATGGCGGAATGGAACGGCAGAGACGTCGGTGCTGAAAAACGTTCCGTCGCAGCGGATGAAACGGCGCTCCTCGGGAAAGGGCAGGCCGATATCCTCATCATTGAGCTTGCGGATCAGTTCACGCACCCGCTCACGGTACTCAGGATGGAGCTGGCCGACCACCGGCCGGCCAAGCAGCTCACCCTCAGTTTCCGCGCCGAACATCCTGAGGGCGGCAGGGTTCAGGTAGGCGAAATCCCCCGCGGCCTGTATGAAGATGCCTTCAGGTGCCGATTCGACGACGGCGCGGAACCGCCCCTCGCTCTCCCGGAGAGCCTTTTCCGCCTTCCGGCGCTCGGTGATGTCCTCTGCCGTCACGATCCGGTAGAGCGGCTCGCCGTGCTCGTCACGCACGAATACGATGTCGACCTGTACCGGCACCTGGCCGCCGTCCCTGTGGATCTTGAAGGCCTCGAACTGGCAGGAACCGAGCTCGGAAGCGCGGCTGATGCAGGACCTCACGACATCAACCTGCGAATCCGGATAGAACTCGAAGAGCCGGTTGCCGACCATCTCTTCGACAGTCCGGCCGTGCAGGGCAGCAAATGCGGGGTTGCAGGCCAGGATCACGCCCTCCTCTGGATCCTCGATGGCAAGGCCGTGGGTACAGTGCTGGAAAGCGTCGGTAAGGAGGCGGGTCCGCTGTGCGGCAAGCATCCGGCGCGTGATGTTGCGCGCGACGGCATAGACGAAGCCGTCTGCGGATGAGGCGTTCCACTCCATCCAGAGCCACTCTCCGCTTTTTGCACGCAGTCGGTTTATGAAATTGATGGTGCGCTGGCCGGAACAAAGCCGCGCCATTTCGAGCTCCGTCGACTGCAGGTCGTCGGGATGGACAAGATGGCAGATCGGGCGCCCGAGCAGTTCGGAGACGGCATAGCCGAGATGCTTCTCCCATGCGGGGTTCGCCTGTTGCAGCTGACCCTCCGCCGTCATGACGGAGAGCATGTCGGGCACGAGTCCGAAAAACCCGCACCCGTCAAACGCCTCATGCGCCCCGCCCCTCTCTTTTCCCATCTGGATACCGCTGTCTTAGTTGTCAGGATCAAACGCCCCCCGGCTCTTCAGCCGGAAGGTCGATGCATGAACAGGGAATGGGGGACAGGCCCTCTCAGGCATCTTCGGGACGCACCTCGACCTGAGGGCGCCCGTCTTCCTTCAGCGTGACGGAAACGGTGACCGGCTTGCAGCAGACAGGACAGTCCTCGGTATACTCCTGTCTGCCTGCGGCGCAGTCGATGTCGAGTTCCATGGGCTCTCCGCAATAGGGGCACTGCACGACTACGGACTCAAGAAAGTTCATGGCTTCAACGCGTTTTGGTTGACTGAACCGAATTTCCGACCTACAAACTCTTTTTCAATATAACAGTCCCGGCGCTCAATCGGTTGCATGCAGCGCATACTCGCGCAGCCGGCGGCAGGCCTCGTCGAGCACCGCGTCCTCTTTGGCGTAGCAGAAGCGCACCAGGGACTCGCCCTTTCCGCCGCCGTAGAACGCCGTTGCGGGCACGGAGGCGACACCGGCCGTACGGAGGATGTGCATGGCCCGCTCGCGGGCAGAGCGGCCGGGAACCGAAGAGACGTCGGCCAGGACGTAGTAGGCGCCGTCGGGTACAAAGGGAGCGAGCCCCGCATCCTGGAGCGCCCGGCAGAAACGGTCCCGTTTCAGGCGGTACTCCAGGCCGAGTCCGCGGTAGTACTCCCACCCGAGCTCTTCCATCCCCCTGGCCACGCCCGCCTGCAGGGGTGCGGGCGCGCAGACGTAGCAGAGGTCGCTGAAGTGGCCGATGGCCGGCGCCCAGCGCCGGTCGGCGATGGCCCAGCCGATCCGCCACCCCGTCACGCTGAAGGTCTTCGATGCCCCGGAAATGGTGACGGTCCGCTCACGCATGCCGGGAAGGGTCGCCATGGGAACGTGGACGAGTCCGTCATAGAGGAAATGCTCGTAGATCTCGTCGGTGAACACAAACAGGTCGTGGCGAATGGCAACGTCGGCGACAGCCTCCAGCTCGCCCCGTGAAAAGACCTTGCCGCAGGGGTTGGCCGGCGTGTTGACGATGATGCCGCGCGTCTTCGGCGTGATGGCGGCCTCCAGCTCCCCTTCGCCGACAGACCAGCCGGGAGCCTCGAGGGGAACGAAAACGGGCACGGCGCCGGCGGAGCGGAGGGTGGTCAGGTGGTACCCGTAGAAGGGCTCGAAGAGGATCACTTCGTCGCCCGGTTCGAGCAGCGCCTGGAAGGCCGAGTAGAGGGCCCCGGTGGCCCCTGCCGTCACGACGATCTCGCTTTCCGGATCGCACGCCATACCGTAGAGGCGCTCCTGCTTGTCGGCGATCGCCTGGCGCAGCTCCGGGATGCCGGTATGCGGGGTATAGGTGTTCATTCCGGCCTCGATCGCCTCTGTGGCGCCACGGAGGACCGCCTCGGGGACGGGGGTGTCGCACACGCCCTGGGCGAGGTTCAAGCCGCCCTGCAGGCTGCACTCGAGGCTCATGCTGCGGATTTCCGACTGCGTCACCATCTCGTGGCGACGGCTGAGGTGAAGGCTCATGGGGATATGGGAATGCTATGGACGGAAGAGCTGGCGAAGGTAATGGTCCTCCTTTCGGGTCATTCGGCTGCGATCCTGCGGGGAGTGGTCGTCGTAACCGGCAAGATGAAGGACGGAGTGGATGGTGACGCGCAGCAGCTCGGCGTCGAAATCCGTCCCGAAGCGCCGGGCGTTCTCTTCGATGACGTCGAGGCAGATGTAGAACTCGCCCTCGACCACCCCCCCGCTTCCGTACGGGAAGGAGACGGTGTCGGTCGGCCAGTCGTGCTGGAGGTGCTCGCGGTTGATGCGCCGGCTCAGCCGGCTGCCGCAGTAGACCGCCGAAACCTCTCCGGCCGTCATCCCCTCGCCCTCGATTACCGCCGCCACCGCATTGCGGAGCAGGGCCCTCCTGAGCGGCCGGCGGGTGGTGTTATGTATCGTTGCCTGCACCACGGGAAGAGGCGTGTTCATGGTAGCCGGTGAGGGCGTCGATGTGCTTGAGCCGGTCCTTGTGCACCCGGTAGGTCAGTTCGACCTCCTCGTCGATGCAGCGCCGGCCGGTCACCTCGGCATGTTCGTAGAGGTAGCCGATGATCTTGTAGTCGGAGACGTGCACCCTGATCTTCCGCTCGCTGTAGTCCCGGCCGACATGCTCGGCAATGGCCTCCCTGAGGGCGGAGAGGTTCAGGCCGCGCGCGGCGGAGATGAACACCGCCTCCGGATAGCGGGCCCTCAGGTCGCGGAGCACCAGAGGGTCCTCGAGGGCGTCGATCTTGTTGAAGACGTCGATGATGTGGGGGTGCTTGACGCCGATTTCGCGCAGGGTGGCGCGTACCACCTGCATCTGCTCCTCGAAGCCCGGATGGCTCAGGTCGATGACGTGCAGGAGGAAGTCGGCCTGCAGCACCTCGTCGAGGGTGGAGCGGAAACTCTCGACGAGGGTGTGCGGCAGCTTGCGGATGAAGCCGACCGTGTCGGAGAGCAGCACGAGCTTGTTGATCTTCAGCTCGAGCCGCCGGGTGCGGGTGTCGAGCGTGGCGAAGAGCCGGTTCTCCGCGTAGGCCCGGGCTTCCGGGCAGAGCTGGTTCATGAGGGTCGACTTGCCCGCGTTGGTGTAGCCGACAAGCGCCACCCTCGGCACCGAGCGGCGGCTGCCGGTCTGGGTGTCGTGCTGCAGCGACACGTCGCGCAGCTTGCGTTTGAGCGAAGCGATGCGGCTGCGCACCAGCCGGCGGTCGGTCTCGATCTGGGTTTCGCCGGGGCCCTTGGTCCCGATGCCTCCCTTCTGCTTGGAAAGATGGGTCCACTGGCCCGAGAGCCGGGGAAGGAGGTACTCGAGCTGGGCGAGCTCCACCTGCATCTTGGCCTGGTGTGACTTGGCCCGGATGGCGAAGATCTGCAGGATGAGGCCGGTGCGGTCGATCACCTTGCAGTCGAGCGCTCGCTCGAGGTTGCGGGTCTGCACCGGCGTGAGGTCGTCGTCGAAGATGACGATGTCAATCCGGTCCCCCTTCACCATCTCGAGGAGTTCGTCGACCTTGCCGCGCCCGATGCAGTAGGCCGGGTCGCGGAGCTTCTTTTCCTGGATGAGGGTGCTGGCGGTGTCGGCGCCGGCGGTGTCGGCAAGGAAAGCCAGCTCGGCAAGGTACTCCTCGACAAGCGAACGGGGAATCTCGGGGGGCGTGGAGAGGCCGACCAGAATGGCCCTCTCTCGCGACTGCTGGGTATTTGGAGGTTCGGGCAACAGCGGCTCTGCGGGTTAAGTGATTCGGGGGCAACGGGCTGCCGGAGCGGCGTGTTGCGATATTATCTGCATTGTCTTATCTTGCCCACGCTTTCTCTCTCCGGTAGAATCAACAACACCGCGCAGGCGCTGAAATTTACAAATTTCCGCGGCCACGCCACAGCCCGGAACACGAGAAAAAGAGGAACCGCAGCCGACAACCAGCGCACGAGGGGATGCACCGAGCTCACGACACCGACACCACAGCCATGACGCCGGCCGCAGGCCATCTGGCGCTCGAGGACGCCTACCGCTACTGCCGCGCTGTCGCGAAGCACCACGCCAAGACCTTCTACCTGGCGAGCCTCTTCCTGCCGAAGGCGCAGCAGAAACCCATCTTCGCCATCTACGCCCTCCTGCGCACCGTCGACGACCTGGTCGACAACGCAGAAGCGGAACTCGAGGCCGGCAGCATCACCCGCCCAGAGATCAACCGCCGGCTCGAAGAATGGAAAGAGAAGCTCCGGCGCTGCTACGAGGGCGAGCACGGCGGTGACAGGATCATGATGGCCTGGCACGACACCCTGCAGAGTTTCAACGTCCCGATCGAACTCCCCCTCGACCTCATCGACGGGGTCGCCATGGACATCGAGTTCAAGCCCTTCCATACCTTCGACGAGCTCTACGTCTACTGCTACAAGGTCGCCTCGGTGGTCGGGCTCATGACCTCCGAGATCTTCGGCTACAGCGACCGCCAGGCGCTCCAGCACGCCATCGACCTCGGCATCGCCATGCAGCTCACCAACATCCTGCGCGACGTCGGCGAGGATATCGACCGCAACCGGATCTACATCCCCCTCGAGGACCTCGAGCGGTTCGGCTACAGCCGCCGGGAGTTCATGCAGCGGAAGATGGACGAGCGCTTCGTCAAACTCATGCAGTTCCAGATCGAACGGGCCCGCAGCTACTACCGCTCGGCCGACCGGGGCATCCCGATGCTTGAAAAGCACAGCCGCCTGGCCGTCGCCCTCAGCAGCGTCAACTACGGCAACATCCTCACGGCGATCGAGGAGAACGGCTACGACGTCTTCACAAAACGGGCGTACCGGTCGTTCACCCAGAAAATCATGACGATCCCGGAGATCTGGCTCAAAACACGAACCACTAAGTAAATACCCCGCAATGCACCAAGACAACGAACAGCTTTCGCTCAACGACCAGATGCAGCGCCGTTTCGACGAACGGCAGCACCTTATGCAGTCGGGCGTCAACCCCTACCCCTGCAGCTTCGAGGTCACCGGCTACTCGAGCGACATCATCGAACACTTCAGGGAAGAGGCGGAGGAGGAGGTGGCCGTCGCCGGCCGCATCATGGCCATCCGCCGTATGGGCAAGGCCTCCTTCGTCCACATCCAGGACGCGAAAGGACGCATCCAGATCTACCTGAAGAAGGACGAGGTCGGCGAGGAGTCCTACGCCACCTTCAAGCTGCTCGACATCGGCGACATCGTCGGGGTCAGGGGCTTCAGCTTCCGCACCCGCACCGGCGAGATCTCGGTGCATGCAAAAGCCTTCGAGCTGCTCTCCAAGTCGCTGCGCCCGATTCCGGTGGCCAAGGAGAAAGAGGTCGAGGGGAAAAAAGTGGTCTACGACGCCTTCGCCGACCGCGAGCTGCGCTACCGCCAGCGCTATGTCGACCTCATCGTCAACCCGGAGGTCCGCGAGACCTTCCGCAAGCGCAGCGCCATCGTCTCGCACATGCGAAGCTTCTTCACCGGCAACGGATGGCTCGAGGTCGAAACCCCGATCCTGCAGCCGATCTACGGCGGCGCCGCTGCGCGTCCATTCACGACGCACCACAACGCGCTCGATATGGAGCTGTACCTGCGCATCGCCAACGAGCTCTACCTGAAACGGCTCATCGTCGGAGGGTTCGACGGCGTCTTCGAGTTCGCCAAGGACTTCCGCAACGAGGGCATCGACCGCTTCCACAACCCTGAGTTCACCCAGGTCGAGCTCTATGTCGCCTACAAGGACTACGACTGGATGATGAAGCTCGTCGAGAACCTCTTCCACGAGACCGCCCTCGCGGTGAACGGAAGCGATCGGACGACCTTCCTCGGCCACGAGATCAGCCTTAAGCCGCCCTTCCGCCGCCTCACCATCGCAGACTCCATCAGGGAGTACACCGGCATGGAGATCGAAGGCAAAAGCGAAACGGAGCTGCGCAACATCGCAAAAGACCTCGGACTCGAGCTCGACCCGAAGATCGGCTCGGGCAAGATCATCGACGAGATCTTCGGCGAGTTCGTCGAGCCGAAGCTCATCCAGCCGACCTTCATCACCGACTATCCGACCGAGATGTCGCCCCTGGCCAAACCCCACCGCTCCAAGGAGGGGCTGGTGGAGCGCTTCGAGCTCATCGCAGGCGGCAAGGAGATCTGCAACTCGTTCAGCGAGCTCAACGACCCCGTCGTCCAGCGCCAGCGCCTCGAAGAGCAGGCACGGCTCCGCCAGCGGGGCGACGACGAAGCCATGGTGGTCGACGAGGACTTCCTGCGCGCCCTCGAATACGGCATGCCCCCCTGCGCCGGCCTCGGCGTCGGCATCGACCGGTTCGTGATGCTGCTCACCGGAGAGGAGTCCATCCGCGACGTCATCTTCTTCCCGCACCTGAAGCCGGAATAAAGGCTTCATACGAATACAGCATGGACCGAAAAGCCCCGGGGACGAAAACCCGGGGCTTTTTCGTTCATTCCCGGCGACTCATTCAGGCCGACGACGCCGAACGTGGCCCGAAAGAAAACCAACAAAAAAAACCGAAAAAAAATCAACCCGCGAATGCGTATTATGAACGAACGCCGATACCGTCAAGCTCGATCGAGCGCATCCGTACGCTGAAGCCATCAACCATATCAAGCGCAGACTCCATGCAGACCCATCAGGACGAGCTCTCAGGAATCCGCAGAGAGCTTGAACGGCTTCAGCGGGAAAACCGGGAACTCAGCAGTGACAGGAGACGCCTCGAGATGGTGCTTTCCGGCGCGGGAGCAGGCACATGGGACTGGAACCTTGGGACCGACGAAGTCGCGATGAACAAGCAATGGGCGGCCATGATCGGATATACCCTCGAAGAGATCTCGCCCACGTCACTGGAAACATTCAAGAACCACTGCCATCCCGAAGATCTCAAGTGCGCATTCGCCGTCATCCAGGAACATCTGGAGGGCAAGAGGGACCACTATGAGTGTGAAATCCGGATGCGCCACAGGGACGGTCGCTGGATACATGTTCTCGACAGGGGAAGCATCGTTGAACGGGACGGCAAGGGACGGCCAACAAGGCTGGCCGGATCGCACATAGATATCACCGAACGAAAGAAGTCGACCGACGAACTTGCCCGCAAGGAATGGAAATACCGCGCCATGTTCGAGAACATCCAGGACGTCTACGCCGAAGTGGAGGCGGAAAGCGGGCTCATCCTGGAGATCTCTCCCTCAATCGAACGGTACGGCTACAGCAGGGAGGAGCTCCTCCATACATCGATTGCAGACTATTACCCGTATCCGGAAGAACGCTTGCTGCTGTATGAACAGCTGAGGGAACATCGCCGAGTCGTCGACCATGAGGTCCATTTCCGCACGAAGAGCGGGGAATTGCGGGTCTTCTCCTTTACCGTGGAGATGATTGAAGGAAGCGAGGTCCTTCCTGCAAAAATCGTCGGCACCATGCGCGACGTCACTATCCGCAAGCGCAACGAGGAGCAGATACAGGAAAACGTCCGGCTGAAGAACAGCTTCCTCTCGACGGTGTCCCATGAACTGCGGACCCCGCTCTTTTCCATCCTTGGTTTTTCCAGCGCGCTCCTCAAAGGCAAAGAAACGATTGACAGCGCCACACGCGAAGAGTTTCTGAACATCATCCATGATGAAAGCGCCCGCCTTTCAATCCTCATCGAAGACATCCTGACCATCTCCCGAATCGATGCCGGCAACAGCCGCTACCATCCCGTCGTGCTCAACCCTGCGCCGCTCATCGACGATGTCGTCAAGATCCTGCAGAGGATGGCCGCTGAAAAAGAGATCATGATAAATAAAGCGCTTCCGCCGGAAGGGGTCCATATCACCTTTGACCGGGACGCGTTCAGGCAGGTACTGACGAACCTCGTCGGCAACGCCATCAAGTATAGCCTGCGAGGAGGAAGTGTAGTGATCGGGCTGGAGGAAAAAAACGGGCAGGCACTGCTTTCGGTCAGTGACGACGGCGTAGGGATCCCGGCGGAAGACCTCACCAAAATCTTCGAACAATTCTACCGTAGCGCCCACTCGGCGCACCGGGCCCATGGAACCGGACTGGGGCTTGCCATCGTCAGGGACCTGGTCGAAGCGCATGGGGGCACCATCGATGCATCGAGCACGCTGGACGAAGGAAGCACGTTCACCCTCAGCCTGCCTGCCGCTTCGCCTTCAGCCGGCTGAAGCCGGACAGCCCGGAGCCCGGGCGTGGCGGAAGCGGATGGATGCCGGATTGTGTCGTTTCTGCAACACTGTCGCCCAGGCCGGCCTTACTGCGCGCGGCTGCTTGCTTTTCTCGACCCCCGTGCGTATGATGAAAGAAGAGGTAACGACAGGCCGCCACCCTCGGGCCGGAATTCCAGTCACCCCCAGACGGAGGAGCGCCATGCATCTCATCCGCCGACCGCCATCCGCCCCGCCCCTCCTCGACATCGTAGGAGAAGGGGAAGGACTCCGCACCGAGTTCAAGCGCAAGGTCCACTCTCCCACCAAAATAGCCAAACCCATCGCCGCATTCGCCAACACCTGCGGAGGCATCATGCTCATCGGCATCGACGACGACGGCAGGATCGTCGGCATCCAGAGCGAAAAAGAGGCGCTCGAGATCGTCCATGAAGCGATACGCCGCCACATCGATCCCGTTCCCGACGTCGAAGCATACGTCGAAATGCACCGCAAACGGATGGTGCTGGCCGTCGTCGTTCCCGAAAGCCCCCATAAACCGCACTTCCACCTGAGCACGTCGCTCGACAGCCATACCTGCAGGCCATGCACGGCACGCAAGATCTATTTCAGGGAAGGAAGCAGCAGTCGGGCGATGGGAGAGGAAGACGCGGCGCTCATGATGAGGAACGCTGCATGCCGGTAGGCCGGATACCGGAGCGTTCGCGGGAAGTTGCCGACCAGCCCCGGGGGTAGACCGAACGCGATATCCGTCGCACCTGCCGGAACGGATGCAGCCCGATTGCTTACGCCTCGCGCACGCGCCCATCCGCCGCAAGCGGCACCCGCAAAACAAAGGTGCTGCCCCGGCCGACCTGGCTGGAGACCTCGATCCGGCCCTGCTGCACCTCGACGATTTGCCTCACGATGGCAAGACCGAGTCCGGTACCCTCGACAATGATGGAATCATGCTCGACGCGGTAGAATTTCTCGAAAATCTTTTCGTGCTCCGAGTCGTCAATACCGATGCCGTTGTCTTCCACCTCGATACGGGCTTCCGAGCCGTCCGCCATGATACGAGCCTCCACTCGACCGCCCTCCGGAGTGAACTTGATGGCATTGCCGAGCAGGTTCATCAAAACCTGCTTGAGTGAATCACGGTCGAATTCGATGAAGAGCTGATCGGCAGGATATGATTCGACCAGTTCGATGCGCTTTTCGACAGCCTGCCGACCAAGGACGTCGACAACTCCGGAAAACACGATGGCCGGGTTCAATCGCTGCGGCTTGTATTTTTTCTTGCCGGACTCGATTCGGGAAATGGTCAGCAGGTCTTCAATGAGCGCCGACAACCTGACGCTTTCGTCATGAATGATAGAAACGAACTCATTGCGGGTTTCCAGGTCAAGCACTTCGCTCTGCTTGAGCAGCGTGCTCGAAAAGCCGAGAATGGAAAAGAGCGGAGTACGCAGTTCATGGGAAACACTGGAAATAAAGTCGTTCTTGAGGCGAAGGTTCTCCCTGATCTGAATTTCATGTTCCTTTCGAAGGGTAATGTCGCGCAGCGAAGAGACTGCTTTAAGTCCACCACCGGGAAATTCCTGCAGACTTATGGCCAGCGACACCGTCGCAATAGAACCGTCTTTCCTCCGGAAATGGATCTCGTAATCCCGCAGCGAATCTTTTTCGAGCAGTTCGCGGTGGAGCTGCTGGAGCTCTTCCGGGTATGGGTATAAGCTTTCCAGCGGGACATTTCGCACCTCGCCGCTCTCGTAGCCGAACTGCCTGATCGAAGGGCTTACCTCTTCAATCAAACCGGAAGCGAGGTCGACAATGACATAGACGTCCTGGACGGATTCATACATGGCCCGATACCGCATCTCGCGCCCGAGCAACTCCTTGCTCAACACGTTGCGTCTCAACGCACTGAAAATCAGGTCCCCTCCAAGCTGAAGCAACGGAATGTCTATCGCCCTGATCGTCGAAACCTTACCCCTGACCCAATCCAGCCCGAGAAACCCCTTCAAGCCGGTTCCGTCAGACATCGGGAGAGCAAGAAGAGACTTGATATTCTGGCGTTCGAGAAGCTCACGTTCCGCATTTGCCTCCTCGGGAAGTCTTGAGACAAGGGGGATGAACACCGGCTGCATTTGACGATGCCGTTCCATCCACCAGGGAACGGCATCCGATGCAATCCCCTGCAGATTGTCCTTCTGCGATTCGATCCCGCCGGCACACCACTCATGGGTATTGCTTACCACCTCTCCGTCGTCTGAAATGAGAAACACATAGCAACGGTCAGCACCGGCAAAACCGCCGATTCTTGAGAGCGCCTCTTCGATAACTGCGTCAAGCTGAACGCTGTCGGGGTTCATCAGCAACATCGACACCCCGGCCAGAAGGCTCTGGAGCTCGTTTTTGGAACGAAGGTCGGTTTCCGTGGCCATGAGCTGCTGGTTGGCGGCCATCAGCTGCTGTTCGCTGGCCTGGAGCTGCTGGTTGGCGGCCATCAGCTGCTGTTCGCTGGCCTGGAGCTGCTGGTTCATCGCCGCCAGTTGGCGATTAGCCAGCGCCATCAATCGTTCAGCCTCCTTGCTTTCGCTGATATCACGAAAAACCCCCATCAGGGCAGGGCGACCGGCATACTCTACTTTCGATGCCAGAATACTGACGGGAATCCTTTTACCGGATGCCGTCAGCACCTCGGTCTCAACCACCCGCTGCGCCCCGTCACTCTGGCGTTGAAATGCAGGAATCAGCTCGGGAAGCAGGTCTTCGGGATGAATCGAATCGAAACGCATGGAACACAATGCCGAACACTCCCGTTCAAGGAGGAGTTCGGCGACATGGTTGCAATGCACGATGGTGCGGGTTTCGGAATCGGCGATGAGGATCGCATCGGTGATGCCGTTGTATATTTTCTCCAGCCGCTCGGACTGCCTGTTCAACTCGAGCTCGGCATTTTTCTGAGCCGTGATGTCATAATTGACCCCGGTCATCCGCACCGCCTTTCCACTCCCATCATGAGAGATCCTGGCAAAAGCCTTAAGATGACGAACCTCTCCGGACGGCGTCACCACCCGGAAATCAGTATCGAACGGCCTGACTCCCGCTATGGCCTCCTCCACAGCCGTAACGGCAACTTGGCGATCATCGGGATGCAGCCCCTTCTGCCATGCATCATAGGCCCCTGAAAACTCTTGAGAATCCACTCCGTAGAGCCGGTACATCCATTCATCCCAGACCAGCTGGTTCTTCTGCAGATCTAAATCCCATATGCCGATGCCGGCAGCGTCAACAGCCAGATTCATCCGACGTGCGAGTTCGGCCTTGTCTTCCAGAGTCTTATCCAGAGTCGTCGATAAGCACTGCAATTCGCTGATATTTCGATCGGCACCGACATAACCGGCAAAATTCCCCTCATCATCGAATACGGGAGTGGCGCTCGTCGCCATGGTCGCCAGATGGCCCTCTTTGTGGCGATTGATATTTTCAAGATCCCTGAACGGCTTCTGCTGGGCAAAGAATTCGCCAAACAGCACCCGCACCCTTTCAGCTTCTTCGGGAGGCATGAAATCAAACGGGGTTCGGCCAAGCATTTCAGCAGGATCGTAACCCAGAACATCCCTCACCTTCCGGCTCACGAACGTATAGACGCCATCTGCGTCGACTTCCCAGACCCAATCGTTCAGCGCTTCGGCCATGAGCTTAAACCGCCTGATGCTCCTGGCGTCCCTGTCGCAATGGGCCTGCATTTCCTCCAACTCCCGCCGAAGGGGCTGAAACGTATCGGCCGAAAACCCTGCAGCACAAACATCACGTTCGAGACGGATGAGTTGCTGCTCAAGGTGTTTTATATGGCGGGTGCCATGCGATTCCATCATAGGGGGGAGTAGATATTACCGGCTAGTTTACAATAACATGGGGGCGTAAAGAGAAAACCTCAGGGCAGATCGGCAGCCCTTGCCGACCGTGCAATGAAGCGGAACTGCAAAAATGCTGGTTGGTCCGCAAGGGTCGGATGCTTCCAGGAAAGAACGCGTCATCCCGAAAAGCCCGCAGAACAGTCGCGCTTCACCACAGTAACCGTAACGCGGCACATGCCGGAAAGGCTTTTCGTACGACAGAATCAGAATATAGGGAACGGCCGGGGAAAACGAAACGCAATACCATCCCTGCGGGGCGTTCATCCCTTCATCGTGCCGAGCGCCTCCAGAACGAAAGGGCCTTCGAACATCCCGACATGTACAATTTTTTTTTATCTTATTTCACCATTAAGGCTAATGCCCCCATATCCAAAGCCGTCGATATTTCCCCATGCCAATCGCTTCCGACCACCACGTCCTTTTTGTCGATGACGAACAGGATTCCCTTTTTGCCATAAAAAGATTTCTCCGGAGCGAGGACTATACGACCCATTTCGCCCGGAGTGCGGAAGAGGCGTTTGAACAATGTGAAGAGTACAACATATCCGTCGTGGTCTCCGACCTGAGGATGCCCGGCACATCCGGCCTGGAACTGATCGAATCGCTTCAGGCCCGATACCCCGAGATGATCAGGATCATTCTGAGCGGAACGGAAGACATCGGCATGATCATCGAAACGATCAACTCGGGAAGGATATTCCGCTTCATCCCCAAACCGGTCGAGGCGGAACGACTGAAAATAATCATGCGGGACGCCATTGCCATCCATACCCTGCAGACCGAACACCGGGAGATGAAGGCGCTATCCGAAAAACAGAACCGATACCTGACGCGGATCAACGACGAGCTCAGCCAGGCAACGGCCAGGCTCAGAAACAGCGAACTCCGGTTCCGCGCAATAAACGATGCGGCATTCGACCCCATTTTCCTCATCAACCGCAACGGCAGCATCGCCTATGCGAACAGTGCCGCGGAATCCACCTTCGGATTCACGAAATCCGAGTTCCACTCCATGCATTTCGGCAGCCTTCTGGCACAGGAGGAAGTCGATGAGGGGATCGAGGTCGACCTGCTGAACGCATCGGCAAACACGCTGAAGGAGAAGGACGCGAGGTTCATCGCCAAAGACGGGCGAACTATCGACGTCGCCATTTCAACAGGAACGGTCGATATCCAGACGATCCCCCATATCGTCATGATCGCCAGAGACAACACCCTGCGCATCCAGGCTGAACGCAGCCGCCAGCAGCTAGAGAAAATGCAGCATACCCTCGAATCGCAGATTGAGCGCAAGCTCATGCAAAGCCATACTCCGAAAGGACTTGACGGGGCGAAAATAAGCAACTTCATGCTTTCATCGGGGTATCTTAACGGTGATTTCGCCGACTTCATCGCCTACGACAACCGCCATATCGACATCATGACGGGCGATGTCATGGGCCACGGCATCCTCTCTGCCCTGGTGGGTTCGGGCTTGAAATCGCTCTACCTCAGAACGCTTGCGAGGAAAAGCCTCCAGAGAACCCTGCCAGAGCTCAAAGAGGTCGTCAGCGAGTTTCATCAGGGATGTATCAAGGATCTCCTTGAGATAGAAATCTACGCCACCATGCTTTTTTTCCGGCTGGACCTGGAAAAAAAGACACTCTCGCTCATCGACTGCGGACATACGCCCAGCCTCCACATCAACGCCAGAAGCGGCACCAGTTCCTGCATCAAGGGGACGAACCTTCCAGTGGGAATGGTCGAGCAGCAGACGTTCGAAACCGTAACGGTACCAGTCGAAGCCGGCGACATCATCGTCATCTATTCCGACGGCATCACCGAGGCGCAGCTCCCGGACGGCAGCATGTTCGGGGAAGAACGCCTGGCCGATCTCGTCTTCCGGCACCGCCACATGAGCAGTGACGACCTTCTTGCCCTGATATGCAGGGAGCTGGGAGCGGCAACCGGTTCCGAAACGTTTGAAGACGACGCCTCATGCATCGTAATCCGCATCGACGACATCCATGAATAACCCGTCGATACTGATCGTCGGGGGAAAGCCCGGCTCCGGAAGGCCATATGGCGATAAGGGCGGTACCGCCATACGCAGCACGCATGTCGAAAGCACCGACGATGCCATTCGACTGCTTGCGGATGGGGAAACGTTCAACCTCATCCTCGTAGCACCCGGCCCAAATACCCAGGATCCGGTACCCTTGACCAGGGAGCTCAGAGCCGCCCGTCTTTCGGCAAGCACAATCCTCTTCCCGGATGCGGAGAAACTGCACCTGGCGCTCGAATGGTTCAAAAGCCTTCCGAATGAAACCCTGAAAGGGTTCATCAATCCCTCAACGCCGTTCCCCGAAGAGACCATGCCCCCGACGGGGCAGGACGAGCCGATTTTTGACGGCCTCATAGGGGAATCTCCCGAGATGGGAAAGCTCAAGAAACTCATCGGGAAGATTGCGCCGACCGGCACGACCATCCTGCTGCAGGGTGAAAGCGGAACAGGCAAGGAGGTGCTTGCCCGGGTCATCCACAGCAACAGCTCCCGAAGCAAAGAGCCGTTCATCCCTGTCGACTGTGCGGCCATCAGCGGCAACATCATAGAAAGCGAGCTCTTCGGCCATGCAAGGGGCGCCTTCACCGGTGCGGAAAGAAGCACTCTCGGCATGATCCGCTCAGCGGACAAGGGAACCCTCTTCCTCGATGAAATCGGGGAGCTTCCGCTCAACATGCAGGCCAAGCTGCTCAGGACGCTCCAGGAACGAACCGTCAAACCAGTCGGCGACACCCGGCTCTATCCTGTCGACATCCGCATCATTGCGGCCACGAACCGCAACCTGGCCGAAGCCGTAAAAAACGGAGAGTTCCGCGAAGACCTCTATTACCGGCTCAACGCCATCACCATTTACGCCCCGCCCCTTCGGGAACGAATCGCCGACATCCCGCTGATATCCGGCCACATTCTCGAAAGGTTGAAAAAAGAAGGCTACCAGGGCAAACAGCTCTCCGGCTCCGCTCTTGCCGCACTCTCTTCGTGGCACTGGCCCGGCAACGTCAGGGAGCTTGAAAACGTCATCCGCAGGGCTGCGATGCTGGCGGGAGAGGAAACCATCGGCACGGACAGCATCTCTTTCGAAACAGGGATCAAATGGAGCCCGGCCACGACGGCCGAAACACCCGTCTCGATCGCCTCGCATGAGAAAGAGGCCATCGTCAAGGCGCTGCAGAAGACCTCGGGAAACCGCCGCGAGGCGGCCGAGCTCCTCGGCATCAGCGAAGCCACCCTGTACCGGCGACTGAAAGTTTACGGCATATAGCGGCCGTCCGCCGCCTGTCGCAATGAGAGCCGGCCGGAGCAGATCGCTAACATTCTGACAGTCCCCCGGAACCATACCGATGGAAGCACCTCCCGGCAAACGCATGCCAACAGGGAACCTCCCGAAGGAAATGACGTGGCATCATATTTGCAGTACACCCACAGACACACGCCGTATCGTGCCGTATGGATCACGGCCGCAGGCAAGGAATCCGGAGAAGCTTTTCATAACCATTTCCGACCGAGCAGATGCTCAATGCACTAATTCTTGGACTGAGAGAAAATACCGCAGAGCTTCTGCGCCTCCTCGAAGAGAAAGGGCTCATGGTCACAATTGCCGAAAGCGTCCAGGAGATCCCGCAACTACGCCAGGACGATCCGGGGTTCCGCCTTGCATTTCTGACCGACAGTTTTCCCGAAGCAATGAATGTGACCCTGCTTGCCCAGGTCAAGACAGCCTGCCGGCCGGAATGCATGGTCTGCCTTTCAGATCATGAAAGCGACGGCCAGGAGCGGATCCTGCGCTCTGCGGGCCTTGTCTTCCTGGGAAGTTACCAACGCTTCCTCACGCTGGCGGACCGCATCATACAAACCACGCTGTGTGCATCCGAAAGAAAGGACTGCGCGAGAAAACTCGAAGAACGCCTGATGAACAACGACACGAACGCACGCTGGAATCCCAGGCGGAACGCCATCCGGGCAAATATGGTTCTTGGCCGAATCGCCGAAAAAGTAACGGCCGTCCTGAGGGGGAAGACATCTCCCTGCCCTATGGCCAGAAAACCCGATCAACAGCAGTAACATCAGCAACAATGGAACTCGACCCAACAGTCAGGAAGGAACTGATCAGCAGAGTCAGCATGTCGATCAGCCCCAAAGCCCGCCATCGCAAGGCGATGAAGGTGTTTATCTGGGAAGCCACCATACGCATCTCCTACCACCTGAAGCGGATGATCGACATCGTCATCTCTCTTGCTGCCTTCATCCTGCTTCTGCCGATCTTCATCCTTACGGCAGCCGCCATATGGATAGAAAACCCCGGACCGGTTTTCTACGCCCAGACCCGGGTCGGCAGAAACGGAAAACACTTCAGCTTCTACAAATTCCGTTCGATGATCATCAATGCCGACAGGATGAAAGAGCAACTGCAGACGATGAACGAGTCCTCGGCAGGGGTTATTTTCAAGATGAAAAAAGATCCGCGGATCACGAAGGTCGGCAGGATAATTCGTAAATTGAGCATCGACGAACTCCCCCAGCTGATCAACGTACTCAGGGGCGACATGAGCCTTGTCGGCCCGAGGCCTCCCCTTCCGCTGGAAGTGGCCGAATACACGCTCGAAGAGCGTAAAAGGCTGCACGTGATTCCCGGGATCACCTGCCTCTGGCAGGTAAGCGGGAGAAGCGACATTCCGTTCGACAAACAGGTCATGCTTGACATGCAGTATATCCAGAGCGCCAGTGTCCTTAAAGACCTCGCCCTTCTTTTCAGGACCATACCTGCCGTACTCTCAGGCAAAGGTGCCTATTAAAGCCCTCCCCCACCATGGAATTCCGTATCGACACATCCACAGGCATGAACATCGGGATCGCAGTCCTGCCGGGGCGCATTGATGCAGCCAACAGCCCGCTCCTCCAGCAGGCCTTCCCCGAGTGGCTGAAGAAGACGTCCAATCTCGTTTTTGACTGCCGCCAACTCGACCTCCTTGACAGCAGCGGGCTCGGCGTTATCGTCTCCTGCCTGAGAAAAACAATCGAACGCCAGGGCGACCTGAAGCTTGCGGCCCTTTCCAACAGGGTGGCCATCCTGTTCGAACTGACCAAGGCCAAACGACTGTTTTCCATCCACCCCGACACCGGTGCGGCCATTCGGGCATTCAGTTCCGAAAACAAGGAGTGAGCGGAGATCACATGAAGAGTCTTTTCATCGTCAGGAAGTCGGAACACGCATGGATCTGCCGGCAGTTCAGCGCAGAGCATCCGCTCCTTGTCACGCTCTGCAACAAACCCTTCATCGAGTTTCTGCTTGACTTTGCCATCCTTGCCGGAGCCGATGCCATCCGCATCGTCAGCGACGGCCAGACGGCTCCGATTGAAGCGTACTGCGGAAACGGCAGCCGCTGGGGCATCGACATCAGCTACGCGCATATGCGCCCGGAAGACGACCGGGAGCGGATCATGGAAAAAAACAGCCGATTCTGCTCCGAAGACAGGGTCCTCATCATCGAAGGCGTGCTTTTCATCGAACACGACAAACATGCGGACTACCGGAGCTGGCTCTCCGCACTTCCGGAAGGCGGCATCGTCGATATCGGATCCGGCTCCCTGTCAATAAGCGGTGAGCCGACGAAGGATATGGCCGTCCCTTTCCGCCCCCTCATCAGCATCCCCGCAATTGAGTGCGTCAACGACTACTTCTCTCTTTCAGCCGCAACCCTGGGAGCCGGAACCCGCTATATCCTTCCCGGATACTGCAATGAGCCCGACTGCTTCATCGGCAGGAACGTCGTCATCCAGAAAGGGGCCGAAATCAGGAAGCCCGTCATGATCGGCAACAACGTGCAGATCATGACCGGGGCCGTCATCGGCCCGGCAACCATCATCGGGAGCAACGTCATCGTCGACCGCGAAAGCACCGTCAAGGGAAGCATCCTTCTGGACAACACCTTCATCGGGGAACAGCTTGAGGTCGACAGGAAAATCGGTGAAGGAAACCGGCTGACCGATCCGGCAAGCGGAGCGACGCTGATGATGGAAGATCCTCATCTCATGAGCGCCATCCATCAGCCGGCAGATGCCTCAGGCCTGCTGCGACAGCTCGTCCACTCACTTGCCGCAACGGCTCTCGTCCTCCTGCTCGCACTTCCATGGCTGGCGCTGCGCATGTTGCCGGCAGGACGAAGCAACCGGAACATCATCATTGAGCGCTATCCGCTGCTCTTCAGGGTGATCAGGGGTTCGATGCGGCTGATCGGAAGCCGCGGAAAGGACCGAAAGAACAGTGAAACACCCGATATGCACATCCGGCAGGCGAAACCGTCGGTCTTCGGCTATGCGGAAGCCGAACAGTGGCCGGAAACCGACAGCGACGCATTGATCGTCGACCACTATTACACGCGCCACGCCAGTCCGCTGAAGGATATCGGCCTGGCCATCAAGGCACTCATCAACCCCAAAACCTTCTGACAAGGAACGCCCATGAACATTGTCGAAACCGCCCGGAACGGGGCCACCGTCATTTCTCTGGAAGGGATACTCAACGCCGCCGCGGCTCCGCAGCTCAAGGCCCACCTCGAGAACTCGGATCCGGCAAGCCCGACGGTCATAGACCTGACAAACGTCGAGTTCATCGACAGCAGCGGGCTCGGTGCCCTGGTCGGGTTCCTTCGCAAAAAGAAAACCGGCAGCGGCTCATTGAAACTGGCCAACCTGAACAACCGCGTCAAAAGGGTTTTCGAAATCACCCAGGCATACAGCCTGTTCGATGTCTACGACGACCTGGAAGCCGCCATAGGGAAATAACGACACCGAAACCACCATGACAACAATGCTCACGGCAACGCTACGGGCAGAGCTGGCCAACATCCGGATCGCTGCGAACCTGGCCCGCTCGAGCGCGGAAGTCTTTGCCAATACCCATGGGTTCACCGGAAACATCGCTGAATTCGCCCATGCGTTCGAACTCTCCGTAAGCGAAGCCTTCACCAACGCCGTCCGTTACGGGGATCCGTCAAACGCCGATGCCGTGGTGCATATCTCCATCGAAAGCGGGCCCGGCAGCATAACGATAACCGTCAAGGACAACAACCCCCCGTTCGACCCGGCCCCGCCAACCCCTGAAATCCAGGGCTATCCCGAGGGAGGGTTCGGCCTGTTCATCATCGGCAAACTGATGGACGAGGTCAAATGCGAACACGAGGGGGGGGGCAACACGCTTGCAATGACGAAACATATCGGGTAGACCATGAAGCAGCCCACCCCCAATCCCATGGTATCGGTACTCGTCGTCAGTTACAACACGAAGGATATCCTCCGCAACTGCCTGCAGGCACTGCTGGCCAACAGCACGGGCGTGCTGATGGAGGTTCTGGTCGTCGACAACGACTCCATGGATGGATCGGCAGCCATGGTGCATGATGAATTCCCGGACGTCAGGCTCATCGACAACCATGTCAACAGCGGGTTCGCCGCCGCCAACAACCAGGCATACAGGGTGGCAGAAGGTGACTACATCCTCCTGCTCAACCCCGATGCCTACGTCAGGGAAGGCTCAGTCGCAAACGCCGTGGCGTTCATGGAACAGACTCCGGAATGCGGCCTCTGCGGAGGAAAGATCATCTCGCCCGAAGGCCGGCTCGAGCCATCCGCCCGACGATTCCCGTCGGTTCGATCGAAACTGCTGACCATCTCCGGCATCAGCGGGAAACATCCCGACTCCCCCATCCTCAACCGCCATGAATTCGGCGGGTTCAAGCACGACCGCCCAATGGAGGTGGACTGGGTACCGGGAACCTTCACCATCATCCGCCGCAGCATGCTCGAAACGATCGGGTTCTTCGACGAGCGCTTCTACCTCTATTATGAAGAGACCGACCTCTGCCGACGGGCGAAAAAGGCCGGATGGAAGGTATTCTTCATCCCCACGGCCGAAGTCATGCACATCGGCGGCGCCTGCAGCAAGACAAGAAAGGAAAAGACCTTCGACGAAGGGGCCTCACAGGTCCTCTCCTTCCGGCTCCGCAGCGAGTGCCTCTACTACAGGAAAAACCACGGGGCCTCGATGCTGTTGGCCACAACAGGGCTGGAACTCTTCTGGAACCTCCTGATCTTCATAAAGAACCTGGCCGTTCCCTCGAAAGAAGCGCAAAGAAAACGCAGCGCATCGATCGGCAACGGCAGACAGATCCTCAAAGCGCTCCGGGACACACGCTTCGGAGCCGTTGCACCGCCAACCCCCTGGTGAATGATGGGCATGCTCAACGACATCCGCCAGGACCTGGCAACGTACGGCGGAGACTGGGGCGCCCAGGGATTCTGGGTCATGCTTGTCTACCGCTTCGGACGCTGGCGCTACACGATCGGCAACCCCATAATACGGAAACCGTTTTCACTCCTTTACCATGTCCTGTATAAAGGTGCACAGATCCTTACCGGCATCGAGCTCCCCTGCGAGGTCCCTGTAGGCAAAGGGTTCAGGATAGACCACTTCGGCGACATCATCATCAGCGGCTACGCCAGCTTCGGTGACAACTGCGTGATCCGCAACGGCGTCACCGTCGGGCTCAAGAACATCGAGGAAAAGGCCGCTCCCGCCATCGGCAGCAACGTCAGCATCGGAGCAGGCGCCAAAATCCTTGGCAGGATCACCATCGGAAACAACGTCGACATCGGCGCCAATGCCGTCGTGCTGCAATCCGTCCCCGACAATTCCCTTGCAGTCGGGATTCCGGCCCGCATCCTGCCGAAGGAAAAGACGCCGACCGGCCTGTCACTATGAGAGCAAAACGGGCATACGCGGTTCTTGCAGCCATTACAACGGAAGGAAAAGCACTCCGGAACGAAGGCGTTACCGGGAACAAACCGGCCGGCAGCACATGGCACGGATTTTGCCTATAGCACAAGAGCAATAAAGGAACCCTCACCCCCCAACCATGCAACGAACACCGTCAGCCCCAATGATGCGCACTCACGGCCTTCCGGCCGTCATGGGATTGTCGCTTTTGTTCCTGCTCGCCTCATGCGGCGGCATCTCCCCCAAGCCGACCCGTACGCCCGTCCCCAATGCCCCGGGACGAGACTTCAGCATGAAGCTGCCCGCAAAGACGCCGACATTCACGAAAAAAGAGGAGCTCATGAAGGCTGAAGAGGAAAGCGGCCCTTTCGAATACCGTCTTGGACCGGGAGACATCATCGGCCTCAAGGTCTGGCGGCGCCCTGAACTCTCCGAAGAAAGGCTCATCGTCTCACCCGACGGATTCATTGCCGCCCCGAGGGTCGGAATGATCAGCGTCGTCGGCAAAACGCCCGAAGAGATTAAAAGCGCCATCACAAAAAAGCTTGAAATCCTTTATATCAACCCCGAGGTCACCATCCAGGTCCATGAATTCCTGAACAACAAGGCTTACGTACTCGGCAACGTGAACAGCCCCGGAATGGTAAGGTTCACAGGACGGGGCAGCCTTCTTGAAGGACTATCGCTAGCAGGAGGAGTGCCCAAGGATGACAGGATGACGCGCTGCTCCATCATCAGGGGCAGCAGCCAGGTCATCTGGATAGACCTGCAGGATCTGCTCAACAATGGCAACATGAGCCTGAACGCCCCCATCCGCAACAACGACATCATCTACGTCCCGGAACGCGCAAACGAAATGGTCTATGTCATGGGTGAGGTCAAGTCGCCCGGAGCCATTCAGCTGCATTCGGGAATGAGCGTGCTCAAGGCCGTCATGATGGCCGGCGGCATGTCGCGCAAGGCAAATGGGGAAAAGGTCTTCATCATCCGTCAGCAGGAGGTCAACGGAAGCGTGGTGGAGGTCAACCTGGAGAACCTGATCGAACAGGCCGACTTCAGCAAGAACTACACCCTCATGGCCGACGACATCGTTTACGTCAGCCCAAGCGGCATGGCGAAGTTCAATTACTCGATCGAAGACATCATGCCGGCCCTGCAGATCATCAACCTGGGAACGTCTGCGGTGAACTCCGTCAATTCAACCATTGTCATCCCGGCTCCTTAGCGGCCGGGATCCCCCTCTGCACATGCTGAAAGATCAGGCCACAGGAAAACCCCTGCCGCTGGGCAAACCCAAAAAGGCGTTCGATGTCTTAGGCTTCGTCAGCCGATACGGACTGTTCATCGTCCTGCTCGGCGGATTCCTCTTCGCCATGCTGACGCCGCTGATCTTCGTCGTCAAGAAACCCTACTATGAAGTCCATGCACTCATGCGGGTCGATCCCATTGTACCGACACTCTTCAGCAGCACCGAGCAATCATCCATCGTGTCTTATTATGCACGGTACATGAATACGACCGCCACGGCGATGACGACGATCGACATCCTGGAGAAATCGTTGACGGCGATGGAGCCGGAAAAACGAGAAGCCCTCTTTCCCAAAGGGCTCCCCATGAAAACCTGTGCGGCAATCCTTCAGGGCATCGTAGCGGTCACTCCTGACGGACGCTCACATGTGCTTGACCTGAAGATATCCGGAAGCAAGCCCGACGGCCTTGCCGAATTCCTCAATGCGCTCATGCAGACCTACATGGAGGAAACCCGAAAAAACGACAACAATTCAAGCACAGAAAGGCTCCGGTTTCTCTACGCGCAGA
Source organism: Chlorobium sp. N1 (assembly GCF_004332115.1). Taxonomy (GTDB): domain Bacteria; phylum Bacteroidota; class Chlorobiia; order Chlorobiales; family Chlorobiaceae; genus Chlorobium. The sequence continues at coordinate 287,539 of NZ_SJPA01000001.1, forward strand.
AAAACGTCATCACCAGGGAAATGTCGACAATCCAGAACGATCTCGACAGCCTGACCAGGGATATCGGCACCTCATCGTTTTCAGAACCCTTCAACTTTGCGGCAAAAAGCAGGGACAACCTTCTGTTTACCTACAACAACGCAATGAATGAACGGCTTTCAGCCGAGGCAGAATACGAAGCGATCCTCAGGACAAACACGGAGCTGAAAAAGATCTCGGTCGAGCCGCTGGTCAATGAAATCGTCCTGAACAGCACAGCCCTTGCAAGTACGGACTCCTGGACCTACCAGCAGCTTCAGCAGATGCGGAGCACCACCGACGGCCTGACAGAAGTCAACCCTGAACGGATTTCCGTCGAAGGGAGAATGCAATCGATGAAAGAGTATGCAACGGATCTGCGCAACGACGTGCGCAAAAATGCCCGCCAGGTCATTATCGGCAAACGGGACATCGAGATGGAAAAATCTCTTATCACAGCAAAAAACACCTACGAGACGAACAAGTCCAGAGAAGACACCCTCCGTCTAGCCATGGACAGGACCGGCAAGGAGGCGCAACGGATCTCGATCGGCATACACAAGGGAGAATACCTGACAGCCAGCTGGCAGAATAAATTCGACCTGCTGAACAACATCGAAAAGCGCATTACGGAAATAGAAATCGAAAAAAAAGCCCCGCTACGCATCTCGGTTCTCTCTGAGGCGCGGACCCCGGGTCAGCCGCTCAAGTCGAACATCAACAAAATCACCCTGATGCTGCTGTTCGGCAGTTTTGGCCTGGTCGGCGCCGCCTTTGCCGCATTCGAGGTCTTTGACGAAACAATCCGCAAAAGCGGGGATATCAAGCAGGCGCTCGGTCATCCCCCGATACAGACCATCGTCAACATCAGAACACCGAATGCCGGAGATGAGATGCGCTACAGCATCGCTCCAGACGACTTCCGCGCACATCAGATCGGCAACCTTGCCATCAAGCTCTATCACGAAAAGGAAGTCGCAAACTCACGCATCATCCTCTTCACCGGAACGGACAAGGGGGTCGGCTCCTCTTCAATTACCGTAAGCTGCGCCAAAGCACTCTCGCAGCTTGCCGAAAAAATCCTCATCATTGACGCAGACCTTGAAGCCGCCCCGGTAGCAGAAAGTGCTGAATTCCAGATCATCCTGCCCGGCCTCTGCGATTACCTCTCGGGCAGCCACTCGCTCGAAGAGAGCATCATCACCACGGAGGGAGAGAACATCGATATGATGTATGCCGGCAACCTTACCGGCAAAGCCATTCCGCGACAGAAAATCCGCGAGCTTTTCGAGCAACTGAAGCAGACCTACGACTTCATCTGCGTCGATGGCGCTCCGCTGCTCGAAAGCCACATGACAGAACATCTGGCCATTCATGCCGATATTGTCGCCCTCATTGCCCTCGGAGACAGCTCCAAATTCAGTGACCTGAAAAAATCGGCAGAGCTGCTTGTCATGCTCGGAGTCCCGACGATCGCCCCGATCCTCAATTTCGGCGGCAACCGCAAAACGCTCTCCGTGGTCGAAATGTTCGACAATCCTCCGGCGCTCCTGAAAAAGTTACTTTCCGAGAAAGTCAGACAGTCCATCAAGAAACAGGCTTTCGGGTTGCAACTGATAGACCGGATCCTCAAAAAAGCAGAACAGTTCGAACAGCAAAAAAAATGATGCGCCAAAACGGCAGAGAGCACGGTACGGGCAAGGAGGCCATTTCGGCAACAACCCCCGACTGGGCAAGAGAACAGCCTTCTCGGGGCAGGTATGAACCCGGAAAGTACCTCCTCGCCTCGATCAGGCGCTACCAGCACCTGCAGAGCACAGGCGCCGCTGGGAAACTGCTTTCGAAACTGGCCGTACTGCAGCATCGATTCTGGAGCGCCGTCTGCGGCGCAGACATTCCCATCAATACGAAAATAGGCGGAGGACTTCTCATACCCCATCCCAACGGAATCGTCATCCATCCTGAAACCCTTATCGGCCCGAACTGCCTCATCATGCAGCAGGTCACCATCGGCACGAACGGCAAGAGCCCCCAGGCTCCCGTCATAGAGGGCCATGTCGATATAGGAGCAGGTGCGAAAGTTCTCGGAGCCGTTCGCCTGGGTGCACATTCGCGCATCGGGGCCAATGCTGTTGTCCTCAAGGACATACCGGCAGGCTCAACAGCTGTCGGCATTCCGGCAGTCCCCCTCACTGAAGCCCCCCCCGAATCATGAGCGGCTCAGGAAACATCCTGGTTCCCGTAGCGTTTCTTTCATGGCCGGTGATTGTCATGATCCTCTATAAGAAGCTGGACAAACGACTGGTGCCGGTCATTGCCTACGTTGCGGGCTGGATGTTCCTGCCATGCGCCGCATACGACATTTTCCTCCTGAAGAACACCAAATCCACGGTGATTGCATACGGCGTCCTTGCCGGAGCATGGATGTTCGACCGTGAACGCCTGCTCAACTTCAACTTCAAGTACTTTGACCTTCCGATGCTCCTGTGGTGCACCGCACCGTTCTTCTCATCCATGGCCAACGGGCTGGGCGCCTATGACGGGCTTTCAGCCGTTCTCTATACATCGATACTCTGGGGAATCCCATACTATCTCGGGCGCGTATACTTCAGCGAAGCCGATGTCCTCAAAACCCTGGCCATAACCATTTTCATCGGGGGGGTCGTCTACGTCCCCTTCAGCTGGTTCGAACTCATCATGAGTCCGCAGCTGCATCGTCTCACCTACGGATTCCATCAGCACAATTTCCTCCAGACCCTCAGGGAAGACGGAGGATACCGGCCCATGATCTACATGCAGCACGGGCTCATGGCAGCCATGTGGATGCTCCTGGCATCCCTGCTCGGGACCTGGCTCTATATGACAAAATCGCTGCCGAAAAAAATACTGTTCATCCCTTCGCCGATTCTGCTCGGAGCGGTGATTGTGACGTTCCTCATGTACCAGTCCATGGCATCCATAACGTTTTTTCTCATCGGAACAGCCGCGCTGCTGGCCGGAAAGAAGCTGAAGAGCCCGGCAGTGCTGCTGCTGCTGCTGCTCATCCCCTATCCTCATCTTTACACACGAATCACCGGCATGTGGGACGGAAGGAACCTGACCGGCTACATCGAAAAGAACATCAGTCCAGCAAGAGCCGAATCGCTGCAGTTCCGCTTCACCAACGAAGACTCCCTCATCAAGAGGGCACTGGAGGGATCGTTTTTCGGATGGGGAGGGTACGGACGCGCTAGGGTCCACAATGAAGACGAGCAAGACACCTCCGTTACCGACGGCATGTGGATCATAACGCTCGGGAACCAGGGCATCTACGGACTGATCTGGATGACACTGGGCATCCAGCTCCCCGCGTTGCTCTTTTTGAGGCGGGTCAAGGCTGAACGATGGGCTTCGCCAGAATACGCCGCCCCGGCAGCAATGTCGGTCTTCATAGCAATCACCATGGTTGACAACCTGCTCAATGCGATGGTCAACCCCATCTACATGGTCTTCACCGGAGGGATATTAAGCTTCGTAACAACAGAGCAGCCCCCATATCGGCTGACGGAGGAAAAAGAAATCAACCTGCTCAAGGATATTGACGTCTACATGAGTAAATTTCTTTCCGACCCGAACAGGTCATCAACGAAATTCCTTACCTGAAAATCATTTACAGTCCATGTCCCTACAGAACAAACTCAAGGCCGCATGGCTCGGCGCACTCCTGCTGCTTATCGCCGCAAGCCTCTCGCAAGGCGTCGACAGCAAGAACGCTTTCGGCCTGGACATACTCTTCCATATCGGCATCTACGCCGTCCTTTCGGCCGTTCCGCTGATAGTACTCAGGAAACGTTTCTCGGCGTTCATCGTCACGCTTGCCGTCGCGCCGCTGGGATTTTTCTTTGAAGCCGTCCATGGTTCGATGACGGGCTACGGTTTCAAGATGGTTGATGCGCTCTACAACAACCTGGGGGTTACGATCGGAGTCGTCGCAGGACTCATCATACGCATGAAACAACACCTCGCACATCGCCAGGATACAAGCGCCTGAATCATGCAAAAAAGCACTGCACCGCCGACGGACGGAAAAAAAAAGGCCGTCTATGTTTTGGTCAGCAACCCGGGTGACCATATCCTTGAAATGGCCCTGCTCTCCATCGCCAGCCTGAAAAGGTTCTCGCCGGGTATTGCGGCGGAAGTGCTGCTCGACCCCGCGACCAACGAGTCGCTTAGCGGAGAACGCTACAAAATAAGGGAACTGGCCGACAGACTAACTGTTGTCGACGAGTCTGATCCGAACCCCATGATCGTCAGCAGGAGCATCAAGACCAGGATGCGTGAATTCGTCACGGGAGAGTTCCTCTATCTCGACTCCGATGCCGTTCCGATCGCCCCGCTTGACGACGCATTCACCAAGGACCATGACATCGCCCTCTGCCTTGACGGCAATGTGAGCACCCCTGCTGATTTTGTCTTTCATGAATTCGAAAGCAAAACGTTCAGGGAGATGGGCTGGCCGTTCCCGGTCTACCCCTACTACAACGCAGGCGTCATGTTCGTGAAGGACAACCCCCGGACACATGAGCTTTTCAGGCGCTGGCACGCCATCTGGCAGAGCTGCCGGCAAAGGGGGCTCTTCAAAGACCAGCCGCCGTTCCATAAAGCCATCGAGGAACCGGGACTCGCCATCAAAATACTTCCGCCCCAGTACAATGCCCTCATCTCGATGTACAACGCAGGCGTCTATAAAGCCCGGATCATGCACTACAGCACCATCCGCTTTGAAGAGCGTGACGACACCATATTCCATGGTCTGGTCAAGGAGATCAAAAAAACAGGACATATCGACCTGGAACCGATTGCGAGACTTTCTAAAACCTGGTACCCCTGGACGGAGCCGTTCCTGAAGAAAGCCCTGGCGGCACGAAGCCTGCCGATAGCCTTGCGCGCACTGCAGGCAAAACTATCCGGAGAACGGCCCCGCTTACGACTGTCATAGAGAGAGGACCCGGCCCGGCCGCCTCTCCGTATGCGAGTCAACTTCATTCCGTAACAACGCCCCCGCCCCCTGAAAACCCCTACCGGAGTGCCTCCCCCGACATGCGTCGCCATGGCATGGATTTTGCGATTCAGCCACTGATTTCATCCGGCCCCCATAACAAAAGCAATAACGCAGGCAGAAAGCATGCACCCCCACCCCCCTGATATCGACTGCATTCTGATTGGCGTCAACTGCTCCAAGACGCTGGCTGCGTGCATAGAGTCAATACAAGCGGCCGACTACCCGGCAGAGAAGCTCCGCATCTGCTATGTTGACGGCGGATCAACGGATGACAGCCTGGAAGTGGCCCGCAGGTACGGGGAGGTACAAACGCTGGCGATCACCCCCGAGTTTCCATCGCCCGGGCTCGGAAGAAACACCGGATGGAAACACGGGTCGGCACCGCTGGTCCATTTCTTCGACTCGGACACCGTCATAGAACCACAATGGTTCCGCCAGGCGCTGAAAGCCATCGATGAAGATGGCGTTGGGGCAGTAGCCGGCCTGCGCCGCGAAAAACACCCTGAACACTCCGTCTACAACTGGATAGGCAACCTTGAATGGAACGGACCCGCCGGTGAAAGCGACTGCTTTGGCGGCGATGTGCTCATCAGGCGAGAAGCGCTTGAGGCAACAGGAGGATATGACGAAGAACTTGTCGGTGGAGAAGACCCGGAACTGAGCCGGCGCATCACCCGCGCAGGATGGAAAATCATGCGCCTGGATGAGCCGATGACCCGGCACGACCTTGCCATGACAACAGTCAGCCAATACCTTCGCAGGGCATACCGCTCAGGATACGGGTTCGGCGCCGTGCGCCATCGTGAGGCTCTTGCGGGAAGCGCGTTCTGGCAATACGAGTATCGGAAAATCACCATCAAGGGAGGAGGATTCACGGCCGCACTGATCCTCAGCATGCCGGCGCTGGCCATCAACTCGCCCATAGCCGGCGCTCTGACAGCGCTGCTGCTTCTTGCAGGCTCGACGCTGCTCTTCATGCCCCGCATTCTCAGGGTCGGACAGTTTATGCGCGAACACAAACTCGACAGAAAAGAAGCAAGGAGGTACGCCTGGCACTGCTCCCTTGTCGTTCTTCCCCAACTTGCCGGAGTTCTCAGGTTCCATCTCGGCAGAATATCAGCCAAACCGCTGCGCAACAAACAGAAGCGACTTGCGACGGCACTATCGGATCAGCTGTCATGAAACAACCAACGACCGTCGCCTATCTGTGCAGCGAGTACCCGGCGGTATCGCACACCTTCATCTACAGGGAAATCGAATCGCTCCGCCGTGCAGGCATGAAGATCCACACGGCAACCATCCGCAAGACATCCAACCTTGAGGTCATGACTCCGGAAGAACAGGAAGAGGCGGCCCGAACCTTCACCGTTCTCTCCCAGCCGCTGATGGGGGCCTTCAGGGCCCATGCCGGAACCCTTGCCCGCAATCCTGGAGGCTACATCCGCATGGCGGCAAAAGCTCTCAAGCCGGCATTCAGCGGCCCGTGCAGCCCCGTCAAAGCCGCAGCCTATTTCGTGGAAGCGGGAATCCTGCTGGGATGGTTGCGCGAACGGGGCGTCACACATGTGCACGAACATTTCGCAAACCCCACGGCCTTCGTCGCCCTCCTGATGAAAACCTACGGAGGGATCACCTACAGCATCTCTGTCCACGGCCCAGACATCTTCTATGAGGTCGATTCAGCGATGCTTGAAGAAAAGGTTCTCCATGCCAGCTTCGTCCGCTGCATCAGCCACTACAGCCGCAGCCAGATCATGCGCATCACCCCGGCGGAAATGTGGCACAAACACCATATCGTCCGCTGCGGTGTCGATCCGGAGCGCTGGACGCCGAGGCCGGAGCCCGACAACGAGATACCACACCTGCTCTGCGTTGGAAGGCTGGTTCCGGCAAAGGGACAGCACACCCTGCTCGAGGCCTGCACGATTCTTGAAAAAGAGAACATACCGTTCCGCCTCACCATGGTCGGAGACGGACCCGACAGGAAGTCGCTCGAGAAATTCAGCCGCCAGCATGGCCTCGAGAAAAATATCACCTTCACCGGAGCCCTTGGCCAGGATCAGGTGCGGGAGCACTATGCCGAAGCGGACATCTTCGTTCTGGCCAGTTTTGCCGAAGGAGTTCCCGTTGTCCTTATGGAGGCAATGGCCAGGGAGATCCCGGTCATATCAACCCGTATCACCGGCATTCCCGAACTCATCGAACACGAACGCAACGGCCTGCTTGCCACTCCCGGAGACACTGCGGACCTTGCCCGCCAGATCCGCATCCTGATTGAAAGCCCCGAGCGGAGGAAGAGCTTCGGTGCGGCAGGAAGGAAAACCGTACGCGAGCGCTACAACCAGCACCTCAACAACAGCAAAATGGTCGACCTGCTGACCCAGGCCGCAACCCGATCATGACGATACCCTCACTGCTCCTTGCCGTGCCTGTCATCCTGACAGCCCTGCCGGCACTCTTTCTGCTGGCAACCACCGCTGCATCGTTCTTTTTCCGGAAAAAAAAGCCGGAAACGAACAGGTTCCTCAATATCGGGGTCCTGATCCCCGCGCATAATGAAGGTGATGCGGTCATGAAAACCATTGAAGGCGTATACGGGTGCGACTATCCGGCCAACCGGCTCGAGGTCTTCGTGATTGCCGACAACTGCCAGGACGACACGGCGGAATACGCACGAAAAGCCGGAGCCAGGGTCTTCGAACGTTTCGATGAAGAGAAACGGGGCAAGGGCCAGGCGCTCGACTGGTTCCTCAATGAGCACAAAGAGAGCTTCCGGGATACCGACGCCATCACCATCATCGACGCCGACGTTACCCCCGATATCAATTACCTCCGCGAAATCAGCGCATCGCTGAGCATCCCTCTCGTAAACATCGTGCAGGGCTACAACGGCGTCAACAACCCGTCGGCAGGATGGCGGCCGGCCCTCGTAGACGCAGCCTTCAACGTCTTCAACCACCTTCGCCTCGCAGGCTCATCCGTCCTCACCGGCTCAGCATCGCTGAAAGGCAACGGCATGGCATTCAGGACCCCGATCCTCGAGCGATACGGCTGGCCCTGCCACTCGATCGTCGAAGACCTGGAATTCACCCTTCAGCTCCTGCAGGACGGCATGGCCGTAGAGTACAACCCCGATGCCATTGTCACCAGCGAAATGGTCACAAGCGCAAAAAATGCCGCAAGTCAGCGGAACCGCTGGGAAGGCGGCAGGTTTTCATTGGTGAGAAGCATGACCAAGCCCCTGCTGCAGCGCTTTGCCGAGACCGGAAACCCGAAAATCCTCTATGCATGGGGAGATCTTGCCATCCCACCGCTCGGCCTTCTCATCCTGCTCTTCATACCCGGCACCGTTGCAGGGGCGATACTCGGGGGAGCATGGGCATGGGCCATTGCCGCCAGCTGGCTGACCGTTCTGCTGTACCTGGTCTCGGCCCAGGTACAGCGCCGTGCACCGCTCACCACATGGCTCGCCCTGTTCGGAGCGCCGGTTTACATCCTCTGGAAAGTCCCGATCTACATAGGAATGCTGTTCAAGAAGAAAAACAACCGCGACTGGGTCAGAACGGCAAGGGAAACGCATCCTGACAACGGGATATAACCGAACGATGCAGATCAAGGCAAAAGAAATGCATCTATGGTGGTGCAGGGTTAACCATCAGCATCATCCGGAAATGATGGCTGAACGCCTTCTTTCGGATGAGGAACGAGCACGCTTCAAGCGTTTGCATGCTGCAGGAAAACGAGCCGAGTTCCTCATGAGCCGGGTGCTGGCAAGAACCGCGCTGTCCCACTATCTGAATATCCCCCCTGAAGAGGTGAACTTCAAGAGAACGCCGTTAGGCAAACCGTCTCTCGATCCGCCATGCCATATCGAGTTCAACCTCTCCAACACCTCGAAACTGGCGGTATGCATAATCAGTGCATCAGGACCGGTTGGCATCGATATAGAACCCCTCGGGCGAGGCGGAGAGATCATGGAAATAGCCGATATCTTTTTTTCCGGAACGGAGCGGGAAGAACTCGCAACGCTCGACCCAAGGAGCCAACCCGAGCGGGCACTATCGCTCTGGACCCTGAAAGAGGCCTTCCTCAAAGCCAAGGGGCTCGGCATATACTCCGAAGCAGAAAAAATTGCGTTCCTGTACCGGGGAACAGGGCGCCCCGGACTGGCCGCAAGCCCGGACATTGAGCCGATGCCTGAACGCTGGCACTTCAAGAACATCGATTTCATGGATCACCGCATCGCACTGGCGGCAACGACGCCGTTTCAGGCCTCGTCGGTTCGTTTTGTCGCCTTGAAGCCCCCGGTCGCGATGCCTGCCGCCTCCGAACAACCATCAATCCTGTGAAGAAAATGACTCCGTACGCCATACCCTCCGGCTTGACCGATGACAAACAGGTGCTGGGAGCCATTGGCATCGTGGCCGTCAACGGCATCGATTTCATCAGGAAAGTCTTCCGGGCCTATGAAGGAGGCAAGCCGCTGGTGGTCCTCCACTCCCGCGATGCGGCGTTGCTGCCGGAAGGCGTTGCCATAAGCGAGATTATGGACGCCACCCCCGGCACCGGCTGGTTCGACGAAAAACATGTCCCCAGAAACGACCATGCCGTTGCACAACTCTCCTTCACTTCCGGAACGGAAGGGAAGCCCAAAGGCATCGTCTTGACGCACAAAAACCTTGCGGACGTAATTGAGCGCCTGCAGTCCGTCATGGAAACAGACCACACCATCAGGGAATATGTCGGCGTTCCCGTTTACTACTCGTTCGGTTTTGGCCGGATCAGGCACTGCTCGGCAGTGGGGGGAAGATCATACATCCCTCCCGGGGGGTTCGACCCTTTTGAAATAGCCGCAATGCTCCAGAACGACGAGATCAACGCCATTTCTGCCGTGCCGTCGTTATGGCGCATCCTGCTTGCGAACCCTGACGTGATCGGAGAGCTCGGCAAAAAGGTCCGCTGGATAGAAATCGGAAGCCAGTACATGTCCCGCAGGGAAAAAGAGGCAATGAAGACGTTGTTTCCCAACGCAAGGATTGTCCAGCACTACGGCCTGACTGAAGCATCAAGGACAACGCTTCTGGATATCTCACGAAGCACGGGAAATGTGCTTGAATCGGTCGGCAGGAGCTACGGCAACACTGAATTCCGGCTGGCCGGTGACGGCAGGATCCAGATTCGGGGTCCCCATGTTGCCGTCGGCAGGACACGTGAAAACGGCATTACCCCGATCACTGATGCCGATGGATGGCTGACGACCAACGACCTTGGGGAAATCCGGGACGGAAACCTGTTTTTTCTCGGCCGCGCCGACGACGCAATAAATTGCGGCGGGATCAAGCTCTTTCCCGAACAGATAGAACCCAAACTCCTCTCAACGCTTGAGCGAGAGGGAGGCATCGCCATCACCAGGGTTCCCGATGAGTTGAGAGGCGACGGGATTCTTATCGTCACTGAAAAAGAATGCGGGATTGATGAATCGCGGATACGAACCGAAGCGATGAAAATCCTCAGCCAGCTCCATATTCAGGCCGGCGATTCGCTGCACTTCATGGAAGTCGAGGCACTTCCGCGGACGGAAACGGGAAAGATCCAGCGCAGACGGCTCACCGAACACTTCATGGCCGACAGGGAATCGAACCCATCGCCAGCCCCCCGAGCCGCTCGCGGCGTGGAGAACAGCGCGCTGAACGGGGAGCAGCAGAAAATCATCGCAGTATGGGAAGAGGTCCTGGGCGTTCATCCGATCCCTCTCGATATGACGTTTTTCGATTTGGGAGGCGACTCGCTCTCTTCGCTTAAAATGATGCTCAGGCTTGAAAAAGCAGGAATACCCAGAACCACGGCCCGGGCATTCATCGAAGGAAAAACAATCGCGGATATCACAGGGAGCGAAACAGGAGAAAGCGGAGAACAAAGCGCCGGAGGTGCGGACGAGCGCAATAACATAGCCCTGACAGCCGACTCCATCAACGCGACAAGGGGGCTGCTTGTGCTGTGGCTCATCGCCATCCATTGGTTGCCGGGTGTGTGGGAACGGTTACCGGGCATGTTCGCCGGCATGAACACCCTCCTCTACCCTGCGTACCGCCTCGGGACTCCCGGCTTTGCCCTCGTCTTCGGCCTCAGCGTCGGATTTTACTACTTCCATCAGCTTGATCACAACCCGCAGCTGGCCCGAAAGAACATACGGTTCGCCCTGCAGCTGATCGGCGGAGGCATCCTGCTTCTTGCGGGCATAAGCCTGACGATCCTGTTGACAAGCGGCAAGGAATTTCCGGACAGGCTGCCGACACACCTGTTCTACTCGGTATTGCTGTACTATCTGCTCGCCGTGGCCAGCATCCCGCTGTGGCACAAAGCCATTTCCGGCTTTCAGGACACAATCACGGCAAGCCTTGCTGCTTCGGCCCTGTTTTTTGCGACCGGCATGTTCTTCAGGGTCATGCTGCCTGACACCGAGTCAGTTGCGGGGGTAAACCTGGTCCTCCTGATGCTCAAAGCCAATTACAATTACTTCACCATGACCGGAACAGTTATGCTTGGAGTGAGCGCCGGCATCCATCTGCGGAAACATGCACAATCAGGCGAGATGGAAAAGCGATACGCATCGACAGGCCTGCTGCTCATGCTTTTCGGACTCATTATCTCCCTTGACAGCGGCAATGGGCAAGAATGGTTTTCAATGCTTGTCCCCCATCTCTGGGCGGTTCAGGTCTATTTCGGCCTTACGCTCCTGCTTCTGTCTGCATTCATGCGTGCCCGCCGGCACATGAACAGTCCTTTCGGGAAGCAGCTCAACAGAATGCTCGGCATCATCGGCATTCTCTCCCTGCCTATGTATGTCGGACATGCAATGGTGATTCCAATAAAAGAGTTGCTCCTCAGCCTGAACCTTGGCTACACGCTCTCACTGGCGATACCCATGATCCTCTTCTTCACGGCCGCAGCGGTCATCATGAACCGCCTCTCCCGCGTCTATGGGGGCGCCGAAAGATAACAGCGGAAGCCGGCGGCGGCAAAAACACATGATCACAGAGCAATGAAACAAAGCATTATCTTCATGACCGGATGCATCGATCCGGGAGGTATGCACATGACCGTGCTGAACGATACGGAAAAAAGAAAAGCCCAGTACCTCGAAGCCATCGGGTTTTATCTGAAAAACTCCGGAATCCCTGTCCTGTTCGTTGAAAATTCAGGGAATGACATTTCCGGCGCATTCCCTCGGGAAATCAGAGAGAACAAGCTTGAAATCATTACCTTCCAGGGCAACGATTACGACAAGAAACGTGGCAAGGGATATGGGGAGATGCTGATCATCGAAGAGGCGCTCCACTCTTCCAGACTATTCCGACAGGCGGAATTCATCTTCAAGGTGACCGGCCGCTACAAGGTGCTCAATATCGCCTCATACATCGCAGCCCTGAATCAGGGGCAGAAAACCCCCGACATGATGATCAACCTGGAGCCGGGCCTTGCGCTTGCCGACTCCCGATTTTTCGGCGCAGTTCCCCGTTTTTTCGAAGAGCTGCTCATCAGCTACCGCCCGCAGATCGATGAACAGACCTTCATGTTTTTTGAAAAAGCCCTGGCAAATGCAGTCCATGAAGCGATCATTCTGGGCTTGAACTACATTCCCCTGCCCCACTACCCGAGGCACTCGGCCGAATCCGGTACCGGAGGAGGCGTCTACAACGACTCCTGGAGCAGATGGCTTCTCAAGGAGGCCCTCCTGCAGTGGCAGTACAGGATACAGAATGCCTTCCGTCTCTATGGCTCCTGACCGGACCGCTTCTATTCATGCAACCTCATGAGCACCCATGAACTTTTTTGATCATTTCGACAGAGTCGCCGTCGTCAACCTTCCGGAAAGGACCGACAGAAAAAAAGAAACCCTTGAGGAGTTCCGTCGTGCGGGATGGCAAGTGCCGGACGGCAGCGATGTGTTTTTTCCGGCTGTCCGCCCCGAAACGTCTGACGGGTTTCCGTCGAAAGGCGCAAAAGGCTGTTTTCTCAGCCACCTCGAGATCCTCAAACAGGCAAGGGCTGAACGGCTCGGCGCGATCCTCTTGCTGGAGGATGATATAGCCTTTGCCAGGAACGTTGAGGCCGCGGGCAGGAATATCATGGAACGCCTTGAGGGCAAGAACTGGGATTTCCTATACTTCGGGCACGAACATCCCGATAGTGCAAAGCATCGGCCCGGACTTGAAACCACTACGGACCCGCTTCGACTCACCCATTTCTATGCCGTCAACAGCTCGTGCATGGACCGGTTCATCGACTTTCTTGAAACCGTGCTGCAGCGGCCTGCAGGTCACCCGGACGGGGGGCCGATGCATTACGACGGAGCCATCTCGACGTTCAGGGAGCAGAATCCGGACATTATCACCTATATCAGCTGGCCAACCCTCGGATTCCAGAGAAGTTCGCGCACGGACCTCCTCGAGCCCTCCGTATGGGACCGATGGAAAGTGCTTGCGCCGATTACGGCAATGGCAAGAAAACTAAAAAACGCGCTGTACAGGATCAGCACGTAACGGAAGGGCCGGAAAAGAGGGTATCGACAGAATACAGCAAAAGATCCATGAAAATAAAGATCATAAACAGGGAAAAGATCCACAGAATCCTTGCCATGCTTTCCGGCAAAGAACGGAGAATGAGTTTGGTGATCCTCGCCATGATGCTCTTCAGTGTCGTGCTGGAAACCCTTGGGGTCGGCATGGTCATTCCAGCCCTTGCCCTCTTTACAGAAAAGGATATTGCGACGAAATACCCTTTACTCCAACCCGTTTTCGAGTTTTTCGGCAACCCTGACCAGATAACCGTGGTCATTGGCGGCCTCGGCGTGCTGTTCTTGATTTATTCTGTCAAGGCCTCATTCATGCTTCTCATGCTTTGGCAACAAAACCGATTCCTCTTCTCCATCGGTGAACGACTTTCAAAAAAGCTCTTCAGCATCTACCTCCAGCAACCCTACACATTCCATTTGCAACACAACTCCGCACAGCTGATACGCAATGTGACCAGCGAGGTTGAGGTCTTTGCCAACAATGTGCTGAAACCTATTATGGAGCTGACGATTGAGTCGCTCACCATTCTCTGCATCTTTACCCTGCTGGTTCTCGTCGAACCGTTCGGGACCCTGAACATCATTCTTACCCTTGGATCCGCCAGCCTGCTCTATGTCCTCCTGACGAAGGGCAGGGTTGCCCGATGGGGATCGGCCCGCATGTTCCACGACGGCCTCCGCATGCAGCACTTGCAGCAGGGGCTCGGCGGCATCAAGGACGTCAAGATCCTTGGCAAGGAAAACTACTTCCTCGAACAGTACGGCTACCACAACAGCGCAGGGGCAAGAGTAAGGAAACTGAACACGACCGTGCAGCAGATGCCCCGCCTGTGGCTTGAACTGCTCGCTGTTGCAGGACTGATTGTCCTGGTATTGAGCATGCTCTCGCAAGGACTCTCGATTGAGGCCATCATTCCGAACCTCGGTTTTTTTGCCGTGGCCTCTTTCAGGATGATCCCATCCGTAAACCGCATCCTCATGGCCCTGCAGGCCCTTCAGTACTGCCTGCCGGTCATCGATATCATCGGCAATGATTTTTCCCTGCCGAACCCCCAGCGAAAAGAGGCCGGCAACACGGTCGAGTTCCGTCATGACCTGCGCGCCGAAAGCATCTCATTCACCTATCCGCAAGCCACCCGGCAGACCCTGCACCAGATCAGGCTCACCATCACCAAGGGGGAGTCGGTCGGCTTTATCGGCCCGAGCGGTTCAGGGAAAAGCACCCTTATCGACATCATCCTTGGACTGATTATCCCCGACAGCGGAAGTATAACCGTAGACGGGAGAAACACGGCCGACGATCTGCGTTCATGGCAGAACATGATCGGCTACGTTCCTCAATCCATCTACCTGACAGACAACGATCTGGCGCATAACATCGCCTTCGGCCTTCCCGATGAGGAAATAGAGATGGAAAAGGTTAAAAAAGCCGTTCGCGCCGCCAATCTCGAAACATTCGTCAATGAACTGCCCGAAGGACTTTCAACCTTTGTCGGCGAACGAGGCGTCCGCCTTTCCGGAGGGCAACGGCAGCGTATAGGCATCGCCAGGGCCCTCTACCATGACCCTGAAATCCTTGTACTCGATGAAGCGACCAGTGCCCTGGACACCCTGTCGGAAACTGCGGTCATGGATGCGATAAAAGCCCTCCAGGGCACCAAGACCGTCATGATCGTCGCACACCGTCTGACAACAGTCGAACACTGCGACCGGATCTATCGGCTCGAACAGGGAACCATTGCCGCTGAAGGGTCTCCGGCAATGATGCTCCAAGAGAGCGCACCATAGAAGCAACTCCATCAACGCGCCTACTGAACCACTGCAGCATATGAAAATCAGCGTTCTCCATGCAGGCCTTGCAGAACCGCACGCAGGATGGATTGCCGTCGATGAATTCGGCGGAATCCTTGCAAAGCTGTTCAACGCCGAAATCCTTTCAACAAAAAAAGCCTCCGGCTCCGGACTGCGCGGCCTTTTCAATGGAGGGAAAAGGTACGAAGCGGCAAAAACCGATGGCGGAGACGCCCTGATTGTCATTGCCCGCCAGCCTGGCGGGCTCTCCATGATCAACGGCATCAAGGACTGCCGAAAAAAATTCGACCGGATTTTCGGTGTTGTCACTGACTCATATTTCCATGCCGGATATATGGAAGAGAGTGCCCTCTACGACATGATTACCGTTACAGCACATGAAGACGTAGCGTTCCCGCAGGAGAAGTTCGGCATCAGGGTTGAACAGATGTACCAGGGAGCCGACTGCCTGCAATGGGCGCCACGGTCTGCAAAAAAGAGGGAAATCGACATCATCGGCTTCGGGCGCATCCCAAAAAACTACCATAGCGCGTTCACCCGTACGTTCCATAGCCCTGACTCCCCCTATCTCTACCTGCACTCCCCTCTCGGAAACCTTACCGGGGAGAGCGTACCCATTGAACGAGGGATGCTTTTCAAGCTGCTGCATCGCACGCGCATGTCACTGGCATTCAACCTCTTTGTCGATACCGAAGGAAATCGGCCGCGATCCATGATGGTGACCAGCCGATGGATGGAATCACTGCTGGCGGGCTGTATCGTTGCCGGGAAAAAACCCGTCTCGAGAATGGCCGACGAGATGCTGTTCTGGCCGGAAGTCACCGTAGAGCTGTCGGACAACCCCGGAGAAGCCACAAATGAACTCAAACAGATACTGGCCGACAACGACCGCCTTGAAGTACAGCGCAGGATCAATATGGCAAACATGATCCGGCACCACGACTGGCGCCATAGAATCACCGACTTCTGCACCATGACAGGCCTTCCCCGCCCTGCAACCCTGCCGGACGACATTGAACGACTCGAAGCGCTGGCAGAGCAAACGATGAAAAACTGAACAAAGCCCTCGAATCGGGAACAACAATGCAGCCGCGCCCTTTTGATGCGTTTTTTCCTTGAACAGCAACTGCCTGCCCGCAAGCAAATCGTGCCCATAGCAAACAAGGCCGAGGCAGACGGTGCCGGGCTCATGAAGCGATCCACGACAACGGCATCGGATTCCAGCCAAACCGTTCATAAATCGAATCACTGGCTGAAGGAGATTCGATAAAACAGGCAAAAAAACGGGAAACGCGATGCCTGAACGAATCATTCTCGCAGAATGAAGGCTCAGCAGCTCTTACAATGAGAGAAACCCCCTAAAGGCGGGCAACTCAACGCCAGGGCCACAAAGGATCCGACGTAAGCATTGCTGCATGGCACGCTTCTTGCGATATTGCACTTGCAGGGCGGAACAAGACACGCTGCGCCCGGATAATAACTGACCCCCCCCCAATGGCAATCAACTATCGCGCCGACATAGACGGACTCAGAGCCGTTGCAGTTCTGGCCGTCCTTTTCTTTCATACAGACATCCCTGGCTTTTCCGGCGGCTATGTCGGCGTGGATATATTCTTCGTTATTTCGGGTTACCTCATCACACTCATCCTCCTCAAAGAGATCGACCGGCAGGATTTTTCAATTGCCCGTTTTTATGAGCGGAGAATCAGAAGGATTTTCCCGGCGCTGTTTCCTATGCTGGCCTTCGTTATTCTCGTCGGCTCGTATCTGTTCGATGCAAAGGCATTCAAGGAACTGGGCCAGGGCGTTCAGGCAACCACGCTTTTTGCCTCAAATCTTGATCTGTTCTGGTTCAAATCCGACTATTTCGCCGCCCCTTCATTGCAGAAACCCCTCCTGCACACATGGTCGCTGGCGGTCGAAGAGCAGTTTTACATATTCTTTCCTCTTGTGCTTCTGTTCATTTCGAGATATCTGCAGCGACGCTACCTCCTCTGGATCATACTTGCGAGCCTTCTTTCCCTTGGGGTCAGCATATGGGGCATTCATTACAAACCCTCTCCGACATTCTATCTCATGCCCACGAGAGCATGGGAACTCCTTGCAGGCTCCCTGCTCGCCCTGGGTATTGTTCAACAGGCCCCCTCACCGAGAATAAGCAATGCCCTCTCCCTTTTCGGGATTGCCCTGATTGGCTACAGCATAACCATGTATGATGATTCAACCCTTTTTCCCGGCTATAACGCCATCGCACCGGTCCTTGGCGCCTGCCTGATCATTGTTGCCGGCGGGGGCGCTCAGATGCCTTACCTCAATACCGTTCTGGCTCTTCGCCCGATGGTCTTTATCGGACTGATTTCCTATTCACTCTATCTCTGGCATTGGCCGCTGGTAGCCTTTGGCAAGTATGTCCTGATGAGACCCTTTACCGGATATGAAAGCCTTGGCGTAATTGTCACCTCATTGGTAGTTGCAACGTTTTCATGGAAGTATATCGAGCAGCCGTTCCGCGGGAAACAGATGATGCTGCCAGAAAGGAAACAGCTTTTTGCCGCAGCCGCAGCCGTCATGATTTTTTTTGCCGGTTTCGGGCAGCTTGTTTTCCGTCAGGACGGAATGCCTTATCGGTCGCCGGAAGCGAACAATGCGATGATGGATATAGCAACTGACCCCATCTGGTCTCAATTCGAGGAAAATGAAACGTTTTTGCATGGGTTAAAGGATGGCAATACGCCGAGAACCATCGGGGCAAAGAACGTCAGGCCTTCATTTGCCCTCTGGGGCGATTCCCATGCAGGCGCTCTGGTTGGGGCACTATCGATCAAGGGTGAGGAATTCGGTGTTTCGGGCTACAATCTGGCTCATGGCCATGCATTGCGGCCCCTTCTGGGCATAAAAGGGATGTCGACATATGATTACGGAATCGACGAAACCGAGCAGAACAGAAGCGTCATTGATTTCCTTGGCGCCCACCCCGAAATCAAAGTGGTTATTCTTGCCGGTATATGGGGAAGGCCTTCCGAAATCAGGGATGCAACCGGAGAATATGACGAGTCTGCCTCCTTCGAGGAACTCTTCAGGGCCGGCCTCTTCAGGACGGTAAGCGCACTGGATGCTCTCGGCAAAAAAGTTGTCATCGTAAGGGACGTCCCCCACCTGAAAGATTACCCGAACAAGCTGATCTGGATGAGCGTGAGAATGCATGAGGAGCCTTGTTTCAGGAAAATCGCTTCAGACCGGAACGCCTATGAGGAGATGAACAGATTTCCTGAAATGGTTTTTGCCGAGCTTCAGGAGAAATTCGACATCACCATTATCAGCCCGCAGGAGCTCCTTTTCGACAACGAGGACAAAGCCATAGTGGCACGCGAAGGACAAGTCCTCTATATGGACGTAAGCCACTTATCCACCTATGGATCCGCCACCGTTGCCCCAGCATTCGATGATGTGTTCCAACACATCATCACTCTTGGCATGAATACTGATTCTCGCCTTTCGATGGCCAAATAATGTCGCTGTTGCGGCAAGTGCAATTCATACTGATGACGGCTAGACACGACATTGCCGATCCTGACCTTTCGAGTGAACCCAGTCAGCCGCTAAACCGAAAGAAATTATCGCGACACGGAACAAAAACATGAACGATATGACTGGAACGAGTGGCCGTAGGCAGACATCAAAACGAAACCACTGCCGCAGGCACTCAAGCCTACAACCCGACGTCACTTCCGCAAGGGACCGCCGATTAACCGCAGCACCCCGGATGGGATTTCACAAAAGGCAGCTCGATGCCGCGCCAATCAGAGGAAATCATGGAAGCCCCCTCTCAAAATGAGAGCCCGCCTCCTTCATATTGCCGCCGCACCCATCGCAAGAGAGCCGATACCCCGGGCAAAAAGCCCGTCATTACAGGTAACGTACAAATATGATAACGTGGCACCCTTTATGCATGCAGCCAGTTGAACGGCAACAGTATCGCAGTAAAACATCAGAGACAAACCAGTCGTGCATACCCCCATTAAAGAAAAAGGCCTGAAGCAGTCAACGCTTCTCAACGTCCGAATCGACAGCATCACCGAGGCCCAGCTGCTGAACAATCTTCAGAGCGGGATGCTCGTCACACCGAACATCGATCACCTTGTCCACCTGCAGAAAAACAGAGCGTTTTACGATGCCTATCAGTCAGCCGACTGGGTTGTCTGTGACAGCCGTATCCTATACTTCCTCTCGAAGCTGCTTTCCGTGCCGCTTCCCGAGGCGATTCCCGGCTCGAGCTTCCTCAGCTCGTTCTATATGCACCATAAGAACGACGCCGACTGCAAGATCTTTCTTCTCGGAGCAGCAGAAGGGGTTGCCAGAAAAGCCATGGAGAACATCAACCGGAAAGTCGGAAGAACGATCGTCATCGGAGCCCGTTCTCCTTCATTCGGCTTCGAGAAGAACGAGGCGGAATGCGATGCAATCGTCGAACTCGTCAACCGCTCCGGAGCCACGGTGCTTGTCGTCGGTGCCGGCGGCGTGAAACAGGAGATCTGGCTTGCGCGCTACCGGGACCGCATGCCCGGAGTCAAGCTGTTCATGGCCCTTGGAGCGACCATCGATTTCGAGGCGGGCAATGTCAGCCGCGCCCCCAAAGCAATCAGGAAAATCGGCATGGAGTGGTTCTACAGGCTTTTGATGGAACCAAAAAGAATGTATAAACGATACCTTCTCAATGATCCCGTTTTTTTCCGGCATTTCGCCAGACAGCTAGCGGGAACTTACAGCAACCCGTTTGCCGCGACACAAGCGTAACCCCCCACACGCAATGACACACGAAGCCATCCGGAATGCGATACCGAGGCATATCGCAGGAAAGTTTAACCTCCCGGCCCTCATGGTCGCAGGACTCCTGGCGTTATCGAGTCCGGCCGGGGCATATGCAGACGAAGATTGGACCTATGCCAACCCTTACGGGCTGGATATTGCCGGCGACGTGCAGGACGCCGCTTCAGACGAGGCGTCCGTCACGTTCCAGGAAAACTACCTGCCGACGCTCTCCAGCTGGATCAACAGTAATCTTAAGGAGACCAGCAGCGTCAACGATCTGTCGGGCATCAGCCTCGACCCCTCACAGCTCTACCTTTCGACTGCTTCCGATGTCAGGGTCTATTTCGTCGGTGAAGGAGCCGGCTACTGGAATACGCTCGGCTTCACCACGGATGCCATAGAGAGTGCAATCGGGGATGGCGGGGAAATCATCTTCCCGAACGCCTCGACACAATCCTCATACCTCAACGGCACGGACGATCCGGCAAGGACCTATGACACCCCGCTGCTTCCCGGTGACTTCGTCGACCTCGGGACATTCGACGCAAATACCCAGCTCGATTTCTTCCTCATCGCCCAGGGAGCGCTCCTCAGTTCCACGACGTCGCAGCTCTATTCAACCGACTCGTCGCTGAACCTTGACGGGATTGCGCATGTCATCTCCTACGCCATTGCCGACAGCCCGTACCTCCTGATCGGCTTTGAGGATATGTGGAACGGAGGTGACAAGGACTACAACGACCTGCTCTTCGCAATCGATATCGGAACAGCGAACGTCGCGGCCCTGACAACGGCTCCCGAACCCTCGACCCTGTTCATTCTTGGAACGTTCCTCCTTGCTGTTGCCTATCTGCACAAGAGACAACAGCGACAAACCGCCATATGACGGGCATAACCCCCTATGATCATGGAGACCATCATCACGCGCCCGGACAACGCCAGCCTGCAAACCGACAGAAGGATTATCGGGATTGCGTCTTTCTTCCGCAAAGCGACAAGCGCAGCTGCGGCCGCAGCGATGCTGCTGGCGGCGCCACTCTCCGGAACAGCCTTTGCATGGCCGTTCGATATCGCAGAGTTCGGAAATGACATTCCCGACTACCTCGAAGTACTCAACGACGTAGCACAAACGGAGTACGAAAGCGGCGATCTTGTCAGCATTGATCCTGCCAGACTGCTCATAACCACCGACTACGACAACGGCGGAGCCTACTTCCTCGGTAGAGGCGTCACCAATGCGACTGCGGCGACATTGGAGTACAGCATCGACGGCGCCGCCGCTGAAGAGCTGTTCACAGTCAGCAGCAATGTCTTCTCCAAGGATTATCAGGTGCCTGGGGAGGAGTTCTTCAGCATAAACAACGGCCAGCTCGCTGCCGGATCAGCCCTCGAGTTCATCACATCATACAACGAAGGATTCGATTTTTCCACGATGGCCGGCAACGCCCTTGCCTACGCCATTGCCGACAGCCCCTGGCTCCTCGTCGGATTTGAGACAGGGTTCGGCGATCAATTTGACGATCTGGTTCTTGCCGTCAACATTGGAGTTGAGAACGTGGCGGCATTGACAACCGCGCCCGAACCCTCAACCGTTCTGATTCTCGGCACTTTCCTGCTGATGATCGTCTATCTGCGCAACAGGCAGCTGACCCCGGCCGCCAAGAACAACCGTGCATGAAAAAGAGATGGGCATTTCGGATCATCATTGCCGGGGGCCTGGTCTTGTTGACCGCAGGCCTCCTTTATTTCGGTTTCACCGGCATCAGCGACTTCGTCAGGAAAACACGAAATGAACAGGCATTGAATGAAGCCGGAAACCTGCTGGAGGAGGGCCGGCTGGCACAGGCATTCGACATCATCAGAATGCATGACCGCTCACTTCCCGACACGCAGAAAAAATGGCTCCATCTTGAAATTGAGGCCTTGCATAAACTCGGCAACATCGGCCGCCTCCAGGCCCTGTTCGCAAAAGACCCCAGAGCCTTCGAACAGCATGAAGAGGCATCGATGATGATGTGCCGGGCGCTGCTGGCTAGGGGTGAACTCAAGGAATACCAGGCTCTGCGTCAAACATGGGAAAACCGTAAAAGCCGTCCCGGAATCTGGTTTGCTCTCGATGTCGACGCACTGCTCATCCAGGGAGACCGGGCCGGTGCCATCAAGCTGCTGAAGGAACACTCCCTCGAGGGGGAAGCCGATGCGGCCCGGCTTACCCGGCTCGCCATCCTGACCGCCCCCGGAAACATGCCGGATGCCTGGAGGCTTCTTGAACAGGCATACCGAATAGCCCCCAGAAACCCCGACGTCCGCTCATTCCGCGGCCAGATCCTGGAACGGATGGGCCGTCGCCAGATGGCTCGCGTGGAGTATGTCGCCGCACACCTGGCCATGCCGGAAAACCCGCTCTACCGCGAACAGCTTGCTGAATTCTACCGGCGGGGAGGGCAGCTCAAGCTCGCCCTACAGTCATGGTCGAGAGACCTCAACGACCACTCAGCGGATTTCATCAGGCTGAAAGCGCTCTTCTGGAGCAAGATGGCGGCACCAGCCACGATCGAAAAGGCCGATAAAGCAGACCTGTTCGGACAGCTGACGCCAGTGGTCCTCTATCTGCAAGAGCTTCCCGAAGGCGTATACTGGGACGAAAAGCGGTACAACTCGGAAGTCAACGCCCGTGAGGCGTTTATCGAACAGCGCCAGGAGATCTTCTGGCTCCGTATAGTGCAACTGCTCAAAGACGGCGAAGAAGAAAACGCCTACAACCTGATCCTCTCCCATCCCTTCAAACGCTCATCCTGGAACCCCGATATCGAGCGGGCCATCGAACAGGTTCTCGCCTTCCGCCTCGAACACCCGCAGCCGATCGACATCGACTCGTTTTTTTCCGCCCTGCAAAAAGGCCGCAGGCGCCACCAGCTCTTCACCCAGCTCGAGAGCATGGCCAATGGAGGGAAATCATCCCCCGAGCTCGCCCGCCTCATGAAAAGCCGGGAAGCCTTCGCTGCCGTCTTCATGGCGGGAGGCTGGATTGAAGCCGCCCTGCAGCTGCACGCCATGGAAAAAATACCCGATGATTTCCCCGACTGGGTCGCTTACGGGATGACACAGTCGCTTCGTTTCAACCGGGGAAACAGTGAAGCCCTCGCATTTGCCCGCAAACAGCCCGAAACCGAAAGCCTGAAGCTGCTCTCCGCAGAGCTCATGCTGGCAAACAACGAAGCCGATGCCGGCATTGCCGAACTCGAAACGCTTACCAGCCGAAATTCGGCAATAGGCTATCGGGCCGCCTGGCTGTTGAGCCTTGCTCGACTGGAGAAGAAAGAGCCCCAGAAAGCCAGAGCAGCCCTGGAAAGCCAGCCGGCGCTGAGCCAGAGTACGGCGGGCCGGGAGATCCGTGCACGGATCCTGCTCGCCGAAGGCAAAACCGCCGAGGCGCGTGGCCTTTACGAAAGCATCGCCGATGCGTCGAATGAGGCAAGAGGCTACCTCGCAAAAGTGGCATTCCGTGAACAAGAGTTGGAAAAGGCCAGAAAACTCACCCTGGAACTGCAACGGGAATTTCCCGACAACATGCAGTTGAGGAGAAACCTCATGACCATCGAAAAAGCTGAAGCGGACAGGTCAAAATGAGCAAACGCGATATTCCCGTCATCATGCTTCTGGCCCTGATGGCCGCCTTCATCTGGTTGCGTGACCTCTCCTGGACCGACCAGCCTGCAGACAGCCTGCCGATACTGCTCTCCCTTCCCCTGTTCGTGTGGCTCGGGGCCCCCTGGAAACTGCAGCCAGGCCCCCTCAGGCTTTCATCGAAAGGGCTGATCCTCATCATGACAAGTCTCGTGACCGGAGTGGCAACAGGGTGGAGCCTCATGCTTGCCGTCGGATGGACTGCCCTGCTCTGGATCTGGTTATCGGCCAGGCTTGCGCCTGAAGGGCGACAGCGTGTCCGAAAACTGCTGATCCTGCCACTGATGGCATTCCCGTGGTTGCTCCTTGACGCGCACGCTGTGGGGTGGTGGTTCCGGCTCTCAGGCAGCTGGGCGGCCGGGGAGTTTTTCTCCCTGATCGGCTTCAATGCAGTGCACGAAGGGACACGGGTGCTGGTAGAGGGCCTGCCCATCGATGTCAGTCCCGCCTGTTCCGGCATCAACGCCCTGCAATCGATGCTCATTGCAGGTTCGTCGCTTGCCTACATCATCCTTGGCCACCACCCGGCCTACTGGCTCAACCTTCCCCTCCTCATCGTCATCTCCTGGATTGCCAACACGCTGCGCATCATCACCATCACCTTCGCAGCGCTCGTCGTCTCGCCGGAATTCGCGTCCGGAGTGTTCCACGGGTGGGGCGGCTGGAGCGTCCTGCTCCTCATGTTCGGCCTCAGCTGGGTCCTGTTCACCCTGCAGCGCAACACCCTCATAGAGAAATCCGCTCGGCAATGACACCCGGCCACCGAACAACAGGAGCAAGAGCGGCCATTACGCTCTGGAGCCTCTGGCAGGCCCGCGACCTTCTGGGGGCATGGCAACATTCCGGATACGACCGATACGGATGGCTGGTGCTGCTGGTCTGGTGCGCGCCCCTTTTCATCTTCCGCCTCTCCGGGAAGCCGCAGAACATCGCAGAATCCCAGGACATGCGCATGTTGCCGATAGCGCTGCTGCTCACGCTGGCCGGTCAGATCGGATCACTGCACATACTCCAGCACGCCGGCCTGGCGGTGGCCCTGGCAAGCTGGCTCCCTTTCTCGCCCCTGCAGTTGCTCTGGACGCTCTCCGCGCTGACCTGGATGCCCGCCTACGGCTGGATCGGCAGCAGACTTTTTTACGAGCACATCCTCACGGCAAGAATGCTGCCGGCCGTTATGATATCGGGCGCTTTTGCCCTCATGCTTGCAAACAGAAAAACAAAGACAACGTGAACAAGCGCGAAAACATTATGCTTTGGATGGCACTCGTCGCGGCGATGATTTTCGGAACGGCAGTGGAATGGCACGGCCCGAACGTCTCAAGGAATCAGATTGCGGCACTGCCTTCCGAAGGATATGCGTTTTCGAGCCGCGCCATCCCGCTCTCCCCCGAGGAAACCGAATTCTATGGCCAGGCCAGGGTGATGAAACGGCTCTACCGGTGCAGAAGCGATGCGTTCATCCTCATCGCCCTTGACGGCTCGGCCAACCGTCACGCCGTCCATGATCCGCTCTACTGCCTCAAGGGCAGCGGATGGGAAATCACGGACAGAAGAGCGCTGGCCGTCGATGGCGGAACGGCCGAACGCCTCACGCTCTCCGGTCACGGAGAGCGCAGGCAGGCTGTCTTCTGGTTTTCAGACGGCTTTTCCCGCCATCCCTCCGTTCTCCGCTACTGGCTGCAGACCACGCTCCGCAGAATGACCTTCGGCCGGTCCGGCAACGAACCGGTAATGGTGATCCTCCAGTCGGCAGGCAATGAACCGCCTGACTGGAGGATGCTGCTCGACCGATGCCTGTTCCTCTATGAGATCTAGGTTCAGCCTGCACCTACAATGGCAGCGACAGGGTAAAGACAGTCCCTCCTTCAGGAGGACAGTTGAACGTAAGGGTTCCCCCGTGCTTCCGAACGATATCGAACGAGATGCTCAGCCCCAGGCCGGTACCGAGCCCCTGATCTTTAGTTGTAAAAAACGGGGTATACACTTCGCTTCCGATCGATTCATCGATGCCCGGGCCGTCATCACCCACGCTGCAATACACCCATCGGGCATCGTACCAGGTTGTGATGATGACGGATCCCGGACTGCTCCGCTGCTGGGACTTGATGGCCTGCAAACTGTTCAGGATCAGATTCAGCAACACCTGGCCGATCTGCGAGGGATTGCATTCGACCTCGGGCACCGTTGCGGACTCCACCCGCAGATCGGCAACCCCCTTGCTTTCATGTGCGGCAAGCATCACGGCATCCTGAACAACCCTGTTGATGTCCGATAAAATGCGGGTATCGGTGATGCTCTTGAACGAGAGACTCCGCATACTCCTTGTAATGCCAGTGATGCGCTCGACCCCCTGGCGTGTCGCGGCAAGCTGCTTCGGCAGATCGACAAGGAGGCCATCAAGGTCAAGAGCGTGCTCCATGCTCCGGATCTTTCCGGTCAGTTCAGTCGACTGCCCCGCCCGCTCGACACCTTCAAGCAATTCACGATAGTGTCCAAGAAGTGCCGCAAGCTCCGTGTAGTCAGCCTCAAGGCTCGAAACGTTGAGGCTGATGAAATTGAGCGGGTTGTTGATTTCATGCGTAATGCCAGCAGCAAGCTTGCCGATCATCTCCATCTTGCTGGCGTGCTCAATCTGGGCGTGCAAAGCCTTCTGGCGATCGAAAAACAGCTTGTTCTCAATAATGTCCCATGCCTGGTCCCCAATGGCTGAGACCCATCTGGCATCCTCTTCCGAATAAGGCTCTTCCTTGTTTCCAACCCCCAGTATCGCCTTGACGACGTTGTCGCGGATAATGGGAACGACCAGCTCACGAACTACCTCCGGATGGCCCTCGGGAATCCCCTTTCTCCCGGGAAGCGTATGATAGTCGTTATGAATCACCGCCCGTTTCTCCTTCACGGCATCAGCCCAGACGCCGGGATTGCGCGGTGAATGTGAAGCGCCTCCCTTCATCCGGCAGCGAGACTCTGCCGTCCGTGTCGACCATGCCTGAGGAAGGACATAGCCCTGGACTTCATCGATAAAATGGAAAAAACCCATCGAACTGCCGGTCCAGCGTTCTGCCTCGTCGATCGTTTCCCGTAGAATCCTGCCGACGGGTACGTTGTGCGCCAACTGCACCTGTGCAAGGCGGAAAGCGGAAAGACGCTCGAAATGTCCGAGAAGAACATCCTTCCTTTCCTGGGCTTCGCATCGCTGTTTTTCGAGCTCCATGGCATAAAGATGCAACGCGACAGCGTCGGCAAGATCGACAAGCAGTGCCTGCTCGATATGATCGGAAACGTACTTGGCCGGAACGGAGACCGTCAACCAGCCATAGGTTCTCCCGTCATGGGAAATCTGCACACACAGGCCGCCACGCCCGGCATACCCCTTCGAAAGCGGACAGGCGCTGCAGCTCACCGCAGGCGTATCGATGATCTGAAGCCCGTTCTGAATGAGTGCCTGGCGAGCACAATCGGGCATCCGGCCCTTACGAAGCAGTACGTGCATTTTTGCAAACCGCTCCTCCTTGAATCCTGCGTGGAAGACCTCCCCGTCAAGAAGACCATCATCACCGACAAGCGCAATCCATGCGTTGAAGACGCCCTGCTTGTCGACCAGCTCTCGGCACACGGCCCCAAGCAGTGCCTCACGGCTTTTTGCCCGGGAAAGGTATTTGTTGATGCTCAAAAGGGCCGCGCCAACCCTGTTTTTATAGGACACGTCACCTAAAGCATCCTGACGACCCTCACTATAGGAAAACACCAGCGCAACGGCTTGAAGGGCATCGTGCTCTTCGACGGTAAACTGATGCGGCTCGCCGGAAAGCATCATGATACAGCCGCTCTCTTCCCCGCGGAAGCTTACCGGAATGCTGACGACATGCTCAAGGCCGAAACGGCTGATCGCCCAGCGCCGCATCGCCTCACATCCGGCATCCTTCGGCAGGCACTCTCCAATGAGAGAGGTTTCGATATTGTAGCCGGAAGCCAGATACCCCTCATCCGTAGAATTCTTGTAGCGGAAATACAGGGCAACCCGGCTGCCGCTCAGTTCGCAGACCTTGCGGCTCAGCACCCGGAGATTTTCAGAGAATGAAGGAGTCAGCTCAGAGAGGACGTCCTGCAGAAAAGTGTAGCATCGCCTTCTGGAGCCATCGAATACAAGGGTATTGGACATGAAATGGGGGTTGGACCGTTACATCATTCGAGACCGGCGCCGGAGGCTGTTTTGGAAAGAGGCAAATCGACACGGAACACCGATCCCTTGCCGATTTCGCTCTCGACTGCAATGGAACCGTTGTTTTTCCCGATAATCTCCCGCGAAATGGACAGGCCGAGGCCGTATCCGTCATTCTGAATACCGGTGCGCTGCACACGGTAAAACCGGTCGAAAATATGCGGCAGGTCTGCCGCGGAAATGCCAATGCCCGAATCACGGACCTCCACGCTGACCACCGAGTTCAGTCGATCGACGAAAGCCCTCAGTTCGACACTACCCTCCGCAGGCGTATGCATCAAGGCATTGTCGACAATATTTATCAGCGCCCTCTTTACGGCATCGGGCGCCACGAAAGCGTTCAACCCATCATCTTTCAGGTTCAGGCGCAGGACCACCCTCTTCCGTGCGGCGGCATCAGCCAATCCGCCCACCAGCTCTTCGAGCAATCCGCCGATGTCGACAAGGCGACGCTTATCAAGCGATGCGGATCCCTTGATGCGCGAAAGAGAAAGCACGTCCTCGACCAGCGAGGAAATCTTCAGGGTCTCGACGTTGAGAATGGAAAGGAACTCCTTCATCTGTTCGGTGTCAATGACCGTCGAATCCTGTCGAAGGATATTGCTGAAGCCAAGGATGCTGAAGAGCGCGGTACGCAGCTCATGGGAAAACGTGGCAATGAACTCTTCCGTCTGCCGGATTGCTGTTCGGTAGCCCTGCATGGCTTCGAGAACGCCCGTAACGTCCCGAGCGGCAAGATGGATGAACGCCTCGCCATCGATCACGTGCCTGCCAAGATCGACATGGAGATCGACCGTGACGCCATCAAGCCTCCTGCACTGCCACTCCACAGAGGCGGCCTCGCCATCCTCGACAGCCTTCAGCAACGCCAGCGCTTCCTGATATTCATCGCCTGACTCGCCACCCCCGAACACAAGAAACGAGAGGATGTCCTTCCCCGCAAGACACTCGGGAGCGGTACAGCCGAAAAGCGAGAGGGCAAGGGTATTTGCATAAACGACCTCCCTGCCCTGCTGCAACCACATGGCCGTCGGGGCACCATCGAAAAAAACACGGCAGGATTCAGGGAAAACTTCCTTTGGCATAACAGTCCTTTCATTGAAACGTTTCCGAAGAGGCCACGGCGATAGGCACATGAAGCCAGATCGAACGTGCCGCACAAGTTAACAAAACAAGGCAATAACGATGCCAATATGACGCCATTCCCGATCAGCAAGCCATAGCCCGGCATTTTGCCGCCATTCCGGGAGGTCGCAACAAGGAGAAACCGCTCTCAGCATGCAAGCGATGTCGTAAAGGAGACTCTCATTGAGAGAGAATTCCTTGGACCCCGGAAAAAACAGTTTCCTCTTAGCGCTCTGCAGCGTATCATATCACTCATACCCGAACACCAATAACGAAACCCCATGACCGGGATGATGATACAGCCTCAGCAGACAGTGGTCTATACCGGTGAAGTGGCGACAACCCGATCAGGGGAGATCCTGATCTCAAGCCCGCTCGGTTCATGCATCGCCATCTGTGCATACTGCCCCGGAAACCGCGTCGGCGGGCTGGCTCACGTCATGTTGCCGGGCCACCCACCATCGGCTGCGACGACCGACAGAAACCGCTATGCCGGTCATGCCCTGAAAACGCTCTTGAACGACATGCGGGAAAAAGGAGCCGAACCCGAAACCCTGCGAGTCTGCCTCATTGGTGGTGCCAATGTCCTCAAGCGTGAACATGACACGATCCACATCGATAACCTGCACTCCCTGACGGCAATCCTTGAAAATGCGGGAATTCCGGTCTGCTGCAGTTCGACGGGTGGATTTGAACGGATGATCGCACGCCTCGACACGCAAAACGGAATCCTCTTCCAGAGCATCGGCAACAGCCCGGAAACGCGACTTTTCGACTTCCACTCAACCCATTGAGCCCTGAACCTGCATTTCCATGCCCGCCATACGCAGGCCGCATTTAGGTTTTTACCTTTAGAGAGCCTACATTGAAAACAGAATAGCTTAGGCGATCCGCCCTATCTGTAAAAAAAATTGCCCCATGCGGCCATGTCAAACAAAACCATCCTGCTCGTAGAAGACGAGCCCCACACCAAACGGCTGATATCGTACCTGCTCTCAACCAACGGCTTCAAGGTGCTGCTTACTGAAAACGGCAAAGAAGCGCTCGAGGTCTGTTCTGAAAACACCCCGGACCTGATCCTTTCGGACGTCATGATGCCGGTCATGGACGGGCTGGAACTTCGCAGGAGAGTCCTTCAGGAGGACCGGCTGAAGGATATCCCCTTCGTGTTCCTTTCAGCCAGGGCCCAGACCCATGAAATCATCAATGCCGAAAAGCTCAAGCCAAGCGCCTACATCACAAAACCCGTCGAGCCCGACGAAATCACAAGCATCATCAACAATATCCTTGATGAAAAAAGCCCCGCCGCCGGCCATGGCATAGCGGAAGCCTGAACCGGTCACCGGCAGGCAATATGCGGGTAAGATCCGGTAAAGATCGGGACGGCCTCACGCACCGACCATTGCGGTAAAAAAGGACATCGACTGCTGCAGGCAGCCGAAACTGTGCTGCTCGACGGGAGGCTCGAGCATGAGGCGGCAGAGGATGAAGCGGCCGGAAACGGTCGAGAGCTGGAGCACGCCGACGGCCGACCCGACGCCGTAGACCTTCCCGTAGAGGCCGGGTTTCGAGATATCCCTGATCTCCCTGACCTCACCGTATATCTTCTGCATATCGGAGGCCGCCTCCATGAACTCCCGGTGCGCCCCGTCCGGCCGGATCCGGATATCTATCCCCTCCATCCCCCTGTCGTAGACGAAGACCGTCCCGCGCAGCCGCGGCCCCTCGTAGGAGACGCTCACGCCGAGCCCCGGATTCTCCACCTCGTTGTCGATCATGCCGGTAAAATGGAGCCAGCCGAGTTCGTAGGGCAGGGAGAGCCCGACCCGCTCCCCGAGCCAGATCATCGCGATGGGGCTCCTCTCCCCTGCAGGCACTGCTTTCGAGAGGTCGAAATACATCGAACGCGTCTCCGTAAAAACCTGCTCGCCCTCCACCCGCTTCACCTCGTAGCTCAGCTTCTCCAGAGGGCCGTAGAGCCCCTTGACGACCTCTTTCGAAATCGAATTCCAGTAAAGCCCGAGCTTCGTGGAGAGGGCGTGGACGACCTCCATTTCGATCCTCGAGGCCGCATGGGGATCCCCGACATCGATGATCACGGGATCATCCGGCTCCATGCCCGACCCTCCCGAAATGGGAAGGTCGCGGCCGGTCGCGTTTTTTATGATCTCTTTCAGCATCTCCGCCCGTTCAGCCCCGTCCGTTCACTCCGCAATGCCGTAATACTCCCGGTACCACCGAACGAACCGCCTCACGCCCTCGTCCACCGTCGTCGAAGGCTGGTACGCGACGTCCTCCTTCAGCTGCTCGACGTCGGCGTAGGTGTCCGGCACATCGCCCGGCTGGAGCGG
The DNA here is from genome assembly GCF_004332115.1 of Chlorobium sp. N1. Classification (GTDB taxonomy): domain Bacteria; phylum Bacteroidota; class Chlorobiia; order Chlorobiales; family Chlorobiaceae; genus Chlorobium. The sequence continues at coordinate 319,179 of NZ_SJPA01000001.1, forward strand.
AAGCATCTCTTTCTCGGCAGTCCGGCCGAGCTCGCGCTCGAGTGCCCCGATGTAATCCATCAGCTCCACCGGGTTGCTGTTGCCGATGTTGTACACCCTCCACGGCGCGCGGCTCGATCCCGGATCGGGCTTCAGGCCCGACCAGTCCGGGTTCGGACGGGCCACATGGTCGAGGGTGCGGATGACCCCCTCGACGATGTCGTCGATGTAGGTGAAGTCGCGGCGATGCTTGCCGTAGTTGAAGACCTTGATCGGCTTGCCCTTCAGGATGGCGTCGGTGAAGAGGAAGAGCGCCATGTCGGGCCGGCCCCAGGGGCCGTAGACGGTGAAGAAACGGAGCCCCGTCGTCGGCAGCCGGTAGAGATGGCTGTAGGTATGGGCCATCAGCTCGTTGGCCTTCTTGCTGGCCGCGTAAAGGGAAAGAGGGTGGTCGACATTGTCGTGCACCGAGAAGGGCATGGTCTCGTTGGCGCCGTAGACCGAACTGGAGGAGGCGTAGACCAGATGCTCGACGTTATGGTGGCGGCAGCCCTCGAGGATATTGATGAAGCCGACGATGTTGCTCTCGATGTAGGAGTGGGGGTTCTCGATCGAATAGCGGACTCCTGCCTGCGCGGCGAGGTTCACGACCCGGTCGAACTTCCCCTTCTCGAACAGCTCCTCCATCGCAGAGCGGTCGGAGATGTCCGCCTTGACGAACTCGAAATTCTCGTGCGGGGTCAGCTTCCCAAGGCGCGCCTCCTTCAGCGACACCTCGTAGTAGTCGTTCATGTTGTCGACGCCGATCACGCGGTCACCGCGTTCGAGAAGCCTCCGGGATACGCCGGAGCCGATAAATCCGGCTGCGCCGGTCACCAGTACATGCATTGCAGTCCAGTCGTTAGTCGGTTGTACCCCGATAAACGAGGCAAAAAAACAGGCAGTTTTAAGTATAGGGACAAACACGGGTTCGTACAAGGCAATAATACCCCGCCCCCTGAAGGGAAGAATCTCTTCGAAAATGTAATTTTTTAGGTGACAAAAATCGATTTCCGTAAAAATTTAAGTATATAGCAGGTAGCATCAAGAAAAAGATCGAGAAGCAACCGAAAGACCGACATGAAGCGTTTTTTTGACGCATACGATGCCGAAGCATCCCGGTATTACGACGAGGTGATCGCCCGGGAGGGCGGAGCCAGGTCCCACTACGAAAAGCTGCTCCGCCGATTCGCCATGTTCTCCCACGAGGACGTCAAGACGCGCCGGGAGATGGCAAACATCTTCTTCCGCAACCAGGGCATCACCTTCACGGTCTACGGCCTCGAGGAAGGCATCGAGAGGATCTTTCCCTTCGACCTCATCCCGAGGATCATCCCCTCCGCGGAGTGGTCGCTCATCGAGCGTGGGCTCACACAGCGCATCACGGCACTGAACCTCTTTCTCTACGACATCTACCACACGCAGAAGATCCTGCGCGACAAGGTCATTCCGGCGGAACTCGTCCTCGGCAGCCCGCATTTCCGCCGGGAGTTCGTCGGCGTCACCCCGCCGCTCGGAATCTACGTCCACGTCGTCGGCAGCGACATCATCCGGGACAGGGAGGGCCGCTACCTGGTCCTCGAGGACAACCTCCGCACCCCGAGCGGGGTCTCCTACATGCTGCAGAACCGCCAGGCGATGAAACGGGCCTTCCCGGTACTCTTCAGCCAGTACAAGGTGCGCCCCGTCGAAGATTACCCGCAGGAGCTGCTGCGCACCCTGCAGGAGGCAAGCTCCTCCGTTCCGGGAGATCCGAACGTCGTCGTGCTTACACCCGGCATCTACAACTCGGCCTACTTCGAACACAGCTTCCTGGCCCGCCAGATGGGCGTCGAACTGACCGAAGGGCGGGATCTTGTCGTCAACGACAACATCGTCTACAAGCGGACCACGCGCGGCCTGGAGCGGGTCGACGTGATCTACCGCCGCATCGACGACGCCTTCCTCGACCCGCTCTGCTTCCGCCCCGACTCGAAGCTCGGGGTCGCAGGCCTCATCAACGCCTACCGCAAGGGCAACGTCACGCTCGCCAACGCCATCGGCACCGGCATCGCCGACGACAAGGTCATCTACAGCTTCGTGCCGAAGATGATCAGATACTACCTCGGCGAGGACCCGGTGCTCGAAAACGTGCCAACCTGGCTGCCGGGCAATCCCTGGGAGATGAAGTACATCCTCGAACACCTCGGGGAGCTGGTGGTGAAATCGGCAAACGAGTCCGGCGGCTACGGCATGCTGGTCGGCCCAGAATCCACCCTCGAAGAGCAGGAACGCTTCAGGGAGCTGATCGTCTCCAACCCGCGCAACTACATCGCCCAGCCCACCATCTCCCTCTCGCGCCACCCGAGCGTCCTCAACGACTCGGAGCTCTACGGCTGCCACATCGATCTTCGCCCCTACGTCCTGACGGGGAAAAAGACCACGATCGTGCCGGGCGGGCTGACCCGCGTGGCGCTCAAGCGGGGATCGCTCGTCGTCAACTCCTCGCAGGGCGGCGGCAGCAAGGACACCTGGGTCGTCGACGAATAAACGCAACCGAACCAAACACTCACGCCATGCTGAGCCGTGTCGCCGAATCGCTTTTCTGGATGAGCCGGTACGTCGAACGTGCGGAAAACACCGCCCGCTTCCTCGACGTCAACTTCAACCTCCTGCTCGACCTCAACCGCATCACGACGGTCGAGAGCCCCGAATGCTGGATCGCCCTGATACTGGTGACGAGCGACCGGGAGCGCTTCGAGAGCGCCTACGGGGACTACGGCGCCGAGCCGGTCACCGACTACCTCGTTTTCAACCGCCAGAACCCGAACTCCATCATCTCATGCATCGGCATGGCCAGGGAAAACGCCCGGAGCGTGATCGAGAGCATCTCGAGCGAAATGTGGGAACAGATCAACAACCTCTACCACTACCTCCAGTCGGCCACCCCGCAGAGCGTGCAGAACGACCCGTTCAGCTTCTACCGCGAGATCAAGAACGCCTCGCACCTCTTCCAGGGCATCACCGACAGCACCTTCCCGCGCAGCGAGGGGTGGGACTTCATGCAGGTGGCCAAGTACCTCGAGCGGGCCGACAACACCGCGCGCCTCGTCGACGTCAAGTACCACATGCTCGAAACGACCCGCCAGGAGCACGAAGAGGTCGTCAGCCGATCGGTCGACATCATCGAGTGGATGGCCGTCCTGAAAAGCTGCAGCGCGCTCGAAGCGTTCCGAAAGCGCTACCTTGCACGCATCGAGCCCCGCAGCATCATGGAGTTCCTCATCCTCGACCGCAGCTTCCCGCGCAGCATCAACTTCTCGGTCTGCGCCGCCAAAGAGGCGCTCTGGCGGCTTTCGGGAGGATCAGGAGGCCGCTCCCTCAACAGCGCCGACCGGCTCATCGGAAAAATGGAGGCGGAATTGAGCTTCACGACGATGGACGACATTTCCGACACGGGCCTCCACCACTACCTGGAACGTCTCGAGCGGGGAATCAGGGAGGTCGGCGAAGAGGCGCACCTGACCTATTTCGCCTCCCACACCCCGGAGATCGAACCATTTCCCGATAAGGACAGGAACCTCCCGGCCACCCGAAGGAAGGCGGAGTGGCGGGAGGCCCAGCAGCAGCAACAGCAGGCATACTGCCCGTAACAGGAACACCCCATGATACTCAAGGTCGAACACCGCACCATCTTCGAATACGATGCGCCCATCTACGAGACCGCTACGGAGGTGCGCCTGCATCCCCATACCGGACAGGGCTCCACGCAGCGCTGCACCAGCTTCACCCTGCAGGTGGATCCGCCCGCCCCGATCTTCGAATACACCGACTTCTACGGCAACCGGGTCCACCACTTCAACCTCCTCCGGAGCCACAGACGGGTCGCCATCCTCGGCACATCCGTCGTCGAAACCGGAACCGCAAGGAGCGGAAGGGAGGAGCACGAAGAGATCCTCCTGCTCGACTTCCTCGCCGAAAGCCGCTTCGCGCACTTCGATCCCGCCGTGCGGGAGTTCGCCGCCGGCATCCCTTCAGCCGACGGCCCCGAAGCGCAGGCCGAGGCCCTCTGCCGCAAGATCAACGACACCTTCACCTACGAGCCGGGAGCGACCGACGTACACAGCACCAGCAGCGTGGTCATGGCCCTCGGACGCGGCGTCTGCCAGGACTTCGCCCACGTGATGCTCGCCGGCTGCCGCAGCCTCGGCCTGCCGGCCCGCTACGTCAGCGGCTACCTCTTCGGCGGCAGCACGCCGGAAGGGCACGACGAGGCCAGCCACGCCTGGTGCGAAGTATGGTGCGGCACGGAAAAAGGGTGGGTCGGCATGGACCCGACACACAGCACCATCATGGCCGACGAGCGCTACATCAGGATCGGCTCCGGCCGCGACTACGGTGACGTCCCGCCGGTGCGCGGCACCTGGAAAGGCAGCGCCACCGAAACACTTGGAGTATCGGTACGGGTAAGCTCTTTATCGTAAAATACGGCCAACAGAAAAAAACCGGCCCAGAGACGCTTCCGCCACACACAAACGGAATCGCCACCCGGGCCGGTTTCAGCTAACAGGGAACCTTCTCTGGCGCAATCAGAACGCGCTGTAAAGCATCAGGGTCGTAAGGTTGTCACCCGCTGCGGCAAGAGATGCATCATACGAGTAGAAGCTGTGGTTGACCTGCAGGGTGACGTTCTTTGCCGGCATATAGTTCAAACCAAGCGTAACCGCATCTTCGGCATCGCTCGCTGAAGCTCCGCTGCTGGCGTTTCTGTATGCCGCACCGACCGTGAGCTTATAAGGTATGACGCCGAGTTCGGCAGCCAGTGTCAGTGCGGTCTTGTCCCCCGCCGTATTCGTATTGTACACATTGGTATCACCGGCGGAGCTTGCCGCTGCGGAACCATAGGTGACATAGACGCCAAGGGGCAGTTTCCCGACATTGCCCTGGGCCTGTGCGTCGAGCGCCCAGACATCCGCACTTGTCGGTGTCTCTGTGCCAGCAACTTCCAGCTTCGAACTGCCGTTCCACAGCTGGAATCCCGCAGCGAGGTCCCATCCCCCGACCGTCGGAGTCACTGCTCCGCGGAGGTAGCTGAGCATCTCTCCCGACGAAAATGCTGGATCGGCATTGGAAGCCCGCTGCACATAGGGCGCATAGGTCAGGAATCCCAGCTTGTTGTAGAGTGCGAATGAGGCGCCAGTCGCCTGTGTCGCAGTCCCGAGATACTGCTGGGCAGAGGTTTCATTCCGATGTTCGAACGCCCGGTTGAAGCGCACCGCACCGGTATTGAGCAGCTCGAAACCGTACGAAGGCCCCTGAGCGTCCGTCGTGAACGGAACGATATTGGCGACGATGTCGGGAGTCGGCTCGAAAACGAAGGGCATCTTGAAGGCGGCGAAAACCCCGTTGGTCGCAACATTGGCCAGGTTCAGCTCTGCCTGGAAGCCGATATTCTGGGCGACCCGTCCGCCGACCGAGAGAAATGCCTCATCGGGAATCTGGAACTCACCGTCATTGAGCATCCCTGGAGTCCCGGTCGTGGCGCTTCCGTTTCTCTTCTGGTACCTGAGTTTGCTCACCAGTCCGAAATTAAGGGTCGAGGGAATGGAAAGATTCTTGTCCTCAATGGTTTCCTGGGCGCCCTTCATCGTGTATCCCCTGACCTTGAACTCGCGACCGAAGGCATTGAGCATGGGATAACGCTGGAAGTGGCAGGCGGCACAGGACATACCCGTCTGCCGGGCGAAAACCGGCGTTGCCGAAACCTCGGTCGGCGTCGCAAACAGCAGGGCCGAGACCGCACCGCCCGCGAGCACGCGATACAGATGTTTAAACTGCATAAAATTCTCCTTGTGGTTGGTTGTGGTTGACAATAAGGGAACGGGTTCCCTCAAAGCTCTTTCAGCGGCTCTTGCTTACCATGAATGCAACAGCATCAGCCACGTCCGTATCGGTCAGCGACGAGCGGCCGCCACGCGCCGGCATACCATTGAAACCATTGAGTGAATGCGCTACCATGAGGTCGAAGCCCCCGGCAATCCTGTCGACCCATGCGGCTTTATCTCCGGGCTTCGGAGCGCCCATGATGCCGCTATTGTGGCAGGTAGAACAGGTGGAACCGTAGATCGACTCCCCCCTGGCCAGGTCATGCTCCGCTGCCAGCGCAGGTTCGGCAAGGGGAAACGACTGGGAAAGGGAAAAGGCCAGCGCGAACGCGGCTGAAGCGCGAAGTATTCTCATGGCTTATATGGGGTCTGGTTAATGGGGAAACTCGACTGTGAAGCAACATCGCCACACTTCGACCGGGCCCAGAAGATTAACAATCGTTAATATCCGCCCGAATAAAAAGGCCGGAAAACAGCAGTTGCCGGCATTGAGTTAACAGCAATATAACAATCGTTAATAATACTACAAAAAAAAAGGAGCACTACCCACTCCATGCACTGCGGAGCAGCGCCCATGAAGGCATATCGTCCTGTTTGATTTCTCTTTTCGGGTGGTTACCTTCAGTGGTAGCAAGAACAGCCCCCCCAGAGAGAGAGACAGAGCACCACCCCCATGAGCTTCCGCCTAGAGACAACCGACCCGCGCTCTGCCGCCCGCACCGGCACCCTTTCGACCGGGCACGGCGAAATCCGCACCCCCGTCTTCATGCCGGTCGGCACCCGGGCGAGCGTCAAGTCGGTAGAGCCGCACGAGCTCCTGGAGCAAGAGGCCCAGATCATCCTCGCCAACACCTACCACCTCTACCTGAAGCCCGGCAACCACATCATCGCGAAAGCCGGCGGGGTGCACCGCTTCATGGACTGGCAGGGGCCGCTGCTTACCGACAGCGGAGGCTACCAGGTCTACTCGCTCTCGGAGCTCCGCAAGATCACCGAAGAGGGGGTGGCCTTCAAGTCCCACCTCGACGGCTCGATGCTGCAGTTCACGCCGGAGAACGTCGTCGACACCCAGCGCATCATCGGCAGCGACATCATGATGCCCCTCGACGAGTGCCCCTCCGCCACCGCCGAGCGCGAGTACATCCGAAAGTCGGGGGAGCTCACCATCCGCTGGGCCGAGCGGGCGCGTCGCCGCTTCCTGCAGACGGAGCCGCTCTACGGCCATCCCCAGATGCTCTTCGCCATCACCCAGGGCGGCACGCACGCGGACCTGCGCACCATCTCGGCCAAAGCCCTCGTCGAACTCGACTTCGAGGGCTACGCGATCGGCGGCATGGCGGTCGGTGAACCGGCCGAGGAGATGTACCGCATCCTCGAGCTCTCACACACCATGCTCCCCGAACATAAGCCCCGCTACCTGATGGGGGTCGGCACCCCGGAGAACATCCTCAACGCCATAGAACGCGGCGTCGACATGTTCGACTGCGTCATCCCGACCCGGGAAGGCCGGAACGGCCGGGTCTATACCAGGAAGGGAAAGATGAACCTCCGCTCGGCCAAATACGCCGAGGACTTCCGCCCCCTGGACGAGGGGTTCGAAAGCCACGTCTCCGGCCACTACAGCCGCGCCTACATACGCCACCTCCTCAACGTCGGCGAGATCCTCGGCCTCAAGCTCTGCACCCTGCAGAACATCGCATTCTTCATGTGGCTCACCCGCACCGCAAGGCAAGAGATCGAGAAGGGCTCGTTCCTCGAGTGGAAGGCGGCCGTGCTCGAAGAGTTCAACCGCGGGGAGGCCTGAGCCATGGACACCGGAGCCAAAACCACGGTCTTCCTGCTCACCCTCGGCTGTTCGAAGAACACCGTGGACTCCGAACGGCTGCAGGCGCAGGCGGAGGCAGCGGGCGTGCGCTTCACCGAGCAGGCCGGAGAGGCCGAAGCGATCCTCATCAACACCTGCGGCTTCATCGAGGACGCCAAGGAGGAGTCGATCGCCGAGATCCTCTCTGCCGTCGAACTGAAGGAGGCCGGCACGGTCCGCAAGGTCTACGTCATGGGATGCCTCACCGAGCTCTACCGCAATGAACTGCAGGAGGAGCTGCCGGAGGTTGACGGATTCTTCGGCACGCGCGAACTGCCGGCCGTGCTCGAGGCGCTCGGCACCCGCTACCGCCTCGAGCTCCACGACCACCGCTCGATCAGCGAACCCCGCCACAGCTCCTACCTCAAGATCGCCGAAGGGTGCAGCCGCAGCTGCTCCTTCTGCTCGATCCCCAAAATCCGCGGCCGCTACCAGAGCCAGAGCATGGACCAGCTCCTGCGCGAAGCGCGCCTGCTGCAGGAGAAGGGGGTGCGGGAGCTCAGCCTCATCGCCCAGGACATCACGCTCTACGGCGTGGACCTCTACGGCAGGCAGATGCTCAACGAACTGCTCCTGCGCCTCTCCGACATGGGCTTCGACTGGCTGCGGCTGCTCTACGCCTACCCGCTCGGCTTCCCGCTCGAGGTCATCGACACCATGCGCCGGAGAAAGAACGTCTGCAACTACCTCGACCTGCCGCTCCAGCACGCCAGCGACCCGCTGCTCCGCTCCATGAACCGCGGCATCACCGGCGGGGAATCGCGCCGGCTCATCGAAGAAATCAGGGAGCGCAACCCCGAGATCCGGCTGCGCACCACCATGATCGCCGGCTACCCCGGCGAGAGCCGACGCGAGTTCGAGGAGATGCTCCGCTTCGTCGGCGATGTGGGATTCGACCGGCTCGGGTGCTTCCCCTACCGCCACGAGGAGCACTCCCCCGCCTACCGGCTCCGGGACGACGTGCCGGACAAGGAGAAGGAGGAACGGGTGCGGGAACTGATGGAGCTGCAGGAGGGAATCGCCGAAAAAAAGAATGCCGCCTTCGAAGGAGAGGAACTCCGCATCCTCGTCGACCGCGAGGAAGAGGGAGAGGAGGGCCTGCTCCTCGTCGGACGCACGGAATATGACGCGCCGGAAGTCGACAACGACTGCCTGCTCGATCCCGCCGGCCTCACCGCCCTGCCGGGAACCTTCGTAAAAGCGCGCATCAGCGCCTCCGACGCCTACGAACTCCACGGCACCCTCACCGCCGCGGAGGGCTGAGGGCCCCCGACCGAAGGGCTTTTTCGTCAATTTTGACTATATTTGCCGCTGGTCCGCCGACACACGGCGAACCGTGGAAAGAAACGCCCGGCAAGCGGCGCAAACATGAGGAATGGAACGAGCAGTCGAACAAAAAGAGCACTCACTCATCTTCCTGACCGGCTTCAGCGGTTCGGGCAAGTCGACCATCGGCCCGCTTCTTGCCAACTCGCTCGGCTACGAGTTCCTCGACGTCGACCAGGAGGTCGAACGCCGGACGGGCAAATCCATCACTGCGATCTTCTCCGATGAGGGGGAGGCGGCCTTCAGGGAGCTCGAGCTCCAGGCGATCAGGTCGGTCGCAGGAGAGCGGGAGAAGGTGGTATCGCTCGGCGGCGGCGCCCTCGAGTACGACCCTTCGCACGAGTTCATCAGCCGGGCCGGCACGCTGGTCTACCTGAAATCCTCACCCTCGAGCCTGGCCCGACGCCTCGTCAACAAACGCGACCGGCCGCTCCTCAGGGCCGAGGGAGGACGACGGCACAGCCGCGAAGAGCTCGAGGAGAAGATACGGCTGATCCTCGAGGAACGGGAACCCCGGTACCTGCAGGCGGCCGTCACCGTCCATACCGACCAGAAAAGGATCGGCTCGACGGTCGAGGAACTGACAAGGAAAATAGAACGGCTCGTGCGCAAAGCCTCGGCAGCGGACGCCCAACATCAACAGCAGCAGAAGTGAGCACCATCATCGTTTCGGGCGCGGCGACGGCCGGCCTCAGGGAGCGGTTCCGGGCCCATGGCCTGAAACAGAAGACCGTCGTCCTTTTCGACACCAACACCCGAAAGCTCTTCGGCGAGAAACTGCTTTCCGCCATGAAGGCCGAAGGGTTCACCGTGCTCGAACTCACCGTTCCATCGAGGGAGAACTCGAAAAGCTTCAGCACGGCCTTCAAGCTCTACGGCCGGATGATCGAGGCCGGAGTCGACCGCAGCTGGAACCTCCTGGCTGTCGGCGGCGGCGTGGTCGGAGACCTCGGAGGATTCATCGCGGCGAGCTACTACCGCGGCATCCCCGTCATCCAGCTCCCGACCACGCTCCTGGCCATGACCGACAGCTCGATCGGTGGAAAGGTGGCCGTCAACCACCCGCTCGGCAAGAACCTCATCGGATTCTTCCACCTCCCCGAACTGGTGCTGATCGACCCATCCTACCTCCGCACCCTGCCAGCGCGGGAGATCTACTCCGGCCTGTCGGAAGTGGTCAAGTACGGCTTCATCGCCGACCGGGCCATGTTCGAGCGGCTCGACGAACACTTCGAAGAAGTCACAGCGCTCGAAGAGCCATACCTCACCGAGGCTGTCCGGCGGAGCGCCGAGATCAAGGAGGCGGTCGTCGAGGCCGACTTCCGCGAGATGAGCGGACTGCGCGCCACCCTGAACTTCGGCCACACCTTCGCGCACGGGCTCGAAAAGCTCGCCGACTACCGTTTCATCCGCCACGGCGAGGCAGTCACCATCGGCATGGCCTGCGCCCTCTCCCTTTCAAACCATCTCGGCTACCTCGATGAAGCCTCGCTCGAACGGGGGCTCGCACTCATCCGGAAGTTCCGCTTCCCCCGGGGACTCGTCGAGAAGCGCTTCCTCAGCATCGAGGCACCCGTGCTGCTCGAGAATATGCTCTCCGACAAGAAGAAGCTCGACAGCAGGCTGCGGTTCGTGCTGCTGCGCGCGCTCGGCGAGGCGTTCCTCCTCGAAGAGGACGTCGAGGACCGGGAAGTCCTGAGGGCGATTGAATCGGCAAAGGATTTTTTCAGGAACCCGCGCTCCTGTTGAGCTCGAACAGGTAGGCCGCCCCCCGCAGCACCGCGTGGGGATCCAGCAGCACCTCCTCCTCCAGCATCGGAACCAGGAGCCCGGCGTTGCCGCCGGTCGCCACCACCAGCACGTCCCGCTCCCCGTGCTCTCGCTCGAGCTCCCGGCGGATCCGCCGCAGGAGCCCCTCGACCTTGCATGCACCACCCCATACCACCCCGCTCCTGATGCAGTCGACGGTAGAGCGGCCCATGAGCGAACGGGGCCGGTCCAGCTCCACCTTCGGCAACAGCGCAGTCCGCTCGTGCAGCGCCGAAGCCGTCAGCTCGAGACCCGGCATGATGAGCCCCCCGAGATGGACGTTCCCTCCGGAAAGCACGTCGAAGGTGATGGCCGTACCGATGTCCAGGGCGATGACGGCCCGCCCCTTCCCGAGCATGCAAGAGCGGGCCAAAAGCGCCAGGCGGTCGGCGCCGATGGCCGATGGGGGATCGTAGCCGAGGGCGAAGGGAAGGGAGAGGGAGGCGTCGAGCCGGAGGACCCTTCCGCCGAGAACCTTGCCGAAGAAGGCGGCAAGCGCGTCGCCGGCCCCGGGAACAACGGAGCTCACGACGGCGTCCCGAAGGAAGGGGTGCTCGGCCAGAAACGGGGCGAGAAACTCTCCGGCGGCTTCCGGAGAGGAGAGTCCGGCGGAGGAAAGCTGCAGGGAATCACCCACCTCGCCCCCGGCGAGAACGGCAATCGCGGTCGTCGTGTTGCCGATTTCGGCAACGAGAAGCGCCGGAAAGGAGTCGCAGGCCGTCGTCTCCATTGCGAACACTACCGGAGCTCTGCCTTGACGCCGCTTCTCGAGGAGAGCTCGTCGAGGAACCGCCGATAGTCCGGCAGCTTTTCGGTCACGTAGACGGAGTCCCGCCCGGTCGGTGTTTCGGCCACGATGAAGATTTTCGGCGGAGGATTGTAGGTCACCGCCTCCTGGCGGATAGCCCTGATCTCCGAAAGAGGAAAGGAAACGACACGCCCCTTCCGGTCGAGGTACTGCATACGCTCGCCCTCTATGCGCACCGAGTCCCCGTCCTGGCCGTGCTCGGCCGAAAACTTCGTATTGTAGTACATCGGCAGGCCGAGCGTCACGACGAAGAGCATGAGCATCATGGCCGTCTTCCAGAAACAGCCGAGGTTGATGGCGTAGGTGAACCTGCCGTAGCGAAAGAAGAGCCCCCAGCCGAGGGCAAGAAGGAACATGGAGAGAAACCATGTCCCGTAATAGTAATAGTCCAGCCAGACGGCGGGGTAGGTCATGGGGTACTGGAACGCTTCGGCCATGTCGGAAGGGTATCTGGTGTTCGTGGATGCTGGTGCGACTCTGAAAATAAAGCTTAACTTCCGCAGTGCAATAAAACAAGAAAAAGAGAGGCAAAAGGAGGCCGCCGGAATGAAGTCATACCACAAAGAGCTCTACTTCAACATCCCCGAACGGATGGGCTTCCGGAACATCACCCCCGAGGTCGGGGAGGCGCTCCGGGAAAGCGGGATCCGCGAGGGGCTCTGCCTCGTCAACGCCATGCACATCACCGCCTCGGTCTTCATCAACGACGACGAGCCGGGCCTGCACGAGGACTACAAGCGGTGGCTCGAGGAGCTCGCTCCGCACGAACCCCTCAGCCGCTACCGCCACAACCGCACCGGCGAGGACAACGGCGACGCCCACCACAAGCGCCAGGTGATGGGGCGTGAGGTGGTCGTGGCCGTCACGAACGGCACACTGCACTTCGGCACCTGGGAGCAGATCTTCTACGGCGAGTTCGACGGGCGGCGCCGCAAACGGGTGCTCGTCAAGATCATCGGCGAATAGCGCTCCCCTTCCTCAGCCGATCCGCAGGAGGAAGCGCTTCACCGCGGCCACGAACACCTCCGGCTGCTCCTCCTGCGGAAGGTGGGCGCAGTCGTCGACCACCTCCAGCTCGGCGCCGGGAAGCTCCCGGCCGAGCCGGAGGCTCTCCTCCACCTGCACCGTCTGGTCGTGCCTTCCGGTAACGACGAGCGAAGGCACCCCGAGCGAGGGGATCCGTTCTGCCAGGTGCAGATGATGGGTCTCCAGGAACACCTCCCAGAAGGCTCTCGGCCATGCGCCCTGCATCATGTCGGCGCGGTAGGCGGAGAGCGTCTCGGCCGGAAGTCGGGCTGGATCGTGCCAGAAGCTCCGGAGCAGGCGGTCGAAAAACCGGCTGATCATGAGACGCATGAGGCCCGAAAAGAGCGGGCTTGCCGCCTTCAAGAGCGGCTTCACCACCCGGGGAACGCCGCTGGCGGCATAGGCGCTGTAGATCATGGCGTCGACGAGCACCAGGGCGGAAACGCGCTCGGGATGGCGCAGCGCGGTCAGCATCGCAAGCGTTCCGCCGGTGGAGTTGCCGACGAAGACGGCGCGATCGACGCCGATGTTCCCGAGCAGCTCGGCCAGCATGTCGCTCTGCGCCTCCGGGGCGTAGCTGACGTTGCCGGTGCGTGAAGGCAGGGGCCTGGAGGTCTCTCCGAACGCGGGACGGTCGACGGCAATCACCGTCGCCGATTCCGAGAGCGGCTCCATCACTCGGCGCCAGGAGCGCATGGAGAGGAAGCTCCCGTGCAGGAGCAGGAGATAGGGCGGCCGGCCGCTCCCGGCGACCCGGCAGTGCACCCTGAATCCCCGGCACTCGACCTGCGAGTCGCCGGCCTTGAGGGCAAAACCCATACGGAGAAAAGAATTACTGGTTTGGGGAAGCTCTGGGTCCAAAGGAAACATAATGAAAAAAGGCCCGGGATGCGGGCCTTTTTTCGTATGAACGCTACACTCTTCCGATCAGTGGTCGAAGAGCATCTCCGAGTAGGTCGGAAGCTGCCAGCGGCTGCGGTCGACCATGAGCTCGAGGCGGTCGGCCACTTCGCGGACCCTGACCATGAAGGGCAAGAGGGTGTCGGCGCAGAAGTCTGCCTGCTCGAACTCGCCCTCGATCGTCTCGAGCCTGGCGACCAGTCCGTCAAGTTCGCCCGTGAGGTCGATGAGCTGCGAGAGGTTCTCGGCGAGGGTCTTCAGGTGGCCCGCCTGGCTCTGGAGGGCGGCCTTCGAAAGGCCGATCTCGTCAGCTGCCGAGAGCAGGTTGTTGAAGGAGCTGCCGATGTCGCCCTGGTACTCCGAGACGTCGGGGATGACGAGGGTCTTCAGCATGAGCTGGAGGGTGCGCGCCTCGATGTCGACGCCCTTCACATACCGCTCGAGGCGGATGTTGAGGCGGGACTCGATCTCGGGGACGCTGAGCACGCCGTACTTGACGAAGACATCCTGCACGTCCTTCTTCTCGAGGGTGCGCAGCGCCTGCGGGGTGTTCTTCAGGTTCGGCAGTCCGCGCTCCTTGGCAGCCTGCTGCAGCGCATCGCTGTAGTTGTCGCCGGGGTAGCGGATCGCCTTGGTGGCCGTGATCTCTTCGCGCAGGGTCTCGAGCACTGCGGTATCGCGGTCCTTGCCGCCCTTCATCTTGGCTTCGATCGCGTCTGCCATCTCATCGACGGCTTCGGCCATGAGGGTGTTGAGCACCATGTTCGGCACGGAAACGGCCTGGCTGGAACCGACGGCGCGGAACTCGAACTTGTTGCCGGTGAAGGCGAAGGGCGAGGTGCGGTTGCGGTCGGTGTAGTCCTTGTTGACCACCGGAACCTGCGAGAGGCCGAGGTTGAGGACCTGCTTTTCGGTCTTCAGGTCGATCTTGCCGCTCTCGATCGCGTCGAGCACGCGCTCGAGCAGGTCGCCGAGGAAGACGGTGACGACGGCCGGAGGAGCCTCGTTGGCGCCGAGACGGTGGTCGTTGCCGATGCTGGCGATCGACATGCGGAGCACGTCGGAACGCTTGTAGACGCCCTTGAGGACGGCGACGAGGAAGACGAGGAACTGGATGTTCTTCTCGGGGGTGTCACCCGGATCGAGCAGGTTGATGCCGGTATCGGTGCCGATCGACCAGTTGTTGTGCTTGCCCGAGCCGTTGATGCCGGCGAAGGGCTTTTCGAGGAGCAGGAGCGCGAATCCCTTCTTGTCGGCGATCTTGCGCATCACCTCCATGATGAGGAGGTTGTGGTCCGCGGCCACGTTGGCCTCTTCGAAGAGCGGAGCGATCTCGAACTGGTGCGGCGCAACCTCGTTGTGGCGGGTTTTGGCGGGGATGCCGAGCAGGTAGAGCTCGTGCTCGACATCCTGCATGAACTCAAGGACGCGGTCCGGAACGGAGCCGAAGTAGTGGTCTTCGAGCTGCTGGCCCTTCGGCGGCAGGGCACCGAGCAGGGTGCGGCCGCTCATGACCAGGTCGGGGCGCTCGGTGTAGAACTTCTTGTCGATGAGGAAGTACTCCTGCTCGACGCCGGCGAAGGTCTTGACACGGGAGACGCCGGTGGTGCCGAGAACCTCGAGAAGGCGGATGGAGGACTTGCTGACGGCGTTCATGGACCGCAGCAGCGGCGTCTTGGCATCGAGTGCCTCGCCGTGATAGGAGATGAAGACGGTCGGGATGCAGAGGGTCACACCGCTGCCGCCTTTCATGAGGAAAGCGGGGCTGGAGGGATCCCATGCGGTATAGCCTCGGGCCTCGAAGGTGGTGCGCATGCCGCCGGAGGGGAAGCTCGAAGCGTCGGGCTCGCCCTGGATGAGCTGCTCGCCCGAGAAACGCTCGATAGGCGTTCCGTCGCGGTCGATCGAGAGGAACGCGTCGTGCTTTTCCGCCGTCGAGCCGGTCATCGGCTGGAACCAGTGGGTATAGTGGGTGGCGCCGTTGTCCATGGCCCACTCCTTCATGCCGTGGGCAACGGCCCCGGCGATATCCTCGGTCATGTCGCGACCGGATTTGATCGTCTCCTGCAGTGCGCTGAAGACCTCCTTGGGAAGCCTGGAACGCATGGCCTTCTGGTCAAAGGTCATCGACCCGAAATAGGTCGAAACTACATTCTTATTCTCGATGCTCAAGAGAACCTCCTTGTTGGTTTGCTTGGTGTTGCCTGTCGTCTGAATGCCTGTTGTTCTATGGTATCGGGACCCCCTGCTACTTCCTCGACTTCTTCTCGTCGTAGGTGATGAGCACCTGGCGGTCCTGAAGGTTTTTGCGGATGATGTCCGCGTTGATCTTGCGCGTCTTCTTCAGCTGGGAGAGGACGAAGCTCGTATTCGTGCTCATCACTCCCGGCCAGCTCTGGATGCGCGAGAGGAACTTCTCGAGCGAACCGGTGTTATGGGTCATGACCCGGAGGATGTGCGATCCCTCGCCGGTAACGGAGAAGCACTCCATGATCTCGTCCTCTTTCATCACATGCTCCATGAAGGACTTGTAATGCTTCGAAGAATCCACCCGCACCCGCACGAACGCCTGGATGTCGAAACCAAGCTGGCGCTCGTTGACCTCCGTCGTGAACCCCTCGACGATGCCGTTCTTCTGGAGCTTGTCCAGGCGCTCGCTGACGGAAGGGATCGAAAGTCCGACGATCTCTGCCAGCTCGCTCAGCCGGATCCGCCCGTTGGCCCCCATGGACTCGATGATTTTCAGGTCGATCAGATCAAGATGTCCCGACATAATGGAAGCGGATTTAATTCGAATTTGTAAGAAAATTACACAATTCTAAGAAATAAGCAACGCTTTTCTTAAAAAGACATCATATTATCGCAATATTCCTTAAAAAATTTAGGGGCGGCCGATTCATACTGCAGCCGACGGGGAACGGGAGGGTGGCGTATCGGGTTGTTTCGTATTGCTTTCCTTCCCGTGATTGTGCAATTTATTCAATTCGCAGCAAGAGTCCGCCCTAAAAAACGAGACACATCCCCCACCAGCAATGAGTACCCACCAGGAAGAGCTGCCGGATCGGCGCCCCGACGAGATCAAGACCATCGAAAAGAACGGCTACCCGGAACCCGCCCCGAGGGTGGCGGCAGAAGACCTGCGTTTCGTCGTCAGGGAAAGCCTGAAGCTCGGACTGCGAATGATTTCCGAGATCGACAGGGCTCTCAGGGCGCTCACCCGCTGAAAAAGTCCCGAAGCGGGATCATGCGACATTCCGAAATGCCGCCCTAAATCCCTATATTCACGTGTGAATTGCAGTAGCAGGGGGGAAAAGCGCCTCCATCACTGAAGTTTCCATCCATCAAAGAAGAGCAGCAGAACGGTGAAAATAGCCATATTCGGTGCAGGAGTCGCTGGACTCTCGGCCGCCATAGAACTTGTCGACAAGGGCCACAGCGTTGAACTCTACGAAAAGCGCAAGGTGCTCGGAGGAAAAGTCTCCGTCTGGAAAGACAGCGACGGCGACTCCATCGAGTCCGGCCTCCATATCGTCTTCGGCGGCTACACGCAGCTGCAGTCCTACCTGAAACGGGTCGGCGCCGCAGAGAACTACGCATGGAAGGACCACGCCCTCATCTACGCCGAAGAGGGCGGCGCCCAATCCTCCTTCCGCAAGGCCAACCTCCCGAGCCCGTGGGCCGAGGTGGTCGGCGGCCTGCAGGCCGACTTCCTCACCATGTGGGACAAGATCTCGCTCATCAAGGGCCTCTGGCCGGCGCTTGCCGGAAACGAGGAGTACTTCCGCAGCCAGGACCACATGACCTACTCCGAATGGCACCGGCTGCACGGAGCCTCGGAGCACTCCCTCCAGAAACTCTGGCGGGCCATCGCCCTGGCGATGAACTTCATCGAGCCGAACGTCATCAGCGCCCGGCCGATGATCACCATCTTCAAGTACTTCGGCACCGACTACGCGGCCACCAAGTTCGGCTTCTTCCGCAAGAACCCCGGGGAGTCGATGATCGAGCCGATGCGCCAGTACATCCAGAGCCGGGGCGGCAGGATATTCGTCGACGCGCGCCTGAGCCGCTTCGAGCTCGAAGACGACGGAAGCATCAAAAGCGCCGTGCTGCGGGACGGCCACACCATCGAGGCGGACGCCTTCATCTCGGCCCTGCCGGTCCACAACCTCAAGAAGATCCTCCCGGACGAGTGGCTGCGGCACGACTACTTCCGCAACCTCCACCAGTTCACCGGAAGCCCGGTCATCAACTGCCAGCTCTGGTTCGACCGGAAGATAACCGACACCGACAACCTCATGTTCTCGGAAGGGACCACCTTCGCAACCTTCGCCGACGTCTCCATCACCTGCCCGGAGGACTTCCAGCAGGGAATGGGCACGGCAAACGGCGGCAGCGTCATGAGCCTGGTGATCGCCCCGGCCCACCAGTTCCTCGACATGCCGAACCACGTCATCACCGAACTGGTTATGAAAGACATCCGCAGCCGCTTCCCGAAATCGCGGGATGCAGAGCTGCTCAAGTCGACCATCGTCAAGATCCCGCAGTCGGTCTATAAGGCGGTGCCCGACGTCGACCAGTACCGCCCCGACCAGCTGAGTCCCGTCAGGAACCTCTTCCTCGCCGGCGACTACACCGACCAGCACTACCTGGCCTCAATGGAGGGCGCGGCGCTCAGCGGACGGCAGGCGGCCGAAAAGCTGATGGCCAAGTTCGGGGCATAGGAACCGGGGAAGCATGAGCAGGGCGGCATCTTTTTATTGAATCCGCCCTATCAAGGACTTGGTGAAGGGATTGCGTATATTGCAACAACGACTATCAACACCAACAACCATCCATAAACCTTACAGCATCATGGCAGCAGAAGAGCTCAACAAACCGGCAGCTCCGGCGGCACCGGCGAAGCCGGCAACCACCCAGGGCGACAATGTCGGCAACGGCGACATGGCCAATCTTATCGGCAACGTGGGCGTACTGATCGACTCGACCATCGAATCGATGCAGGGCGTCTTCAACACGGTCAGTTCGGCCACCGGCCAGCTGATCGAAGGCGTCACCTCGACCATGAACTCCGACCAGGTCAAGGAGATGATCAATACCGTCAGCTCGGCCACGGGCCAGCTCGTCGACGGCGTCACCACCACCATGAACTCCGACCAGGTCAAGGACATGCTCAACACCGTCAGCTCGGCTACCGGCCAGCTCGTCGACGGCGTCACGGCCACCCTGAACTCGGAACAGGTGAAAAGCTCGTTCCAGGAGCTCGGCAAGCTCTGGACGAACATCCTCGAGAACCTGAACACCACCGTCCAGACCGGCCAGGTGCAGGACCTGTTCAACAACGTCAGCGCAGGACTCGGCCAGCTGATGGGCGGCGTCATGCCCGGCGCAATGACGATGGGCGCAGCCGGCGACAAGGTGAAAAAGGAGATCCAGCAGATCCCCTTCTCGCAGAAAGAGAGCACTCCGGCACCGACACCGGCACCGGCAGCTCCAGCAGCACCCGCAGCACCTGCAAAGCCCGTCCCCGGCAGGAAAAACTGAAGAACGCCCCCCCCCTAGTACCCCGCCGTCGAAGCGGCGGGACTGATTGCTGAAAATCCCCCGAGATCCCCCAAGTGGGGGGTTTTCAGCTTTTCTGTACCGGAAACCCTCCCCCGGATCGAGAAGGAACACCGTAGTGAAAAAGACATACCCTTACCTCCCGACGGCAGCTTCAGGCGCCCCGAAGGAGAAGCACTCCGTACTCGTAGCCGACGACGACGAGACGTCGCGGAGGATCTTCAGTCATTTCGTGCGGAAAATGGGCTACGAGGCCCTCGTCGTCAATGACGGAATGGAATCCATCGACGCCATCAGCACCCACTCGCCCGACGTCGTCCTGCTCGACATCAACATGCCGGGAAAGGACGGCTTCGAGGTGATGCGCTTCATGAAATCGCAGAACATCACCGTCCCCGTCATCATCATCACGGCATCGCACGAGATCCCCCAGGCGGTCAAGTGCATCAAGCTCGGCGCCTACGACTACCTCACCAAGCCGCTGAACGTCGACCGCCTTGAAATCGTCATGCGCAACGCCCTTGCGGGTTCGGCGCTGCAGGGCGAAGTCCGGACCCTCAAAAAGGAGCTCAAGAGCCGCGACGTCTTCCGCCAGATCATCGGCCGCAGCCGCAGCCTGAAATCGGCCATGGACCAGGCCATGCAGGTGATGGAAACCGACCTGAACGTCCTCATCCTCGGGGAGAGCGGCACAGGCAAGGAGCTTTTCGCGCAGGCGATCCACCAGGGAAGCCGCCGGAGCCGGGGGCCCTTCGTCTCGGTCAACTGTGCGGCCATATCGAGCTCGCTGGCCGACAGCATCCTCTTCGGACACGCCAGGGGATCCTTCACCGGCGCGACCACCGACCACACCGGGTTTTTCGAACAGGCCGACAAGGGCACCATCTTCCTCGACGAGATCGGAGATATGGACAGGGACATCCAGGCAAAAGTACTCAGGGTGATCCAGGAGAGGAAGATCCGGCGGGTGGGAGAAAAAAACGAGCGGGCGGTCGACTTCAGGGTCATTTCGGCAACCAACCGCAACTTCACCGATGCCATCCGCACCAACCGGTTCCGCGAGGACCTCTACTACCGGCTCGAGGAGTTCCCGCTCTACCTCCCTCCCCTCAGGGAGCGTCCCGACGACGTCCCGCTCCTGGCCAGCCACTTCCTCGAGGAGTTCGCCAGCGCCAACAGCATCGGGAAAATCAGCTTCAGCGACGAAGCGCTCGAAGGCTCGAAGAGCTACCAGTGGCCGGGAAACATCCGCGAGCTCAAGAACGCCGTCCAGCGTGCGGCCGTCACCCGGAAGGGAGAGATAATCGAAACGCTCCGCCCGCTCCATTCGCACGGGGCCGGAAGCGCAGCCGCAATAGAGGGCGGCGTCAATGCAGGCGGAAGCGTCCGGCAGCCGGGCGCTCCGGACCAATCGGGCCACAGCCCCAACATGCAATCATACTCGCTCGAGGAGCACGAACGGGAAGCCATCCTGAAAGCCTACAAGGCTTCGAACGGCAACCTCACCAAAACCGCACGGATACTCGGCATCGGACGGGCGACCCTCTACCGCAAGCTCGACAAGTTCGGCCTGGATTACCTCAAAACCGGCTGAGGGCGACGCGTCACCGGCGCGCCGTTCCCGTATGGCCGAATCCGCCCTCTCCTCTCTCCGTTGCGCCGAGTTCGTCGACCTCATCGAAAGCGACATGCTCGACACGGGCGACGACCATCTGCGCGATACGGTCGCCGTGGCTAACGAGGAACGGCTCCGTGCCGTGGTTTATGAGGATCACCTTCACCTCTCCCCGGTAGTCGGCGTCGATCGTGGCCGGAGTGTTCGGCAGCGAGATGAGACTGCGCAGGGCCAGGCCGCTTCGCGGGCGCAGCTGTGCCTCGTACCCCTCGGGTAGCTCGATGGCCAAACCCGTCGGGATCAGCTCGGCCGTGCCGGGCCGGACCGTGACGGGAGCCTCGAGGCAGGCCGAGACGTCCATGCCGGCGGCATGGCGTGTGGCATAAACGGGCAGAAAGGCTTGTTTGTTAAGCCGCACAATCTTTACTTTCAGCATCTGCAGTACTTTTTTTTATGAGGGAACCCTCCCGCGGCCCGTGGCGCCGCCCGGAGGAACCCGGGACCAGTAAGCAATATACGATGCAAATCGAAAGTGACGGCCGGGGCGTCTACGCGCTCGCCTTCGGCGCCCATCCCGACGACGTGGAACTCTCGTGCGGGGCGACGCTGCTGAACATTATCGGCGAAGGCCGCCAGGTCGCCGTCTGCGACCTTACCCGGGGGGAGATGGGCACGCTCGGCACCCCCGAAAGCCGCCGCAGGGAAGCCGAGGCGGCCGCCAGGGCGATGGGCTACCTCGAGCGGGTGCAGCTCGACCTCGGAGACTCGAAGCTGTTCTATACCGAAGAGAACCTCCACGCCGTCGTCTCGGTCATCCGCCGCTTCCGGCCGGCGGCACTCTTCTGCAACCCTCCCGACGAACGCCATCCCGACCATGTGAAAGCCTCGAAGCTGGTCTCCGATGCCTGCTACTACGCCGGGCTCCGCCAGCTGAAGACCACCTTCGAAGGCAAGGAGCAGGAGGCGCACCGGCCCCGGCACCTTTTCCACTATATCCAGTACCGGGACCTTCCGCCGGACATGATCGTCGACGTCTCCCGAACCTTCGAAGCGTCGCGCAGGGGCGTCCTCGCCTTCGCCTCGCAGTTCTGGCAGGAGGGCGACCCTGACGCGCCGGCCACCATGATCAAGCGCAAGGAGTTCCTCAGCGGCCTCGAAGCCCGCGCCCGCGCCCTCGGCGAACAGATCGGCGCGCTCTACGGCGAAGGCTTCCTCCTCTCCGCCGTCCCTGCCGTGCACTCCTTCACGGCATGCTTCCCCGACCATTAACCGCCTCCCCCATGAAGAGAATCCTCACCGCCCTCCTTGCCATGCTGCTCCTGCAGGGCGCCCTCACCTCATGCCGCCAGAACAACGATGCGGCCCGCAGGGAGAGCGTCATCGCGGCAGTTTCGGCCGACTTCGACTACCTCAATCCGCTGCTCATCCAGCTCTCGCTCTCGCGCGAAGCCTGCACGCTCATCTACCCCTCGCTCGTCAAGCCCTCCTATGACGGAAAGAAGGGCGAGATCACCTTCCTGCCCTCAGCCGCCGAGCGCTGGGAGTTCTCCCCGGACGGCCGCAGCGCCACCTTCCACCTGAAAACGGACGCCGTCTGGGAGGACGGAGAGAAGCTGACCTCCGACGACTTCAGGTTCTCCTACGGCCTCTACGCGAACCCCGCCGTGGCCAGCACGCGCCAGCACTACCTCGGGGATCTGCTCCTGAAAGAGGACGGCACCCCCGACATCGAACGCGCTGTCCAGACCCCCGACGACTCGACCCTGGTGCTCCGCTTCCGCCGACCGCTCTCGCCGGCGATCATCCTCGACCACTTCAACGATCTCATGCCGGTGGCCGAACACCTCTTCCGAAACTACCGCCCCGAGGAGATCAGGAGCAGGGCGGCCGAAATCCCCGTCGTCGGAGCCGGCCCCTACCGCGTAGCCCGCTGGGACCGCCAGCAGAAGCTGGTGCTCGAATCAAGTTCGACCTCGACCCTGCCGCACCCCGCGGCGACCCGGCAGCTGATCTTCCTCATCGTTCCCGAGTATACCACCCGCCTGGCGATGCTCCGTTCGGGCCAGGTCGACGCCATGCTCTCGGCGGGCGGCATCAACCCGAAGGATGTGGCGGATCTCGAGCGCACGGCCGAAGGGGTCGTCATCCGCCCGGTGAAGGACCGCTACTTCGACAGCATCGTCTGGCTGAACATCGACGGCGCGGCCTGGAGGGAACGCCACGCAGTCGAGCCCAACCCGCTCTTCGGAGACAGGAGGGTGCGCCGCGCGCTCACGCTCTCGATCGACCGCCAGTCGATCATCGACGGGTTCATGGGGCCCGACCATGCCGAAATCGTCAATACCTCGCTCTCCCCCGCCTACCGCCACATCGCCGACACCTCGCTCGACCCCTACGCCTACGATCCCCGGAAGGCCTCGGAGCTGCTGGCCTCGGCCGGCTGGACGCCCGGACCGGACGGCATCCTCCAAAAAGACGGCCTGCGCTTCTCCTTCGAGCTTGCCGCACCGGTCGGCAACCCCAGGAGGAACTATGCGGCGACCATCATCCAGCAGAACCTCCGCGACATCGGCATCGAATGCCGGCTCCGCTTCGACGAGAGCCTCATCTTCCTGAAGAACCAGAACGAGTTCCGCTACGAGGCGGCCCTCTCGGGCCTTGCCGCCGAAACCCTCCCCTTCCAGCTGATCATCTGGGGGTCGGACTTCGAGAAACGCCCCTTCAACTCCTCGGCATTCCAGAGCGAACGGCTCGACCGGGTCATCGAAGCGCTCAGCGGCCCGACCAGCCCTGCACGCGAGCTGGCGCTCTGGCGGGAGTACCAGCAGATCCTGCACGACGAGCAGCCGCGCACCTTCCTCTACTACTACGACGAGCTCGAAGGATTCAGCCGAAGGGTGGAGCATGCCGACGTCAACCTTATCTCCACGCTCTGGAACGCCTATGACTGGACGCTGCGCTGAAGCGTTTGGCCAAGGGATATTTTCATCGAATTGCTATATTTCCATGCATTTTCGGGGGGCGGAGCCCAGGCGCCCGCCCCCGTTTCTCTACCCGTGAACCCCTTCAGCCCTATGCCCCGTTATACTCCCGAGCAGCTCGCCCGCCGCAACGCCTCCGTCTGGACGACCGTGCAGGCCATCCTGGCACCCATCCAGTTCCTGATCTTCCTCGGCGGCGTCACCGTCACCTACCTCTACAAGTACGACATCTGGATCGACAACTTCGCCTGGGTCACCTTTTTCGTGACCCTGAAGACCTTCATGCTCTTCCTCATCTTCATCACCGGAGGGTTCTTCGAAAAAGAGGTCTTCGGCGCCTTCGCCTTCGCTCCCGAGTTCTTCTGGGAGGACTTCGGCAGCTCCATCGCCATGGTGGTGCACGTCTCCTACTTCGTACTTTTCTACATGGGCTTCGACCACTCGATCCTCGTCTGGACGGCACTGGCCGCATATCTCAGCTACCTCGTCAACGCGGCCCAGTTCGTCATCCGGCTGATACTCGAGAAGCGGCATGAGAAGAAGGTGAAAGCCGGAGGGGCCGCATGAAACCGAACATGACATCGAAAGCGATCGTCTTTACGGGCGTCCGCCAGATCGAGCTGAGGGAAGTGTCGCTCAAGCCGCTCTCCTCGACCGACGTGCTCGTCGAAACCTGGTGGTCCTCCATCAGCACCGGAACGGAGAAGATGGCCTTCAACGGGCTCATCCCCTCCCCGCCCTTCATTTTTCCCTTCATTCCCGGCTACGAAACCGTCGGCCGCATCAGGGAGGTCGGCGGCCACGTCAACCAGGAGCTCGTCGGCAAATTCGCCTACATCGCAGGCTCGTTCGGCTACGAGGGCGTCAACGCCGCATTCGGCGGGGCGTCGCAGTTCGTCGCCTGCCCGGTCGAGAGCCTGACCGTGCTCGACGGCATCGAGAACCCCCAGTGCGGCATCGCCCTGCCGCTCGGCGCGACGGCCCTGCACATCGTCGACCTCGCCGAGGTCAGGGGCAAGAAGGTGCTGGTGCTCGGCCAGGGCGCCGTCGGCCTCCTTGCCGCCGAACTGGCCAAGCTCATGGGAGCGGAGCTCGTCGCCGCGACCGAACCGTCCGCAAACCGCCTGAAGCACTCCCCCGCCGACATCAGGATCAACCCCGAGACCGAGGATGTCTCGGCCGCCCTCGCCGGCCACGAGTTCGACGTGCTCATCGACAGCACCGGCATCATGCCGGCCATCGAGACCGGACTGCGCTTCCTGCGCTTCCAGGGCCGGGTCGTTTTCGGCGGCTACTACCAGCGCATGAACATCGACTACTCCCAGGCCTTCCAGAAGGAGCTCTCCTTCATCGCCGCCAAGCAGTGGGCCAAAGGCGACCTGGAGCGTGTCCGCCGGCTCATCGCCGAGGGGCGGCTCGACACCGAAAAGATCTTCACCCACCACCACCGGGTGGACGAATCGATCACCGAAGCCTACCTGCAGGCCTTTACCGACCCGGACTGCATGAAGATGGTCCTGACCTGGAAAAAGGAGGCCGAAACGTACGCCAAACCCTGCCATACGGCACAACCCTGAGCCCCTTCATGGCAGCACGCACACTGGCGATCTACGGCAAGGGGGGTATCGGCAAGAGCTTCACGACGACCAACCTCAGCGCGACCTTCTCGCTCATGGGCAAGCGGGTCCTGCAGCTGGGCTGCGACCCGAAGCATGACTCGACCACCTCGCTTTTCGGCGGCATCTCCCTGCCGACCGTCACCGAGGTTTTCACCGAGAAGAACGCGCGCGGCGAAGAGCTCCGTGTAGGCGACATCGTCTTCCGCCGCGACATCCCCGATTTCCCCCGGCCGATCTACGGCATCGAGCTCGGAGGTCCGCAGGTCGGCCGCGGATGCGGCGGTCGCGGCATCATCTCCGGCTTCGACCTGCTCGAGAAGCTCGGCCTGTTCAAGTGGGATATCGACGTCATCCTCATGGACTTCCTCGGCGACGTCGTCTGCGGCGGGTTCGCCACGCCGCTGGCCCGCTCGCTCAGCCAGGACGTGATCCTGGTCACCAGCAACGACCGCCAGTCGATCTTCACGGCCAACAACATCTGCCGCGCCAACAACTATTTCAGGTCGGTCGGCGGCCGCTCCCGCCTGCTCGGGCTCATCATCAACCGCGACGACGGCAGCGGAGTCGCCGAACGCTACGCGGAAGCGGCCGGCATCAACGTGCTCATGAAGGTCCCCTACGACCTTGAAGCCCGCGATATGGATGACAGCTTCGATTTCGCCGTCCGCCTGCCGGAGATCGGCCGGCGCTTCGAAACCCTCGCCCGCGACTTCCTGGAGAACCGCATCGCAGCGTCGGAAGGCACGGGGCTCGAGTTCGGGGAGTTCGTCCGCCTCTTCGGAGAGGTCAACGAAGATCGCCCCCGTCCGGCAACCGAAGCCGAACTGTCCGGAACCGGAAGCTCCTTTGAAGAAAAGCCCCGGAGCGCCGGCACGGGAGATGAAGCCAGGATGGACGCTTGCGCATCGCAGCTCGAAGAGCGGCTGCAGGCGGTCTGGAGGATGCACGAACGGGAGGGAAGGAGCCTTATGGAGATCGCCGAAGCGCTGCACTGCGCGGAAAGCGAAGCGAAAGCGGATCTGGCCCGCGCCCGCAAGGAGCTGAGGAGGCTCTTCTTCAACGCCTGAGGCCTGCCCCTGAACCGACTGGAACCCGAACGCAAAAGCCCCTGCACATCACTCCGACGTGCAGGGGCTCTCCGTTTTGTGCCGTTGCGGCTTCTGGTCAGGCGTTCGCCTTCTTGGCGGCCCGCTCCCGCTGGTTCTGGTCGAGGATCTTCTTGCGGATCCTGATGCTCTCGGGGGTCACCTCGAGCAGCTCGTCGTCATTGATGAACTCGAGCGCCTGCTCCAGGGAAAGGATCCTCGGAGGGGTGAGGCGCAGGGACTCGTCGGTACCCGAAGAGCGCATGTTGGTCAGCTTCTTGGTCTTGCAGACGTTGATGGTGATGTCGAGTCCGCGGGTGGACTCGCCGACGACCATGCCCGCATACACCTTGGTGTTGGGGGAGACGAAGAATGTGCCGCGATCCTCGAGACTGCTCAGGGCATAGGCGACGCAGACGCCGGTTTCGGCGACGACCAGGGCTCCGGTTTCACGGCCGGGAAGCTTGCCCCGGAACGGCTGGTACTCGTGGAAGACATGGGCCATGATGCCCTCGCCCTTCGTATCGGTGGTGAACTCGAGGTTGTAGCCGATGAGGCCGCGGGTCGGGATCTCGAACTCGAGACGGACCATGCCGCCGCGCAGCGTGCCCATGTGGGTCATCTCGGCCTTCCTGCGGCCCATCTTCTCGATGATGACACCGGTGTACTCGTCGGGAATGTCGATGGTGACATGCTCGATCGGCTCGAGCAGCGCGCCCGCCTCGTCCTTGTGCATGATCACCTGCGGGCGCGCGATGGCCAGCTCATAGCCTTCGCGGCGCATGGTCTCGATGAGGACGGAGAGGTGGAGTTCGCCGCGCCCCGACACGCGGAACGTGTCGGCGCTCTCGGTCTCCTCGACGTTGAGGGCAACGTTGGTCATGACCTCTTTCATCAGGCGCTCGCGGATCTTGCGGCTGGTGACCTCCTTGCCCTCCTGGCCGGCGAACGGGGAGTCGTTCACCGAGAAGAGCATGGAGAGGGTCGGCTTGCTGATCTCGAACGACTCGAGGATCTCGGGGGAGTCGGGGGAGGTGAGGGTCATGCCGACGGTGGCGTCCTGGATGCCGGCGATGGCGACGATGTCTCCCGACGAGGCCTCCTTGGCCTCCACGCGCTGCATCTTGTCGAACTGGAAAAGCTTGGTCACCGTCCCCCTGCCGACGACGCCCTCGGGCTCGACGACGACCAGCTGGTTGCCGGGAGCGACCTTGCCGCGATAGATGCGGCCGATGGCGATCTTGCCGATGTAGTCATTGTAGTCGAGGCTGGTGACGAGCATCTGGAAGCCGCCCTCGTCGTTGGTCTTGGGAGCGGGGATCTCCTTGATGATCATGTCGAGGAGCAGGCTCATGTCACCGTCCTCGTCCGCCATGTCGTACTTGGCGATGCCGTTCTTGGCGGAGGTGAAGAGGTAGGGGAAGTCGAGCTGGTCCTCGTCGGCGCCGAGAGCGATGAAGAGGTCGAGCACCTGGTCGTGGACCTTGATGGGATCGGACTGCGGCCGGTCGATCTTGTTGATGACGACGATCGGCTTGAGCTTCAGCTCGAGCGCCTTGCGCAGCACGAACTTGGTCTGCGGCATGGGGCCCTCGAAGGCGTCGACGAGCAGAAGCACGCCGTCGACCATCTTCAGGATGCGCTCGACCTCGCCGCCGAAGTCGGCGTGGCCCGGGGTGTCGACGATGTTGATCTTGGTTCCCTTGTGCATGGCGGCAGCATTCTTGGAGAAGATCGTGATGCCGCGCTCGCGCTCCTGCGGGTTGGAGTCCATGACACGAACATCGACGTGCTGGTTCTCGCGGAAGGCGCCTGTATTCTGGAAAATCGAATCGACCAGCGTCGTCTTGCCGTGGTCGACGTGCGCGATGATGGCGATATTGCGGATATTCTTGTTCGTGCTCATCTTTTTTTCCTGTAAAAAAGTATATTTATATTCTATGACGGGCGGAATATACATCTTTTTCCTTGCTTTCCGAACGCTTTAGCGCACCGTACACATTTCCCGGAGACAGAGGCCGCTCCACCTGACTTCCGCGCTCCCCCACATATCTTAGCGATGAACAACATACTCTCCAGCAACTTCCCTCTCTTCATCCTGACGCAGGTCGTCTCGATGCTCTATATCGGCACCACGTTCCTCTACGCCGCGCACTTCTTCAGGGACTGGCAGCCGGCAAAGAAGTACAAGCAGCCCGCGCTGCTGCTCACCCTCCTGACCCACCTGGTCTACCTCGGGCTCCTGACCTCGATCGAGGGGTACCGGATCGGCTACTCCACCTTCAACATCATGACCATGGTGGCCCTCACGCTGACGACCACCTACTTCTTCATCGAGTTCACCACGAAGAGCGACAAAACCGGCTTTTTCGTCATCGCGTTCGCCACCGGCGCCGAACTGATATCGTCGATCATGACCGCCCAGGCACCCGGCGACGGCCAGATCTTCACCGGCATCGGCATGGGGGTGCACCTCGTCGCAGCCATCTTCGGCTTCAGCGCCATCGCCATCGCCGGCCTCTACAGCATCCTCTACCTCCTGCTCTTCCGCCAGATCCAGCGGAACCGCTTCGAACTGCTTTTCCAGCGGCTGCCGAACCTCGAGGTGCTCGAGCGGCTCATCATGCACGCCGTCGCCTTCGGGTTCATTTTCCTCTCCGTCACGCTCTTCGCCGGCATGCTCGAGCAGAACGCAACCGGCGGAGCGATCAACATCCTCGACCCCAAGCTCATCACGCTGATCGCGATCTGGCTCATCTACGGCGTGAGCATCTTCATCCGCCCGCTCCTCGGATGGGACATCAAGCACATGGCATACCTGCTCATTTTCCTCTTCGTCTTCATCACGCTCCTCATCACGCTGATGACCGTATTTTCTCCGACCTTCCACAGCACGACCCTATAAATCGTCCCCGCATTTGAAAATATGGGGGCAGTGAGATATATTTCAGACTCAGCTTTATGCCGGAATCCATGGATTTTCCACCATACCCCGCATAACCGGTTCACTAAAACAGCCCTGCTATGAACATCATTTCAGTCGGTGTCAATCACAAAACAGCACCCATTGAAATCCGGGAAAGAATCTCTCTTTCAGAAGTTCAGAACAAGGAGTTCATCACCGGTCTCATTTCCGGAGGACTGGCCCACGAGGCGATGGTGCTCTCGACCTGCAACCGGACGGAGCTCTACGTCGTACCGGCGATGCACGAGGTCACCGGCGAATACCTCAAGGAGTACCTCATCTCGTTCAAGGACGCCCGCAAGGACGTCCGTCCCGAACACTTCTTCAGCCGTTTCTACTGCGGCACCGCACGCCACCTCTTCGAAGTCTCCAGCGCAATCGACTCCCTGATCCTCGGTGAAGGACAGATCCTCGGCCAGGTCAAGGAGGCCTATCGCATCGCCGCCGAAGTCCAGGCCGCAGGCATCCTGCTGACCCGGCTCTGCCACACCGCCTTCAGTGTTGCCAAGAAGGTCAAGACCCGCACCAAGATCATGGAGGGCGCCGTCTCGGTCAGCTACGCCTCCGTCGAGCTCGCGCAGAAGATCTTCTCGAACCTCTCGATGAAGAAGATCCTGCTCGTCGGCGCCGGCGAGACCGGCGAGCTGGCGGCCAAGCACATGTTCGCCAAGAACGCGCGCAACATCGTCATCACCAACCGTACCCAGTCGAAGGCCGAAGCGCTCGCCGAAGAGCTCGGCACCAACCGGGTGCTCCCCTTCGAGAGCTACAAGGAGCACCTGCACGAGTTCGACATCATCATCACGGCCGTCAGCACCAAGGACTACATCATCTCGGAGGCCGACATGCACGCGGCCATGCAGAAGCGCCGCCTGAAGCCGGTCATCATCCTCGACCTCGGCCTGCCGCGCAACGCCGATCCTGAGATCGGCAAGCTGCAGAACATGTTCCTCAAGGACATCGACGCCCTCAAGCACATCATCGACAAGAACCTTGAGCGCCGCCGCCTCGAGCTGCCGAAGGTGCACGGCATCATCGACGAGGAGCTGGTCGCCTTCGGCCAGTGGATCAACACCCTCAAGGTGCGTCCCACCATCGTCGATCTCCAGTCGAAGTTCATCGAAATCAAGGAGAAGGAGCTCGAGCGCTACCGCCACAAAGTCTCCGAAGAGGAGCTCCGGCGCATGGAGCATCTCACCGACAGGATCATGAAAAAGATCCTGCACCACCCCATCAAGATGCTCAAGGCGCCCGTCAGCACCGCCGACAGCATGCCGAGCAGGGTCGACCTCGTCCGCAACGTATTTGATCTTGAAGAGCCCAACCAGTCCCACTAAATCACCAAATCCGTAACCGCCTTGAAAAAACAGCTTATCATCGGTACCAGGTCCAGCCCTCTCGCTCTCTGGCAGGCAGAATTCACGAAAGCGGAGCTCTCGAAGCATTTCCCCGACCTCGACATCACCCTCAAGCTGGTGAAGACCACCGGCGACGTGCTGCTCGACTCGCCGCTCTCGAAGATCGGTGACATGGGACTCTTCACCAAGGACATCGAGAAGTTCCTGATCGCCAAGGAGATCGACCTGGCCGTGCACAGCCTCAAGGACGTTCCGACCGCCACCCCCGAAGGGCTCATCATCAGCGCCTTCACCGAGCGCGAGGATACCCGCGACGTCATCATCTCGAAATCGGGCGCCAAGCTGCTCGACCTCCCGAAGGGAGCCAAGGTGGCCACCAGCAGCCTGCGCCGCATGTCGCAGCTGAAGAGCCTCCGCCCGGACTTCGAGATCTGCGACATCCGCGGCAACCTCAACACCCGCTTCAAGAAGTTCGACGAAGGCGACTTCGACGCCATGATGCTTGCCTACGCCGGCGTCTACCGCCTCAACTTCAGCGACCGCATCTCCGAGATCCTGCCGCACGAGATCATGCTTCCGGCAGTCGGCCAGGGCGCGCTCGGCATCGAGACCCGCGTCGACGACGAGCAGACCCGTGAGATCGTCAAGGTGATGAACCACTCGAACACCGAATACTGCTGCAAGGCGGAGCGTTCGCTTTTGCGCCACCTCCAGGGCGGCTGCCAGATCCCGATCGGCTCCTACGCCTCCTTCAAGAACGGCAACCTGCACCTGCTGGCGTTCGTCGGCTCCACCGACGGCACCGTCGGCATCCGCGACGAGATCACCAAGACCGGCCTCACCTCGCCGAGCCAGGCCGAGGAAGCCGGTATCGAGCTTGCCGAGATGCTCCTCGCGCAGGGCGCTGAAAAGATCCTCTCCGAAATCCGCAAGAGCTGCTGATGCCGACCGTTCTGGTCACCCGCCCGGAGCATCAGGCCGCGGCATTCGTCGGCGAACTCAGCCGGCACAATCTGGACTCGGTCGTCTTCCCGACGATCGAGATCCGGCCGGCCGCAGGCTGGACGGTTCCCGACCTCTCCCCCTTCAGCGGCATCTTCTTCACGAGCCCCAACAGCGTGGGCACCTTCATGCAGCGCCTCATGGACGAACGCCCCGACGAGCTCAAGCGGCTCCGGGAGGCCAAAGTCTGGGCTGTGGGAAAAACCACGGAGAAGGATCTCGGTAAGTACGGGGTAACCACCGAGCCCGTGCCGAGGATCGCAGACGCCGTCAACCTCATGGCCGGCATCCCCGACCAGGAGATCGAAGGCAGGACCTTCCTGTTCCTGCGCGGCAGCCTCTCGCTCGGCGTCATTCCCGAGGTCATCGCCGAACGTGGCGGGACCTGCGTGGAGATCACCGTCTACGAGAACAACCCGCCCTCGCTGGAAGACTCCGCAAGAATCCGCGCAATGCTCTTGGAAGGCCGGCTCGACTGCCTCTCCTTCACGAGCCCCTCCACCGCCGTCAACTTCTTCGACGCGATGGGCTCGACTGCCCTGCCCGAAGGGGTCCTTGTCGCAGCCATCGGCACGACCACCGCCGCAGCCCTCGAAAAGCTCGGCGTAAGGGTGGACGTGATCCCCGAATACTTCGACGGGCCGCATTTCGCCGAGGCCATCGCCCTGGCGCTCAAGTCGCGCTGAACGCCCCGATTCCCGCAAACAGCCAGATCTTTTCGACGCCACAGGCCGCCTGCAGCTGCAGGGCGCCGGGCTCGATTCGCCCGAACGGCGCCTGGAGGAAATCAGTCGACGTCGGGAAGGTCGTCTGCGGCATAGACCCGCACCATCTCCTCTTCGGGAGGCAGGGAAGGGGGCTCCGGAGGAGCGGTCGGAGATTCACGCGGGGATGGGGCGGCCGAAGGGAGGCGATCCTCCTCAAACAGCTGAAGCTGGCCTGATTGTTCAACGGAGGACGGCCACGGCCCGGCCTCTTCGGCAACTGAAGCCGGAGACCCGGCGCCCTCGTTCCCCGAAGAGATCGCCGGCTGCGGCGGCAGTTTCACGGCACGCCTCGGCGCCGGGGCCCGGCGGAGCGCCGCGACGCGTTTCGGCCCTGCCGGCGCAAAGGAGCCGACCTCCTCTTCGACGGCCTCGCGCAGCGACTCCTCGAGTTCGATCTTCATGGCGTGCAGGAGCTGCACGGTCTCGCTGCGGTGCTCGGCCAGCTCGCGGTAGATCTGCCGGCCCATCTCGTCGAGCGCCCTGCGTTCGCGGCCCGGCCAGCCGGAAAGCATCATGAGGAGGATGAGCGAGAGGAGGACGACAGCCAGGATCAGGAGAACGAGTATCATACGGCAGCCGGGATCAGTTCGTTTGGGCGATGGAGCGGAGCAGGCCGTCTCCGAGCTGGCCGTTGGCGCTGACGAGCCCTTCGCCACTCATCGTGGTCCGGCCCCGGTAGTCGAAACACTTGCCTCCGGCTTCAAGAACGATGGGGATGACGGCGGCGCAGTCCCAGGGGCTCATGATCTTGTCGACGGCCACCTCCGCCCTTCCCGAAGCCACCAGCATGTGGCCGTAGCAGTCGCCCCAGCCGCGCACGAGCCCCGCCTCGTGGCGGAGCCGGTCGACAGGATGCTCCGAAGGCGGGTCGAGCAGGTACTCCTTCTCGGTGAAGACGACGGTGGAGGCGGGAATGTCGGCAATGGAGGAAACAAAGATGGGCACGCCGTTCATGAACGCCCCAGAGCCCTTCCCGGCATGGTAGAGCTCGCCGAGCACGGGGAAGTTGATGACGCCGAGTTCGAGACGCCCCTCCACTTCGAGGGCGATCATGACGCCCCAGAGCGGAACGCCGTGGATGAAGGAGCGGGTGCCGTCGATGGGGTCGATGATCCAGCGCCGACCGTTGCCGGAGGGACGCTCTTCGAACTCCTCGCCGAAGAGGCCGTCTGCCGGATGGCGAGCCGCCAGGCCGCTGCGGATCAGCTCCTCGGCACGCCGGTCAGCCTCGGTGACCGGTGAAGCGTCGCGCTTGGTGTCGACCTTCAGCGACTTGCGTGAAAAATATTCGAGAGCCAGTTCTCCCGCCTCGAGGGCGAGGTTCCGGGCCAGCTGGAGATCGGTGTTCATAAGGGTTCAGGACTGTTGGCAGTGGCGGGACAAAAAAAATATAAGAAATTATTCCGCCTGCTCCGCCGGGAGCCCCTCCGCTTTATCCATGCCTGAACCGCGTTATCCCCGCCATCCCGAACAGGGACCCAAGAGCTGACTGCTAGAACCCCTTACAGGGAATCACCGTAACCGCCGCATTCGGGCGGCCCTCAACGAGCAGCGCTCCCGCCGCAGCCCTGATGCCGGTCAGGCACCCGGCATAGGGCCCGACACCACGGAATGTGAGTTGTATGCTCCCATCGGGCAGCGAAAGGGCGGAGGTCGCCTGAAAGTTCGAGGGCCCCGCACTGAAGGTTGCATAGAGCAGCCGAATATCCCCGGCACCGACGGCGGTCGCCGGGTCGGGGGTGATGGTGACCTGGAGGGATCCCTTGAACGCGGCGACATGCGTTATCGAAAAGAAAACCCTGCCAACGCAGGCACTCGTGCGGACGGTCCGGAATCCGGCCTGTGCCGGAAAACCGTACGGCCGGCCTGCGGACCAGCGCAGCATCTCGCGCAGGTACTGCGAGGAAACCGCCCCGCGCCCTTCCGGCTCCGTGCGCTCCATAAGCCGGCCTGTCCGTCCTTTTGCGCTTTCGGCGACGACGTTGATTCGATCCTGGGCAATCCCGATCATAACCGCTCCTTCGAATTTCGAAATTGAAAATGCTGGCGACGCTTCCCGCCGGACACTCCGTCGAGTGCCCACGGGCCTCGAAAACAAGACCAGCGAATATCTCATACCGCAACGACAGCCACAAGAGTACGCCGAAAATCGTACAAATTTCCATTTTGCGTATATCCGGCAAGGCGGAACGCCCGAAATCCGGCGTCCGGCAGGGGCTGCAAGGATATGTCTCAGGCAAAAACGGACGTCCGGGGGCGTTCGAGGAGAGTTGGATATGTCCTCGCCATTACCCTAATTAGGAACGTCGCACACAAAGCCCCCAAGCACAGAAAATCCACCCATGCAGTCCAGGCTCCGCCTCTCGCTTCCTTGCCTCATAGCGCCGCTCCTGCTGCTCTCCCTCCTGACTCTAGAAGCCCGGGCCGATACGATTGTTGCGGCAGGACAGAACAGCATCAACATCACCGCCAGCGTCTCGCTCCTCGAAGACCCGGACGGCACGCTGACGATTGACGAAGTCCGACGGTCGGCGCAGCGGGGAATGTTCCGCAGGGCCCCCGACGGCATCACGGCCCTCAACCTCGGCTATACGACCTCGACCTACTGGATCAGGTTCAGCCTTGCCTCGAAGGATCCCGCACCGGGCGACCTCCTGCTCGAAGCCGCCTATTTCGGCCTGGACGAGCTGACGCTCTATACCCCCGGAGGAAAAGAGCTCCGTTCGGGCAATGCACGCCCGCAAGCGGAACGCTACTGGCCACACCGCTACTTCATCTTCCCGCTGAAGCTCGAACCCGGGGCTGCGGCCGGCGACTACTACCTGAAGGTCTACAGCTCCGACACCCTCATTCTCCCCCTTGTCCTCTGGCACCCCATGGCCTTCATCGAGCATGTCGAGCACGACTTCATCCTGCAGGGGGTCTATTTCGGCGGAGTCGTCTCGCTCTTCCTCTACAGCATGCTCATGTTCGGGGCCCTCAAGGACCGGAAATACCTCCTCTACGCCGCCTTCATCGGCTCGACCGGCGCAGGCTTCTTCTTCCTGAACGGATACGCGAACCTGTTCGAGTCCGCTCCCCTGATCAGCCAGTACTCGACCAAAAGCGCCTTTGCCGCAGCGAGCATATTCGCGACACTCTTCGTCCGCGAGCTGCTGCAGACGAGGGTGAACTACCCACTGATCCACCGCATCCTTGCTCCGGTCATTGCCGTGCACTTCCTGATGGCAATCGCCCCGCTGCTCGGCATCCCCCCCCAAACGACCGGGGTCATGCTCTCGGCGACCCTCATTCCCACGGTGCTGCTGGCCCTCCTCGTCGCGATCCTCAGCGGCAGGGACAACCTTCCGGGTGCACAATATTTCCTGCTCGCGTGGACGCTCTTCCTGATCGCAGCCCTCATCAACAGCCTGTACAACTTCGGGCTCATCGCCGTACACCAGGATACGATGAGCCTCTTGCAGTACTCCAGCGCGTTCGACATGCTCCTCCTGACGATTTCCATCAGCCAGCGGGTGGAGGCCGACCGGAAAGCAAAAGAGGATGCGGTTGAAAAAGCCGCAGAATTCAAGGAAAAAATGATCAGGACGCTGACGGCCTCCGGCGAACGCCTCGAAAAGGAGGTCCGCAGAAGGACGCAGGATCTTGAAGACGCCCTCATGCTCGAAAAAGAGACGTTTGACCGCTACCGGAAGTTCGACGCCATGGTGACGCATGAATTCCGAACGCCCCTGGCGGTAATAGCAAGCCAGAGCCAGCTTGCCCTCAAGGAGCTGGAACACGGCATCGACAACACCTCCACAAACATGGAGGTGATCCGGCAGGCGGCATACCGGCTCAACATGCTCTACACACGAATGGAGGAGAAGGACCGGAACCTCGTCAACCACCACCACAGCGGATGGGAGCAGGTGGAGCTTGGGGAATGGCTGCGGGAGACCGCCCGGGAAATGGCCCGCGCCAGCCACCACACGATCAAGGCCGAGACCGGCGGCGAACCGCTCCGCGTCGAAGCGCAGCCCTTCCTCCTGCGTGTCGCCGTGACGAACCTCATAGACAACGCCGAGAAGTATGCTCCGCCGGGAAGCACGATCGCGCTTGCCCTCGCAAGAAACGGCACGCAAGCAACCATCCGCATCAGCAGCAGCGGTCCTGCGATCCCTGAGGCCTACAGGGAGAAGATCTTCGAAAAACACTACAGGATGCCGGAACAGCGCAACCTCCCGGGACGCGGGCTCGGGCTGTTCATCGTCAGGGACATCATCGAAACCCATAACGGCACCATCACCCATGAAACCCCCGGGAGCGAGGGCAATGCGTTCTGCATCTCCATCCCGCTTGCCAGCAGCGAAGCATGAGCAGCATTCTTGTCATTGAGGACGAACTCCACCTGCGCCAGTCGATCATCAAGTATCTGGCCCTCGAAGGGATGCAGGCGGACGGAGCAGCAACGGCGGAGGAAGCCCGCGGCCGCATTGCCGATGGCGGGTACCGCGTTGTGGTGCTCGACCTCAACCTCCCCGACGGCGACGGCATCGAGCTCGCCAGGGAAATCCCCGAAACAGCGGGCATCGTCATCGTGAGCGCCCGGGGAGCTCTCAATCAGCGGCTCGAAGGGCTCCATGCCGGGGCATACGCCTATCTGGTCAAACCGGTGGAGCTGGCCGAACTCGTCGCCATCATCCGCAACATCACCGCCCGGCTCGGCGACGCGGCCGAGCAGAAAGAGGCCTCCATCTTCAGCACTGCGGCCATAACCTGGAAAGGGGAGTTCTCCGCCGCTCCCCGTCGAACGGTTTCCGGCAGCGGGGAGTGCACCCTGGAGCTGCCGGAAGGAGGTACGGAGGCGGCAGGCTTCATAGAGTTCATGCCCGTCGGGCGGGATATCCTCGCATGCAGGGCGAATTACGCTCCCGAGAGAATCCCGGTCGGAGCATTTGCCGATATCGCCCATATGGAAACCGAGCTCTCGGAAGAGTCCGTCATCCTGACCTCCATGCAAACGGGAAGATGCCGCCTTTCGGAAACCGATACGGCGAGGGAGCACTTCCTGGCACCCGATATGCTGCTCTGCCGGAAAGGGCGGAAGATCTCGGAGCTGCTTTCGCTTGACGCACAGCGCCAGAGCAGCATGCAGACACTCTGCATCAGCAAAACACTTCTGGGCAACATCCTGGAACCGGAATACGCAAAGACGCTCGAAGAGCAGCTCGGCCTTGCCGGCCAGGCACCAGGAACCGTCCTGCGGGTATCGAAAATGATCGGAACGCTCTTCCACTCATGCCTGCCCGAAAACGCCGATGAAGAAAGCGGTCAGCTACCCAGGATCCACTCGAGGATACGGACCCTTATGGACCGGCTGGCCGAAGGGCTCGCACTCAAGAGCGAGCCGACCCCGCAACAAACGCTGCCGGTGCTGCTGGAGCGTATCCACCAGGAACTGCTCACGCCGTCGGCCAGCAACGTCACCCTCGACGAACTGGCGGCACGGTTCTGCTATTCGGCCAAAACGCTCAATGAGGGATTCCGGAAGAGCTACGGCCAGAGCATCGCCAGCTTCCAGCTTACCCGGCGGATGCTCGCCGCACACGACGAGCTGCTCCACACCGACGCCCCCATCAAGGCTATCGCCGCAAAGTACGGCTACACCTATGTCAACCACTTCTCGACAGCCTTCCGGAAACATTTCGGCCGGACTCCGGGATCGATCCGCCAGCAGGCAAAGCGAAAGCGATAAAACGACGCCGCCGGGGCGCCCGCCGCAACAGCAGCGCGTCCATGATTTTACCGGCGCGCGCTTCGCACTGTCTGCGGATTTTATTATTTTAAGGTTTTTTGAGCCGCACTTGCATTACTCAACCATAATCCAGCCATCAGCCCTATGAGCCAGCTCGACCTCCTCAACATCCCCCACCGCCCCAGAAGGCTCCGCAGGACTGCGGCCATCAGGAACCTCGTACAGGAACGCACGCTCACGGTCAACGATCTCGTCTACCCGCTCTTCGTCATGCCCGGCACCAACGGCATAGAAGAGGTCGCATCCATGCCCGGCAGCTTCCGCTACACGATCGACAACGCGGTGAAGGAGTGCCAGGAGCTCTGGGACCTCGGCATCCAGTGCATCGACCTGTTCGGCATCCCGGAACAGAAGACCGAGGACGGCAGCGAATCCTACAACGACAAGGGGATCATCCAGGAGGCCATCCGCGCCATCAAGGCCAAGGTGCCGGACCTGTGCATCATGACCGACGTCGCCCTCGACCCCTTCACCCCCTTCGGCCACGACGGCCTTGTCAAGGACGGCATCATCCTCAACGATGAGACGGTCGAGGTCCTCTGCAAGATGGCGATCTCGCACGCCAACGCCGGCGCCGACTTCGTCTCCCCCAGCGACATGATGGACGGCCGCATCGGCGCCATCCGCGAGTCGCTCGACGACGCGGGCTTTTCCGACGTCGGCATCCTCTCCTATGCCGCCAAGTACGCCTCCAGCTTCTACGGCCCGTTCCGCGACGCCCTGCACAGTGCCCCGCAGTTCGGCGACAAGAGCACCTACCAGATGAACGCCGGCAACACCGATGAGGCGATGAAGGAGATCGAACTCGACATCATGGAGGGAGCCGACATCGTCATGGTCAAGCCGGGCCTGGCCTACCTCGACATCGTCTACCGCGCCAAAGAGCGCTTCGACGTTCCCGTAGCCATCTACCACGTCTCGGGCGAATACGCCATGGTCAAGGCCGCCGCGGCCAAGGGCTGGATCGACGAGGACCGGGTGATGATGGAGTCGCTCCTCTGCATGAAGCGCGCAGGCGGCGACATGATCTTCACCTACTACGCGAAGGAAGCCGCCAAGAGGCTCCGCTGATACTGCAGCGCAACGGAAACAGGAAAGACAGTTCCAGGGAGAAAGGCCCGCGAGGATGTCCGGAAAGGCACCCTCCGGGCCTTTTTCCAAGATAACCCGTAAGAGATGATACGATACTTTACTGCAGGAGAATCCCACGGGCCGGCGCTCTCGGCCATCATCGAAGGCATGCCGGCCGGCGTCGCCCTGAGCCGGGAGGACATCGACCGCGAGCTCCATCGGCGACAGCAGGGCTACGGCCGGGGTGGACGGATGAAAATCGAGCAGGACCGGGCCGAGGTGCTCTCCGGCGTCCGCTTCGGCAAAACCATCGGTTCGCCGGTCGCCCTCGTCATCCGCAACCGCGACTGGGGGAACTGGACCGACAGGATGGCGCAGTTCGAGTCGAACGAGGCGACGACGGAAAAGATCTCCGTTCCCCGCCCCGGCCACGCCGACCTTGCGGGGCGGCTGAAGTACGGCTTCCGGGACATCCGTCCCGTCATCGACCGCTCCTCAGCCCGCGAAACCGCTGCGCGTGTAGCGGCGGGCTCGCTCGCCCGGACCTTCCTCCGCCAGCTCGGCATCGAGATCGGCAGCCGGGTGGCCAGCATCGGCTCCGCCGGCGACAGGGCTGCCGAAACCGTCGTTGCAGAACTGCTTGAGCGAGGCGCCGGAGCGCTTGCCGAAGCTGCCGACCGATCGGAAGTACGCATGCTGGATGAAGCGGCAGGCAAAGAGGCGATGGAGTGCATCGACCGGGCAAAAGAGGCCGGCGACACCCTCGGCGGAATCATCGAAATCTACGTCACGGGGGTTCCTCTGGGACTCGGAAGCTACGTACAGCACGACCGCCGGCTCGACAGCCGGCTTGCAGCCGCCGTCATGTCCGTGCAGGCCATCAAGGGAGTCGAGATCGGCCCGGCGTTCGAGAACGCCCGGAAGCCGGGTTCAGAGGTGCACGACGCGTTCATGCTGGAGAAGGGCAAGGGGCTCAGCCGGCCGACCAACCGCGCCGGCGGGCTCGAAGGCAG
The DNA here is from genome assembly GCF_004332115.1 of Chlorobium sp. N1. Classification (GTDB taxonomy): domain Bacteria; phylum Bacteroidota; class Chlorobiia; order Chlorobiales; family Chlorobiaceae; genus Chlorobium. Next base: position 359,629 of record NZ_SJPA01000001.1, read on the forward strand.
CATGTCGAGCGGTGAACCGATAGTGCTCCGCGCCGCGATGAAACCCATCTCCTCGATGCCCACCCCCCTGCAGTCGTTCGACATGGAGACGCTCGAACCCGTCGAGTCCCGCTTCGAGCGCAGCGACACCTGCGCCGTTCCGGCGGCAGGCGTGGTTCTTGAAGCCGTGGTGGCACCGGTCATCGCCAACGCCCTCCTCGAGAAGCTCGGAGGGGATCACATGGAGGAGATCCGGGACAGGCTCGAGCGCTACCGGGCCTCCCTCTGCTCCGCCTTCGGGGCCTGAAGCCCGCCCTCGGCGTTGTACTCCCCGACCAGGCGCTGGTTCATGTCGAGCGAAGGCTCGGCCACCTCGGTGCGGCCGACAATCACGGCCGGCACGCCGGCCACCGTGTAATGCGGCGGCACGTCCTCAAGGACCACGCTCCCCGCCCCCACCTTCGCACCCTCCCCGATCACCACGTTGCCGAGGATCTTCGCTCCGGCCCCGATCAGCACCGAGCGGTGCACCTTCGGATGGCGGTCGCCGGTCTCCTTGCCGGTACCGCCGAGGGTGACCTCGTGCAGCAGCGAGACGTTATCGTCCACCACGGCGGTTTCGCCGATAACGAGGCTCGTGGCGTGGTCGAGCAGGATCCCCTTGCCGATGACGGCCGCAGGATGGATGTCGACGGAATAGACCTCGGAGATCCGGTTCTGCATGAAATAGGCCATGGTCTTGCGCCCGTTCTTCCACAGCCAGTGCGAGAACCTGTAGGCCTGGAGCGCCTGGAAGCCTTTCAGGAAAAGCATGATCTCGAAGTAGTAGACGGCGGCCGGATCGCGGTCCTGCGTTGCGACAAGGTCGCAGACCGCCCATTCCACCCTGTCGGGACAGTCGCGGTAGAAGTCCTCGAGCAGCCCCTGCAGGACCGGGGGCGGAAAATGCTTGGAGCCCAGCTTCACGGCAAGCAGCATCGCAAGCGAGGAGGCGAAGTCGTCGAACTGCAGGATGTGCTGTTCGAGGAACATCCGGATGTCAGGATCGCGGCGGCACTCGGCGGAGGCTTCGCTGACGATGATCTTCCATATTTTGTCGGCGTCTGAAGGCATGGCGGAATACGGCGGCAGCCGTGGAATGGGTTCTATGGGTATGGCGGCATCCTGAACGGCCGCATGCAATGGAGAACAGCTTGCCGCGCCTAAACGATGCAACGGAGAGCCGTTACTGAATGTATGAAAAAATCAGGCGCCAGTCACCCCCTGACAGCGACCCGTTCATGCAGAGGCGCTTTCGAAACAGGGATTTTTTGCGTACACTTTGCTTGCTGAAACCGCCAACAACCCTTCCCCGACCGCCATGCGCATTTCACGCAAGATAGAGATCGATTACGGCCATACCCTGCCGAACCACTTTTCGTTCTGCAACCAGCTGCACGGGCACCGCGGCGTCGTGGTCGCCACCGTCGAGGGACCCGTCGTCGAACAGCGGGGCGACAGCCAGGAAGGGATGGTGATGGATTTCAAGTTCCTGAAGGAGATCATGGTGAAGCACGTCCACGACCGCCTCGACCACGGTTTCGCCGTCTGGAAGGAGGATCATGAAGATCTCGAATTCATCCTGAAGCGCAACACCCGCGTGCTCGTCACCGACGAGCCTCCGACGGCCGAGTACCTGGCCAAGTGGGCGTTCGGGGAGATCAGGAACCACCTGCCGGAAGGCATCGCCCTGAAGAACCTCCGCTGGTACGAGACGCCGAACAACTGGGCGGATTATGACGGACAGGGGGAAAAAGAGTAGGAGAAAAATCAGTCAAGGAGAAAAGCGTTCGACATGATGTATTCGATGATAATTATCGGGGTCCTGAGCATCGTCCCCTTCTGGTGCAAGGAGTTCTGGTGCAGGGAAAAGCCTCTCCCCCCCATTGAAGCCACCCGGAACGCGGTCGTGGACACTGAAAAACGATGCAGTACAGCCTACATCCATGAAGGCAACATCATGCGCACCCAGTGTTTTTTCGAATCGAATTTCGGCATTGCCGTACGGATGACGAAATCGGTTTTTCTGGAGAACGGAAAAGCCTTCACATCCGACTACTTTCTCGGATTCTATGCCGAGAACGAACCTGCCCTGACTGCAGTCAACCAGGAAATGGTCTCCCTGCATTTTGCCGATGGATCCAGCTATGAGGCAGCAGGCTGCAATGACGACAACTCCGTCTGCTCGCTGGTAAGAGAACGAGGGTTCATTCCCGACAACCCTGACGTCGACAGCTACAACATCTACGGAGGGATCGGAATGAAGGAGTCGAAAAGCGGCCTCCTCCACCGGCTGGGAAAGAAGCGGATCATCGCCGTCTCCATCCAGGGAGTAAAGCATCCTATCGACAATGAGACCGGGGAAAAAATCAGGACGGATTTCCTGAAGCTCACCACAACTCCCTGAACCGTTCCAGCCGGGACATGCACGTCCAGGCCGGCGGCTCAGCGTCTCGAGGCATGAATCGCCAGCACAAAGCGCGCTCCCCTGGAAGAAACGCCCTCGTAAAACAGCACCGCCCTGAAATCGGGGCGGCTCCACACCCACTCCTCCTTACCATACACGACCGAAGGAGCCCCCCACGAACGGCTGAGCGCGGCAATCAGGTCACGGCTGAAACCACGCCTCGGATCGGGACGGCTCACCACCTGCACGGAAACGACCCGACGCGGACTGGTGCTGTCGTCGCGCAGTGTAACGACTGTGGCGCTGCCAGGCATCATCCGGGTAAGCACGGAAGCCTCAGGCTCACGGCTTTCAGCAAACGGCTCGTTGGCCAGCAGTTCGTCATACCCCCTGCCGAGATAGCCGGCGGCATGCTCCCATTCGGCAAAACCCTGCCGCCGGAGAGAATCGGCGCTCCGGCCGAAAAAGGTCCGGAAAGCCGCTTTCCGGCGCTCCTCCATAGCGACTTCGGAAGCCGCCGCCCCTGAAACACGGTCCGAATCGGCCCGGGAATGCAGCGCCCTTACCGAAGCCGGATCGAGCAGGCGGAGATGGTCCGGAGAGGTCGAGAATACCTGGTCGATGATCGAAGAGGGAACATGCATCCGCGTCATGTAGCGGAGGCTGGCCTCATGAAGAAGGGCTTCCGCCGAACGGACCCGTTCAGGAGAACGCTGCTCGTGGAATGATTCGGGATAATAGGGGCAATGCACGGCCAGAAAGTCCCCTTCGCGCTTCACTCCGCCGATATAGACGAAAAAAGCCGCGCTGGCACAGGTGCAGTTCTTCGGATCGTCCGGAACGGGCCCTGTTCCGGAAGGGCCGCCGCACCGGGGCCGGTGTGACGGCGACATGGCCGGCGCAACCGAGGTGAGCTCCAGCCGACGCATGGCCATGCCGATCTTCATGGCCTCCACGACGCTGCCGCCCGGCGAAAAGACATACACCCTCGAAACCCGTCCCTCCCCGGCTTTGACCGCCCCGAGAAAAGCCTCGTAGTCCCCGCTGCGGATATGACCCTCGATGACGACGGCACGCGGAAAGCCCTCACCGGCATCGACGGTGCGGATATCGGCTGCACGTACGGAAGCGGAGAAAAAAAGAGCCGTCCACAAAAGCGGAGCCGCCCGAAAAAGAAAGGAAAGCCTCATTACATCAAGAGTTCGATACCGGGAATCATGCCCCGAGGGGGATACGTCCGCGCAATATACCATCCGCCAGCCCTAAGACGGAACCCTAAAAAACGACAGGGCCGGCCCCGTGGCCAGCACCGGCAGGGAGCCGGAGGAGTTGCCGCAGAGACCACCTGATACCCTCGGCAGCACGAACGGCATTGATAACAATGCTTAACAATGCTTGCTGAATATGCCGGCTATCATTATCTTTTCATTAAGCGACAGGAACTCTTCGCCTTTAGTACCCCAAAGCAGTACCCCCATGAAAAAGAACGCCTCCCCCATCACCTCCCAGCTGCACTCCACCCAACAGCTTGCCGGCAAACAACTCATCACCGCCATCGGAAAAGATGCTGAGCTGCACTCAAGGCACGGCATGCATGACTTCGAGAGCGACTACGATTACCTTGAGCCTCTTTCCAGGACCACAGACAGCGTGACGCATGGCCCCAGGGCCGTCGACCCGGACGATACACCGGGAGGAGCCGACCGAAGAGTGGACAGGATCGCTCCTGAAGTCGTGAGCTTCAGTCCTGCCGACGGCAGCCAGAACGTCGCGCTCGATGCCAATATCGTCTTCACCTTCAGTGAAACCGTCACTGCAGGCAGCGGGCTCATCGAGCTGCACAGCGCCTCAGCGACAGGCGACGTGCTCTACACCTTCGACATTGCGACCAGCGGCGCCATCTCAATTACCGGCAACGTCCTGACGATCGACCCCGCATTCAGCCTTGATGCCGGAACCCACTTCTATGTCACCATCGGTGAAGGAGCCATTACCGACCTGGCAGACAACAGCTATGCGGGAACCTCTACGTATGATTTCACCACCGTTGCGGCAACCGATGTCGTGGCTCCCACCCTTACCGGTTTCAGCCCGTCCGACGGCAGTTTCGACGTGGACCCGGATGCGGATATCCTGATTACCTTCAGCGAAGCTGTAACGGCAGGCAGCGGCCTCATAGAACTGCACGACGGATCAGCTACAGGCGAGGTGCTCTACAGTTTTGACGTTGCAGACAGCAGCGAGATCACGTTTTCCGACAACCTCCTCGTCATCGACCCGACCTTCAGCCTTGATGGCGGAACGCACTTCTATGTCACTATTGGAGCGGGTGCCGTGACCGACCTTGCCGGCAACAGTTTTGCAGGCACTGACGCCTACGATTTCACCACCAGCGTACCCGAAGCGACATGGGATCCGGTTTCCGGGTACGGCCTCGTCAATGTCGATGCAGCGCTTGAGCTTGCCACGGGACTTGAGATCGCCGATGCCGACCTCTACGGCGACGGTTATGGCGTATGGGACTGGGGTTTGAACCTCATCGAGGCCCCGGATGCGTGGGCAGCAGGATACACCGGCGAAGGAATCGTCGTGGCGGTCATCGATACCGGCGTCAACTATTTCCACCCCGACCTGTACGACAACATCTGGATCAACACGCTTGAAATCGAAGGAAACGGCATCGATGACGACGGAAACGGATTCGTCGACGACGTCTACGGCTACGACTTCGTAAACGATGACGGATACGCCTTCGACGACAACGGCCACGGCTCCCACGTATCGGGAATTATCGCCGGCATGTACGACGACATCGGCGTAACCGGCGTAGCCTATGATGCATCCATCATGGCCGTGAAAGTACTGGATTCGGACGGTAGCGGAACGTTCCTCGATGTCGCTTCTGGCATTTACTACGCTGTCGACAACGGCGCCGACGTCATAAACCTCTCCCTGGGGGCGTATGGCGTAATCTCTTCCGATCTGGCCCTTGCCCTCAACTACGCCTTCGACAGCGGCGTCATCGTCAGCATGGCCGCAGGCAACGACTATCTTTCATCCCCCACCTACCCCGCCACGCTTGCCGAGACCGACGGAGGGATCGCCGTCGGGGCCATCGACAGCACCGAAACCGTCGCAGCCTTCAGCAATGATGCGGGAACCACCGAACCCTACGACTACGTCGTGGCTCCGGGGGTAAGCATCTACAGCACCTACCTCGAGGACTCCTACGCCATCATGAGCGGCACGTCGATGGCGACCCCGTACGTTTCGGGCGTTGCCGCGCTGCTGCTCGATGCCCAATCCGACTTTGCCGCCGACTGGACGCTCGACCAGCTCGAGGAGATCATTGCAACCTCCGCCCAGACGCTTGACTCGCTCATCGAAGCTGCCACGGAAGGAACTGCGGCCGAAACAGGAGAGAGTGCGGATGCGGCGACGCAGACCGAAGCGAACCTTGATGGCGTCTTTGCCTCCGACGACAGCCCCATGGCGGAGATATCCCTGGACGGCATCACCTCGTTCTTCGATGAGCTTCCGGAAGTCTTTATCGCCTGAAGCACCCCATCCATCCATGGCGATATGCACCGGAAGAGCACCTGAACAGGACCCGTGCATATCGCTCCCGACGACGGCCCGTGTCCACGGGCCGTATCACGGTGGAACACCTTACCACAGCAGCCAACAGCGCATACAACGCTGAAGACATCCCTCCCCCTGCTGGCACGCGACTTGCCGAAGAAAGCTGAGCAGCCATTTTCAACACAAACAGGGAGCCGCCATGCAGAACGGATCGCTCTTCAAGAAACTCTTCGACTTCTCCTTCAAGGAGTTCGTCACGCTGCAGATCGTGCAGTACCTCTATGTGCTGGGGATCGTCTTTGCCGCCATCACGGCCCTCGGCACGATGGGTGCCGCCGTCGGAGCGATGCAGTACAGTTTCTGGCGCGGGGTGGGCGGGCTCCTGATGGGCCCCGTCGTCTTTTTCCTGCTCACCCTCCTGGCCCGACTTCTGCTCGAGGCGCTCGTGGCCACGTTCCGCATCGCCGAGAACACCACGATCCTCGTCGAGCGGAACGAACGGCTCTAGGCCCGCCTCAGCCGGCCACCCTCCGGCGCACGATACGGAGGCTCTGCACGAGGATGTAGAGCGCGAGCGCGATGAGGGTGAGGGCGATCGAGGCGAGCAGGTACTTGCCGGGCTCGGCCGAGAGGAACTCCCTGGTCTTTACGACAAGGGCGCTGATGGTGGTAATGAGCATGAGCACCGCAGGCACGGCCGTCAGCTTCCAGTTTCCGCCCTTCCTGAAGAGCCAGACGCTCGTGACGATGAACACGACGCTGGCCACCAGCTGGTTGGCCGAGCCGAAGATCGGCCATATCGATTTCCAGTTGCCGAGCGCAAGGATGGCCGAAAGGGTGCCGATCACGAGCGTCACGGCGTACTTGTTCTTCATGCCCGGAATGCCGAAGGTCTCGCCGAGCAGCTCCGTGCCGACGTAGCGCGTGATGCGCGTTGCCGAATCGAGCGTCGTCATGACGAAGGTCTTGAGCATCGTGATGCCGATGAGGGCGCCGAACGCGCCGAGCAGGGGCTTTGTCAGCTCGCCGTAGCCGAGCCCGAAGGTCTTGATCCATCCCCCCTTCTGGAACGCCTCCTGGTAGACGTAGCCGTGGGTGCCAGCGGGAAGCTCCTTCCAGTAGAGACCGGCCGTCACGGCGACGATGGCAAGGACCGCCAGCGCCGACTCGGTGACCATGGCGCCGTACCCGACGGCCCGGATGTCCTTCATGGTCGGCAGCTGCTTCGAGGTCGTGCCGCTGGCCACCAGGCTATGGAAGCCCGATACCGCGCCGCAGCCGATCGTGATGAAGAGCATCGGGAACATCCAGCCCTGGTCGGTGGAGAAGGCCACGACGGGAGGCGCATGGAGCTCCGGACGCGAGAGCAGGAGGCCGGCGAAGCCGAAGAACATGCCGGCGAAAAGCACGAGGGCCGCCAGGTGGTCGCGGGGCTGGAGCAGGAGGGTGACCGGCGTTACGGAGGCGATCATGCCGTAAAGGATGAGGATGAGGGTCCACCACTGTGCCGGATTCGAAACCGGCAGGCTCACCGGGTAGCGGTAGCCGAGCACGATGAGGCCGAAGAGCATGAGGACGCCGAGCACGGAGGAGATCGGAATCGAGAACCCGCGATGGTACATCAGCCAGCCGACGAGGGAGGCGACGGGAATGAGGCCGACGGTCGGCAGGACCACCTCGGGAGTGTTGGCCAGCGTCTGGCCGGCGATGGCGGCAAAGACCGCAACGATGAGGATGAGGGTCAGGAAGACGAACAGGCTGAAAACGATCTTTGCGTTCCGGTCGAGAATGTTCTCGGTCAGGTCTGCAATGGAACGGCCCTCGTTCTTGGCCGAAATGGCCAGGGATGCGAGATCGTGCACCGCCCCCATGAAGATGCTCCCGAAGACGATCCAGGCGAGCGCGGGCAGCCAGCCCCAGTAGAGGCAGGCAATGACCGGGCCGATGATGGGCGCCGCTCCGGCAATGGAGGCGAAATGGTGACCGAAGAGGATCAGCCAGTGCTTGGCCGGCACGAAATCCACCCCGTCGTGCTGCTTGACGGCCGGCGTCTCCTCGGCCTCGTCGATGCCGAGCTGCCGGGCCAGCACAGGACTGTAATAGCGGTAACCGAGATACAGCAGAAGCAGCGAGAGAGCCGCAAGAAGAATGGTGGTCATGGAGAGGGTCGGACGATGGGGTGAACGGTAATTATTGGGAAAATAGTCAATTCCACAAATATACGGCACGCTCTCCACCGGAAGCCCGGAGAAGCGGCGTCAAAAGGATATAGTGCCGTAAACGCCCCCGCCTGCGAATGGAAACAGAATGGAGAACATATGACGAGAAGAGTGCTGGCGATACTGCTGCTGCTCACGACGAGCGGCTGCTCCCTCCACCTCCGCAACCACCACGACCGGCGCGACCGCAACGACGACCGGCGGACGGAGGAGCGGGACCGTCGCGACGAACACAGGGATGGGAAAAGGGACGAAGGGCGTGACGAAAAGACCTGGGAGAGGGACGACTACAGATAGTCGGAAAACCGTCACGAACACCCGGCCGGAACCGGTTCGACAGGCATGGATTTGAGCGGGCTGCTTACTTCCGGAGTACGAAAAAGAGCGGCCTCTGGCATGGGGTTTACAAAAACCTCCGTGTCGGTATCGTGACTACCACTATGGGCGGAAAAACAAACCAGGTCAACCAAGGGGGCACCATCGCGGAAACGGTTGAGCAGAAAGCCGAGCCGCACCGCACACTCATCCTTGCATGAGTCCAAAGATCACTCCTCCCTGCTCGTCCAGTAGGCCTCCCCGGCCTGCTCGATGAGCCGGAACCGGCCGCTCTCGAAGAGCTCCCGGAGCCTCGACTCGGCTTTCCCCGGCTCATCGGGGAAACACTCCTCGAGGGCGCTTTGGAGCTCGCGCACCTGGACCGGGTGGCGGAGGGTGATCGAGCTGACCGCCTCGAGCAGGTCCGGGGCGCCCCTGAGATCCATCGAGCCCTTGACGGGATGGACGACAGGAGCGACCTCGTCGAAGAGCCGGACCGCGCGCTCGATGCGCTCCGGCTCCGGAAGCCGGACGTCCTTCTCGGTAGAGGGGCGGGTGGGGATGACGAGGTGCACCATGTCTGGCCCGACCTGGCGGAGCGCCAGGGCGATGTCCCGGAGGGCCTCCTCGGAATCGTTCACCCCGCCGAGCAGCATCACCTCCACCCAGAGCTTTCCCTTGTACACTCTCCGGAACGCCCGGAGTCCCTCCAGATGGCGTTCGAGGGTGAACCCCGGTGCCGGCCGGCTGATCTTCTGGTGAAGCTCCTCACTGCCGGCATTGAGAGACGGGAGCACGGCGTCGGCCCGGAGCAGTTCCCGGCGCACCTCGTCGAGATGGAAGAGCGAGCCGTTGGTGATGACGGCCACCGGAATCGGGGTGAGCGCCTTCACTTCCGCGATAAGATCGCCGAGACCCCGGTAGAGCATGGTCTCGCCGGAACCGACGAAGGTGATCCAGTCGATGTGCCGTCCGGAGTCGAGCGCCTCCTGTATCTCGGAGAGGATCTCCGCGGGAGGGAAGAACTCACGGCGTTCAACCGCGTACTCCTTCGTCCGGCCGAGCTGGCAGTAGATGCAGTTCCAGGTGCAGCTCTTCATCGGCAGCAGGTCCACGCCGAGCGACTGGCCGAGCCGCTTCGAGGGGACCGGTCCGAACACGTGGCCCGCGTGCGGGGCCTTTCTCTCTTCGAGGGGTGCCATAGTTCAATCGACTCCGCTGTTTGCCAGGACCTCCGAGAACTTCACCCGGCTCTCCTCCTCGAACGCCTCCTTCGATATCTTCGGCAAGAGCAGGCTCGCAAGTCCGAAGGCGGCGATCTCCAGGCCGAAGATCGCGCTGTATGCCATCATGTAGCTTCCGCTGAAGGCGTGCACCACGTCGCGGATGACGCCGGCACCGAAATGGCCGAGGAACATCGCAAGGCTCTGCGCGGTGCCCCAGAGGCCGATGTAGACGCCGCTGCGGCCGGCCGTCATGGTCATCATCATGGTGATGTTCGACACGCTCGAGGCGCCGAGCCCGATACCGGTGACGACCAGGCCGATGCGCAGCAGCTGCTCGTCGAGGCTGAAACCGGACACGATGACGATCGAGAACCCGACCATGCAGAAAAGATTGCCGATGAGCGCTCCGCGCTTGTTGCCGATGCGGCCGAGCAGGAAGCCGGTGATGAGCATGAAGACGAGCTGCATGCCGCCCATGGTCGGACGGAAGAGCTTGGTGGTCACACCGACCGGCATGGCGAAGACGTCTGCACCGAAGGGCTCCATGACGATCTCGTTGGAAAAGAGCGCGAAGATGGAGAGGAAAATGTAGAACGCGAAGAACATCGTCTTCGGAGAGCCGGAGAGCAGCCGGATGGACTGCACGAAGCCGAGCGACTCCTCCGCACGGCCTTTCCTTCCGACGGCGTTTCGCTCCTCGACGCCCGCAAAGGCCACGAGCCCGATGAAAAGGGCGACAAGACCGCCGACGACGCCGACCGCCATCAGCCGCTCGGGAGTATAGACGTCCAGGTAGGACCCGACGACGCGGGCCGAAATGATGGTGGTGAGCACCATGAGGGTCCAGCTCGAGGAGGTCACCTTGCCGATGTGCTGCTCACCCACGTAGTCGGCGATGAGCGCGTAGTAGGCGGTGGTGGCCACCTGCAGGCCGAAACCGAAAAGCAGGAACACCACCATGAGCTGCCAGAGGCCGAGGTCGAAGAGGACGGCCGGGAACAGGGTCGCGAAATCCGTTCCGCTGACCTGCACCTGGTAGGCCGCAACGGGAGCGTACATGAACGCAGCGACGCAGCTCAAAAGGCCGAGCAGGATGAAGGGGGAGCGCTGGTAGCCGAAAACGAGCGAGCGGTCGGAGAGATTGCCGGCCCAGACCTTGACACCGAAGACGGCCAGCAGCTCCTTGAGGCTGATGAGGCCGAAAACGATGGTGAAGGCGATGCCGAGCTCCTTGACCATCACGCGGTTGAGCGTATCGTGGAGAAAACCCAGCATGATGCCGAAACCCATCTGGAAGAGTGCGAGGCGGACCAGATTGAAAACGCGCATGAGAGCACAAAAAGATGTTAGGGAAACGGCGGGAAATATAACAAAAAAGCGGCGGCAATCAGCAGAGCCGGCCGGAGAGGGCGGCCGCGAGGCCCGTAAGCCGCCCCTTCGAGCTGCACCGGCCGACCGCAACCTGCAGCGCGCGCGGCTCACCGATCACCATCACCAGCTTCTTGCCGCGGGTGACCGCCGTATAGACGAGGTTGCGTTCGAGCATCGGGTAATGGAGCATCGAAAGCGGAACGACCACCGCGGGGTATTCCGATCCCTGGCTCTTGTGGATGGTGATGGCCCAGGCCGGGGCCATCTCGTCGAGCTCCGCCTGCAGGTAGCGGACCTCCCTCCCGTCGAAAAGCACCCGGAGCTCCCCCTCCTCGTGATCGATCGAGTCGATGATGCCGATGTCGCCGTTGAAAACCTCCTTCTCGTAGTTGTTGACGGTCTGGATCACCTTGTCGCCACGACCGTAGCCGACGCCGAACCGCTCGATGCGCTTCCCGCCCCCGCCGTTGAGCCGTTCCTGCAGGAGGGTGTTCAGCGACTGGGCGCCGAGCGGCCCCTTGTTCATCGGGGTCAGCACCTGGATCTCCTGCAGGGGGTCGAGCCCGAAACGCTCCGGGATGCGCTCGGCGACCACCTGCAGGAGCTTGCGTCGGATCTCTTCGGGCGTGGAGGCGGATACGAAGTAGAAATCCGAGAGTTCCCCACCCTCATGATGGAGGAGCGGCTCGCCGTGGTTGATGCGGTGGGCGTTGCGGATGATGAGGGAGCTCGCCGCCTGGCGGAAGATCTCGGTAAGTCGCACCACCGGCACCGCGCCGGAGGCGATGAGGTCGCTGAGCACAGCGCCCGGTCCGACGGGAGGCAGCTGGTCGACGTCGCCGACGAGGATCAGGGCGGCGCCCGTCGGCACCGCCGGAAGCAGGCGGTTCATCAGCACCACGTCGATCATGGAGGCCTCGTCGACGATGAGGAGGTCGGTATCGAGCGGATGGCTGGAACAGCGCCTGAAATCATAGGTGGCGGGGTCGAACTCCAGGAGGCGGTGGATGGTGCGCGCGTCTCGGCCGGTCGCCTCCGCCAGGCGCTTGGCGGCCCTGCCGGTCGGGGCGGCAAGCAGCACCTTGCGGCCGAAGACCTCGGGCACGGAGAGCAGGGTGCGGATGATGGTGGTCTTGCCGACGCCCGGGCCGCCGGTGATGACGAGCAGCTTGCTCGAGAGCGCAAGGAGGACGGCCTCACGCTGTGAAGGGGAGAGCTCGAGGCGGGAACGCTCCTCGGCCTCCCTGAGGGAGCGTTCGACGTCGATACGGCCCCAGGGCAGCTTCCCGCCGGCGATCCGGGTGATGGCGGAAGCGACCCCCTGTTCCGCAGCCCAGAGCGCCTCGAGATAGAGGTGTCGCTCCCCGCCCTCCCCGTCGGCGACGATACGCCCCGAGGAAAGCTCGGTACGGAGGGCATCCTGCAGGACGGCGTCGGGAATCTGCAGGAGCCGGCGGGCCGAGTCGAAGAGCATCGCCTCCGGAACCCGGCAGTGGCCCCTCGAAGAGAGCTCCTGCAGCACCCAGCCGAGTCCGGCACGGGCGCGCAGCGGCGAATCCTCCGCGATGCCGATGCTGCGCGCGATGGCGTCGGCCGACCGGAATCCGATGCCCGCGACGTCGCGGCTGAGCCGGTAGGGATCGCGCGTTATGAGGCCGACGGCTCCGGCGCCGTAGGCCTTGTAGATCTTCAGCGCCCGGGCCGTGCCGACCCCGTGTGACTGGAGGAACATCATGATCTCCCGCACCGCCTGGTGCTCGCGCCAGGACTCCACGATCCGAGCCTGCTTCTTCGGCCCGATGCCCGCAATGTCGCGCAGCCGTTCGGGCTCCTTCTCGATCACCCGGAATACGTCCGTCCCCCAGGCGCTCATCATGAGCGAGGCCAGGTGCGGCCCCACTCCGCCGAGCATCCCCGAGGCCAGGTAGCGTTCCATCCCCTCCCGGCTCTCGGGGGCGATGACCGAGAGGCTCTCGGCCCTGAACTGCCGCCCCCACTGCCGGTCGTCCTGCCAGTGCCCCAACGCCTCGACATGCTGCCCCTCCGTCACCGAGGCAATGCAGCCGACCACCGTCATGAGAGGCTCGTCCTCATCGACGGAAAGCCGGAGCACGGAGAACCCGGACTCGGGGTTGAAGAAGGTCACCTTCTCGACCACCCCGCTGAGCCGCTCCTGCGCCGTACCGTTGTCAGGCTGCTGCATCATTGATAAAGGACCTCCGGAAGAGTGCGCCGAACGGAAGGATGGCCGGACGGGGCGGATTTGCAAATCAGGGTGAATTTAAGTAATGTGAAGCGAACATACTCATCTTGGGGGTGCTGTCCGTGAGACGGCTGAGATCACACCCTTGTAACTTGATGCAGGCAATGCTGCCGCAAGGAAAGATGAAGCAGGACCCTCCGGCCGCAACGCCTTTCCCGCCCGCTTCACCTCCCGCGCCGCACCGCCTTCAGCAGAGAACCCTGAACCATGGCCCACTCCGACGCCGACCAGCACTGCCCCGACCGCCTCTACGGCAAGTCCTCGAAGAAGATCCACGTCGACGGAGCCATCTGGCCCCTGAAGGTCGGCATGCGCGAAGTCACCCTCTCGCGGCCCTACGTCTCGGGAGGACAGGAGTTCAGGACGTTCCCCCTCTACGACACCAGCGGACCGCATTCCGATGCATCGGCCAGGGTCGATTACGAAAAAGGAATCGCCCCCCTGAGGGACGGCTGGGGGTTCATCGGGCGCGAAACCCTGGAGGCTGCGGAATCCGCCCCCGAAGGCTCGATGACCCGGCGCATTCCGAGGATGGCCAAAGCAGGCTCCGCCGTCACCCAGATGCACTTCGCCCGCAACGGGGTCGTCACCCCGGAGATGGAGTACGTGGCCATCCGCGAGAACCAGCGGCTCGAGGAGTGGATCGCCTCGCACGGCCGCGGCGGCGTGCATGCAAAACCGGTCACCGCGGAGTTCGTGCGCAGCGAAATCGCCGCCGGCCGGGCCATCATCCCGGCCAACATCAACCACCCGGAACTCGAGCCGATGATCATAGGCCGGAACTTCAGGGTGAAGATCAACGCCAACATCGGCAACTCCGCCCTCGGCTCCTCCATCGCCGAAGAGGTCGAAAAGTCGGTATGGGCATGCCGCTGGGGCGCCGATACGGTCATGGACCTCAGCACCGGCAGGAACATCCATACCACCCGCGAGTGGATCCTGCGCAACTCCCCCGTCCCGATCGGCACCGTACCGATCTACCAGGCGCTCGAGAAGGTCGGCGGCGTGGCCGAAAAGCTCACCTGGGAGCTCTACCGCGACACCCTGGTCGAACAGGCGCTCCAGGGGGTCGACTATTTCACCATCCACGCCGGGATCCTGCGCCGGCACCTGCCGCTCGCACGGCAGCGCATGACCGGCATCGTCTCGAGGGGCGGCTCCATCATGGCCAAATGGTGCGCGGCCAACGGGAAGGAAAACTTCCTCTACGAGCACTTCGAGGAGATCTGCGAGATCCTGAAAACCTACGACATCGCCGTCTCGCTCGGCGACGCGCTCCGGCCCGGCAGCATCTCGGACGCCAACGACCCGGCACAGTTCGGAGAACTGAAGGTGCTCGGAGAACTGACGGAGGTCGCCTGGCAACATGACGTGCAGGTGATGATCGAAGGGCCCGGACACGTGCCGATGCACATGATCGAGGAGAACATGCAGAAACAGCTCGAGTACTGCCACGGAGCGCCCTTCTACACCCTCGGCCCGCTCGTCACCGACATCGCCGCAGGCTACGACCATGTCAACTCCTCGATCGGCGGCACCCTGATCGCCATGCACGGCTGCTCCATGCTCTGCTACGTCACCCCGAAGGAACACCTCGGCCTGCCGGACCGCGACGACGTGCGCGAAGGCGTGGTGGTGCACCGCGTCGCCGCCCATGCGGCAGATATTGCCAAGGGCAGCCCTGCTGCCTGGCTGCAGGACGAACTCATGAGCCAGGCGCGCTTCGCCTTCGCATGGGAAGACCAGTTCAACCTCTCGCTCGACCCCGAGCGGGCGCGCAGGCTCCACACCGAAAGCCTCAGGGCCGCCGGGCATACCGATCCCTCCCCGGACTTCTGTACCATGTGCGGTCCGGACTTCTGCTCGATGAAGAAAACGAAGGAAATAAGAAAGCCCGTCACATGACGGGCTTTTGAGTCAATTACGCACATCCTTTCTGGTGCGTCAGGCGATCGGCCACCCAGACCTTGATGAGTGACTGGCGGGAAACGCCCAACCGCTTCGCTTCCCTGTCGAGAGAATCGACCATCCACAAAGGCAACGCAACGCCCACCCTTTTCCGGGACTGATTGACACGCCGGGCATGCCCGAGATCGAGGAACGGGGTGATCTCCCTGTCGCCCTCGAATACCCTGTCGAACTCTTCGGCTCTCATAAATCGCAATCGTGTAGTAATGGCAAAGCCCGTCACGTGACGGGCTTCATGGGTTATGTCCTGAAATCCCGCCCTATCAGCAGGCGGCCCTGACGATGGCCGCGAAGTCGTCGGCCTTGAGCGCGGCCCCGCCGATAAGCCCGCCGTCGATGTCCGGCATGGAGAACAGCTCCGCAGCGTTGGAGGGCTTCACGCTGCCGCCGTACTGGATGCGAATCGCTTCTGCTGCGTCCGCTCCGTAAAGCTCAGCCACCTTCCGGCGGATGATTGCGTGCACCTCCTGCGCCTGCTCCGAGCTGGCGGTCTTTCCGGTGCCGATGGCCCAGACGGGCTCATAGGCGATGACGATATCCGAGACGCCGGCGACATCCTTCAGCCCGCCCTTCACCTGGGAGGAGACCACGGCCTCGAACGATCCGGCCTCACGCTCCTCGAGGGTCTCACCGACGCAGAGGATGACCTTCATGCCCTTCTCGAGCACTTTTTTGATCCGGAGGTTGACCGTCTCGTCGGTCTCGCCGAAATACTGGCGGCGCTCGGAGTGGCCAAGGATGACGTAGCCGCATCCGACGGCCTGGAGCATCGGGGCGGACACCTCTCCGGTGTAGGCGCCATCGTCCTCGTAGTGGCAGTTCTGGGCGGCAAGTGCGACTGCACTGCCTTCAAGTACGTGCCGGACGGTATCGAGCGCAAGGAAGGTCGGAGCAAGACCCACCTCGCAGGCGGAGCAGGAGGTGCCGAGCGCAGCAAGGACGCCCGAAGCGAGCTCCCTCGACTCTGCGACCGTCTTGTTCATCTTCCAGTTGCCTACAACAATTTTTCTGCGCATGAGGGTGTATGGTTAATACTCGGTTTTGATATCTGAATAAATCTTCTCGATCTCGGTGATGCTGAAGCGGTGGCGGCCCGAACGGGCGTCCTTCAGTTCGACCTCCGAGGCTCCGACAGCGGTAAGGGTGCCGTGCCAGACACGGGCTTCACGGGTGACGAGGTTGACTTCGCGGTTCAGGAGTTCCCGGTTGTTGGCAATCCTGTCGGGACGGTAGATGATTTGACGCTTGCCCATGTGAGAGATGGTTGAAGTGATTGGTGCAGTTAACGAAAATCTGCGGCGAATTCCTACTGCCGTTCTGTTACAAATTGCAGGAAAGCGCCTACTTCACGAAAATCTTCAGGATCTCATAGTGCAGCTCGCCCTTCGGCACCGTGATGGTGACCTTGTCACCCACCGCTTTGCCGATGAGCGCGCGACCCACCGGAGAGCGGACGGAGATCTTGCCGAGATCGCTGTCGGCCTCTTCCGAGGAAACCAGCGTGTATCCGATCATCTCCTTGGGATCGTCGAGGTTGCGCAGCTCCACCGAGGTGAGGATATAGACCTTGTCGGTCTTGATCTGCTTCGGGTCGAGTATGGTGGCCGAGGCCAGCTTGGTTTCGAGTTCGGCGATGCGGGACTCGGTCTGTGACTGCTCCTCGCGCGCCGCGTCGTATTCGGCGTTCTCGCTCAGGTCCCCGTGGGAACGGGCCTCGGCGATCTTTTCAAGAACCTCTTTGCGGGTTTCCTGCACCAGAACCTGCAGTTCCTCTTTCAGCTTGTTGTATCCGTCTCTGGTCAGGTAGACTCTGTCGCTCATCTCTAGCGTATTTGTTGTTGGGAAACCACCCTTGGCCATGCCGTCGAGCATAAAAAACAAAAAAAAGTAAAGTCAGCTGCTCATGGGGCTGACTTTACTTATGGAAATGTACAACACCGAAGGGCTTAAGGCAAAAAAAACTTACAGGTTGAAAGCAAAATAAATCTTGTTGCCCTGGCGGCTGACGAGAAGGAAAAGCAGCTCGCCCTCCTTGACGTTTTTGACCGCCTCGCCGTATGCGGCATAGGACTCGACGTTTCTGCGGTTGACGGCCAGAATCACATCGCCCTTGCGCAGCCCGGCCCGGTAGGCGTTGGAGGAGGGCTCGACGGAGGTGATGACGACCTTGCCGGCATCAGGGCTCACGCCGAG
The DNA here is from genome assembly GCF_004332115.1 of Chlorobium sp. N1. Lineage (GTDB taxonomy): Bacteria > Bacteroidota > Chlorobiia > Chlorobiales > Chlorobiaceae > Chlorobium. The sequence continues at coordinate 377,191 of NZ_SJPA01000001.1, forward strand.
TGCGCCCGCCTCGGCAGCAGTGAGCGGCGCGGCGCTGTAGCCGAGCGCGCGGTTCGCCTCGCCGGCCGATGAAGCTGCCGTGGCCTCCGCAGCGGGCTGTTCGGCGAGCCTGACGCGGAGGGCACGCGTTGTACCCTCGCGCAGCAGGGTGATCTCCGCCTCCGTTCCGGGCGCCAGGCCGGCGATACGGTTGCGCAGCTCCACGCTGCTTTTGACCGGTGTTCCGTTGAAGCCGGTGATCACGTCCCCGGTGGCGACCCCCGCCTTCGCTGCGGGACTGAAGGCGACGACCGTGCCGACGAGGGCTCCTTCCGCCTTCGGGAGCCGCATTGCCCTGGCGAGGTTCTCGTCGACGTCCTGGATGCTGACGCCGAGATAACCCCTCGTCACCCGGCCCTTGGTGATGAGGGCGTCCATGACCTTGCGGGCCATGTTCGAGGGCACGGCGAATCCGATCCCCTCGAACCCGCCGGTGCGGCTGGCGATGGCGGTGTTGATGCCGACCAGCTCCCCGTTGATGTTGACGAGCGGGCCGCCGGAGTTGCCGGGGTTGATGGCCGCGTCGGTCTGGATGAAGTCCTCATAGTCGGCAAGGCCAACGTTGGCCCGACCCTTGGCGCTGACGATACCCTGGGTGACCGTGCGGGCAAGGTTCTCGCCGAGCGGGCTGCCGATGGCGATGACCCACTCCCCGACCCGCAGCCGGTCGCTGTCGCCGAGCGCGATGGGTTTGAGTCCCTTCGCCTCGACCTTGATGACGGCAAGGTCGGTCTTGGGATCCACGCCGATGACCTTGGCATCGAGCCGGCGGTTGTCGGAAGTGCGCACCGAAACCGTGTCGGCGCCGTCGATGACGTGGTTGTTGGTGAGGATGTAGCCGTCATCGGTCACGATCACGCCAGAGCCGAGCCCGTGGAGGACCTGCTTGCCCCCCTCCTCGGGATCGAGGCGGGGAAAGCTGAAGAGGTCGTCGAACTGATGGCCGAAAAAGTCGAAGGGCGAGCGGAGGCGCCGGCTGACGGTCTTTTCGGTATAGACCGTCACGACCGAAGGGGTGGCCGATTCGGCAATCTGCACGAAGGCCTCGTTGAAGCTCCTGAGCGACTGGACGGGATAGTCCTCTATGGTGTTTTTGGCCTCGGCGTAATGGGGTTTTCCCGAAAGTAAGAGGCCGCCGTCCCTGCCGGAACCGAATCCCGAGAAGCTGAATTCGAGGTTGCTGAAGACCAGGGCGCCGATGGCGATTCCTGCCAGAAGAAGCAGGAGAGGGTTCATGGTTTTACGATTCCTGTTCATCATGGGTGCTGTCTATGGTTATGGATACGGTACTTCGCGTCTTTACATGGGTGAGGCGAGACGCTCGACGGCGGTCAGGCCCGCCTTCATCTTGTTCATGGTTTCCTGGTACTCCGACTCCGGCACCGAGTCTGCGACGATGCCGCCCGCCGCCTGGAAATAGATGGTGCCGTCATGGACCACCATGGTGCGGATGGCGATGGCGGTGGTGAGGTTCCCCTTGAAGTCGAGATACCCCACGGCCCCGCCGTAGAGGCCGCGCTTCTCTTTTTCGAGCTCGTAGATGATCTCCATCGCCCGGACCTTGGGGGCACCGGTCAGCGTGCCGGCGGGGAAGCAGGACCAGAAGGCGTCCATGGTCCCGAGCTCGTCCTGCAGCTCCCCGCGCACGTTGCTGACGATATGCATGACGTGGGAGTACTTCTCGATGATCATCCGCTCGTTGGTATCGACGGTGCCGATCTTGGCGATGCGGCCGATGTCGTTGCGGCTGAGGTCGATCAGCATCAGGTGCTCGGCGCACTCCTTCTCGTCGGAGAGGAGCTCCTCGGCGATGCGACGGTCCTCCTCGAAGGTGGCGCCGCGGTGGCGGGTGCCGGCGATCGGGCGGGTGTCGACGATCCGGCGTCCCTCTGCGTCGCGTTCGACCTTCACGAGCAGTTCGGGAGAGGAGCCGACGATCTGGAAACCGTCGAGTTCGAAGTAGTAGAGGTAGGGCGAGGGGTTGACGGTGCGCAGCATCCGGTAGACGTCGAAGGGGCGCGTGTTGAGGGGGCGTCGCAGCCGCTGGGAGACCTGCACCTGGAAGATGTCGCCCGCCATGATGTGCTCCTTGGCCACGGCGACCTTCTGCAGGTAGTCCGCCTTCTCGGTGTTCGAGACGACCTGCTCGGGCTTCTCCGGCCTGAAGGCGATCTCGTCGCGCTCGAGCGGGCGGAAAATGCGCTCCGCGATACCCTCGATCTTCCGCTCCGCCGCCTGGCGGTCCGATTCGTCGAGGTGGTTGGAAACCAGAAAGAGCCGGCGCATGATGTTGTCGAAGACGACGAGCGTGTCGCAGAAGAGCAGGCAGACGTCCGGCATACCGGCCGGATCGGGCTCTGCGGCCTTCGGGATGCGTTCGACGAGGTGCATCGAATCGTACCCGAAATAGCCGAACACGCCGGAGGTGATCATCTGCGCCGAACCGTTCTTCCTGCCGGGGATGCTCTCGGTATCGAATGCCGCGAGGCACCGGTCGATCATTTCGCGCAGGCCGGAAGCCGAAGCGGCCACCCCCTCAAGGGCGCCGAAACGCGGATCCAGGACCTCCACGCCGCACTCCCCGTCCACGGTACCGGTGAGAACCGCGACAGGATCGAGCGCGATGTAGGAGAAACGCGCCAGGCGCTCTTCACCCTCGACCGACTCGAGCAGGCAGGTGTTCGGGCCCTGGAGCTTCAGGTAGACAGAAACCGGTGTTTCGGTGTCGGCGTGGATTTCGCGGACCAGCGGCTTGAGAAGAAAGGGGGCTCGGGTATCTGGCATAAATCGAAGCGTACTGGAAGGACCGGTATTCCGGCCCGATTATGAAAATTTTCGTATCATTGCAATCAAAAGAACGACTGCCGGCACCATCCCGGAACATCACCGGAGTCAAGCAGGAAACACATGGCCTCCCGCCCTCCCAACAGCAGCGCGCTCGGAAACTGGCTCAAAGCGCTCGCCCTCTCGCCGGGGGTGCTCTTCAGCGCAGCATACCTCACACTCCACCTTGCAGCAGCCCTCTACCTGAACACGGCCTTCAGGGCGGAGGTTGCCCGGGCGATCGAGCAGGAGACGAACCTGCAGTTCCATGCCGGCCTCCTCAGTGCGGGGCCCTCGCTCGAAAGCGTCACGCTGCGCAACGTCGAGCTCCGCTCCATACACCTTGGCCCCGGGGAACCGGTGCGCACCCTCAAAACGATCACGCTGCCGCTCGGGGATCGCGGCCGGAGACTCTTCAGCAGAAGGACGGCCGAGGCCCTGGAGCGCTCGGTCTGCAACGGCATCATCAACGCCTGCCGGCCGCCCCGCGCTCCGCAAGACCCGGATCAGTGAACCAGGAGGCCCGAGCGCTGCCAGCGGATCGAGCCGAGCTTGTCCAGCGGGTCGGCAAAAAGCGAAAGATCGGGGTTCCACGACCAGTAGACGAGCAGCGCGCGACCGAGCAGGTCCTTCGAGGGGACGAACCCCCAGAACCGGCTGTCGAGGCTGTTGTCGCGGTTGTCGCCCATGGCGAAATAGTAGTCGTCGCCGACCGTGTATGAGGTGGCCGGCACGCCGTCCACGAACACCTCGCCGGCGCGCATCTCAAGCCTGTGGCCCTCGTCGGCGATCAGCCAGGCGTACATCGGAAGCGTCGATTCGTCGAGCCGCAGGACGTCGCCCTTGTGGGGAATGCGGATCGGGCCGTAATTGTCCTTGTTGAAGCCCGAGAACTTCGGAAAGATCATCGGATCCGTCTCTCCCGCCGGCATCCGGCGGCCGATGAACTGCCCGTGGGGCGGCAGCGGCTCCTCGGTACCGTTGACGAAGAGGCGGCGGTTCCTGATTTCGAGCGTGTCGCCGCTTGTCGCCACGCACCGCTTGATGTAGTTGAGCGAACGGTCGTGGGGATAGCGGAAGACGAAGATGTCTCCACGCGAGACCTTCTCGACCGCAGGCAGGCTCAGATCCGTGAACGGGACCTTTGCGCCGTAGACGAACTTGTTGACGAAAATGAAGTCGCCGGCCATGAGCGTCTTCTCCATGGAGCCGGTGGGGATACGGTAGGACTCGACGACGAACACCCTCAAAAGCGAGGCCAGTATCGCCGCGATGATGAGGGCTTCGAACCACTCCCTCGAGTGCTTTTTCCTCTGGCCGTCAGTTGCTGTAGTCAAATGAATTCCGGGGTTAGGGTTACTGATGCTTCACGGCATCGGTACGCACACGTTCTTTGACGCCGTTTTTCCGCCATCCCTGCGCAGCCTCCGCCATGTTCATCGCCGGGAGCCTATTCGTCGATATTGAGGATGGCCAGAAACGCCTCCTGGGGAACCTCGACGCGGCCGACCTGCTTCATGCGCTTCTTGCCCTCCTTCTGCTTTTCGAGGAGCTTGCGCTTGCGGCTGATGTCGCCGCCGTAGCACTTGGCCAGCACGTTCTTGCGCATGGCCGAAATGGTCTCGCGCGAGATGATCCGGCTGCCGATGGCCGCCTGGATGGCGACTTCGTACATCTGCTTCGGAATGATGCCCTTGAGCTTGCCGCAGAGCTTGCGGCCCCACTCGTAGGACTTCGAGCGGTGCACGATGATGGAGAGCGCGTCGACCGGCTCGGCATTGAGCAGGACGTCGAGCTTCACCAGATCGGACTCGCGGTAGCCGATGTACTCATAATCCATCGAGGCATAGCCTTTCGAGATCGACTTCAGCCGGTCGTGGAAATCGAAGACGATCTCGGCGAGCGGGAACTCGAAGTGCATGTTCACCCGCTGGGTGTCCAGGTAGTCGGTGTTCTTGTACTCTCCGCGGCGCTCCATACCGAGCTTCATGATGTTGCCGATGTAGTCGGAGAGCGTGATGATCTGCATGCTGACATAGGGCTCCTCGACGTGCGTGATGCGCGCCGTCTCGGGCATCTTCGAGGGGTTGTCCACAACAACGGTCTCGCCGTTGGTCATGAGCACGCGGTACTCAACGTTCGGCACCGTCGTGATGATGTTGACGTTGTACTCCCGCTCGAGCCGCTCCTGGATGATCTCCATGTGAAGCAGGCCGAGGAAGCCGCAGCGGAATCCGAAGCCGAGCGCGGCGGAGGTCTCCGGGGTGTACACGAGCGAAGCGTCGTTGAGCGAGAGCTTCTCGAGCGACTCGCGCAGGTCCTCGAACTCGTCGGAGTTGATGGGATAGAGGCCGCTGAAAACCATGGGCTTCACGTCCTTGTAGCCCGAAAGCCGCTTTTCGGCAGGCGCTTCGGCGTTCGTGACGGTGTCGCCCACCTTTGCGTCCTTCACGTCCTTGATGGAACAGATCAGGTAGCCCACGTCGCCGGCCTCGAGCACATCCTTCGGCTGGCGCTTGAGAGCCATGGTGCCGATCTCGTCGGCAAGGAAGACCTTGTTGTTGGCGAAAAAGCGGACCCGGTCACCCTTCCTCAGCTTGCCGTCGACGATGCGGATATAGGCCACCGCACCGCGGTAGGCGTCGAAAACGGAGTCGAAGATGAGCGCACGGAGCGGCTGCTGGCGGTTATCGGCCGGGGCGGGAATGCGCTCGATAATGGACTCCATGAGCTCAGCGACGCCGAGGCCGGCCTTGGCCGACACCGGGAGGATCTCCTCTCGCCTGACGCCGATGAGGTCGATGATCTGCTGCGATACCCCCTCGACGTCCGAGGAGGGAAGGTCGATCTTGTTGATGACCGGAATGATCTCCAGGCCCGCCTCGATGGCAAGATAGAGGTTCGCGATGGTCTGCGCCTCGACGCCCTGGGTGGCGTCGACGACGAGCAGCGCCCCTTCGCAGGCCGCAAGGGAACGCGACACCTCGTAGCTGAAATCGACATGGCCCGGCGTGTCGATGAGGTTGAGCGTGTAGTCGAGTCCGTCGCCTGCCCGGTACTTCATCTGCACGGCATGGCTCTTGATGGTGATGCCGCGCTCGCGCTCGAGGTCCATGTCGTCGAGTACCTGCGCCGAATCCATCTGCGTGCGGTCGAGCGTATGGGTCATCTCGAGCAGGCGGTCGGCCAGGGTGGACTTGCCGTGGTCGATGTGGGCTATGATGCAGAAGTTCCTGATGCGGGTGACTTCCGGACTGGACGGGGCCATAGATAAAAAAGCGTTAGGTTCTCTAGTGGAAATGCACGGTGCAAAATATAGTCAAAATAACGGTGATTGCGTCATGGCTCCGGGCCTCAGACGAAGCGCATGGAGGAGAGTTCGGGGCGGAACCCCCGGATGAACTCCGAAGCCTGCATCGGACGCTTGCCCTCCTGCTGGAGCTCGAGCAGCTCGAGCCACCCCTCTGCGGCGCATGCATAGAGCCGATCGCCCTCGACCCGGAGGGTGCCGGGCTCGGAAACGGACGGGGCAAGATCTCCGGAGGGTGCCGAGCGGAAGATCTTCACGGTTTTGCCGTCGAGCGTGGTCCAGGCCGCCGGGCGCATGGCCAGGCCCCGGACGAAATCGTGCAGCCGGGCGGCGCTCCGCTGCCAGTCGATGCGGGTGTTCTCGCGCGTCAGCTTCGGCGCCTTCGAGACCTTCGACTCGTCCTGGACGGCAACCTCCGCGCGCCCTTCGGCGATGAGTCGGAGGGTGTCGACGACGGCTTCCGCGCCGATCAGGGAGAGACGCAGGGCCAGCTCGGTGGCATTCTCCATCGGACCGACCGGAGTGCTCCGCCTGAGGATGATGTTGCCGGTATCGACCCGGTCCTGGAGAAAGAAGGTGGTTACGCCGCTCTCGAGCTCCCCCTGGATGAGGGCGTGGTTGACCGGGGCGGCGCCGCGGTATGCCGGGAGCAGCGAGCCGTGGAGATTGAAGGCGCCGAACCGGGCTGCCTCGTAGACCGCCGGAGGAAGGATCCGGAAGGCCGCCACGACGATGACGTCCGGCTGCAGTTCACGGATCCGTCCGGCAAAAGCGGGGTCCTTCACGTCTTCGACCTCGAGCACCGGAAGGCCGAGCTCGAGCGCGGCCGTCTTCACGGGGGTCGGCTCCGCAGGGGCGTTCTTCCTGCGGCGCGGCCTGTCGGGACTGGTGACGACAGAGACGATCTCGAGGCCGCTGCCGGCAGCGGCAACGGCCCTGAGGGAGGGTACGGCGAACTCCGGCGTACCCATGAACACGATCCGCATGGCGAAGGGCTCCTTCAGTGGTTTTGGTTGCAAGGCATGGCGGAGGAGGAACGGCTCACATGCAGGCCGTTCCGTTCCCGGTGCGGGAGCACTCCCGGGCCAGGGGATAGTCTGTCGGGACCGCCCCCCGGGCGATGTCGTCGAGCTCGTTCTGGATCCTGCGGCGATCCCGTTTCTCCATGCGGTCGACGAAAAGGGTGCCGTTGAGATGATCGATCTCGTGCTGCAGCACGCGGGCCAGCATGCCGGAGAACTCTTCGGTATGCTCCAGGAAGTTCCGGTCGCGGTACTTGAGGGTGATTTCGGCGGGACGGGAGACGTCCCCCTGGACGCCGGGCACGCTGAGACAGCCCTCCTCCATGAGGTTCTTTCCGCGCACGGAGAGGATGTTGGGATTGATGACCACCATCGGCGGCACGTCCTCGTAGGACTTCATGCAGGAGAGGTCGAGCACGAGCAGGCGGATGGAACGGCCGATCTGGGGAGCGGCCAGGCCGATGCCCGAAGCGTTCTCCATCGACTCGAACATGGATTCTATGAGGGACTCGGTTTCGGCGTCCACACCCTTCAGCGGCTTGGCCTTCTGGTGGAGTACGTCGTCGGAATAGGTGTTGATCGGAAGAATCATGGGAGCGGCATTGAATATCTTTTCTCGAAACGTCTGAACGGCCGCCGGGGCGGCCTTTCCGTCCTCTGCACACCAACGCCGGCAGGGCGCGCAAAGTTGCCCCGGAAGCGGTTGGCGCAAGAGGATGAGGGAAAATAACAATATCCGGCAATTTTCCCCGACACCCCGCAAGGGGCCTCTGGGGAGGCGCGTGCGGGCACTTCTTGTTTTTAGTTTGTATATTTAAGCATGAAACAGGAAAACAGCGACAGCGGCCGGAAGCCGAAATCGGCGACCCGCCAGGCGGAAAAGCTCTTCCGCTCGTACATGAAGGCGGAGGGAATGCGCTGCACGACGGAGCGCATCGCGGTGCTGCGCGAAGTGTACGACTCCGGTACGCACCTCGACGCCGACGAGATCTACCGGCGCCTGAAGGAGCAGGGCACCGGCATATCGCGAGCCACCGTCTACCATACGCTCGACCTGCTCTTCCGCTTCCATCTCGTGACAAAGATCGACCTCGGCCACAAGCACACCCACTACGAACGTTCACACGGCGTGGCCAACCACCTCCACGTGGTCTGCGAACAGTGCGGAGCCGTCGTCGAAATCACCAGCGACGAACTCGGCGGGCTGCTCGAGCGGCTCTGCCGAGAGCAGGGGTTCCAGCTCGGCAGTTTCAGCCTCCAGGTGTTCGGCCGATGCATGGACGAAGCCGCCGGCGGGACCTGCCGGCGCCGCAGGAAAACCGAAGGGTGAGACGCAGAGCCCGCCCGGCATCCCTCACTTCTTTTTCTTCGCGATAGCCCCCGGAAAATGGATGCGGCGGTAGGCGCCGCCGAAAAGGCGCCCGAAGCGCTCGAGGGTGTCGAGCCCCTTGCGGAAGGCGTTTTCCGGCACTGCGTCCTCTTCGCTCGGCGTCTGGACAGGCCAGAGCAGGATGAAGCTGTTCTTCTGGAAATACTTGCCGAGATGCGCGGCGATCCGCTCCATCCCCTCCTGGTAGGAGCGGCAGTGGCGGCGGCTCATGACGATGACGAGGCTGTCGTCCGGCTTCACCTCCCCCGAGAGCGCGAGGAAGTCGCTCCAGTCCCGGAAGTGCCGGTACTCCGCCTGCTGCACCGCCGAGCCCCAGCCCTCCTTCAGGGCGGAAATGGTCTCTCGGGTCGAATAGACCACCAGGGGAACCCCCGTGTTTTTGACGATGCTTGAAATCCTGCCGATCCAGAGCCTGAATCCGGCCTCGTATTCGGCCTCGGGAGGGACGATGAGGATGGTGCGCCTGACGGTGTCGAGCGGCTGCACCGGACGGTAGATGTATGTGGTGACGTTGCCGCGACGCAGGAGGGTTTCGGAGGCCTCGCCGAGGAAGCTGTCGCTGAGCCCGCTGCGCTTCTGGTGCAGGCCGAGGATGAGATCGGTGATCTTGTGCTCGCGGATGACGCCGGAGATGCCGTTGGTGACATCGCTGTCGAAACGCAGCAAGGGGATCAGGGCGTTGTCGGTCGAGCTTGCGGCGACCTCGGCCTTCTCCAGGATCTTCCGCCCGCTCTTTTCACCAGCCTCGTCGCTGACGCCCTCATCGGCGACATGGACGGCGTAGAGGCCTCCCGGGATTCTGGGCGACTTCAGGGTAACGCTGAGGTTGATGAGCTCGTCGACCTGGTCCGGACGCCGCAGAGGGATGAGGAAGCGCTCCTCGGGCGCCGGGCCCGGGGATGCAGAGGGTTTCTTCTCCTCCTCCTCGGCATCGGCCGCTTCGGCGACCTTCACGGCGGCCTTCTCGCCGACGATCGAAGCGATGGTGCAGCTGACCAGGATGAAGACGATGGTGCCGTCGAGGATGCGCTCGTCGAGCAGGCGCACCGGAGCCCCGTCGACAGTGTAGCCGGTAACGATGCCGTAACCGATGAGGACCGTGGCGAGGGCGACGGCGGCGTGGGCGCCGATGAGGCCGTAGACGAGGTTGCGCTGGTCGGCGCTCAGGCGGAAGAACTTCTGGGTAAGCCGTGCCGAAAGGGATTTGGCGGCGACGGCCGAGGCGATGAGCACGAGAGCGACCCAGATGCTGCGGAAGTCGCTGAAGAAGCTGCGGACGTTGATGAGCATGCCGACCCCGATGAGGAAGAACGGAATGAAGATCGCATTGCCGACGAAACGGATGCGGTTCATGAGCGGCGAGGTGTGGGGAATCAGGCGGTTGAGGGCCAGGCCTGCGAAGAAAGCGCCGATGATGGGCTCGACGCCGGCCGCCTGGGCGAGGAACCCCGCCATGAAGACGAGAGACAGGACGAAGAGATACTGCAGGACGCTGTCGTCGAAGCGCTTGAAGAACCAGCGGGTGATGGCGGGGAACGCCAGGAGCACGACAAGGGCGAAAAGGATGAGCGAAACGACCAGCCGGATCCAGAATGCGCTCGTGAGCGATCCGGACGACATGCCGGTCACGACGGCAAGCAGGAGGAGGGCGAAGGTGTCGGTGATGATGGTGCCGCCGACGGCGATGTTGACCGCACGGTCCTTGGCGATGCCGAGGCGGCTGACCGTCGGATAGAGGATGAGGGTGTGGGAAGCCAGGATGCTGCCGATGAGGGTGGCCGAGAGCACCGGCAGGCCGAGCAGGAACACCCCCGCGAAGAGGCCGAAACCGAGGGCGATGAAAAAGGTGTAGAGGCCGAAGATGCTGCTGTTGCGGGTGTTCTTGCGGAAGTCGACGACGTCGATCTCGAGTCCGGCCATGAACATGATGTAGAGCAGGCCGACCGTACCGAAAAGCACGATGCTGCTGTCGCGGAGCATGAGGTTCAGGCCGTGGGGACCGACGGCGGCGCCGGCGATGATGAGGCTGATGAGGCTCGGGATCTTCAGCCGGGCCATGAGCAGCGGAGCGAAAAGGATGATGAGCAGGATCAGCGAATACTGCAGCACCGGGTTGCTGAGGGGAAGCGAGATGTCGACTGGACCCGTCAGGAGCATGTGGAATTCGTCATGAGTGTTCCCCCGCTCTGGAGGGTGGCTGATGCTACAGCTCAAATATGCACATCTTTTCAGCAGACGCCAAGCCGCCGACGACTGAAGAGAGAGTTCGTATATTGCACCCGGAAACCGGAAAAGACCCCTGAACGACACACCGCGAAGAGTATGCACTGGATAGCACTATTCATGGCCATCGCCACCGAAGTGGCCGGCACCACCTGCCTCAAGCTCTCGGAGGGGTTCACAAGACCCCTTCCGTCGCTTTTTGTCTTTATTTTTTACGTCCTCAGCTTTACCTTGCTCTCACAGGCGCTGAAGATCCTGCCCATCGGGATGACCTATGCCATCTGGGCCGGGCTCGGAACTGCGGCGGTCTCGCTCATCGGGGTCGTATGGTTCGCCGAAGCCCTCACCCCCATGAAACTCGTATTCCTTTCGCTCATCATCATCGGCGTCGCAGGTCTGCAGCTCTCACAGCAACACGGCGTGTAACAACTGACATGAAACAGGCACCCCCCATCTACCGCAAAATCGTCGTCAAGGTCGGCACGAACGTCATCACCGCCAAAGACGGCAGGCTCGACCCGGCGATCATCGCCGAGCTGACCCGTGGCATCGCCGAACTTGCAGGTGAGGGCGTGCGGGTGATCCTCGTCTCCTCGGGCGCCGTCGGAGCCGGCCGCAGCATCGTCAGGCCATCGGCCGCCATGACGACGGTCGAAGCCCGCCAGGTGCTTGCCGCGACCGGCCAGATCCGGCTCGTCAACGCCTACGCCGACCGCTTCGAGGAACACGGCATGCTGGCCGCGCAGATCCTCGTCACCCGCGAGGACTTCCGCGACCGGCAGCACTACCTCAACATGCGCACCTGCCTCACGGCGCTGCTCCAGCAGAAGATCGTCCCCATCGTCAACGAGAACGACGCGGTCGCCGTGACCGAACTCATGTTCACCGACAACGACGAGCTCTCCGGCCTCATCGCCTCGATGATGCAGGTCGACGCCCACATCATCCTCTCCAACGTGGACGGGCTCTACGACCTCTCGGGAGAGGAGAAGAAGCTCATCGCGGAGGTCGACCCCTCATCGAAAGACTTCAGCCGGTTCATCCGGCCGACCAAATCGGAGTTCGGCCGCGGCGGCATGCTCACCAAGTGCAACATCGCCCACAAACTCTCCCGTCTCGGCATCACCGTCCACATCGCCAACGGCACCACTCCCGGCGTCCTGCAGTCGATCGTCCGCGGCGAAGCCGCCGGAACACGCTTCCGGGCCCGGAAGCCGGAGCACGGCCGCAAGCAGTGGATCGCCCACAGCGAGGGGCTCGAGAAAGGCGCCGTCGTCGTCAACGAGGGGGCACTGGCCGCACTCACCTCGGGCGAGCGCGCAAACAGCCTCCTGCCGGTCGGCGTCACCGCGGTGGAGGGCTCGTTCTCGAAAGGCGACGTGATCCGCATCTGCACGGAGGACGGAAGGACCGTCGGCTACGGCATGGCCGGCTGCGGCGACGAGAAGGCCCGCGCCGCAATGGGAAAGAAGGGCGAGAAACCCGTGGTCCACTACGATTACCTCTACATCAAGCCCGAGTAAGCGGGAGCGAAGACAACTGTATCGAAAATAGTTTGGTTTACACTATGGAGTGGCTTAAATTACAGCCAATGACTCTCTGGAGTCAGATGGGCAACGCCCCGGGGTTTGCGCATAGCTGGCAAGCCGACATGTATTTCAAAAGGCCTGAGGAGACTCGGGCCTTTGTTTTTTCACCCCATTTCCATCGAAACAGCTATACTTGATGCCGAGAATAGGCCGCTCACTCCGACTCACATGACAATCAATGAGCTTGCCATGAGCAATCAGATCACAGTATGGCGGATACGTCATCTGGAATCCCCCCTTTGCCATCGGATAGAGCAGAAGATCTGCCACTTGGGCAAGCGGATTCGCCTTTTTTACCCGCTTGGCATCTCCGGAAATAATCCTGCAATAATCTGTGGCAGCCAATGGCTGGCATCCATTTGAAGTGGCAGCATTGAACGGGTTCCCATTCCTTTTCAGATCGCGCAAATACGAAGCGATATCCCGATCCTCGCGCTTACCCGATTCCTCAAAATGAATCTCCAGGCGCCGGCCATTCATTCCCGAGAACTTGGCCGCCCGTTCCGTCAAAATACAGAATGCCGTCCTGCACATTTGCAAGATCCTATCATCATATCGCTGTTTGTACCGTTCAACATAACCGGATCTGTGGACGACACAAGCAATACCGATAACAGGCAGGCACATAAGGTGCTGATTGAGCTCGGAAAAAAAGACATCCCTATCCGGAGAATCCTTCAGCCAACCGAATTTTCCATAGCCACCTCGAATTTTCGTTGAATGAAGCGGATAGTCAATCCCCCATTTATCCAGAAAAGCATTGTGAGTGTTATTGAGGGCACGGACATCCTCCCCCTTCACGAGAACCCCTCCCAGAGCAAACCAATCCATGGAATCGCGGCGAATGTTGCCCCGTGTGTGGTCAGGATTCCTACTCCCGCTGTCATCGAAGCAGAGAATATATTTTCCGCTCGATCCTGAATCCATTTACATATAACGCTTGCGTCACAGGAAGTACAAATAAACCACTTAACAAAACACACAAAAATCAGCCACAGGAAAGCGAAAAGATTCGTAAAAGAACGCTTCACGAATAGCAATCAATAGGAACCGGACCCACGAGGGTGTAGCAAAAGGCCGAAATGAAATGTAACTTGGGGTTTTTTACGGGCCCGTCTCCAGCCGGGCATGCCAACCATGCCGACCGGGCCTCATGAAACCCACAAGAAGAGATCGATATGAGCACCCTCCCCAACTGCCCCAAATGCAACTCCGAATACACCTATGAGAACGGCGCCCTCCTCGTCTGTCCCGAATGCGGCCACGAGTGGACGCCGGGCGAAGCCGCCCCGGAAGAGGGCACGAGGGTGTGGAAAGACGCCAACGGCAACGTCCTGCAGGACGGAGACACCGTCACCGTCATCAAGGACCTGAAGGTCAAGGGCGCCTCTTCGCCGATCAAGGGCGGCACGAAGGTGAAAAACATCCGCCTCGTCGAGGGCGACCACGACATCGACTGCCGGATCGAAGGGTTCGGGGCGATGCAGCTGAAATCGGAATTCGTCCGGAAAGCCTGAACGCCGAAGGCCAGGACATCGTTACCTGTACTTCACCGCTTCGTTACCACCTGAACCCCCGCAAGGAAACAGACAAGATGACCCTGCACGACACCATCATGGAACGGCTCGATGCCGTCCGGGAAGCGAGCCGCCGGCTCGTCACCCTCAGCGACAGCGAAATCAACGAGATCCTCCTCGACCTTGCCGGACGCATTCCGGAGCACGCACCGGCAATCCTCGAAGCCAACAAAATGGACCTCGGGAGAATGGAGCGCACAAACCCGATGTACGACCGGCTGCTCCTCGACGAAAAGCGCCTCGAGGGAATTGCCGCCGACATGCGAAGCGTCGCCTCGCTCCCCTCTCCCCTCGACATCACGCTCGAGGAACGCACGCTCGAAAGCGGACTCGGACTCCGCAAGGCCTCCGCGCCGATCGGCGTCATCGGCATCATCTACGAAGCGCGCCCCAACGTCACCTTCGACGTCTTCGCGCTCTGCCTGAAATCCGGCAACGCCACGGTGCTCAAGGGCGGCAGCGACGCCGATGCCTCGAACCGCGCGATTGCCGAACTCATCCACAGCGTGCTCCGGGACCACGGCCAGAGCACCGACACCCTCTACCTGCTGCCGTCCGAACGCGAAGCGGCGACCATCATGATGGGAGCGGTCGGCATGATCGACATGATCATCCCCCGGGGCAGCCAGAAGCTGATCGAGCACGTGCGCAATACCGCAAAGGTCCCCGTCATCGAAACCGGTGCCGGCATCGTCCACACGTACGTCGACCGTGCCGCCGACCTCGAAATGGCGAAGGCCGTCGTGGAGAACGCCAAGACACGGCGTCCGAGCGTCTGCAACGCCCTCGACACCCTCATCGTCCACAACTCGCGCCTCCCGGATCTCGGCGAGCTCTGCCGGCCGCTCGCAGAGCACCAGGTCATCATCCATGCCGACGAGCCCTCCTACCTCCAGCTGCTTTCCTCCTACCCAGAAGAGCTCCTCAAGCGTGCCACACAGGAACATTTCGGCACGGAGTTCCTCTCGCTGCAGATGTCGGTGAAAACCGTCGACAGCCTCGACGGGGCACTCGAGCATATCGCACGCTACAGCTCCCGGCACAGCGAGGCCGTCATCACCGAGGACCAGTCGGTGAAAACGGAGTTCTTCCGGCGGGTCGATGCGGCGGTGCTCTACCACAACGCCTCGACGGCCTTCACCGACGGGGCGCAGTTCGGACTCGGCGCCGAGATCGGCATCAGCACCCAGAAACTCCACGCCAGGGGCCCCATGGGACTCCGCGAGCTCACCACCTACAAGTGGCTGATCGAGGGCCAGGGACAGACCAGGCCCCTATGAGCACGCTCTTCGAAGCCAGGGGCATCACGAAATCCTACGCCCTTCCGGGCCGGGAACCGCTTCATATTCTCCGCGAAACCGACATCGAAGCCCGGGAGGGCGAGATGATCACCATCATCGGGGCCTCCGGCAGCGGCAAGACGACGCTGCTCAACATGCTCGGCACGCTCGATTCGCCCGACGGCGGCACCATCCGCTTCGAGGGAGAGGAGATTTTCGGCGGCGGGCGGTACCACATGACAAAAAAAGAGCTCGCGCGCTTCCGCAACCGCCGGATCGGGTTCGTCTTCCAGTTCCACCACCTCCTCTCCGATTTCACCGCGCTCGAGAACGTCGCCATGGCGGAGTTCATCGCCACGAACCGGCTGCAGCCTGCAAAGGAACGCGCCGGGGAACTGCTCGAGGGACTCGGCCTTTCAGAGCGGCTCAACCATCTCCCCTCGGAGCTTTCGGGAGGCGAACAGCAGCGGGTGGCCATCGCCCGCGCGCTCATGAACCGGCCGAAACTGGTGCTCGCCGACGAGCCGAGCGGCAACCTCGACAGCGAAAACAGCCTGCGCCTCTACGAGCTGATGGCCGGACTCTCGAAAGAGCACCGGACCTCCTTCATCATTGTCACCCACAACGAAACTTACGCCGGCATGTCCGACCGCTGCCTCAGGATGCAGGGCGGCCGGCTCAACCCCTGCCTCCTGCAGGACTGACCCCATAGACCGCATGCAAACCGCCAACCCGCACCGCCTCGGGCCGATCACGCTCGCCGACGGAGTCCTGCCGAAAAACGCCTGGACCTTCCTTTACGCCGCATTCGTCTCTATCGGCCTCGTCACCTTCATCTCCATCGGCCAGGCCTACATCCTCAACGAGCACCTCCATATCCCGATCGAAGAGCAGGGCACCATCAGCGGCAACCTGGTCTTCTGGACCGAGGTCGTCGCCCTGCTCTTCTTCGTGCCGGCCGGGGTCGTGATGGACCGCATCGGCCGCAAACCGGTCTACATCGCCGGCATGCTGCTGCTCGCCCTGGCCTACAGCATCTACCCCTACGCCCAAAGCGTCGCGGCCCTCACCCTCGGCCGCATCGTCTACGCCCTCGGCATCGTCGCCGTCACGGCAGGCCTTGCGACCGTCATGGTCGACTATCCGGCCGAACGCTCGAGAGGCAAGCTCATCGCCGTGACCGGCTTCCTCAACGGGCTGGGCATCGTGACCCTCAACCAGTTCTTCGGTTCCATGCCCGAAAAGCTCATCGCCCGCGGCATGACCGGCATCGAAGCCGGCACCGTGGCCCACCTCGGCATCGCCGCCCTCGCTCTCGTGACGGCGCTCATCCTCTCCTTCGGGCTGAAGGGGGGAACGCCGGTGCAAAGAGAGGAGCGCCCTGCGCTCGGCACCCTCATGAAAAGCGGCATCGCCTACGCCCGCAACCCCCGCATCATGCTCTCCTACGGCGCGGCCTTCGTCGCCCGCGGCGACCAGTCGATCATCGGCACATTCCTGCCGCTCTGGGGAACGACGGCCGGCATCGCCATGGGGATGGAACCGGCGGAAGCGGTGAAGAAAGGCACCCTCATCTTCATCATCTCGCAGGCGGCCGCGCTGCTCTGGGCGCCCATCATCGGCCCGCTCATCGACCGCTGGAACCGGGTGACGGCGCTTACGGTATGCATGGGGCTGGCCACCCTCGGCTACCTCTCGCTCATCCTCATCGAAAACCCGCACGAAGGGTACTCGACGATCTTCTTCGTCCTGCTCGGCATCGGACAGATCAGCTCCTTCCTCGGGGCGCAGTCGCTCATCGGCCAGGAGGCGCCGAAAGCGGAGCGGGGATCGGTAATCGGGATGTTCAACATCAGCGGGGCGGTGGGCATCCTCATCATCACCACCCTCGGCGGCAGGATGTTCGACCTGTTCAGCCCGAAGGCCCCGTTCCTCGTGGTCGGGGCCATCAACATGCTGGTGATGCTCGCAGGAATCTACGTAAGAATGAAAGCCCCCGGAACGGGGGCCCACACGGAAGATGAGGCGGTTGCCGGCTGAGCCTCAGGCGAGGATGACGGAAGCGACCCGCTCGATCTCCTCCTCCTTGAGGTAGGGGTGCATCGGCAGGGAGAAGACCCGCGAGGCCATGTCCTCCGTGACGGGGAAGTCGCCGGTCCTGTAGCCGAGGCCCGCATACGCCTCCTGCAGGTGCAGGGGGATCTTGTAGTAGATGACCGAGGGGATGCCCTCCTTCTGGAGCGCGCCCATCAGCTGCTCGCGATCTTTTCCGTCGCGTGCAAGCACCGAGTACTGCGCCCATGCCGAGCGGCTCCCTTCGGGAACCGACGGCACCCTAACCCGCCCTTCGAGGCGGCTCGAGTAGGCTGCGGCCACCCGGTCGCGCATCTCAAGCTCTTCGGGGAAGATCTCGAGTTTTTCGAGCAGGACGGCCGCCTGCATGGAATCGAGCCGTCCGTTCACGCCGATGCGCACGTTGCTGTACTTGTCGGCGCCTCCTCCGTGCACGCGAACCGACACCATCAGTTCGGCAAGCTCGTCGTCGTCGGTGAAGATCGCCCCTCCGTCACCCCAGCAGCCAAGAGGCTTGGCCGGGAAGAAGGAGGTGGCGCCGACCTGGCCGAACGCGCCGGCCATCCGGCCATCCTGCGAACCGCCGAAACCCTGGCAGGCGTCCTCGAGGATCCAGAGCCCGAGACGGCGGGCCTCCGGCTCGAGGCGGCGGTAGTCGGCCGGGAGGCCGAAGAGGTCGACGGGAATCAGGGCTTTGGGTTCAAGGCCTTTCCTCCGGGCCTCCTCCACGCCTTTCTCAAGCAGCGAAGGATCGATGTTGAAGCTCTCCGGCTCGATGTCGACGAAAACCGGCGTGGCGCCGGTGAGGCTCACCACCTCGGCCGTGGCCACGAAGGTGAAGGGGGTGGTCAGGACCGCGTCTCCGGGGCCGATCCCTTTCGCCATGAGAGCGATGAGCAGCGCGTCGGTGCCCGAAGAGCAGGAGAGGCAGTGCTTCGTGCCCGCATAGGCCGCCAGCTTCGACTCGAGCTCGGCCACTTCGGGGCCCATGATGAACTGCACGCGGTCCACGATGGACTCGAGACGGGCCATGACGGCGCCGCGGATCCGGTCTTTCTGGGTTGCAAGGTCGATGAATTGCATGGCGGTACGGGGTTGAACGGTTGAAGGCAGATCAAAAAAACTGTTTTTCAAAGTACGGATTCCGCGCATTCTTCACCACCCCAAAATACGCCCATCCCTGAACCCTCACTCGATCTCGATGCCGTATCCATCCAGCAGCGAAACCACCTCCGGAACGCTGAAGCGGGCGCCGCGGATCCGGTTGGATTCGGGGCTGAAGGCGTAGCCGCGGGAGGTGCGGAAATCGGCACGTTCGAGGTTGGTATGCATGAAGGTCGCCCGGCTGAGGTCGCAGTCGTCGAAACAGGCGCCCCGGAGGTCCGCCTCGCTGAAATCGGCCTCCTCGAGCAGGGATCGCACGAAACGGGTGGCGCGGATCTTCAGGCCGGCAAAGGAGGCGAGGCGCAGCATGCACTCCTCGAACGAGAACGAGAGCATCACCCTGCGGCAGCGGGCGAACTGCACGCCCTGCAGCCTGCAGCCGATGAACGACGTCTCCTGGAAGCTCGCCCCGTCAACCACCGCGAGGCTGCAGTCGCAGCCACGGAAGGTGCACTCCCTGAAGGTACGCAACGAAAGGTCTGTGCCGCCGAAAAGACAGCGCACGAACGAGCAGCCGTCGTAGACGCCCGGCTCCAGGGGGGAGTGGCGGAAATCCACGCCCTCGAACACCCGGTCCTCAATGACACCATCCATCATGCCAGGAAAAAAACGTTGCGGAAAAACGCTGAAACGGCAGGCGCCGCTCCCCCATCATACAAACGGCCCGGCAATGAAACAAGCCACGGCGGAGGAGAGCGGAGGAAACGGCTGAAACCGGAGCCTCTTTTCCCTCGAGGGGCATCTTCCGTTTTTTCGTATATATCACCAACGAACCAGAGACCGGCGGCACGAAGGGGTGCCGCCGGGACTCGCCCACACAGCACCGTCACCTTATGAGCTCCATCTACTTCATCGGCATCGGCGGCACGGCAATGGCCTCGGTCGCCGTCGCCCTCTCCCACCTCGGCCACGCCGTCACCGGCTCCGACACGGGTCTCTACCCGCCCATGAGCACCTACCTCGATGAACACAACATCCGCTACTTCCAGGGCTTCAGGAAGGAGAACCTCGAAAGCGTCCGCCCCGACCTGGTGGTGGTGGGCAATGCGGTGAGCCGCGGCAACGAAGAGCTCGAGTACGCACTCGACGAACAAATGGAGCTGGTCTCGATGCCCGATCTCGTGCGCCGGGAACTGATAGGAAAAAACACCTCGATCGTCGTCTCGGGCACCCACGGCAAGACCACGACGACCTCCATCGTCGCCTGGCTGCTCGAATACGGCGGGCTCCGGCCCGGCTTCCTCATCGGAGGCATTCCGGAAAACTTCGGGATCGGGTGCCGCCCTTCCGGGCGCAGCGAGAACGGGTTTTTCGTCAGCGAGGGCGACGAATACGACACGGCATTCTTCGACAAGCGCAGCAAGTTCCTGCTCTACCGGCCCGACATCGCCCTCATCAACAACATCGAATTCGACCACGCCGACATCTTCAGCTCGCTCGAGGAGATCAAGCGCAGCTTCCGCCTGCTCGTCAACCTCATCCCCTCGAAGGGGGCCCTCATCGTCAACGGGGACGATCCCGTGGCGATGGAGGTGGCCGGAGGAGCCCGCTGCAGGGTCGAGACCTTCGGACTCGGCGAAGGCTGCGACTGGAACGCGCGCGGCGTCACGGTGGAAGAGGAAGGCTCATCGTTCGACCTCTACTACAAGGGGAGCTTCGAACGGCGCTTCCGGGCACCGCTCTTCGGCAACCACAACGTTACGAACACCGTTGCCTCGATCGCCATAGCGACCCTGGCCGGCATGACGCTCGAGCAGGCGGCCGAGGGGCTCGAAGGGTTCCTGCGGCCGAAACGCCGCATGGAGACCGTCGGCACCTACCCGGGCAACATCACCCTCGTCGAGGATTTCGCCCACCACCCCACCGCCATCCGCGTCACGCTCGAGGCGGTGAAGGAGCGTTGGCCGAAGCGGCGCATCCTCACCTGCTTCGAGCCGCGCTCGAACACCACGACCCGCAGCATCTTCCAGCGCGAGCTCGGGGAATGCTTCGGACCGGCCGACGTGGTGGTGATGGGCAGGGTACACCGGCCCGAACGCTACGGACCGGGCGGCGCCCTCGACACCGGAAAAATCAAAGCGGCGCTCGAGGCGGAGGGAAAGAGGGTGTTCCTCGCCGGATCGGACCCCGACGACTACCCCGGCGACATCGTGCGTTTCCTCCAGGGCGAGCTCAGGGAAAACGACGTGGTGCTCATGCTGACGAACGGAAGTTTCGCGGGGCTGAAGGAGGCCTTAACGGAAAGTTTTCAAAAAAAATGAACGTCGACTCCATATTTCAACAATGAAAGTATATCTTCATTCATGTTTTTGCATTGAAATACCAAGCCATCCGCTTCAACGCATCAGACATTCATATCACACGCTCAACTAACCCATCACCCCATAGGACGCACATCATGACAAAAGTGAAAGTCGGCATCAACGGATTCGGACGCATCGGCCGTCTCGTCTTCCGCCAGGCCATGGACAATCCGAAATTCGAGATCGTAGCCATCAACGACCTCTGCGACGTCAAGACCCTCGCACACCTCCTCAAATACGACTCGACCCACAAGAAATTCCAGGGCGAAGTCTCGGTCGACGGAAACAACCTCGTCGTCAACGGAAGGACCATCACCATCACCGCAGAGCGCGATCCCGCCAACCTTCCATGGAAGGCCCTCGGCTGCGAGCTCGTCGTCGAGTCCACCGGCATCTTCACCTCGCGCGAAGCCGCATCGAAGCACCTGGCCGCAGGCGCCAAGAAAGTCATCATCTCCGCTCCCGCAAAGGACAAGATCGATGCGACCATCGTGCTCGGCGTCAACGGCGGGCTGATCACCGGCAGCGAAGAGATCGTCTCGAACGCCAGCTGCACCACCAACTGCCTCGCCCCAATGGTCAAGGTGCTCGAGGACAGCTTCGGCATCGAGAAAGGGTTCATGACCACGATCCACGCCTACACCAACGACCAGAACATCCTCGACCTTCCGCACAAGGACCTGCGC
Organism: Chlorobium sp. N1; assembly: GCF_004332115.1. Classification (GTDB taxonomy): domain Bacteria; phylum Bacteroidota; class Chlorobiia; order Chlorobiales; family Chlorobiaceae; genus Chlorobium. The sequence continues at coordinate 398,670 of NZ_SJPA01000001.1, forward strand.
CGCGCCCGCGCCGCAGCGGCCTCGATCATCCCGACCAGCACCGGTGCGGCCAAGGCCATCGGTGAGGTGATCCCCGAACTTGCCGGCAAGCTCGACGGATTCGCAGTCAGGGTTCCCGTGGCAGACGGCTCCATGACCGACCTGACCGCCATCCTCAAGAAGCCCGCCACGAAAGAGGAGATCAACGCCGCAATGAAAGCCGCCGCGGAAGGCCCGATGAAGGGCTACCTCGAGTACTGCACCGACCCGATCGTCTCGCAGGACATCGTCGGCAACCCGCACTCGAGCATCTTCGACTCGCTGCTCACCATGAGCGCAGGCACGATGGTCAAGGTGGTCTCCTGGTACGACAACGAGCTCGGCTACTCGACGAGGGTCGTCGACCTGCTCGAAATCTACTCGCGCTTCGTCTGATCCCGGACAGCAGTCCACATACCAAAAAGAGGCGCCTCCCCCATGGCGCCTCTTTTTTTTCACCCCTCGAATTGAGAGCCGCAGCCTGAGAGGAATTGCAAGCTGAAAGGCCGGCCCTCCCCCCCCCTATCTCACCCTCAGCCGACAGGGCCTGCCGCAGGCGCCCCCCCGAAAAGATGCTTATCGGCATGATTTTTGCACTCCGGATCACGAAGCAGTAACGACCAACGCGACCCCAGTACAACCATGCCAGCAGAACCCAGCGGACCCGGAACGGCAAACCGGCAATCCATCTGCACCGCCCAACTCGAATCGCACGATAGCGATGCCGCAAGACACCTTGCATTGCTGGCGGAAACCGCCGGTGAACTGGCCGGCACCCCGACCGAGGGGATCGATGACGCCGTACGCACAGCACTTGCAAATCTTGGAGCGCTTTTGGCCGCCGACCGGGCTGCACTTTTTCTCGCCGACAGGGGGAGCCGGCGGCTTGAGCGCTCCCATGAATGGCGCTGTTGCGACGCGATTCCAGAGCTGAAGATATCGCCGACACGCCCGGACGTTCCCGTAGAACACAGCGAGCTCTGCAAGGTAGCGGTGGGCACAATGCCCGACAGCGCGTTCAAAAGGGCCCTGCAGGAACAGGGAACCACGTTCCTGGTCATCGTATCCCTGCAGAACGAACTGGGAATGATCGGCATCGAAATCAGCCGTAATCCCGCGGATATCAACGAATACCAGGAACAGATCGCCCTCATCAGCGCCCGGATGGTCGCAAATGCCATCGAACGCCGGGAATCGGCAGCAGAACGGCAAAAAATCGCCCATCGGCTGGAAAACGCCGTCAAAACAGGAGGCATCGGCACATGGGAACTGGATCTGGCCGGCGCCCGCTTCACCTGGGATGAAACCATGTACCGCATCTACGGCCAGAGCCCCGAATCATTTTCCGGACGCTATCAGGACTGGATCGAGCTGCTGCATCCCGACGACAGAGGCTGGGCGGTCGAAGAGAGCCACGACACGAAAAAGATTGTGCCCCAGCCGGTACGGGTCTTCAGGATCCTGCTTCCTTCGGGAGAAATCCGCCATATCAAGGCATCCGCCTCACTCTACCACGACAGCCGGGGGAGAGCCACACACCTGATCGGCACGAATATGGACATCACCGAGCAGATACGCGCCGAAGGCAAGCTGAAACATGAGCGGGACATCCTTTCGGCCGGCCCGGTCTTCACCATCGAGTGGTCCAATGAAGAGAACTGGCCGGTCACATTCGTATCCAGGAACGTCAAAAACAGCCTCGGCTACACCCCCGAAGAGATGCAGGCGGAGGAATTCCGCTATGCGGAACTGATCCACCCCGACGACCTCGACCGAGTCGTCAGCGAGGTGGGGGAACACATGGAAGGCGGCAAGGATCTTTTCGAACAGTCCTACCGGCTCAGGTGCAAGGATGGCCAGTACCGGTGGTTCTTCGACTTCACCCAGTTCCGGCGGAATCCCGACACCGGCAGAGTCACGGCCATCCAGGGCTACATGTACGAGCAGACCGAGCACAAAAAGATCGAGCAGGAGCGCGACCTGCAGCAGGAACGGCTTAGGGAGGTCCTGGAAGGAACCAGGGCCGGAACCTGGCAGTGGAACGTCCAGACCGGCCAGACCTGGTTCAACGAATACTGGGCCGAAATGATCGGCTACAGCCTCGAAGAGCTCCAGCCGCTCTCCATAGACACCTGGATGCGCTTCGCCCATCCCGACGATGTGGAAGAGAGCGGGCGTCTGCTTCAGGAGCATTTCAGGGGGGAAAAGCCCTATTACGAGTTCGAGTCACGCATGCGCCACAAAGACGGGCACTGGATCTGGGTGCTCAACAGGGGCAAGGTCAGCCGCTGGGGCGACGACGGTCGTCCCATCCTCATGAGCGGAACCCACCAGGACGTGACTGATCGCAAGCAGATGGAGGAAACGTCCCTGCAGAAATCCCGGGAAATGGCCGCACTCTATGACGGGATGCAGGACGGCATCGTCATCGCCGACGTCGCCACAAAGAAAATCCTGCAATGCAACCATATCATCGAAGAGATGACCGGCCGGAACCGGGCCTCCCTCGAAACGCTTAGCGTCGAAGCCCTCCACCCTGAAGACAAGCTTGCAGAAACCCTCAATGGCTTCAAACGCCAGTCGGAAGGACTGCAGAAGACCATAGAAAGCGAGGTGCTGCATACGTCGGGAAAAAGGACTCCGGTAAACATCATCACCTCGAGGATCACCTATAACGGGACTCGATGCCTGATGGGCATTTTTCGAGACATCAGCGAAAGCAGACAGGCGCGGGAACGGATCCAGTCGGCCAACATCCAGCTGAACGCCGCCAACCAGCAGCTCCAGGCCAGTGAGCAGCAGCTCATGGCATCCAACCAGCAGCTCCAGGCCAGCGAACAGCAGCTCATGGCAGCCAACCAGCAGCTCCAGGCCAGCGAGCAGCAGCTCCAGCAGACCGGCGAAGAGCTCAAGGAGAAACAGAAACTGCAGGAACTGCTGACCGGGATATCGGTACGCCTGATGAGCACCGACAGCAAACAGGCCGGCCATGCCGTCCAGGAGGCACTCGGCAGCATCGGAACGCATATGAGGGCGGCCCATATCACCATTTTTGAGCGCACCGTCGGCCGAAACGCGCTCTCCTCGACATTCTGCTGGCACACGGACGGAGAGCCCGGCCATCATGCAGACATAACGCTTGACCCGCATCCCCGGTGGATCGGTGAAAGCCTGAACATGAAACCGGTCTTCATCCCCGACATCGCCTCACTTGAGAAAAAGGAGCAGGCCGAGCTCCGCCAATGCTTCACGATGGAAAGCCGCGCACTCCTGATCCTGCCGATAACCGAAAACGGACAGCTCTCCGGAATCATCAGCCTCGAATGGGTCTCGAAACCCGCCATCATCGATACCCACCTCCCCCTGCTCCACATTGGAGCCGAACTGCTCTTCGGTGCGATCAACCGTCAACGGTGGGCGGAGGAGATCACCGAAAGGGAACAGCAGTACCGCTCGATTTTCGAAAACATCCAGGACGTCTATACGGAAATCGAGCTCAACGGCAAAACCATCACCGAAATCACGCCGTCGGTAAGGCAATTCGGGTACGGGCGAGAGGATGTCCTGCATACTGACCTGATGCAGTACTATCGCGACCGCCGTGAAATAACGCAGCTCTACCTCACCCTCTTGCGGCAACAGCGTATTGCCGATTATGAACTCCACCTGCAGAAAAAGAACGGGGAACGCTGCACTGTTTCATTCTCCGGGGAGGTCCATCCACCCGAAGGCCTCCGTCCGGCAAGGGCCGTCGGAACCCTGCGGGACATTACGCAGAGGAAACGCCATGAAGCGCAGATCCAGGAAAACATCCGCCTGAAGAACGACTTCATCTCGATGGTCTCGCATGAACTCCGCACCCCCCTGTTCTCCATCCTGGGATTTTCAAGCATGCTGCTCAAAGAAGCCGATACGCCGCGTACCGACACCCACCGGGAGTTCCTTTCGATCATCCATGACGAAAGCACCCGGCTCTCCACCCTGATCGAGGACGTGCTGACCATTTCACGCATCGATGCCGGCAAGGACAAATACCAGCCGAAACCGATCAAACCGGACCGCGCGATCAACGATATCATGAAAACCCTGCGTCGAAGCGCCCTGAACGCAAAGCTCAACATGACCAGCTCTGCAACCGCAGCAGACATCCTCGTCATGTTTGACGAAAACGCCCTCAAACAGGTCCTGATGAACCTGGTCAGCAACGCCATCAAATTCACGCCGGCAGGAGGATCGGTCACGATTCATCTGCGAAGTGACGATGAAAACGGCATCATCGAAGTCGAAGACACCGGCATGGGCATTCCGGAAAAGGATCAGGAGAAGATCTTCGACAAATTCTTCCGCAGCGAACACTCGGCAAAAAACACGAAAGGAACCGGCCTCGGGCTCGCCATCGTCAGGGATATCCTCACGAGCCTGAACGGTTCGGTCAGCGTGAGCAGCAAACCCGACAGGGGGAGCATTTTCAGGCTGAACATCCCGCTTGCCGAAGTCTCCTGCAGCGCACACAAGCTGGCGGCGGCACCATGAACAACAGCAGGGAAAAACCGGCGACGCAGTTGAAGGGATTCGCACGAACTGCAGTTGCGGCAGGCGCAGTCTATCTGGTTCTCCTCACCCTCATCCTTGCATTCAGCCAGAGGATGTACAACCAGCAAAAATCGGTATACGAAAAATCGGTGATGGGAAACCTGCAGTTCTCGCTGCAGATCACCGAACAGATGCAGAACGAATTAGCCCATCACTTCTTTGAAGACCATATCTGCACCCGGGAGGTCCTTGGACTTATGCGCCAGGCAAACATGGGCGACGAGAAGCTGAAAAAGATCGCGAGAAACCGCCTCTACAGGATCGTCCATCCACTCAGCGAGAGCCTGAAGCAGAAGCACTTCACCCACATCCATTTCCACCTGCCGAACAACGAAAGCTTCCTGAGAACCCATAAACCCGAACGGTACGGTGACGATCTGACACCCTGGCGCCCGTCCGTCGTCATAGCCAACAGGGACAAAAAACATACCAGCGGCTATGAACCGGGGCGGGTCCTCAGCGCCTATCGCAACGTCTTCCCCCTGATGGACCATGGCCAGCACCTCGGCAGCGTGGAACTCTCCATGGACCTGGGATACCTGCGGAAGTCGCTCGTAGAGGTCTTCCACGGCGAGTACGCCCTGCTGCTTCGGTCGCGAAAGCTGGACGAGATACTCTTTTCAGAGCAGAAACAGTCCTATCGCGGGGTGCAGCTGAGCAAAAACTATATTTTCAACGAGCCATCCGGCCCGACCCCCCTGCAGCAGGCGCTCAACAATACACTCAGGGATCGCATACCAGGGCTGATCGAGCAGGGAAAGGGCGGCATCCTGACGGCACGCCACAACAATGCGTACTACGCGGTAGCCTTCATGCCGCTGCAGGATACGCAACACAACCATATCGGCTACCTGGCATCCTACCGCGAGGACGACACGCTGCATAACTATTTCCTTGCGTTCATCTTCCGCTCCCTGCTGCTCACCCTTGTCGCAACGGCAATCCTGGCGATATACCTGATGAAACGGTACGGGTACAACCGCCTGCTAAAAGAACAGAAAAAACAGCAGCAGCTGGAAAAAGGGGCACAGGCCGGGGTATGGACCCTCAACATGCAGAACGGGCGATCGAGCTTCAACAGCGTCTGGTTCGACATGCTCGGCTATCCGCCGGAGGGCACCTACTCGCTCTTCGACTTCGTCGAACCCGAAGACCACGACAAACTGCGCGACGCCATCAGGGAGTTGAGAGGCAATAAAGAGGCCCCCCACGAACTCGAGCTCCGCCTGAGGCACCGTTCCGGCAAATGGATCTGGGTTCTCTGCCGCCCGGAAATCATCCAGCGCGACGGCCACGGGGCCCCCGTGGTACTGAGCAGCGTCACCCTTGACATCAGCGCCCAGAAACGGATGCAGGAGCTGATACGGATGAGCGAGGAACGCCTGAACAGGCTTTTCCAGGCGATCCCCGACCCCGTCGTCGTCTTCGACAGCCGCAGCCGCATGCCGGTCACCTGGAACCGCAGCGCCATCAGCATGCTCAACTATGATGGCTCCGCGCTCAAGAACGTCCGCCTCGAAGAGCTCGTCATGCCCGAAGAAAAGCCGGTCAACGAGTCCCGCGACAGAATCTTCAGCCCGGACGGAGTAACGGCATTGCCGGCCGAGATCCGCTGCAGCAACGGCAGGCGCGTTCCTGTCAAGATCTCATCGACGATGATCATCAGCGGAAGCGAAAACCTCTGCCTCCTGATCTTCAGGGATATCAGCCGGGAAAAGAAAAACGAAGAGCTGCTGATGGAGAACATCGAGATAAAAAACAATTTCATCTCGATGGTATCCCACGAACTCCGCACCCCCCTGTTCTCCATACTCGGTTTCTCAAGTACGCTCATCAAGGACAACGAGAAGCTCGACTTCGAGACCAGGAAAGAGTTCCTCTCGATCATTCATGATGAAAGTTCCCGGCTCTCCTCGCTGATCGAGGACGTGCTGACCATTTCACGCATCGACGCCGGCAAGGAAAAATACAAGCAAGAAAAAATCGACCCCGTAAAAACGCTTGAGGATGTAGTCGACCTGCTGCGACGCAGCCCCGTCAACCGGTGGCACAAGCTGACGCTGGAGCACCCTGAAACGGCACACGCAATCATCTTCGACCCGAGCGCCTTCCGGCAGGTCCTGATGAACCTGATCAGCAACGCCCTGAAATTCACCCCGTCGGGTGGAACCGTCAAGGTCAGCCTCCGCAGTGAGGGAGCGCGCGTATTGATCGAAATAGAGGATTCGGGAATGGGCATCCCTGCGGAAGACCAGGAGAGAATTTTCGACAAATTCTACCGCAGCGAGCACTCGGCCTCACAGGCAAGCGGAACCGGACTGGGACTGGCGATCGTCAGGGAACTGGTCGAGCTCCACAACGGATCCATACGCGTCAGAAGCGCCGTAAACCGGGGCAGCACGTTCACGGTAAGCCTGCCGGGAGCCGATGGCGCACCATAAGCCAACGGAGGAAGACGGAAAAGGGGGGATTCTCCCGGCAGCGCCAGGAGGCCATTAGCGTTTTTTTTGCCAATGTGTTATTATGACAGGACAATGAACCATCGGCCCCGGGCCGCAACCATCCATTTCACTCCATGACGCAACCCAGCAACGCGCCCATGCGGGCCATCATCCTCTACGACAGCAAGACCGCAGGAGGATCCACCGACCGGCTGATCGATTCCATCGGCATGGAACTGGCCAAAAGCGGCGCCTATGTCGAAAAGGCCAGATGCAAGGCCCAGGCCGACTACAGTTTCGTCCAGGAGTTCGATGTCGTCATCATGGGGGCTCCTATCTACTACCTTCTCGTCTCCTCGCAGCTGCTCGGCGCCCTCGTGCAGAGCAACCTGAAGAAGAACCTGAAGCGCAAGAAGATCGCCCTGTTCCTCACCTGCGGCAGCCCCGAGCCGATGGCCACCCTGCTCTACATGCCGCAGCTGAAGATCCACCTGGTGCCGAACAAGATCCTCACCGAGAAGATCTTCTCCCCGCAGCAGCTCTCCGACCCGGCCGTGATCGAAGAGTTCGTCGACGAACTGACGAGTGCCTACCGGAAAGCCACAAGAAAACGCAACTCCATCGTGAGCTGGACGGAAGAGGCCGAAGAGCTGCTCGACGAGGTCCCCTCGTTCTTCCGCCAGCGCATCAAGACCGCGGCGGAGGAGTATGCCGAAGACATGGGCTACACCTCGATCACCCCGGAGGTCATCGACGAGGCGAAAGCGGAGCTCGGCGGCATGTAGGAACGCCCCCACGCCCACAGGTAATGAAGAAAGGCCGGAATATCCGGCCTTTCTTCATTCAGCTCTTTCATGCGATCTGCTCAGCCGAAGATGTCGCGGGCTTTCTCGAAGAAGCTCTTCTCTCCTCCCGCGCTGTGCGCTTCCGGCGCGATGGAAGAAGACTTGCGCAGGTCGCGAAGCAGATCCTTGTCCTGCTGCGAGAGATCCTTGGGCACATAGACATTGACCCTCACGTACTGGTCTCCCCTGCCCGACCCCCTCAGGTGGCCGATGCCGTGTCCCGGGATGCGGAGCATGGTCTCGGGCTGCGTGCCGGCAGGAATGGAGAGCTTCACGGCGCCTTCGAGCGTGGGAACCTCGACCTTCGTGCCGAGCACGAGGTCGGGGAAACTTACGGCGAGGCTGTAGATAACGTCGTCGCCGTTGCGCTGGAAAAGGTCGTGCGGTTTCTCCTCGATCATCACGATGAGGTCTCCCGCCGCGCCGCCGCGGGGCCCTGAGTTGCCCTGGCCTCTCAGCGTCAGGTAGTTGCCGTCCTGCACGCCGGCCGGCACGTTCACCTTCACGGTCACCTCGCCCTGCTTGATGCCTTCGCCGTAGCAGGAGGGGCAGCGGTCCTTGACGATGCGCCCCTCGCCACCGCAGGTCGGACAGGCGGCGATGTTGACGAACTGTCCGAACATGGTCTTCGAGGCCTGGCGGACCTCGCCGGCACCGTGGCAGGTGGGGCAGGTCTCGGTCGCGCCGGTCTTCGAGCCGGTGCCGTTGCACTCCTTGCAGGGTACCTGTTTCTTGATCTTGATGGTCTTCTCGACCCCCTTTGCGATCTCCTCGAGCGTCAGCTTCAGCCGTATCTTGAGGTCGGTCCCCTGAATGCCGACCGAAGCCCTGCGGCGCTGCGAACCGCCGCCGCCGAACGCTTCCTCGAAGCCACCGAAGGGCGAACCGCCCCTGCGCCCGCCGCCGCCACCGCCGAACATGTCGTTGAAGGCGCTGAAAATATCGTTGAAGTCGGCTCCGCCGCCGTACTGGCCGCCGCCGCCCGATGCAGCCGAAGATCCGACGCCGGCATGGCCGAACTGGTCGTAACGGCGACGCTTGTCGTCGTTGCTGAGCACCTCGTAGGCCTCGTTGACCTCCTTGAAATGCTCCTCGGCGTCCTTGTTGTCGGGGTTCTTGTCGGGATGGTATTTCAGGGCCAGCTTGCGATAGGCCTTCTTTATGGCGTCCTTGTCGGCAGTACGGCTGACGCCAAGGACCTCGTAGTAATCTTTTTTCATCTCAGTCTCTCAGAAATTATATGTCTCGTTCACTCCTCGTTCTCTCCGCTCCCCCTATCGGGCCACAATGACCTTCGCGTGGCGCAGCACCCGTTCTCCGAGCATGTAGCCCGTCTGGTACTGCTCGATGATGGTCTCCGCTTCGGCATCCGGATGCTCCATCTGTGAAATCGCTTCATGGAAGTCGACGTCGAGCTTCGTGCCGACAGCCTCGATCGGCCTGACCCCTTTCGACTCGAGCCAGCGGTCGAGGTTCTTCTTGATGAGTTCTACCCCGTCGATGTAGGACTTCGCCGCCGGCGTGATCTCTTCGGGAGCGGGAGGGTTGGCAAGTACCCGCTCGACATCATCGAGGATCGGAAGCAGGTCGCGAAGAATGTTCTCGGTCGCGCGCTGCGAGGCCATGACGGCTTCGCGCTCCTTCTGCTTGCGGAAGTTCTCGAAGTCGGCGGCACGGCGGAGCAGTTCGTCGCGGAACTTCCCGGTCTGCTCCTTTTCGGCCCGGAGCTCGGCCTGGAGCTCGGCGACTTTCGGGTCAGGGGCCTGTGCGGCCGGCTCTTCCGGCTGCCCTTCGGCCTCCTGTCGGTTCAACTGCGTTTCCTGCTCCTGCAATGGTTCTTCTTTCTTCATCATTGGGACTGTATATCTATTCTGAAATTGTGGTTAGTTGACTTCCGACAGCGTCGAGGTCAGGCAATCCGCCATGTAGTTGAGCACGCGGACCGCGTGCTCGTAATCCATCCGTTTCGGCCCAAGTATCCCGAGCGTCCCCACCATGCTGCCGGCATAGTACGGCGCTGAGACGATGGTCAGGTCCTCGGCCTGTCGGGCGCTGTTCTCGCGTCCGATGCTGATCGAGACGTCGTGGCCGGCCGTGCGTTTCTCCGACGTCTTCGGTACGATGTCCTCGACGAGGCGCGCAACGCTGAGCTTGTCCTCGATCATGGTGATCAGCTCCCGCACCCGCTCCGGCTGCTTGAACTCCGGCTGCTCGACGATGTACTCGGCCCCCGAGATGTAGAGCCGCTCGAAAATGGGCGACTCGTCGAACAGGCTGTCGGCCGAGCGCACAATCAGCTCCTTCAGCTGGGGGTCGCAGCTGCTGCCGGCAAGGCGCCGGGTGATCGAGCGGCGTATCTCTGCAAGCGTCAGCCCCGAGAGCCGTTCGTTGAGCACATCGACCACCTCATCCACCTTCCGGCGGCTCAGCTCGTGCGGCAGCTCCATTACGATGGTCTTGACGAAGAGCGACTGGATCGAGAGCACCACCATCATCCTGGTGGAGCTGAGCAGCACCATGTCGAGCTTCTCGAAGACCGCGTTCGAAAGGGTCGGCGACAGCACCACGCTGAGCTGGCGGGAGATGCTTCCGAGCACCTTCGCGGCCGAGACCAGGACCTCGGCCGATGTCCCCCGTCCCTCCATGCTGATCGCACCGAAATCCGACTCCATCCGCCGTTTCTCCTCCTCGTCGATACGCTGGACCTTCATGATGAGGTCTACGTAGTAGCGGTACCCGAGGTCGGTGGGGATGCGGCCGGCAGAGGTATGCGGCTGGCTTATGTAGCCTTCGGCCTCGAGATCGGCCATGACATTGCGTATCGTGGCGTCGGAAAGACCGAGGTTGTAGTTCTTTGCTATGTACCTTGAGCCTACCGGAGCGGCAGTGACAACGTACAGCTGGATGATGATGCCCAGCACCTGCCGTTCCCGAAGGCTCAGCTCACGAGAACCCATCAGAGTGTTACCTGTTTTGATACCTGGCAGTACGCTGCCCGGAGAGAAAAGGGAATGTACGAAAAACACTTCACCGCACCAACAAGGGCACCGATCTCCGGACACGGGGGAAGCCACAGGGCTACCACACCTCCAGAACAAGCTGCGGGAGCAATTAATTTCATGCGGGACGCCGCCCGGAAACGATGCGGTCGTGGCCGGAGTAGTCCTTGGTAACGCTGATCTCCAGCAAGCCCGCTTCAGCAAGGAGCGCCTGCACCCCGGCGGCTCCGTCGGCATGGATCTCAAGCGCGATCCGGCCTCCCGGGCGGAGGAGGCGGCCGGCCGCGGCGGCAAGAGCCCGGTAGCACTCCATCCCCTGCGGTACGGTGAGGGCGAGCCTGGGTTCATGGTCCCGCACCTCCCGCTGCAGTTCCGGCCATTCGGCCTCGGGGATGTAGGGCGGATTGGAAACGATCATGTCGTAGGGGGCGGCGGGAAGGGAGAGGGAGGCGTCCGTCATGTCGCCGTGCCAGAACGAGACGCGCCCGGAGACGCCGTGGCGCCGGGCGTTGGCGGCGGCGATTTCGAGCGCGCCCTCCGAGAGATCGATGCCGTCGGCACAAAGATCGGGGTTCCGCAGCGCCATGGTCACGGCGATGCAGCCGCTGCCCGTGCCGGCGTCGAGGATGCGGGGCCCGCCCGGCGGTGCGGCGGCGTCCGCTGCCAGGAGCTCCAGCGCGTGCTCGACGAGCAGTTCGGTCTCGGGACGGGGAATGAGCACCCGCGAATCGACCGTGAAGGGCTGGCCGTAGAACCACTGTTCGCCGATGATGTACTGGACCGGACGGCCGGCGAGGCGCTCTCGGCAGAGCGCGCGGAAGCGCTCGAGCTCGTCGGCATAGACCGGCCGCTCATACTGGAGGTAGAGTTCGATGCGCTCAACGCCGAGCACGCTCGAAAGCAGCAGCTCTGCGCCGAGGCGCGCCTCGTCGACCCCTTTCGAGGCGAAGAATTCGGCCGTCGTCTTCAGCAGGCCGGCCACCTGCCACTCCTGTGGGGGATTCGTCACGCCTGAAGGATCGCGTTAATCGTTGCGCCGCTCCGCTTCCGGAGCGACCTGAAAAAAGAATGTACGCCCTCCCGGGCAGTATAAAAAACCGCGGGCGCGCCGGATGTCGGGAGATTTGCGTAGCTTTAGCGTCGAACCTGCCATGCGGCGCCATTCTTCACCACACCCGACACCGATGCCGAGACTGCTTCTGATCATCTTCACGATTCTTGCCGCCATGGCAACAGCCCCGAGCGGAGCCGCGGCCTTCACGGGGATCATGGAAATGCAGCTCACGATGCCCTCCGGGCGCTCCGAGCTCACCTACTATTTCGGAGAGCGTGCACAGAAAATGGAGATGTTCACCCAGCTCTCGAAGATCCCCGAGCCGCTGCGCACCGCCGTCATCACCCGCGCATCGGATCCCGACAAAGCGATCTTCATCAACCACGACAGCCGCACCTGGACGCCGCTGAACCTGCGCACGGCTGCCGAGAACGCCACCTTGCTCGACTTCGACAGCAACTACACCCTCGAGCGGCTCGGAAAGGCGTCGGTCAACGGCTACAGCTGTAAGCACGTCCGGCTGAAAAGCTCCACGGATGAACTCGAGCTCTGGATGGCCGAAGGACTCGGGGAGTTCTCCGCCTTCCGCATCCTGCAGTCGCAGAACCCGCGCCTCTCGAACACCTCGCTCTCACGGACGCTCGAAAAAGCCGGGATCAAAGGGTTCCCCGTCCGCATCACGCAGCGCTCCGGCAGAGAGACCTACCGGATGGAGCTCGTGCAGGTATGGCCGAAACCCCTTCCCGACACCGAATTCAGGGTACCCGATGACTACCGGAGGGTAACGGCCGACGACGCCCCCGTCAGCCCGGAGCGCAAGGCCCACCTGAAAAACCTGATGGAAAAGATGAAAAAGTTCGAGCGGTAGTCGTATATTTTTTCTCCGCAGAAGCCTCAACCCTAAGCACCTACATCCGTGGCAGACAAAATCACCGCACGAAACGAAGACTACTCACAGTGGTATATCGACCTGGTACGGTCGGCAAAACTCGCAGACTACTCCGACGTGCGCGGATGCATGGTCATCCGTCCGAACGGCTACGCCATCTGGGAGAAGATGCAGGCCGCCCTCGACCGGATGTTCAAGGAGACCGGCCACGTCAACGCCTACTTCCCCCTCTTCATTCCAGAAAGCTTCATCGCCAAGGAGGCCGAGCACATCGAAGGGTTCGCGCCGGAGTGCGCCGTCGTCACCCATGGCGGTGGAGAGGAACTTGCCGAAAAACTCTACGTCCGCCCGACCTCGGAGACCATCATCTGGTCCTCCTACAAGAAATGGATCCAGTCCTACCGCGACCTGCCGATCCTCATCAACCAGTGGGCCAACGTCGTGCGCTGGGAGATGCGCACCCGGCTGTTCCTGCGCACCACCGAGTTCCTCTGGCAGGAGGGCCATACCGCCCATGCCACCCCCGAAGAGGCACAGGAGGAGGTCATGCGCATGATCGGGGTCTACCGCACCTTCGCCGAAGAGTACATGGCCATGCCGGTCATCATGGGCCGGAAAACCGACAGCGAGAAGTTCGCCGGAGCTGAGGAGACCTACTGCATCGAAGCGATGATGCAGGACGGCAAGGCGCTGCAGGCCGGCACCTCGCACAACCTCGGCCAGAACTTCGCAAAAGCCTTCGACTGCCAGTTCCAGACCAAAGACAGCGGCCTCGACTACGTCTGGGCAACCAGCTGGGGGGTCTCCACCCGCCTCATCGGTGCGCTCATCATGGCACACTCCGACGACCGGGGCCTCGTGCTCCCGCCGAAACTGGCCTCGCGCCAGGTGGTCATCATCCCGATCCTCAGGGGCGACAAGGAAGAGGTGCGCGCCCATGCGCGCTTTATCGCAAAAGCGCTCAACCAGAAGGGCATCGCCACCTTCGTCGACGACAGCGAACAGAACTCGCCCGGATGGAAGTTCGCCGAATACGAGCTGCAGGGCATCCCGGTCCGCATCGAGCTCGGTCCCCGCGACATCGAAAAAGGCATCTGCATCGCCGCCCGCCGCGACTCCGGCGAGAAGATCGAGCTGCAGCTCGGAGAAGAGCTTCCAGCCGAGGTGCAGGGACTTCTCGACGCCATGCAGAAGGAGATGTACCAGAAAGCCCTCCGCTTCCGCGAGGAGAACACCGTGGAAGCGACGACCTACGAGGAGTTCAAGGAGGCCGTCGAGAAGGGATTCGTCATCGCCCACTGGGACGGCACCCCGGAAAGCGAGGAGAAGATCAAGGAGGAGACCAAGGCCACCATCAGAGTCATGCCCGAAGAGGCCGGATACATCGAGCGCTACGGCATGCACGAACCGGGCACCTGCATCTACTCCGGCAACCCTGCCGCCCGGAAGGTGGTCTTCGCCAAAGCCTACTGACCCCTCACGCAAAAACCGCCGTACGCAAAAAAGAGCCGCCGCATCCCGATGATGCAGGCGGCTCTTTTCATTCAGCCGATCCGTTCCGGACGGTTCCTACTCGTCGCGGAAGAAGTCTTTCAGCCCTTCGTCGGTCGGCTTCATCGCCTTGTCGCCCTTGTTCCAGTTGGCGGGGCAGACCTCGCCGAACTGCTCGGTGAACTGCAGGGCGTCAACCATGCGCAGAACCTCGTCGACGTTGCGGCCGAGACCGAGGTCGTTGACCACCTGGTGGCGCACGATCCCCTCCTTGTCGATGAGGAAGAGTCCGCGCAGGGACACGCCGGCCCCTTCGGCAAGCACGTCATAGTCTGCAGACACCGTCTTGTTGAGGTCCGACAGCAGCGTGTAGGTCACGCCCTCGATGCCGCCGCGGCTGCGCGGAGTCTGCAGCCAGGCGAAATGCGAGAACTTGGAGTCCACCGAGCAGCCGATCACCTCAACACCCCTCTTCCTGAACTCGTCGAGCTTCTCCTGGAAAGCATGCAGCTCGGTGGGACAGACGAAGGTGAAATCGAGCGGATAGAAAAAGAGCACCACGTACTTCCCCCGGAAATCCGACAACTTGCACGAATCGACGAACTCCCGGCCGTTGACGACGGCCTCCACATTGAATTCCGGCGCCGTGCGCCCGACAAGAACACCCATGACTCCCCCCTTTGGCTTTTTGGTTGACTTAAAACAGGACTTCTTTTATCCAATATAGAGGATCCAGCGGATTATCCAAAGAAATCCTTATCATTTACGACGGATAACGCCAAAAGGGACGCCACCATTCCGGAGAAACGCAGATGGGCATACACTCGTACTTCAGGTTCAGCGAGCACGGCACCGGGTACCGCCGGGAGCTGCTGGCCGGCATGACCACGTTCTTCACCGTCGCCTACGTCATCGTCGTCAACCCCGCCATCCTCGAGGCGGCAGGCATGCCGAGGGGAGCCTCGACCACCGCCACCATCCTTACCGCCCTCTTCGGCACGCTCCTCATGGGCGTCTATGCAAAACGGCCGTTCGCCGTGGCGCCCTACATGGGAGAGAACGCCTTCTTCGCCTACACGGTCGTGCAGGTGCTCGGATACTCCTGGCAGACCGCCCTTGCCGCCATCTTCCTCAGCGGCGCGCTCTTCACGCTGCTCACCCTGCTGGGGCTCCGGCGCTGGCTTGCCGAATCGATCCCCCTTTCGCTCAAGCACAGCTTCCCGGTCGGCATCGGGCTCTTCCTCGCATTTCTCGGGCTCGGCGACATGGGCGTCGTCGCGCTCGGCGTGCCGGGTGCTCCGGTCAGGATGGCCGACATCACTGCCCCGGGAACGCTGATCGGGCTCGGCGCACTCCTGCTCACGGCGGTGCTCCTCGCCCGGAAGGTCCCGGGAGCGATCCTCATCGGCATCGCCGCCGCCACCGCCGCAGGAATGATGGCGGGCCTCGTCGGGCTTCCCGCCGCGCCCTTCAGCCTGCCGCCCGACATCGGACCCGTGTTCCTGCACATCGACTTCAGGGCTGCCCTCGGCCTCGGCTTCCTCGGCGTCGTCACCAGCGTCCTCATCATGGACTTCGTCGACACGATGGGCTCGCTCTACGGCCTCTCGGCGCGGGCGGGCCTGCTCGACGGCCGGGGCAACCTTCCCGACATCGAAAAGCCGATGCTCGTCGACGCCCTCTCGACCCTCCTGGCCGCCATCCTCGGCACGACGACTGCCGGGATCTACATCGAATCGGCCACCGGCATCGAGCAGGGCGGAAGAACCGGGTTCACGGCCGTCGTGGTGGCCGCGCTCTTCGCCATTTCGCTCTTCTTCTCACCGCTGCTCACCGTCGTGCCCTCCTTCGCCTACGGTCCGCCGATGGTGCTCGTCGGCATGTTCATGCTCGCCTCCGTGACGAAACTCGACTTCAACGACCAGGCCGAGCTGGTTCCGGCCTTTCTCACCATCGCGCTCATGATCTTCACCTTCAACATCGGGGTGGGCATCACGGCGGGCTTCATCGCCCATATCCTCATGAAGCTCCTCACCGGACGCCGCGGCGAGCTGAATGCAGGAATGTGGGTCCTCGGAGCCATATCGACCATCTTCTTCATCTTCTACCCCTACCACTAAACCGTACCCGACACCATGCTGAACGCCAGACTGCACATAGCCCAGACGGACTGCACCCTCGCCAACTTCGAGGAGAACCTCGCCCGCCACTGCCGCCTCGCCGAGGAAGCCCTCGAAAACGGCGCCGACGCCATCGCCTTCCCGGAGCTCTCGCTCTCGGGCTACAACGTCCAGGATGCCGCGCAGGACATCGCCATGCACATCGACGACCCGCGGCTCGACCCGCTCCGGGAGCTGAGCCGGAGGATCACCATCATCTGCGGAGCGATCGAGCTGAGCCGGGACTACGGGGTCTACAATTCAGCATTCATGTTCGAGGACGGGGCGGGACGAAGCATCCACCGCAAAATCTACCTGCCGACCTACGGGATGTTCGAGGAGCTGCGCTACTTCTCGGCCGGCCAGGAGATCACGGCGGTGGACTCGCGCCGGCTGGGCCGCATCGGGGTCGCCATCTGCGAGGACTTCTGGCACGTATCGGTTCCCTACCTGCTCGCGCACCAGGGAGCACAGCTGCTCCTGGTCATGATGTCGAGCCCGCTGCGCATGGCCCCGGGATCAGGCCTGCCGCCGATCGTCACCCAGTGGCAGACGATCGCCTCGACCTACGCCTTCCTCTTCAGCACCTTCGTCTGCTGCGTCAACCGCGTCGGCAACGAGGACAGCTTCACCTACTGGGGAAACTCCTCCCTGACGGGGCCGGACGGCACGGCGCTGGCAACCGCGCCGCTCTTCGAGGAGAAGGTGCTCGAAACCGTGCTGGACTTCTCCGCGGTGAAGCGCACCCGGCTGCACTCGTCGCACTTCCTCGACGAGGACCTGCGGCTGATCTCGGCGGAGATGCAGTCGATCATCACGGGCCGCAAGGGCTGAAAAAGAAGAAATAAACCGGAGCGGCGGCCGTCAGGGCTGCCGCATGGTGAAACCGGGAGGGGTGATGTTGGAGGGGTAGGCGTCCGGAAGCGAAGAGAGCGCCTGCAGGGCCTCGTCCTCACGCCCGAAAAGCGCATAGACGGCCGAGCCGCTGCCCGAGAGCGATGAGAAGACGGCCCCGGCATTGAGCATGAGGCGCTTCACTTCCGCGACCATCGGGAACTGCTCGAAGACGGCCGACTCGAAATCGTTTTCGAAGAGGGCGAGCCGCTCCGTCTCATGGGTTGCGGAAAGGCCGGCGGCGAGCGTCTTGATGTCGGGACGCTCGATGCCGAACCGGCGGTGGAAGTTGCCGTAGGCCCAGGCGGTGGAGATGTGCTCCGAAGGAAACACCGTCACGACGTACCACGGCAGCGCAGAATCGAGGTCCGTCAGTTCGTCGCCGATGCCGCCCGCATAGGCGAGCCCCTCCATCTCGAAAAAATACGGCACGTCGGCCCCGAGCTTCACGGCCAGAGGGTGCAGCTCCTCGAGAGGGGCGTTGATGTTCCAGAACCGGTTCAGGACGCGCAGCACGGCCGCCGCATCGCTGCTGCCGCCGCCGAGGCCGGCACCGAACGGCACCCGCTTGTCCAGCTCGATCGAGACTCCTGCGGAGAGGGAGGCGTGCGCCTGCAGCGAGCGGGCCGCCCTGATGCAGAGGTTGCTGTCGTCGGTCGGGAGGTCTGCGTTGGTGCAGCGCATCGAAATGGTATCGGCCGGGCTGAAGCGGAGGGTGTCGTGCCAGCTGACGGGAGCGAAGATGGTCTCGAGGGTATGGTACCCGTCCTGGCGTTTTCCGGTGATGAAGAGTCCGAGGTTGATCTTGGCGAACGCGTTGACGGAAATAGGGTTCATCGGGGATATCCGGTTGTATTCAGGAACAGCGGGAAGGGTTCCGTTTGTATGAAAAATTTGTCATATTGACTGCGCTGGAAGACATACAGGCATACACAACCAACAACATCAACACGCAGTTACCATGCCCAGAGGAAAGGCCGGCTCCATGCTCCGTTCGTTCGCGCTCTGTATGGCGGCCTCGGCCGCACTGACGATGCTCTCCCCTGCAGCCCGGGCTGCGGGCGAGACCTCCTATGCGACCCTCATCCGGCAGTATGTGGAGCAAGATAAGACATATTTATTACAAAAAATCCGTCAAAAAGCCGTGGTACCTTCAGAGAAGGCCGTCATAGAGGCGCTCCTCTGCGAGGACGGGCCGAAGGCGGTCGCACTCTTCCGCAAGCAGCTGGTCATGTACCCCGATCCGGCCATCGACCCGATCAGCCACCGGCGCATCGCCGACTACAACCGCACCCTCACCGCAGAGGTTCCGGTGCCCCGCCTCTCAAAACCCGTTGCAACGCCCGTCCCCGCAGCTCCGCCGCAGCCGAAGGCCGCCCCCGCAGCGCCTGTGGCGGCAGCCGTGCCGCCGGCGCCCGCGGCCCCCACGCCCGCACCCGAGCCGCAGAAGCCGGCCCGCTACAGTACGACGGCCTACGCCCCCGGCGACACCCATACGCTCCAGTTCGGAAGCTTCAGCAGCCGCGCCAACGCCGAAGCGCTCGCCGACCGCCTCTCCGCTGAAAGTCAGGTCACGGTCGTCTTCGAGAGACAGATGTACAAGGTGCGGCTGGCAAGCGGGTTCAGGAGCGCCGACGCCGCCAAGTCGGCCGGCCGGCGCCTCTCGATTCCCTCCATCACGCTTCCCATCAGGTAGTGCCGCACACTACCGCTACAGCAACAGGCAGATGAAAAAAGAGCACGGCCTCATCGGAAATTGCGACCTCATGGTGCGGCTCGGCCAGTTCGCCCTCCAGGTCGCCGAAACCGACATCACGGTGCTCATCACCGGCGAGACCGGCTCGGGCAAGGAGGTGCTGGCGCGATTCATCCACAACCACAGCCGAAGGGCGTCGGGCAGCTTCATCCCGGTCAACTGCGGCGCCATTCCGGCAGGCATCCTCGAAAGCGAGCTCTTCGGCCATGAAAAAGGGGCCTTCACCGGCGCCGTGCAGGCGCGGAAAGGCTATTTCGAATCGGCCGACCGGGGAACGATATTCCTCGACGAGATCGGGGAGATGCCTCCGGAGACCCAGGTCAAGTTCCTCCGCGTCATCGAAAACGGCCGGTTCCAGCGGGTCGGATCGTCGGAGTCCATCTACTCCGACACCCGCATCATCGCAGCCACCAACCGCAACCTCATCGAGTCGGTCAGCCAGAACGAGTTCCGCGAGGATCTCTACTACCGCCTGCGCAGCGTCGAGCTCCACCTCCCCCCGCTGCGCGAACGCGGCAGCGACATCCTGCTGCTGGCAGAACACTTCGTGCACGAGTTCGAGTCGAAGCACCGCATCCCCTTCGAAGGGTTCAGTCCCGAAGCCACAGAGATGCTCCTGCGCTACCCGTGGCCGGGAAACGTCCGCGAACTGCGCAATCTCATCGAATCCCTGCTCGTCCTTGAAAAGGGACGCCAGATCACGCCCGACGTCCTCGACAAGCACCTGGTGCAGCGGAGCCGCTTCAAGAGCCTGGTCCACGATCCGGTACGCTCGGAAAAGAACGAGCTCCAGCTCGTCTACAGCAGCATCATCCAGCTCCGCCAGGAGGTGAGCGAGATCCGCCAGATGCTCCAGCAGCTCCTGCATGAGGGCCAACCCCGGCACTCCCGGCAGCTGCTCCTGCCCGACAGGACGGAGCCTGCCCGGGATGTTCCCCCGCCGGCGGATCCCGAGGTGCGCCCGCTCGAGGCGGCCGAGAGACAGGCGCTCGCCGAGGCGCTGGAAGCCTCGGGCGGCAGCCGGAGGAAAGCTGCCGCCGCACTCGGCATCACCGAGCGGACGCTCTACCGCAAGATCAAGACCTACGGCCTCTGAACACGATCCGGCGCACCCAGCCACCCCCGACGACAAGAAGCGACACCACGACGGAGGCCTTCGCCAGAAGGTCAGGATGGCGCGTATAGAAGCTCATGTTCCGTCCGAGCGGGACTTCGGCGTTCAGCACCCGCGCCTCCCACCACGGCAGGCTGGCGATGGTTCGGCCGAAAGGATCGATGCACTCGGTCACGCCGGTATTGGCGCAGCGGGCCATCGCGCGGCGGTTCTCGATGCAGCGAAGGCGGCCGATCGCAAGATGCTGCCACGGCCCGTAGGAGGTTCCGTACCAGCCGTCGTTGGTCACCAGCGTCAGCAGCTCGGCACCGAGGCTGACGAACCGGGAAACGTAGCCCGGAAAGATCGACTCGTAGCAGATGATATTGGCGAGCTTCACGTTCGCCCGCCCCTCCCTCGGAAGCTCCATGAGGGCCGGGCCCGGCCCGCGCCCCCAGCTCCCCACCCCGGCAAGGGAGAAGGCCAGGCGCTCGAGCACCGGGAAGTACCCCGAGTATGGCACCCGCTCGGCGAACGGCACCAGGTTCGACTTGCGGTAGATCTGCGGTTCTTCCCCTCCGGGGGTAAGCAGCATGGTGGCGTTGAAGACCTCGAAGTAGCGCCCGCTCGCCCGGTCGAACCGGCCCGGCCCCGCTGAAGGGGGGCGCTCGCCGGGATCGGCATAGACGATGTCCGAAAACCCGGTCAGCAGCGACACCCTCCAGAGCCGGAGGGAACGGCGGAGGGAGAGAAGGTAGTCGCCGTACCCGTCGTCGAGGATGTAGAACGGCAGGGCGGTTTCCGGCCATACCACCAGCTCGGGCCGGCTCTGCATGACGGCACGGTCGCTCAGGAGATAATAAAGCTCCAGGGTCTCGCGGCTGGTGTAGCGCTGCCACTTTTCGAAGGGGTCGATGTCCGGCTGCACGAGGCTCACCCGGAGCATACCGCCCTCGGCCGCCTCCCGGGGCGAGTGCAGGCGGAGGAAGCCGTAGGCCATCGGCACCAGCACCATGAGAAGAAGGACGGGGGCATAGCGCGAAAGCCGCCGCCGGCCGTCGAGCAGGAGGAAAAGGACGAGCACGTTGAAAGCGGCAAGCCAGAAGCTGATACCCCACACGCCGGTGATGTCGGCGTACTGCACCATCAGGAGAAGGTTGGCCTGGGAGTTGCCGAGCGTCAGCCACCCGAGCGAAAGCTCCTGCTGCATGTAAAGCCACTCCCACCCCGTCAGCAGGAAGGGGAATGACAGCAGGGCCGGCCGCACGCCCCAGAGCCTTGCGGCCATGAAGAAGAGCATGAAGGGCACCGAGAGGAACAGGGCCTCGGCCAGGATGGTGAGGAGGCCGCCGGGCAGGGTCGCAAGACAGACCCACCAGAGCGCCCCGGCCGAATAGGCGAGCATGGCGAGGAAGGTCTTCAGGAACACCGAGCGCGCCGACGGGTCCGGGGCGATCGAGTGCAGCAGCGGCACCAGGGCGACCCAGGCCAGCAGCTCGAAATGAATCGAGGGATAGGACGGGAAAGCGAGGGCCAGGAGGATGCCGCTGAGGAGCGGCGGAAGATACGGGGATCGCCGGAACCGGCCGGCCGTCGACGGGAATACAGTCATTGCTTTGGAGCGGTGAATCGATGGACAAAGCCAATGAACGCGGCAATTGCACGAAAAATTATACGACTTTTCGGGCTAAGAGATAAACGGGTGGGATATATTTTGCTTTTTTATTGATTATTTATTCTTTAAATTTATTTCAAGCTGTTATTTAACGGGGGTAGGCTTGCAGTTAAAACGGGCCCCTGCAAATATCCAATTTCAACGCCATCAGAAAAAGGAGAAATCATTATGGCTCTTTTCGGCACTAAAGACGCGACCACCGCTCACTCCGATTACGAAATCGTTCTCGAGGGCGGTTCGAGCTCATGGGGAAAGGTAAAAGCCCGGGCGAAAGTAAACGTCCCCCCGGCCCTCCCCCTGCTGCCCGCAGACTGCAACGTCAAGATCAACGTGAAGCCGCTGGATCCCGCAAAGGGCTTCGTGCGCTTCTCAGCTGTCATCGAGTCGATCGTCGACAGCACGAAGAACAAGCTGGTCGTCGAAGCTGACATCGCCAATGAGACCAAAGAGCGCAGGATTTGCGTCGGCGAGGGCTCCGTCACCGTCGGTGATTTCTCCCACTCGTTCTCCTTCGAAGGCTCGGTCGTCAACATGTTCTACTACCGCTCCGATGCGGTCCGCAGGAACGTGCCGAACCCGATCTACATGCAGGGCCGCCAGTTCCACGACATCATCATGAAGGTGCCGCTCGACAACAACGACGTCATCGACACCTGGGAAGGCACCCTGAAGGCCCTCCAGACCACCGGCGCGTTCAACGACTGGATCCGCGACTTCTGGTTCATCGGACCTGCATTCACCGCACTCAACGAGGGTGGCCAGCGCATCTCGAAGATCGAGGTCAACAGCATCGGCACCCAGAGCGGCGAGAAAGGACCGGTCGGCGTCACCCGCTGGCGTTTCTCGCACGGCGGTTCCGGCATCGTCGACTCCATCGCACGCTGGGCAGAGCTCTTCCCGGCCGACAAGCTCAACCGGCCCGCTTCCGTTGAAGCCGGCTTCCGTTCCGATTCACAGGGTATCGAGGTCAAGGTCGACGGCGACTTCCCCGGCGTCTCCGTAGACGCAGGCGGCGGACTCCGCAGGATCCTGAACCATCCGCTCATCCCGCTGGTCCACCACGGCATGGTCGGCAAGTTCAACGACTTCACCGTCGACACCCAGCTCAAGATCGTCCTTCCGAAGGGCTACAAGATCCGCTATGCTGCACCTCAGTTCCGTTCGCAGAACCTCGAGGAATACCGCTGGAGCGGTGGTGCATACGCCCGCTGGGTCGAGCACGTCTGCAAAGGCGGCACCGGCCAGTTCGAAGTGCTCTACGCACAGTAAGCACCCTCTCGGACAACGACAGAAAGACAGAAGACCGGCAACAGCCGGTCTTCTCGTTTTCATCCGAATCAACGTCCTTCCGCCCCGCCCTCTTCGCCAAGCCCGCTCAACCGAGCAGCTGCAGGATCTCCTCGATCTCCCGTCGAACCTCCCTCAGCAGCATGACCCTGCGCTCGTCGACCACCCGGTTCTTCCTGTCCGACTGGCCGATCTCATCCTGGAGCCGCAGGATCTCCCGGGTCCTGGGATCCTGATTCTTCGGCTTCCCGTCCCGCTTCATCAGTTCGCTGGCCTTGCCGAGCCGGTACCCCTGCTCGTAGACAAGGTCCTTGATGTGGAGAACGAGGGCCATGTCGGTATGGGTATACCGGCGGTTTCCCCGGGTATCGCGTCCCGGCCGGAGCTCCTTGAAGAAAGACTCCCAGTACCGCAGGAGGTAAGCAGGAACGCCGGCGATGCGGCTTACCTCGCCTATCGAGTAATAGTTCTTGCTGGAATCAAACGGCATCTGGCTCCCCCGTGTGGCATTGTTTTGTTTTCGTCATTCTTATTATACATTTACTACCGTCACTTCAACAACACGACGGATGAAAAATCTTCTCAGCCTCTGGCCCTACCTTTCGAGGTACCGCGTAAAACTGCTTGCAGGGTTCGTCTTCATCATCCTGACGAACATCTGCGCCGTCATCGGCCCACGCTACATCCGCCTTGCCGTCGACAGCATGAACGGCCCCTTCATGATCAGCGACGTGCTCCGCAACGCCGGACTCTACGTGCTCTTCGCCCTCCTCAGCGGTTTTTTCCTCTTCCTCGTCCGCCAGAGCATCATCGTCACCTCGCGCCATATCGAATATGATCTGAAAAACGACTACTACCGTCACCTGCAGAGCCTGCCGAGAGCGTTCTACAACATGACGAGCACAGGTGAGCTCATCTCGAGGGGGACCAACGACCTGAACGCCGTCAGGGAGTTCCTCGGACCCGGCATCATGTACTCGCTGAACACCTTCTTCCGGCTGCTCTTCGCGCTGGCAGCGATGATATCGCTTTCACCGAAACTCACCTTCTTCGCCCTCCTGCCGGCCCCGATACTGAGCTGGTCGGTCTACCGTATCGGACGCTCGATGCAGAAACGCTCGAAAAGCATCCAGGAGAGCTATGCGGCCATCACCAACCTCGTCCAGGAGAACCTCTCCGGCATCCGCATCGTCAAGAGCTATACGCGGGAGGCCTTCGAGATCGAGCGTTTCGAGAAGCTCAACGAGGAATATTACGGAAAGAACCTCTCCCTCGGAAGATTGCAGGCGCTGTTCTTCGCGTTCCTCACATCCCTGACCGCATTCTCGCTGCTGCCGGTCATCTGGATCGGCGGAGCGGGCGTCATGGAGGGCACGATGACCATCGGCGGCATCGCCCAGTTCATCGTCTACGTTACCATGCTCAGCTGGCCGATCATCTCCATCGGATGGGTTACGAGCATCATCCAGAAAGCCTCCTCAGCACAGGCGCGACTCGACGAGATCTTCGCCGCCGAGCCCGGCCCCGAGACTGCCGACCGGTCGGCTGAACGCCCTCGAGAACCCGTCCACGAAGGCATGCTCTCCTTCCACGACGTCAGCTTCAGCTATCCGGGAAGCGACGGACAGCCGGTGCTCGAGCACCTGTCGATCGATATCGAGCCCGGAACCAAAACGGCGATCGTCGGCGCCACGGGATCCGGCAAAAGCTCGCTCGTCAGCCTCATCCCGCGACTCTACGACCCGACTGCCGGCTCCATCACCCTCGGCGGGAGGGATATCCGCACCATCCCCGTCAAGGAGCTGAGGGAATCGATCGGGTTCGTGCCGCAGGTCAACTTCCTCTTCTCCGACACCATCGCCCGCAACATCAGCTGGGGAAGCCGCGAGAGCCGGGTCGACGCGGTACTCGAAGCCAGCCGCACGGCCATGCTCCACGACGACGTCCAGGACTTTCCCGACGGCTTCGAGACCATGCTCGGAGAGAAGGGCATCAACCTCTCCGGCGGACAGAAGCAGCGGGCCTGCATCGCCCGTGCGGTTGCCTGGAAACCCTCGATCCTCATCCTCGACGACGCGCTCTCGGCCGTCGACACCGACACGGAGGCGAAGCTCTTCGACGCCCTGCTCCAGCAGCTCCCCGACACCACGGTGATCCTCATCAGCCACAGGATATCGACGGTGAAGAACTGCGACAGGATCATCGTCCTCAGGGATGGCAGGATCGCAGAAAGCGGCACCCATGAAGAGCTGCTCAGCCAGGAGGGCATCTACTTCGAACTCTACAACCAGCAGCTCCTCGAAGAGGAGATCCTCTCCCTCAGCTGACAGGCCGCCGCACCTCTTCCAGGCCGCCGAGCGTGGCAAGCTGACCCATGAGGTCCCGGCGCGCCAGCCCGTACAGATGCACATAGAGCAGATTGAACGAGAGCACCGAGGCCCTGAGGGTGGGCGCCGCAGCTGCGCGTTTCAGGGCGTTGAGGGGGGTGAAAACGCGCCGGGTCAGGGCGGTGTATGAGGGAATGAACTCCTCGAGGGGAATGGATTTCGGGCGATAGAGCATCTCCTGGCCCCAGGAGAAGCGGAATGCGTCGTGGTTCGAGGGGTCGTGCAGGAGCCTGCCCTCGGCGGCAAGCCGGCTGAACAGGCCGGTTCCGGGGATCGGCCGGAGCAGGTTGATGCCCGGTACGTCCACCCCCGTCTCCTCGATGAACGCTTCGATCCGCTGCGGCATGTCCAGCGTGTCGCCGTCGAGGCCGTAGATGAAGCTGCCGTAGACGCAGATCCCCGCATCCCTGATCGCCCTGATCGATGCCACCTGGCGCGATGCCGGGTTGTGGAACTTCTGGTGGGCGTGGTTGCTCCCGTCCCCGATGCTCTCGATACCGACGAGCAGGGCGCCGCAGCCCGAACGGGCGAAGAGTTCGAGCAGGGCGGGGTTCTCGCCGAGCGAGGTGGTCGACTGGCCCACCCAGCGGATGCCGAACGGAATGAGCCCCGTAAAGAGCTCGCGTGCGTAGCGCTCGCTGGCGTTGATGGTATCGTCGAGAAAAAAGAAGATCCGCCGATCCTCCTTCAGGAACCCCTCCACCTCCCGCAGCACCTCTGCGACCGGACGGTGGCGGAGACGGTGGCCGTTCATCACATGGACCGTGCAGAAGTCGCAGCTGTAGGGACAGCCGCGCGTGGTCTGCACCACGTTGGTCGTAAAATAACTCTTCAAATCGAGCATCGACTTGCTGACCGGTCCCCGGCGCGAGAGGTCCGGCGGCACCGACTGGCGGTACTCCGCCCTCAGGGAACCGCGCACAAGATCCAGAAGCACCTCACGCCACAGCTCGTCGGCCTCACCCGTCACCAGAACGTCGGCATGCTCCCGGCAGCGCTCGGGAAAAAGGGTGACGTAGGGCCCGCCGAGCACCACCTTCACCCCGCGCCGGCGGAGGGCCCGGGCAAGTTCGAAGGCGGGACGGACAGCACCGGTCTGCACGCTGATGCCGACAAGGTCCCACTCCCTGTCGGCGGGGAAACGCTCGAAACGGAGGTCGCAGTACTCCTGGCGAACGCCCTCCACCTCGACGGAAGCGAGGATCATCAGCGAGAGCGGAGGGATGGCGAACTGCGCACGGCGGATGATGCGGCTGAAGAGGGTATCCCTGAGAGAGGAGAAGAGGCCCGGGGAACGCTCGCCCTCTGCGAGGAGGGAGGCGCCGTCAACGCCGCTGTCGGCCTGGATGAAGACCAGGAGGACATTCTTCTCAGCTCCGGCCATCGAGGTAGCCCTGGAGCTTTTTGAGTTCGAGCAGGGCGTCGATGGGCGTAAGGCGGTCGACGTCGATTGCCTGCAGCGCTTTCTGCAGGCGCGACTCCACGGCGTCGAAAAGGTTGATCTGCATGCTCTCCCGGACGGCGGGGGCCGCAGGAACGGCCACATCGTGCTTCTCGAGCCCGGCCATGATCTGGCGGGCCCGATCGATCACCTCCGGCGGCATGCCTGCCATCCGGGCCACTTCGATGCCGTAGCTGTTGTCGGTCGAGCCACGCACGATCTTGCGCAGGAAGATCACGCTCTGGGCCGTCTCGATGACGGTGGCGTTGTAGTTGACCACACCCGGGAGGCGCTCCTCGAGCTCGGCCAGTTCATGGTAATGGGTCGCAAAAAGGGTCCGGGCTTTGATGGTGCCGGCGATGTACTCGCTCATTGCCCAGGCGATCGACATGCCGTCGAAGGTGCTGGTGCCACGGCCGATCTCGTCGAGCAGGATGAGGCTCCTCCCGGTGGCGTTGTTGAGGATGCTTGCCGCCTCGTTCATCTCCACGAGGAAGGTGCTCTCGCCGGAGGCGAGGTTGTCGCTGGCGCCGACGCGCGTGAAAATGCGGTCGACGAGTCCGATCTCGGCAGATTCGGCCGGCACGAAACTCCCGGCCTGCGCAAGCAGGACGATGAGCCCCGCCTGGCGGAGATAAGAGCTTTTTCCGGCCATGTTCGGGCCCGTGATCATGAGCATCCGCTGCTGCTCGTCGAACAGGCAGTCGTTCGAGACGAACGGATCCTCGGGAGAAAGAAGCCGCTCGAGCACGGGATGGCGCCCGGCGGTGATCCTGAGATCGCGGCCCTCGTCGATCCCGGGCTTGCAGTAACCATATTCCTCTGCCGCGACGGCGTAGGAGCGGAGGCAGTCCAGCTCGGCGATCACGGCGGCATTCTCCTGCACCGCCGACGCCTCCCGGGCGATCATCCGGCAGAGCTCGCCGAACAGCTCCGATTCGAGCCGGAGGCTTTTCTCCTCGGCATGGAGGATCTTCTCCTCATACTCCTTCAGGGCGGGAATGGTGTACCGCTCGGCGTTGACGAGGGTCTGCTTCTTCTCGTAGAAATCCGGAACCCGGTCGAGGTTGGCCCGGCTGATCTCGATATAGTAGCCGAAGACGCGGTTGAACTGGACCTTGAGCGAGGAGATGCCGGTACGCTGGCGCTCCTCCTGCTGGATCTCCATCAGGCGGTCCTTGGCGGTGGAGGAGATGGCGCGCAGCTCGTCGAGCTCTGGGCTGTAGCCCTCACGCACGTAGCCGCCGTCGCGCATCGAGGCGCCGCACTCGGGATCGATCGCCCGTTCGACGCCGTCGGTCAGCGTACCGAGCTCACGGAGCCGTCGGCCGAGGGCGCGGAGCAGCTCGGAGGAAGATTCGGAGGCAAGGGACTTCAGGCCCGGCACCGTAGAGAGCGAACGGCCGAACTGGAGCACCTCGCGGGGAACGGTGCGCAAGGTGGCGATACGCGCAAGTGAGCGTTCCAGGTCGCCGACCGAGGAGAGCAGCTCGCCGAACGCGCCGCGACGCCGGCGCTCGAGCAGCAGCTCTTCGACGGCATCGTGGCGCATGCGGATCGGGGCGGCCGACAGCAGCGGACGCTGCAGCCAGCGGCGGATCAGCCGCCCGCCGAGGGGGTTGGAGGTACGGTCGATGACCTGCAGGAGGCTGCCGTTGAGCGAGCCGTCCTGCATGGACGAAATGATTTCGAGGTTGCGCTTCGTCTGCAAATCAAGCGTCATGTACTCCCCACCCTGCATCTCGGCGATCCGGGTGATATACTGGAGCCTTCCCTGGCGGGTCTCCTCGAGGTACTGGAGGATGACGCCGGCGGCAACCCGGCCGGCCCGGTTCCCCTCGATGCCGAACCCCTTGAGCGAATGGGTCCTGAACTGGCGCTGAAGGACCTCTCCGGCATGCTCCTCGCCGAACATCCAGTCTTCGAGTCCGGTCACGAGAATGCCGGCACTCCCCTTCAGCATGGCCTCCGCATCGGCTTTTTCCGACTGCGCGACGAGGAGCTCCGAAGGGTGGAGGGATCGGACGAAGTCGGCAAGCGACTCGGCAGGGATGGTGGCCAGGCGGAACTCGGCCGTCGTCACGTCGATATATGCCACGCCGGCGACCCGCTGCCTCCCCTCCTTCATGAGGGCGGCGGCACAGAGGTAGTTGTTCTGGCGGTCGTCGAGGATGCTGTCGCTGTAGGTGATGCCGGGGGTGACGATATCGGTGATCTCGCGCCTGACGATCCCCTTGGCCAGGGCGGGATCCTCGACCTGGTCGCAGACCGCCACCTTGAAACCCTTGCGGACCAGTTTTGCGATGTAACCTTCGCTGGCGTGGTGCGGGAACCCCGCCATCGGGACGTCGGCGGCCGAACCGTTCGAGCGCCGCGTCAGGACGATGTTGACCGCTGTCGATATGGTGCAGGCGTCGTCGAAGAAGGTCTCATAGAAATCGCCGACCCTGAAGAGGAGCAGATAGTCCGGATAGCGCTCCTTCACCTCAAGATACTGGCGCATCATGGGGGAATGCTCTTTCTTCCCTCCGCCCTTTTTTCCTGCCATGGGGGTTACTGGTCAGCCGTTCTCTATAGGATTTCGCCGGTGGCGCCCGCTTCCGGCGGGATGCCGGCCGGGCAAACAGGAAGCTACGGCAGACGCCTTAAATAAACAAGCATCCCCGGGCCGCTTGCCGCACTCGGCCGAGGGAACTATATTGGCACCGGACCTTCCTCCGCAACCCCTTAGCGACCCGACAGCATGTCCTTCGACCTCCTCCCTCTCCTCCGCATGGCGCACGTCGTCTCCTTCGCTGCATGGTTCGGCACCGTCCTGGCCTCCCTCTTCCTCCTGAAGACCCTGGAACCGAAACTGACGGGAGAGGATGGGGAGGGGGCCGCCAGAGAGGCCGCCCTTCTGCTGCGCCGCTATATCGGGCTGGAAACGAAGGTGGCCGACGGCGCCCTTCTCGGACTCGTCGCATCGGGCATCGCGATGGCCTTCCTCCACCACGGATGGACGGGGTGGGTATGGGCGAAAGTGGTGCTCCTCATCCTGCAGGCGGCCCTCACCATGGGCTGGATCATCCGCTTCATCCAGCCCATCACCTACCCCTGCACGCCACGGCAGTTCGCCGGCTGGTACAGGCTCTTCGCCCTCTCCCTCTCGATGTTCGCACTCGTGCTCTCGGTTGTTTTCCTCCTGCACTGAGCGCGAGCGGATAGGCCTCCGTTTTTAGCACTTCTCATTTTGAATTTGAGGAAAAAGAATACTATATTTGAGACCTTTATCATTAATACACTTAATACGAGCAAGATGCAGGCGCTGATCGAGATATCCGACAAACAGTATCTGGTGAGGAAGGGCGACACCCTTTTCGTCCCCAGGCAAGAGACCGCCATCGGCGAGACCATGGAAATCGGTTCCATGGCCACCATCGACGGTGCCAACACCGTTCTCGGCGCAGGAAGCGTCAAGGCGAAGGTTCTTGGCCATGTCAAGGACGACAAGGTCGTGGTCTTCAAGAAGAAGCGCAGGAAACGCTACCAGTCGCGCAACGGCCATCGCCAGCAGATGACCGAGATCGAGGTGGTTTCCATCTAAGAGAAGCAGCACAGGTTTTTTAACGATAATTTTCTTCCCATGGCTCATAAAAAAGGCGGCGGATCGACGAAAAACGGCCGCGACAGCAACCCGAAATACCTCGGCGTAAAGGCAGCCGGCGGATCGACCGTCTCGGCAGGCACCATTATCCTGCGCCAGAGGGGCACCGTCATCAAGCCCGGAACCAACGCAGGCATCGGCCGCGACCACACCATCTTCTCCCTTGTCGACGGGGTCGTGACCTTCCGCAATGGCAGGAACAACAAGAAACAGGTCGATATCCTTCCTTCCTGAGTTTGGCTTGCCATAAATAAAGGTTATATTTCTTTATAGCCGTCTTACCTTAAGACGGCTTTTTTTATGAAATCCCGGGTCCGCCCCGTTCGACGACTGGGGTAGGGACAGATTTTCAAAGGAGTGCCCGGGCACGGCATTCAGGATCATAGCAACTTGCACAGGGCAGCGCCCTGCCAGCGGAACTGACGAGGAAACCCGCCGAAGGCCCCTGCGCCCCGGCAGCCATTCAGCGCAGCATTCCGCCTGGGAAAAGAGCGCCGCAAAAGGGTTGCCTCGCTTCGTGTTGAAGTGCCGTCCGGAATCAATTCATTACACCATTTAAACTGACCGCTTTATGAAAATAACCGTTATCGGGGCCGGAAATGTTGGCGCTACCGCAGCGCTTCGCATTGCAGAGAAACAGCTGGCAAGAGAGGTCGTGCTGATTGATATCGTGGAAGGCATTCCCCAGGGCAAAGCCCTTGACATGTATGAATCCGGACCGGTCGCGCTTTTCGATACGAAGATCAAGGGGTCGAACGACTACAGCGACTCGGCCGATTCGGACATCGTCCTCATCACTGCAGGCCTGGCCCGCAAGCCCGGCATGAG
The DNA here is from genome assembly GCF_004332115.1 of Chlorobium sp. N1. Classification (GTDB taxonomy): domain Bacteria; phylum Bacteroidota; class Chlorobiia; order Chlorobiales; family Chlorobiaceae; genus Chlorobium. The sequence goes on from NZ_SJPA01000001.1 coordinate 430,166, forward strand.
CCGAGAAGACCTGCTGCAGAAAAATGCTTCGATCATCAAGGAGGTCACGAGCCAGGTGATGAAGTATTCGAAGAACCCCATCCTCATCATGGTCTCGAACCCGCTCGACGTCATGACCTACGTCGCCCGCCAGATCAGCGGCCTTCCCGAGGAGCGGGTCATCGGCATGGCCGGCGTACTCGACACCGCACGCTTCAGGAGCTTCATCGCCGAGGAGCTGCATGTCTCGATGCAGGACATCAACGCCTTCGTGCTCGGCGGCCATGGAGACTCGATGGTTCCGGTCGTCAAGTACACGAACGTCGCCGGCATCCCGATCACCGAACTCATGCCGATGGAGAAGATCAACGCCATCGTCGAGCGGACCAAGAACGGCGGCATCGAGATCGTCAACCACCTCAAGACCGGCTCTGCGTTCTACGCGCCGGCCGCATCTGCCGTCGAGATGATCGAATCCATCGTCAGGGACCGCAAGCGCATCCTCCCCTGCACCACCTGCCTGAAAGGCCAGTTCGGCATCAAGGACGTCTACTGTGGTGCACCGGTCAAGCTCGGACGCGGCGGCGTCGAGCAGATCATGGAGATCAACCTCTCCGAGGACGAGCTCAAGGCGCTCCAGCAGTCGGCAGCCATCGTGGAGAAGAACTGCCGCAACCTCGATACGCTGCTCGCCTGAAGAGAGTCAACGACCAGCAAGACATAGACGCAAAAAAGCGACCCAACGGTCGCTTTTTTGCTGAACAGGTGTCCCCCATTACACCTGTTCCACCTCACGGGCGTGAGGAATTTCATCAGGTTCATCGATATACCAGCAACCACCGTGCCAAAGCTCGAAAGCCCGCAGTTTCAGCCATCGGTCTGCTGCTCCCACCCCAATCTGCTCCATACTGAGACAATCCTGCACCAGACTGAACCAGCCGTCCCACTAGCGAACAGGCAAAAAAAAAGCGGCCTTGCAGCCGCTTTTTTTTCGAACAGGTGTCCCCCATTACACCTGCTCCACCCCACGGGCGTGAGGAATTTCATCAAGTTCATCGATATACTTGCAACCACCGTGCCAAAATCCCATCCGCCGCGTCCATCACCATTGGACCGGTAACGGCCGGCACAGCGTGTCCCGATCCGGGACATCACTGCTCCATCCTGCGCCTGGCGCCCCGATGCAGTTGGGACAAAAAAAAAGCGGCCTTGCAGCCGCTTTTTTTCGAACAGGTGTCCCCCATTACACCTGCTCCACCTCACGGGCGTGAGGAATTTCATCAGGTTCATCGATATACCTGCAACCACCGTGCCAAAGCTCGAATGCCCGCAGTTTCAGCCATCACTCTGCTGCTCCCGCCCCAATCTGCTCCATACTGAGACAATCCTGCACCAGACTGAACCAGCCGCCCCACTAGCGAACAGGCAAAAAAAAAGCGGCCTTGCAGCCGCTTTTTTTTCGAACAGGTGTCCCCCATTACACCTGTTCCACCCCACGGGCGTGGAGTTTCTTCAGATTCATGGATAGAGTTGCAACTGGCGTGCCAAAACATACGGCACGAATGAAAAGAGTGGAAAAAACGCACCGGCAGCATCTCTGCAGGAGCGACCGCTCCGAGGGTTCATGGAGAAGCCGTTGAAGCAACCGCTCAGAACAGGACAACCTGTACAGTTATGACACAACTGTTGCAGCAACTGACGCAGTACTGAAAGAGAGATGAAAGAGTGGATAGGTGGCTGGGCGGACGGGCCGCCCACGGGCTCATGCGTTCGACGGGGAATCTGCCGGCTCCTCGTGGGTAACGCAGTGGATGGCGCCGAGCCCCCAGATGAGATCGCTGCAGTCGATGCCGACGACCTCGCGGCCGGGGAAGCAGCCGCGGAGGACCTCAAGCGCCTCATTATCCTTCTCGCACCGGTAGACAGGCACCAGGACCACGCTGTTGGCGATGTAGAAGTTGGCGTAGCTTGCCGGCAGACGCTCGCCCTCATAGTAGACGGGATCCGGCATGGGAAGCTTCACGACGCGGATCGGCTCGCCGCCGAGGCCGGTGCACCCCTTGAGGAGTTCGTAGTTCTCTCGGAGCGGCCGGTAGTTCTCGTCTTCCGGATCATCCTCGACGGCGATGACCACGGTGTCTTCGCTGACGAAGCGCGCCATGTCGTCGACGTGGCCGTCGGTGTCGTCTCCGGCAATCCCCTCACCGAGCCAGAGCACCTTTTTGATGCCGAGCCACCGGCCCAACTCCCGTTCGATCTCCTCACGGCTCATGGAGGGGTTGCGGTTCGGGTTGAGCAGGCAGGCCGTCGTGGTCAGCAGGAGTCCCCTGCCATTGACGTCGATCGCACCGCCTTCGAGCACCATACCTGTGGAAACCGACTCGGTTCCGCGCATCTCGGCAATACGCGAAGGAACGGCATTGTCGTCGTCGTAGGGCTCGTATTTGCCGCCCCACGCGTTGTACTCCCAGTCGAGGATCACCTTCTCTACGCCCTCTCCGCCGACGGTCCTGTAGACGAAATTGGGACCATGGTCGCGGCACCAGGCATCGTTGGTCGGGATCCGGTGCAGGAAGATCCGCTCCATCTGCAGGCGGGGGTGGCCCGACTCGCTGAGCAGGCGGCGCACCTCCGCCTCCATCGCCAGGTCGAGTACGTTGATGTGCACCTCTTCCGAAGAGCTCAGCCACGCGGCGAGTTCAACGAAGACCGCCGGCACCGGCTCGAACTTCCCGGGCCAGGACTCGAGCTTGTGCGGCCATGAGAGCCAGGTTGCCCTGTGCGGAGCCCATTCAGCGGGCATGACATACTGCGGATCGGCCATGGATAGGGGAAGGATGGGGGTTGTTGGTTACCGGTCGGAGTGGACGAGCTGCTCCCTGATGCGCGCGATGCGCGCCATGACCGGAGGGTGCGAATAGGTCATGAAGACGTGGAAGGGATGCGGCGTCAGGTTGGAAAGGTTGCTTCGCGTCAGCTTTCGGAGCGCTTCGACGAGGGCCTCCCCGTGCGGGAAGGTGGAAACGGCGAAGCGATCGGCCTGGTACTCGTGGCGTCGCGAGAGCACCTGCATGAAGACCGAGAGGATGAACTCGACCGGCGTGTAGAGCAGCATGAAAAAGACCAGGCTGCCGTAGACGGAGAGATCCTGCATGAAGAACGCATCGAAAAGCTGGCGGTTGTTCAGGAAGAGGGAGAGCAGGAAGAAGAGCACGCCGAGGTTCAGGATGCTGAGTGCCATGCTGATGAGGATGTGCTTCTTTTTGAAATGGCCGATCTCATGGGCGAGCACCGCAACAAGTTCGTCGACCGTGTGGGCGTTCACAAGCGTGTCGAAAAGGGCGATGCGCTTGCGTTTTCCGAAGCCGGTGAAAAAGGCGTTGGCGCGGGCGGAGCGTGTGGAGCCGTCGATCACGTAGATTCCCTCAAGCGGGAACTCCACACCCCGGGCATAGCCGGTGATCGCCTCCTTCAATTCGCCGTCCTCAAGCGGGACGAAACGGTTGAAGAGCGGCATGATCCAGGTCGGGGCCACGTACTGGAGAAGCAGGCTGAACACCGTAAGGGCGCCCCATGCCGGCAGCCAGGCCATGGGCCCCGCCGTCTCGAAGAACCAGAGCAGGACGGCGACGACGGGCGCGCCGATGAGGAGGGTGAGCAGGAACGTCTTCAATAGATCGGCTGCGAACACCCCGGGCGTGGTCCGGTTGAATCCGAACTTCTCCTCGATGACGAAAGTCTTGTAAATGCTGAAGGGCAGTGAGAGAGCCGCCTGAAGGAGCATGAGCGAGCCGATGTAGAGCACTCCGGTCGGGATGGAGCCCAGGGCGAACCCGCGGAGGAACTGGTCGAGGATGTTGAACCCTCCCGCAAACCAGAAGGCGAGCAGGACGACGAGGTCGAAGGCGCCGCTGTAGAGAGAGAGGGCGGTCGAGGCGCGAAGATAGGCCTGCGACCTGCCATAGGCTTCGTCGTCGAAGATGCCCTCGAACTCTGCCGGCAGCGGGGCACGCGACGCACGGAGGTTGAGCAGCTCGGAGAGCAGGCGAACGAGGAAAGTCGCAAGCAGCGTGAAAAGGACGACGGCGCCGAAAACGTTCATCTCAGTCGGATGGATAGGGTTCACTCTTCGTCGAGAAACCGCTTCTGCAGTTCCCCGTAGGTTTCAATGCGGCGGTCGCGCAGGAACGGCCAATGCGAACGGTAGTGGCCGATCTGGCTCAGGTCGCACTCGGCAAGCAGGACGCACTCGCCCTCAGCCGGCGCAACGCTCTTCATGGAGCCGAACGGGTCGGTGACGAAGCTGTTGCCCCAGAACTCCAGATCCCCTTCGCGCCCGACCCGGTTGGCCGCGGCGACGAAGACGCCGTTGGCGACCGAATGGGACTGCTGGATGGTCTTCCAGGCCGCAAGCTGGGAGCGGCGGACCTCCTGGGACTCCTCCCCGGCTGCCCACCCGATGGCGGTCGGATAGAAGAGTATCTCGGCGCCTTTCAGGGCGGTCAGGCGCGCCGCCTCGGGATACCACTGATCCCAGCAGATGAGCACGCCGATATCGGCATAGCGCGTCCTGAAAACCTGGTAGCCGAGGTCTCCGGGCGTGAAATAGAACTTCTCGTAAAAACCCGGATCGTCGGGGATATGCATCTTGCGGTACCGACCGAGCAGGCGGCCGTCGGCGTCGATCACCGCCGCAGTATTGTGGTGCAGGCCACGGGCGCGCCGCTCGAAAAGCGAGGCGACGATCACCACCCCGAGCTCCCCGGCCAGCTCCTGGAGCACGGCGGTCGTGGGTCCGGGAACCGGCTCGGCAAGATCGAACGGTTCGTACTCCTCGGTCTGGCAGAAATAGAGCGAGGAGAAGAGTTCCTGCGTGCAGATGATTTTGGCTCCGGCTGCAGCGGCCTCGCGGATCCCGGAGAGGGCCTTCCGGAGGTTTTCCTTCGGGTCGGCCGTGCAGCTTGACTGTACGAGGGCGATGGTGACGATGTCTGAGCTCATAGAGGCTGTGGCTCGGTTAATGGATGAGGAGGCCCAGCGAAAAGAGGGCGCCGTAGACGGTCATGAGCCTGCCGGTGCCGGCAAGCACTTCGTTGAGTTCACGCCCCTGGCTCCGCTGGAGCGAGCGGACCATCCTGAAAGCGAGCGGAGCGGAAAGCAGTGCGAGAAGCGACCACGGGGAATAGCCGAAGGCGGTGAGGGCCGGCGGGACGAGGTAGGCCAGCACCGTCAGGGCAAGGTAGAGCATGCGGGCCCGCGGGGCCCCGATCCTTGCCGGCAGGGTCATCTTGCCGACCTTCCGGTCGGTATCAATGTCGCGGATGTTGTTGCAGAGGAGGATGTTGACCGAAAAGGCACCGGGAGCCGCCGCAGCCAGGAGCACCGGAACGGCCAGCGAACGGGCCTGCACGTAGTAGGTACCGCCGACAGCGACGAGACCGAAGAAGATGAAGACGAAGAGGTCGCCGAGCCCCGAGTAGGCGATCGGCCGGGGACCTCCGGTGTAGGCCCAGGCGAAAAGCATCGAGAGGAGGCCGACGAGCAGGATGGGCCATCCGGCAAGAGCGACGAGGTAGAGGCCGAGCAGGAAAACCGCCGAGAGCAGGATCACGGAGACCCGGATCATGGTCTTTTCGCTGATCAGCCCCGCCGAAACGGTACGCGTCGGACCGAGCCGCTCAGCGCCGTCGGCCCCCTTGCGGAAATCGTAGATCTCGTTGATGAAGTTCGTCGCCACCTGGATGCCGAGGGCGCAGACAAGGGCGACGACTGCCGGCAGGGGGCTGAACAGGCCGTCGGCGGCCGCCACGGCGGAGCCGACGACGACGGGAACCGCCCCGGCCGGAAGCGTTTTCGGGCGGATGGCCAGCAGCCAAGGACTAGGCATTCGGGGCCTCGCTCTTTTTTTCCCTGGCCATTTTGACGCTGCTGAAGGTATGGCGGATCTTCTCTCCCGGCTTGATGTAGGTCAGGCTGTGGCGGACGGCCATGGCCGCGTCGCTGAGTCCGGTCTGGATGATCTTCAGTTTTCCCTGGTAGGAGGCGATGTCTCCGGCCGCATAGAGCCCGTCGACGGTGGTCTTCATGTGGGAGTCGACGACGACAGCGTTGTCGACCAGTTCGAGCCCCCAGCCGGCGATCGGGCCGAGATTGGACTTGAAGCCGATAAGCAGGAGCAGCCGGTCCGCCTCGACGCTGAACGTGCTGCCGTCGCGCCGGCGAAAATGCACCGCCTTGAGCCCGTCCCCGTCAAAGTCGATCGAGGCGACTTCCGTATTCAAAGAAACGTCGATGGTGCCGGACTCCCTGGCCTCGTCCACCTCACGGGCGGTCTTGCCGTGCCCCTGGAACTCCTGCATCCGGTGCACGAGCGTCACCTTCCCGGCCACGCCCATGAGCCCGACGGTCCAGTCGAGCGCGGAATCGCCGCCGCCGACGATCACCACCTTCCTGTCACGGAAATCCGCGACGTTCTTCACCGCATAAAAAACCGAACGGTCCTCGAGCGGGGAGATGTCCCCGAGCTGCGGCAGCTTGCGAGGCGAGAACGCCCCGAGCCCCGCGGCCAGAAGCAGCGCCCTCGAGACGAAGGTCCGGCCGGAGGCCGTCGTCACCTCGAAATCCCCGCCCTCGAGCTTGCGGTATGCGGTCACCGTCTCCGAAAGGACCACCTCCGGGCTGTACCGCTCGGTCTGCTGCCAGAGGCTCTCGACGAGCCCTGCGGCCGGGACCTCGGGAAATCCGGCGACGTCGTAGATGTGTTTTTCGGGGTACAGGGCCGAAAGCTGCCCGCCGAGCTGCGGCATGCTTTCGATGATCCTGCAGCTGATGTTGTTCATGCCGCACTGGAATGCAGCGAATATGCCCGTCGGCCCGCCGCCTATGATGGTAAGGTCGGCTATGCCGTCAGGAGAAACGCGATGTGGTGCCATTCGGATGGAGCCCCGGTTACTGATTGGATTTTTTCAGGTAGATCATCCCCTCCGGATTGACCATCCCGTAGAGAATGGTGATCAGATGGTCGCCCTCGTCAAGCTCATGGATCTCGACGTGCTCGGCGTCCTGCTTCTCGACCTGGTTGCCGGCATTGTCCCTGAAGTAGAAGATGGCGCGCACGCCGCCGTGCGGGGTCGATCCCACGAACTGGTAGTTGCCGTCCTCGAGCTCTTCGAGGGCGCAGCCCGGAGTGCCGGCCTTGATGGGGCAGGAGGCGCACTGGGAGTAAAAGCCCTCCTCGGATTCGGCAAAATCGCAGACAGGAAATTTCATGACGGGGTTCTTTCTTTTTTCTTCGGCTTATTGGGTGCCAGCAAATATAATATTTACATTGTTTTTTTTACTGCTGCAGGCCCTAAACACCTCGGTTTTCCTGCCGGCAGCCTTCTTTCAACGGACTACGGAGTATTCACTGGGATGCTGGCAAAACGGATCATCCCCTGCCTCGACGTACGGGACGGCAGGGTCGTAAAGGGAATCAATTTCGAAGGGCTGAGGGACGCGGGCTCTATTCTCGAGCAGGCGCGTTTCTACAACGGTGAACTTGCCGACGAACTGGTCTTCCTCGACATCTCCGCTTCGCTCGAATCACGCAGAACAACGCTGGAGGAGGTGCTGAAAGTTTCTGGCGAGGTGTTCATCCCGCTGACCGTCGGCGGGGGCATCAACTCGGTCGAGCGCGCCCGCGAAGTCTTCCTCCACGGAGCCGACAAGGTCTCGGTCAACACCGCAGCGGTCAACGACCCCGAACTCATTTCGCGCATCGCCGAGCGCTACGGCTCACAGGCCGTGGTAGTGGCCATCGACATCAAGAAGGTCGACGGACGCTACATCGTCCATACCCACTCGGGCAAAAAGCCGACCACCTACGAAGCCCTCGAATGGGCACTGAAAGTCCAGGAGCTCGGCGCAGGAGAGATCCTGCTCACCAGCATGGACCGCGACGGGACGAAAGAGGGCTACGACAACGAGAGCCTCGCCATGATCTCCACGGCGGTACATATCCCCGTCATCGCATCAGGCGGAGCCGGGTCGCTCGAGCACCTCTACGACGGGTTCACGAAAGGTCGGGCCGACGCCGCCCTTGCCGCATCCATCTTCCATTTCCGCCAGCACTCCATCCGCGAGGCCAAGGAGTACCTTCGCGAGCGGGATATCCCCGTCAGGCTCTGAGCGCTTCGGGAACCGCCCTGTAGGCCCTGATCGAGCGGAGCTCCAGGCGGAACGGCCCGACCTCTTCCCTGGAAACCAGAAGGCCGATCTGCACGATCGAAGAGCGGTCGAGAGGTGTCGCCCCTTCGATGGAGCGGCCCCTGAACGAAGCCGAAAATCCCGAAAACGGCAGATCCACCTCCATCCACTTTCCGGCAACCGGCTCAAAATCGCTACGGTAGACGATGCCGTCGTAGCTGTCGTCGTTGCGGATGCGGAAACTGTAGCGGCGGCCGTCTCCCCGGACGAAAAGCCGGAGGCCGTCGAACCCGCTGAAGTCACGCTCTTCGGGAAACGTGCGCACCGAGGCGAACCCGCCGCCGTTCTCCGTGGAGAGCACCCCGTCGAACACCGCGGTGCCGGGATCTGCAATAGAGAGGCGGCTCACGGAAATCCCGCCCATAATGCCGTCGTCGACGCTGTGCCACTTGAGGCACCTGGTACTGGAGAAGTCGCAGAGCATCCGTTCCTGCATGCCGGTATGGGTTTAGGGGATTGATGTTTCGGCCGGATAAGAAGTACTGGAATAGTAAGGCATCCCTTCGTATTTTCAATGGCAACAACAAAAAACCGCCACCAAAAGATCCCGTCCTCATGCACCGACTGCTCTCATCAACCCGCTTTCTGGTCATCCTGGCCGTTGCAGCGCTCTTTGCCGCCGCCGTCACGCTGCTTGTCTACGGCGCCGTTTCGGTCGGGAGCCTCATAGTCCAGGCCATCCTCTCCGGATCGATCACGCCGAAAGGCGGCAAAAGCCTGGTGCTCGGCTTCATCGAAAGCGCAGACCTGTTCCTCGTCGCAACGGCCCTCTACATCATGGCGCTCGGCCTCTACGAACTCTTCATCGACGATACCGTTCCCATGCCCGCATGGCTGCAGATCCACACCCTCGACGACCTGAAGGAGAAGCTGGTCGGGGTGATCGTCGTCGTCATGGCCGTCGTCTTCCTCGGCCATGCCATCACCTGGCACGGCGAGAGCTCGATCCTCTATTTCGGAGGCGCAGTCGCGGCAGTCACCGCGAGCCTCGCGCTCTTCAACGGCCAGAAGAAAAAGAAGGACCCGAAAGCCTGAGGCCCGCTCAGAACCACTTCCTCGTGCGGAAGAAGAGGATCATGCCGATAAAAATCGAGGCCATGAGCCCGAGCACCCCGTAGTACCCCCACGGCCAGGAAAGCTCCGGCATGTAGCGGAAGTTCATGCCGTAGACGCCGGCGATGAAGGAGAGCGGCATGAAGACGGTGGCGATGATGGTGAGCACCTTCATGATCTCGTTCATCCGGTTGTTGGCGATGGCCAGCCAGGTATCGTACATGCCGATGACGATGTCGCGATAGGTCTCGACCGTTTCGATGACCAGCACGATGTTGTCGAGGATGTCGCGGAAAAAGGGCCCGCTCGCCTCGTCGTCGATCACCCGGTAACGGTCTCGGCCGATGCTGTTGATGATCTCGCGCAGCGGCCAGACCGACTTGCGAAGAAGAATCAGCTCCTTCTTCAGGGTGTACATCGCCGGAAGCGACCCCCTTGCCGCCGTCTCGGTCAGCAGGTCGTCGAGGGTCTCGATCCGGTCCTCGAAAGCTTCGAGAACGGCGAAGTAACTGTCGACCACCGCGTCGACAAGAGCGTAGGCCAGATAGTCCGCACCCTTTTTCCTGACATTCGTGCCGGCATTCTCCAGCCGCTCGTGGATGGAGGCGAAGAGCGGGCCCGGCGCCTCGCGGAAACTCAGGACGAAATCCTCCCCGACGACGATCGCCAGCTGCTCCTCGGCAAGCCCGCCCTCTTCGGCGTCCGTCTGGAGCGTCTTGAGGACGAGGAAGAGATACCGGTCGAAATCCTCGATCTTCGGCCGCTGGAGGGTATGGAGGATATCTTCGAGCGTCAGGGGGTGGAGCCCGAAGTGGGTACCGGCCTCCCCGACGAGCCCGACGTCGTGCAGGCCGTCGATGTTCACCCAGAGCACCTCGCCCTCCCGGCGCATCCCGAGGGCATCCCTGAGGTTCCCGACGACCGCGCGCCGCACACACTCCTCGCTGTAGCTGAAGACGGTAATCACCGGGCTCTCCATCTTCCGGCCGCCGGTATGGACGAGGGTACCGGGCGCCGTGCCGATGGTGCCGGCCATGCGGCCAATGATCTTTTTCATCGGCCGGCGGGAGGAAGCGGCTCCCGCCGGACGGACTCTGTTTTTTCGGGCATGCTTCATCAGCTCTCCGTTGGGGATTTCAGGAACGCGTCCACTGCCAGTTGCGGATTTCGGGCATATCCTCGCCGTAGGTCCGGATGTACTCACGGTGGGCGATGAGCATGTCGCGCACATGCTGCTTCACATAGGCCGCCTTCTGGCGGAGGCGCGGCACCCGCTCGACCACGTCGGCCACCAGGTGGAACCGGTCGAGGTCGTTGCGCACCACCATGTCGAACGGCGTGCTCGTCGTCCCCTCCTCCTTGTAGCCGCGCACATGGAGGTTGTGGTGGTTGGTGCGGCGGTAGGTCAGCCGGTGGATCAGCCAGGGGTAGCCGTGATAGGCGAAAATGATCGGACGGTCGACGGTGAAGATCTCGTCGAAATCCCGGTTCGCCAGGCCGTGGGGATGCTCTTCGGGCGGCTGCAGGGTCATGAGGTCGACGACGTTGACCACCCGGATCTTCAAATCGGGGATCTTCTCGCGGAGGATCTGCACCGCGGCAAGGGTTTCAAGGGTCGGCACGTCGCCCGCGCAGGCCATGACCACGTCGGGATCGCCGTCTTCGGTATCGTTGGAGGCCCACTCCCAGATGCCGATGCCGCTCGTGCAGTGCCGGACGGCCGACTCCATGTCGAGCCACTGCCATGCGGGCTGCTTGCCGGCGACGATGACGTTGATGTAGTCGCGCGAACGCAGGCAGTGGTCGGTGACCGAGAGCAGCGTATTGGCGTCCGGCGGCAGGTAGACGCGGATCACGTCGGCCTTCTTGTTGACGACGTGGTCGATGAACCCCGGGTCCTGGTGGGAGAAGCCGTTGTGGTCCTGCCGCCACACGTGGGAGGTGAGCAGGTAGTTCAGGGAGGCGACGGGGCGGCGCCAGGCGATGTCGTGCTTGCACACCTTCAGCCACTTGGCATGCTGGTTGAACATCGAATCGATAATGTGGATGAACGCCTCGTAACAGGAGAAGAACCCGTGTCGGCCGGTAAGCAGGTAGCCCTCCAGCCACCCCTGGCAGGTATGTTCGGAGAGGATCTCCATCACCCTGCCGTCGGGAGCGAGATGGTCGTCGTACGAGCGGACCTCCTCCATCCAGGTCCGGTCCGTCACCTCGAAGAGCGCGCCGAGGCGGTTGGATGCCGTCTCGTCGGGGCCGAACACCCTGAAGCGCGGCTCGCCGCGGTTGGCCTGCATCACATCGCGCAGGAACGCGCCCGTCACCCGGGTCGCCTCGGCCTCGACCGATCCGGGCTCCGGCACGGAGACGGCGTACGCCCTGAAATCCGGCAGCACAAGATCCTTCAGGAGCAGTCCGCCGTTGGCATGCGGGTTGTCGCCCATGCGACGCCTGCCTTTCGGGGCGAGCTCCTTCAGCTCCGGAAGCAGCGTCCCTTCCGGGGTGAAGAGCTCTTCGGGCCGGTAGCTTTTCATCCACTCCTCGAGCAGCCTCAGATGGGCGGGATTCGTGCGCACCTCGGCAAACGGCACCTGATGCGCCCGCCAGAAGTCCTCGACCTTCTTGCCGTCGACCTCCTTCGGCCCGGTCCACCCCTTGGGGGAACGGAGCACGATCATCGGCCAGAGCGGCCGTTCCACCCTGCCGCCGCTGCGCGCGGTGCACTGGATCGAAGCGATGGCATCGAGGCATCCGTCCACGGCGGCGGCCATCTGGCGATGCATCGCATCCGGCTCCGACCCCTCGACGAACCATGGAGCGTACCCGTACCCCTCAAGGAGACGGCGGAGCTCGTCGTGCGGAAGGCGGGCGAGCAGCGCGGGGTTGGCGATCTTGTAACCGTTCAGGTGCAGGATCGGCAGCACCGCACCGTCCCGACGCGGGTTGAGGAACTTGTTGGAGTGCCATGAGGTGGCCAGGGGCCCCGTTTCGGCCTCGCCGTCGCCGATGACGCAGGCGACGACCAGATCCGGGTTGTCGAAGGCCGCCCCGTAGGCGTGCGAGAGACTGTAGCCGAGCTCGCCGCCCTCATGGATGGATCCGGGCGTCTCCGGCGCCACGTGGCTCGGAACGCCCCCGGGAAAGGAAAACTGCCGGAACAGCTTCTCCATACCGGCCTCGTCCTCCGACACGGCGGGGTAATACTCGCTGTAGGTCCCCTCGAGCCAGACGTTGGCCAGGAGGGCCGGACCACCGTGGCCGGGCCCGGAAATATAGATCATCTCGAGGTCCCGCTGCCGGATCGCCCGGTTGAGGTGCACGTAGATGAAGTTCTGTCCGGGAGTCGTCCCCCAGTGTCCGAGCAGGCGCGGCTTGACATGATCGGCCGTGAGCGGCTCGCGCAGGAGCGGGTTGCGGAGCAGGTAGATCTGGCCCACCGAAAGATAGTTCGCCGCACGCCAGTAGGCGTCGAGTCCCCGGATCTCGGAGAGCTCCAGCCCCTTCTTTTCCGTTTCCTTTGCCATCGTTGCACTCGTGGTATTCATCACTTCGTCTCCCTGTGGTTTATCGGTTAGAGTGATTCAACAAGCTTCAATGCCTCGCGGGCGATCAGCTGCTCCTCGTCGGTCTGCATGACCCGTACCATGGCCCGTCCGGGCGAGTCGAGGGAAATCACCGCCGCATTCCCGCTGTTGCGTTCTTCGTCGAGCCGGAGGCCCATGCAGCCGAGGCCCCGGCAGATGCGACGGCGCACCTCGGGCGAATGCTCGCCTATCCCGCCGGTGAAGACCAGGAGATCAAGGCCGCCGAGAACAGCGAAGAGCGAGCCGAGCTGTTTTCGGGCCTGGTAGCAGAAGAGCTCCACGGCAAGGCGGGCAGCCGGGTCGGAAGCCTCCGCCGAGAGCAGGTCGCGCATGTCGTCGCTCCGGCCCGAAAGGGCGAGCAGGCCCGAACGGCGATTGACCATATCCTTGACCTCCGGGGGCGACATCCCCGCCTCCTCGAGCAGGTAGAGCACCACCCCGGGGTCGAGATCCCCGGTCCGGGTGCTCATGACGAGCCCGCCAGCCGGAGAAAACCCCATGCTGGTCTCGATGCTCCGGCCGTCACGAACCGCGGCCATGCTGGCCCCGTGGCCGAGATGGGCGAGGACGACCCGTCCGCTCACGGCGGCACCCACCCCCATCCGGCGGAGCTCCCGGAGCAGGTACTGGTAGGACAGCCCGTGAAAACCGTAACGCTCGACCCCCCGCTCCCTCACAGGGAGGGGAAGTGCGTAGGTCCTGGCGACCTCCGGCATGGTGCGGTGGAAGGCGGTGTCGAAACAGGCGACCTGGCGGGCTTTTTCCATGAACCCGGCGGCGAGCTCCACTCCCTTGAGGGCCGGCGGGAGATGTTCGGGAGCGTAGGGAACGAGGCGACGGATGTCGGCCGTCACCTCCGGCGTGAGAAGCGTCGGCTCGCCATAGCGGGGGCCGCCGTGCACGATCCGGTGGGCAATGACGTCCGGCCCGGGGCCCTCAAGGGAGCGGATCCGGGAAAAGATCCGGCGGAAGGCCTCCTCATGGTTCGCGGCATCGGCCGGCCCCGCCTCCGGGGAGGCGCCCGCTCGACGGAAACCGAAGGTGCCCCCTTTTGTGCCGATCCGGGTCAGCTCGCCGGCATACACCGGCCGGGAGAGCTCAAGGGAGCTGTAGAGCGCGAATTTGATGCTTGAAGAGCCTGCATTGAAGACGAGAATGTTTTTCATCGCGACAGGAAGTGGCCTTCATGAACGAGCTGTGGCATATGCAAACTACGCAAAGAACGGCACAAACCGATACGGGAGGCGACAGCGGCAGGGTACGCCGATATAAAAATGCGTCCCGCCCTCCGCTCCGCCCGGCCGACGAATTGCCTATATTGGAAAAAAGGTCGCAACCCGGATTCCCTACGGCCATGACGACAATGAGAGACTTCATCAGAGGACTGCCCAAAGCCGAGCTCCACCTGCACCTGGAGGGCACGCTCGAACCGGACATGATGCTCGAACTTGCCGCACGCAACTCGATGCAGGCACCCTTCCCGGATGTGGAAGCAGCAGAAAAAGCCTACCGGTTCACCGACCTGCAGTCCTTCCTCGACATCTACTACCGCTCGACGGCGGTCCTCGTGACCGAAGAGGACTTCCGCCAGCTCACGCTCGCCTACCTGCAGAAGGCGGCCGCCCAGAACGTCCGCCATGCGGAACTCTTCTTCGACCCCCAGGCCCACACGGCCCGTGGAGTCGCCTTCGAAACCGTGCTGAGGGGAATTGAGCGCGCCGCCGAAGAAGCCCACCGGACCCTCTCCGTCTCGACCCGCCTCATCATGTGCGTGCTTCGCCACCTCACGGAACGTGAAGGCATGCGGATGCTCGAGGAGGCCGTCCGATGGAAACGCTGGATCACAGGCATCGGCCTCGATTCATCGGAACGGGGCAATCCACCCTCAAAGTTCCGCAACCTCTTCCGCAAAGCGCGCGAGGAAGGGTTCCTGCTGACGGCCCACGCCGGAGAAGAAGGCTCGGCCGAGAACGTCAGGGAGGCGCTCGAGCTCCTGCATCTCGACCGCATCGACCACGGCGTGCACTGCATGGACGACCCGCAGCTCGTCCGGGAACTGGTGCGCCGGGCCGTACCGCTCACCGTCTGCCCGCTCTCCAACGTGAAGCTCGGCGTCTTCAGGAGCATGCAGGAGCACAACCTGAAAGCGATGCTCGAGAGCGGACTCATGGTAACGCTGAACTCCGACGACCCGGCCTATTTCGGAGGCTACGTCAACGAAAACTTCACCGCGGCGGCCGAGGCGCTCGGCCTCGACTTCCGCCAGATCGCCACGCTTGCCGAAAACTCCTTCAGGGCCTCATCACTCAACCCCGTGCAGAAACAGCTTCACCTCGACGAACTGGCCGGTTACGCCCGCCGCTGCGAAGCCTGCCGCTGAACCCGGAATCCGATGCAAAAAGAACGCCCCGAGCCTTTCATAACCGCCGACGCCATAGCGAAGCGGATCCGGGAACTCGGTGAGGCTATTTCGAACGAGTACCCCGACGCCACGGAGGAAAATCCGCTCGCCCTCGTCGCCGTCCTCAAGGGAGCCTGCATCTTCGCCGCCGACCTCATCCGCACCCTCAGCATCCCCTGCACCATCCAGTTCATCTCCGCCTCCAGCTACGGCTCGGGCACCGTCTCATCGGGCCAGGTCGAGCTCGACCACGACCTCGCCGTGGAGGGCAGGGCGGTGCTCGTCATAGAAGACATCGTCGACACCGGGCTCACGATCCTGAAAATCACCGAAACGCTCCAGGAACAGAACCCCTCGAGCCTGCGCATCTGCACCCTGCTCGACAAGCCCTCCGCACGCGTCCACCCCGTCAGGGTCGACCATGTCGGCTTCAGCGTGCCGGACCGGTTCCTCATCGGCTACGGCATCGACTGGAACGAACACTACCGCGAACTCCCCTACCTCGCCCTGCTCGACGCCTGATCCGCCCCGCCCGCCAACCCCGCACTCCCGCCCCGGGCCGGGGCCGCACGGGAGGCCGCACTGCGTCCCAGAGCAGAAATCACAGAAATGTCTGAATATTTATTTTATTTGAACTAAAAATCCTTATTTTTTAAGGAAACTAAACCCTATACACTAAATCACCCCGGCGACGACACCAGCCAACCCAACGGAATCGGAACATGACCACTTCGGCAGCCGCGGCCCCTGAATGCACCTCGAGGCCATGGATCATCGACACCACGCTCCGCGACGGAGAGCAGGCCCCCGGCGTAGTCTTCAGCGACCGGGAAAAAACCGACATCGCCCGCATGCTCTCCGAAGCCGGCGTCGATGAGCTCGAAGCGGGCTACCCGGCCATCAGCCGCGAAGAGGAGACGATCATACGCAGCATCGCCGCCCTGCACCTTCCGGTACGCCTCACCGGCTGGGCGAGAGCAAAATGGGAGGATATCGAGGCGGTCTGCCGAAGCGGGGTCGAAGGCGTCCACATCAGCTTTCCGCTCTCGCCGCTCTACCTCGAGCTCATGGGTCGCGACTACGACTGGGTGCAGGACCAGCTCCAGGACCTTGTCATACGCGCCAGGCGCTACTTCCGCCACGTCAGCGTCGGCGCACAGGACGCGACGCGAACCCCTCCGGAGACGCTGCGGCGCTTCATCGCCGACGCGGGAAGGGCCGGCGCAGAACGGGTCCGCATAGCCGACACTGTCGGCGTCTCCACCCCGCTTTCGATCTGCCGTCTTCTCGACCGGGTGCTTGTGGCGGGCGGGCCGATGCTCGAATTCCATGCGCACAACGACCTCGGCATGGCGACGGCCAACGCCCACACCGCCATAGAGGCCGGCTGCGGAGCCGTCAGCGTATCGGTAGGAGGGCTCGGCGAACGGGCGGGCAACGCCGCACTCGAAGAGCTCTCGATCGCCCTCCGGCTCTCCGGCAGGCACGCCACCGCCATCGACACCACCCGGCTCACCGCACTATGCCGGGCCGTCTCGGAGGCCTCCGGCCGCTCGATACAGCCGCAGAAGCCGGTCGTCGGCCGTGCGGCATTCCAGCATGAATCCGGCATCCACTGCGCCGCCCTCCTGAAGGATCCGCTCTCCTACCAGCCCTTCATGCCGGCGCTGGCCGGCATGGCGGAGCACGAACTCGTCATCGGCAAGCACTCCGGCAGCGCGGCACTCAAGGACTTTTTCCAGAAAAAAGGCATCGCGCTCACGGCGAACGAAGCCGCGGCGACCCTCAGCGAGGTGCGCAGGATCGCCACAGAAAAGAAGCGCTCGCTCCGACCCTCCGAGCTTGAAGCCATTCACGACACCCTCAAAAAAGGACTCTGAACGAAAAGAGGAGAGAGCGCATGCTGACACCCCAGGAGCAGGAGAACCGGAGCATCAGCCTCCTGGCGGAGGTCGGCCGGACCGTCACGAGCGAAAACGACATCGGCAAGGTGCTCACGCTCGTCCTCTTCATCATGTCGGAACACATGAACATGCTGCGCGGCATGATCACCATCCTCAACCGCGACACCTCGGAGATCGTCATCAACCACTCCTTCGGGCTCACCGCGGATGAGAAGGAACGCGGCCGCTACCGCATCGGAGAGGGCATCATCGGACAGGTGGTCAAGACCGGCCGGAGCGTCATCGTCCCCGACATCAGCGACGAGCCGCTCTTCCTCGACCGCACCCGCTCGAGGGAGAAGGAGCAGAAAAAGGGACTCTGCTTCATCTGCATCCCCATCCGCTCCGGAAGCGAGATTATCGGCACCCTCAGCGCAGACCGGCGCCTCAGCCACCCCGAGGAACAATCCGAAAAGAAAAGCGCCAAAAACCCGAACACCGAGGCCGACCTGCTGCAGCACTACGTCGACCAGCTCTCCATTATCGCCGCAATGATCTCGCAGGCCGTCCGCCTCCGCCAGCTCGCAAGCGAAAGCGACCGCCACGACCAGTTCCATCCACCGTCGATCCCCGCAGAGGAAGCGCGCGAAGAGGAGATCGTTCCGGAAGAGATGCGGCCGAAAAACATCATCGGCAACGCCAAGCCGATGCACGGCCTGTTCCGGCTGATCGACAAGATCGCCGGCACCAGCGCCACCGCGCTCATCCTCGGAGAAAGCGGCGTCGGCAAAGAGCTGGTCGCCAGCGCCATCCACTTCAGGAGCCGCCGTTCGTCGAAGCCCTTTATCAAGTTCAACTGCGCCGCGTTGCCGGAAAGCATCGTCGAGAGCGAGCTGTTCGGCCATGAAAAAGGCGCCTTCACCGGCGCCTCATCCACCCGCCAGGGACGGTTCGAACTGGCCTCCGGCGGCACCATCCTCCTCGACGAAGTCGGTGAACTCAGCCTCCCCGTCCAGGCCAAACTGCTTCGGATCCTGCAGGAAAAAGAGTTTGAACGGGTCGGGGGATCGAAGACCATCAAGACGGACGTGCGCGTCATCGCCGCCACGAACCGCAACCTGGAAAACCTGATCGTCGACGGACTTTTCCGCGAAGACCTCTACTACCGGCTGAACATCTTCCCGATCACCGTCCCGCCGCTGCGGGAACGCAAGACGGACATCCTCCTGCTCGCGGATTATTTCGTGGAGAAGTACAACGCCATGAACCAGAAGGGGATCCGACGGATATCGACGACGTCCATCGACATGCTGATGCGCTACCACTGGCCGGGAAATGTGCGCGAGCTGGAAAACTGCATCGAACGGGCCGTCATCCTCAGCGAAGACAACGTCATCCACGGCTACCACCTCCCCCCGAGCCTGCAGACCGCAGAGTCGAGCGGAACCCCCTGCACCGGCTCGCTGCAGCAGAAACTCGAGGCGATCGAGAAGGAGATGATCATCGAAGCCCTGAAAAGCACCAAGGGCAACATGTCGCGCGCCGCCGCCGAGCTCGGGCTGTCCGAACGGATCATAGGGCTCCGCGTCAGGAAATTCGGGATCGACTACCGCAAGTTCCGCCCGTAAAAAAACCACCGTTCCGTAGGAAAGCCCGCAACACCCCCACCGGCCCGGCCCCAGCCGAGCAACCGGCCACAGTTCCGGAGGCGCCGCGACCGAAACCTCCGCCCTCGCCCCGATCCACCCAAAGCAGCAGATCCGCCCCAACCCCCGCCGGGGGCGGACACGTCCCGAACGAAAGACATTTCCCACCATTATGTAGCCGATCGGACATTCCTACATCCCCGAAGGAAACAGGCGCGCGCAAAACGCCCGATACATCATGCGCAAGGGGACAAAAAAAAACATCCGGACTTTTTCCATCCCGACAGAAACCCTTCCATAACAACGCGTTACACACATCCGGATCCGACGCGGGACCCAACAGAAGAGCCAGCCCCGAACTTTGGCACGCATATTGCAATAGTATCCATAAATATTCAGGCGAAGAAAAATAAAAGCCTCAATATTTAAAGAAGGAAGCACAACAACCCTAAACACGAACCACCATGAGAAAAGTTGCGATTTACGGCAAAGGCGGCATCGGCAAGTCGACCACCACGCAGAACACCGTCGCCGGCCTCGCCGAGATGGGCAAGAAGGTGATGGTCGTCGGCTGCGATCCGAAAGCAGACTCCACCCGCCTGCTGCTCGGCGGACTCCAGCAGAAGACCGTGCTCGACACGCTCCGCGAGGAGGGCGAAGAGGTCGAACTCGAAGACATCATCAAAGAGGGATACAAGGCGACCCGCTGCACCGAGTCCGGCGGACCGGAACCGGGTGTGGGCTGCGCCGGCCGCGGCATCATCACCTCGGTGAACCTCCTCGAGCAGCTCGGCGCCTACGACGACGAGTGGGATCTCGACTACGTCTTCTACGACGTGCTCGGTGATGTGGTCTGCGGCGGATTCGCCATGCCGATCCGCGACGGCAAGGCCGAGGAGATCTACATCGTCTGCTCCGGCGAGATGATGGCCATGTACGCCGCCAACAACATCTGCAAGGGCATCCTGAAGTATGCCGACGCCGGCGGAGTGCGCCTCGGCGGCCTCATCTGCAACAGCCGCAAGGTCGACAACGAGCGGGAGATGATCGAGGAGCTGGCCCGCAGGATCGGAACCCAGATGATCCACTTCGTGCCCCGCGACAACTTCGTGCAGCGCGCAGAGATCAACCGCAAGACGGTCATCGACTACGACCCGACCCACCCCCAGGCCGACGAGTACAGGGCCCTTGCCAACAAGATCAACGACAACAAGATGTTCGTCATCCCCAAGCCGCTGGAGATCGAAGAGCTCGAGTCGCTGCTCATCGAATTCGGGATCGCCAACTGAGAAGCAACAACCAGAACCGGCGCCAGGCAAGGCGCCACAACCAAAACGGAGTATACCGCCAATGTTAATGATCAGGACAATCGTACGGCCCGAAAAGGCTCATGAAGTCATGCAGGCACTGCTTGATGCAGGCTACCCGGCCATCACCAAGATCTCCGTCGTCGGACGCGGCAAGCAGCGCGGCCTCAGGGTGGGCGACGTCGTCTACGACGAACTGCCCAAAGAGATGCTCTTCACCGTCGTGCCCGACGCCGACAAGGACTTCGTCGTCCAGGCGATCCTCGACAGCGCAAAGAGCCAGGGCGAGGGCAAATTCGGCGACGGAAAGATCTTCATCTCCGCAGTCGAGGACGTCTACACCATCAGCTCGGGTCTTCAGGAAAGCGAACCGACGCTCGCTGCAGCAAAGGAGGCCTAAGGATGAAAGAGATCATTTCAGTCATACGGATCAACAAGGTCAACGAAACAAAAAAAGCGCTCGTCGACGCCGGCATCCCCGGCTTCACGGCGACCGGCAGGGTCATGGGCCGCGGCAAGGGCCAGGTCCACTACGACATCCTCAAAGGTGCCGAAGAGGGCCATCCCGAAGCGATCGCCCTGCTCGGCGACACGCCGCGCCTGGTCGCAAAGAGGATCCTGACGGTGGTCGTGCCCGACGAGCTCTGCAAGACGGCAATCGAGACCATCATCAGGACCAACCAGACCGGCAAGCCGGGAGACGGCAAGATCTTCGTCACCCCCATCACCGAAACCATCAGGGTGAGGACCGGGGAAGCCGGAGACGAGGCGCTCAACTGAGAAAGACTATACAACAAGGTGTAAACGGAGAAATCTACATGGAGGCGAACAACACTATCCGGGATCCTCAGGCGATACGCGAGGAACTGGTACAGAAATACCCGGCGAAGGTCGCCAAGAAGCGGACGAAATCGATCGTCGTCAACGATCCCGAAACCGTCCCCGAGGTACAGGCCAACGTCCGGACCGTCCCGGGCATCATCACCCAGCGCGGCTGCTCCTACGCCGGATGCAAGGGCGTGGTGCTGGGACCGACGAGAGACATCGTCAACATCACCCACGGACCCATCGGCTGCGGTTTCTACAGCTGGCTCACCCGCCGCAACCAGACCAGGCCGGCCACCGAAGCGGACGCGAACTACATGCCCTACTGCTTCTCGACCGACATGCAGGAGGAGAACGTGGTCTTCGGCGGCGAGAAGAAGCTGAAAGTGGCCATCCAGGAGGCCTACGACCTCTTCCACCCCAAGGCCATCGCCATCTTCTCGACCTGCCCGGTCGGACTCATCGGCGACGACGTCCATGCCGCCGCACGCGAGATGAAGGAGAAGCTCGGCGACTGCAACGTCTTCGGCTTCAGCTGCGAGGGCTACCGCGGCGTCAGCCAGTCGGCGGGCCACCACATCGCCAACAACGGCGTCTTCAAGCACATGGTCGGCCGCAACAACGAGAAAAAGGAGGGCAAGTTCCGGCTCAACCTCCTCGGCGAGTACAACATCGGCGGCGACGCCTTCGAGATCGAGCGCATTTTCGACAAGTGCGGCATCACCCTGGTCTCGTCCTTCAGCGGCAACTCCACGGTCGGCCAGCTCGAGAACGCCCACATGGCGGACCTCAACGTCATCATGTGCCACCGCTCGATCAACTACATGGGCGAGATGATGGAGGCCAAGTACGGCATCCCATGGATGAAGGTCAACTTCGTCGGCGCCGAGTCCACCGCCAAGTCGCTGCGGCGCATCGCGCAGTACTTCGGCGACGAAGGTCTGAAGAAGAGGGTCGAGGAGGTCATCGGGGAAGAGATGCCGAAGGTAACGGCGGTGATCGAGGAAATCCGCCCCCGCACCGAAGGCAAGACCGCGATGCTCTTCGTCGGCGGCTCGAGGGCCCACCACTACCAGGACCTCTTCGACGAGCTCGGCATGACGACCGTGGCGGCAGGCTACGAGTTCGCGCACCGCGACGACTACGAAGGCCGCGAGGTTCTTCCCAGCATCAAGGTCGACGCCGACAGCAAGAACATCGAGGAACTGAAGGTCGAAGCCGACCCCGAACTCTACAGGCCGCGCAAGAGCGAGGCAGAGCTCGAGGCGCTGAAGGCAGAGGGGCTCGAGATCAGCGGCTACGAGGGCATGCTGAAGCAGATGTCGAAAAAGTCGCTCGTCGTCGACGACATCAGCCACTACGAGTCCGAGCGGCTCATCGAGATCTACAAGCCCGACATCTTCTGCGCCGGCATCAAGGAGAAATACGTGGTCCAGAAGATGGGCGTACCGCTCAAGCAGCTCCACAGCTACGACTACGGCGGCCCCTACACCGGCTTCGAGGGCGCGGTGAACTTCTACCGGGACATCGACCGCATGGTCGGCAACCCCGTCTGGAAGCTCATCAAGGCCCCCTGGCAGAAAGAGGACGCCGGAGAACTCGAGGCCTCCTACGCCGAAGGCTGAGGGCCGCAACCACCCTGAAACAAGTAAAAGGAGAGATTCTGAAATGTTACTACGACACACCACCAGCGAGGTCAAGGAGCGCGAAGGGCTCACGATCAACCCGGCAAAGACCTGCCAGCCGATCGGAGCCATGTACGCCGCACTCGGCATCCACGGATGCCTGCCTCACAGCCACGGCTCCCAGGGTTGCTGCGCCTACCACCGCAGCACCCTGACCCGGCACTACAAGGAGCCCGTCATGGCCGCGACCAGCTCGTTCACCGAAGGCGCATCGGTCTTCGGCGGGCAGGCCAACCTGCTTGCCGCGATCGACACGATCTTCTCGGTCTACGATCCCGACATCATCGCCGTGCACTCCACCTGCCTTTCGGAGACCATCGGCGACGACCTCCAGCAGATCACGAAGAAAGCGCTCGACGACGGGAAGATTCCCGAGGGCAAGCACATCATCTACGCCGCGACCCCGAGCTTCGTCGGATCGCACGTCACCGGCTACGCAAACATGGTGGCCGGCATGGCCCAGCAGTTCGCGGTCTCGACCGGCGAGAAGAAAGACCAGGTGAACCTCGTCGCAGGATGGATGGAGCCTTCCGACATGCGCGAACTCAAGCGCATCTCGAAAGAGATGGGGGCGAAGGTCGTCCTCTTCCCCGACACCTCCGACGTGCTCGACGCACCGCAGACCGGCAAGCACGAGTTCTACCCGAAAGGCGGCGTCACCGTCCCCGAGCTGAGGAGCACCGGCGACAGCAAGTGCTCGCTCGCACTCGGCTGCATCAGCGCCGAACCGGCGGCCGTCGCACTCGACAAGAAGTGCGGGGTGCCCTTCGAAACCCTCGACATGCCGATCGGCATCTCGGCCACCGACCGGTTCGTGATGGCGCTCTCGAAGGCCGCCGGCGTGAAGGTGCCCGACGAGATCACCGCCGAACGCGGCAGGCTGCTCGACGTCATGACCGACATGGAGCAGTACTTCCACGGCAGGAAGGTGGCGCTCTTCGGCGACCCCGACCAGCTCATCCCGCTCACGGAGTTCCTGCTCGACCTCGGCATGCAGCCGAAGCACATCGTCAGCGGCACCCCCGGCGCACGCTTTGCGAAGCGCATGAAGGAGATCCTCCAGCGCGCACCGGGCGCCAACTTCAAGAACGGCCTGAACGCCGACATGTTCCTGCTGCACCAGTGGATCAAGAACGAACCGGTCGACCTCCTCATCGGCAACACCTACGGCAAGTACATCGCCCGTGACGAGGACATCCCGTTCGTACGATACGGCTTCCCGATCCTCGACCGCATCGGCCACAGCTACTTCCCCTCGGTGGGCTACACCGGCGGGCTGCGCCTCGCCGAAAAGATCCTCGGCGTCCTCATGGACCGGCAGGACATGAAAGCGAAGGAAGAGAAGTTCGAGCTCGTCATGTAACACAACTCCCCCGACGTGCCGCCTGCCATAGGCGGCACCTGAAGGGAGCAGGCAACAAAAAACGCTCAGCAAAAGGACAACGAACAATGGAGCAGATAGGCATCCTCGAGGGAAGGGAGAAACAGATCTTCGAAAAGAAGGAAGGGGCCGCGGCGTTCGACATCTCGTGCGAAAAGACCAGCCTCTCCGGATCCGTCAGCCAGCGCGCCTGCGTCTTCTGCGGCTCGCGCGTGGTGCTCTACCCCGTCGCCGACGCCCTGCACCTCGTCCACGGCCCCATCGGCTGCGCAGCCTACACCTGGGACATCCGCGGATCCGTCTCTTCGGGCCCGGAGCTGCACCGCCTCAGCTTCTCCACCGACCTCCAGGAAATGGACGTCATCTACGGAGGAGAAAAGAAACTCTACCTGTCGCTGATCGAGCTGATCGAGAAGTTCAGCCCGAAAGCGGCATTCATCTACTCAACCTGCATCATCGGCCTCATCGGTGACGACATCGATGCCGTCTGCCGCAAAGTCCAGCAGGAAACGGGCATCCCCGTCCTGCCGGTCCACTCGGAAGGCTTCAAGGGCACGAAAAAGGACGGCTACAAGGCCGCCTGCACCGCCCTCATGAAGCTCGTCGGAACCGGCCCCATAGAGGACATCAGTCCATACAGCATCAACATCCTCGGCGAGTTCAACCTCGCCGGGGAAGCCTGGATCATCAGGAAATATTACGAAGAGATGGGCATCGAGGTCGTCTCCACCATGACCGGCGACGGCCGGGTCGGCGCGGTGCGCCGCGCCCACGGTGCGAAGCTCAACGTCGTGCAGTGCTCCGGCTCGATGACCAGCCTCGCAAAAGACATGGAGGAGAAGTACGGCATCCCCTACATCAGGGTCTCCTACTTCGGCATCGAGGACATGGCGGCGGCGCTCTACGACGTGGCAAAGCACTTCCCCGACCGGCCGGAGATCATGGAGAAAGCCAGGGAGATCGTCAGCCGCGAGGTGAAGACGCTCTACCCCGAGCTCCAGAAATTCAAGCAGGCCCTCAGCGGGAAAAAGGCCGCCATCTACGTCGGCGGCGCATTCAAGACCTTCTCGCTCATCAAGGCGCTGCGCTCGGTCGGCATGTCGGTCGTGCTCGCCGGCTCGCAGACCGGCAACAAGGACGATTACCTGGCCCTCAAGGAGATGTGCGACGAGGGAACGGTCATCGTCGACGACTCGAACCCGGTCGAGCTCTCCAAGTTCATTCTCGAAAAAGAGGCCGACCTGCTCATCGGCGGCGTCAAGGAGCGCCCCATCGCCTTCAAGCTCGGCGTCGCCTTCTGCGACCACAACCACGAACGGAAGATCCCGCTGGCGGGATTCGAAGGCATGTACAACTTCATCCTGGAGGTCTACCAGTCGGTCCTCAGCCCGGTATGGCAGTTCGCTCCGCGCAAAGGAGGCTCACTGTGAAACACGCGAAAACGGCGACCCAGAACGCCTGCAAGCTCTGCAACCCCCTCGGCGCCTGCCTGGCGTTCCGCGGGATCGAACAATGCGTCCCCTTCCTGCACGGCTCGCAGGGGTGCGCTACCTATATCCGGCGCTACCTCATCAGCCACTACAAGGAACCGATCGACATCGCCTCGTCGAACTTCAATGAGGAGACCGCCGTCTTCGGCGGCAGCCACAACCTGAAGCTCGGCCTGAAAAACGTGACGCAGCAGTACATGCCGGAGGTGATCGGCATTGCCACTACCTGCCTGTCCGAAACGATCGGCGACGACGTGAAGGGAATCCTCCGGGAGTACCGGAAGCAAACCGCCGCCGACTCCGGCGCTCCCGTCCTCATCCACGCCTCGACGCCGAGCTACCAGGGCAGCCACATCGACGGCTTCCACGCCGCCGTGCGCGCAACCCTGGAGGCGCTGGCCGAGAAAGGCGCCCCCGACAGCAGCGTGAACCTCTTCCCCAACATGGTCTCGCCGGCCGACCTGCGCCACATGCAGGAGATCCTCGACGACTTCCGGCTCCCCTCGATGATCCTGCCGGACTACTCGAAGACGCTCGACGGCGGCCCCTGGGCCGAGTACCACCGCATTCCGCCGGGCGGCACCGCGACCGCAGCGATCGCCCGGTCCGCCAGCGCCATCGGCAGCATCGAGTTCGGCTCCACGCTCGAGGCCTCGAAATCCGGAGCGGGGTGGCTGGAGTCGAAGTTCGGCGTGCCGCGCTACCACCTCCCGCTGCCGATCGGCATCAGGGAGAGCGACCGGTTCTTCGAGCTGCTCGAAACCCTCTGCCGGAAGCCGCGCCCGGAGAAGTACCAGGACGAGCGACGCCGGCTCGTCGACGCCTACGCCGACGGCCACAAGTACATCTTCGGCAAGACGGCGGTGCTCTACGGCGAAGAGGATCTCGTCATCTCGATGGCGGCCTTCCTGCGTGAGATCGGCGTCCGGCCGGTGCTCTGCGCCTCCGGCGGCAAGAGCGGGCTCATGAAGGCAAAGCTCGGGGAGCTCGTGGGGGACCTCGAGGGCGAGGGCATGAAAGTACGTGACGGCGTCGACTTCTCGGACATCGAGGACGAAACGGAGCTGCTCCGGCCGGACCTCATCATCGGCAACAGCAAAGGCTACACCATGTCGCGCAAGAGCAGGATCCCGCTCATCCGCATCGGGTTCCCCATCCACGACCGGTTCGGCGGACAGCGCCTGCACCATCTCGGATACCGCGGCACCCAGGAACTCTTCGACCGCATCGTCAACACCGTGATCGAAGGACGCCAGAACGACTCTGAAATCGGATACACATACCTGTAATACGGGAGGAACCAACCCATGAAACTCAAGCTCGAAAACCACCCCTGCTTCAACGACTCGGCCCGCCACAGGTTCGGCCGCATACACCTGCCCGTAGCCCCGAAATGCAACATCCAGTGCAACTACTGCAACCGGAAATTCGACTGCATGAACGAGAGCCGTCCCGGCGTCACGAGCCGGGTGCTCTCCCCCGGCCAGGCCCTGCACTACCTCAAGGAGGCCGTGGCGCTCACCCCCTCGATCTCGGTGGTCGGCATCGCCGGCCCCGGCGACCCCTTCGCCAACCCCCTGGAGACCATGGAGACGCTGCGGCTCGTGCGCCGGGAATACCCCGAGATGCTGCTCTGCGTGGCGACCAACGGCCTCGAACTGCTCCCCTACATCCCTGAGCTCAAGGAGCTCGAGGTGAGCCACGTCACCATCACCATCAACGCCATCGACCCCGCAGTCGGAGCGGAGATCTACGCCTGGGTCCGCCATGAGAAGCGCATGCACCGCGACACCGAGGCCGCAGAACTTCTCATCGGCCGCCAGCTCGAAGCGCTCCGGGCACTGAAGGAGGCCGGCATCACCGCCAAGGTCAACACCATCATCATCCCCACCGTCAACGACCACCACGTGCAGGACGTCGCACGCCACGTCGCCGGGCTCGGAGCCGACATCCTCAACTGCCTCCCCTACTACAACACCAGGGAGACCGTCTTCGAGAACATCGGGGAGCCGCCGGCGGAGATGGTGGCCGAAATCCAGCTTGCCACGAGCGCATACCTGCCGCAGATGAAGCACTGCGCCCGCTGCCGCGCCGACGCGGTCGGCATCATCGGCCACCTCAACAGCGAGGCGGTCCAGGCAAAGCTCCTGGAAGCGGCGGCCCTGCCGAAGAACCCTTCGGACCACCGTCCCTACCTGGCCGTCACGAGCCTCGAAGGGGTGCTCGTCAACCAGCACCTCGGCGACGCCGACCGGTTCCTCATCTACGGCATGGACCCCAAGACAGGCGACTGCACCCTCGTCGACAGCCGCCCCGCACCGTCACCGGGGGGCGGGCAGCACCGCTGGGAGGCCGTGGCGGACGTCATCAAGGACTGCCGCACCCTGCTCTGCAGCAGCGCGGGCGACAACCCCACCATGGTACTCAACACCCGCGGGATCGAGGTCATGGTGCTCGAAGGGGTGATCGAGGACGCCGTCGGCGGCATCTTCCGGGGAGAGGACATCCGCCACATGGCGCGCAACAGCCGCAAGCACGCCTGCACCGGCACGGGAGGCGGCTGCGGCTGAGAAGAGAGAACGAACCGTCAATCAACCCCAAACCAACAAACAGGACACCGACCATGGACAAACCCAAACACCACATCTTCGTCTGCGCCAGCTTCCGCGCACAGGGCGCCCCGCAGGGCATCTGCCACAAGAAGGAGTCGCTCTCGCTCATCCCCTACTTCGAGAGCGAGCTTGCCGACCGCGGCATGACGGACGTGGCCGTCTCGGCCACCGCCTGCCTGAACCTCTGCGAGAAGGGACCGATCGTCGTCATCTACCCCGAGAACTTCTGGTACGGCGAAATCGACAGCGAAGAGAAGGTCGACGAGATCCTCGACGCGCTCGAAGAGGGAGAGGCATGCCTGGCACACATCATCCACTGATTATCCTCAACGCGCTGTCTTTTCGTGATGGAAAGACAGCATTTTCCCCACTATTCGTTATATTCAAGAAGTTATAACGAATAGCAACCGAAAGACGACCGAAACCGATGCCCCACGCCAAACGCTATAACCAGAAATACATAACGGATTCCCCGGCGGCGCCGCTGATGACGCTGCTGATTGCCGGAACGCTGCTTGCCCCTTCCGATGGGGCCGCGCAGTCATCGGGCCCGGAGCTCTACCGGCACCACTGCAGCAGCTGCCACACAATGACGCCGCCTCCGGAAAAAGCCCCGCCGATCGTCGGCCTCGCCCACTTCTACCATAAGGCGTTCGAAAAGCGGGAGGACGGGGTACGCCACATCATGGACTTCATCGCCAGCCCCGAACCCGGCAAGTCGAAGCTCCGCGCCCCGGCCATACCCCGCTTCGGACTGATGCCGCCGGTCGAGCTCACGAAGGAGGAGCTCAGGACCGTCTCGGAATGGCTATGGGACAGCTACGAGCAGGCCTTCGTCCCGCCGGACTGCCCTGAATGAGCGGCGGCACGGCATTTTTTTTGGCCATCGCTATCACCTGAACAACACAACGCAACCAACCGCACCACACCGATGAAACTGACAGCCACACCAACCGCACTCGCCCTCACGGCGCTCCTGGCGGCAGGAACCGCCCGGGCCACCGAGGCGCCGCCCGACAGCACCCTCATCCGCTACACCGCCGAAGAGCTCACCGTCTCGGGAGAGAAGGGCGACATCCTCCGGCAGGTGACCGGAGACGAGTCGAGCATCCTCAACCCGTCGCAGATGTCGGTCTACAAGGTCATCAACATGATGCCCTCGCTCAGCCAGCAGAGCGTCGACCCGTACGGCCTCGCCGACATCGTCAACTACCATGAGGCGTTCCGGTTCCGCGGCGTCGAAGCCACGGCGGGCGGCGTGCCCTCCACCACGGCCAACGTCGAAGGGCTGCCCGTCACCGGCAGGCCGGGCGGCGGAGCGACGATCTACGACCTCGAGAACATGGAGAACATCACGATCTACTCGGGCGTCATGCCGGCAAACAGGGGGCTCGGCCTTGCCGACGTCGGCGGCAAGATCGAGATGGAGATCAAGCGCCCGCAAGAGGAGTTCGCGGTCGACGTGAAAGAGAGCGTCGGCAGCAACGATTTCCGGCGCACCTACCTTCGCCTCGACACGGGCGAGATCGGACTGGGCCTGAAGGCCTTCGTTTCCGGCTCGACGAGCTACGCCGACAAGTGGAAGGGGGAAGGAGCGAGCAACCGCAACAACCTCATGCTGGGCGTTTCGGAAACCTTCAGCGAGCGCGTCAAGCTTGAAGCCTTCCTCACCTACAGCAAGGGACTGATCCATGCCTACAGGGCCCTGGGCTACAGCGACATCAGCGACCTCGATACCGCCTACAGCAAGGACTACAGCACCGACCCCACAAGCGTCTGGTACTACGACTACAACAAAAACGAGTTCGAGGACTGGATGGCGATGGCCAACCTCGAGGTGAAGACCGGCGAACACTCGACGCTCAACATCAAGCCCTACTACTGGAGCGACAAGGGCTACTACCTTGAAACCGCCACGGCACCCGGCGGCAGCAACTTCATCAAACGCTGGGACATCGACCACGACCTGAAGGGCATCCTCACCGAGTATGCGACGAAGATCGGCGACGTCGACATCGATTTCGGGTACCTCTACCACACGCAGGAGCGGCCGGGACCGCCGACCTCATGGAAAAAATACTCGGTTGTGGGCGGAGAACTGAACTTCACCGGATGGGCGATCCTCTCGAACACCTCCAGCCACGAGCTGCACGAACCCTTCATCGAAGCCAGATACCGCACCGGCGACTGGACGCTGGAGGGCGGCCTGAAGTATGTCAACTACACCCTGCCCTCCATCATCACCTACAATACGACGGGCATCGGGGACATCAGCTATGAGGATGCGCTCGCAACGGATCCCGGTATCGTGGCGGCCAAAAGCGCCCTCGACGAAAAACGGTTCAGCAGGCTCTTCCCGAACCTGACGCTGACCCGTACGCTCAGCGACAACGCCACGGTGCACCTCTCCTACGGGGAGAACTACGTCGCCCATGTCGACATCTACCCCTACTACATCTCCAACTACACCGCCTTCAGTGACAAAGACAAAGGCATCACCTTCGAGCAGCTGTGGGACGACCGCGAGATGGAGATCTCGCACAACCTGGAGCTCGGCATCGAGCTCTCGGGTGACGACTGGAAGCTCGCGCCGACCCTCTACTACGCCATCCACAGCAACAAGCAGGCGGTGCTCTACGACTCTTCGATCGACGCCTACTACCCGATGAACGACGCCGACGCCAAGGGATACGGCATCGAGCTCGAGGGGGAGTACCGCCCGTCTTCCAAACTCAAGTGCTACGGCTCGTTCTCCTGGAACCGCTTCTATTTCGACCAGGAGATCGCCTCCGACGCAACGGGAAATGCGACCATCGACGTCAAGGGAGAGCAGGTGCCCGACGCGCCTGAATTCATGGCAAAAGGAATCGTAAGCTACCGCCTCGGCGACCTGACGATCTCGCCGGTCGCCCGGTACACTTCGACCCGCTACGGCGACGCGCTCCACGAGCAAAAGGTCGACGGCGCGACCCTTTTCGACCTGGACCTCACCTGGAGCCGGCCGATGCTCGGCTTCAAAAACGTCGACTGTTCGCTCTCGTTCATAAACATCTTCGACAGGAAGTACGTCAGCATGATCAGCACCTCGGACTACAAGACCCTGAAGACCTCCTACCAGCCCGGAGCGCCCTTCACCCTCATGGCCACGCTGGCCTTCCATTACTAGCGTTTCTCCGCAGTGCCTGTTCTTTCCTCGTTTGCACCTCCCGGCGTTTCTCCGGCGCCGGGATTTTTTATAGGACGGAAAGAGCCGCACCATGGCGAAAATCAAAAAAAATCGCAGCCGGGCCCTAAATCCAGCTGTTGAACGCCTCGATTGCCCTATATTTGAACTGATGTATAATGGAGCTAATACCTACGAACGAAGCAGAAGCAGGGAACACCATGGCCAAATGCATGCACGACGAAATCGGGCTCGAGGGCGACATCTGGTTCCAGAAGGACAGGAACCGCTTCCTCGGCGGAGACCGGATAGCACTTCTGGACAAGATCGAGGAGCTCGGCTCCATCAACAGCGCCGCCAAGGCGGTGGGCATCAGCTACAAGACCGCCTGGCACCTGGTCAACATGATGAACAACCTCTCCGAAAAGCCGCTGGTCGAACGCACCGCCGGAGGCAAGGGAGGAGGGGGCACCGTCCTCACCCGTGAAGGCAAAAAAGTGCTCGAACAGTTCAGGGTGGTGCAGGAGGAACACCGCAAATACCTGCAGAACCTTGAAGCACGGCTCGGCAACACGCGTCAGCTCCATCAATTCCTAAAAATGATCTCCATGAAAATCAGCGCACGCAACGTCTTCTCCGGCACCGTCGAGCAAATCACGCTCGGAGCCGTCAACGCGGAAGTGGTCATCAAGCTTTCCGGCGGAGCCCTCATCACCTCCATCATCACCAACGGCGCGGTCAGGAACCTGGCGCTCAAGGAGGGCATGAGCGCCTACGCCATCATCAAGGCCAGCTCCATCATCATCGGCAAGGACCTGCACGACGCCCACCTCAGCACCCGCAACCTCATGTGCGGCACCATCTCGAAACTGATCGAGGGCCCGGTCAGCACCGAGGTCGACGTGGAGATCGGCGGAGGGAACGTCATCTCGGCCATCATCACCCACGGCAGCTCCGAGCGGCTCGGCCTCAAGGAGGGCGGGCACGCCTGCGCGGCATTCAAGGCTTCGAGCGTCATCCTCGGCGTGAACTGAACGACGAAGCGCGCATAACCCGCCCCACCGGAGCCCCCGCACGACGGGGGCTTCGCCCTTTAAGTTGGCAACCACCCGAAGAAGGGATATCTTGTCCCCCTGTCAAGAACAACAAGGAATCCGGGTAACAGCGCCAATTGAACCTTTCACCAGAAAACATTCCCCCGCTTGAGGACCGCTACCGGCGGAAGATCAGCTACGCCCGCATAGCCGTCACGCGCTCCTGCAACCTGCGCTGCTCATACTGCATGCGCGAAGAGCACGAAAACGGCCAACCCTCCGAGATGATGAGCTACGCCGAAATCGGCTCCATCATCGAGGCCCTGGCCTCGATGGGGGTCGAAAAAGTGCGCCTCACCGGCGGCGAGCCGCTCCTGCGCCGGGACATCTCCGATATCGTCCGCAGGGCAAAACAGACTCCCGGGATTCGGCGCGTCACCCTCACCACCAACGGCCTCCTGCTCGACCGGCATCTGGACGGGCTGATCGAAGCGGGCATCGACGCACTCAACGTGAGCATCGATTCGCTCGATGCGCTGCGTTTCCGGGAGATCACGCGCCGCGACGAATTCGGGCGGGTGAAGGCGAACCTCGACCGGCTCATCTCGCTCGGCACGATACCGGTGAAGGTGAACGTGGTGATGCTGCGCAGCATCAACGACCAGGAGCTCCCCGCCTTCATAGAACTGACGAGGGACAACCCCGTCACCGTCCGCTTCATGGAGCTGCAGCCCTTCGACGACCACCAGATCTGGAGAACGGGAAAGTTCCTCGGCATGGACAAAATCCGCGAGCGCCTGCTCGAGCTCCATCCCGAAATGGAGGAGCTGCAAGGGTCGGGAACGCAGTACTACAGCTTCCGCCTTCCGGAACACAGGGGATCCGTCGCCATCATTCCGGCCTACACCCGAAACTTCTGCCAGAGCTGCAACCGCATCCGCATCACGGCCGGAGGCCGGGCGATGAGCTGTCTCTACGAAAAGAAAGGAACGGACCTTTTTGAGGTCCTCAG
Organism: Chlorobium sp. N1; assembly: GCF_004332115.1. Taxonomy (GTDB): domain Bacteria; phylum Bacteroidota; class Chlorobiia; order Chlorobiales; family Chlorobiaceae; genus Chlorobium. Next base: position 463,465 of record NZ_SJPA01000001.1, read on the forward strand.
GAGCGGTACGGGAAATGAAGCGGAACGGCAGGATGCGCTGCGAGCGCTCTTCAGAGAGTGCATCGCCTCGAAGCCCGAAGACGGAAGGAAGATAAAGGATGCCGGCAGCTCTGCCGGCACGAGCATGTCGGAAATCGGAGGCTAGGCTTCGTCGATCTTCATGCCGGGCTCGACCCGACCCCCCTCGAGGACACGCGAGAAGATCCCCTCTTTCGGCATGATGCATTCGCCGGTCGCCACCTGGATGGGACATCCCCCGTTATGGCACTCCTTGCCGATCTGGGTGATCTCGAGCACCACCCCGCCCTCGAGCTTCAGCCGGTCGCCGACCGAGAGGGCCGAAAGATCGAACCCGCGGGTCACCAGGTTCTCGGCGAACATCCCATGGCTGAGTTCGGGCATTTTCGTGCGCATCCTGTCGATGCTCTCTCCGGCGAGCAGCGACACCTGGCGGTGCCAGTCGCCGGCGTGGGCGTCACCCTCGATCCCCCAGCCCTTGCGGAACTCCGCACGCTCCACCGGTGACTTCAACTCCCCTTTCTCGCTGCTCAGGCAGACCGCTTCGATATGTCCCATGACCGGAAGATTTTCAGGTTGGCATGGGGGAGGCCCTCCCGGGACCAGCCCCACACAAAAAATTCACTGGTAATAAACGCAATCGCTTGGAAAAAGCGAAAAAATGTATTAACAATTGTTAACAACGCAACAAAAAAAAGGATCCGATGCAACAGAACAAACAAAAGAGCCTCAACGAAGCAGGCATTCCGATGCCCATAGTAACCCTGAACCGCGCCCTGCTGCTCGGAGGCGTCCTGGCCGCAGGAGCGTTCAACGAGCCGCTCATCACGACGGCGCTCGTCCTCGTCATCCTCCCGGCCGTAATCTTCGGCAGGAAAGCGAGCCCCGTCTTCATCCTCGGCACCATGCTCTTCGGAGAGGGCCGGGAAGGTGCGGAAACCGAAAACCCGAAACTGATGCGCTTCAACAACGCGATCGCCCTCATCCTCCTCACAGGGGCCCAGGCCGCATTCCTTGCCGGAGCGCCCGCTGTGGGCTGGGCCCTCTCGGGAGTCGTCGCCATAGCCGCGGCGATGGCCCTCGGCGGGTTCTGCTTCGGCTGCGTGCTGTTTTACCGATTCAATCTTGAACGCCACAGACTGCTGGCAAAAACCCCATCCATAAAGCGATAAGCCATGAATACAGGAACACGGCGATTTGAAACCCTCGCCCTGCATGCAGGGCAGCAGACGGACGGAACCCTGTCGCGGGCAGTACCCGTCTACCGCACCAGCGCCTACCTCTTCAGGGATACTGCGCATGCCTCCAACCTCTTCGCGCTCAAGGAACTCGGCAACATCTACACCCGGCTGATGAACCCGACGACCCAAACCCTCGAAGAGCGCATCACCACGCTCGAGGGCGGCGCCGCATCGGTCGCCCTCTCCTCAGGGACGGCGGCGATCTTCAACACCATCGTCACCCTTGCCGAGGCGGGAGACAACATCGTGGCATCGCGCAACCTCTACGGGGGAACCTACACGCAGTTCGACGCCATCCTCCCGAAGCTCGGCATCGAGGTCGCCTTCGTCGACCCCTCGGAGCCGGAGGAGTTCGAGCGGGCGATCAATGAAAAGACCAGGGCGCTCTACATCGAAACCATCAGCAACCCGACGCTCGACTACACCGGCGTGCGCACCATCGCCGACATCGCCCACCGCAACGGCCTGCCGCTCATCGTCGACGCGACCTTCACCACCCCCTACCTCCTGCGCGCGATAGAGCACGGGGCCGACATCGTCATCAACTCGCTCTCGAAGTGGATCGGCGGCCACGGAACAGCCATCGGCGGCAGCGTCACCGACGCCGGGCGCTTCGACTGGGGAGGCGGGAAGCATCCGCTCTTCACCGAGCCGGACGCCAACTACCACGGCATACGCTGGGCCCGCGACCTTCCCGAAGCCCTCGCTCCGGCGGCCTTCGCCCTGAGACTCCGCACCGTTCCGCTCCGCAACCTCGGGGCCTGCCTCTCGCCCGACAACGCATGGATATTCCTCCAGGGGCTCGAAACGCTGCACGTGCGCATGGAGCGCCATTCGGCAAATGCCATGCATGTCGCCGAACACCTCCGGCGCCATCCGAAAATCGCATGGGTCCGCTACCCCGGCCTGCAGGACGACCCGTCCCACCCTGCCGCCGCCAGGGAGCTGCAGCAGGGGTTCGGGGGAATGGTGGTTTTCGGTCCCGAAGGGGGGTATGATGCGGCAATCCGCATCATCGACTCCATCGGCATCTTTTCACACGTAGCCAACGTCGGAGACGCCAAGAGCCTGATCCTCCATCCCGCAAGCACCTCCCACAGCCAGCTCTCCGCCGAACAGCTCCGTCAGTCGGGCGTGAAGGAGGACCTCGTCCGCCTCTCCGTGGGGCTCGAACACCCGGACGACCTCACCCGGGCGCTCGACCTTGCGCTCGAGGGCTGCTGAAGAGTGCATATCGGGAAGAAGGCGGGAGGATTATTGCAGAAACTCACTACCTTGTAAAAAAAAGACCGCCCATGCAGTTCGAAACCCTCGCCATCCACGACGGCCAGACGCCCGATCCCCATACCGGCTCGGTCACCGTGCCCGTATACCAGACCTCGACCTTCGCCCGGAGCGGGCTGGAATACGACGGCGGATTCGTCTACTCGCGCATCGGCAACCCCACCCGCCAGGCGCTCGAAAACGCGCTCGCCCTTCTCGAGGGCGGAGGCCACGCGCTCACGTTCGCCTCGGGCGCGGCGGCCACCATGGCTGCGCTGCACGGCCTCAGGCCCGGTGACCATATCGTCTCCGGCATCGACGTCTACGGCGGCACCTACCGCATCTTCAAGGAACTGCTCGCCCCGATGGGCATCACCACCTCTTACTGCCACGGCGGGACGACGGAAAGCTACCTCGAGGCCATCCGGCCGGAAACGAAGCTCGTCTGGGCGGAGAGCCCGAGCAATCCGCTCATGCGCCTGGCCGACATCCGGGCACTCTCGGCCGGTTGCCGTGAACGCGCCGTCACGCTCGCCGTCGACAGCACGTTCGCCAGCCCCTACTTCCTGCGTCCGCTCGAGCTCGGGGCCGACCTGGTCGTGCACAGCACCACGAAATACCTCGGCGGACACAGCGACCTCATCGGCGGGGCTGTCGTCACAGGCGACGAAGCCCTCCACCAGCGCCTGAAAACCTACCAGGCGGCGGCGGGAGCCGTACCATCCCCGTGGGACTGCTGGCTCGTGTTGCGCGGACTGAAAACCCTCAAGGTGCGGATGAAGGAACATGAGTCGAACGCCATGCACCTCGCCCGGTTCCTCGAAGGCCATCCGGCCGTCCGGCGGGTACTCTACCCCGGCCTGCCCTCCCACCCCCAGCACGAACTGGCCAAGAGCCAGATGAAGGGGTTCGGAGGAATGCTGACGATAGAGATGAAGGGGGGGATGGAGGCCGCCGGGAAACTTATTTCGGGGCTGAAGCTGTTCATACTTGCCGACAGCCTCGGAGGAGTCGAGTCCCTTGCGGCCTCGCCATCGAAAATGACCCTCTGGGCCCTCACCCCGGAGGAGCGTGCCGCCAGGGAGTGCACAGAGGGTCTCGTCCGGATCTCCGTCGGCCTTGAACACCCGCAGGACCTCGAGCAAGACCTCAAGAGTGCCCTCGAGGGATGCCGTTAGGCACGAACCCCGAAAATCAACCTGAAAGAACCCGCGAAGAAACCGCCCGAATGCTTACTATTGTACTGAACGGAAAACCCGAAACGGTAGCCGAAGGCTCGACAGTGGCCGACATGCTCGCCGCCGCCGGAAGCGACGGCAGGACCGTGGCGACGGTACTCAACGACCACGTCGTCCGCCCCCCGGAGCGTTCGGCCGCCGTCCTCAGGGAAGGCGACCGGATGGAAATCCTGGTGTTCGCCGGAGGCGGGTAGAAAGAATGATTGAAACGAATACAGCAGTTATGGACCCCATGGACCTCCTTCACATAGGCCCCCGCACCTTCAGCTCACGGCTGATCCTCGGAACCGGCAAATTCAGCAGCAGCAAGGTCATGCTCGAGGCCGTCAGGGCATCGAAGGCGGAGCTCGTCACCGTCGCGCTCCGCCGATTCAACCGCGAGCAGCTCGAGGACGACCTCTTCGGCCCGCTCAGCGAGCTCGAAGGCCTCACCCTCATGCCGAACACCTCCGGCGCCTCGACGGCCGCAGAAGCCGTCAAAGCCGCCCACATCAGCCGTGAGCTCTCCGGCAGCCCCTTCATCAAGGTGGAGATCCACCCGAACCCCCACCACCTCCTGCCTGACCCGATAGAGACCTTCGAGGCCTCAAGGATCCTTGCCTCGGAAGGGTTCCTGGTCATGCCCTACATCGCGGCGGACCCGGTGCTCGCCAAGCGGCTCGAAGAGGTCGGATGCGCTTCGGTCATGCCGCTCGGCGCGCAGATCGGCAGCGGACAGGGACTCACGACGGCCGGCATGCTCGACATCATCATCCGTGAAAGCACCGTTCCCGTCATCGTCGATGCAGGCCTGCGCGCCCCGTCCGAAGCGGCGCGCGCCATGGAGATGGGCTGCAGCGCGGTGCTCGTCAACAGCGCCATCGCCGCCGCCGCCGATCCTGCCGAAATGGCTGCGGCCTTCCGCGACGCCACGGCGGCGGGACGCAGCGCACTGCGCGCCGGGCTGATGACGGCCGGAAACGAGGCCGTTCCGACAAGCCCCCTCACCTCGTTCCTCGGAGAGAGCCGATGAAGGGCATTCCCGCATGGCTTTCCGATGAAAGCGGCACGGCCGAAATGCGCCGGATGCTTGAAGGCGCCCAGCCCTTCGACATCGAAACGCTCGCCGCCCGTGCCCGCTCGATCACCCTCCGCCGGTTCGGGCGCACCATGTCGCTCTACGCCCCGCTCTATCTCTCGAACCACTGTCCGAGCGGCTGCGCCTACTGCGGGTTCGCCTCCGACAGGACCACCCCGAGACGAAGGCTCGAGGAGGACGAGATCGGACGGGAGATCGCCGCCATGAAGGAGCTCGGCATCCAGGACATCCTCCTCCTCACCGGAGAGAGGACTCCGCAGGCCGGCTTCGACTACCTGCGCCGGGCCGTCGTGATCGCCGCCCGTAAGATGGCGCGCGTCTCCGTCGAAACCTTTCCGATGACGGTCGAAGAGTACCGCGAGCTGGCCGAATGCGGCTGCACGGGAGTGACCATCTACCAGGAGACCTACGATCCCGAACGCTACCTCGAACTCCACCGGTGGGGACCGAAAAAAGATTTCCTCCACCGGCTCGAAACCCCCGAACGCGCGCTCGAAGGGGGCATCAAGACCGTCGGCATCGGAGCCCTGCTCGGGCTCTCGGAACCGGTAGAAGAGGCGCTCAGGCTCTATCGACATGCGCGCCACCTCTCAAAGAAGTTCTGGAGGGCCGGCATCTCGGTCTCGTTCCCCCGCATGCGCCCCGAACAGGGTGGCTGGAAGCCGCCCTTCACGGTCGGCGACCACCAGCTCGCCCGCATGATCCTGGCCTTCCGCATCGGCCTGCCCGACATGGACCTTGCGCTCTCGACGCGGGAGCGGGCATCGTTCCGCGACGGGATGGCCGGGCTCGCAGTCACGCGCATGAGCACCGCCAGCCGCACGACCGTCGGAGGATACGAAGAGGGCGGCACCGGCGAACGGGGGCAGTTCGACATTTCCGACGAGCGGAGCGCCGAAGCGTTCTGCCAGGCGCTCAGGGAGCGCGGCATCGAACCGGTATTCAAGAACTGGGACGGCGCCTACAACGGTCCGGCCACACTCGCCCCGTCTGCGGAAGGGCCGAAGGAAACGGCAGCATGCCCCTGAGCGGGAGGGAACGGGAGCGTTACAGCCGCCACCTCGCGCTGCCCGAAATCGGCGCCGGGGGCCAAAAGCGGCTGAAAGCCTCCAGGGTGCTCGTGGTCGGCGCCGGCGGCCTCGGTTCCCCGGCGGCCCTCTACCTTGCCGCGGCCGGCATCGGCACCCTCGGCCTCGTCGACGACGACCGGGTGGAGGAGAGCAACCTCCAGCGCCAGATCATCCACACCGAGGCCTCACTCGGCGCCCTGAAGGTCGACTCGGCCGGAGAGCGGCTGCTCGCCCTCAACGCGGAGCTCCGGCTGGAAAAACACCCCTGCCGGCTGGACGAAGAGAACGCCGTCAGCCTCGCCGCAGCCTACGATTTCGTCCTCGACGCCACCGACTCGTTCCGTTCGAAAGCGCTCATCGCAAGGGCCTGCCACGAAGCATCGACCCCATACTCCCACGGCGGCATCAGCCGATTCAGGGGGCAGGCGATGACGGTCGTTCCCGGAAAAACCGCCTGTTTCCGCTGCCTCTTCGACGAGGAGCTGCAGGAGGAGGGTTCGGCTCCCGAAGGCCCGCCCGGCGCCCTTGCCGGCATCATCGGCTCCATGCAGGCCCTTGAGGCCCTGAAGGTGCTGCTCGGGATCGGCCGACCGCTCTTCGACCGCCTGCTTTCCTGCGACGCCCTCTCGATGGAGCTGCGCACCATCCCCGTCGACCGGGATCCGCACTGCCCGGTCTGCAGCGCCCCCCGGAAGGAGAAGAAAGGATGAGGAGCGCGGTTTGGACATCCACCGGGGGCGGCATACATTACGCATTCACCGTTCCGGAGCGCCCCGCTTCCGGACCCCAACAGCATCCCCGCACACTATGACGGCCAAAGGGAGAACATGGTTTCAGGCGCCCTGGCAGTACAGGGAATCAGCACTCACGGCGATCACAGCCACCGCATTCGGGTTTGCCGTGCAGTACACCCTCAAGGGCACCGGCATCGACATGCCGCAGTGGCCGCTGAACGGAGTCTCGCTCGCGCTCCTCGCCCTCGCCACCCTCACGATCGCCCTCGCCTTTCGGCGACGACCCTTCGTCCAGTGGCTCGGCGGCATCCCGCTCGGGCTCTCGCTCATCATCGCACTCGCCCTGATCTCCTTCATCGGCGGCATGGTCCCGCAGGGCATAGAGGGCTCCCCCCTTGCGCTCCGGCTCGGCCTGCACGCCGTCTTTTCGAGCTGGCCCTTCGCGTTGATCGTCGGGCTCTTCCTCCTCAACATCGGCCTTTCACTCGTCTGGAGGACGGTGCCCTTCAATATCGGCAACCTGCAGTTCATCCTCTTCCACGGCGGGTTCTGGCTTGCGCTCGCCTGCGGAGTGTTCGGCCGCTCCGACCTCGAACGGCTGATCGTACCCGTCTACGAAGGACGCAGCTCCAGCCACGGAATGATCTCCGGAGAAGGACGCGAGCTGCGCCGGCTTCCCTTCTCGATCCATCTCCACGACTTCTCCATCGAGGAGTACCCGCCCGAGATCCTGCTCTACGATCCGGCAGCGGACCGCTTCATCATGGACGAAAGCCAGACCATGACGGAGATCCGCCGCGGGGTCGCCCTCACATGGAAAGGCACCCGGGTCGAAATTCTTGACTACCTCCCCTCAGCCATGCCGGGAGCCGACGGCACCCCGGTCGCGGCCCCGACGGCGGCAGGCATCCCCTACGCCATGGTGCGCATCACGGGAACAGGAGCGCAGCCCGACACCTGGATCAGCACCGGAGGACCCGGCATGCGGCCCTACGCCGCAGAAGTCGGCTCGCGCTATCTCATCATGATGCCGGGCTCACCCAAAACCTACCGCTCGGCCGTCACCATCAGGGGGCTGGACGGAAGCTCGAGGGAGGCCCTGCTCGAGGTGAACAAGCCGGTGAATTTCGCCGGATGGAAAATCTACCAGATGGGCTATGACGAGGCCTCCGGCCGCTTCTCGACCCTCAGCCTGCTCGAGGCGATCCGCGATCCGTGGCTGCCGGCGGTCTATCTCGGGCTCTTCATGATCCTCGGGGGCAACGCGCTCTTTTTCTGGAACGGCATCAAACGATCGGGAGTAGAGAGATGATCCTAGATTTCACCACCGCGGCATACCTCTCCATCGCACTCTGGGCCTCCGGCACCATGCTTTCGGTCGCATCGAAACGGGCCCCGGCGTTGCAACGGCCCGCCACGGCGCTCAATCTCGGCGGCTCGCTCGTCATGATCGCCTTCATCGCCCTCTACTGGTCGGCGCTCGAGCGCCCGCCCCTTCGCACCCTCGGCGAGACCCGGCTCTGGTACGCCGCACTCATCCCGCTGGTGGGCCTGCTCGTCGAAGGGCGCTGGAAGATCTCCTGGCTGAAGTACTACTGCATGGCGCTGGCCTCATTCTTCCTCACGATCAACCTCATGCACCCCGAGGTCTTCGACAAGGCGCTCATGCCGGCGCTGCAGAGCCCGTGGTTCGTCCCCCACGTCGTCGTCTACCTCGTCGGCTACGTGCTGCTTGCCGCATCATCCGTTTCCGGATGGCACAACATCTTCCTCACCTGGAGGAAGAACAACACCCCGCAAAACGACGCGCTCGCCCACTACCTGGCGCTGCTCGGCTTCGTCTTTCTGACCTTCGGCCTGGTCTTCGGAGCGCTCTGGGCGAAGGATGCGTGGGGGAACTACTGGTCCTGGGACCCGAAGGAGACCTGGGCCTTCATCGCCTGGCTGATCTACCTCGGCTACCTGCACGCCTCGAGCTCGAGGGTGGATCGGCTCAAGCTCCAGTGGTACCTGGCGCTCGCCTTCCTCGTGCTCCTGGTGAGCTGGTTCGGCGTCAACTACCTGCCGACAGCCCCAAACAGCGTGCACACCTACCAGCAGAGCTGAGGGCGCGATCCTGCGCCCTCACTGCAGACTCCGGCACCAGACGTTCATGCTTTCGATTCCGCCCGAGATGTTCGTATTGTTGACGAGCGTGCCGCCGAAGAGGTAGCCTGCCCTGGCAAAGGTGATGTTCATGCCGGCCGAAGCGGCGCGGGCTATGGTATAGGCCGTCTTCATCCCCCGGGCGCGCATGCCCTCCTCCATCACCCTGAGCAGGTGCAGCCCGAACCCGTGGCCGCGCCACTTCGGCAGGGTCGCGAAATCGGTCATCTCCACATTCAGCCCATCCAGATCCATCTCCGACGAGGCAAGCGCCACGAGCGAACCCTCATGCTCGACGCCGTAGTAATCGACATGGGTCTGCATGGTTTCAAGGAGCCACCGGGGATCATCGATCGGAAAGGGGTAGGAGGGGAAGACCTCGCGGTATATCGCACTCATCACGGGAATGTCCTCAGGCGTACAGGGCCTCAGGCGGAACTCCGGGGGAAGGGCTTTCGACGGCCGGGCCCCCTGCGATCGGGCCAGGCGCTCGATATCCCGGATCGTTTCGGCGTCCGCCGCAACGGCCCGTTCGGGATCGAGGAAGAGGGCGAGGAAGAGAGCCGTTTCCCGGCCACCGTAAAATCCCGGCACACGGGCCTCCTCACGGAAGCCGAGTTCGAGGAAAGGAGCCGCGGAGCCCTCGGGGACCTTCGCGAAGATCTTGGTGTAGCCGTTCCGGCGGGCCATGTCGACCAGGCCGCGAGAAAGGGCGAGAGGATCGCTCCCGGCCGGATCCATCAGGTAGATCCGGCGGCTGAGCGGTCCGTGCTGGATGAGTGCGCCCTCGAAACGCTCTATCGTATCTCTTGTCATGACGGTCTTTTTGTATCGGGAAAGATGAGTGAAACGGGTACGAACAGCATCGCCGAAAAGAGGATGCCGTAGAAGGTCGGATCGAGGCCGACGGCCCCGAGGGCCGGGGGCAGCTGCCACAGGCCGTAAAGGAGGGTGAGGGTGAGGCTTCCCCCTCCAGCCATTGCGACAAGGGCGCCTGTCGACGAGGCGCGCCGCCAGAAATAGGCCCCGAGGGTCGGGACGAACAGGCCCGAAACCATGAAGGCGTAGGCCTGGAGGATGGCCTCGAGCACCGTCGTGAAACGCACGGCAAGCAGCACCGACAGGACGCCGACGGCGAAAGTCACGAGCATGGAGAGCCGCACCGAGCCTTTGCCGTAGGCGCCGTCCCTCAGGAGGTAGCGGCCGATGAGGTCGTTGGTGAAGTTGCCCGATGAGGCCATCATGCAGCTGTCGGCCGTCGACATGATCGCCGAGAAATAGGAGGCGATGACGATGCCGGCCACCCCGGCCGGCAGCACCCCGCCGATGAGCATCGGCATGGCCGTTTCCGGCTCGGCTTCGGGAAAGACCACCCGGGCGCACATGCCGAGGAACACTCCCGTGAAAGCCATCACCGGATACTCGAAGAAACCGGCCACGTACCAGGCTTTCCTGGCGTCGGCCTCGTCGCGGCAGGCGTACATCCGCTGATAGAGCGTCATGCCGACGAACCATATGGGGATGATGGTGACCATCCAGTTGAGGAAGGTCACCGGGTCGATGGCCGTCAGCGAAAAATACCTCGAAGGCAGCTGCTCCCTGAGCGCCTCAATCCCGCCGATCCTGGCAAGGGTCGCCGGCACCGTTACCAGGAGCAGTCCGCCGAGCAGGACGATCCACTGGACGGTGTCGGTGTAGATGACCGCCTTCAGCCCGCCGATCACGGTATAAAGCACCGTGACGACGGCAATGACGTAGAGCGAGAACAGCACGGGATCGATGCCGAAAGGGTTGCTCGGCAGGATGGTCGCCGAGGCGAGTTTCGCGCCGGCAAGCATCTGTGCGGCGGTGAAGCCGAGGTAGCCGAGGGCGGAGATGAGGGCGGCAAGGAACGCCACCCGTCCGTCGTAGCGGTGGCGGAGGAAGTCGGGGTAGGTCATGAACCCCTCACGCCGGTCGAGCCGCTTGATGCGCGGAATAAGCAGTACGGCCGAGAGCCAGGCGCCGACGAGGCCGGTGAAGAGCAGCCAGCTGCCCGAAAGACCCATGAGGAAACCCACCCCGCCGAGGCCGATCGAAAACCCTCCGCCGACGTCGGTCGCCACGATCGAAAGCCCCACGTGCACCGGGCTGATCTGTCGGCTGCCCACGTAGTAGTCCTCGGCGTCGCCGTTCCGCCTGAAATGATAGAGGCCGACACCGAGCACCGCCAGCATGTAGAGGCCGAAAATGAGGTAGTCGATCCACGCCATCACTCCCCGGCCTCCTCCCCCCTGCGCCTGGAATGGCGCTCGTTGGAGGAGGGTACCAGCGAAATGGTGGTATCGTGGTCCGAGAGCAGCTGCTGGATACCGATGGCCTCCATGGCGTCGGCGTCGTCGAGGTTGAGCTGCAGGTCGCACCGGTCGCAGTTGCGGTCGCAGAAGGTCGGTTCGTACGAATCCGGCTCCTTGTACGTGGTGATCACCCCCTCGTAGTTGCGCAGCACCACCTTGTTGGTCGACCAGGAGATCAGGTAGTTCGGCATGACGGGGATCTTCCCTCCGCCGCCAGGCGCGTCGATGACGTAGGTCGGCACACAAAAGCCGCTCGTATGTCCGATCAGGCTCTCGAGGATCTCGATCCCCTTGCCGACCGGCGTGCGGAAGTGCGAAAGCCCCTCGGAAAGATCGCACTGGTAGAGATAGTAGGGGCGCACCCGGTTGCGGACCAGCTTGTGGACGAGCGCCTTCATGATGCGCGGGCAGTCGTTGATGCCGGAGAGCAGCACGGTCTGGTTGCCGAGCGGTACGCCGCCATCGGCCAGGCGCGCCAGCGCATTCTTCGACGACTGCGTGATCTCGCGCGGATGGTTGAAATGGGTGTTCACCCAGACCGGCTGGTACTTTTTCAGCACCGCCACGAGCTCCGGGGTGATGCGCTGCGGCAGCACCACGGGAGTGCGTGTGCCGATGCGGATGACCTCGACGTGTTCGATCGCGTGCAGCTCACCGAGGATCCAGTCGAGATAGTCGTCGGAGAGCAGGAACGGGTCTCCGCCGCTGAGCAGGACGTCGCGCACCTGCGGCGTACGCCGGATGTAGTCGATGCCCTCACGGATGGCCGAACGGCCGGGAATGGTATCCTTGTCGCCGACCTTGCGCTTGCGGGTGCAGTGGCGGCAGTACATCGGGCAGGTGTTGCTGACAAGCAGCAGCACCCGGTCGGGATAGCGGTGGGTGACGCACGGTGCCGGGCTGTCGGCGTCCTCATGCAGCGGATCGGCCATGTCGCCATGCATGATCTCCAGCTCGCGGGGCGAGGGGACACTCTGCAGGAAGACCGGGTCGTTCTCCATGTCCAGGATATTGATGAGCGAGAGGTAGTAGGGGGTGATGGACATCGGGAACTTCTCGACGGCCTTGCCGAAGTCCCTCCGCTGCTCGTCGGAAAGGGTGATGCCGAGCAGGCGTTCGAAGGTGGCGAGGTCGCGGATGCTGTGGCGCATCTGCCACTTCCAGTCGTTCCAGTCCGCAACGGTTGCGGCCGGATCGATGCTCTTGATGATCTGCTGCTGTGTCGGAGAGAGAGGCATAGGGTTTTACAGGTGGACGATTTCCGGATCGAGATGGTCGGCGAGCCTGCCGAGCAGACGCGAGAGCTGCTCCTGCTCATCCAGGCTCATGCGGCCGAGGGCCCTGGCATAGGAATCGCGCATCAGTTCGGGCACCGAGTCGACGAGCGCCTGCCCCTCCGGCGTCACGGAAAGCAGGACCTTGCGCTGGTCCTCCTGCGAACGCGAACGGGAGACGAGGCCACGCGCCTCGAGCCGGTCGAGGATGCCGTTGACCGTGCTCGCACCGAGGTGCAGCTCGGCGGCAAGCTGCGAGAGGGTGCGCACACTCTCTTTCTCGAGGGCCTGCAGGCAGAGAAACTGCGGGGAGGTGATCTTCCACTCCCGGTAGAGCCTTCTGGAGTGCACGTCGAGCGCCCTCGTGATGCGTCGCAGGGCATGATACCCCCTGCCGTCGGGACTGCTTGGAGCCAACACGGAATGCGGCATGATCCACGGAAATCTGGTTATGAGAAACTTTCGCACACGATATTTTCGTACACGAAACATTCGATCATAACCTACACAAACCCGTCCAATAATGCAAGCCGTACGGAAAACAACCCCGGAAAGCCCCTCAGGGCTTGACCCACTGGCGCTGACGGTGGGAGGCCAGGCCGGCGGCGAGCACCTTCTGGACGACGAGCCCGTCGGCGAAGGAGGCCGCGTCGGGAATGCGCCCCTCACCGTTGCGCAGGGCTTTGACGGCCCGGTGGGCAAGGAAGGCGAATCCGACGGCGAAGATGCCGTGGACGGCCAGCGAAGAGTGGCGGATCTTCTCCTGCAGGACGAGCTCGTCCCAGGGGAGGATCGGCTCGACCTGCGTCCAGCGGGGTGCGTCGACGAGACTGCGCGACCCCTTCGAGCCGCCGGTCCCGACCTCCCAGAGCCGGCCCGCCCCGTCGAGCCGTATTGACTTCAGGCTGCCGGAGACCTCGAAGGAGAACCAGGTGTAGGAGCCGACCGTCGTGACCTGCATGAGGGAGGGGGCGGCGAGGGCGATCGAGGAGGGACCGAAGCGCATCTGCATCGAGAAGCTGTCGTCGGAGGTTGCCGCCCGCATCCGTCCCTCGCGGTCGGGCCGCTGCGGAACGCTGGTCGTGAGGTTGCAGGAGACCTCGGCGATCTCGCCGATGAGGAAGCGGTTGAGGTCTATGAGGTGCGAGCCGATTGCGCCGAGCGCTCCCCCGCCCCGCTCCCGGTCGCTCCACCAGCTCCACTGGAGATCGGGACGGCTGCGGCTCGAAAGGTTGACGATCGCGCGCACGTCGTAGACCCTGCCGATCTCGCCGCTCTCGATCATCTGTTTCATGGTGCGGACCGCCGGGTGCATCCGGAGCTGGTGGTCGAGGAGGGCGAGGCCCGGAGAGACGAGCGAAGCGTTGAACATCGATTCGGCCTCGGCGACCGAGAGGGCGAAGGGCTTTTCGCAGATGACGCTCCGGCCCCGCTCGAGCAGGGCCGTGACCATCTCACGATGCAGGAAGGGAGGCGTGGTCACACAGACGAGGTCCAGCTCGCAGTCGAGCAGCCGGCGCCAGTCGGCGAAGCCTTCCGTGATGGCGAAGGACTCCATGAACTTCTTCCGGTGCTTCTCGGTGGGACTGGCGACGGCCGCAAGCTCGGCATCGTCCATCAGCGAGAACGCGGGAGCCTGGGCGATACGCGACCACCCGCTTCCAAGGAAACCGACCCGTACCTTTTCTTTCATCGTCCGGACATAAAAAAAGGGTGACCGCAATCACCCTTTTCAGTTGGAATGGAGCCGCCTCAGAGAGCCTTTTCCTTCTGTTCCTTGGCGAGCCGGGCCTTTTCGATATAGCCCTTCTGGATATCGCGCGAGACGTTGTAGGCCTTCGAGAGGCTGTCAGAGCGCCAGAGCAGGGCGTCGAAGGCCATGCAGATGTTGCGCAGATAGGGGATGCCCGCCTCGGTAACCCTCACGCTCTTCTCTCCGAGAACGACCATGCCGTCGTTCTGCATGTCCTCGAGGCGCATGAGCGTGACGTCGAGCTCGTCGGTGTAGAGCTTCGGATCGGCCCATGAGGTCTCCTGGCGGCACATGAGGTTGAGGATATGGCGGCGGAGCACAAGGTCCTCGTCGGTAAGCAGGTGGCCGCGGTGCAGCGGGAAGCGTCCCTCGTTGACCGCCTTGATATAGGCGCCGTCGGTCCGCTCGTTCTGTGCGAAGGCGTACCAGGTGTCGCTGATGGAGGAGGAACCGAGCGCCAGCATCATCTGGGTGGTGTTCTCGGTATAGCCCATGAAGTTGCGGTGCAGGGTGCCACTCTTTGCCGCCTCGTAGAGCGCATCGCCCTCGATGGCGAAGTGGTCCATGCCGATCTCGTGGTAGCCGATCGACTCGAGCATCGCACGTCCCTTGTCGTAGAGTTCCTGCTTTGCGTCACCCACCGGAAGATCCTCTTCCTTGAAGCGGCGCTGCCCCTCGTACATATGGGGGTTGTGGCCGTAAGCGTAGAAGGCGAGGCGGTCGGGACGAAGCTCCATGACCTTCTCGATGGTGTCGGTGATGGTGGCGAGGGTCTGCTTCGGAAGACCGTAGACCAAATCGAAGTTGACGGAGGTGAAACCGATCTGGCGCGCCAAGTCGACCTTCTCCTTCACCAGCTCGAACGACTGGGGACGGTTGATCTCCTTCTGCACGATGGGGTCGAAATCCTGGATACCGAAGCTCACGCGGCGGAAACCGCCGTTATAGAGGGCCTCGAGATGCTCGCGGGTGGTGGAGCGGGGGTTGGTCTCGAAGCTGAAGATATGACCCTCCATGCGGTTGACGTGGCTGAAGAGGCCGTCGATGAGGCGGGTGAGGTTCCGGGGGCTGAGGAAGGTCGGGGTGCCGCCGCCGATGTGCAGCTCCTTGACGTTGAGCGTGCCGGGAAAGACGTCGAGGTACATCTGCCACTCCTTGAGGAGCGCATCGATGTAGGGATCCTCGTACGAGTGGTCCTGGGTGCGGTGGGCGTTGCAGCCGCAGAAATAGCAGTAGTTCTCGCAGTAGGGGATGTGGATGTACATGCTGATCCCGGAGGTCTCGTTGCTGTCGTTGAAGCCCTTGACCATCGCCTCCTTCCACTGCTCCTGGGTGATGCCGTCGGTGCTCCAGGAGGGAATGGTCGGGTAGCTGGTGTAGCGGGGACCGGGATTGCTGTATTTCTCTGCGAGATTTGTTGCCATTGCTGTCTTCCTCAAGAAATGAAATATTATTTTTTTAAATTCGACATTCTTCAAAATACACAAAACTCGGCAATTTCATAAACCCGTCAGGCACCGTGCCGCCCCCGGCCGGACTGCCCGGAAGCAGTTCCGCCTGCCATTATATTTCTTCAGGATATGAGCTTACAGCATACGGCATCAGCGACCCCGCAGGTCGGCATCATCATGGGCTCCGACTCTGATTTCGAGATCATGAGGGAGGCCGCGAAGGTGCTCGACGAGTTCGGCGTCCCCTCCGAAATATCGGTCATCTCCGCGCACCGCACCCCGCGCGACCTCGAAGCCTATGCCAGCGGAGCGCGCGCCCGCGGCCTCAGGGCAATCATCGCCGGCGCAGGCGGGGCCGCCCACCTGCCGGGAGTGACCGCCGCCATGACGGAGCTGCCGGTCATCGGCGTGCCGATCTTCAGCAAGAAGCTCAGCGGCCAGGACTCGCTCTACTCGATCGTCCAGATGCCGGCCGGCATCCCGGTGGCGACCGTCGGCATCGACAACGCCCGCAACGCCGCGCTCCTGGCCGTCCAGATCCTGGCGCTGGCCGACCCGAAGCTCATGGAGGCGTTCGTCGCCTTCCGAGAAAAGCTCGCGGAGGCTTCGCGCCAGAAGACCGAAAAGATCCGCCAGCGACTCGGTGAAAACGGCTGAGGAATGGATCGGAAGCCTCGGGCTGCGGCAGCATCCCGAGGGGGGCTGGTACCGTGAAAGCTGGCGCAGCGACGGCAGCTACCCCTTCGACGCCGGCAGTCCGTTCAAAGGTCCGCGCTCTTTTTCGACCGCCATCTACTACCTCTTGCGGGAAGACGAGCGATCCTGCCTGCACAGGATCGGCTCCGACGAGCTCTGGCTATGGCATGCGGGCGCTGCGCTGAGGGTGGACATGCTTGCAGGAGGGCACCGCGCATTCACGCTCGGTTCCGATCCCGATGCCGGAGAGGTCCTGCAGGGTGTGGTGGAGGCAGGAGCATGGTTCGGGGCATCCCTCGAGAGCCCCTCACCCGGCAGCTACGCCCTCGTCAGCTGCGTGGTGGCGCCGGGATTCGACTTCGGGGACTTCGTGATGGCGGAGCGCCGGGAGCTCCTGGAGCGGTACCCGAAAGAGCACGGAATCATCGAGAAACTGACGCGGTAATAATTGTTATATTCGCTCCAGATTTTCCGTTCTTTTTTTTACCTTACGGCACGTTACGCCATTTTTGCCCCCGACCCCGCAGGCACGGCGGCAGACACACTGATACCCTGAAAAATACAAGAGCCATGAAAAAGAGAGTCGTTATCGTCGGAGGCGGTTTCACGGGCATGAACGCAGCCCGCGTCCTCGGCAACAGAGACGATGTTGAAGTCACCCTTATCGACAGGCGGAACTACCACCTGTTCCAACCGCTCCTCTACCAGGTCGCCATGTCGGCACTCGACGAGGGAGACATCGCCGCGCCGCTGCGCAACATGCTCTCCATCTACGACAACATCACCGTCTACAAGGGCATCGTCGAGCGCATCGACGCTGAGAACCACACCATCCACACCGACTTCGGTCCGGTCGAGTACGACTACCTGATCCTGGCCTGCGGCGTGCGCCACCACTATTTCGGCAACAACCAGTGGGAGGAGAACGCACCGGGCCTGAAAACGCTCTCGCAGGCCAAGGAGATCCGCCGCCGCATCCTCGAAGCCTACGAGGCGGCCGAGCGCAGCAGCGATCCGGTCGAGCGCAAGAAGCTCCTCACCTTCGTCATCGTCGGCGGCGGCCCCACGGGCGTCGAGCTTGCCGGTTCGATCGGCGAGATGAGCCGCTACACCCTCTCGAAGCTCTACCACCAGATCGACCCGAAACTGACGCGCATCTTCATCGTCGAGGCCGCCCCGCGCATCCTCGGCTCCTTCGCGCCCGAACTTGCCAGCAAGGCGACCCGATCGCTCGAGCAGCTGGGAGTCCAGATCTGGACCAGCAGCATGGTCAGCGACGTCGACGAGAACGGCGTGCAGATCGGCAACGAGCGCATCGAAGCGGCCACCGTCCTCTGGGCGGCCGGCGTCACGGCCATCAAGCTCGGCGACAACTTCGGTGCCGAAACCGACCGCATCGGAAGGATCGTCGTCGAAGGCGACCTCTCCGTGCCGGGCCACCCCGAGATCTTCGTCGGCGGCGACCAGGCATGCTCCCTCAACGCGGAAGGCAAGCCCCTTCCCGGCATGGCTCCCGTCGCGCTTCAGCAGGGCAACTTCATCGGAAGGACCATCCTGCGCGACCTCAAGGGCAAGGCCCGCAAGGCGTTCCAGTACAAGGACAAGGGCCAGATGGCCACCATCGGCAAGAACCGCGCGATCGTCCAGATCGGCAACGTCAAGTTCGACGGCGCACCGGCCTGGTTCGCATGGCTCCTGGTCCACATCTACTACCTCACCAGCTTCAAGCACCGCGTCTTCGTCCTGATGCAGTGGGGATGGTCCTACTTCACCTTCGGCTTCGGCGCCCGGCTCATCGTCAACCGCGAGTGGCGGTTCTACCCCGAGGCCGGACCGCACCGCAAGGAGCCCGCGCCGTGACGGCACGCCGCTTTGCGCCCGCCATCGCAGGACTCCTGACCGGAACGGCATTCCTCGGCCTGGCCGCCTGGCTTGCCTTCACCATGGGAGGCGCTGAAGGAGGGCTGGGCACCGACCTCACCCTCTACTGCCTGCTGACGGGCTCGTACGGCGCATGGCGTATCCTGCGCTCCTGGATGCTGTGGCGACAGAGGGAAGAAAACGCTTGAAAGCAAGGCGATTCATCACTATACTTCTTCCCAAAGGCACTCCATCTCACCTGTAGTCCACTACCCGGCATGAACACTCTTGCAGTAACCCGCGAAACCGAAGAGCAGCTCTTTTTCCACAACTACTCCCGCCTGCCGATAGCCGTCACATACGGCGAGGGCTCGTGGCTCGTCGGAGACGACGGAACGCGCTACCTCGACATGATCGCCGGCATCGGCGTCAACGCCCTCGGCTACGGGGACACCCGGCTCGAGAAGGCCATCGCGGAACAGGCCGGGAAGCTCATCCACGCATCGAACCTTTTCCTGATGCGTCCCCAGTTCGAACTGGCGGCCAAGCTCATCGAGCTCTCCGGCCTCTCGAAAGTCTTCTTCGCCAACAGCGGGACCGAAGCCGTCGAAGCCGCCATAAAAATGGCCCGCAAGTGGGCCGTCGACCACGGCGACCAGGGGAAGAACGAGGTGCTCTCGCTGAGCAACTGCTTCCACGGCCGCACCTACGGCGCCATGTCGCTGACCGCCAAGCAGCAGTACGTCGAAGGGTTCCACCCGCTGCTGCCGGCCCTCGGCATGGTGGACTTCAACGACGTCCGGGACCTCGAGCAGAAAGTCTCCGACCGGACGGCAGCGGTGTTCATCGAGGCGGTCCAGGGAGAGGGCGGCATCCACCGGGTGTCGAAGGAGTTCTGCCATCGCCTGATGGAGCTGCGCGAGAAGCACGGGTTCCTCATCGTGGCCGACGAGATCCAGGCCGGCTGCGGCAGGACCGGAACGTTCTTCAGCTACGAGCAGCTGGAGCTCGAGCCCGACCTCGTCTGCCTCGCAAAACCCCTCGGCGGCGGCCTTCCGCTCTCGGCCGTCATCGGCAGCGAGAAGGTGCAGGGCGTGCTCACCTACGGCAGCCACGGCACCACCTTCGGCGGCAACCCGGTCGCCTGTGCGGCGGGCCTGGCCATGATCAGGGCCATCGAGGAAGACCGGCTGATGGAGCGCGCCCGGGAGACCGGAGAGTTCTTCCAGGAAGAGCTCTCGAAGCTCAGGGAGCGCCATGCCGCCATCACGGATATCCGCCAGTACGGGCTCATGATCGGCATCACGGTCGAAGGCGAAGCCCGACACTATGTGGAGCGGGCCCTCCGGCACCGTGTCATCATGAACGCGACCAGCCGCAACGTGATCCGGCTCCTCCCCCCTCTCGTCATCACGAAGGAGGAGGCGCAGCGCTGCATCGGCGTGCTCGACGAACTCTTCACCGAGCAGGAGAACGGTGGCTGAGAAGAAAAAAAGGACCGGGCGCCCGGAACCATCACGTGCGATGCCGCTCGGGCGGACAAACTATCTCGTCATTGCAGGCGGTGCGGCCCTGATCGTGCTCAGCTTCTGGGCGATGGCGATCGAGCACCGGGTCGACGGGTTCTTCGCCCTGAACGTCGCCCCGGTCCTGCTCGTCGGCGCCTATGCGGCCGTCGCCTTCGGCATCCTCATCCGTCCCCGCAGGCACTGAGCCATCTGCCGCCTCCGGCAGGAAGGCACCGGACAGGAAAGCAGGAGCGCCCCCGAGGGGCGCTCTTCGTGTTTCATGGGTGAACCGGGAAACCGCCCGAAGCGGCTGCGTTCAGTTGATCTGGAAGCGGATCGGCACGGTGAACCAGACCTTGATGGCCCGTCCGTTCTGCATGCCGGGAAAGTAGCGGGACTCCATGACGGAGCGGATGGCGACCTCGTCGAAGTGGGTGCAGTCGGCCGGTACGCGCTTCATCACCACAGCCCGCAGCGGACGGCCGTCCTCGCTGATGAGCACGCTGACAAAGACCTTCCCCTCGATCCCGGCGATGCGGGCCATCTCAGGATAATGCGGTTTCTTCTGGTCGAGGAACCCCGGCATCTTCTCGCAGGGGATGAAGACCGGCCCGCCCTCTCCCGTACCGTCGATGCTTTCGGTCTGTATGGCCTCGCGCAGCTCCTTCTGCGTAGCGATGGTCTGCTCGGCCGGCACCTCGTCCTCCTTGACCTTCCTGATCTTGCCGACGTTGGGAGCCGCTGCGGCAGGAGCCGCGGGGCGGACAGGAGCCGGCGGAGGGGCGGCGAGCGGAGGAGGAGGGGGAAGCTGGGTGACGCTGGTGACCACCTCGTAGCACTGGACCATCTGACCCGAGTGGCCGGAACCGCCGAAGAGCGAGGTGAGTCTCCCCCAGTTTGCCGCGAATACCCAGAAGACGAAAAGCAGAAGCACGGCGGTGATCACGCCGTGGGTCATGAAGATGTGCGCCTGGCGGCGGAGGGTGAGGTTGCCGTAGTGGATGCCGCGAAGGCGGTCGGTATCGAGATACTCCTCACCGAGCGACCATCGCGAGGCTTTTGCCTCGGCGTCGATTTCGCGATGTATGTTCTTGAGTCTTGACTGCACGGCTCGCCTGTTCTGTTCGGGTGAAGATTCGCCTATACGGCTTTCCTGATTTCCAGGTCGTCCTGGGGTGTGTAGTCGTCAAGGCTGAACCGGTCGATCTTCATCAGGTTCAGTTCGTCGATGATGTCGACAAGCTGCTTGTAGCGGGCTTTCTCGCCGATCTTGACAACGATCACCAGCTTGCTGTTCACTGTGGTCTGCTGGCGCAGGAGGCTGCGGAGCTCGCCGCTGAGCGAGAGCCGGGAATCGTCCTCCTCCTCATAGAGCGGAATGCGCTTCGGCCTGAGATCACCGAGGGAGCAGTAGGCCATGCCGTCGCCGGGAATGCGCAGCGTCAGGATGTTCGAGCCCGCCACCTTCACCTCGCCCCTTTCGGGAGGGATGTTGATCTCCATGGTGTTGGATTTGGAGAACGTGGTGGTCAGCATGAAGAACGTGAGCAGGAGAAAAGCCACGTCCACCATCGGGGTCATGTCGAGGCGGAACCCGATGCGCCGGTTCTTCCGCTTCCCGGCCTTCCTGCCGCGCCCCTCTCCCGGAGTGTCGACCATACCCATGCTAGCGGCCCTCCTTTTCAAGGACGGTGACGAGGTTGAAGGTCAAAAGGTTCGCCTTCTTGTAGACCTTGATGACGTGGTCCACCGCCTCGAAACCCGCATCGGCGTCGGCGCGAACGACGGGCCGAAGCCGCTGGTCGGCGAAGCGGGCCATCACGATGAAACGATGGAGCTCGCCGCGCTCGACCGGAAAGGTCTCGGCGAGGCGGAACCCGTCGAGCGAATCAGCCACGGCGGCCTCAGCCATACCCGCAGCCTCCAGCTTCGGACGGATGACGGCCTGGAAGAGCCGCTCGCGCGTCGACTGGGAGGAGACGCCCATATAAAAATCGTCATTGCCGCTGACCGTCACCGTCAGCACCTCCGACTCCGGAAGCTTCTGCTCGGAGTGGGACGAGGGGAGATCGATCTGCACCGGTTCGGGCGGACGGAACTTGGTGGTGAGCATGAAGAACGTCAGCAGCAGGAACGCGACGTCCACCATGGGGGTCATGTCGAGGCGGAACCCTACCCTTTTTGCCTTGATCCTTGCCATCTGGCCTTACCGGCTGGTTCCGGTTCCGAGAGTCTGGATGATGTAGAAGGCCGCCTCGTCGATCATGTAGCTGAAGCGGTCGACGCGGGTGGTGAAGACATTGTAGGCCACGATGCCGAAGATGCCGCCGACGATGCCGAGCGCGGTGTTGAAGAGCGCCTCGGATATGCCGAGCGACAGCTGCACGGCGTCCGGAGCGCCGGCGGTCGCCATGGCCTGGAAGGCCCTGATCATGCCCATCGTGGTACCGAGAAGCCCGACCATGGTGGAGATGGAGGCGATCGTCGATATGGCGACCAGGTTCTTCTCAAGCAGCGGCATCTCCATGGTGGAGGCCTCCTCGACTGCCTTTTCCATCTCGCTGATCCTCTTCTCGCGGTCGGTCACGTTGAGGGCCGCCAACTGGCTGTAACGGTCGAGGACCGAACGGAGCACCGCTCCGAGCGAGCTCTGGTGGTCGTCGCAGCGTGCGATGGCGCCCTGGACGTCGCCGTTGTTGATGTCCTGCTTGATGGCCTGGACGAACTCGGGGATGTTGCCCTTGCCGGCCGCCTTCTGGAGGGCGATGACGCGCTCGACCGTGTAGGCGATGACCATGAGGATGAGGGCCATCAGGACCGAGACCACCGGACCGCCCTTCCAGATCGCATGGAAGATGGAGTCGGGAGGAGTCGTGCCCATCCAGAGATAGAAGAGGAAGGATACGATGTAGGCCGCAGCGATGAGCAGGCCGGTGAAGAGTCCCTGTTTCATGGATAGTTGCTTTCCGTTAATTTGCTATACTGCAGAAGGAAGACCTCGGGGCCTCGGCCGAACGGGCGGAGCAGCTCGGCTGCAGGGGTATTGGTATTAAGTTAGTAAATAAGTTTACGATTTTTCAACACCTACCGTCATACTAAACGGCAAAGGCGGCAAAAAAAACGCGACGGATGATCCCCCATGAGACCATCGACGAGGTTCGCCAGGCGGCCGATATCGTCGACATCATCTCCGACTACGTCAACCTTCGGCAGGCGGGGCGCAGCTTCAAGGCGCTCTCGCCCTTCACGCAGGAGAAGACGCCCTCATTCGTCGTATCGCCCGAAAAGCAGATCTACAAGTGCTTCTCTTCCGGCAAGGGCGGCAACGTCTTCTCCTTCGTCATGGAGATGGAGAAAGTCTCGTTTCCCGAGGCCGTCGAACTCGTCGCAAAGCGCTCGGGCATCGACATCAGCCGCTTTACGACGAAGAACGCCGGGAGTGACGCGAAGGAGGACACCCGCACCGAAACCCTCCGCTGGGCCGCCCGCCACTTCCACTCGACGCTCGAGGCCGACCACGGCAGCAGCGGCTACGCCTACCTTGCCGCGAAGCGGGGGCTCACGGCCGCAACGATCAAAAGCTTCGGGCTCGGCTACGCCCCTCCCGGCTGGGACCACCTGCTGCATGCGGCCAAAACGGCGGGGATAGACCACAAGCACCTCGAAAGCCTCGGCCTCATCACCGAAAACCGCCAGAAAAGGTCCTGGTACGACACCTTCCGCAACCGGGTGATCTTCCCCATCTTCTCCATCGGCGGACAGGTGGTCGGCTTCGGAGGCAGGACCCTTGAGGACCGGCCGGACACGCCGAAGTACCTGAACTCGCAGGAGAGCTCCCTCTTCGAGAAATCCAAACTGCTCTACGGGCTACACGCCGCAAAAAACGAGATCCGCCGCAGCGGCCGCGCCATCCTCGTCGAAGGCTACATGGACGTGCTCGCGCTGCACCAGGCCGGCATCACCTCGGCCGTGGCCTCCTGCGGCACCGCCCTCACCCGCTACCAGGCCAAGATCATCCGCCGCTACGCAAAAAAGGTCCTCTTCGTCTACGACGCCGATCCCGCCGGCAGGAAGTCCATGATGGCAGGCATCGACATCCTGCTCTCGGAGAACCTCACCCCGGTCGTGCTCGTGCTGCCGCCCGGAGAAGACCCCGACAGCTTCGTCAGGCGGGAGGGCAAAGAGAAGTTCCTGGAGTTCAGCGGGAAAGAGAGCCTCTCCTTCCTGGACTTCCAGATCCGTTTCCACCGGGAAGCGGGCGACTTCGACACCCCGGAGGAGAAAGCCGACGCCATCCGCTCGATGGCCGCGACCATCGGCCGGGTACCCGACCCCCTGCGCCGGGAACTCTACCTGCAGGAGCTTTCCGAAAAACTCGGTATCAGCCTCCAGGCGCTGCATGAGCTGCAGGGGAAGGAACGCCCCGCCACAAGGGAGAGCGCCCGCCGCCCGGATCCGAAAGCGCAGCCGAGGGAGCAGAAGCCGCTCAACCGGGGACCGATCTCCGTCCTGGAGAAGACCTTCGTGAAGGCACTGATCGAAAGCACGGCCTACGGGAACACCGTCCTCGAGTTCGCAGCCTCGCACGAGACGATGCTGAGCCTGCGCCACCCGGCAGCAGAGCATGTCTTCCGGCATATGGTGCGGCGCTACCACGAGATTTCCGACGATCCCGACGCCCGCATCGACATGGCGACGGAAATCGGCCTCCTCGCCGACCCCGAAGCCGAAGCTCTGGCCTCGGGCCTTCTCATGGACCAGCCGGTCAGCAGCAAGTGGCTCGAAAAGACCGACCTGCACGCCGACAGCGCACGCCGCTGCCTGGCGATGTTCCTCGACGCCTTCAAGAACCTCATCCTCGAACCGCTCATCGACGAGAAGGACCGGCTGACGGAGGCGATACGGACCGAAGCGGAAACCAGCAGGGAGATCGAGCTTTCAAAGGAAAAAATCGCTCTCGACAAGAAGATCCGAAAAACCGCCCTCGAGCTCAACGCGATGATCGCCTCGATCCTCGACCACCGTCCGTAACGGCGGAAAGAGTCGGCGGCCCTGCGGTTGCAGAAAAAAAAAGAGCCGCTTTCGGCATGCACCGGAAGCGGCTCTTTCGTTTCGGGCCAGTTACCGGCTCAGGGGGTCATGCCGTAGCCGTCGAGCGGGTTCTGGAGACAGAGGGTGCGGATCTCCTCCTTGACCTCACGGCAGACGTTCTCAATGCCGGAAGCCGCCGCGCCGCTGATGACACGGTCGATGAGCTCGACGATCTTGGTGGCGTCAGCCTCCTGCATGCCGCGGGTCGTCATGGCTGCCGTGCCGACACGGATGCCGCTCGTCACGAAGGGCGACTTGTCGTCGAAAGGAACCATATTTTTGTTGACCGTGATGCCGGCATCGTGCAGGAGGTTCTCGGCGACCTTGCCGGTGACCTCCTTGTTGCGCAGGTCGAGCAGCATGAGGTGGTTGCGGGTTCCTCCGCTGACGATATCGTAGCCGAGGGAGATGAATCGCTCAGCCATCGCAGCCGCATTCTTGCGGACCTGCACGGCATACTCGCGGAACTCCGGCTTCAGGGCTTCGCCGAAGGCGACCGCCTTGCCGGCGATGATATGCATGAGCGGACCGCCCTGGATGCCGGGCATGACCTCGGCGTCCATGACCTCCGACATCATCTTCACCCTCGGGCCGTTCTTGGTCTTCACGGTGATGCCCATGGGGTTCTCGAAGTCCCTGCCCATCATGATCATGCCGCCGCGCGGACCGCGGAGGGTCTTGTGGGTGGTGGTGGTCACGAAGTGGCAGTGCGGCATCGGATCGGAAAGGAGACCTGCGGCGATGAGGCCGGCGGGATGGGCGATGTCGGCCATGAGGAACGCGCCGACCTTGTCGGCGACCTCGCGGAAGGCCTTGAAATCGAAGCCCTGGGAGTAGGCGCTCGCACCGCAGATGATAAGGCGCGGCCTGAACTCGAGGGCCATCTCCTCGACCTTGTTCATGTCGATGAGGCCGGTCTCGCGGTCGACTCCGTAGGAGCGGGCGTCGAACATCTGGCCGGAGAAGTTCACCGAGCTGCCGTGGGTGAGGTGGCCGCCGTGGGAGAGGTCGAGACCCATGATCCGGTCACCGGGCTTGAGGACGGAGAAGAGCACGGCCATGTTGGCGCTCGAGCCGGAGTGCGGCTGGACGTTGACATACTCGCAGCCGAAGAGCTTCTTTGCGCGCTCGCGGGCGAGGTCCTCGGCGATGTCGACGAACTCGCAGCCGCCGTAATAGCGCTTGCCGGGATAGCCCTCGGCGTACTTGTTGGTCATCACCGAACCGCAGGCCTGCATGACCGCGCGGCTGGTGAAGTTCTCGGAGGCAATCAGCTCGAGTGTCTCCAGCTGGCGGCGCGTCTCGCCGGCGATCGAACTGAAAACCTCGGGGTCCTGCATCTTCAGGATGTCGGTGTCCATCTTATGTCGTTCCTTTTTCCTTGTTGAATGGAAGTTTATGGTTGCGTTGAAATCAGGGGTTCACTGGTTGCGGTGGCACGAGCAGCTGATCATGTGGCCCATCTTGTCGCGCTTGGTCTCCAGGTAGAACTGGTTGACCTCGTTCGGTGCGATCTCGAGCGGGACGCGCTCGACGATCTCGAGGCCGTAGCCCTCCAGCCCGACCACCTTCTTGGGGTTGTTGGTGAGCAGGCGCATCTTGCGCACGCCGAGGTCCTGGAGGATCTGGGCGCCGATGCCGTAGTCGCGCAGGTCGGCCTTGAAGCCGAGCCGCTCATTGGCCTCGACCGTGTCGAGACCCTGGTCCTGCAGGTTGTATGCCTTGAGCTTGTTGATGAGGCCGATCCCCCGTCCCTCCTGCATGAGGTAGACGAGCACACCGCGTCCCTCCTTCTCGATCATGCGCAGGGCCGAAGCCAGCTGGTCTCCGCAGTCGCAGCGCAGCGAGGCGAAGATGTCGCCGGTGGCGCACTGCGAGTGCACCCGGACGAGCACCGGCTCGCCGGTGGAGACGTCGCCCTTGACGAAGGCCAGGTGGTTGTGATGGTCGATGAACGACTCGTAGGCGATGAGGCGGAACTCGCCGTGGGAGGTCGGAAGGTTCGATTCGACGGCACGGTGCACGAGCTTGCTCTGCTGCATGCGATAGGCCACGAGGTCCTTGATGGTGATGAGCTTCAGGCCGAACTTCTCGCGGAGCTTGAGCAGCTCGGGAAGCCGGGCCATGCTGCCGTCTTCGTGGAGGATCTCGCAGAGGAGGCCCACCGGGTTGCAGCCGGCGAGGCGGCTGAGGTCCACGGCCGCCTCGGTGTGGCCGACACGGCGCAGCACGCCGCCGTCCATGGCGCGAAGCGGAAAGATGTGTCCGGGGCGCGCGAAGCTGTCGGCGTGTGAGGCCGGATCGCCGAGCATCTTGATCGTCACAGCCCTGTCATAGGCGGAAATGCCTGTCGTCACCCCTTCGGCCAGGGCGTCGACGGAGACGGTGAAGTTGGTCTCGTGCTGTGAGGTGTTGCGCTGCACCATCGGATCGAGCTGCAGTTCGCGGGCCCGCTCCATCGTGACGGCCACGCAAAGCAGGCCGCGTGCCTCACGGGTGATGAAGTTGATCATCTCGGTCGTCACATGGTCGGCCGCAGCGATGAAGTCGCCCTCGTTCTCACGGTCCTCGTCGTCGAT
The DNA here is from genome assembly GCF_004332115.1 of Chlorobium sp. N1. GTDB lineage: Bacteria > Bacteroidota > Chlorobiia > Chlorobiales > Chlorobiaceae > Chlorobium. The sequence continues at coordinate 490,800 of NZ_SJPA01000001.1, forward strand.
GACGATCACCAGTCGGCCCTGTCGGATATCCTCGACCGCCGACTCTATGGTATCGAATTTGATGCTGTCCATGTGGGGTAATACGCTGGTTGTTTCCTTGTACATCCTTATCCGAAAGCACCTGCAATGTAAAAAAATCCCCGTCCATTCTCACGCCGCCCTCCGCCACTTTTGTTATGGGGGCGCATTTTCGTATACTCTCCGGGCTTTAGAATAAGACCGTGAATCGTTACCTTTACAGTCAGCCCCGTCACAGAGCCATTTAACTCATTTCGAGACCGCATGAGCACACACGCTTCCGCCCTCGGCGCCAGAGTCGACGCCCTGGCGGCGAAACTCCCCAGGGAACGCCTTCAGGCAGCCAAGGAACACGGTTTTTCAGACACCCAGCTCGCAAACATCTTCAGTACCGAGGAAGCCGCGGTACGCCAGCTCCGCAAGCAGTACGGCGTCGAATCGGTCTTCAAGACCGTCGACACCTGCGCCGCAGAGTTCGATGCCAGGACCCCGTACCACTATTCCACCTACGACGAGGAGAACGAATCGGTCCGCTCCGAAAAGAAGAAGGTGATCATCCTCGGCGGCGGCCCCAACCGCATCGGCCAGGGCATCGAGTTCGACTACTGCTGCGTGCAGGCCGTCTTCGCGCTGCGCGAGGCCGGCTACGAGACCATCATGGTCAACTGCAACCCCGAGACCGTCTCGACCGACTACGACATCGCCGACAAGCTCTACTTCGAGCCGCTCACCTTCGAGGACACGATCCGCATCATCGAGCATGAAAACCCGCTCGGCGTCATCGTCAGCTTCGGCGGGCAGACGCCGCTCAAGCTCTCCGGCAAGCTCCACGACGAGGGAGTCACCATCCTCGGCACCTCGCCGGAAGGCATCGACCTGGCCGAAGACCGCAAGAAGTTCGGCGCGCTGCTCGACCGGCTCAACATCCCGCACCCCGACTACGGCACGGCCGTCAACCTCGAAGAAGCGCAGGCCATCACCCGCCGTATCGGCTACCCGGTGCTCGTCCGTCCCAGCTACGTGCTCGGCGGCAGGGCCATGAAGATCATCTACAGCGACGACTCGCTGAAGGAGTACGTCGACCAGGCACTCTTCATCAGCGAGAAATACCCGCTCCTCATCGACCGATTCCTCGAAACCGCCGTCGAATTCGACATCGACGCGCTGGCCGACGAAAGCGACTGCGTCATCAGCGGCATCATGCAGCACGTCGAGGCCGCCGGCATCCACAGCGGAGACTCGACCTCCATCCTCCCCTACCACAACATCAACCCGGAGGTCATCGCCACGATGAAGGAGTACACCCGCATCATGGCGGAGAACCTCAAGGTGGTCGGCCTCATGAACGTGCAGTACGCGGTGCAGAACGACAGCGTCTACGTCATCGAGGTGAACCCGAGAGCGAGCCGCACCGTCCCCTTCGTCGGCAAGGCGACGGCCATCCCGGTCGTCAAGATCGCCACCCGCGTCATGCTCGGCGAGAAGCTCTCGGACCTGCGCCGCGAGTTCGACCTCAAGGACTGCGACGAGCTCGGCATGAAGCACCTGGCCATCAAGGAACCGGTCTTCCCCTTCTCGAAGTTTGTCAAGTCCGGCGTCTACCTCGGCCCCGAGATGCGCTCCACCGGCGAAGCCATGAGTCTTGCCGACCAGTTCCCCGAAGCCTTCGCGAAAGCCTACCAGGCGGCCAACATGCACCTGCCGCTCTCCGGCTCGGTCTTCATCAGCGTCAACAACCAGGACAAGAACCCCCGCATCCTCGAAATCGCCCGCTCGCTCTACCGCATGGACTTCGACCTTGTCGCCACGGAAGGCACCTACCGCTTCCTCAGGGACAACGACATCGAATGCAAGAAGGTCTTCAAGGTTGGCGAAGAGGGACGGCCGAACATCTTCGACATCATCAAGCACGGCAAGATCAACTTCGTCATCAACACCCCGAGAGGCGAGCAGGCCCTGCACGACGAAGAGGCCATCGGCGCCGCCTCGGTGCAGAGCAACGTGCCGTTCGTCACCACCATCGAAGCCGCGGAGGCGTCGGTGCAGGCGATCGACTGCATCCGCCACCAGGAGTTCGGGGTGAAAAGCCTCCAGGAGTACGCCAGCTATCGCAACGCCCGCTGAGACCAGACCGATGAAAGAGACCTACCAGTACCACCTTGACGAATCGATCCGTCTCGAACTGAACCTTGCCCGCCTCTACACGCTCTTCCACGACGCGTCGGAGGAGGACGAGGAGTTCTGGTGGCAGCTGGCCATGGAGGAGCGCGGCCACGCCGCCCTCCTGCAGCAGGAGAAGAAGCAGCCGCAGCCGGAGACATTCTTTCCCGGCAACCTCCTCGCCAAGGACCTCGCCGCCCTCGAGGCCGCAAACCGCAGGATCAACGCCCTCATCGAATCGTTCCAGCAGCAGCCCCTTCCCCGGGCCGATCGGTTCCGGACCGCGCTCGAGCTCGAGCTCTCGGCCGGTGAGTCCCACTACCAGGAGTTCCTTGACAGCCCGACCGAATCTGCGGCCGCAAGCATCTTCAAGCAGCTGAACCAGGAGGACCGGGACCACGCCAAAAGGATCAGGGAATATATGGACGCAGAGGGGCTCGGGAACTGAGCCCCTTCCTTTTTCAGGGCATCACCGCAAAATGATGCCGGTAGGCGCCCGACTCGTCTATTTCGAGCAGGCTGTAGCGGTTGGGGCTGTAGCGGAAGCTGCCGCCGTTGATGAAGCGTATCCCCCCGAGAACATAGGACTGGAAACGGTGGAAATGCCCGTGAAGGACGATATCCGCACCGATCGCGCGCATCGCCGCGAGGAACTCCTGGCGGTTCTTGAGCTCCATCGTCCAGTCGAAGGCCTGGTCGAGCAGCGAATCGGTGCCGTACACCTTCAGTGCATGGTGGCAGAGTCCCATGACGAAACACCCCTGCATCGCCCGGAGCGCCTCGGGTGAGCGCACCGCCCGAAGCTCGGCCGGATCGACCTCTCCCCTTGAACCGAGCGGGTTCTCGGTCGGCGACCAGGCGCTGACGGAGTTGAAACCGGCGATGGCCAGTTTCAGGGAAGGAAAACGCAGGACCTTGATGAAGGGAAAGCCCGCGTCCCGGAGCTCGTCGCCGGTCACCAGGTCCCGGAAGAAGCGGGAGAAGCTTGCGGCCCTGGCACGGCATGCCCTGTCGCGCGCACCGGGCAGCGGGTTGAGGGCGTTGTAGAAACGCATCTCCTCCTCGAGGTTCGTAAGGTCGTGGTTGCCGGGAATCACCGTCGTACGGGCCCAGTCGTACCAGCCGTGGCGAAGGAGGAGCTCCCGGACGATTTCCCAGTCGGCCTCTTTGGCGCGGTCCGAGAGGTCGCCGGAAATAATCAGGTGGTCGACGCCCGAATCGGTGAAATGGCCGAGCATGCTGTCGAGGTCCTCCAGCTGCCGGCGATCCCCCTTTCCAGCCACGTGCAGGTCGGAAATATGCGCGATTGTAACAGTACCTTTTTCCATCAGCAAGAGAAGCTTGCGGTTTTCTTCTGTAAAAGAGTAAATTGAGCCATTAAAATTATGACGGCCCCCAAAAAGGCCGTAATAAACCTCACCACAGGAAGATACCAAAGATACTTCCTTTCATTCCAATCCGCGGCCTCCGAGCCGGAAAAATACCCCTCAAAATCATGCAGAAAAAGATAATTGCACTCAAAGAACTGGCCGGGAACCTCTGGTGGTCCTGGGATACCGAAGCGAAGCAGGTCTTCGAAGACCTCTCTCCCCTGCTCTGGGAGCGGAACAACCACAACCCCGTCGAACTCCTCCGCCACATCTCAAACGAGGAGCTCGCCGCACGATGCCAGTGCGAACTGGGAGAGCGCATCGAGAAGGCCCATGCCCGCTTCCGCGCCTACATGGAGAAAAAGGACACCTGGGCTGCCGGACATGCTGCGGAGCTGACCAAAAGCCCGGTTGCCTACTTCAGCGCCGAGTTCGGCATCCATGAGAGCGTGCGCATCTACTCGGGCGGCCTCGGCGTGCTCGCCGGCGACCACATCAAATCAGCCAGCGACCTCGGCATCAACTTCATCGGCATCACACTCTTCTACAAGGAGGGCTATTTCCGCCAGTACCTCAACCACGACGGCTGGCAGATGGAGGACTACCCGCTCCAGTACCCCGAGAGCCTGCCGGTCGAAAAGGTGACCGGACCCGACGGCAAGGACCTCATCGTCTCGGTCAACATCGCGCAGAGCGAGGTGTTCGCCCAGGCCTGGAAGCTGAACGTCGGACGCGCCACGCTCTATCTCCTCGACACCAACATTCCCGCCAACGAGTCGCACTACCGCGACATCTGCTGCAGGGTCTACGGCGGCGACCAGAACATGCGCATCAACCAGGAGATCGTCCTCGGCATCGGCGGAGCAAAGCTCATCTCGGCGCTCGGCCTGAAGCCTGCGGTCTATCACATGAACGAGGGCCACTCGGCTTTCCTCACCCTCGATCTCCTCGCCGGGGAACTCGCTTCCGGAAAGAAGATGGAGGATGCCGTCGCCGCGGTGCGCTCACGCTGCGTCTTCACCACCCACACCCCTGTCCCCGCCGGCCACGACCGGTTCTCGAGGGACATGATGCACTACACCTTCGACAAGTACCTGACCCTCACCGGCATGCCGTTCGAGGAGCTGATGGAGCTCGGCGCAGAGAACCCGGAGGGCAACGACGGGCTCTTCACCATGACGGTGCTCGCACTGAAGCTCTCGAGGACCGCCAACGGCGTCTCCAAACTGCACGGACAGGTGTCGCGCGAAATGTGGCAGCACCTCTACCCCGAGGCGAAGGTCGATGAGGTGCCGATCGGCCACATCACCAACGGCGTGCACGCACCGAGCTGGTCCTGCGGCTACACCGAAAACTTCTGGAGCCGCTTCAGCGAGGGCATCGAAGCAATGACCCTGTCCCGCGAATCGGCAGAGGCGGCGCTTCAGAGGGTCTCGGACGAAGAGCTCTGGTCGCTGCGCTACACCCTCAAGCGGAACCTGATCGACTTCATCTACCGCTACCTCTCCAACCAGCTCTTCCACCAGCACAGCATGTCGGGCTACAACCAGTACGACGCGGTGCATTCCGGAAAGAACACGCTCTCACCCGACGTACTCACCATCGGCTTCGCCCGCCGTTTCGCGACCTACAAGCGCGCCCCGATGATCTTCAGCGACCTTGAGCGCCTCAACCGGATCATCAACAACCCGAAGATGCCCCTGCAGATCGTCTTCGCAGGAAAGGCCCATCCGCACGACGATGCCGGAAAGGACTTCATCCGCCAGATCGTCGAGCACTCGCGCCGTCCGCAGTTCATGGGCAAGGTCATCTTCCTCGAGAACTACAACCTCGGCGTTGCCAAGCACATGGTCTCGGGCGTCGACATCTGGCTGAACAACCCGATCCGTCCGATGGAGGCCAGCGGCACCTCGGGTGAAAAGACCGTGCTGCACGGCGGCCTCAATTTCAGCGTCCTCGACGGCTGGTGGCCCGAAGCCTACAACGGCGAGAACGGCTGGTCGATCGGCCACGGTGAAACCTTCGAGAATTACGAGGAGCAGGACCGGTTCGACGCCGAGCAGATCTACCAGGTCCTGGAAAACCAGATCCTGCCGACCTTCTACGAGCGCAACGCCAATAACATCCCGACCCGCTGGATCAAGAAGATCCGCAACGCCATCGCCACCATCGCACCGGAGTACAACACCCACCGCATGGTACGCGACTACGCCAACAAGTACTACCTGACGGGCGGAGGGAAATAATGCCGCCATCCATGGCAGCTGAGAAGTGACGATGGAAGAGGGGCTGCCGGCAGAAGAACCGGCAGCCCTTCTTGTTTTCGGCCTGATCGGCCCTACAAAAACGAACCAACGCAGTCAACATGGGCAACAACACAGCAACGGCGGCCGCAGTCGACCTCGGCCGGGGGCTTCGGCTCAAGTCCCCCGTCCTGCTCGCATCCGGCACAGTCTCCTACGGCGAGGAACTCAGCCGGCTCACCGACCTCTCGAAAATCGGCGGTATCGTCACCAAGGCCATCTCGCTCGAACCGAGGGCCGGCAATCCCCCGCAGCGCATTGCAGAAACCCCGTCGGGGATGATCAACGCCATCGGACTGGCCAACGTCGGCATCGAGCGTTTCATTTCCGAGAAGCTTCCGTTCCTCCGCACGCTCGGCACTTCCGTCGTCGTCAACATCGCCGGCCGCTCCATCGACGAGTACGCCGAGGTGGTCTCACGGCTCGACGCCCTGGAAGGCCTCGACGGCTACGAGATCAACCTCTCCTGCCCGAACGTCAAGGGCGAGTGCATGATCATGGGGGTGAGCCCCGATGCCACCCGAGAAATCGTCACCGAACTGCGCACCGTCACGAAACGCCACCTCATGGTCAAGCTCACGCCGAACGTGACCTCGATCAGCGCGATCGCCCTGGCGGCCGAATCGGCGGGAGCCGACTCGGTCTCGCTCATCAACACGCTGGTCGGCATGGCCATTGACTGGAAGAACCGCCGCCCGCTCCTGAGGAACGTCACCGGCGGGCTCTCGGGACCGGCCATCAAGCCGGTCGCCCTGGCGAAGGTATGGGAGGTGGCCGGCGCGGTCTCGATCCCGATCGTCGGCATGGGCGGCATCGCCTCGTTCGACGACGCCATGGAGTTCCTCGTGGCGGGAGCGAGCGCCGTGCAGATCGGCACCATGAACTTCGTCGAGCCGGACATCGGGGAACGCGTCGCCACCCGGATGGAGGAGTTCTTCGGCGCACCCGGCGCCCCTTCGATGCAGGAGTTCCGCAAGAGCCTCGTCACCGGCTGAAGCGGAGCGGAGGAAACGGTTCAGAGCCTGAGGCTGCGGCGGCTGGAAAGAAACTGGCTGCGGCGGCGCCAGGCTCTTTTCGAACCCATGATCCGGTACTGCCGGATGATGCGGTTCTTCGAGAGGAAGGCGGTGTTGGTAAGCTGGGCGATGATGCGCGACTCCGTCTCGCTGACGTCGACGTCCGAGGGGCCGGCGTCGGAGAGCAGCTTGACGATGAGCGGAGCGCACTCGAGCGTGATGAAGAGCATGGTGATGAAGGCGATGGCATTGGCCGAAGAGCGGTCTGCGCCGTCGGAAGAGTGGGCGAGCTGCCCCAAAGCCCAGTTCCGGTCGGCGAATCCCGCCGTCGATGCCTTTCGGGCGAGCATCTCTTCGGAGAGCATCCGCTGGCGGTCGAGCCCCTCGGCCACCTTACGATCGGAAAGGTATCCCTGCAGCCCGGCAATGCGCGCGGCGAGGAACTCGAGACGCTGCTCCTTGGAGCGCACCACAGCCTCCTTGTTTTTCGCGTACCTGCCGTAACCCGGCACGCCTGAGGTCGTGCTGCTCGCCGAACCGAACACCTCCAGCTTCAGCTCCTCGCGCAGCCGGTCGACATCCTTCGAAAGCGCGTCGTACTCCGTCTGGAACCGCTCCAGCCGGGCACTCTCCATCCGGTACTTCTCATTGAAGGCGTCGCGAACCCCCTCGATCTCGGCCTGCTGGTCTGCCAGGTACTTCTCCTCGAGGCGCGAACGGATCTCCTTGTCGAAGATCTTCAGCTCCAGCGGCCGGGCGATGACGACGGCGATGAGGACAGCGAAGACGAGCCGCGGAGATGCCTGGTAGAACTGGCGCAGCCCGCGGGAGGTTTTCTTGATGCTTGAGACGATATAGCGGTCGAGATTGAAGATGGCAAGCCCCCAGACAAGGCCGAAAAGCACCGCCCAGAGCGCTGCGAGCGGGTTGCCGGAAAAGACGAAGAAGAGCGCGTAGCCGCCAGAAAGCGCGGCGAACAGCGCCGTGAAGAAGATGGTGGCACCGATACCCGTATATTTGCTGTGCTCGGTCGGGTACTTCTCGATGATCTCCAGGGGCGTACCCGAGGCGATCCAGAAAAAACGCTGCAGTCGGTTAAGGTTCATAGGGCCCTCGACGGGGGAATTCGGGAAAACTGTTTCGGGTTCAATGTACGCCGGGGGACGGGAAAACCAATCCCCGGGGAGGTTCGATTATTCAGCGATTTATCCTATCTTACGAGCCAGCATCGAACACCAACCAAACCCCGTAGCCACATGCGTATTGGAATCGGCATCGACGTACATCCGTTTCAGGAAGGCCGCAAGCTCGTCGTCGGCGGCGTCGACATACCCTCCCCGAAAGGCCTCGAAGGCCACAGCGATGCCGACGTGCTCCTCCATGCGGTCAGCGACGCGCTGCTCGGTGCGGCCGCACTCGGCGACATCGGCCTCCACTTCCCCAACACGAGCCCCGAGTACAAGGACATCGACAGCATGATCCTCCTCAGGCATGTCGGCAAGCTGCTCGAGAAGAACGGCTACCGGACCGTGAACGTCGACGCCATGCTGCTCATGGAAGCCCCGAAGATCGCCCCCTACGTGGCCGACATGCGACGGAACATCGCCCGCTGCCTCCAGATCGACACCTCCCTCGTCTCGGTGAAGGCCACGACCAACGAAAAGCTCGGCTACATCGGCCGGGAAGAGGGCGCCGCAGCCCACGCCGTCTGCATCATCGACAGCATCTGAAGCACAAAACGCAGTCCACTAGACCTCGCCGCGCAGCACCTGCACCGGCATATAGCTCGTCGCCTTGCGCGCCGGACTGAGTGAGGAGAGTACGGTGACGAAAATGCCGAAGGCGATCACCATGAGGTGCGCCTCCGGCGTCTCCAGGATGTTGATGCGGTCGGCCTTCAGCACACCGGCGGTCGTCGCCGCAAATCGGATCGACGAGACGAAATGGCAGATGACGTGCCCGACCGGGCTGCCGACGAGGACGCCGAGGATGCCGATCATGAGCCCCTCGAGCATGAAGATCCAGGTGATGCTTTCGGCCTGCACCCCCATCGAGCGCATGATGGCGATGTCCTTCACCTTCTGCAGCACCACGGTCGTCATGACCGAGGAGACGCCGAGCCCGGCGACAATGAACACGAACCCCACCAGCACCAGCGTAATGGCCGCATTGCGGTTGTAGAAATCGATCACGTTGCGGTTGGTCTCGTCCCAGCTTTCGCTGCGGTACCCGGTTGCCTCCTGAACGGCCGCGGCCGTCCGGGAAGCACGCTCCACATCCCCGACCGACAGGCCGATGCCCGTCACCGCGTTGGGAGCAACCGACTCCATGCGGCGGGCAAGCGCCAGGTTCACGAATGCCTCGCGCTCGTCCTTGGCATTGAAGCCGCTGCTGAAGCGCCCCACCACTTTCGCCGTGAACTCCCTGCCCTCTCGGTTGACGAGCACGATCCGGTCACCATGCGAGGCGCGGAGCTTCTGGGCAAGCAGGTCCCCCACAAGGATGCCGTCGGGCGTGTAGGCCAGCTCGTCGAGGGCATCCGGCTCGAGCAGGTTCTTCTTCAGCCCCGCGATGCCGCCCTCGAGCGAGGGCACCACCCCCTTCGTCACGCAGGGGGTGAAGCGGCTCCGGTTGCGGGCGATGAGGCGGCTTTCGACGAAAGGCGAAACCCCCTTCAGCCCCGGGACGGCTGAAACCGACTCCAGCACCCCCTGGTAGTCCTTGATGACCTCCTCCCGGTCGGGAGTGACGTTCTTCTCCACCATCGACACCCTCCCGGGCCGGGAGGGAACGACGAGATCCGGAACGAGCGGGCGCACCCGCTCGGCCTTCACCACGACGTTCGGGACGGTGTCGATCACCTTCCTGACGACGTTGGCCGACGACCCCTTCGCAACCGAGATGGTCGTCACGAGCATGGCCGAGCCCACCGCGACGCCGAGCGCGGTCAGCACCGTCTGGCGCTTCCGCTCCCTGAGATGTACCCAGGCAATCCGGAAATGATCGGTCCAGTCCATGGGGAGAATTAACGTTGAAAAATCACACAAAAAATCTATTTTGACTGCAGAGCGGAGGCCCCGGTCGGCGCAAGCACGGCACCGGCAGACCATGACATAATACGCAATTCCGCAGATCATAATCCACCCCTAAAGAGACAACAAGGAGATCGTTACGGTGAAAAAAATCGGCATCCTCACGAGCGGCGGCGACTGTGGCGGGCTCAACGCGGTCATCAAGGGCGCAGCCCTCATGGCCCATTCGAAGGGCCTCGAACTCTTCGTCATCCCGAACGGCTACGCCGGCCTCTACAACCTGATCGACCAGGAGTGCCTCGTCAGGCTCGACCAGGAGCGGCTCGACCGCTTCGACGCAACCTTCGCAGGCTCCGAAGCCGGACACTCCCGCGTCAAGATCAAGGCGATCAGCAATCCCGAGAAGTACAACCGCATCAAGGCCGGCATGAAGAAGTTCGAGCTCGACGGCCTCGTCATCAGCGGCGGCGACGATTCCGGCAGCGTCATGGTCGACCTCAACCAGAACGGGATCCACTGCATCCACGCACCGAAGACGATGGATCTCGACCTGCAGACCTACTCGGTCGGCGGCGACTCCACCATCAACCGCATCACCGAGTTCGTCCACGACCTGAAGACCACCGGAAAGACCCACAACCGGGTCCTCGTCACCGAGGTCTTCGGCCGCTACGCCGGCCACACGGCCTTCCGCAGCGGCGTTGCCGCCGAGGCCGACTGCATCCTCATCCCCGAGATCCCCGCAGACTGGGACGTGGTCTACCGCCACATCAGCGAACGCTTCACCCGCAGGATCCGCCAGAGCGACGTGCACAGCGGAACCTACACGATCGTCGTGGCCGAGGGCCTGAAGAACGCTGACGGCAGCGACATCGTCGACGAGGCTGCCGGCGTCGACGCGTTCGGCCACAAGAAGCTTGCCGGAGCCGGCAAGTTCACCTGCCAGGAGATCCAGAAGCGCATGAAGGCCGATCCGGCCATGCCGCTCTTCATGAAGGAGACCGGCATGTTCGTCGAGGGCATCTACGAAATCCCCGAGGTCCGCGAGATCCATCCCGGCCACCTCGTCCGCTGCGGCAGCTCCTCGGCCTACGACACCAACTTCGGATTCGAGGCCGGCGCAGCCGCCATCCTCCTGCTCCTCGACGGCAAGACCGGAGTCACCGTCTCGAAGGTCAAGGGACGCAAGGTCGAGTACATCGAGTCGGAGAAGGCCATCGTCCAGCGCCATGTCGACCTCGAGCAGGTCGCACTCTACGAGTCGCTCGGCATCTGCTTCGGGCGCGTCCCGGTCGAATACGACCCCATCCTTCGGGAAGTCGAGGGCGTCTACGATCGGATCTACTGACCCTCACGGTCCCTGCTGCAGCCCCGCAGTCGCCTGCGGGGCTTTTTTTTCGGATTTGTAAAATCCGCCGAACAACATTTATCTTTGTGCTGAACCGCAGGCAACGAACCAACACACACCAACGACCGCATCATGAACAAGTCGCATAAAATCTGGATGAACGGGGAGCTGATCGACTGGAACGACGCGAAGATCCACATCCTCTCGCACGTCGTCCACTACGGCTCGTCCACCTTCGAAGGCATCCGGTGCTATGAAACCTCGAAGGGATCGGCCATTCTCTTCCTCGACGAGCACATCCGCCGGCTCCGCGACTCGTCGAAGATCTACCGTATCGAGATCCCCTATTCGGAAAAAGAGCTGAAGGATGCCGTCATCAGCACCATCCATGCCAACGGCCTCAAGTCCTGCTACATCCGTCCCATCGTCTACCGCGGCCAGGGCGCACTCGGCGTCAACCCGCACCGCGCCTCGATCGAAGTCGCCATCGCCACCTGGGAGTGGGGTACCTACCTCGGTGACGATGTCCTCGAGACCGGCGTCGACGTGCGCGTCTCCTCGTGGAACCGCGTCGCCCCGAACACCCTGCCCGCTTGGGCCAAGGCCGGCGGCAACTACCTGAACTCGCAGCTCATCAAGATGGAAGCCCTGATGGACAACTACGCCGAAGGGCTCGCGCTCGACGTGAACGGGTACGTCTCCGAAGGCAGCGGCGAGAACATCTTCGTCGTGCGCGACGGTGTCATCCACACCCCGATGTCGGGCCAGTCGATCCTTCCGGGATTCACCCGCGGGGCGATCATGCACATCGCCGGGGAACTCGGCTACGAGGTGAAGGAAACCATGATCCCGCGCGAGGCGCTCTACGTCGCCGACGAGGTCTTCCTCACCGGCACGGCGGCAGAGATCACCCCGGTGCGCAGCATCGACAAGTACCCGATCGGTGACGAGAAACGCGGACCGGTCACCGAAGCCCTCCAGCACGCCTACCTGAAGGTTGTCCAGACGGGAGAGGATCCCTACAACTGGCTCACCTTCATCTGAGGCCCCCGAACGCATGAGCTGGAACAGGATCATCGGACAGAAACAGCAGGTCCGTGTCCTCTCAAGCGCCCTCAAGAAAGGACGCCTTGCACATGCCTACCTTTTCAGCGGCCCCGAAGGTTCCGGCAAGGAGATGACGGCATTCGAAATGGCCGCGACGCTCAACTGCCGGGCCCCGGACGCCATGGAGAACGGCGCCTGCGGCACCTGCCCCGACTGCCTGCAGATCCGGGAGTTCCTCCACCCGAACGTCGAGTATCTCTTCCCGGTCGAAGCCGCGCTGCTCGAGGGCGGCGGAGAACAGCAGAAGAAGGAGAACAAGAAGTTCACCGAAGCCAAAGAGCGCTTCCAGACACTCATCGAGCAGAAGAAGGAGAACCCCTACTTCTCGCCGGCGATGGACCGCTCGATGGGCATCCTCACCGAACAGGTCGTCCAGCTGCAGCAGAAGGCCGCGTTCATGCCACGCGAAGGATCAAGGAAGGTCTTCGTCATCTCGCAGGCCGAGAAGCTCCACCCCTCCGCTGCCAACAAGCTGCTCAAGCTGCTCGAGGAGCCTCCGGCCCATGTGCTCTTCATCCTCACGACATCCAGGCCCGACTCCCTGCTTCCGACCATCCGATCGCGCTGCCAGGAGATCCGCTTCCAGCGGGTGTCGCAGAACGACCTGCGAGGGTGGCTTGTCCGGCATCGGCCGGAGATCGCGGAGCCGGAGCTCGGCTTCATCGTGAACTTCTCGAGGGGGAACCTCCGCCTCGCCTGGGAGCTCATCGCCGGAAGGGAGGAGAGTTCGGAACCGCAGACCATCGCCCTGCGCCAGCTGGCGCTCGACTACCTGCGCAAGGTGCTCGCCCCGAAACGCTTCCACGAGGCGCTCACGGCCGCCGAAGAACATGCCCGCAACCTCTCGCGGAGCGAACTGACGCTCTTCATCGGAGCCATCCTGCTCTTCCTGCAGGACACCTGCCACCGCAGGCTCATCCCCGACTTCCGGAACCTCAACAACCCCGACATCGAGGATGCCGTCGACCGGTTCGCCAGGAACTTCCCGAACGCCGACTATCTGGGCGTGTCGAATCTGGCGGAGGAGTCGATCCGCTCGATCGAGCGCAACGCCAGCCCGCAACTCACGATGGCCGCCTTCACCGGCGCCCTGCGCCCCCTCCTGCAGCGGGCCTGAACGCTCAGCCCCCTTCCGAAGGGCGCACCGTCACGCCGCGGACCCAGTCGAGATACCCCTCCAGCCCGCCCGTCACCGGAAGCCGGATGATCTCGGGCACCTCGTAGGAATGGAACTGCCGGATGTACTCCTCGAGCCGCCGGTAAGCGGCATCCGTGGTCTTGATGAGAAGAAGGGTCTCCGGCTCACGCTGCAGCTCCCCCTCCCAGAGGAAGAAACTCCGGACCTCCGTCATCTGCACACAGGCGGCAAGGCGGTTCGAGAGAATCCCCTCGGCGAGCCCCTCGGCCTCTTCCCGTGAGGGAGCCGTCGTCACCACCATGCAGCAGCCCTCACGGCCCGCATCCACGGCAGTCACAGCTCGAGAAGCTCTTTAGGGAAGCGCTGCAGGGGGCGGGCGCCCCCGGCCTCCAGCACCACGGTATCTTCGATGCGCACGCCGAAGCGCCCCTCGAGGTAGATGCCCGGCTCGATCGTGAAGACCATCCCCTCCCGGAGCACGACCTCGCCATTCGGGCTGATGCGCGGCTCCTCGTGCACCTCGAGGCCGATGCCGTGGCCGAGCCCGTGGCCGAACGCCTCGCCGTACCCCTCTTCGGCGATGAAGCTGCGGACGAGTGCATCGAGCTCCGAAGCCCTCATCCCGCAGCGGGCGGAACGGAGACCGAGCGCCTGCGCCTCGCGGACCACGTCGTAGACCCGCCGCATCTCGCCGGGCACCCTGCCGAGCGCCACGGTTCGGGTCTGGTCGGAGGCATAGCCGCCGACATGGCAGCCCATGTCGATGGTGACGAGCGAGCCCTCCCTGAAGTGCTCGCCGCTCGGGCGGGCATGCGGCATGGAGGAATGCACGCCGCCGGCGACGATCGGCTCGAACGAGTCCTTCTCTCCTCCCAGCTTCCGGTGCAGGCAGGAGATCTCGGCGGCGATGTCCAGCTCGCTCACCCGCTCCGACACCATGGGAACCACCGCCTCGAGCACCCTGTGGCTGACGGCGGCGGCCTCCTGCATGCGCTCGAGCTCAAACGGGTTCTTCACCATCCGGAAGGGGGTGAAGAATCCCGCAACCGGCTCCAGCCGGCACCGGCCTGAGAGCGCCTCCATGAGCCGCGTGGCCTCAAGCCAGCCCACGCTGTCCGACTGCAGTGCGACCGTTCCCCGGAGCGGATGGCGGCCGGAAGCGAGCTCGGAGGCCACCGTCCCGGAAATGACGACCGTCTCGGAACCCGGGGCCTCAGCAGCCGCCTGCTCGCGGTAGCGGAAATCGGTGAACAGGCGACAGAGGCCGGAGGTCACCAGCAACCGCGCGCTCGAACCTGAAAATCCCGTCAGCCAGCGGATGGTGGGAAGGTCGGTCAGGATGAAGGCATCGTACCTGCGCTCCTCCATCGCCCGTCGGACGTCGGCGAGCGCCGCCGCCCGGTACTCCTCTGCTGCTGGCATACCCATGGAAACATGACTGATTATTTAGTATAAAAAACGTGCTGGCACGCTCTGGCACTTGCATAGCTGGCAATTCTTCTTAATATTGCAGATTTACGAATATTTCTCCCCATTTGCCAACAATTCAGTATTAATGCCCGCAAAGGAATTACTTGAAAAGCTCCAGGCCGGAGAGCAGCTTAGTGCCGATGAGACCAAACGCTGCATGGACGGCATCATGGACGGCCTGTTTTCGGAAGAGGCCGTCACCGGCCTGCTCACCCTCATGCAGAAGAACGGCATCACCGCCGACGAGATAGCCGGCGCGCGCCGGAGCATGATGCAGCGGGC
This sequence comes from Chlorobium sp. N1, assembly GCF_004332115.1. Taxonomy (GTDB): domain Bacteria; phylum Bacteroidota; class Chlorobiia; order Chlorobiales; family Chlorobiaceae; genus Chlorobium. The sequence goes on from NZ_SJPA01000001.1 coordinate 506,044, forward strand.
CACGCCGATCCGTCTCGACGACCGGGCCGTCGACACCTGCGGCACGGGGGGGGACAGCGCGGGCACCTTCAACATCTCGACCGCGGCGGCGCTCGTCGCCACCGCCGCAGGAGCCTGCGTGGCCAAGCACGGGAACCGGTCCATCACCAGCCGCTGCGGCAGCGCAGACGTACTCGAAGAGCTCGGCATAGAAATCGAACTCCCTCCGGAGGCAACCGAAGAGCTGTACCGCAGGACCGGGTTCGCCTACCTCCACGCCCCGCTCTACCACCCCTCGATGAAAGCGGTCGCCGACATCCGCCGCAAAATCGGCACCCGCACCATCTTCAACATCCTCGGCCCCCTCATGAACCCCGCAGGGGTCACGCGCCAGATGGTCGGCGTCTTCGACCGCGAGCTCATGGATCTCTACGCCGAAGCGCTCCTGAAGACCGGATGCCGCCACGCCCTCATCGTGCACGGAGAGACCGAGACCGCCATGGCACTCGACGAGCCGAGCATCTGCGGCCGGACGCACATCATCGAGCTCCACAACGGAGAGCGCGAAAGCCACACCGTCCGACCGACCGAGTTCCACCTCCACGAATGGCCGCTCGAGGAGATCAGGGGAGGAAGCCGCGAGGAGAACGCCGAAATCATCCGCCTGATCCTTGACAACAAAGCTCCAGAAGCGCACCGCGAGGCGGCCATCTTCGCCGGGGCCATCGCCTGCTATGTCGGCGGCGTGGCCAACTGCATCGACGAAGGGGTCTGCATGGCCAGGGAAGCAATCGCCCACGGCACGGCCAGACGCAACACGGAAACCATCATCGAGGCAAGCCGCGAGCTGAAAGCACGGTACCGCTGAGGGGCGGCTGAAAAGCCTTACGGTTATTCTCAAAAAACTCGTATACTCTTGGACGTGGCCTTTTTCTGCGGATTTCCATCCACGGCACAAAGGCCGCCTGAAGCCGCCGAATGCTGAAGCGAGAAGAATTGCACCCCATGAACGGTTCCACCATGCCCGAGACCGACATCCAGCACGCCATCAGTGAAAAGCTGCGCCATTACGGCATCAGCGATTCCCGCCGGCAGCTGATATCGGAAGCGATCGAGAACGTCAACCGCCCCGGGTTCCGGATCGAACCGGGAGCCATCCTTCCGCTCATGAAGCCCGTCACCTGGTTCCCGCCGATGTGGGCCTTCGCCTGCGGCGTGGTCTCGACCGGAGAGAGCGTGACGGAGAACTGGTCCATCCTGCTCCGCGGCGTCATCCTGGCAGGCCCGCTCATGTGCGCCATGTCGCAGACCATGAACGACTACTTCGACCGCGAGGTCGATGCAATCAACGAACCCGAACGCCCCATCCCCTCGGGAAAGATCTCCAAATCGGCCAGCTGGCTGATCACCTTCAGCCTCATCGTCACCGGATTCCTCGTCGCCCTCTCCATCCACCCCTACGTGATGGCGATCGCCTTCGTCGGCGTCCTGATGTCGCACGCCTATTCCGGGCCGCCGCTCCGGGCAAAGCGCAACGGCTGGTTCGGCAACCTCATCGTGGGCCTCGCCTATGAGGGCGTAGCATGGCTGACCGGCAGCTTCGCCATCACCCAGGGCGTCCCTTCGGGCGAAACCATCGCCCTTGCCATCATCTTCTCTCTCGGAGCCCACGGCATCATGACACTCAACGACTTCAAGTCGGTCGTCGGCGACAACATCCGCAAGGTAGCCTCCATTCCGGTGCAGCTCGGAGAGCGCAACGCCGCCATCCTGGCCGCCGCCATCATGGACCTGGCGCAGCTTGCCGCCATGATCATCCTCTTCCGGAATGGCTCCACCGTCATGCTCGGCATCGCCGGATCGCTGCTCATCGCGCAGATTCCGATGCAGCAGATCCTCATCGCCAATCCCCGGCAGAAAGCAGTCTGGTACAACGCCTTCGGAACCCTGCTCTACGTGCTCTCCATGATGGTCGCCGCAATCGGCATCCGACCGTAGGCTAACATTCCGTTTCCTTTTTCTGAAACTATTGCTATATTGCGGTTCGTTTTTTCAACTCCACTAGAGATCGCACCATGTCCAAAGTCTGTGTACTGACCGGTAAAAGGCCCAAGTACGGCAATACAGTCTCGCACGCCAACAACCACCGCCGCACCCGTTTCGAGCCGAACCTCCACACCAAGAGGATCTGGATCGAGGAAGAGAAGCGCTGGGTGAAAGTGAAGCTTTCCGCCAAGGCGATGAAGATCATCGCGAAGACCGGCACCGCCGAACTGGCCAAACTGGTAAAGTAACACCCGCCCGCACCACCAGCGGGGAACCCTGAACAGTTCCTAGAAAGGCTCAATCCCCAAAGGTTGAGCCTTTTTTGTCGATGCAGAAAAAAATCACCATCTATACCGACGGGGCCTGCAGCGGCAACCCCGGAAAGGGCGGCTGGGGAGCAATGCTCATGTACGGCAGCGCCGTGCGCGAACTCTCGGGCCACTCCCCCGCCACCACCAACAACCGCATGGAGCTGACCGCCGCCATCGAAGCCCTCCGTGCCCTCAAGGAACCCTGCACGGTTGACCTCTACAGCGATTCGAGCTACGTCGTCAACGCATTCCGTGAGGGATGGCTGGATCGCTGGCAGCGCAACAGCTGGAAGACCGCCGCGAAGAAGAACGTCGAGAACACCGACCTCTGGAAAGAGATCCTCGAACAGACGGCGCGCCACCGCGTCACCTTCCACAAGGTGAAGGGACACAGCGACAACCCCTACAACAACCGCTGCGACGAACTGGCCCGACAGGCCATCCAGAAATAACCTCAACGGGAAAAGAGAGATGACGAGCACTCCTGAAGGAACCGCCCCCAGACAGAAGCGTTCACTCAAGAAAGGATCCGGGCTCCTCATGGTGATGAGCGGACTCGGCTTCCTCGGCTTCCTCTCCGTCGTCCTCTGGATCAACTGGCCGAAGGATCGCCCCGCTGCCGAACCGCTCTCCCCCTCCGTCCGCTCGATCGTCGAGCGCATCCCCGGCCGGTCCGACGCACTCATCTACCTCGGCATGAAGGATGTCAGGGAGAGCCGGTTCTGGAAGGAGGCGCTGCCCGACTCGCTGCGCGAGCTGCCGATCTTCGAGGCTCCCGGCAAACTGCAGCGGCTGATGACGGCCGCTTCGATCGATCCGGCCCGCGACGTCGACACCCTCCTTTTGAGCTTCCGCAAAAGCGGCTACCGCGACCAGCACTTCCTCTGCGTGGCCCGTGGACCCTTCGCCCGCAAACTCCCCGACTCGCTCCTCCGCCAAAACAGCCGCGAACGGGCCGATATCGCCGGACGGCAGTGCTACGGACTCGACAGCGCGCTCTGGGTGTGCCGCACGGCACCGGACGAGGCCGTGCTCGCCGACAGCCGCGAGATGCTGACCGGGTACCTCAGGCCTGTAGGCAGCTTCCTCGAGCGGGACTCGCTCGCCGCAGCCATGATCGAGAGAGCCGTCTACAAATCCCACCTCTGGTTCGCGCTCCCCTCGGCCGCATGGACCTCCGGCGCGCTGAAAAGCCTGACGTCGAAGAACAGCGACGTCGGCGCCCTCGGGAACCTGAACCGCATACAGCATCTGGCGCTTTCGGTGAAGCTCGACGATGCCCTTCGGGCACAGACCGAGTGGGTCTATCAGACTCGCCAGGCGGCCTGGTTCGCATCCACCTTCCTCTGGGTTGCCGTGAAACTCTCGGCGATCTCGACCGAAAGAACCTCGCCCGAAACGCGTGCCCTGCTCGAGAAAATCTCGATCGAGCAGAACCTCGAATCGGTGATCACCCAGACGGAGCTCCCCATCTCGCTCTTCACGAACAAAGCCGCAGGGGACAAAAGATAACCATACCGGCTGAGACCCGACCCTCAGGGCAGCCGCGAAAGGAAACAGACGCGGCCGCCCTTCCACACCGCCTCCATCCCCTCCGAGAGCTCCACCCGCCGTCCCGGCTGGGTTCCGAGAAGTGATGTGAGCCGGTCGAGCACCGCGGCATCGACCGGGAGTCCGAGCTCCGAAAGCGAACGTTTGAACACCTCCTTCCGCTCGAAGAGCGTCAGACGCCGAAGAGCTCCGACGTCGAGCCACCCCTGCTCCGCAGAGAGGCCCGGGTTCTTTCGGAGCAACCGCTCGAAATATCCCTCGAGAAACTCCTCCAGCTCCCCGGACTGCTCCGAAAGGCGCTGCATGGCCGGACGGAACCGCCCCGGGAACCGCTCCTCGATGAGCGGGATCAGACGGTTGCGGATGAAGTTGCGGTCGTAGCGGTCGTCGGCGTTCGAGGCGTCGAAGCGGCTCTCCACCCCCCGCTCCCCGAGATAGGCCTCGATGTCCCCACGCTGCATGAAGAGGAGCGGGCGGATGATCTGGCCGCGGCGCGAGCGGATCCCCCGCAGCGAAGGAAGCGAAGAGCCCCGGAACATGTTGAACAGCATGGTTTCGGCGTTGTCGCCGGTGTGGTGGCCCGTCGCGACCTTCGTATACCCCTCCTTTTCGAGCAGTTCGCGGAAGTACCCGTAACGGAGCTCCCGGGCCTCCTCCTCCACCGAGCGCCCGGCGGCTCCGGCCAGTGCGAGGGTGTCGAAGCGCCGGACGAAACAGGGAAGGCCGAGCGATTCGCAAGAGCGGCGTACGAATGCCTCGTCGCCATCGCTCTCAGCTCCCCGGAGGGTGAAGTTGCAGTGCACGACGGCGAGCGTACAGCCGAGCGCCCGGCGTACCGCCATGAAGAGGATGAGAAGGGCCATGGAATCCGGCCCGCCCGAAACGGCAAGGAGCACCCGCTCTCCCCGCTCGACGAGGCGGCGGGTGCGGACTTGCTCGAGGAAGCGTTTTTCGGTCGGATTCAGCCGAGGGGTCTTGTTCATGGCTTGGCTTGCTTTCAGCCAATATACGCAAGCCGGAGCGAAAGCCGCCCGGCGAAAAGATCCTCCGTTTTTATGCTGAACGGCCGAAATTCGTTATCATGCAACCAGATAAACTCACCAACCCCGCTTCCGCCATGTTCACTCCCTACGGCCGCTCCACGCTCCTGAAAACCGTCATCATCGCCCTGCTCCTCGGGCTCTCCGGGCTCCTCTTTCCGCCCGCCGCCGGAGCAGCCCTCGCTGTTCTCGCCCTCCTCCTCTCGGGCTTCGCGCTCTGGTTCTTCCGCGACCCCGAGCGCAGCCCTGCCGAAAGCGGCCGAGTCATCCTGGCACCGGCCGACGGGAAGGTCATCCTCGTCGAAGAGCGCGACCACCCCTTCACAGGAAAAGGCTCGACCCTTGTGAGCATCTTCATGTCCCCCCTCAACGTCCACGTCAACCGCATCCCGGTCAAGGGCAGGGTCCGCCTCCTCGAATACCACCCCGGATCGTTCAACATGGCCTTCGACCACCGGAGCATGGAAGAGAACGAGCGCATGGACATCGGCATCGAATCGGAGGCGGGGAAGGTCTTCTTCAGCCAGGTCTCCGGGTTCCTGGCCCGGCGGATCGTCTGTCCGCTCGAGCTCGGCGAAGCCGTCGAATGCGGCAGGCGGTTCGGCATGATCAAGTTCGGTTCGCGGGTCGACATCCTCATCCCCCCGGGCTCGAAACCGGCTCTCACGGTCGGAGAGAAGACCCGGGCGGGAGAAACCCTCATCGCCCGCTACTGAACAGCCGACGGGCTGCGGGGCCGAAAAAAGCTTGCGTAAGGCAGACCTATTGAGTATATAAGTATCAAGGTATAAAGCATTCACTATTTCAACCCCCTTTTTGGAGGAATCAACATGTTTGGACTAGGCGGCCAGGAACTGATTCTCATACTCATGATCATTCTCCTGCTCTTCGGCGCCAAGAAGCTTCCCGAACTGGCGCGGGGACTCGGCAAAGGCATGAAGGAGTTCAAGAAGGCCCAGAGTGAGATGGAAGAGGAGTTCAACAAGGCCATCGACGAGACACCGAAAAAGAAGAGTTCCGCAACGGACGGAGAATAACGCCAGAGAAAGCCCGACACCGGGCTTTCTGCTTCACTCCCATACCCAAGCGCCATGCTTCACAGCCTGTACATCAGAAATTTCGCCCTGATCGAAGAGCTGACGCTGGAGTTCCAGCCGGGCCTGACGGTCATCACCGGCGAAACCGGTGCCGGCAAGTCGATTCTGCTCGGCGCCCTCGGCCTCGTGCTCGGCGACCGGGCCAGCAGCGAGCTGGTTCGCAGCGAAGCCCCGAAGGCCGTCATCGAAGCCGTTTTCGGCAGCGACATCCCCGCCGCCCTCGCCCCCCTTCTCGAATCGGCGGGCATCGAAGCGATGGAGGAGCTCATCCTGCGACGGGAGCTCTCCGCCTCGGGCCAGTCGCGCTGCTTCATGAACGACACGCCCTGCAACGTGGCAACCCTGCGCAGCGCCGGCGACCTGCTCATCGACCTGCACGGCCAGCATGAGCACCAGATGCTGCTCAACCCCCAGACCCATGCCGGCATGCTCGACGGCTTCGCCGGCACCGCCCCCCTGGCCTCGGCATGCAGAACCCTTCAGGATGAGTTGCGCCAGATGCGCCGCGAGTGCCGCGAGATAAGGGAGAACGAGGCCGCCCTGCGCGAAAAGCACGAATTTCTCCTCTTCCAGCAGCAGGAGCTCGCAGAGCTCGGCCTCGGCGCAGGGGAAGCCGAAGAGATAGACCGGGAGATCACCCTGCTTGAAAACGCCGAGACCGTCGCCGAGCAGACGGCCGAACTCAGCCGGATCCTCTACGAGGGAGAACCGGCCATCTATTCGGAACTCGGCCGGGCCCGCCACCTGATCGAAAAGCTTGCGGCCCTCGACGCGCGTTTCGAGCCGCTCGCCACTGAGGCGGAAAACGCCCTCGGCGTCGTCGACGAGCTCTACCGCTTCAACCGCAGCTACACCTCCTCGATCGACTTCAACCCGACGCGGCTTGAGGGCCTCCGGGAGCGCCTGCACAAAATCCAGCGGACGGCGAAAAAATACGGTGTGGAGCCCGAAGAGCTCCGCGGGATGCTCGAGCGGCTCGAGGCCCGGCTCTCGGAAGAGGGATCGGGAGAAGAGCGCCTGAAGGAGTGCGAAGCGCTGGCCGAAATAAAACGCCGGGAACTCTCGGAAGCCTCGGCCGAGCTTTCAGCAAGGCGGCGAGAAGCCGCATCGGGGCTCGAGGAGGGCATCGCCAGCCACCTCGCCGAACTCGGCATCCCGAAAGCCGTCTTCAAGGTCCGCTTCAGGAGCGATGAGGATCCGGAAGGCGAAGTGGAGATCGAGGGAACACGCTACCGCGCCTCGGACGCCGGACACGAGACGATCGAGTTCATGCTCTCGTCGAACCCCGGCGAAGCGCCGCGGCCGCTTGCCAAGATCGCTTCCGGAGGCGAGATATCCCGCGTGATGCTCGCAATGAAGAGCGCGCTCGGCGGCGCCTCGGAACTGCCGACCCTCATCTTCGACGAAATCGACACCGGCATCAGCGGCCGCATCGCCCAGAGCGTCGGCAGCAAGCTGCAGGAACTCAGCCGCCTCCATCAGATCGTCGCCATCACCCACCTGCCGCAGATCGCCGCCATGGGCGCATCGCATCTGGCAGTGCGAAAATCGGTGGAAAACGGACGGACCGCCACAAGCGTAAAGGTGATCGAGGGCAACGACAGGAAGGAGGCGATCGCCGCGCTCATCAGCGGAGAACAGCTCACCGAGGCCTCGCTCGCACTTGCCGGAGAGCTGCTCGAGTCTGCGGGAAACGGAGCCTAGCGGCCGCCCCGGAACAGGGGCCCCCGGTGCAGCCGTTTAGAAAATCGGGAAGATTCCCTTATACTAGGGCACCCTGAACATCCACGATCGAAAAAAACAGAACACCGCATATGTCCACACGACACCTGACAGGCTCCGCCGTTGCGCTGGTCACCCCTTTCCATGCCGACCTCACGGTCGACCATGAAGCGCTCAGGCGCCTGGTGGAGTTCCATGTGGAGGCCGGCACCGACATCGTGATCCCCTGCGGAACCACGGGCGAGTCGCCCTGCCTCACCGAAGCCGAGGAGGCCGAGATCATCCGCACCGTCCGCGATGCGTCGAAGGGACGGGTCATGGTCGGGTCAGGAGCCGGCTCCAACTCGACGGTCGAAGCCGTCCGCATGGCCAGGAGCGCCGAGGAGGCAGGGGCCGAGACCATCCTCTCCGTGGCCCCCTACTACAACAAACCCTCCCAGGAAGGGCTCTACCAGCACTACCGCCGGGTCGCAGAGGCCGTTTCGATCCCGATCATCCTCTACAACGTCCCCGGCAGGACCGGATGCAACATCGAGGCCAAAACCGTCCTGCGCCTTGCCCGCGAGTTCGAAAACATCGCGGCCGTCAAGGAGGCCACCGACAACATGGCGCAGATCGCCGAGCTCCTCGACGGCCGACCGGAGAACTTCTCGATCCTCACCGGTGAGGACCCGCTCATCCTGCCGTTCATGGCCATGGGCGGCGACGGCGTCATCTCGGTCGCCGCAAACCAGATCCCTCGCGAGATCAAGCGCCTGGTCGAAAGCACCCGCGAAGGCCGTCTCGACGAGGCCCGCGAGCTCAACCGCCGCTACCGCCGCCTGCTCCGGCTCAACTTCATCGAAAGCAACCCCGTGCCGGTCAAGTACGCGCTCGCCCGGATGGGAATGATCGAGGAACACTACCGCCTCCCCCTCGTCCCGCTCACCGAGGCGTCGAAAGCAGAAATGGACCGCGAGCTCAAGAGCCTCGGTCTCGTCTGAGAACGACAGGGAAAGAGAATGGAGAAGAGACGAAAAAGGGCCGGCTGAACACCGGCCCTTCGGCATTGGATGGAATGGCGGAAGCGGATCGTCAGCAGAGCTCGGCGAGCGCCTCGGCGAACCGGTCGAGCTGCGCTTTCGTGCGCTTTTCGGTCACGGCGACAAGCAGCCCCTCCTCCCCGAACTCAGAAAGGTCGCAACCGGCGAACACCTTGCGCTCAAGCATCTTCGCGACGATTTCGGAAGGCGCGACGGGCGTATTGACGACGAACTCGTTGAAGAACGGAGCCCCGAATCGGAGCGAGAACCCCGGAATGGCGGTGATGCGCTCCGCCAGGTAGTGCGCCCTCGAGAGCGACTGGCCGGCGACCTCGCGAAGGCCCTCTTTTCCGAGAAGGGAGAGGTAGACGGCGGCCTGCAGGGCGTTGAGCGCCTGGTTGGAACAGATGTTCGAGGTGGCCTTCTCCCTGCGGATGTGCTGCTCGCGCGTCTGGAGCGTAAGAATGAAGCCGTCCTCGCCGTTTCGGTCCTTCGTCATGCCGACGAGACGGCCGGGCAGCTTGCGCACCAGCTCCTGGCGGACCGAGAAGATGCCGAGGTAGGGACCGCCGAAGCTCTGGGAACTGCCGAGCGGCTGGCCTTCGCCGACCGTGATGTCGGCGCCGTAGGTGCCGGGAGCCTCGAGGACGCCGAGCGAAACGGGATTGGCCGAAACGATGAAGAGCGCTCCCTTTTCATGGGCGATCTTCCCTATGGCCTCCACATCCTCCAGGCATCCGTAGAAGTTCGGCTGCTGGACGACGACGGCCGCGACCGTGTCGTCGACGATCCCTTCGAGCGAGGAGAGGCTGCCGACGCCGTCCTGAAGGTCGTTCTCGGCGATCTGGCAGTCACCGGACGCCTCGAGGTAGGTTCCGAGGACCGAACGGTTCCAGGGATGGAGCTTGCCGGCCACGACCACCTTCCGGCGGCCGTTGACGTTCATTGCCATCAGCACCGCTTCGGCAAGGGCCGTGGCCCCGTCGTACATCGAGGCGTTGGTGACATCCATGCCGTAGAGACGGCAGATGAGACTCTGGTATTCGTAGATCGCCTGCAGGGTTCCCTGCGAAACCTCAGCCTGGTAGGGCGTATAGGCCGTATAGAACTCGCTGCGCGAGACGATCGGGCGGATGGCCGTCGGCAGGAAGTGGTCGTATGCCCCGGCGCCGAGGAAGCTGACGTAGTCGGCCGTGCTGCGGTTGTGGGCGGCCATCTCTTCGAGCATGGAGCGGACCTCCATCTCGTCTGCAGCCGGAGCCAGCTCGAGCGCTTTTTTCAGCCGGACCTCCCGGGGGATGTCGACGATCAGGTCATCGAATGTCGACGCTCCTGCTGCGCGGAGCATCGACTCCCTGTCAGCATCGGTATTGACGATGAATGGCATCCGCTTACCCTCCGATCAGTTCGCTGTATGCGGCGGCATCGAGCAGGGCCTCGACCGACGCGGGATCTTCAAGCTTCAGCTTTACCATCCAGCCGCCCTCGTAAGGGTCCTGGTTGACGGTCTCGGCACTGTCGAGTCCGGCGTTGACCTCCAGGATCTCTCCCGCCACGGGAGCGAAGAGGTCGGCCACCGTCTTGACGGCCTCGACCGTTCCGAAGATCTCATGCGCCTTCAGGGCGGTGCCTGCGGGCTTGAGCTCCACGAAGACGATGTCGCCGAGCTCCGACTGGGCGAAATCGGTGATGCCGACAAGGGCGGTCTGGCCGTCCGGAAGCATCTTGATCCATTCATGGTCTTTGGTATAGCGGAGATCGGAAGGAACGTTCATGGCTGAAAAAGGTTACGTGGTTGAAACAGCTGACATACGGAAATCAAGTTAACACTTTTTTCCAAACAAACGCGCGCAGGCCGACTCTCAGGAGAGGCGCTGGCGCATGGCCTCGTAGAGCATGACGCCAGCCGAAACGGAGACGTTCAGGGACTCGACGCACCCGGCCATCGGGATGCGCACCGTCCGGTCGCAGAACTCCATGGCCTCGGGAGCGAGCCCCGAGCCTTCAGCGCCGAGCACGATGGCGGTCGGGCGGCGGAAGTCGGCGTCGGTATAGTTCGTTTCGGCCTCCATGTCGGTGGCCAGCACCTGGACACCCTGGCGGTGAAGCTCCTCGAGGCAGCGGACGAGGCTTTTGACCTTGGCGACCCGCATGTGGGAGAGCGCCCCGGCCGAGGCCTTGTGGACGACGGCGTTGACCGGGGAACCCTTGCCTTCGACGAGGACGACGCCGTCCGCGGCGACCGCTTCGGCGGTCCGGATGATGGCGCCGATGTTGTGGGGGTCGTCGAGCCCCTGCAGCACGACGAGGAGCGGAGCGGTGTTGCGCGGGACGGAGAGCAGCTCGTCGAGGCTGTAGTAGGTGACGGTGCTGATGAGCGCGCAGACGCCCTGGTGCTTCGTCGTGCCGGCGATGAGCGAGAGCTTCTCGAGCCGGGCCTTGCCCGTCACGATCTTCTGGCGTCGCGCCGTGATGAGGATCTCCTTCAGTTTCGGGTGCGAAGTGTTGAACTGGAAATAGATCTTCTCGACGCTTTCCGGCTTTTCGCGCAGAAGCTCGAGGACGGCGTTGCGGCCGTAAACGATGTTTTCGGAGTGCCCGACTTCCGTCATGGGTCTCTATGGGTAAAATGGCAGAATACGAAAAAAACGACCCGGAGGACAGATTCCGGAGCGAGTCCCCGCAAGCGCTGCGAGGCACCCTGAATGTAATTTAAATTCAGCAATATTAGATTTTTTTCTATCTTAACTATTCGCATAGAAACGAATCTCGCCCGGCGGAAGCAACTATTTCCCCTCCATCCGCAGTTGTTTCTGTCGTACAGCACTAGCACAGGCCTTTCCAATAAATACAAATCCAGTGACTGCCAGTATGAGCCGGACATATAAGACCATGGAAGGAAACGAGGCCCTCGCCTACGTCTCCTACCGCACCAGCGAAGTTATCTGCATCTATCCAATCACGCCGGCGTCACCGATGGGTGAATATTCGGATGCATGGGCAGCCGAAGGGCTCAAGAACATCTGGGGAACCGTTCCCAAGATCGACGAACTGCAGAGCGAAGCCGGTGCCGCTGCCGCTGTCCATGGCGCGCTCCAGACCGGCTCGCTGACCACCACCTTCACCGCGTCGCAGGGCCTGCTGCTGATGATCCCCAACATGTACAAGATCGCCGGCGAGCTGACTCCCTGCGTCATCCATGTCTCGGCCCGTTCACTGGCGGCCCAGGGGCTCTCCATCTTCGGCGACCACAGCGACGTCATGTCGGTTCGCGGCACCGGATTCTCGCTATTGGCCTCGAGCTCGGTCCAGGAGGCCATGGACATGGGCCTCATCGCCCAGGCCGCGACGCTCGAGTCGCGCGTGCCGATCCTGCACTTCTTCGACGGCTTCCGTACCTCGCATGAGATCGCCAAGATCGAGGTGGTCCCGGAAGCGGTCATCAGGGAGATGGTTCCCGAGGAGCTCGTCATCCAGAACCGCAGCCGCCGCATGACCCCCGACGCGCCGATCCTGCGCGGCACCTCGCAGAACCCCGACACCTACTTCCAGGGCCGCGAGACCGTCAACAGCTACTACACCGCCGCCGCCGAAATCACCGAGCGCATGATGGAGAAGTTCGGCGAACTGACCGGCAGAAACTACAAGATCTACCAGTACTACGGAGCCCCCGACGCCGAGCGCGTCGTCGTGCTCATGGGCTCGGGCGTCGAAACCGTCCGCGAAACGGTCGAGTACCTGAACAAAAGCGGCGAGAAAGTCGGCGTCATCAACGTCCGCCTCTTCCGTCCCTTCGACGTCGAGCGCTTCGTCGCGGCCTTCCCGAAAACAGTCAGGCAGGTCTCGATCCTCGACCGCATGAAGGAACCCGGCAGTGCCGGCGAACCCCTCTACCTCGACGGCGTCAACGCCCTTATGGAAGGCGTGGAGAAAGGGCTGCTGAAGGCCATGCCGGAGGTTACCGGCGGCCGCTACGGGCTCTCCTCGAAGGAGTTCACGCCCGCCATGGTCAAGGCCGTCTTCGACAACATGGCCGCAGCCTCGCCGAAGAAGCACTTCACCATCGGCATCAAGGACGACGTCACCAACCTCAGCCTCGACTACGACGCATCGTTCTCGATCGAACCCGACGAGATGTTCCGCGCGCTCTTCTACGGCCTCGGCTCGGACGGCACGGTCGGCGCCAACAAGAACAGCATCAAGATCATCGGCGAGAACACCCCGAACTACGCCCAGGGCTACTTCGTCTACGACTCCAAGAAGGCGGGATCCATCACCACCTCGCACCTGCGCTTCGGACCGAAGGAGATCCACTCGACCTACCTCATCTCGGAGGCGCAGTTCATCGGCTGCCACCACTGGATCTTCCTCGAGATGATCGACCTGGTGAAAAACCTCAAGAAAGGCGGCACGCTGCTGCTCAACTCGCACTACGCCCCCGGGGAGATCTGGGAGAACCTGCCGCGCATCGTGCAGGAGCACCTGATCGCCAAAGAGGCGAAACTCTTCACCATCGACGCGTACAAGGTTGCCGGCGAGAGCGGCATGGGCCAGCGCATCAACACCATCATGCAGGCCTGTTTCTTCGCCATCTCCGGGGTCCTGCCGCGCGAGGAGGCCATCGAGCAGATCAAGCACGCCATCAGGGTCACCTACGGCAAGAAGGGCGACGAGATCGTCAAGCAGAACATCAAGGCGGTCGACAACACGCTCACGAACCTCAACGAGGTCACGATCGGCGCAGTCGCCGACAGCAAGAAGACGCTGCGCGCGCCGATCGTCGGCGAGGCGCCCGACTTCGTCTGCAACGTGCTCGCCAAGATCATCGCAGGCGAGGGTGACGAGATTCCGGTCAGCGCTCTTCCGGCCGACGGCACCTATCCGACCGGCACGGCGAAGTTCGAAAAGCGCAACCTGGCATCCGTCATCCCGGTATGGGAGCCCGACCTCTGCATCGAATGCGGCAAATGCGCCATGGTCTGTCCCCACGCAGCCATCCGCGCGAAGGTCTACGACCCGAAATACCTCGAGAACGCACCCCGCACCTTCAAGTCCATTGAAGCGAAGGGCGCGAGCTGGAACGGCATGAAGTACACCATCCAGGTGGCTCCCGAGGACTGCACCGGCTGCAAGATCTGCGCACACATCTGCCCTGCACGCGACAAGTCGAACCCCGAGCGCAAGGCACTCAACATGGCCCCCCAGGAGCCGCTGCGAGAGACCGAAGTCGACAACTGGAACTACTACCTCCAGATCCCGGAATTCGACCGTACGAAAATCAATCCGAAGCTGATCAAGGAACAGCAGCTGCAGGAGCCGCTCTTCGAGTTCTCCGGCGCATGCTCAGGCTGCGGCGAGACCCCGTACGTAAAACTGATGACCCAGCTCTTCGGAGACCGCCTCGTCATCGGCAACGCCACCGGCTGCTCCTCGATCTACGGCGGCAACCTGCCGACCACCCCGTACACCTGCAACGCCCAGGGCCTCGGACCGACATGGTCGAACTCGCTGTTTGAAGACACCGCGGAGTTCGCGCTCGGCTTCCGGCTCTCCATCGACAAGCAGCAGGAGTACGCAGGCGAACTGCTCAGGAGAATGGCAGGCACCGTCGGCGACGGCCTCGTCGGCGAGATCCTCGAAGCCCGCCAGCTCACCGAACCCGAAATCTTCGAGCAGCGCAAGAGAGTTGCCGAACTGAAGCAGAAGATCTCCCAGGTCGACTCCTCCGACGCACGAAACCTCATGTCGGTTGCCGACATGCTCGTCAAGAAGAGCGTCTGGGGTGTAGGCGGAGACGGCTGGGCCTACGACATCGGCTACGGCGGCGTCGACCATGTCACCGCAGGCGACAAGAACGTCAACCTCCTGGTCCTCGACACGGAGGTCTACTCCAACACCGGCGGACAGGCCTCGAAAGCCACCCCGAAAGCCGCAATCGCAAAGTTCGCAGCCGCGGGCCGTCCGGTCACCAAGAAGGATCTCGGGCTCATCTCGATGAGCTACGGCAACGCCTATGTCGCATCCGTCGCACTCGGCGCCCGCGACGAGCAGACCCTGAGGGCGTTCCTCGAGGCGGAGGCCTACGACGGCCCCTCCATCATCATCGCCTACTCGCACTGCATCGCGCACGGCATCACGATGGAGCACGGCCTTGACAACCAGAAAGCCGCGGTCGACTCCGGACACTGGCTCCTCTACCGCTACAACCCGGACCGCCTCAAAGAGGGGCTCAACCCGCTGCAGCTGGATTCGAAGAAGCCGAAAATCCCGGTGACCGAGTTCCTCAACATGGAGAACCGCTTCAGGATGCTCAAGAAGAGCCACCCGGACATCGCCGAGGCCTACTTCGCAGCCATCCAGAAAGAGGTGGACGCCCGCTACGCGCACTACGAGTACCTGGCGGCGCGGACATTCGAGGCCAAGTAACGGCGCTCGACACCAGACAACAAGAAACGGCGGGAACCTCCCGCCGTTTTCTTTTTCATCTCTTTCTTGCCGCCCGTTCAGCCAATCCGGCCAACCCTTCCGATCACTTCGCGCCCCCGGAACCAGCCCGCTTCAGTTCCAGCTCAGCGGCACGCCGCTCCATTGCCGCCGCCTCATCACCCTCTCCCATCGCACGATAGAGCTCGGAGAGGTGGCGGAATATCTCGGGCTCGTCGGGCTCGAGCTCAGCCGCTTTGCGCAACCGCAGGAGAGCCTCGTCGAACGCTCCCTGGCGGTAGAGAATCCAGCCGAGCGTATCGAGAAAGACCCCGCTCAGGGGTTCTTTCGACACCGCCCCTTCGGCAAGCCGTCGCGCCTTTTCCAGCTCCGTTCCGCGCTCGGCGAGGCTGTAGGCGAGGTTGTTCATGACGAGAGCATCCTGGGGATCGAGCACGAGCAGCCGCTCATAGACCGGAATGCTCTTCGTCGACTGCCCGAGCGTGTCGTAGGCGAATGCCAGAGTGCTGAGCGCCCTGAGATGCAGCTCCCGCTCCCCTTCGATTTCCGGGGAACGGAGCGCACGCTCGAGCAGGCGGGCGGCACCCTGCGGGTTGCCGGACTCGTAGAGTACATATCCTTCCAGCACCCGGTATCGGAGCCGCTCGGCAGGGAAATCCCGCAGTGCACGGCGAACCGAGATGAGCGCTTCGGGGAACCGCTCCGAGGCCAGGAGGGCCGTAACCAGGCTCTGGCGCAGGTCGCTGTTCATTCTGTCGAGACGAACGGCCGCCCTGAAATCCTGCACCGCCCCCGGGGAATCGCCGTCCCGCAGGCGCACCCACCCTCTCAGCATCAGCGGTTCGGCATGTTTCGGATGGCGCCGGCAGCTCTCATCGAGCATGAGCCTGGCCGGAACGCGATACAGGGTGTCGGAAACGGACTCCGTCAGGTAGAAACGGGTCAGCTCGAGCTTCTTTGCAACGGTCGGGCGCACCGTATCGTAGAAGGCTGTAAGGTCGGAGCGGAAGGCGGCCATGTCGACGGAGCGGACGGATACCTCGAAAAGCGCCAGCCAGGCCGGAACGAAACCCGGGGCCGCCTGCAGGGCCTCACGGAAAGTAGCGGCCGCATCGGCGAAATCCCCGGTCCGCAGATAGATGCCTCCGAGCGTCAGCCGCAGCCGTCCGTCCCCCGCTCCGCCGGCGATCATCTCCTTGAGGGAGGCGATGGCCTCCGGATAGCGCTGCATGCGGATCTCGAGCAGCAGCACCTGGGAGCGTGCGGTCTCGTTCCCGGGATCGAGCCGGAGGACCCGGCGGAAGACCGCAAGGGCCTCCTCGGGCTCTTCGGCAGCGAGATGCTCCATGGCGAGCCAGCTCAGAAGCTCGGTGTTGACCGGGTCCATCTCCGAGAGCCGGCCGTAGAGTTCCACGGCCCGTTTGCGATCCCCCATCGCATGGGAGATGTCTGCGAGCAGGCCGGTGGAGTATCGGTTGGAGGTATCGAGAGCGAAGGCGCGCTCGCCATATGCCCTTGCCGAATCGAGCTCCCCGAGGGCCAGGAACTCTTTCGCCATGGAAAAGTGGAGCGCCGCATTCTTCCGATCAGCGGAAAGAAGGGATCGGTAGCCGCTGATGGCTGCCGGATGATCTCCTCCGGCGGCAAGGAACGATGCCCTGATGAACGCCTGCTCCCGGGCTGAGGCGAGCGAGTCGACGCCGGCGTCGACCTCGCTTCGACGTGCCGGGGCGGAGCTGCATGCGGAGAGCAGCAAGAAGGAGAAGAGCAGCAGCAGGAGCGGCGCCCTGTGCCGATGGCATTCAGTCGAAACGCGCTTCATCGAACAGGGTTCCGGAAATGGATGAGCTCCCGTCGGAAAAGCGAAGCTGCGCGCGCGGCGTCGCCACCCGCCCCCGAGGGGTGCGGGAGAGGTAGCCCGCCTGGATAAGATAGGGTTCATAGACCTCCTCGATGGTGTCCTGCTCCTCACCGACCGAAACGGCAAGCGACGCCACACCGACCGGACCTCCGCCGAAACGGTTGACGACGGCGTCCATAATCTTCTTGTCCATGTCGTCGAGCCCCTCTTCGTCGATCTCGAGGGAGTCGAGGGTCTTCATGGCGGTCCCGCGGCCGATCGACTCCATGCCGTCGACCTGGGCGAAGTCCCGTGCACGACGCAGCAGGCGGTTGGCGATGCGCGGGGTGCCGCGCGAACGGCCGGCGATCTCCATGGCGGCGTCGCGCTCGATGCCGATACCGAGAATCCCCGACGAACGAAGGATGATGGTTTCGAGCAGCTGGGGATCGTAGTAGTCGAAGCGGCTGGAGATACCGAACCGGGCCCTGAGCGGAGAGCTCAGCATGCCCGAACGGGTCGTCGCCCCGACCAGGGTGAACGGCTCGATCTTGAGCTGCACGGCTCGCGCCGACGGGCCGCTGTCGAGCATGATGTCGATGCGGAAATCCTCCATGGCCGAGTAGAGGTACTCCTCGACGGCCGCGGGCATGCGGTGGATCTCGTCGATGAAGAGCACATCGCCCTGCTGCAGGCTGGTCAGGATGCCGGCGAGGTTGCCCGCCTTGTCGAGCATCGGCCCGGAGGTCGCCTTCAGCGATCCGCCCATCTCGGCGGCGATGATGTGGGCGAGCGTGGTCTTGCCGAGGCCCGGCGGACCGGAGAGCAGCACGTGGTCGAGGGCATCGCCACGCATCCTGGCCGCGGCGATGAACACCTTCAGGTTGTCGGTCAGGCGCTGCTGGCCGGTGAAGTCCTCCATGCGCCGCGGACGAATCTCCTCTTCGAAGCGCAGCTCCTGTATGTCAGCGGGGGTATTGAGCAACTCTATTTTCAAGGCAGGCTAGGGTTTCAGAGCTTGATACGGGGATCGACGACGGCGTAGAGTACGTCGGCGATGAGGTTGCCGAAGACGATGAGGATCCCCGAAATGAACGTATTGGCGATGATAAGCGGATAATCACGCGCGAAAATGGCTTCGACCGTCACCCTTCCCATGCCGGGAAAAGCGAAAATCACCTCAATAAAGAGGGCTCCGCTGAAGATGAAGGGCAGCGAGCTGCCCATGAGGGTGATAACGGGCAGGAGGGCGTTGCGCAGGGCGTGGCGGAAGATGACCAGCCGTTCCGGCAGACCCTTGGCCCGGGCCGTGCGGATGTAGTCCTGGCGGATCACCTCGAGCATGCTTCCCCGCACGTAGCGCGCGATGCCGGCCGCGCCGTTGATGCTGAGCACCGTGACGGGCAGGACAAGGTGCCAGAGCCGGTCGATGGCGAAACCGAGGGGCCCGAACCCTTCGGCCCCCACCTCGTTCAGGCCCGAAGCCGGAAAGAGCGGAAAGCGGAGGGCAAAAAAGATAATCATCATGAGGGCGAACCAGAATTCCGGCATAGAATAGAAGAACAGCGCGGTGATGGTCAGGAAGCGGTCGAGGAAGCTGTTCTGGCGGACCGCCGAGATCACCCCGATGATGATGCCGAAGGTGAAGTTGGCCACGAGTGTGAGCAGGGCGATGGTGACGGTGATCGGAAGCGCAGAGGCGATGACTTCGATCACCGGCTGCTGAGCGCGGCTGAAACTGCGCCCGAAATCCCCCTGGAGGACATGGCCGAGCCACTTGACGTACTGGATCAGGAGCGGGTCGTTCAGACCGTACTGCTCGCGAATCTGCATGGCGACGTTGGGACTGATGCCCGGCTGGATGAAAAAAGCCGCCGGATCGCCCGGTGCAAGCCGGATGATGAAGAAGGTCAGGGTCAGGACGCCGAATATGAGCGGCACGGCGACAAGCAGCCGCTTGAGGATATAGGTCAGCATGCGATGGTTCTAGGGAGCAAAGGTTCCGGAAGGACTGAGCGTCCAGTCGTCGATGTTGTAAAATACACCGGAAATGTTGAGTTCCTCACCTTCGATCCGCCGGCTGAACCCCTGGGTCTCCCTGATCCAGTAGAGAAAGGTGACGGGCTGGTCGCGGTGCAGGATCTCCTGGTATGCCATCCAGGAGGGGCGAGCGTCGAGCGGATCCATCTGCTCCTTGGCGACGGCCGAGAGGCTGTCTATCTGCGAATTGCGGTAGCCCATGAAGTTGAAGCGGCTCTTTTCGAGGTCAGAGCCCCACACGTCCATCGGGTCGATCTCAAGCCCGATCGACCAGCCGGCCATCCAGGCGTCGAGACGGCGGTTCTGCAGGTTATCGAAGAACACATTCGACTCCTGGACCTCGAGCCGGCACTCGATGCCGACCGCGCGGAGGTTCTGCTGGATGATGACGCTCGCGTAGTTGCGCCGGGCGTTGCCCGCGTTGGTGTAGAGAATGAAGCTGAACCGCCTGCCGTCCTTCTGGAGGATGCCGTCCGGACCCGGGATCCAGCCCTCACGGCGCAGGATTTCGGAAGCCTTGCGGGGGTCGAACGGGTAGGGCTGCACCTTCGGGTTGAAGGCCCATTTCAGGGAGGGCGAGATGTCGGTGACGGCCTCGACGCCGTAGCGGCCGAGGTAGCCGTCGATGATCGACTGTCGGTCGATGGCCATGGTGAGCGCACGGCGCACGGGGGCGGAACCGAAGAGCGGATGGGGAACGATGCGGCCGTGCTGGCGGTACTCGTCGCGATCGATGTTCGACCATCCCACATAGTCGTAGACCCTGAGTCCGACGCTCTTGATGTCGACAGGGTTCTTCGCATGCTCGAGTCCCGCGAAATCCTCCGGCTTGATATTTTCGACCACATCCACCGCGCCGGTCTGCAGCTGGGCGAGTCGCACGGTGTAATCCGGCACCACCCGGAACGAAATCTGCGGGATATTGCCGGGCTTGGGAAGGTTCGAACGGTGGTTGCTCCGAAGCACCAGCTCCTGCTGCGCCTTCCAGGACTGGAGCCGGTAGGGACCGGCGCCGAGCGGCTTGCGGTTGAGCGGCGAATTGCGGAACTCGGCCGGCTTGACGTTGCGCCAGAAGTGCTCCGGCATCGGCGCCAGCGAGGTGTGGAAGAGGGCGAGGTACTCGGGAACGGGCTTGTGGAAGCGGAACACCAGGGTGGTATCGTCGGGCGCGGAAAGCGCCCTCCGGAAATCCACCTCGCCCTTCTCGGCACCCTCGAGTTCGGCGAGGTACTGCTGGCGGGGGCTGGCGATCACGGGATCGGCATAGAGGCGATAGGCGAAGAGGAAGTCGCGGGCGACGATCGGCTTGCCGTCGTCCCAGAAAGCGTCGTTGCGGAGCGTGTAGGTAATGGCGCGGTGATCCGGCGCCATCGTCCAGGTCCTGGCGAGCGCCGCCTTGGGGGTCTTTCTCGTCGTCCCGTCGGGCGAGGGGCGGAGCTGCTTTTCGAGCGCCATGTAGTTGAGCAGGCCGGTCGTGGTGTCGAACTCGCTCTGGAGCAGCGAAGGGTAGATCAGGCTGAAGATGTTCGATGAGGTGACCGAAGCACCGATGACCGGGTTGAGGTAGTCGGCGTCGCCGAGAGAAGTCAAAACGAGCGTCGAGTCCATGGCCGAACCGCCGGCATGGCCACGGCCTCCGCCGGAGCATGCGGAGGCCGTGAGAAGCAGAAGGCAGAGCGGCAGCATCAGGAGGCGCCGCACGGCCCGGGGAGCACTGCTCCCCCTATACGAGGATGTCGCCCTCTGATCTTTCGTCATTGCTTATCACCTGTTTTATCCTGTCGGTCAGGGCCTCGGCGGCCACATAGTTCGAATAGCGTTTCAGAAGGAAATTGAGGGCGACCACTTCGATGATGACCGTAATGTTCTTGCCGGGGAAGATGGGGAGCTGGACGAGCGGCACCTCAACGCCGAGGATCTTGATCGACTTGGTATCGAGGCCGAGACGCTCGTACTCCATCTCCTTGTTCCACTCGAGAAGCTCCACGACCACCTGCACGTCCTTATGGTCGCGGATGGCCCGGATGCCGAAGTTCGCCTTCACATCGACCACGCCGAGACCGCGGATCTCCATGAAGTGGTCGATGATGTTATTGCGGGAGGCGCTCAGCTGCGTCGTCTCGCCCTTGCGCCTGATCACCACCACGTCGTCGGCGACAAGGCCGTGGCCTCGCTCGACAAGGTCGAGGGCGATCTCGGACTTGCCGAGGCCGCTCTTGCCGGTCAGCAGCACCCCCACGCCGTAGACGTCGACCATCGAGCCGTGGTACTGCTGGTAGAGTGAGAACTGGTCATCGAGGAAATCCGTGACCTGATAGATCGCCTTGGTCGAGGAGTGGCGCGTCACGTAGACGGGTATGCCCGCCTCGGTGGCCATGTCGAGCAGGTCGGGGTGGAGTTTATTGTTGCTCGTCAGGATAATGCAGGGGACCTTGAAACGCGTAAGATGTCCGAAGGCCTCGAGACGAACCTCGTCGGTGAGGTGGTTGAGAAAGCGCGTCTCGGTGTTGCCGAGGATCTGCACCCTCTTGTAGGTGAAAAGGTTGGTGAAGCCCGCCAGCGCCAGTCCCGGACGGTGGAGGTCACGCTCGAAGATACGCCGTTTCTGCTCATCGACCTCGTTGAGCCGCCGGAGCCGGATGTCATGGGCCCGGCCGATATTATTAAAAAAATAGGCGACCGTCACTGATCGCTTCTTCAGGCCTTTCTGGTCGAGATTCATGGGTCCGGCATCGATGGTGAAGGAAAACTCCTGCAGCCGCCAGGGAGGCCGGAAAGGGATGGCCCCCTCCGGCCCCGCTGGCCCGGCTCAGTGAATTTTCTCCTTGTATTTCTGAAGCTGGCGGCCAAGCGCCGCCACGCAACCGTCTATGCAAAGCTCGTAAGCCGCTCCGGACTCCTTGGCGATGAAATCGTGCTGCGGGACATGCAGGGTTATTTCGGCGTTCTTGTTCTTTTCGTAATCGTTCTTCTGGTGATCGAGAATGACGTGGCAGCTGATGATCGAAGGGTAGAGCCTGGTAAGCGACTGCACGGCGCTGCGGGCATAGTCCTCTATGGCATTGTGGTTATTGGAATGGCGCAGGGTGACATTGATCATGGGCGTGTCGCTTCCGGTGTCTTTGGTCATGACAACCTCCGTGGATATATGGGTGAAGAGAATGAAGGAACAGGGTCCGGGCATACTGCCTCCGGACCGTCAAAGCTTCGATCAGGCCTTCGGGTGGGCTTTCCTGTATACCTCCCTGAGGCGTTCGAAAGTCACATGGGTATAGATTTCCGTCGTCGAAAGGTTGCTGTGGCCGAGCATTTCGCTCACGCTCTGGAGGTCGGCACCGCCGTTGAGGAGGTGTGTGGCGAAGGTATGGCGCAGCGTATGCGGGTTTTTCTTCTTCTGCTCGGTCACCGCGGCAAGATAGCGGCGGGTCATCCTCTGGACAAGCATGGGATAAATCTGTTTGCCTTTGCCGGTCAGGAACACATGGCCTGACTCCCCAGCAGCCCCATCTCCTTTCATTCTAAAGAAGTTTGAGCGGACTTCAAAATATTTTTTGAGGGCTGAAACCGCCTCTGCGCCAAGCGGAACGATGCGCTGTTTGCTCCCTTTTCCGGTCAGTTTCACGTACCCTCCGACCAGGTCCACGTCGCCCATCCCGAGGCCGGTCAGCTCCGAAATCCGAAGGCCGCAGCCGTAGAGCAGCTCGAGGATCGCCCGGTCGCGCAGGAGGGTGAAATTGCGCTCCAGCTCCGTGCCGTGGGCGTACCCCTCCCGGTGCGGAGCCATCGGCACCACCTCCTCGAAGAGCATCGTAGTCTCGGCTTCGGTCAGAAATGCAGGAACGGGGCGGCTGAAGCGCGGCACGGATACGGAAGAAAGCGCGCTCTCAGAGATCCGCCCGGACTCGTGGAGATAGCGGAAGAAACTTTTCAGCGAAGCCAGCTTGCGGGCGATGGAGCGCTGTGTGATGCCGCGCCGGAGCAGCTCGCCCATGAAAAGGCGCACAAAGGCGGGAGTGACGAGGGAGGGATCGAAGTCCGCGCCGGCGGAAGCACCGGCGTTGCGGACATAAAAATCGAAAAACTGTCGAAGGTCGGTGCGGTAGGCGACGACCGTCGTCTTCGACAGGTTCCTGCGCCCGCGCCCGGAGAGCAGGAACTCTTCGAGGAGGCGCTCTATGGGTGAAGCCGGCCGATCCATCAGCAGTGCGGGAAGAGAGGGTTCGGATGCGGGAACCGGGCTCAAGAAAAAGGCAGTGCGACGAGCTCCCGTTTCTCTTTAATGTAGTACAATTTATCCCCCCTCCGGAGGAAATTGTTCCGCGCCGGCATGAGGCCGCGCTCCTCCATCACGTCGCCGTACACCTCCCGGCCATCCTTCCAGATCCGCAAACTCGAACGCCACCCGCCATGCTGCGACTCATGGAAGGCCCCGGCAACACATCCGCCAGAGACGATCGACTCGCCGCCCTCCCGGCCGTCGGGCAGCCGCACGCCCTCATCGGGAAGGCTGATCCCCTGGCGCTCCTCCTCGCTCGAAGCCCTCATGCGGTGCGAAGCCGCATCGAGAGAAGGACGCTCCTCGCCCGTCAGCGGGTCGAGCAACAGGTAGGTCCGCTCGGGAAATCCGGCGAAGGAGGTCTGGCGGCAGGCCAGGATCCCTTCCGGCAGATGGGCGGCATGCTCAAGATCGGGCCGCGACCATGCGTGCCTGCCGCTCTCTGCCTCCAGGGCCCAGATTCCGCGGTGCAGAGGGCTCCCCTCCTGCCATGCATGGAGGTAGACCAGCTGCTCGTGGGTCGACTCGATGCCGACGAGCCAGCCACCGCCGATCGGCTCACCGGAAAGCGGATCCAGCGGCTGGAAGTCGTCGAGCAGCACCTTGCCGGAGGAGGGGTCGAGGGAAAAAAAGAGGGAACGGCGCTCCGCCGCAAGGCGTTTCTGGCCGAAGATGGTGCCCGAAAGGGTAAAGGAGAGCTGCCAGAGCAGTGCACCGGCGTCATACCGCCAGGCCGGCCGGTGTTGCTTTGCGCTCCCCATCTCAGCGGGTCAGCCGGTAGATGTTGACCGCCACGGGCTTGCCCTCCCCGCGATGTTCGCGGGCGTGGGCCGTCACCGAAAAACCGTTCTCGGCGGCCAGTTCGAGGAACTGCTCGGCGAGGCGACGGCGGGGATCGGCGATATAGGCGCAGCCGTCCGGCTTGAGCAGCCGGTCGATCGAAAGCAGGATCGGCAGAAGATTTACCCGCTCATAGAGCACGTCGGCGGCAAGAAGCGTATCGAAACGCTCCTCAAGGCGCACGTTGCGCCAGTCGAGCCGTTCGACTTCGAGCCGCACGTCGTTTTTAAGGGCGTTGCAGCGGATGAAGCGCAGCGCCTCGATCGAGTAGTCTGTAGCCACCACGCCGGCACCGAGCGAAGCCGCGACGACCGAAACGAGGCCGGTACCCGCACCGATCTCAACCACCCGCTTCCCTGAAAGGGGAACCGACTCCGAGAGGAAATCACAGAGCGCCAGGGCGGATGGCCAGATCTCGGCCCAGTAGGGCATCTGTTCGTCCTTGAGGAACTCCTCGGGATCGATCCGATCAAGCAGGGCGTAGCTGTCCTTGACGCTGGTGAAGCTGAACTGACGGCTGCCGATGCGGCAGTCGGTCTCGAGCAGCTCGTACTCCCGGGCCAGTTCGGCCATAAGCCGGCCCGGCCCGCCGTTGTTCTCTTCAGCCGAAATCGTCATCCTGCAACGCAATGGGGTTCAACAAAAAAATCAAACGGAATGTACTGAAAATCACTCTGGATTTCTATTTTTCCAGCACACCGGCTACTTCGGGCGCCGAGAGCCCGTGACAACCATAAACACCCTGCTCCCATGAAAAGAGAGATCCTGGAAGTCTTCGACAACACCTACCCGGAACGCGACTATACGATCGAGATCGTCAACCCCGAGTTCACCTCGGTCTGCCCCAAGACGGGACTGCCCGACTTCGGCACCATCACCGTCAGCTACATTCCCGACAGGACCTGCATCGAGCTCAAGTCGCTGAAGTACTACTTCCTCGAGTTCCGCAACGCCGGCATCTTCTACGAGAACGTCACCAACCGGATCCTCGACGACCTCGTCGCAGCCTGCAGCCCCCGCAGCATGACCGTCAGGACCGAGTGGAAAGCCCGGGGCGGCATCACCGAAACCGTCACGGTCAGCCACAACGCATCGAACTGAGTGCACCCGGGCGGCAGCGGAAAAACGGACTGGACGCAGAAAAGCCCCGGAGGAACACTTCGGGGCTTTTCATTTGCCGTTCGGGCAGAACCTTGTGCCGGCCTCAGAACTTCTCGGTCAGGTAGATCATGATGTCGGTGGCCTCGCCGTCGGAGATGCCGGAACCGGGATAGTCCTGCATGCGCTTGACGATGATGTCGACCTTGCCGGTCTTCTTGTACTTGGTGCGGAGGGCGTCCTCTACGGAACCGAGCGTATGGCACTTGTTGCAGCGGCCGTCGGTCAGGTCCTTGGCTGCCGCGAAGTCGAAGCCTTCGGGTGCGGGAGGCACGTTGGTGGTGGCTGCCGGCTGGTTGAGGAATGCGGTAAGGTCTTCAACGGTGCGGATGTACTCGCCATCGAGCGTCGTAGTGCGACCCGTGGTGGAGAGCAGGATGCCGGAAGGACGGAGCCAGAGAACTGCGAACATCACGGCGACGATTGCGATGATGCTCAGCGGAAGGCTCAGGAACCACTTGTCGCTGACCTTCGAAGAGATCTTGCCGAACCCGCGGATGATGAGCGAGGCGCAGAGAATGAGCATGAACCAGCCGGTAAAGGAACGGAGCGGGGTCAGAACCGAAGAGATGTTCTCTGCCGGAACCTTGAAACCGGTCAGAAACGACACTCCGAAAAACAAAGCCCCCATCAGAGCCGCGCCACCGAATGCAAGGGCGATAAGCTTACCGTTTGATTTGTTGTCCATGACTGGTAATGAATTAGGAGTTAGTGGCTTACCATAAGATTATTGAGTAAGATAAACATAAATCGCATAGGCGGCAAACATTAACCGCAAAAACCCCGGCGAGGAGGGCGGCTCCCCGGGAGAGCCGTCTCAGCGGCCAGCCTCTCGCCGTCGGATGCAGTCGGCAGGCGGGGAGGGGATTTCATAAATCCCGAGCAAAGAATATATTAGGGGCTTTCCAGCCAGAATTTCGCACAACCGCAACCCTCCGCCAAATGACACGGAAGCATACCATTCTCACCGCCCCGCTCCTTGCCGCGGCACTCTTCATATCGGCTCCCGCAGCGCCCGCAAGGGCTGCAGGAACCGTCGAGGAACGCATCGCCAGCCTCGAGCGCGAACTGGCCGAACTCAAGGCCCTGCTGCAGGCGCGCCCAACCGCCGAAACAGCAACCCAAGCACCTGCACCGGCCCCGCCGGCGCCCGACATGCAAAGCCCGGCAGTCACCGCAGCTCCCGGCGTCAAGGTCCGCCTCTACGGCTTCGCCCGCTTCGACGGGGCCTACGACACCGGCAGGCTTTTCCCAGGCAACATCGCCCTCTACGCGCAGCCCGGCAGCGACAGCGACGCGGAATGGAGCCTCACCGGCAACGCGAGCCGCATCGGCATGGACCTCTCCGGCCCGGACACCGGGAAGATGAAGCTCTCGGGGAAGATCGAGTTCGACTTCTTCGGAAAAGGAGGTGACGAAAACGCTGCAGCGCCCCGCCTCCGCCACGGCTACCTGAAGGCCTACTGGCCCGAAAGCGACTTCAGCATCCTCGCCGGCCAGACCTGGGACGTGAACTCCTCGCTCATCCCCTTCGTCGACGACGCCGGCCTCATGTGGAACGCCGGCAACATCGGAGGGCGTCACGCCCAGCTGCGACTCACCAAGGGCTTCAGGGCCGGCGACACGGAACGTGTAGAGGTGGCTGTCGCCGCTGCACGCACCATCGGTGACACAAACAGCATTACCGGCGTAGCAACCGACAACGGCAAAGACGCCAACATCCCGACCATCCAGGGCCGCGTGGCCCTCTCCACCCCGATCCTCGTGGCCGACAAGCCCGCAACGATCGCGGTTTCGGGTCACTACGGCCAGGAGCAGTGGGACACGGACGCCTCGAACACCTCCGTAGCCGCCGACACCTGGTCGGCAAGCCTCGAGCTTTCCATGCCACTTACCGACAAGCTCCTTTTTGCCGGCGAATGCTTCACCGGAGCCAACCTCGAGAACTACTGGGGCGGTATCGGGCAAAGCCTCGGCTCGACCGGCAATGAAACCCGCGCAGAGGGCGGATGGGCGGCCATGCGCTACACCCTCTCCCCCACCACCACGGTGGCGTTCGGCGGCGGCATCGACGATCCGGACGACAGCGACCTCGCTGCAGCCGGCCGAGCCTTCAACCGGACGATCTTCGCCAACGTGCTGGAGAGCATCACGCCGAACTTCATCATCGGCCTGCAGCTCTCGGAGTGGAAGACCGGCTATGTCGGCGGCAGCGACAGCGACGTATGGAGGACCCAGACCTCCCTCACCTACAAGTTCTGAAAAAGGGAGTGCATCCCTGCCCCCTCCGGGGCGGAAACAGCACGAGCCGCAGGGATACTGCGGCTCGTTGCGTTTCAGGCTTCGGGGTGTTGCGTTTCAGCGGATGACGATGTCGCAGGGCATCACCGTCAGCACTTCGAAAGCCCGATCGCCCCGCAGCATCGGGTAGAGAGCCGCGGGAAGCGGAGAAGCCCCCTGCATGAACCTGCGCGCGGCACGAGACGCCAGCTCTCCCTCCGCACGCGAAGCGATTCGGGAAAAATCGCCCTGCATGAGCAGCTCAAGCCAGCTCTTCTCGCTCGGGTAAGAAACGATCCCGGGGCGGCGGGTGCTGTCGATGCCGCCGAGCCGCCGGGCCTCCCGGAGCGCGTCGAACAACCCGCCCTCACGATCGACGAGGCCGACCTCGAGCGCCCTGCGTCCCGTCCATACGCGTCCGCCGGCAAGCGAATCGACCCGGGCAGGATTCATCCTTCTCGAGCGGGCAACCTTCCCGACGAAGTCACGGTAGACCTCGCCGGAAGCCTCGACGAACTTCCCGTAGGCCTCGCGGTCGAGAGGCTTGTAGATGGAGTTCGCATCGGCATTCCGGCCCCTCGTCACCACGTCGCGGCCGAGCCCGATCTTCTCGACGAGTCCGCTGATCTCGGGCTTGAGGGCATAGACGCCGATGGAACCGGTGATGGAGAGCGGTTCGGCATAGATCGACCGACCTGCAAGGGCGGCCATGTAGCCCCCCGATGCCGCCACCCCGGACATGGAGACGACGAGGGGCTTCTTTACGGCAGCCGAGTCGAGCATCTCGAGCATCTCGGCGGAGGCCAGGGCGTCGCCGCCGGGACTGTCGATGCGCAGCACCATGGCCTTCACCCGACTGTCTGCGAGGGCCCCGCGGAGGGAGCTGCGCACCGCATCGACGTCCACGCCCGAACCCATCCCGAGCGCCTCCTCGCCCGCAGTGCGGACGATGGGGCCGGAGAGGGTGATGAGGGCGAGCCGCTCCTTCGTGTCGGACTTCACCGGCCACTCCATGGCCGAGCGGTAGCGGTCGGCATCGACGATAAAGCCGCTCTCCGCCTCAGGCTCCTTTCCGCTGAGGCGCCGTTCGAGGTCACGGCGGAGCCGCCAGGAAGAGGCAACCCCGTCGGCGAGCCCGCGGCGGACCGCCTCGCGTGAGGTCATGAGCGTCACGTCGTCGATGACGGAGCGGAGCGAATCGGGCTCGAGCCCGCGACGCTTTGAGACGTAGCCGATGTAGTCACGGTAGACCTCGTCGAGCAGCGCTCCGATCTCCTCGCGAGCCTCGGGGCTCGGACCGGTACGGACGAACGGCTCGATGCCGCTCTTGTAGCGCTTCCACTGCGCAGCCTGGAACGAGACGCCGATCTTGCCGAGGGGGGTGGCATAGTAGAGGGTTTCGGCGCGAAGGCCGTCGAGCAGCATGAATCCCCCCTCCTCGACGACCACCGAATCGCATGCGGCGCCGAGCATGACGTCGCTGTCCTCCGGACTTCGCAGGAAGGCGACGACCTTCCTACCGCCCTCACGCATCCGCTCGATCGCACTCCTGAGCTCGGCGACCTTCGAGGGCGTCGTGCGCACCCCTCCGATGTCGAGCAGGACCGTCTCGATCCTGGGATCGGCGGAGGCCTGCTCGAACATGAAGAGCAGTTCCTGCAGGGAGAGCGGCCCTTCCGCGCCGGCGAAAGGAAGCGACGACGACGGCGAGGCACGCTCCTCGAACGAGCCGGAAAGCGGCACCGAGAGCACGAACCGATCGGGCAGCGAACGGCCGCGATGGGAAAGCCAGAAGATGAGGACGAGGCCGACGAGCGTCACGAGCAGCGTGAAGAGGCACCCCCGACGGAGGCAGCCGGATTTCTTTCGGATCGTTTTCATGACAGGAATGTCGTTGGTTCGCTATGGATAGAGCAGACAGCTGACCTGGTGGGAACCGTCCCCTCCAAGCGGCTTCAGGGAAGGGGTTTTCATTGAACACTCCGGCATGGCCGAGGGGCAGCGGGGGTGGAAGGGACATCCCGAGGGAACGCTCATGGGACCGGGCTGGTCCCCGCCGAGGATGATGCGCTCGCGCTTGCGTCCGGGCTCGGGCGTCGGTATGGCCGAAAGGAGCGCCCTGGTATACGGGTGGGCGGGGTTGCAGTAGAGCTCCCGGGCGCCGGCGATCTCGACGATGCGGCCGAGATACATCACCGCGACCCGGTCGGAAATGTGCTCGACGACGGAGAGGTCGTGGGCGATGAAGAGGTAGGTCAGCCCCAGATCCCGCTGCAGGTCCATGAGCAGGTTGATGATCTGGGACTGGATGGAGACGTCGAGCGCCGAGACCGGCTCGTCGCAGATGATGAAACGGGGGTTGAGGGCCAGAGCCCGGGCGATGCCCACGCGCTGGCGCTGCCCGCCGGAGAACTCGTGCGGATAGCGGTTCTCGTACTCCTGCGGCAGCCCTACCACGTCGAGAAGCTCCAGAATGCGACGACGGGCATCCTCCCCCCTGGCAAGGCCGTGCACCTGGAGGACCTCGAAAAGCATCTGGCCGACGCTCATGCGCGGGTTGAGGGAACCGAACGGATCCTGGAAGATCATCTGCATGCTGCGTCGCAGGCGGCGGAACTCGCCGGAGCCGAGAGAGGTGAGCTCGCGCCCCTCGAACTCGATCGAGCCGGTGAGGGCGCCGTCGCCGAGTCGCACGAGCGCCCGGCCGAGCGTGGTCTTGCCGCAACCGGACTCCCCGACGAGGCCGAGCGTCTCGCCTTCGCCGATCGAGAACGACACGCCGTCGACCACCCTGAGGGGGGCCGGCCGGCGGAACCCGCCGCCCTTCACACTGAAATCCACCCGCAGGTCACTGACCCGGAGCAGCTCCCGCTCTTCAGCCATCGCCATCAAGCATGTTTTTTCGAAGTACCCTTTCTGTTATTTTGACTATATACTAAAAGCATTCTGAAACTACCACAACAAAGCCCTTCCCCCGGGATCATCCTGCCCTTGAGCACCCAAACGCACCACAGCGGCACCCTTTTCGTCGTCGCCACCCCGCTCGGCAACCTTGGTGACATCACCCTGAGGGCGGTGGAAATCCTGCGCGAAGCCGGCGCCGTCGCCTGCGAGGACACCCGCCGCACATCCATCCTGCTCAAGCACCTCGGCATCGAGGGAAAGAAGCTCCTCAGCTACCACAGCCACAACGAGGCCCAGGCCATCAACCGTGTCGCCGCGCTGCTCGAGGAGGGCGTCCAGGTCGCCCTCGTCACCGATGCCGGCACCCCGGTCATCAGCGACCCCGGCTACGGGATGCTGCGCGCACTCCACGAACGGGGCATCGCAGCCATCCCGGTCCCCGGCCCCTCGGCCCTGACGGCGGTCCTCTCGGTCTGTCCGCTGCCCTCGAGCAGCTTTTATTTCGCGGGGTTCCTGCCGCACAAGAAGGGGCGCAAGAGCCGGCTCGAGCAACTGGCGGCGATGGATGCGACCTTCGTGCTCTACGAATCGCCCTTCCGCATCCACAAGCTGCTCGACGAACTCGAGGCCCTCATCCCCGATGCCGAGGTGTTCATCGGCCGGGAGATGACCAAGATGCACGAGGAGTACCTCTGCGGCACGATCCCGGAAATGCGCAGGGCGCTCAACGAATCGAAGACGAGGGGAGAGTTCGTCGTGGCCGTCCACCCGCCCGAAAGGAAGAAGAACCCTAAAAAGACAGACCGATATGCAGACCATCACTGACCCCGCCGAAATGCAGGCCATCGCAGGGAAGCTCCGCACGGGACGGCAGCTCGTCGGCGTGGTGATGACGATGGGCGCCCTGCACGAGGGGCATCTCAGCCTGGTGAAGCTC
This sequence comes from Chlorobium sp. N1, assembly GCF_004332115.1. GTDB lineage: Bacteria > Bacteroidota > Chlorobiia > Chlorobiales > Chlorobiaceae > Chlorobium. Next base: position 537,531 of record NZ_SJPA01000001.1, read on the forward strand.
GCCCGCCAGCAGGCCGGTACCGTCATCATGACCCTCTTCGTCAACCCGTCGCAGTTCGGCGAGGGAGAGGATTTCCAGCGCTACCCCCGCCCGTTCGAGAAGGACGAGGCGCTGGCCCGCTCGGCCGGCGTCGACTACCTCTTCGCCCCCGCGCCGGAGGCGATGTACCCCGAAGGGTTCCGGACCACGGTCAGCTGCCGCGGCATCACCGAACGCTTCGAAGGGGAGCTCCGCCCCGGCCACTTCGACGGAGTGGCCACCGTCGTCTCGAAGCTCCTGAACATCACCCGGCCGCACGTGGCGGTCTTCGGAGAAAAGGATGCCCAGCAGCTCGCCCTCATCCGGCGCTTCACGCGCGACCTCCAGATGGACGTCGAGATCCTGGCGGCACCGACCGTGCGCGAGGAGGACGGCCTGGCCGTCAGCTCCCGCAACATCTACCTCTCCGGCGAAGAGCGGCAGAAAGCTCCCGTCATCCGCCGCGCCATCCTGCACGCGGGAGGCATGGTCGAAGCCGGGGAGCGGAGCCTCACGGCCGCTGCAGCCGAAGCAGGGCGGATGATCACCGAATCAACCGGATTCGGGCTCGACTACGCGGCTTTCGTCGACGAGGAGACGTTCGAACCTGCCGAAAAGGCCGTGGAAGGACGTGAGTACCGCCTGCTCGTCGCCGTGCGCGCAACCGGCGTCCGGCTCATCGACAACGAGAAATTCCGCGCATGAGGGAACCCCGCGGCAGATGCCGCAAACAACTTTTTTATAGTATATTCAAAGACAGGCTTCAATACCGCCCCCATGCAGGCGGAAAGCCGGCGGCCGCGCAAGCACCGGGCCGCACACCGTTTTCCCATCACCAATCCAAGCGAGTTTTATGATTATCACGAAAGAAATTGATCTCGGCCTCGGCAAAACGATCTCGATCGAAACCGGCAGGATGGCCAAGCAGGCCGACGGCGCCACCGTGGTCCGTATGGGCGACACCATGGTCATCGCCACCGTCGTCTCCAGCAGGAAGGCCCCTTCGGTCAACCAGGACTTCTTCCCGCTCCAGGTTGAATACCGCGAGAAATACTATGCCGCAGGCAAGTTCCCCGGAGGGTTCTTCAAGCGTGAAGCCCGCCCCTCGGAAAAGGAGATCCTTTCGGCCCGCCTCATCGACCGCGCTCTGCGTCCCCTCTTCCCGGACGGCTACTACCATGAGACCCAGGTCATCATCAACGTCATCTCCAGCGACCAGCAGAACGACGCCGACGTGCTCGGCGGCCTGGCGGCATCGGCGGCCATCATGGTCTCCGACATCCCCTTCGCCAACGCCATGTCGGAAGTCCGCGTCGGCCGCTCCGGCGGCATGTTCGTCATCAACCCGACCATCGACGAGCTCGAGAACAGCGACCTGGACATCTCGATCGGCGGAACGGCCGACACCATCTGCATGCTCGAGGGCGAGATGCAGGAGATCTCCGAAGCCGAGATGCTCGAAGCCATCAAGTTCGGCCACGAGGCGATCAAGAAGCTCTGCCGTCTGCAGGACGAGCTTGCCGCCGCGGTCGCAAAGCCCAAGCGCCCCTTCACCCCGCTGCAGGTCCCTTCGGAACTCACCGGGTTCGTCAAGAACGCCTGCGAAAGCCGCCTGAAAGAGCTCGCCTACAAGCCGCTCGCAAAGGAGGAGCGCGCCGATGAGACCAAGGCGATCTACGGCGAGACCGTCCAGCAGACGATCGAGCACTTCAGCGCCGCGCTCACGGCCGAAGAGCTGGCCGCCGACAGCTCGAAGGCACTCTGCCTGAACGAGCACATCATCGAGGAGGAGATCCACTCGATCGAGAAGAAGGTCATGCGCCGCATGATCCTCGACGACGGCAAGCGCCTCGACGGCAGGAACCTCGAGCAGGTGCGTCCCATCACGATCGACCTCGGCGTCCTGCCGCGCGCACACGGCTCGGCACTCTTCACCCGCGGCGAGACCCAGGCGCTCGTCGCCGTCACGCTCGGCACCAAGAAGGACGCGCAGTCGGTCGACACGCTGACGAACAACAACGACAAGCGCTTCATGCTCCACTACAACTTCCCGCCCTTCTCGGTCGGCGAGGTCGGCAGGCTCGGTTCCACCGGACGTCGCGAGATCGGCCACGGCAACCTTGCCGAGCGCGCCATCAGGATGGTCGCCCCCGGCGAGCAGGAGTTCCCCTACACCGTCCGCATCGTCTCGGAGATCCTCGAGTCGAACGGATCCTCGTCGATGGCCTCGGTCTGCGGCGGCACCCTCGCCCTCATGGACGGCGGCGTCCCGCTGAAGAAGCCCGTTTCGGGCATCGCCATGGGCCTCATCAAGGACGGCGAGGAGTACGCGGTCCTCTCCGACATCCTCGGCAACGAGGACCATCTCGGCGACATGGACTTCAAGGTGACCGGCACCCGTGAGGGCATCACGGCCTGCCAGATGGACATCAAGATCGACGGGCTGGACTACCACATCCTCGAGAACGCCCTGGCCCAGGCAAAGCGCGGCCGCTTCCACATCCTCGACAAGATGGAGGAGGCCATCCCGACGGCACGCGAGGAGCTCGCGACATACGCCCCGCGCCTCACCTCGATCCAGGTCCCGGTGGAATCCATCGGCCTCATCATCGGCAAGGGCGGCGAGACCATCCGCAGCATCACCGAGGAGACCGGCGCGGAGATCAACATCGACGACGACGGCACGGTCACCATCGCCTGCTCGAACAACGACGGCACCAAGGCCGCCGTCGAGATCATCAAGGCGCTCATCGCCAAGCCCGAGGTCGGCACCATCTACGTCGGCAAAGTCCGCGACGTGCGCGACGAGCTCGGCGCCTTCGTCGAGTTCATCCCCAAGACCGACGGCCTCGTGCACATCTCCGAGATCTCCAAGGAGCGGGTCGCGAAAGTCAGCGACCACCTGAAGGTCGGGGACCGCATCAAGGTCAAGCTCGTCGACATCCGCAAGGATCCCAGGACCGGCAAGACCCGCTTCGCCCTCTCGATGAAGGCGGTCGAGGACGAGCCCGTGACCGAAGGCGCCGGCGAGAACAGCTGAGCACACTGAACGAGAAGAAGCAGTGCAGGAACCCTGCACTGCTTTTTTTATTCCCGAAACCGACAACCAAACCCAACCAGGCCGGAGCAGGAGCACGGCAGACACACGATGAAGTACGATTTTCCTCAGATTGAGAAGAAATGGCAGGCCTACTGGCAGGAACACGCAACGTTCCGGGCCGAGGAGGGCCACCAGAAGCCCAAATACTACGTCCTCGACATGTTCCCCTACCCGAGCGGCACGGGACTGCACGTCGGGCACCTCGAAGGCTACACCGCATCCGACATCGTCGCCCGCTACCGCCGCAGCCGCGGCCATAACGTGCTCCACCCGATGGGATGGGACGCCTTCGGCCTCCCCGCCGAGCAGTTCGCCATCCGTACCGGCACCCACCCGCGCCTGACGACCGAGAAGAACGTCTCGAGCTTCCGCCAGACCCTCCAGTCGATGGGCTTCTCGTATGACTGGACGCGGGAGATCAACACCACCGACCCCGACTACTTCCGCTGGACCCAGTGGATCTTCCTCAAGCTCTACGAAATGGGGCTCGCCTACCAGTCAGAGGTCGACGTCAACTGGTGCGTCGAACTCCGCGCGGTGCTCGCCAACGAGGAGGTCGAGGAGAAGGTGGCCGAAGGGCTCACCGTCGTGCGCCGGCCGCTGCGCCAGTGGGTGCTGAAAATCACCGCCTACGCCGAGCGGCTGCTCGAGGACCTCGAGGGGCTCGACTGGCCGGAGAACGTCAAGCAGATGCAGCGCAACTGGATCGGCCGTTCGGAAGGCGTGGAGGTCGATTTCGAGCTCCGCTGCCACCGCAGGATGCTGCGCGTCTACACCACCCGGCCGGACACGCTCTTCGGCGCGACCTACCTTGTCATCTCGCCGGAGCACCCCATGGCCGAGAAGCTCGCCACGGCGCAGCAGCTGGTCGAGGTGAAGCGCTACATCGCCGAGGCCAGGCTCAAGACCGAGCTCGAGCGCACCGGCCTGCAGAAGGAGAAGACCGGCGTCTTCACCGGATCCTACGCCATCAACCCCGTCAACAACGAGCCGCTGCCCGTCTGGATCTCCGACTTCGTGCTCACCAGCTACGGCACCGGTGCGATCATGTCGGTCCCCGCGCACGACAGCCGCGACTGGGAGTTCGCCAAGAAGTTCGGCCTCCCGATCCGCGAGGTGGTCAAAAGCCCGCACGACGTCCTGGAGGAGGTCTACGAGGGCAAGGACAGCACCGCCGTCAACTCAAGCAACGATGAAATCAGCCTCGACGGGCTCCGCTTCCCGGAAGCCTTCGAACGGATGGCCTCATGGCTCGAGTCCAGGAAACTCGGCGAGCGCAAGGTCAACTACCGCCTGCGCGACTGGATCTTCAGCCGCCAGCGCTACTGGGGCGAGCCGATCCCGATCAAGCATTACGAAGACGGCTCGATCGAAGCCGAAACGGAGCTGCCGCTCTGCCTTCCGGAAGTGGAGGCCTACCAGCCCACCGAAACGGGCGAGTCGCCCCTGGCCAACATCGAAGAGTGGCTCTTCGGCCATGACGAACACGGCAGGTTCCGCCGCGAGACCAACACCATGCCACAGTGGGCCGGCAGCTGCTGGTACTACCTGCGCTTCATCGACCCCCGGAACCGCGAAAAGCTCGTCGACCCCGGTGAGGAGCAGTACTGGATGAACGTCGACCTTTACATCGGAGGCGCAGAGCACGCCGTCCTGCACCTGCTCTACGCCCGCTTCTGGCACAAGGTGCTCTTCGACCTCGGGGTGGTCAGCACCAAAGAGCCGTTCCAGAAGCTCTTCAACCAGGGCATGATCCTCGGCGAGGACAACGAGAAGATGTCGAAGTCGAGAGGCAACGTCATCCCGGCCGACCATGTGCTCCACAAGTACGGCGCCGACGCCGTCCGCCTCTACGAAATGTTCCTCGGTCCCCTCGAGCAGGTCAAGCCCTGGAACACCAACGGCATCGAGGGCGTGAGCCGCTTCCTCGGCCGCGTCTGGCGCCTGGTCCACCCCGACATCGACGGCCCGGCCGTTGCACCCGGGGAGGAAGCGATGCCCGACGAGCTCCTGCGCCGCATGCACAAGACCGTCAGGAAGGTCCGCCTGGATACCGAGAACCTGAAGTTCAACACCGCCATCGCCGAGATGATGGTCTTCGTCAACGAGCTGCACAGGACGGGCTGCCGCAGCAGGCAGGCGATCGAGACCCTCGTGCTGATGCTCGCCCCCTACGCGCCGCACATCGCAGAAGAACTCTGGGAAGGGCTCGGCCATGCCGGCTCGATCGCCCGCGTCCCCTTCCCCGACTTCGACCCGGCCCTTGCCGTGGACGACGTGCTGACCATCGCCGTCCAGGTCAACGGAAAGCTCAGGGGAACCTTCCAGTGCGCCGCCGGCACGCCGAAGGAGGAGATGCTCGAATCGGCCAGGGCGGTCGAGTCCGTCCGGAAGTTCCTCGAAGGCGCGACGATCATGAAAGAAATCGTCGTCCCCGCCAAACTCGTAAACTTTGCCGTAAAAGGGTGAGATCAATCCGGCAACATCACCGGTATTGCACTACCGGTGATTGCCAGTAATATTTTTTTTATGTAAAATTCTTTTTCGATCCGCCATAACGTTTGCCAGGCGGCCGAAGGCCGCACAAGGGACTTTTTTTCAACACCTTTAAAATCGGGATCAATGGCTACTGACGACAAAAAAACAGCAGCGGGGCAGGCAGCCTCATCGTCCAGCTCAAAAGAATCAATCAGCTCCGTCCTGTCTGAAAAGCGCAAGTTCCCGCCTCCGGCTGCGTTCACATCCAACGCCAGGATAAAGTCTATGGATGAGTACGAAACGCTCTGCCGCGACGCCGAAAAAGACCCCGATGCCTACTGGGGGGGCCTTGCCGAAGAGTTCCACTGGTTCAAGAAATGGGACAGCGTCCTCGAGTGGAATACCCCGTACGCCAAATGGTTCCAGGGCGGCACCACCAACATCTGCTACAACGCCGTCGACGTCCACGCAAACAGCTGGCGCAAGAACAAGGCCGCCATCATCTGGGAGGGTGAAGAGGGCGAGCAGCGCGTGCTCACCTACGGCGAGCTGCACCGTCAGGTCTCGAAGTTCGCCAACGTGCTGAAAATCGCCGGCATCAAGCCCGGCGACCGCGTGGCCATCTACATGGGCATGGTCCCCGAGCTGATCATCGCCGTCCTTGCCTGCGCCCGCGTCGGCGCAGTCCACAACGTCATCTTCGCCGGCTTCTCGGCGCACGCCATCACCGAGCGCGTCAACGACTCGCGCGCCAAGCTGGTCATCTGCTGCGACGGCACCCGCCGCCGCGGAAGCTCGATCAACCTCAAGAACATCGTCGACGAGGCCATCGTCAACACCCCGTCGGTGCGCAGCGTGATCGTCCTCAAGGTGACCGGAGAGGACATCATGATGCACGACGGCATGGACCACTGGTGGCACGACCTCATGGGCCTCGCCTCCGACGAGAGCGATCCGGTCGAGGTCGAGTCCGAGCATCCGCTCTTCGTGCTCTACACGAGCGGTTCGACCGGCAAGCCGAAGGGCATCCTGCACACCACCGCCGGCTACATGGTGCACGCCGCCAGCTCCTTCCGCTACGTCTTCGACATCCGTGACGACGACATCTACTGGTGCACGGCCGACGTCGGCTGGATCACCGGCCACAGCTACCTCGTCTACGGTCCGCTGCTCAACGGCGCCACGCTCCTCATGTACGAAGGCGCGCCGAACTATCCCCAGTGGGACCGCTTCTGGGACATCATCAACCGCCACAAGGTCACCATCCTCTACACGGCACCGACCGCCATCCGCGCATTCATCCGCGCCGGAGACGAGTGGGTGACCAAGCACAACCTCAGCTCGCTGCGCCTGCTCGGCACGGTCGGCGAACCGATCAACCCCGAAGCCTGGATGTGGTACCACAGGGTGGTCGGCCAGGAGAAGTGCCCGATCGTCGACACCTGGTGGCAGACCGAAACCGGCGGCATCATGGTCTCCCCCCTCCCGGGCGCGACCCCGACCAAGCCCGGTACCGCCACCCGCCCGCTTCCCGGCATCATGGCCGACGTCGTGCAGAAAGACGGCACCCCCTGCGGCCCGAACGAGGGCGGGTACCTCGTCATCAAGCGGCCGTGGCCCTCGATGCTGCGCACCATCTACGGCGACAACAAGCGCTACGAGGAGACCTACTGGTCGGAGTTCCACGACATGTACTTCACCGGCGACGGCGCCCGCAAGGACGAAGACGGATACATCTGGATCATGGGTCGCGTCGATGACGTGGTCAACGTCTCCGGACACCGCCTCGGCACGAGCGAGGTCGAAAGCGCCCTGGTCTCCTACGAGGCCGTCGCGGAAGCCGCAGTCGTCAGCCGCCCCGACGAGATCAAGGGCAACGCGCTCGTGGCCTTCGTCACCCTCAAGGACGAGTACGAGGGCGACATGAAGCTGCGCGAGGCGCTGCGCAACCACGTGGCCAAGGAGATCGGCCCGATCGCCAAGCCCGACGAGATCCGCTGGGCGAAGGGACTGCCGAAGACCCGCAGCGGCAAGATCATGCGCAGGCTGCTCCGCGAGCTTGCCACGAGCAACGAGGTCAAGGGCGACGTCACGACGCTCGAGGACTTCGGCGTGCTCGAAACCCTCCGCGAGAAGGAGGACGAGGATTGATCCTCTCCCCTTTCCGCATCATGCAGAACGAGAAAAGCCCGGCGATCCCGGGCTTTTCTTCGTTATGGCCACATCGGAAAGAGAGAATCAGTTCAGCTGCCAGATGGTGAAGTTGAGATAGGAGGCGAAGCTCACCCAGAGGAGGTACGGCACGAGCAGCCAGGAGGCGAGCGGAGAAATGAAGCGGAACTGCACCATGGTGGAGACGATCATCAGCCAGAGCAGCACGATGACGAAGAGGGCCAGCTGCGGGGAGTGCAGGCCGAAGAAGGAGGCCGACCAGGCGAGGTTCAGGAGCAGCTGCAGGAGGAAGACCGACACTGCGGCCCACGGCACCCTGCCGCCGGGCGCGCCTTTCGTGAGCACCAGCGAGAACGAGATCGCCATCATGAGAAAAAGCAGGCTCCAGACCGGAGGGAAGAGCCAGTCGGGCGGGTTCCAGGAGGGGCGCTGGAGGATCTGGTAGTACCACTCCGAACCGGGAACGGGAGTGAAGAGGCTTCCCAGGTAGGCGAACAGGAAACAGAGAGCGAGGCTTCCTGCCGTGTAAAGCGGATTGAGCTGTTTCATCGAAGGTGGGGTAAGCGGGTTAAGGGTAAGAAAAACTGCACTGTATCGTACAACAACATACACAGAGGGGGGAATAATTCCGCACTTCCGAATCGCCCGGCCGGCAGTCGGTGAACTTTTCGGGCCGAAGTGCTTATATTGGCCGGCAGAGCCGCATCAACCATAGTCCCAACCGCCATGCAAGAGACCCCGAAAGAGTTGCAGGTCGCCGAAGAGGCCGCCCGCGCCGCAGGAGCCATCACCCTCAGGAAATTCGGGGAGCTCTCCACCCGGGAGATCCACCGGAAGGATTTCCGCGACTTCGTCACCGAGACCGACAGGGCCTGCGAAGCCGAGATCAACCGGATCATCCGTGCGGCCTTTCCCGAGGACGGCATGCTCTGCGAGGAGGGCACCACCGCCGAGGCGCGCTCCGGCAGGACCTGGATCGTCGATCCGCTCGACGGCACGCTGAACTTCATCCACTCCTTCCCCGTCTTCTCGATCAGCATCGCCCTCAAGGACGAACGCGAAGGGCTGACCCACGGCGTCGTCTACCAGCCGGTGCAGGACGAACTCTTCACGGCCGAAAAAGGCAGGGGAGCCTACCTCAACGGCCGGCGGATCTCGGTCTCCGACCGCCGTGAGGAGGAAGGCTGGCTCATCGCCACCGGCCTCCCCTTCAAGGAGTACCACTACATGGAGGCCTACATGGCGATGCTGCAGGACGTCGTCAGGGTGTCGGCCGGCATCCGCCGCGCCGGTTCTGCGGCCGTCGACCTCGCCTACACCGCCTGCGGCCGCTTCGACGGGTTCTGGGAGTACGTGCTCTACCCGTGGGACTTCTCGGCCGGCGTGCTGCTCGTGCGCGAAGCCGGCGGCACGGTCACCGACTTCCGGGGGGAGACGGACGTCTACCGGAGAAGGAGCATCATCGCCGGCAACCCCGAGACCCATCCGCTCCTGCTCGGGATGGCCGGGAAGCACTTCCCCGAAGCCGGCTGAGGCCACGCTGCTGATTTGAAGAGGAGGCGTCACTTTATTATCTTGAAGGTCTCGAATATTTCCCCCCGCAAGTCGGGGATCATTTCCCGCCGCCATGAGAGGCGCACGGGAGCTAACAACCACCGCTATGCTCATCCACCAGCGCACCCTGCAGAAAGAGGTTTCACTCTGGGGCACAGGCCTCCACACCGGCAAGGAATGCATGATCACCTTCAAGCCTGCACCGGCGAACTACGGCTACCGGTTCATCCGCACCGACATCGCCGAGAGCCCCGAGATCCCCGCGCTGATCGACAACGTCGTCGACGTGCTGCGCGGCACGACGATCGCCGTCGGCGACGTCAAGGTGCACACCACCGAGCATGTGCTGGCGGCCCTCTACGGCCTCGAGATCGACAACTGCCGCATCGAGATGAGCGGCCCCGAGCCCCCCGTCATGGACGGCAGCTCCCACCCCTTCGCCGAAGCCCTCCTCGGAGCCGGCTTCCAGGAGCAGGATGAACCGAAGGACTACCTCGTCATCGACGAGACCATCGAATACCACGACACCGAGAACGGCGTCGACATCGTCGCCCTTCCGCTCGACGACTTCCGCGCCACCGTCATGGTCGACTACAAGAACCCGGCCCTCGGCTCCCAGCACTCGGGCCTCTTCAACCTCGAGAAGGAGTTCCTCAGGGAGTTCTCCCCCTGCCGTACCTTCTGCTTCCTCAGCGAAGTGGAGTCGCAGGCCAACCAAGGCATCATCAAGGGAGGGGACGTCGACAACGCCATCGTCATCATCGACAAGAAGATGGAGAAGGACGAGCTGCACAAGCTCAGCGAAAAGCTCGGCGTCGAAAGCGACCATCTCGCCCTCGGCCAAAACGGCATCCTCAACAACCGCGAGCTGCGCTTCAAGAACGAGCCGGCGCGCCACAAGCTCCTCGACCTGCTCGGCGACATCGCCCTGCTCGGCATGCCGGTCAAGGCGCAGATCCTCGCCGCCCGTCCCGGCCACGCCTCGAACGTCGAGTTCGTCCGCCAGCTGAAAAAATACGCCGACCGCAACAAGCTCGCCCGCCAGTACCAGCACGAGAAGAAAGCCGGCGTCATCTTCGACATCAACGCGATCCAGAACATCCTGCCGCACCGCTACCCGTTCCTGCTCATCGACAAGATCGTGGAGTTCAAGCTCGACGAGAAGATCGTCTCGATCAAGAACGTCACCATGAACGAGCCCTTCTTCCAGGGCCACTTCCCCGGCAACCCGGTCATGCCCGGCGTGCTCATCATCGAAGCGATGGCCCAGACCGGCGGCATCATGATGCTCAACGGCAAGAACAACACCAAGGAGAGCGTGGTCTACTTCATGGCCATCGACAAGGCCCGCTTCCGCAAGCCGGTCCTTCCGGGCGACACGCTCGTTATCGAAGCCGTCATGACCAACATGCGCCGCAGCGTCTGCCAGTTCGACGCCAAGGCGTTCGTCCGCGGTGAACTCGTCTGCGAAGCCTCGCTGATGGCAACCGTCATGGACAAGCCCGGAGAGAAGAAGTAAGCGCTCCCGGCCAAAGGCCCGGAACAGGATTCAACGAGAAAAGGCCTCCGTACGACACGGAGGCCTTTTGCGTTCTGCCGGGGAAGGAAGGATGCGCCTTCAGGACTTGTAGGAAAGGCCCTTGTGGATGCGCCAGAAGCGGATGCAGTAGAGGACGAAGGAGTAGAAGAGCATGACGGCCGAGAGATAGAGGAAGAACTCCTTCACGGGCCAGCGCAGGAAAAGGGGATTCGGCCAGACCATCGTGATGAAGAGCATGGAGACGAAGCCGACAGCCCATTTCCCGGGCCAGAGGGAGGTCACCACGACCTGGTGGTGGTGGCGGACCCAGGCGGCACCGGAAAAGATCAGGAGGTCGCGGAGCACGGCGAAAAGGACGAACCAGAGAGGCAGCTGGCCGACCCAGAGAAAGTAGAGGGCGACGCTGGCCAGGCAGAGCTTGTCGGCCAGCGGGTCGAGGATCTTGCCCATCTCGGAGACCTCGTTGGTCCAGCGCGCCGCCTGGCCGTCGAACCAGTCGGAGAGCACGGCCACGATCATGATGACGATGGCGACGTCCGTCCTGCCGTTGTGGAAGAACCAGAGGAACCAGGGGATCAGGAGGATCCGCAGGAAGCTCAGGAAATTGGGAAGGTTGAAGATGTGCCCCTGCACGGCTAACGCTTTAAAGGTTCAACAACGAGATCGGGACACGCCCGGATGAATTCCGTCCAGCCACCACCCTTCCGGGAGTGGGCCTTTCTCTGGAGCTTCGGCGCGCCCGCCCCCCGGCGCTGCATGTCGCAGAGGGCGAGGGCGAGGGCATCGGTCACGTCGAGCGGCTTCGGCACGGCACCAAGGCCGAGCACCCTGGCCACCATGCCGGCGACCTGCTCCTTGGATGCGCCGCCACGTCCCGTCAGGGCCAGCTTCACCTCCCGGGGGGCGTACTCAGAGAGTTCGAGGCCGCGGCTCGCGCCGAGAGCCATCACCGCCCCCCTGACCTGGCCGAGCTTGAGGGCCGACTGCACGTTGCGGCCGACGAAGGCCGTCTCGATGGAGATCCGACCGGGTCCGAAACGGGCGATGAGCTCGCCGAGCGCCCCGAAGATCTCCCCGATCCGTTCCGGGTGGCTTTTGCGGGGGCTGAGCCGGATGACGCCGCATTCGAGCATGCGGTACGTCCCCCGATCCTCCGACACCACCCCGTAGCCGGTGCTGAGGCTGCCCGGATCGATCCCCAGCACGACCATCCGCCTAGTCTTCCAGGCTGTTCATCGCGCTCTCGCTGATCTCCATGTTGCTGTAGACGGCCTGGACGTCGTCGTTGTCCTCCAGGGCGTCGATCAGCTTGATGACCTTGCGGGCGTCCTCGGCCTCGAGCTCGATGTAATTTTCCGGGATCAAGTCCATTTTCGCGTTCTCGTAGGGGATCCCCTGCGCCTCGAGCGCCTGCTTGGCCGCCTCCAGGTCGCGCACGTCGGTCAGGACCGTGTAGTTCTCGCCGCCGTCGCTGGAGAGATCCTCGAGCCCGGCGTCGAGCAGCGCCTCCATGAGGGCCTCCTCGTCGCAGGCCGAGACGGGGACCTCGATGCTGCCCTTGCGCTGGAACATCCAGCTGACGCTGCCGCTCTCGCCGAGCGAACCGTTGTTGCGGCTCATGATGTGGCGGATGTCGGCGACGGTGCGGTTGCGGTTGTCGGTCGCGGTCTCTATGATGAGGGCGATGCCGGCCGGGCCGTATCCCTCATAGGTGATCTCGTCGTAGGTAACGCCCTCGAGCTCGCCGGTCCCCTTCTTGACGGCGCGCTGGATGTTGTCCATCGGCATCGAGTTGGCGCGCGCCGTGTCGATGGCGAGGCGCAGCCGTGGGTTGCCCGCAGGGTCTCCGCCGCCCATCTTGGCCGCGATGGTGATCTCCTTGACCAGCTTGGTGAAGAGGTTGCCCCGTTTCTGATCGGTGGCCGCCTTCTTGCGTTTGATGGTGGCCCATTTACTGTGTCCTGACATGATGCAAACTACTGTAGTGGTTGTACCCCGGAGAGGCCCGAGGAATCCTCCGGCGCGCCCGGGAAAGAGAGGCTGCATAGGCGCATCGGTGCGCCCGTCCTATGATAATAGATTTATTTTCTTTAAATAAAACCGAAAGTGCCGGCTTTGGTGTAAGTTAATCACAAGAGAAATCAATGACAAACCTGACGATCGCCTATCAGGGCGAGCCCGGAGCCTACAGCGAGATCGCCGCACTCCGCCTCGGCCGTCCCCTTCCCTGCAGCTCCTTCGAGGAGGTCTTCTCGGCCGTCGAGGAGCGCAGGGCGGACTTCGCCGTCATACCGATGGAAAACTCGCTCGGGGGAAGCATCCACCGCAACTACGACCTCCTGCTCGAGCATCCGGTCATGATCGCCGCCGAAACCTTCGTGAAGGTCGAGCACTGCCTGCTCGGCCTCCCGGGTTCGTCGCTGGAAATGGCCGGCCGCGTCCTCTCGCACCCGCAGGCGCTCGCACAGTGCCGCAACTTCTTCCGCACGCACCCGAACCTCCATGAGGAGGCCGCCTACGACACCGCCGGCAGCGCCAAGATGATCGCCGAGGAGAAGGACCGCTCGAAACTGGCCATCGCCTCGAAGCGCGCGGGCGAGCTCTACGGGCTCGACATCCTCCGGGAGAACCTGCAGGACGAGGAGTGGAACATCACCCGGTTCTTCTGCATCACCCACTCCGAACACCCCGGTTCGATCGAAGACATCCCCGCTTACGGCACCGGCCAGTACAAGACCTCCATCGCCTTCACCCTGCCGAACCAGCAGGGCTCGCTCTTCAAGGCGCTGGCCACCATGGCCCTGCGCGACATCGACCTGACCAAGATCGAGTCCCGACCGTTCCGCCAGAAGGCCTTCGAGTACCTCTTCCACGTCGACGTCATCGGACACCGCGACGACGCCCCGATACAGCACGCCCTCTCCCACCTCCAGGAGTTCGCCACCATGGTCAGGGTGTTCGGCAGCTACGGGGTGGTGGCGCCATGAACGACCGCCAGTTCAGCATGTTCGGAGGCGACGGGGACAGCGTGCGGGAAACGCCGCCACCGCCCTCCGGCGACCGGCCCGAGCTCTTCCTCATCGACGGCATGGCCCTGCTCTACCGGGCCTACTTCGCCCTTCTCAGGGCCGGCATGAAAACCCGCGACGGCCAGCCGACCGGAGCGCTCTTCGGCTTCCTCTCGACCCTGCTGCGCATCTACGAGACCTACCATCCCCGCTACCTCGCCGCCGCGTTCGACAGTCGCGAAAAGACCTTCCGCCACGACCTATTCGGGGAGTACAAGGCCAACAGGGAGGCCCCGCCGGAAGAGATGACGGGCCAGATAGAACCACTCTTCGAGCTCCTCCGGGCCCTCAGGATCCCGATCCTGCGCACCCCGGGCTACGAGGCCGACGACCTCATCGGCACCGCGGCACGGCAGTTCGAGAAAGAATGCAGCATCTACATCGTCAGCCCAGACAAGGATCTCGCCCAGCTCGTCCACGACGGGGTGCGGCTCCTCCGGCCCACGAAAAACCAGAACGAGCTGCAGCTGATGGGCCCCGAGGAGGTACGCGAACAGTTCGGCGTGCCGCCGGAACAGTTCACCCAGTTCCTCACCCTCACCGGCGACACCTCCGACAACATCCCCGGAGCCCAGGGCATCGGACCGAAAACCGCGGCCTCGCTGCTTTTGCGCTTCGGCTCGATCGAAGAGGCCTACCGCCACATCGGCGAGCTCACGCCGAAAGCCCGCAAGAGCCTCGAGGAGTTCCGGCCCCGCCTCGAGCTCATCACCGACCTGGTCACCATCCGCACCGACCTGGAACTCGAAGTCACGCTCGACGAGCTCGCCTGCACCACGCCGGAGCGACGGGAGCTGCTCGAACTGCTCGGCAGGCTCGAGCTCAAAACCATCGCCTCGCGCCTGCCCCTGGCCTTTCCGGAAATCGGCCCCCTGGCAGGGAGCGAGGAGCGCGGCCCGACCGGCGAAACGGAAGGGGACGACCCGCAGGAAACGCTCGGCGACCCCCGCGACGGAGCCGATTACGGCATGATCTCGACTGAAGAAGAGCTCGGGGCCTTCGTCTCGGAAATGCTGAAAAAAGAAAAAATCGCCGTCGACACCGAAACGACCTCGCTCGACACCTTCAAGGCCGAACTTGCCGGCATCTCGATCTCGGCCGAACCGCACTCGGCCCGCTTCATCTCCTTCGCAGGCACCCGGCTCGAGCGCACGCGCTCGATCGAAATCCTCCGCCCGCTCCTCGAGAACCCGGCCATAGCCAAGACCGGCCAGAACCTCAAGTACGACATCCTCGTCCTGAAAAGCTACGGGCTCGAACTCCAGCCGGTCGCCTTCGACACGATGCTGGCCAGCTACGTGCTCGACCCCGACGCCAAGCACAACCTCGACGACCTTGCCGCCGCACACCTCCGGCTCAGGACCACCAAGTACGACGAGCTCACCGGCACGGGAAAGAACCGGCTGCACATCTACGACGTCGAACCCGGCAGGCTCACCGACTACGCCTGCCAGGACGCCGACGTGGCCCTGCAGCTCGAAGGGGTCTTCGAGCAAAGCCTCGAACGTGAGCCCCGGCTCCTGGAGCTCTGCCGGCAGATCGAGTTCCCGCTGGTCCGCGTGCTTGCGGCCATGGAGCACCGCGGGATCAGCATCGACCTCAAACACCTCGAAGAGACCTCGACGGCGGTCGGCAGCCAGCTCGAACTCCTCACCGAGAAGATCCACGCCGCGGCCGGCACCACGTTCAACATCGACTCTCCCAAGCAGCTCTCGAACATCCTCTTCAACGTTCTCGGGCTTCCGACGAAGAAAACGACCAAGACCGGGTTCTCGACGAACGTGGAGGTGCTCGAGGAGCTCGCCCCCCTCCACCCCATCGTCGGCGACCTGCTCGACTACCGCAGCCTGCAGAAGCTCAAGAGTACCTATATCGACGCGCTCCCGAAGATGGTGAACCCCCGCACCGGGAAGGTGCATACCTCCTTCAACCAGCACGTCACGGCCACCGGGCGGCTCTCCTCGTCGAACCCGAACCTGCAGAACATCCCGATCCGCACGGCACTCGGCCGCGAGATCCGCAAGGCGTTCATCCCGACCGAAGACCGTAACCTCCTCCTCTCGGCCGACTACTCGCAGATCGAGCTGCGCATCGCCGCGGAGATCTCGAAAGACCCGAAACTGATCGAAGCGTTCCGTAACGGCGAAGACATCCACCTCGCAACGGCCCGGGTCATCTTCGACACGGAGGAGATCACCTCCGACATGCGCCGCAAGGCCAAGGAGGTCAACTTCGGCGT
Source organism: Chlorobium sp. N1 (assembly GCF_004332115.1). Lineage (GTDB taxonomy): Bacteria > Bacteroidota > Chlorobiia > Chlorobiales > Chlorobiaceae > Chlorobium. Next base: position 553,700 of record NZ_SJPA01000001.1, read on the forward strand.
GCTCTACGGCATCCAGCCCTTCGGGCTCTCAAAGCGGCTGAACATCCCGAGGAACGAAGCCAGGGAGATCATCGACACCTACCGCCAGAAGTATCCGGGGCTCTTCGAGGCCCTCGAGCAGATCGTCCGGGAGGGCAGGGAGAACGGCTTCGTCACCACCCTGCTCGGACGCAGGCGCTACCTCGGCGACCTCACGAGCCGGAACGCGAACGTGCAGAAGGCCGCCGAGCGGGCGGCCATGAACACCCCGATCCAGGGGACGGCGGCCGACATCATCAAATGCGCCATGAACCTCTGCAGCGAGCGGATCGAAACCGCCGGCATGCGTTCGCAGATGCTCCTGCAGGTTCACGACGAGCTGGTCTTCGAAACCCCCCCTGAAGAAAAGGAGGCGCTCTCCTCGCTCGTCGAAACGGCGATGACGGAAGCGGCCGCAGTCTGCGGACTCCGGAACGTCCCCGTCACGGTCGACATCGGAACGGGGAAAAACTGGCTCGAAGCGCACTGAACGGGGCTTTCGGCGAAAGGAAGGCGGGCATGCCGTTATACGAAAAACTTTTTCTATATTCCAGAATTCGTGAGGCGCTTCCCGCTCGAGACACCGTATCCATACACCGCATGTTCGTAACAAAACGGCCAGATGTCCCCCGGGGACACATGAGACTCCTACAGGCGTTCCGGCCCTCGCGGCTCCCGTTCGCCCGTCAGGCCATGGCGGCCGTCATCCTCACGGCATCGGCATTCATGGCGCCCACCCCTGCACTCCCGGCCGAAACCCCGGCCACGGCAGCGGGCAAGCCCTCCGGCACGGAGATCATGATCGAAGAGATGATCCGGCAGATGGACACCCCGGAAGCAGCCGCATCAGCACCCGCAGCACCCGCTGAAGAACCCGCCGCATCGGTCTTCCTCGCCTGCATACCGAACGTCCGCCCCGTCGGCGGATCCATCACGAGCGGATTCGGCTACCGCAAACACCCCATCTACAACCGGAGGATGTTCCATACGGGCATCGATTTCTCGGCCGCGGAAGGCTCTCCCGTCGCAGCCACCGGCAACGGCACCGTAGCCTTTTCCGGCTACGAGAAGGGCTACGGGCAGAAGGTGATCATCAACCACGGCTTCGGCTACTCGACCACCTATGCCCACCTGTCGAAGTCCCTCGTCCGGCAGGGCCAGAAGATCCGCCGCGGAGAGGTCATCGCACTTTCGGGCAATACCGGCATCTCGACCGGCCCACACCTCCACTACGAGGTCCACAAGGACGGCGTCAGGGTCGATCCGGCCGCCTACTTCTTCGATGCCGACAACCCCGACAGGTTCATCACCATCCAGCAGCCTTCGGCCGAAGCGATCGACTCGAACTCCTAAACACAATGAACAACACAACAGACTGAAGTATGTACTGGAATCTTGATCTTGCTCGCTACATCGCTGATGCGCCATGGCCGGTAACGAAGGACGAACTGATCAACTACGCCAACAGGACCGGCGCTCCGCAGCAGGTCGTCGAAAACCTGCAGGACCTGCCCGAGAGCGACGAGATGTACGAGAGCATCGATGAAATATGGCCCGACTACCCGACCGATGAAGACTTCTGCTACGGCGACGAGGAAATGCTCAGCTAGGATGGAACGCCGCCCTTCATTTTTTTTTTAGCCCGCCCCCCATTTTCAGCGGTTGTCGTATGCCTCATGACGCTCCTCATGCTGGCATCGGTACCGGAGCGGCTCCACGCTGAAGCCGCTGCCTCCGCGAAAACCCCTCCAGAGAACACCCCCTACGTCGGCGACGTCCGCTTCATCGGCAACCGCGCCGTCACCGACCGGGAGCTGCTGCAGGTCATCATGACCGCTCCCCGGAAATCCCTCTTCGGGCTCGGCATCTTTGCGAAGAACCGCCAGCCGTTCAATGAGGAGAATTTCGAAAAGGACCTCACGCTCCTCAGGAAGCTCTACACCTACAAGGGGTATTTCTTCGCGGACCTCGACCCGCACCTGACCGAGAAGAACGGTGGAAAAAGGATCGACATCGACATCAGCATCCGCGAGAACGAACCGACACGCATCGACACCCTCTCCTACCTCGGCCTCGAAACAGCGCCGGACTCACTCCGGCGGACCTACCTCGAAGGCGCGCTCCTCGAGACGGGTGCGATCTTCTCGGTCGAGAAGCTCATCAACGAGCGTGACCGCAGCCTCGCATTCTTCCGCGAGCACGGCTACGCCTTCTTCAACGAGGACAGCCTCCGCATCCGCGTCGACACCGTCGGAACCAGAGCCGGAGTCCAGATGATGCTGCACCTGCCACGCCGCCTGCACTACGGCGGGGTCGCGGCCGTCGTCCACAACCCGCTCCAGCGAAAGAGCACGAAAGCCCCCGGGGAGTTCGAGCAGGACTCCCTCAGCGTCCGGATCGCCGGTGGCCAGAAGGTCTTGCCGGTACTCATCACCTCGGCCATCGACTTCCGGCCGGGCATGCTCACGCGCCAGAGCCGGGAACAGAAGACCCTCGAGAACTTCGGCTCGACCGGCATCTTCAGCTCGATCTACATCCAGCAGGACTCCGTCAGGGACGGCAGGCTCTACAGCACCGTCCACCTCGAGCCGGCACCGAAACACCAGATCGAACCCAAGATCCTCGCAGACAACCGCTACGGATCGCTCTTTCTCGGCGGCGCCCTGGCCTACGAGAACAGGAACCTCTTCGGCGGCGCCGAGCAGCTCCGCACCTCGACCGAGTACGGCTCGCAGCTCGGCTCGAGCAACTCGTTGCTCGCCAACATCCCGGAAAGCGACTACGACCCCGTCGTCCCCTATGAGCTGCGGCTGAAGAACACCCTGCTCCTGCCGGTCCTCAGGAAACCCGGCAACTACTACAGCGCCTCGGCTGAATACTCGAGGAGCCGCCAGCCGGTCCTGCTGACCAGCACCAACGCCCTCGTACGGGGGAGCTACAGTGCCGCGACAGGAAAGAAAGGGCGCATCGACTTCGACTTCTTCGACATCGAATGGGTGCAGAAAGACTCCCTCAGGGGGTTCGGCACGCTCTTCCGCACCGAGCTGGCCGAGAACATCGGCATCGACCATACCGATGAGGCGGCCGTCAGCGCAGGACTCGACAGCCTGCTCGACGCCCACGTCAACCAGACCTTCCGGCTCCGGTACAGCCGTTCGAACCGCGACCCGCTGCGCCCAATGAAAACGATATGGAAGACCGACCTGCTCCTCGAACAGGCCGGCGCCATCCCATGGCTCGTCGACGAGTACATCGACAGGAAAAGCTACAGCGGGTTCGCCGACAGCGATCCGCAGATCTTCGGCACCACCTACTCGCAGTACGTCAAGGCCGACACCCGCGTCACCTTCGATCGGCCGCTTACATCGAAAAGCCGGCTCGCCGGCAAGCTGGACGTGGGATGGATGGCACCGTACGGAAAGGCGGAAACCACTCCCGAGGAACGCCGGTTCTACGCGGGCGGATCGAACAGCATGCGCGGCTGGCTCTTCAACACGCTCGGTCCCGGCAGCAGTTCGAGCGAAGCGGCCGCCAACTTCGGCGCCGACGTCAAGGTGGAGCTCGCAATGGAATACCGGCTGAAGTTCTTCCGGCTCTTCGGCCAGGAGTCCGGCGTCACCTTCTTCACCGACGCCGGCAACATCTGGAACCGCAAGGGGCCCTACGCCTTCAGTCTCGACTCACTCACCCGGGACTTCGCATGGGACCTGGGCCTCGGCCTCAGGATCGGATCCCCGATCGGCCCCTTCCGCTTCGACTTCGCCTGGAAGCTGCACGATCCGGCAGCGCCGGATCCCTGGCTCCTCGGAGCCGGAGGAGCCACCTTCAACTTTGGAATTGGCGAAGCGTTTTGATTATTTGAACAACTCTTTTTCCATCCCCTAAACAGCTCAGCGATATGGCCTCACAGACCACCCTCCTTGCCCCGTCGATCCTCTCGGCAGACCTCATGAACCTCGGCGCCGCCCTCAAAACCGCCGAAGACGCCGGAGCCGACTGGATCCACTGCGACATCATGGACGGGCACTTCGTGCCGAACATCACCTTCGGCCCGATCGTCGTCCAGGCCATCGCGAAAAACACCTCGATGGTCGTCGACACCCACCTCATGATCTCCGACCCCGACCGCTACATCGAGGAGTTCGTCAAGGCCGGCTCCCACCAAGTCACCGTCCACCAGGAGACCTGCCCGCACCTGCACCGCACCATTCAGTACATCAAGAGCCTCGGGGCGAAAGCGGGCGTCTCGCTCAACCCCGCAACCCCGGTCTCGACGCTCGAGGAGATTCTCCCCGACCTCGACCTCGTCCTCCTGATGTCGGTCAACCCCGGCTTCGGCGGACAGAAGTTCATTCCCGCCTCGATCGAGAAGATCGGAAAGCTCGACAGGATGCGCCGTGAGCTGAATCCCGAACTCGTCATCGCCGTCGACGGCGGCGTGACCGAGGAAAATGCCGATGAGGTTGTCAAGGCGGGCGCCGACGCGCTGATCGCCGGTACGGCGTTCTTCAGGGCGGCCGACCCCAGGGCCGCGGCCGGGAAGATCAAAAGCGCGTCTCGGTAAGGAAAGAGGAAAAGGGACTCTCAGGCGGGCCAGCCGAGCTCCTGCAGCTCGGGGTTCGTCTGCAGGCCCTCGCCGATAAGGACCGCCTGGAACCCGGCGTCGCGGACGAGCCGGATGTCGGAGGCCGTCTTCAGGCCGCTCTCTGAGACCGCAATGGCCCCGGAGGGGAAATGGGGGCGAAGTGCGACGGAGGTCCCGGGATCGACCGAGAAGTCCTTCAGGTTGCGGTTGTTCACGCCGATGAGGGTGGCGCCGGCTGCGGCAGCGGTGTCGAGCTCCCTGCGGTCGTGCACCTCGACGAGCACGTCGAGGCCGATTTCCCCGGCGATCTGCAGATAGTCGCAGAGCTGGCGGGAATCGAGGGCCGCCACGATGAGGAGGATGGCGTCGGCACCCATGAGGCGCGACTCGAAGATCTGTGCCCCGTCGACAATGAAATCCTTGCGGAGCACCGGAAGCGGCACGGCTTCAGAAACCCGGCGGAGGTACTCCCCGGAGCCCTGGAAGAACTGCCGGTCGGTCAGCACCGAAAGGGCCGATGCGCCGATTTCATGGTAGCGGAGGGCGATCTTCACCGGATCGAAATCATGGACGATGACCCCGCGCGACGGGGAGGCCTTCTTCACCTCCGCGATGAGCCGCACGCCCTCTTTGGAAAGCGCCGCGGCAAAGCCCCGGCAGGCCGGGAGCGAAGCGGAGAGCTCGAGGAAACGCGCCTCCGGCCGTAAGGGCCTGAGCGCCTCCACCTCGCGCCGCTTCTCCTCGAGTATCCTTGAAAGGTAGGTCATCCCGGAGGGTCCCGCTCAGTCGGCCGCAGCCAGCTCTCTCAGGCCGTCCTCGAACTCCACGATCTCGCGGATGTTGTCGAGGAACCAGCGGTCGATCCCGGTCGCATGGTATATCTCGTCTACCGTCGCACCGGCCTGGAAGGCGTAGCGAAGGTAGAACATGCGGTCGGCCCTCGGGATCTTGATCTTCTCGAGGACGTCGTCCTTGGCGAACTTCTTCTGCTGCGGCGTCATGTCGACGATGTTCATGAGGTCCTTGCCGTCGGAGCCGAGGCCGGCGCGCCCGATCTCCAGGCCGCGCAGCGACTTCTGGAGCGCCTCGCGGAAGTTGCGGCCGAAGGCCATCACCTCGCCGACCGACTTCATCTGCACGCCGAGGCGCGAGTCGACGTTCTTGAACTTCTCGAAATCCCAGCGGGGAACCTTCACCACGCAGTAGTCGATGGCCGGCTCGAAGCTGGCGGGGGTCGACTTGGTGATGTCGTTCTGGATCTCGTCGAGCGTGTAGCCGACAGCGAGCTTTGCGGCCACCTTGGCGATCGGGAACCCGGTCGCTTTCGAAGCCAAAGCCGAGCTGCGCGAGACGCGGGGGTTCATTTCGATGATGACGATGCGGCCGTTGTCGGGATGGATGGCGAACTGGATGTTGCTGCCGCCGGTCTCGACGCCGATCTCGCGGATGATGCGCACCGAAGCGTCGCGCAGCTCCTGGTACTGGCGGTCGGTCAGGGTCTGGGCGGGGGCCACCGTGATGCTGTCGCCGGTGTGAACGCCCATGGGGTCGACGTTCTCGATGCTGCAGACGATGATGACGTTGTCGGCCAGGTCGCGGATGACCTCAAGCTCGAACTCCTTCCAGCCGAAGAGGCACTCCTCGACGAGCACCTCGCCGATCGGGCTCTCGGCAAGGCCGCGGCGGACGACCTCGTAGTAATCGGCCTTGGTCTCGGCGAACCCGCCGCCCGTGCCGCCGAGCGTGAAGGAGGGGCGGATGATGATCGGCAGGCCGATCTCCTCGAGGGCGTCGCGGGCCTCCTTTTCGTTGCGGACGAAGAATCCCTTGGCCATCTCCAGTCCGAGCTTCTTCATCGCGTCGCTGAAGAGCTCGCGGTTCTCCGCCTTGCGGATGGCCCGGAGCTTCGCGCCGATGAGCTCGACGCCGTTGCGCTCGAGGATGCCGGACTCGGCAAGGCTCACCGCGGTGTTGAGCGCCGTCTGGCCGCCCATGGTCGGCAGCAGTGCGTCGGGTTTCTCCTTCTCGATGATCTTCTGGACGTACTCCGGGGTGATCGGCTCGATGTAGGTGGCGTCGGCCAGCTCGATGTCGGTCATGATGGTCGCAGGGTTGCTGTTGACCAGGATGACCCGGTAGCCGTCCTCCTTGAGGGCCCGGCAGGCCTGGGTACCCGAATAGTCGAACTCGCACGCCTGGCCGATGACGATCGGACCGGCTCCGATCACTAGAATGGACTTGATGTCTTCCCGCTTTGGCACTGGTATCTGGGGTTAGGATCTTCTAAAACTTCGCTGTTCCGTAATGTACTAAAATTCCCCCACTCCGCCACGAGCGCAAACGCTCATTCGACGACGCGGATCTGCTCCTGGTGGAAGCCGCCGGACTGGCGGCGCAGCCAGGCGGTGACCTCTTTCGGGCGGCCCTCCGAAAAGGAGATGATGAGCATCGTATGGCCGGGCCTGGCGAAATCGACGTCGTGCAGGGAGGGCACGGCCGGGGAGTTGATGTGGGAGTGGTAGGATCCGACGATCGTGTAGCCGAGGCTGCGCGCCTCCTTCTCCACGTCGCAGTATTCGTTGTGGGAGATCTCGAAGCCGTTCTCGCGGCCGTGGTAGAGGCAGTTGCGGCAAGGCGCCACCTCATGGACGACGTTCTCGATGTTGCCCCGGTGGTCGACGTGCTGCACGCCGGCAAACAGCCCGCAGCACTCCTGCGGCAGTTCGCGGAAGGCCTGTTCCTGGATGATCTCGAAGGCTCTGCGGGGTATCTTCATTGCAGCGGAAACGGAAGCGACGGTTGAGTATGGTTGAGGGCTAGAGGGCCCGGGCTCCGATGTCGCGGCGGAACACCGCACCCTCGAAATCGATTGTCCCGACGCCTCGGTAGGCCGCCTCGAGGCTCTCCTTCAGGGTGGGGCCCATGGCGGTGACCGAAAAGACCCGCCCGCCGGCGGTCGTGAGCCGGCCGTCGGCATAGGCCGTGCCGGCATGGAACAGGGTGCACTCGGGCATCGAGGAGAGCGAGGGGTCGATGGTGACGGGAAGGCCGGTCGGATAGCTGTCGGGATAGCCGCCGCTGGCCATGACGACGGTGGCGGCCGATCCGGGATGCATCTCGAAGTCGGCATCCCAGAGCTCTCCCGAGACGCTCGCCATCAGGGCGTCGACGAAATCGCTCTTCAGGAGCGGAAGCACCACCTGGGTCTCGGGGTCGCCGAGCCGGGCATTGTACTCGACGACGGAGGGCTCGCCCCCGTCGATCATGAGCCCGACATAGAGGAACCCGGTGAAGGGGCACCCCTCGGCCTTCATGCCGTCGAGCGTCGGACGGATGATGCGCTCCTCCACCGTCCACATCACCTCGGGAGTGACGAGCGGAGCAGGGGCGTAGGCACCCATGCCGCCGGTGTTCTTGCCGGTATCGCCCTCGCCGATGCGCTTGTGGTCCTGGGCGGGCAGGAAGAGGCGGTAGGAGGTGCCGTCGGTGAGGGCGAAGACGCTCGCCTCCTCTCCTGTAAGAAAGTCCTCGACGACGACCTCGTCGGCCGCGCTGCCGAAGATGCGGTCGTCGAACATCTCATGGACGGCGCTGCGGGCGGTCTCGACGTCCGGGGCGATGATGACGCCCTTGCCGCCACAGAGTCCGCTGGCCTTGAGCACCTGCGGCCAGGAGCCGGAGGAGAGGCCGTCGAGATAGGAGAGCGCCTCCTCTTTCGAGCGGAACACGTGGTAGCCCGCCGTCGGGATGCGATGGCGGCGCATGAAATCCTTGGCGAAGACCTTGCTGCTCTCGAGCCTGGCGGCCGCTTTCGTGGGGCCGACGATCTTCATGCCGGCTTCGCGGAACAGGTCGACCAGACCCGCTTCGAGCGGCTGCTCTGGGCCGACGACCGTCAGATCTATCTGCTCCCGGCGGGCGAAGGCGAGCAGGCCGTCGAGATCGACGGCCTTCAGCGCGACGTTCTCGACCTTGCCCTGCATCATGGCGGTACCGCCGTTGCCGGGTGCGGCGTAAACCCGTTCCACGCGGGGGCTCTGTGACGCCGCCCATGCCATCGCATGTTCGCGCGCGCCGCTGCCGATGATAAGTACCTTCATGTTGCTCGAGTTCTAAGAGGGCGGTTTATCGGCCGGGGAGTGTTACATTACTTCCAGCCGCAATGCGGATAGCTTGTATATAAGGCAGAGCGGGCAAAAAAAACAATTAAAAAATTTCACCGGGGCCCGCTCCACGCTACGCAGGCGGCCCGGCCAGAGCACCATGGCACTCCCGGCACTCATCTCGGCCCGCATCCTGCCCGCAGCCCTCCGCCTCCTCTTCGCAAGCCTGCGGCTCTCGGTGGAGCCCAGGGGGTTCAGCCTGCCGGAACCGGGATACGGGTGCCTTTTCGCCTTCTGGCACGGGGACATGGCCGTAGGGTGGCTGCTCTCGCGCCGGCTCTTCGGACAGCGCCCGAACACGGCGGTGGTAAGCCGCTCGAAGGACGGCGCCATCCTCTCCGACACCCTCGGGGCCTTCGGCTTCCGCCTCATCCGCGGCTCGAGCTCGAAGGGGGGCGGGGAGGTCCGCGCCGCCATGACGAAGGCGCTCCTGGAGGGCGGCGTCGTCACCCTCACCCCCGACGGCCCGCGGGGACCGGCCGGGCAGTTCAAGTACGGAACCGTGCGCATCGCCTCGGAAACAGGACGCCCGCTCATCTTCGCCACCGTCCGTTTTTCGGGAGGACGGCGCCTCAACAGCTGGGACCGCTTCATGATCCCCCGTCCCTTCTCGAACGTCACCGTCGTGCTGCAGCACATCGACGTTCCCCGTTTCGGCTCCGAAGAGGAGCTGAGGCACTATTCAGAACAGCTCCCGCTCCGCCTCGGCCATGCATGAGAATCCGCTCTCCATCCTCCTGCGGCCCGCCGCGCTCCTCTACGGCCTCGTCGCATCCGTACGCAACCGGCTCTTCGACGACGGCATACTGAAAACGTGGCACTCCCCCATTCCCGTCGTCTCCGTCGGCAACCTGACGGCCGGCGGAACCGGCAAGACCCCGCTGGTCGACTGGGTCGTGAAATACTACCTCTCGATCGGCTGCCGGCCGGCCGTCGTCTCACGCGGGTACGGCCGCCGCACGAAGGGCGTGCGGCTCGTCTCCGACGGACAGAGGATCCTTCTTTCGAGCCGTGACTCGGGCGACGAGACCGCCATGCTCGCCACCGGCAACCCCGAAGCCGTGGTCGTGGTCGCCGAACGCCGCAGCCGGGGGGTGCAGTTCATCATGGAGCACTTCAAGGCCGAGCGCCCCGATGTCATCATCCTCGACGACGCCTTCCAGCACCGCCAGATCGAGCGCGATCTGGACATCGTCGTCATCAACTCCCGGGAGCCATTCTCCGGCGCCCGCATGCTGCCCGAAGGGCGGCTGCGCGAACCCCTCGAGGGCGTCGGAAGGGCCGACGCCGCCGTCATCTCCAAGATCACCGACGAAGGGAAAGCCGACGCCATCGAGGCCGCGCTGGAAGGACGAATCGGAACCATCGCGAGGAGCCGGGTGGCGATCGGAGGACTCCGCCCGTTCGGGCCCGCGGCCGGCGGGACGCCGCCGCCCGATCCCGCAGAGGTCGAGGCCCTGGCCTTCGCCGGCATCGCCTCACCCTCCTCCTTCGTCGAAAGCCTGATGAAAAAGGGGGTACACGTCCGGGAACAGCGCTTTTTCGCAGACCATGAAGCCTATACGGAGAAGAACTTCCTGCCGCTTGTCGAGGAGGCCCGCCAAAAGGGGCTCTGGCTCATGACGACGGAAAAAGACCGCTGCCGGCTCGAGGGAGAGCCGGCACTGCTGGCCCAAACTGCAGGGGTCCCCTGCTGCAGCCTGGAGATTTCGACCGGCTTCACGAGGGGAGAGGAGAGGCTGCGGGGGATGCTGAAGGCCGTGGTCAGGGAGTGAGAAGGCGGCCCCTCACTGCTCCTTGACGATGGCCGAGACCGCCTTGAAGCGCTCGGTGCCGGCCTCGCGCAGAAGCTCGAACATGGCCATCTCCGTGCTGGAGAGCGAAGCGCCGGCTTTTTCGATACAGCGGATGCCGAGCGAACGGTTCTCTTCGCTGCGCGATGAGACCGCATCGGTAAGCAGGTGGACGTTGTAGCCGAAATCGAGCAGCTCCACCGCCGTCTGGTAGACGCAAACATGGGTCTCCATGCCCGCCAGCAGGATGTCGTTGCGGCTGAACGCCCTGAGGCGCGACATGAAGTCCTCGTCGCCGCAGCAGCTGAAGGAGAGCTTTTCGACCGGCTCGGCGCCCGGCAGCAGCTCCATCAGGGAATCCACCGTCTTTCCGAGCCCCTTGGGATACTGCTCCGTCACAAGAACCGGAACCTCGAGGATCGTGCATGCCCGTATCATGCGCCCGACGGCCCCCACCACGGCCTCGGAGGCGTGGACGCTCGGAGCGAGCCGGCCCTGCACGTCGACGACGAGCAGAAGGGTTTCTTCTGGAGTAATCATGGATAATGAGCGGTTGAGACTGAGAGAAAATACCTTTTCGTAACTTTCAAGATACGGTTAATGTCGAACGAACAAGTCAGAAAAAATACCCGGCCGAAGGGCAAGCGCGGCGAGCACCTCGTCGCGATGCAGTTCATCCTGATCTTCACCTTCATCGCCATGCCCGTCTATCCGCCCGGAGCGCTCCAGGCGCCTCCGGAGGCCGTGCGCTGGGCGGCGTTCGGCCTCCTGGGGCTCACGGCGGCCGTTTTCGGAAGCCTCGGATCGAAACACCTCAAGGATGTCCTCACCCCGCTCCCCTATCCGGTCGAGCACAGCCGGCTGATCACTACGGGAATATACTCCCTCGTTCGCCATCCCCTCTACTCGAGCCAGCTCTTTCTGGGGGCCGGGTGGACGATCTTTGCCTGGAGCCTGTCGCACCTCCTGCTCACCGCCGTGGCGTTCCTCTTCTTCAGCTACAAGGCCTCGAAGGAGGAGGGCTGGCTCACCCTGCGCCATCCCGAATATGCCGACTACGCCCGGCGGGTGAAGAAGTTCATCCCCTTCATCTACTGACCCTTCCGGTCCCTCACGCAACGCACCGAGAGCCCGAGGCTGCGGGCGACCTTCACCAGAACGATGCGCTGCGGCTCCTCCCGCCAGACCTCCCGGTCCCAGGCTTCGAAGGCGCCCGAAGAGTCGGCGGTCCAGAAAAAGGCCGAACTGGCGGCACCATAGAACGAACCGAGGCAGTTGCGGCTGCCGCAGAAGCTGATCGAAAGCCGCCGCAGCGCCCCCGGCTCGGCCGCGGCCCGGTCCCACTCCTCTCCGCTCGCCACATGCCACCCCTCGGGCGCAAGCCCCCGCGGGTCGTGCACCGCATACCAGTTGTAGAGCCTTCCGCACCGCGAGCCGGGAGCGTCCGCGCCGTCCGAACGGCACCAGGCGCCCTCGCCCTTCGAAGCGGCATCGTGCCACTCCTCCTCCGTACGGGCCTCCGGAACAGGGTCGCCGTTGCGGTAACGATCCACGTCGAGGTTGCGGGCGCTCCACAGCATCCCGGAGGGGCGGGCGCAGCCCGAGGCCGCAAGCAGCATGAAGAAGAGGACCGCGGCCCGCAGTGCAACATTTCGGCGAAAGGCGTACCTTTCCATTGTTATTTCTCCCGTTTCAGCCCCGGAGGGCAAACCAACACTACCGGCATCATGAAAAAACGAATCGGCGTCATCCTCTCCGGATGCGGGCACCTCGACGGATCGGAAATCCAGGAGGCGGTCCTCACCCTTCTTTCGATCGACCGTATGGGAGCCGAAGCGGTCTGCTTCGCCCCCGACATCCCGCAGCACCATGTCGTCAACCACCTCAGCGGGGAGGAGGAGCCGGGAGCCCGGCGCCGCGTGCTCGAAGAATCGGCCCGCATCGCCCGCGGCAGGGTCGCCGACCTCTCGAAGTTCGATGCCGACCTGCTCGACGCGCTCGTCATCCCCGGCGGATACGGGGCGGCCAAGAACCTCTCGACCTATGCCTTCAAGGGTGCGGAGTGCGAGGTCGACGAAGGGGTCGCCCGCGCCGTCCGCCTGATGCACGAAGCCCGGAAGCCGATCGGCTTCATCTGCATCGCGCCGGCAATCGCCGCCAAAGTGCTCGGCCGCGAGCACCCCGAACTCACCATCGGCAGCGATGCGGAGACGGCGCGCAGCCTCGAGGCGATGGGCGCCCGGCACAGAGAGTGCCCGGTCTCGGAGGCCCACGTGTGGCAGGAGGGAAAGATCGTCAGCACGCCGGCCTACATGCTCGGCCCCTCGATCGCCGAGGTGGCAAAAGGGATCGAACGGCTCGTCGAAGAGGTGCTCGCCCTAGCCTGAAGCCCGCCCCCTCCGGAACGGCACGCCCGCCTCTCTCGGCGGGCGCGAGCGGCCCCCGAACCCCGCGAGGACCAGGAGCGTCAGCACGTAGGGCATCGACTGCACCGCCTGGGAGGGCAGCCAGCCGCCCTGGGTCCAGATCTCCAGGGACTCGGCCGAAGCAAAAAAGAGGCCGGCAAGCGCCGCGCCTGCCGGGTTCCACCGCCCGATGATCATGGCGGCAAGCGCCATATACCCCCTCCCGGCCGACATGGAGTCGGTGAAGGTATGCTGCTGGAAGACGAGGAACGCCCCGCCGAGGGCTGCCAGAACCCCCGAAACAAGGACTCCCGAATATCTCAGGCGCTGCACGCTCAGGCCCGCGCTGTCGGTTGCCGCGGCATCCTCGCCGGCGGCACGGAGCCGCAGGCCGTAGGGGGTATGGAAGAGCAGGTACTGGGCGAGGGGAACGACGGCGAGCGCCGTGAGGAACAGCGGGTCCAGGAGCACCGAACCGGCCCCGAATCCGGCGACGCGCTCGGAATTCATGGAGCTGCCGTAGAGAAGCACCAGCCCGAAACGGGTAGCCCCCATCACGAGGATGTTCATAGCGATGCCGGAAACGATCTGGTCCGCTCCGAGCGTTACGGTGATGAAGGCGAAAAGCATGGCGACGAGCAGTCCTGCGGCGACGGCCGCCCCGACCCCCGCTGCGGCGGAACCCGTCAGGTGCATGCCGGCAGAAGCCGCGAACGCACCGGCGAGGATCAGCCCCTCGAGGGCCAGGTTCACGACCCCGCCACGCTCCGAGAACACCGCCCCGACCGAAGTCAGGACATAGGGCACGGCGATGCGCAGGATCTGGAGAAAAATGACGGCCAACTCGATATCCATAGGATAGAAAGATTCGGCCGCCAGGAACTCGCCCCGAATGGTCGATTGGATGTTTGCTGAACGGAAAATAGTCATTCCCGCACATATTCCACCAACCATTGAACCACCATCCAGCCATGCCGACCTCGGAAATCTCCAGCAGCAAAAACGTACGGAAGCAGTACATCTACAAGTTCTCGGGCGGCAGGGCCGAAGGGGACGCCTCGATGAAGAACCTCCTCGGCGGCAAGGGAGCCAACCTGGCCGAAATGGCCAACATCGGCCTGCCGGTGCCCCCCGGATTCACCATCTCCACCGAGGTCTGCACCTGGTACTACGAGCACCAGCAGAGCTACCCCGAAAACCTCTTCGAGAGCGACATCCCCGAAGCACTCCGTTCGGTCGAGGAGGCGCTCGGAAAGAAGTTCGGCGACCCCGAGAACCCGCTGCTCATCTCGGTCCGCTCCGGGGCGAGGGCATCGATGCCCGGCATGATGGACACCATCCTCAACCTCGGGCTCAACGACCGGACGGTCGAGGGCCTGGCGGCAAAATCATCCAACCCCCGCTTCGCATGGGACTGCTACCGGCGGTTCGTACAGATGTACGGCGACGTGGTGCTCGGACTGCGGCCGGCAGACAAGAAGCAGAAGGATCCGTTCGAAGAGATCCTCGAAGCCGAGAAGGAGAAACTCGGCGTACGGGAGGACACCGAGCTCGGTACAACAGAGCTGCAGGAGATCGTCCGGCTCTACAAGAAAGCCATCCTTGAGCATACCGGCAGGACCTTCCCCGACGACCCCCATGAGCAGCTGCAGGGAGCCGTAGGGGCCGTCTTCGAAAGCTGGAACAACGAACGGGCCCAGGTCTACCGCCGCCTGAACCACATCCCCGGTTACTGGGGAACGGCATGCAACGTCCAAGCCATGGTGTTCGGCAACATGGGGGAGGACTGCGGAACCGGCGTGGCCTTCACGCGCGACGCCGCGACCGGCGAGAACGTCTTCTACGGGGAGTTCCTGATGAACGCGCAGGGCGAGGACGTGGTGGCCGGCATCCGAACCCCGCTCGAAATCGCCCGGCTGAAGGAGGAAAAGCCGGAGATCTACCGACAGCTCGACGGGATCCGCACCACGCTCGAGCAGCACTACCGCGATATGATGGACATCGAGTTCACCATCGAAAGCGGCACCCTCTACATGCTCCAGTGCCGGGTGGGCAAACGCACCGGGCCGGCGGCCCTGAAAATCGCCGTCGACATGTTCCGCGAAGGGCTCATCGACGACAGGGAGGCGCTGCTGCGCATCGAACCCGAACAGCTCAACCAGCTCCTCCGGCCCGTCTTCGACATGAAGGAAAAGCAGGCGGCCATCGAGGCGGGCCGGCTCCTGGCCAAAGGCCTGAACGCGGGCCCCGGAGCCGCCACCGGCAAGATCTGCTTCAACGCCACCGATGCGGCCGAACTCAGCCGCCGCGGCGAGGCGGTGATCCTGGTGCGCATCGAAACCTCCCCCGAAGACATCAAGGGAATGGCCGTCTCGGAGGGCATCCTCACCGAACGGGGAGGCATGACCTCGCACGCCGCGCTCGTCGCACGCCAGATGGGCAAGGTATGCGTCGCCGGCTGCGGCGCCCTCTCGATCGACTACCAGAAAGGCGAGATGCGCGTCGAGGGCTCCGAGATCGTGCTCCGCGAAGGCGACGACATCTCGCTCGACGGCACTACCGGCGAGGTCATCGCCGGCAGCCTGCCGACCCGCAACTCCGAGATCGTCGAGGTGCTCGTCGACGGCACGCGCAAACCCGAAGACGCCCCTTCGTGGGAGGTCTACCGCCAGCTCATGGAGTGGGCCGACCGCTACCGGCGGCTGCAGATCCGCGCCAATGCCGACCAGCCGGACCAGGCGGCCACAGCCCTCACCTTCGGCGCCGAAGGCATCGGGCTCTGCCGCACGGAGCACATGTTCTTCGGCGGAGAGCGCATCCAGGCCATGCGGGAAATGATCCTGGCCGACAACCTGGAGGAGCGCAACACCGCAATCCAGAAACTCCTCCCCTACCAGCGGGACGACTTCTACGGGCTCTTCAGGACCATGGGCTCCCGCCCGGTCACCATCCGCCTGCTCGACCCGCCGCTGCACGAGTTCCTCCCCGGCTCCGACGAGGAGATCATGCGTCTTGCCCTGAAGATGGGCAAACCCTACGAACACGTCAAGGAGCGCATCGCCGACCTCCACGAGTTCAACCCGATGCTCGGCCTGCGCGGATGCCGGCTCGGCATCCTCCACCCCGAAATCACCATCATGCAGGTGCAGGCCATCATGGAGGCCGCCTGCCGGCTCCGCCAGGAAGGGCTCGAGGTGGTGCCGGAAATCATGGTTCCGCTCGTCAGCACCCACCGGGAGCTCGAAATCACCGCCGAGCTCATCCACAAAACCGCCCGCAGCGTCGTGGCCGAGCAGTGGACCGGAGTGCGCTACCTCGTCGGCACCATGATCGAAGTCCCCCGTGCAGCCATCACCTCGGCCGAGATCGCCAGGGCCGCCGACTTCTTCAGCTACGGCACCAACGACCTCACCCAGATGACGCTCGGCATGAGCCGCGACGACTCCGGCCAGTACCTGCCCTCCTACCAGCAGCACGACGTCTTCGCACGCAACCCGTTCGAGTCCATCGACATCGCCGGCGTCGGCAAGCTCATCTCCATGTCGGCCGCCGACGGCCGGAGCGTGAAGCCGGACCTCAAGCTCGGCATCTGCGGCGAGCACGGCGGCGATCCCGCCTCGGTCGAGTTCTGCCACAAGGCGGGGCTCAACTACGTCTCCTGCAGCCCCTACCGGGTGCCGGTGGCGCGCCTGGCCGCAGCACGGGCCGCACTCCTCGACTGAGCGCCCCCCGGAAGGGTCAGGATCGGCAAAGGCGGCTGCGGCCGCCTTTTTCCGTTCGGCCGCAACCGCCCCGGAAACGCTGGAAAGGCCGAACCGGTTGAAATAGCACCCGATAAAGGTTGGCGTTTCAGGGGAACATTCATAGATTTGAAGACGGCGCCGTTTCCGGGAACCGCCACCCCCGACCTTTTCACTACAGAGCATCGCATGGATTTCAGTCATATCAGCATCAGGGGCGCCAGGGTCCACAACCTGAAGAACATCTCGCTCGAGATCCCCCGCAACCGGTTCGTCGTCGTTACGGGCCTGTCCGGATCGGGCAAGTCGAGCCTCGCTTTCGACACCATCTACGCCGAAGGACAGCGCCGGTTCATGGAGACGCTCTCCCCCTACGCGCGCCAGTATATCGGCAACATCGAGCGGCCGGACGTCGACTTCATCGAGGGGCTCTCGCCGGTCATCGCCATCGACCAGAAAAGCACCAACCGTTCCCCGCGCTCGACGGTCGGCACCATCACCGAGATCCACGACTTCGTCCGCCTGCTCTACGCCAAGGCGGGCAGGCGCTACGACCCCGTGACCGGCCAGATGCTGCAGAAGCAGAGCGAGGAGGACATCACGGCGGCGATCTGCGCCCTGCCGGCCGGCACGAAGATCCAGATCCTCTCCCCGCTCGTCACCGGGCGCAAGGGGCACTACCGCGAACTCTTCGAGCGGCTCATGCTGAAAGGCTGGGTAAGGGTGAGGGTCGACGGGGAGTACCGCGAAATGGAAAAGGAGATGCAGCTGGAACGCTATCGCACCCACACGATCGAACTCGTCGTGGACCGCCTCGTAACGGGCCCCGACGCCCATGAGCGCGTCGAAAAGGCGGTCCGGCTCGCCGTCTCGATGTCGGAACACCGCTCGAGCGTCGTCTGCGACCCGGTGACGGACGAAAGCCATGCATCCGAAGAGCGCACCTTCAGCACGCGCTACGCCTACTCCGACGGCTCCGTGCCGATGGACACCCTGGCCCCGAACCACTTCAGCTTCAACTCCCCCTTCGGCGCCTGCCCCGAGTGCAACGGGCTCGGCGAAGAGATGCGGCTCTCGACCCCGCTGATGGTACCCGACCCCTCGCGCTCGCTCAACGAAGGCGGCGTGGACCCCTTCGGCAAGCCCGGCAAGCGCAACCTCTGGCAGGTCATCCGGGCCATCGCCCGCGACTACTCCTTCACGCTCGACACCCCTCTCGAAAAGATCCCCGACGAAGCCATGCAGATCCTGCTGCACGGATCCGGCAGCCGGACCTTCGACGTCAGCTACACCTACTCCGGACAGGAGACCTCCTATCCGCAGAAGTTCCCCGGAGCGCTCCCCTACGTCGAGGAGGTCCGGAGCAACGCCTCCTCGCCGAAGGTCCGCGAATGGGCCGAGAGCTACATGGAGCGGCAGCCATGCCCCGTATGCGGCGGGGCGCGCCTGAAGCGCGACAGCCTCCTGGTGAAGGTCGGCGGGCTCAACATCGCCGAAGCCGAGGCGCTCCCGCTCCCCGAGGCGCTCGAATTCTTCCGTTCGCTCGACCCGGACCTCACCCCGAAGGAGAAGCTCGTCGCCGAACCGGTCCTGCACGAGATCACCAAACGGCTCGAGTTCCTGCTCAACGTCGGACTCTCCTACCTCTCGCTCGACCGCGGCTCGCAGACCCTCTCGGGCGGCGAGGCCCAGCGCATCCGGCTCGCCTCGCAGCTCGGCTCGCAGCTCAGCGGCGTGCTCTACGTGCTCGACGAACCGAGCATCGGGCTCCACCAGCGCGACAACCACAAACTGATCCAGTCACTGCTCCGCCTGCGCGACCTCGGCAACACCGTGCTCTGCGTGGAGCACGACCGCGACACCATGCTCGAAGCCGACGAGATCATCGACATGGGCCCCGGAGCGGGCGAGTACGGCGGAGAGATCGTCACCCAGGGGCCGGCCTCGGCGCTCGACCCCCAGTCGCTGACGGCGGGCTACCTCTCGGGAGCGCTCAGGGTCTCCTGCGAACCCGAGCCGGCCACGGAGGAACAGGAGGAGCAGAAATACCTCCGGCTCAGGGAGTGCACCGGCAACAACCTCAAGGGGGTCGACCTCACGATCCCCCTCGGCCGGCTCGTCAGCATCACGGGGGTGAGCGGCTCGGGAAAGTCGACCCTCGTCAACGAGACCCTCTACCCGATCCTGGCGCGCCACTTCTACCGCTCGAAGCTCTCCGCCTATCCCTCGAAAGGCATCGAGGGGCTGCAGCACATCGACAAGGTGGTCGCCGTCGACCAGTCGCCGATCGGGCGCACCCCGCGCTCCAATCCGGCAACCTACACGGGGGCGTTCACCTTCATCCGGGACTTCTTCAGCCGGCTTCCCGAGGCCCAGATCCGCGGCTACAAGGCGGGCCGGTTCAGCTTCAACGTCAAGGGCGGCCGGTGCGAGGCCTGCCAGGGCGCCGGCACGCGCAAGATCGAGATGAACTTCCTGCCGGACGTCTACGTGCAGTGCGAAAACTGCAAGGGGGAGCGCTACAACCGCGAAACCCTGCTCGTGAAGTACCGCGGCAAATCGATCGCCGACGTGCTCGAGATGACGATCGAGGAGGCCGCGGAGTTCTTCGTCGACTTCCCCCGCATCAAGCGCATCCTCTCGACCATGCAGAGCGTCGGGCTCGGCTACCTGAAGCTCGGCCAGCCATCCCCCCTGCTCTCGGGGGGCGAGGCCCAGCGCATCAAGCTCTCGGCGGAACTGGCCAAGATACAGACCGGAAAGACGCTCTACATCCTCGACGAACCCACCACCGGGCTCCACTTCCAGGACATCCAGCACCTGCTCGAGGTGCTCCGCCGGCTCGTCGACAAGGGCAACACCGTCATCATCATCGAGCACAACCTCGACATCATCCAGAGCAGCGACTGGATCATCGACCTGGGCCCGGAAGGCGGCAGCGGAGGGGGAACGATCGTCGCCGAGGGGACGCCGGAAGAGCTGGCCGAAAGCGGCGCGTCCCACACCTCGCACTTCCTCGCCCTGGAACTCGAACGGCTCGAAAAAGCCGGCCGTGCCGGCTGAGAAGGCCCTGGGAACGCACACAGACAGATAGGAGGAACACCCGGATGAGCATACGGCAGAACACCACGACCGGACGCCGCCTGGCGGGGCGGCTCGAAAAAGGGGCCGACCTGCTCCGGGCCCTCGCAGAGATATGCCGCTCCGAAGGGATCACCGGGGGACGGCTCGAGGCGATCGGCGCCGTGACGGCAGCCGTCATCGGCTACTACGACCAAGAGGAGCGCCGCTACCGCTTCACCTCCTTTCCGGGAGGGAGGGAGATCGTCTCCCTCACCGGCAACGTCTCGCTGCTCGACGGGGAACCGATGGTGCACGCCCACATCGCGCTCGCCGACCGCGAGGGCAGGGTCGTCGGGGGGCACCTCGCCGAAGGCACCACCGTCTTCGCCTGCGAGTACCTCATCGAAGAGCACGAGCCGGCAGAGGGCGACCCACTCACGCGCAGCCTGGACGAAGCGACCGGGCTGAAGCTCTGGATGTAGCGCTGCAATTGCCAACCACCCCACTCAATCAATCAAACAGCCATACCAAACCCATCGGATTCGATGGGATGAAGTCCGGCGCAGGCACCCGGATCTGGATCGCTGCTTGGTCAAGAATGAAAGAGTAAACCTATAAGCTGACTTACAAACTGTGCTTGTAAAACAAGAAAGAGCTACAAAGAAAGCCGTTGAGCAGGAAAATGCAGCCGTTCGGCTCCGGCTCCGCCTGTCGGATGGATACGGGCAATCCGCACCGCGCTCGGTGTGACGAGGCAGTCCATTCATGATGCGGAGCGTCGTGAGATGATGGGGCCATCACCATCGCTCAATTGCGTGAAATCTCCATCCGCTGTTTCCCGAACGGGAACGGACGCCATAGCCGTCTGATGGCAGACATCATCGTCGAGCGGCTTTTCGAGCGGGAGCGTTGCAGCTGGGGAGCCGGAAACCGTTCCGCGGCAGGAGAGGCGCGAACGGCATACATCAAAGCAATAAGAGCCGCCGACGCGGGCGATTACCGCCTCTTATCCGTTTTCGCCCGTTCCTGACGCGAGGCCTCACGCCCCAACCAGCCGCAGGTACTCCTCGAGTACGGGCAGGTCGGCCTCGGGGAAGCGGTAGCTGGAAAGCATGTCGCAGGAGATCCATGCCAGATCGTCATGTTCAGCCAGAACAGGTTCGCCGCTGACGAGCGAGCAGCGGAAGGGAACGAGGCGGAGGGAGAAGTCCGGGTAGGCGTGCTCGACCGGCGTGAGGGGGGCGAGGATCTCGACCCTTATCCGCATCTCCTCCATGAGTTCGCGGTGGAGGGCCTGGCGGGGGGTTTCGCCGGGTTCGACCTTGCCGCCGGGAAACTCCCAGAGTCCGCCGAGCGGCCTGCCCTCAGGGCGGCGTGCGATGAGGAAGCGGCCGTCGCGCTCGACGATGGCGCAGACGACCTCGCCGATATGCCGCGCAGGCGCCCTCACTTCAGCTGCAGGAGGAGGTCGGGGCTGATGGAGATCTCGATACCCTGCATGATGCTCTCGAAGAAGACGACCAGGCGCTCCTCGCGGCCCGCCTTGACCACCACGCCCTCCATATCCTTGAAGGGTCCTGCAAGCACGCGCACCTTCTTTCCGTAGGGAATGGAGGAGACCGTCTGGTGCAGGGAGTCCGGCTCGCGGACCAGCGTCTTCAGCCACTCGATGTCACGCTCGCCGATCACCGACGGGTTGCGGCCGATGCCGATGAACTTCACGACCCCTTCGGTCTCGAGCACCTTCACATGCTCGTGCTTCATGTCGATGTTCACGAACACGTAGCCGCGGAAGAGCGGCTCGTATACCTTCTTCTTCCTATCGCTCCACTGCCGGATGGTCTCCATGAGCGGCAGGAAGCTCTCGAGCTCCTTCTCCAGGAGCCACTGGTGGACCTTCTTTTCGTAACGGGACCGGACATAGACCGCGTACCAGTGCGGATCGAAACCTTCAGTCATACGGGAATACGGAACATGGATATTGACAAACACCCCTGCGAAAAACCGGATTTCTCCCGAATTCCGGCACCTTTTTCGGCAGAACCCGCGCACGAGGGGGCTGAAATGTAATCCCTGCCGGGCTGAAAACCACACGGCGGAAAGAAATAATCGCAAAAAACACGAAAACCCGCAACTCCCCTCACCCTCTCCGCAGCGCGTACCAGGCAATACCCATCATCTCGCGCAGGGCGGTGAAAGAGTCGCCGAGCGACTCCGGATCGGGCAGGAACGAGAGCAGGGTGAGGCGCGCCTCGGGCTCCACCCTGTAGTCGACCCGGCAGGGCTCGACCCGGAACCCCTCCCGCCGGAAGAGCATGAGCGAGCGCGGCATGTGGAAGGCGCTGGTGACGAGGATGATGCGACGGCCCTCTCCGAGCAGCTCCCTGGCGCGGCGGGCCTCCTCGGCGGTGTTCGCGGCAACGCCGGTCACCCGCACCGCCCCCTCCGCCACCCCGAGCCGTATCGCCCGGCGCCGGAGCAGCTCGCCCTCGGGAACGAAGTTCGACTTCCAGGGAAGCCTGC
Source organism: Chlorobium sp. N1 (assembly GCF_004332115.1). Classification (GTDB taxonomy): domain Bacteria; phylum Bacteroidota; class Chlorobiia; order Chlorobiales; family Chlorobiaceae; genus Chlorobium. The sequence goes on from NZ_SJPA01000001.1 coordinate 575,990, forward strand.
CCCCCGTAAAGACGAGCAACGGCGCACGCCCGGCCCTGAAGAGCTCCACGGCGCCCTCGAAGCGGTCGGCCGCCTCCCCCCACTCTCCTAGGGGGGCGCCCGGGATCTGGTTCGTCATCCCGCCCGCCACCACGATGGCGTCGGCCGGAGTCGCCGAAGCAGCCGGAAGCCGTTGTGCCGGACCCTCCATCACGCCCATGAGGGCGTTGCCGACGACAGGCATCGAAAAGCCCCAGAGGAGGGCGATGCCGAGCCACACGAGCGAGCGGCGCCGCAACAGCGTTCCCAGTGCGACGAGCAGCACGGTGAGCCCCGGGGGAAGCAGGAGGAAGGGCAGGATCTTGTAGAGCATCAGCATGCGGCGGCCTCCCCCTCGGGATGTTCCGCGCACCAGCGCTCCATCAGCTGGAGGAACCGCCGGCCGTAGCGCTCGAGCTTCGCCTCGCCGACGCCGCTGACGCCGAGCATCTCCTCCTCGGTTCGGGGGCGCTGGAGCGACATGTCGCGCAGCGTACGGTCGGAAAAGACCATGTAGGGAGCAAGGCCCTGCTCGCGGGCGATCTCCAGACGCAGCAGCCGGAGCTGCTCGAAAAGCTCCCGGTCGCAGGCGCCCTCCGCCGGCGAAGACTTCCGGCGCGCGCCCTTCGGAGCCTCCCTGCGCACCGCCATCTCCACCTTCGCCTCTGCGCGCAGCACCGCCACGGCCTTTTCGGTCAGCATGAGGACCGGGTAGAGGCCTTCCGACTTCACGATCACCCCGCGCACCTGCAGCTCGTCGACGAGCTGGCGCCAGAACTTTTTCTCACGACCCTTCCCCGCCCCGTAGGTCTTGATCCGGTCGTGGCCGAGCTCCAGGATCTTTTTGTTCGAGCTGCCGGTGACGATATCGATGACATGCGTCGCCCCGAAGCGCTCGTCGGTCCGGACGATCGCCGAGAGCAGGATCTGCGCTTCGACGCTGCAGTCGAGAGCGCTGTAGCTGCCGTTGCAGACGTCGCAGGAAGCGCAGTTCTCCTTCGGGTAGGCCTCCCCGAAATGCCCGAGCAGGGCGCGGCGGCGGCAGACGGCCGAAGCGGCGAACGCCGCCATCTTCGAGAGCGCGGACAGCGCACGGGCGCGCTCTTCCCCCTCCGGCATCGCGTCGATGAAGAAGCGGACCTTGGCGATGTCGCCCTGGCTGTAGAGGAGGGTGCAGTGCGCCGGCTCGCCGTCGCGTCCGGCTCGGCCGGTCTCCTGATAGTAGTTCTCGATGCTCCTCGGAAGGTCGGCGTGGATGACGAAACGGATGTTCGACTTGTCGATGCCCATGCCGAAGGCCACGGTGGCCACGATCACCTCCGCCTCGTCGCGGATGAAGGCGTCCTGGTTCCGCTCCCGCTCCTGGTCCTCGAGCCCCGCATGGTAGGGCAGGGCCCGGATCCCCTTCCCCTGCAGCATGCGGGCGGTGTCGCCGACGCTCTTGCGGCTCGCGCGGTAGATGATGCCGGCCTTGCCCCGGTGGCGCTTGAGCAGGGAGAGGATCTGGCGGTCGGCGCCCTCCTTGAAGAGCACCTCGTAGGTGAGGTTCGGGCGGTCGAACGAGGCCCGGACGAGAAAGGGGTCGCGCAGCGCGAGGCGGCGGAGGGTGTCCTCCTGCACGCGCTCGGTGGCGGTGGCCGTGAAGGCGGCGACGGGGGCGGCTCCGGCGAGTTCCACAAGCGCCGAAAGCGAAAGGTAGTCGGGGCGGAAATCGTGGCCCCACTCGGAAATGCAGTGCGCCTCGTCGATCACCGCCATGCTGATCCGGACCCCCGAGAGCATCGAGCGGAAGGAGTCGACGGCGAAGCGTTCGGGCGCCACGTAGAGCAGGTCGAGCCGGCCCGCCATGAGATCCCGAACCACCGCCTGCCGCTCTTCGGGGGGCTGCGTACTGTTGAGGAAGGCCGCCCGGATGCCGTTCTGGCGGGCCCCGTCGACCTGGTCCTTCATGAGGGCGATGAGCGGGCTGACGACGAGGCAGGTGCCCTCGAGAAGGACGGCCGGGAGCTGGTAGCAGAGCGACTTGCCGCCTCCCGTCGGCATCACGGCCATGACGTCTCGCCCCTCGAGGAGCGCCCGGACCACCTCGTGCTGGTTCGGGCGGAACGAGCGGAACCCGAACACCCGGTGGAGCGTCTCATGGACCGCCGCATCAGAAACCTGAACCCTCATGGAACGAAGCTGGAAACAGTTGTGGGAAAGCCGGAACCCTCCGGCATGACCCCTTATATACGCAGAACCGCCGGGAATGCAAAGGCGGCAGAGGAAGGGCGGGCTAGCGGAGGCCGCGGAGGCCCAGCCGGACAAGCCGGAAAGCCGAACGAAGCAGGGCGGGGTCCGTAAGGAAGGGGAGAAAACGCGATGCGCTCCCGAGCGGCTGACGGGGGTTGTTGCGCAGCCACTCCCCCTGGTAGAGCACCGCCATCAGGCTGTCCATCGGAACCGAAGCGGCGAAACGGGCGAGATCCGCAAGGCGGAGCCCCGCCGCTCCTGCGACCGGCGTCATCGTGAGCCGGCGCGTGCCGTCCTCCGCCTCGAGCAGGAACTCGAGCGCCCTTCCCCCGGAAAGCCCCACCCGCAGCCGTACCGGCCGCAGCGCCTGGGCGGAACGGTGTTCGCGCGTCAGCATGCCCCCCTCGGCCCCGGCGAACCCCAGGAGCGCCCTGGAGAGGGCCTCCTCGATCGCCTCCGGCGTGAGGCTCCTGTTCACCCGCAAGAGCAGCGAGATCTGGAGCAGTTCGGCCATGAGCGCAACCAGCGCCCCCCTCTTCCCGCCGCGCTTCATGAGTGAACCGAAGCGGCTGAAGGAGAGGGTGCAGTAGGCCATCAGCTCCACCAGCTCCCCGGGCCCCATCCCTCCGGCAGAGACCACGGGGCTGAAGTTGTTGTAGAGGTCCCAGTCGCGCGAGCGGATCATCCCCTCGCGCTCATAGGTCCGGTAGACCTCCGTGCCGGGATAGGGCGTCATCACCATGAAGAGCACCTGGCTGAGCCCGAGCCGGCGGGCGTAGTCGGGGTAGCTGCGGCAGGACTCGGCCGTTTCGTCCGGCGTGCCGAGGATGAAGTACCCCTCGGTGCCGATGCCGTGTCGGCGGCAGATGGCGACGGCGCGCTCGATCTCCTCGAGGGCGTTCTTCTTGTTGAGAAGGCGGAGGGTCTCCGGGTTCGGGCTCTCGATGCCGATACCCACCTTCTGGAGCCCCACCGCCTTCAGCTTCTCCATGATCTTCTCGGCCCGGACGAGGTCCGCCGCCCTCGTCTCCGTCATGATCCTGAAGTTCGTCAGCCCCCGCTCGATCATGAGGTCGCAGATCCGCTCCGCCCGCCTGATGCTGGTGAGGAAGTTGGCGTCCCAGATCTTCAGCAGCTTCTTCGTTCGAGGGTCGTGCAGAAGCTCGATCTCCCTGACGACGTTCTCCGCCGAACGGGCCCGCCACTTCCCGTGCATCTGGCTGTTGGCGCAGAACGAGCACGACCAGGGACATCCGCGCGAGGTGTAGATGGTGTCGATGGAGTACTCCCCCCCGTGCTCCCCGTAACGCTCCGGGCGGAGATTGCGCAGGGGGAAACGGATGGTGTCGATGTCGGCGATGAGGGGCCGCGGCTCCGTCCTGACGATTGCGCCGCCCTCGCGGTAGGCGATCCCCTTGAGGGTGCGCGACGGTCCGCTGAGCACCAGCTCCCGGAAGGTCTCCTCCCCCTCCCCGATGACGACGAGGTCGATGGCGGGCTCCCGAAGCACCTCTTCGGGAAGCGCCGTCGGGTGGAAACCGCCGACCACGACGAACGAGCCGGCATCCCGTGCGATGCGTGCAAGACGGAGCGCCTGGTTCCAGGCGCCGGTCATCGAGGAGATGGCCACAAGATCGCAGGGGTGCCTCCGGAGGAGGCGTTCGAGGCTGTCGAAGACCCGCTCGTCGTAGCAGTGCTCCGGCATGACGAGGCTCTCGGCCACATCCTCCACCGCGGCGCCGAGGTACGCGACGCCGATGCAGTCCGAGATGTAGCGCGGAAACGGGGTGACGACCGCCTGCGGAGCCTCGACGAGGCACAGGTTCCTGAAATATGCCATACCGGCCTCACGGCTTGCGAGTATTGAAAAACCTGCAAGGAAGACTGTCTCTTCACTTGCCCGCCCTTGTAATTCCGGCACAGTGGGGATGCCATGGGCGGCTGAACGATCTGTGTGTGTAAAAGTAATGTACGCAAACGCGGCAGACATAAAAAAAGCCGCCCCCGAAGCGATCCGGGGGCGGCCGTGCCGGAAACCGGCAGCGCTGGATGGAGGAAAGGGATCAGGCGCCGGCCATCATGGCCTCGACGTCGCCCTCGACCGTTCCGATCCCTTTGATGCCGAACTTCTCGACGAGCACCGAGGCGACGTTCGGGGTCAGGAACTCCGGAAGCGTGGGTCCGAGGCGGATGCCCTTCACGCCGAGATGGAGGAGCGCAAGCAGCACGGTGACCGCCTTCTGCTCGTACCAGGCGATGTCGAAGGAGATCGGCAGGTCGTTGATGTCGTCGAGCCCGAACACCTCCTTCAGCTTCAGGGCGATGACCGCCAGCGAGTAGCTGTCGTTGCACTGGCCGGCGTCGAGCACCCTCGGGATGCCGCCGATGTCGTCGAGCTGCAGCTTGTTGTAGCGGTACTTGGCGCACCCGGCAGTCAGGATCACGGTGTCGTCGGGCAGCGCCTCGGCCACGCCGGTGTAGTACTTGCGCGAGGCATGCCGTCCGTCGCAGCCGGCCATGACGACGAAGCGCCTGATGGCGCCCGATTTCACGGCATCGACCACCTTGTCGGCGAGGGCGATCACCTGGTTGTGGGCGAACCCTCCGACGATCTCGCCCGTCTCGATCCCGACCGGGGGCTTGCAGCCCCTGGCCAGCTCGACGAGCGCCGAGAAGTCCTTGCTGCCGCCTTCCGGGCGGGCCGGGATGTGGCGGAGCCCGGGATAGCCCGCCATGCCGGTCGTGAACATCCGGTTGCGGTAGGACTCGCGGACCGGCACGATGCAGTTCGTCGTCATGAGGATCGGGCCGTTGAAGGACTCGAACTCACGGTCCTGCTGCCACCAGGAACCGCCGTAGTTGCCGACGAAGTGCGGGTACTTCTGGAAGGCCGGATAGTAGTGGGCCGGGAGCATCTCGCAGTGGGTGTAGACGTCCACGCCGGTGCCCTCGGTCTGCTTCAGGAGGTCCTCCATGTCCCGCAGGTCGTGGCCGGAGATGAGGATGCCGGGGTTGGTGCCGACGCCGATGTTCACCTTCGTGATCTCCGGGTTGCCGTAGGTCGAGGTGTTGGCGCGGTCGAGCAGCGCCATCGCCTTCACGGCCGTCGCGCCGGTCTCCAAAACGAGCGCGGTCAGTTCGTCGGCGGAGTGCTCTTCGACGAGGGCGGCGAGCCCCCTGGCGTAGAAGGCGTAGATCTCCTCGTCCTCGAAGCCCAGCACCGAAGCGTGGTCGGTGTAGGCGGCAAGCCCCTTCAGGCCGTAGAGCACGAGGCTCTTCAGCGAGCGGAGGTCCTCGTTCCCGTCATACGAGTCGAGGCCCACGCTCTCGGCTTTGCGGAGGAACTCCTCGCGGCTGCTTCCCGTCCAGCCGAGGACGTCGAGCTCCGGCACCGGGGAGAGCTTCGCCAGGAGCCGGTCACGCATGGCCAGCGTTTTGTTGATCTCCTCCGTGATCGCCACGTCGTCGAAATTGGTGTTGGTGACGGTGACGAAGAGCGATTCGCTGATGCGCCGTCCCGCCTCGGGCGGCACCCCGCCCTCCTGGCGGCCCGCCGCAACGCCGAGCCCGACGGCGGCGTAGACCAGGACGTCCTGGAGTTTTGCCGTCATCTCGTCCTTTCCGCACACCCCCCTCGCAGTGCATCCCGTTCCGTGGATGCTCTCCTGGCACTGGTCGCAGTACATTGCCATGATCTTCTTCTCCTTTGTTTTTATGTTGTTGCCTGTTCGGCCGGAAGCAGGTCCGCAAGCCGCCTGTCGGCCGCCGCCCCATCCCTGTCGCCACTCTTCTCTTTCATCTCCGCCCGGCTCCTGAAGGCCGCCCTGAGGAGAAGCCGGTTGTTCGGGCGTTTCTCGATGATGGCCGTGAAGTCCTCGATCGCCCCATCGAGATCGCCCTCTCGCGCCCGGCACATCCCGCGGTTGCCGAGGGCGACGATGGCCTCGCGGAAGCGCAGTCCCGTCTTCAGGGCCATCGTGTAATCCTTTTCGGCGCCGTCCCACTCTCCCCTGCTGCTTCGCGCGTTGCCGCGGTCAAACCAGGCCATGGGATCAAGGGGCCTCTCCTCTATGAAACGGCTGAGCTCCCCTTCCGTTCCCCGGTATGCGCCCATCGCGTCTTTCAGCATGCGTCCTCCCGTATCGGCCTCAGTGTACCCAGGCTTCGTCAATCACCTCTCCGCGGATCGAAACGACGATCCTTTTGACCGGCACTCGGCGCGATGCCCGCCTCAGGGCCTCCTCGACCACCGCCATCAGTCCCCCGCAGCAGGGCACCTCCATCAGCATCACCGTGATGGTGTCGACGCCGCCCAGATCGATCATGGCGGTGAGTTTTTCCAGGTAGACATCCATGCCCGAATCGAGCTTCGGGCAGGCGATCGCAAGGCTCCTCCCCCTGAGGTGGCGGCTGTGGAAATCCCCCATCGCGAACGCCGTGCAGTCGGCCGCGAGCAGGAGGTCGGAACCCCGGTAGTAGGGGGCGTCGGGCGAAACCAGGTGCAGCTGCACCGGCCACTGCCGCAGCGCACCCGGCCCTCCGGCCGCGGGCTCGGGAGCCTCCGCCTCGCCGAACGCCACCGTCCGGCTTCCGGGGCATCCGCCGCCGGATGGACGTGCGGCCGGCGCGCCGCCCGGAGCGGCGTGGAGCGGATTTTCGATCCCGTTCTCCGCCATGTAGGAGAGCGCTTCGCGCAGGTACTCCGTGGCGCCGTGGTCGCGCAGGTGGCAGAGGTGCGCGGCAAGCACCGCCGCACCCTTCGGCACGATCCCCTCCCGCATCACCCGCCGTTCGTCGTAGGGTTCCGCCTCGCGGGTCTCGATCTGCATGGCACCGGTCGGGCAGTGGCCCACGCAGGCGCCGAGCCCGTCGCAGAAGAGGTCGCTGACGAGACGCGCCTTGCCCCCTATCAGCTGCAGCGCCCCCTCTGGGCACCCCGGGATGCACTCGCCGCAGCCCGTGCAGCAGCTTTCGTCTATCTGTATCACCTGTCGTTTCATTCGATGCACTCCTGTTGGGGCACCTTCCCCGCCGCTTCCAGGTCGCGGAGCAGGCTGCCGATCGTTATTTTTTCGAATTCGTTCTGCACCACCCGTTCGATGCGCAGGATCTGGTGGCGCAGCACACAGCGCGCGCGATTCTTGCAGAGCTGCTTGCGAAAGAGGCACTCCGAGACCTGCACCGGCCCCTGGAAGATCTCGATCAGCTCGCGCACGGCGACCCCGTCGGGATCGCGCTTGAGCATGAACCCTCCGGAAGCCCCCTCACGTGAGACCACCAGGCCATGGTGGATCAGCTCCTGCAGGAGTCGGCGCAGGAACTGGTAGGGGATCTCCTGCTCGGCGGCGATCACCTTCGCCGAGAGGTACCTTCCCGGCGAGGAGGCGAGGGAGAGCAGCGCCCGCACGGCGTAGTCGGTTTTTTTGTTCAGTACTTTCATTGCAGCCCGTTTTAAATGATACCAATTAAGTATCAGTTAGGATAATGAAAAGGAAATCCCGGTGCAAATAATTCCGCGGCGTACGATTTTTTTTGAAAAATCATTCCCGAGCCCTGCCGTGCCGCGATATGGGAACGGTTTTTCGCGAAATAGAGGGGGGACGTTATATTGGGATTTCAGGCTGCCGCCACGGCGCTGCAGCAGAGAACAGGAACAAGCCCCTGAAGGAAGAAAGGTTATGCTGCAACAGAAGACCGCCGCCTACCAGGCAATCGAGAGGCTGCGCCGAAGCGGCCGATTCCCCTCCGGAGAGGAAAGGACGGAGCGGCTGAAAGAGGAGGCGGACCGGTTCATCGCCGAGATGCGCCGCGAGCGCACGGCGGCCGCACGGGAGCTCGGCGGGATCTTTCACCTGCAGGAGTTCTTCGACGGCACGCTGCGGACCGACGAAAGGGAGCTGATGGACAGCCCCGACCTTCCGGAGGACCGGAAGCTCCGGATGGCCCGGGCCCTCGAGCGCCAGAGCGGCATGCTCCAGCTGAACCGGCGCTTCGTCGCCCTCCTCTCGCCCCTCATACGGGAGCTGGCCAGAGGAAGCGGCCGCGAGACGAGGGTGCTGGAACTTGCCGCCGGCGCCGGAGGACTTTCGCTCGCACTCGGCCGCGAAACAAGGGACCGGGGACTGCCCTGCCGGGTGACCGGCACGGACATCGTAGCGGCCTACGTTGAAGCCTCGAGCCGGGAGGCCGAACGGGAAGGGCTGGAGGTGCGCTTCCGCACACTCGACGCCTGCCGCGCGGAGGAGATCGAAAGCGAACCGGCCGACCTGGTGCTCGTCGCCCAGAGCCTGCACCACTTCAGCCCGGGGGAACTCGCACTGATGGTGAGGGGCGCCAGGGAGGCGGGAGCCAGGGCGTTCGTCGGCATCGACGGGTACCGAAGCCCCCTCGTTGCCGCCGGAGTGCCGCTCGTGGCCGCCCTGCAGGGCATCGCCGAGTTCGCCCTGGACGGGCTGACCTCGGCGAGGAAATTCTACAGCGAAGCGGAACTCGACGCAGTGATCGAAATCGCCACCGGGGAGAGGAACCACCTGGTCCTCAACCGCTGGCCGCTCACCCTCGTCCTTGCACGTTTCGACGGCGTGCGGGCAGAAGAAACAGAGATTCCCCTGGCCTGAGGGCCGGAAGAACATTGAAGAACATTGTCAATAACCCAAGACAAAGGAGCACCCGAGATATGAAACCACTCAAGATCGTCGCAGCCGCCGCCCTGGCGCTCGCAGCCATCCAGTTCGTTCCGTTCGGCCGCAGCCACGTCAATCCCCCGATCACCGGAGAGCCCGCCTGGGACACTCCCCGGACCCGCGAACTGTTTTTCCGGAGCTGCCGCGACTGCCACTCGAACGAAACCGTGTGGCCATGGTACAGCAATGTCGCCCCCCTCTCCTGGCTCGCATCGCTCGACGTCTCGATCGGACGCAGGAAGTTCAACGTCTCCGAGTGGGGACGGCCGGGGCGCAACGAGGGAGACGAAGCCGCAGAAGAGGTGAGGGAAGGAAAGATGCCGCCGTGGTTCTACATGCCGTCGCATCCCGAAGCCCGGCTCACCCCGGAAGAGAAGGAGACGCTTGTGCGCGGCCTTGAAGCCACCTTCGGAACGAAGGACGGACACGATGGCGAGGGCCACTAGGCAGCGGGCGGGGCAATGAACGGCACCCGGAGGCTTGCGCTCCACATCGGGCTTTTCCTTGCCACCGTCCTCACCACCCTCTGGGCCGGGGTCGCCTGGTCCGGAGGAACCGTGCGGCTTGAGAACGCGGGAGCCTGCCTGCGCTCACTGCAGGGGGGCGCCGCCTACAGCGCGGGACTTCTCACCTTCCTCACCGTCCACGAGTTCGGCCACTACTTCGCCAGCCTGCGCCACGGCGTCAGGGCCACCCTCCCCTACTACATCCCGGTCCCGCCGCTGCCCTCGCTGCTCAGCCTCGGCACGATGGGTGCCGTCATCAGGATCCGCGACAGGATGCCCGGCACGAAGGCCCTCCTCGACATCGGCGCCGCCGGCCCGCTCAGCGGGTTCATGGTCACGCTCGGCCTCCTCGTATGGGGGTTCCTCGCCCTGCCGGCAGTCGGCGCCGCCGAAGCGCACCCGCTTGCGGCGGCCGACGCCGGGGAGACGATCGTCTTCGGCCGGAACCTGCTCTGGATCATCCTCGAAAGGCTGCTCCGGCCGGAGGGCCCTGTCCCGATGAGCCAGCTCCCGCTGCACCCGCTGCTCTTCACCGGATGGATCGGCGCCTTCGTCACCGCCCTGAACCTTCTGCCGGCCGGACAGCTCGACGGAGGCCACGTCACCTACGCCATGTTCGGCCGGAGGGGCCACCGGCGGATCGCCCGCACGACGCTCTCGGCAATCACCCTCCTCGGCCTCCCCTCGATGCTTGAGCTGCTCCTGCCGGGCACGGTCCCGGGGGCCCTCCTGGCATGGTCCTGGCCGGGGTGGCTGCTCTGGGCCGCCATCATCTGGAAGCTCCTCGGCACCGCCCATCCTCCGGCCCTCTCCGAGCGAAGGCTCGAGGGCGGGCGTCGCGCCGCCGGGTGGCTCACCGCCTCGGTCTTCCTCCTCACCTTCACCCCCGTTCCATTCAGCGTACTATGAACGACGACGCCACGACCCCCTTCCGCTGCCGCAGCCGCACGCTCGACTTTTCCCTCGGGGCGAAGGTCATGGGCATCCTCAACACCACGCCCGACTCCTTCCACGACGGCGGCACCCTCGCCTCCTCCTCCGGCGGGCTCGACCTCGAGCGGGCGCTCGAACGGGCGCGGCGGATGCTGCGTGAGGGCGCCGACATCCTCGACATCGGCGGAGAGTCCACCCGGCCCGGAGCCGAGACCGTCGGTACCCCCGAGGAGATCCGGCGCACCGCGCCGCTCATCCGGCTCCTCCGCCGTGAAACCGACGCCGTCATCTCCATCGACACCTACAAGGCGGAGGTGGCCGAAGCGGCCCTCGAAGCCGGCGCCGACCTCGTCAACGACATCTCCGGGTTCTCGTTCGACGGCGCCATGGCGGGGGTCTGCCGTCGCTACGGCGCCGCGGCCGTCCTCATGCACACGGCCGTGCGTCCCGCCGAAATGCAGTGGAGCACCGGCACCACCGAAGGAGAGGGAGACATCGTCCGATCCGTCCGGGAGTTCCTCGCGGAGGCCGTGCGGCGCGCCGAGGATGCGGGGGTCCCCGACACCATCGTCGACCCCGGGTTCGGGTTCGGCAAGAGCGTCAGGGAGAACTTCGAACTCCTCCGCCGCCTCGGCGAGCTGCGCGCCGCCGGCCGGCCGATCCTTGCCGGGCTCTCGCGCAAGTCCTTTCTCGGCAAGGTCTCCGTTCCCGAAGGCGAAGCGGCACTGCCGACCGGGGAACGCCTTCCGGCGACGATCTCCGCCGAGACCCTCGCGCTCGTGCAGGGAGCCGACATCATCCGGGCCCACGACGTGCGAGAAGCCAGGGCCTGCGTCATGGTGGTGCGGGCGATGCGCGAAGGAGCCGGCTGAATGCCGCCCGGCATGCGTCCCTACTGTTTTTTTTCTTACCTTACAAGCTTATAAGAGAGCAACCCCCAGAGCCGCCCCCATAGCGGACCCCGACTGAACCAAGCACCGTCAGGATGTACCTCTCCAAGATCGAACTCTTCGGGTTCAAAAGCTTCGCGCACCGCGTCAGGATAAGCTTCGACAAGGGACTGACGGCCATCGTCGGGCCGAACGGCTGTGGCAAGACCAACGTGGTCGACGCCATCCGCTGGGTCCTCGGCGAGCAGAAGTCCTCGCTGTTGCGCTCGGCAAAGATGGAGAACATCATCTTCAACGGCTCGAAGAACCTCAAGCCGCTCAGCTTCACCGAGGTATCGCTCACCATAGAGAACACCCGCAACGTCCTGCCGACCGAGTATACGGAGGTCACCGTCACGCGCAGGATCTACCGCAACGGAGAGAGCGACTTCCTGCTCAACCAGGTCCCCTGCCGGCTCAAGGACATCCTCGACCTCTTCACCGACACCGGCATGGGCAGCGACGCCTACTCGGTGATCGAGCTGAAAATGATCGAGGAGATCATCAGCAACAAGAGCGAGGAGCGCATGAAGCTCTTCGAGGAGGCCGCCGGCATCACCCGCTACAAGCAGCGCCGCAAGCAGACCTTCCGCCAGCTCGAGAGCGCCTCGCGCGACCTCAGCCGCGTCGACGACCTCCTCTCGGAGGTGGAAAAGAAGGTCCGCAGCCTGAAGCTCCAGGTCCGCAAGGCCGAAAAGCTCAAGGAGCTCAAGACAGAGCTGCGCGCGCTCGGCCTGGCGCTCTCGTGGAAACAGATGGAGGAGCTCCAGGAGAAGGTCGAACCGCTCGAAAAACGGATCCAGGAGGAGGAGAACCAGAACCACGAGCTCGCGGCCAGGATGGCCACCGAAGACAGCGCCATCCAGGAGGCCGAGGTACGCCAGCTCGAAGAGGAAAAAGCGCTTTCCGACAGCCAGAAACGGGTGAACGCCTGCAACGAGGCGGTCCACGAACTCGAAAAACGCATCCTCCAGCAGGCCGAGCACGAAAAGAAACTGCACTCCGACATCGAGCGCGTCACTGCGCTTTCGGAGGAAAAGAGCCGGCAGATCGGGCGCGAACAGGCCGTTTCGGCGGAGCTTGAGGCCAAAAGGCCCGAAAGCGAGCGGAAGTGCAGCGAGCTGGAGGCGGCCTACCGGGCGCTCGCAAAGGAGCACGACCAGCTCAACGCCACGCTCCGCCGCCAGCGCGACACGCTCGCCCGGGAGCGCGCCGAGAGTGCCGAGCAGCAGAAAGAGGCCAACCGGCTCGCCATGCAGCGCCAGTCGCTCGAAGCCCGCCGCGAGCACCTCCGCGGCACGATTGAGAGGCTCGAGGCGAAAAAGAGGGCCGCCGAAGAGAAGCTCGAAACCTCAAAGCCCGAAGGCGACAGGCTGCGCCGGGATCTCGAGGCGAAAGGAGCGCTGAGGGAGGATGCGCGAAAGGAAGAAGAGGCCCTCGCCGAAAAACGCGAGAAACAGCTCGCCCTGCTCGAGTCGCTCAAAGAGGAGCTCCTGACGCTCCGCCAGTCGGCAGGAGGCATCCAGAACCGGATACTGCTCGCCAACTCCGTCCTCGACAGCTTCGAGGGGATGCCGGAGGGGATCGGGTTCCTGGAGAAGGAGCAGGAGAAGCGGGCGGGCATCGGCTGCATGACCGACCTCATCTCGACGGGCGAGGAACACCGCCGGGCCCTCAACGCCGCCCTCGGCGAGGCGATGAACTACTACGTCTCGAAGACGCTCGACGAGGCACGCGAAGGCGCCGCCGCGCTGCGCCGGAAAGGCAAGGGAAAGGTGCACTTCCTCGTACTCGAGCTCCTGAAGGCCAAAGCGGCCCGGCCGGCAGCGATCGAAGGGGCCCGCCCGGCCCTCGAGCTCCTTACGGCGCCCGCCGAGCTCGAGGGTGCGCTCGCGTTGATGCTCGAGGGCTGCTACGTCGTCCTTGACCTCGCCGCGGCAGAAGCGCTCGCATTCAAGCACCCGGAGGCGACCTTCGTCACGCCCGAAGGGGAGAAATTCTCCCTGCAGGGCACCCTCCTCGGCGGCAGCCCGAAAGGGAGCGAAGGACTCCGGCTCGGCAAGAAGACGGAACGCGACCGCCTCGAAAAAGAGCTCGCCTCGCTTGAGCGCTCGATCGGCGTGAAGGAGGAGGAGCGCAGGAGCGTCGAGGAAGGGCTGCAGGGGCTGAAGGGCGACCCGCTGCGGCGCACCATCTCCGAGCTGGGAAGCGCACTCTCGGCACTCGAGCGCCAGATCGCCCGCCACGAAGCCGAGGGCAACGCCCTCCGCCAGGAGATCGCCGGCGCACAGTCGGAAGCGCGCACCGCCGGCGAAGCCGAAGCTGCGGCCGCCGCGGAACTCGAAAAGCTCCTCCCCTCCCTCAAGGAGGGAGAGTCCGGCACCGAGCGCCGCCACGAGGCCATCGGGGCCCTGCAGGCGGAGCTCACCGAGCTCGAGGAGCGCCACCACGAGATGGGCCGCCAGGTGCAGAACCGCCAGAGCAGCTGGCGCGACGCCCTGCTCGAGCTCGAAAAGCTCCGGCTCGGAATCGAGGGCTCGAGGAAAAACCGTACCGCCCTCGAGGAGGAGGTCCGCCGCCTCAAAGAGGAGGAACAGACGGCAAGGGAAGCGCTCAAAGGGGGCGAGGGAGATGCCGCCGCCATGCAGCAGGAACTCGAAACGCTCATGGTGCAGGCCGCCACGGAGCAGAAGGCGCTGAACGAGAGGGAATCGAACTACCGCCAGGAACAGGTCCGCCACCAGGACGCGCGCGCCGGGGTTCGCGAAATGAACCGCAAGCTCGAGGTCGGTCGCCAGCTGCTCGCGGCGCTCCGGGAGGAGCGCGCCGAAGTGAACCGCAAGCTCGACCACCTCTATACCGAGGTGCGCCTGAAGTACGGCCTCGAGCTCTCGACGATGGAGCGCCCCCCGATGGAGGGAACCGAAGAACCCGAAGCCGCCCTCAGGCGCCTCGAGGAGCTCGAGCGGCAGCGCGAGCAGTTCGGGGCCGTCAACGAGCTGGCGCTCGAGGAGTACGACACCGAAAAGGAGCGATTCGACTTCCTCACGGAACAGAAAGCCGACCTGGCCGCAGCCGAGACCCAGCTGAGGGAGACCATCGAGGAGATCAACCGCACCGCGCTCCGGAAGTTCGAGGAGACCTTCCGCGAGGTACGAAAGAACTTCACCACGATCTTCCAGGAGCTCTTCGACCCCCAGGACGAGGCCGACCTGTTGATCCACACCGCCGAAGACCCGCTCGAGGCCCACATCGAGATCGTCGCCAAGCCGAAGGGCAAAAAGCCGCTCTCTATCGAGCAGCTCAGCGGAGGCGAGAAGGCGCTGACCGCCCTCTCGCTCCTCTTCTCCATCTACCTCGTCAAGCCGAGCCCCTTCTGCATCCTCGACGAGGTCGACGCGCCGCTCGACGACGGCAACGTCGGACGGTTCGTCAAGCTCCTGAAAAAATTTGAGAATAACACCCAATTTATTATTGTTACGCACAACAAGAACACCATGGCCTCGTGCCAGGCGCTCTACGGCGTCACAATGGAGGAAGAGGGCGTATCGAAGCTGATACCGGTCCGACTCGAAAAAATCAGGCACTGAAGGGTGCCGGGAAGCGTACATGCCCAGAAAACTTGTGTTGTTTGACATAGACGGAACGCTGCTCAACGTCGGCCCCGTCAACCGCCGGGTCATCCAGGATGCACTCCTGGAGGTCTACGGCACCGAAGGCAGCGCGGCGACCCACAGCTTCGCCGGCCGGATGGACAACGTCATCATCCGCGAGGTGCTCGAGGAGACGGAGCTCGCGGCGGAGGAGATCGAGGAGAAGTTCGACCGTGCCAAGGCGGCCTACATCCGCCTCTTCCGGGAGCGCGCCACCCCGGCCGACGTCACCCTCACGGAGGGCGTCGTCCCCCTGCTCGAACGGCTCGCCTCCCGCACGGACATCCTGGTCGGGCTCCTGACCGGCAACTTCGAAGCCTCCGGCCGCCACAAGCTGAAGCTGCCCGGCATCAACCACTTCTTCCCCTTCGGCGCCTTCGCCGACGACGCGCCGCACCGCAACGACCTGCCCGCCGTGGCGGTCGAGAAGGCCCGGCAGCTCACCGGAGAGCGCTTCAGCGGCCACGACGTCGTCGTCATCGGCGACACCGAACACGACATCAACTGCGCCAGGGCGCACGGCGCCCTCGCGCTCGCCGTCGCCACCGGCACCTACTCCCTCGACCGGCTCCGTACGCACGAGCCCGACGTCCTGCTGGAAAACTTAAACCGGCCGGACATCGTTATAGGTGAGATACTCCGGCCTTCAACCATTTAACACCGCTCTTTTATGAAGACCTACCGTAGACAGATCCGTGAAAAGATCCTCCAGGCGCTCTATACCATGGAACTCCGCGAGACGGACATCGAATCTGCGGCCGACTGGCTCCTCACCCCCGAAATCAAGGGCGACCCCAATGCCATGAAGTTCTTCAACCTCCTCCTCGGCAGCATCAAGGGGAACAGGGAGGAGATCGACCGGCTCATCGCGGCCCATACCTTCAACTGGGACATGAACCGCATCGCCATCATCGACAAGAACATCCTGCGCATGGCGCTCGCCGAGCTCCTCTACTGCGAGGACATTCCGCCGAAGGTATCCATCAACGAAGCCATCGAGATCGCCAAGAAGTTCAGCAGCACCGACAAGAGCAGCAAGTTCGTCAACGGCATCCTCGACGCCATCTTCAACGAACTGAAGGCCGAAGGGAAGATCCGGAAGAACGGCCGCGGCCTCATCAACCACTCCCCGGCCAAAGCGCAGAAAAGCGAACCGGAAACGTAGCCGCAAGCGTGATGCCCGCCTTGACGACCCTTTCCGAAGAGCGCCGGATCGTCGCCGTCGGCGACATACACGGCTGCGTCCGGACGCTCGAGGCACTCCTCAGGGCGATCGAGCCGGGCCCCGACGACCAGCTGGTCTTCCTCGGCGACATGATCGACCGCGGCCCGTCCTCCCGCCAGGTGGTGGAACTGCTGCTCCGGCTCGAACGGCGCTGCAGCTGCCACTTCATCGCCGGCAACCACGAGCTCATGCTGCTCGAAGCCATCGCGACGGGGAACCCCGACGCCTGGCTCCGGAGCGGCGGCATGGCGACCGTCGAATCCTACGACGGGCTCCTGCCGATGGAGTTCCCTCCCGAACACCTCGGGCTCCTGCGGCGCTGCCGCACCCACGTCGAGACCGAACACTACCTCTTCGTGCACGGCGGCATCGACCCCGAGCTCACCGTTGCCGAGAACCTCCGATTCCATGAACCCGAAACCTTCAGCTGGCGTCGTGAGCATCTCCAAAGCCCCTACCTCGAGGAAGGCGGCTTCCCCTGGGAAAAGACGGTGGTCTGCGGTCATACGCCCGTCCCCGCGCCGCTCCTGACGGAGAACCTCATCGCCCTGGACACCGGCTGCGTCTTCACCGGGCGGGCGCACCTCGGAACGCTTTCGGCCATCATCCTCCCGGAACGGAGGATCATCAACCGGAAAAACATCGAAACACACCCCTGACCCACGAACCATGAGCCTCCGCCCGAAAGAGAAGATCGAATTCCTCCGCGAAGTCCTCGGAGCCCGCTACCCCGACCCGAAGAGCGAACTGGTCTTCAGCTCCCCCTTCCAGCTCCTCATCGCCACCATCCTGGCCGCCCAGTCCACCGACCGGCAGGTCAACGTCATTACGAAGGAGCTCTTCAGGGCGGCTCCCGACGCCGGGCGGATGGCATCGATGGAACTCGAGGAGGTCAAGGGGTACGTGCGCTCGATCAACTACTTCAACAACAAGGCGAAAAACATCCTCGCCGTCAGCCGGATCCTCATGGAGGAGCACGGAGGAGAAGTCCCCGAAAGCCGCGAAGAGCTCGAAAAGTTGCCGGGCGTCGGGCGCAAGACGGCCAACGTCGTACTCGCCGCAGCCTTCGGCCGGCCGGTCATGCCGGTCGACACCCACGTCCACCGGGTCTCGAACCGCATCGGGCTCTGCCGGACGGAAAAGGTCGAGGAGACCGAAGCGGCGCTCATGAAGATCATCCCCGAAGAGTGGGTGGTCGACTTCCACCACTACCTGCTCCTCTTCGGCCGCTACACCTGCAAGGCGAAAAAGCCGGCCTGCCGGGAGTGCCCGGTACGCGAAATCTGCCGGAACCCCCAGGACACATGAACGAAGAAGGCGCACGGTCCCCTGAACGGAACCGTGCGCCCTCGGGGAACGCCAGCCGGGAAGCAGTGCGACTAGAGCAGCTCGATCTTCCGGTCGACGGCGTACTCCCACTCGCCCTCCGGACGGTGGCGTTTACCCGCCCAGAGCTCGAGCGTGACCCCCCTCGGTGAGGGAATGGGAGAGGTGAAGATCTCGACCTGGAAGATGAACTCCTCGAGCAGGTCCGACCAGGCCTTTTCAAGCGAGCCTCCACCATACGCGCTGCACGCTTCAAGCCCCCCCTGGCCGGAGCGGAAATAGTCGGTAAGGTAGACGAAGCTGTCGGGCATGAGGAAGCCTCCGCGGAAGGTGCCGCGGGAGCGTTTGAGGCCGGGCAGCTCCACCCAGAACTCAAGCAGCGACTCCCCGTCGAGCTCGCGATCGGCGGCAAAGCGGCCGACAAGCTCGCGGACGGTGGTGGCGATGAGCGCACGGTTCTCGTCGCTGAGTTCGTGCATGGCGAAGTTCGGCGTATGGTCTCGCATGGCGGATGGCGTGTCTGTTATGGGTTCGTCGGAAGGGGGAATCAGTGGTAAATATACGCCCTATTCGGCGGCTCTCCCAACATCCCCTCAGGAAATCGTGCCGGGCGCATGCCGCGCACGGCGTTGGCCATATAGACGGCATCGGCCTCCCGGAGGTCCCGGAGGGTGAGCGGCTGCTCCCGGGCGTCGGGCCGGGTGCGGAGGATGTAGGAGCGCCAGACCCCGTCGAGGATGCCTGCCTCGAGGGGAGGGGTGAGAAGGCGGCCGCCCTTCCTGACGAAAACCGTGCTGATGGCCCCTTCGGCCACCTCGCCCCGCTCGTTCAGGAAGAGAAGCTCGTCGAAGCCCTTGTCCGCGGCACGGCGATAGCGCCGGTCGTAGAACTCCCGGAGGGTGGTCTTGTGGCGCAGCATCGGGTTCCGGGAGTCGATGCGCTCCTCCGACAGCAGCAGGCGGAGCGGCTCGGTTCCCTCCCGGGGCTCGATGGCAAGGGCTTCGGCCGAGAGCACGCCCCCGGCCGAAAGGTCGAGCCGCACCTTGAACCGGCGCCCCGAGGAACGAAGCGTCCGCTCGAGCCGCAGAAGCTCGGCTTCAGCCGCCTCGAGACTGAACGGCAGCCCGAGCGCCGCAGCCGATCCCCCGAGCCGGCGGAGATGCTCCGGAAGCAGCAGGTACTCCCCGTTCCAGAGAATGCTCTCGAACAGCCCGAATCCGGGCCGGGAGGTGGCGCCGAGGATGGCCGCCTTCAGCCGGCACTCCTGGAGCTCCCGCTCCGGCTCCGAATCCCAGACGATCCCTCCGCCGGCGCCGTAGAGGCCCGCCCCATCCTGCAGCTCCGCCGTCCTGATGGCAACGCTGAAGACCATTCCGCGCTTCGGCGAAATCCAGCCGATCGTCCCCGTATAGGCCCCCCTCGCCGAATCTTCGAGCCGTCCGATGAGCTGCATCGAGCGCACCTTCGGCGCCCCGGTGACGGAGCCGCAGGGGAAGAGCGCGCGGAAGAGGTCGAAAAGGGAGGTTCCCGGGCGGAGCTCGCCGCCGATGCGGGAGACCATCTGGTGCAGGGTCGGCCAGCTCTCGGTCGCAAAAAGCTCCCGCACCTCGACCGAACCGGGACGGCAGATGCGGCCGAGATCGTTGCGCAGGAGATCGACGATCATGAGGTTTTCCGCACGGTCCTTCCCCGAATCCGTGAGGCCACGCAGGAGGCGGCTATCCTCCTCCTGCGTCCGGCCGCGCGCCGCGGTCCCCTTCATCGGCATGGTCTCGATCGCGCACCCGTCCGAGCGGAAGAAGAGTTCGGGCGAGAAGGAGAGGATGCTGCGGCCGGCAGCCCGGACGAGGGCGGCATAGGAGGCGGGCTGGGAGGCGTGCAGCCGGCTGAAGAGGGCGGAGGGAGAGCCGTCGGTGCGGAAGCGGTAGCGGCCGGTGAAGTTGACCTGGTAGACGTTGCCGGCCGCGATCTCACGGCGGACGGCCGCGATCTTTTCGCCGTAGGCCGCTTCGGCGAGGCTGAAGGAGAGGTCGTAGGGCCCGGCGTCGCCGGAAACGGCCCCACGGGCCCTCGCCGCTTCGGCCTCAACGGCCGTAAAACGCTCCGGCACGCCGTAGACCCCGAACCACCCCATGGGAAGGCCGTCGGCCCTCGGAGCCGCATCGGGGAACGAGCCGCTCTCGAAACCCGCTCCGGCCTCGTAGTCGAGCCATCCGGCAAGGTGGAACCCCCGGTCGAGCCACCCTTCGAGTTCCCGGAAGAACCGCCCGAGCTCCTGCGGCCGGTGGAGCGCAACTGCAGCCACGGGATCGGAAAAAAGCATGGCCGCGCACCCTTCGGGCTCGCAGAACGCCGATTCCAGCCAGACGGATCCCTCCCGGCCGATGCCCCCCGCCACCTTCAGGCCCGCTCGAACCGGATGGTGCGGCCGAGCACCGTTTCGAGCCATGACTTCAGCTGCTCGGCGGCCCAGATCTCGATGTCGGGATCGGAGTGGGTCGTCAGACAGAGGAGCAGGCGCTCCCCCTCGTCCCGGACCTCGATGCGCTCGACGTTCTGGCGATGGCCGCGCTCAAGGCCGTTGGCGATGCGAAGGATCCCAGAGAGCACGTCGATTGCACGCCGATGCTTCGCTTTCAGCGAGGCGTAGGAGGCATGTTTTTCCGAAGGAGGCGACTTGCGGTGGTAGCGGGCGACGTTGGCGATGACGGCGGTTTCCGAGGGGGAGAAGCCGCGGAGCTCGCCGTTGAGGATGATGTACTGCGAGTGCTTGTGGTGCGAGGAGATGGAGATGAAGGTGCCGATGTTGTGCAGGAGCGCCGAGTATTCGAGCAGCTCGCGGTAGTGGCCGTCGAGGCCGTGGAGTGAGGCGAGCTCGTCGAAGAGCTGCAGGCTGAGCCGGGCGACCTGCTCCGAGTGCTCCCGGTTCCAGCCGCAGCGGAACCCAAGCTCCCGCACGCTCTCCCGGCGGATGTCGAGCTCGGGATCGGGGCACCGGCGCGGACTGCCGAGACTGCACTGCTGCAGGTAGTGCAGCACCATCCCCTCCCGCAGCGACGAGTCCGAGACGACGATCTCCTCGAGCTTGAAGAGGCGGAAGATCATGTTGACGAGGATCAGCCCCGGCACGATGAGATCGACCCGCTTCTCGTCGAGGCCGGTCATCTTCCTCCGCTCCAGGGAGCCGAGCGGCATCACCTTCCCGTAGAGTTCCTCGAACTCGCTGCGGGTGAACGAGCTGCTGTTGAGCGAACCCTCGCCCTCGCCGCCCTGCATCGAGCGGATCATGCGCGCGATGTTCTCGGCCGTGCCGGAAGAGGCGATGGCCCGGTCGACGCCGATCTTCCCGGCAGCCTCCACGGCCGAGACCATCTCGGCGGCGAAGAACTGCTCGAGGAGCTTGACTTCGCGGGAAGTGACGGGATCGTTCGAAATGAAGCGCTCGAGCATGCGGGCCACACCGATCTTGCGGCTCTCGAGCAGGTGGACACCCTGGCGGTTGGCGATGACGAACTCGACGGATCCTCCGCCGATGTCGAAGAGGAGGTCGTAGCCGTCGCGGAGGGCGACGGCGTTGCGGACCCCGTAATAGATGAACTCGGCCTCCTCGAGTCCGGAGATCACCTTCACCTTCAGGCCGGTCTCGTCGCGGATGCGCTGGATAAAATCCTGCTGGTTCTTGGCCTCGCGGATGGCGCTCGTGGCAAAGGCGAGGACATTGTGCAGCTCCACGCCGTGCTGGGCGGCAAGGACCAGGAAGTTCTTCAGGGCGGCGATGCCGTCGTGCATCGAAGCATCGTCGAGCATTTTCGTCGAGATGCTTCCGCGGCCGATGCAGATCATGTCCTTGACCCGGTCGATCTCGACGATGCCCTTTCCGGGGCTGTCCTCGACAATGACCATGTGGAAGGAGTTCGTACCGAGATCTATGGCAGCAACCCTCATGGCGTCGTCCGGCATAGTGGTGCGGGGATGGGATTTCAGGGAAGCGGAAGAGGGCCTTGCAGGGCCGCTATCCGTCAAAGGTAGTGAATTTTAGAAAAAAAGACGGGCGGGAGAGTTGGATATTTCGATGTATATTCCGCCAGAATCCCCCTTTCCGCCGGCGGCGGAAATCACCCGTCCAGCAGAAGCAGGAGAACAGACCGACAGCCGCATGGAACACAACGACCGCCTCGGCCTGCGATACGAAATCGCCCGAAAAGCCATCCACCTCTCGTCGCTGGCGATCGCCCTCATCTACTGCCATATCGAGCGCGAGCTCGCCCTTACGCTGCTCGTCCCGCTCTTCCTCGGCTTCTTCTCGGTCGACCTCCTGAAAAACTTCCGCGGGCCGGTGGCCGACTGGTACCACGGGACCTTCGGCTCCATGCTCCGCGAGCATGAGCTCGAAGGAGAGAGGATCCACATGAACGGCGCCACCTGCATCACCCTCTCCGCACTCCTGCTCGTCCTCCTCTTCCCCAAGATCATCGCCATCACGGCCTTCTCGATGGTCGCCGTCTCCGACACCATGGCCGCCCTCGTCGGCAAGACCTTCGGCCGGCACCGCTTCGGGCACAAGAGCCTGGAGGGCAGCGGTGCGTTCTTCCTCTCGGCGCTCGCCATCGTCGCCGTGGTTCCCAACATCGACCCGATGGCCGGCGTCACGATGGCCGTGACAGGCACGCTGGCCGAAGCCTTCGTCTTCCGCATAGCGGGCTTCCGCATCGACGACAACCTGACCATCCCGCTCACGGCGGCAGCGGCCGGCATGCTCTACTACCTCCTCTTCATCCCGGACGCCCTCAGGCTCCTCTCCATCTGCCGCTGAGCGCCCATGCAGACCCGCATCACCGAATCTCCCGAAGAAGCCGCCCTCATCCTCAACCGGGGAGGGCTCGTCGCCTTCCCCACCGAGACCGTCTACGGCCTCGGCGCCGGCATCAACTTCCCCGAAGCGGTCGAGGGGATCTTCAGGGCCAAGGGCCGCCCCTCCGACAACCCGCTCATCGTCCATGTGGCAAACGTGGAGCAGCTCGAAACGGCGGTCTCCGAAATCAGCCGGGACGCGCGGCGCCTCATGGAGAGGTTCTTTCCCGGTCCGCTCACCCTCGTGCTCGAAAAAAGCGGAAGGGTGCCCTACTCTGTCACGGCAGGACTCGACACCGTCGGCATCCGCTGCCCCGCCCACCCCGTCGCCCACGAGTTCCTCTCCCTCTCGCGCTGCCCCGTCGCCGCCCCCTCGGCCAACCGCTCCGGGCGGCCGAGCGCAACCAGCTGGGAGGCGGTCATGGAGGACCTTGACGGACGCATCGACTGCATCCTCAAGGGCGAGGCGAGCCGGATCGGCCTGGAATCGACCATCGTCGACTGCACCGGAGAGGCCCCCGTCATGCTGAGGGCGGGAGCCGTCGGCCTCGAGGAGCTGCAGCAGGTCGCGCCCCGCACCACCGCCGCAGGGCCCGCCAGGGAGGGCGAGACGCCGAGGAGCCCCGGGCTCAAGTACCCGCACTACGCCCCCCGCGCAACGGTCGTGGCGCTGGAGGCCGGAGAGAAGCGAAAGCCGCAAGGAGCGTCGGCCTACATCGGCATCGGCCAGGCTCCCGATGGAACGGCGCTCGCGCGCCGGTGCGGGAACCTCGACGACTACGCCCGCGAGCTCTTCGGGTTCTTCCGAGAGTGCGACCGCCGGGGCATCCGCACCATCTACTGCGAACTCCCGCCGGAGACCGGCATCGGCCGCGCCCTCCGGGACCGGATCAGGCGCGCCGCCGGAGGACACTGACCCCCGAACCCGTCAGAACGACCAGAGGCAGCCGAGATGCAGCGAAGCGGGTGAATCGGTCGCGCGCTGGTCGTCGCCGCTGCTGTAGACCTCCCGGTCGGAGTAGGAGGTCACCTCGTAGCGGGCCACGAGTTTCAGGCCGGCCCGTGCCTTCCAGGAAGCGAGGAAGAACATCGACTTCCCGCGGCCGTTGTAGCTCCCGAGGTCGAACTGCATCGGCAGCCCGTCCTCGTAGGCATAGAGCGTCGCATCGGAACTGTCGGTATTGAAGAGGGTGCCGCGCCACTTCAGGCCGAGCCTGCCGGCACTGTAGTTCAGCTGCTCGTAGGCGAGCCACCCGTCGTAGGAAGGGGTCCCGCTGTAGAACTCCCTCGTCACCCGCTTCACCTCCCCGCGCGTCCGGGCGCTGAACCCCCGGGCGACCTTCAGGTCGCAGTCCAGGCGCAGGCGGTCGGTCTCGGCCATCACCGCCGTATAGACTTTATCCTCACTGTCGTCGCCGCAGTCGACGTACTCCCCGTCGACGAGCGGGCACTGCTTCACGGCCTCCTCCTTGCGCTTGTGCTGCAGCTGCATCGTCCACTTGAGCGAACGCGACGCCTTCCACACGGCGAAGAGGCGCATGTCGTGGCCCTCCGACGGGTAGAGGTAGTCTGAACTCAGCTCCGGGAAGCGGAACCGGTCGTAGTATGCGCCGAGCTGCACCTTCCGGCTCAGCTTCACGTCGATTCCCGCATAGTACCCCTCTTCGTTCGAAGCGTCGTCCCCGCGCTCGGCGAACGCTCCGGCGAAGGGCGAAGAGTAGCGCGCGCCGTACCGCCGCACCGCCGCCACCGCACTCACCCCGCTCACGGGCTCCCAGCTCACCCCTCCGGTCCAGGAGGCGTCGTCGGGCTTCTCCGAAAAGGCCGCCTCCATGAAGGCGCCCACGCGGCCGGTCGAAAGCGCCGCCTCGATGCCCGTAAGGCTGGCGGACGAGGCCTCCTCGGCGGAATACCCCTCCTCGACGAGTGCGGCGAGAGGCTCGCTGTAGCGGTAGTGCACCAGGCTTGCGCCGATGCGGCCGTCGAAGGCGCCCGTGCTGAAGTTCCAGAGCAGGTTGGCGCCCGAGGCCTCCTCGGTGACATTGTCCATGCGGGAGGTCTCGAGCTCCGTGCGGTGGTAACCGGAATCGTCGAAGCTCGTGATGAGCCCGGTGTCGCCGATGCGTCCGTCGACCCGGTTGGAGGAGGTGAAGGCGGTCAGCTCGAAATCGCCGGGCCGGAGGGTGGCCGCCGCTCCCTGCAGGAAACCGTACTCGGCGCTCGAGGAATAGGGCGAGAGCCTCCGGGAGCGGAGCCGGACGCTGCCGGCCGGGTCGGAGCCCTTGGAGAAGTAGCGGTTCTGGCCCATAACGAGCCCTTCGCCGAAGTTGAGGGTGTAGTTGCCCAGGACGGCGCTTTTGAGGATGCCGAGGTCGTAGGCGTTGAGGCTGAAGGAGGTGAAGTCGTCGAGGTCCGCCTCCCCGACGTCCTTCTCCTGCACCACGCTCGCCTTCAGGTGCGGGACGGCGAGCTGCAGGCGGTTGTAGAGCTTGTAGTTGTCTCCGGCGTAGCTGCCGTCGGTGATGCCCCGGCGTTCGGGATACTCGGTGAACCAGCGGGTGTAGAGGGAGCCCTCGACCTTGTCCCGCAAGGCCTGCCGACGCAGCGTGAGGTCCTTTTCGAAGACGATGTAGGGCAGGCACCTCCGGGCCTTCTCCCCGCCGATCAGCGCCGTAAGCGCCTCAAGGTTGCGGATCGGGGCACGCCGCCGCCCCTCGATGATGCGCCGGGCGTCCTCGGACGTGAGCCAGGGAAGATGGAGGAGGTCCTCGGCGGTGGCTTCGTTGATCGGGATCTTCTGCCGCCGGAGATCGGCGAGCTCCTCGAGGAGAGGTTCGAGGTTGTCTTCAGGCCCCACGGTGTCGAAAAGGAAATCGACCTCTTCGGTTCCTGAGGCATACAGGGAGGGAGATGCAAGAAAAAGGGCAACTGCCGAGATGATGACGGCCAGCACCCGCATGGCCCGACCGTCTTCATTGTTGGTGAATCGTCTCATGGCCACGGGGGTTGTCCTGCGTGAACGAAACGTCTCAGGGCGCGCCGGTAAGACGGCGGAGCTCCCGGACCTCGGCGCGCGTGAGATGACGCCACTGGCCGCGGCGCAGGTCGCCGGCGGCGAGCCCGGCATAGGCGGACCTGTCGAGTCGCGTCACTTCGAAACCGAGTGTTTTGAACATCCTGCGAACCTGGCGGTTCTTTCCTTCGTGGATGCTGATCCAGACCTGTGAGCCGTCTCCCATGATCCTGGCCTGGCACGCGCTGACCTGCTCCCCGGTGTCGCTCAGGCGCATGCCGCCCGTGAGGAGAGGAAGGGACGCCTGCGGGAACGGAGCGTCCAATACCGCAATATACTCTTTTTTCACAAGAGACGAAGGATGCATGAGCCGGTTGGCCAGCATCCCGTCGTTGGTGAGCAGAAGCACCCCGGTGGTCTTGCGGTCGAGCCGGCCGACCGGATAGACCCGCTCCCTGACGTCGATGTAGTCCAGCACCGTCTCACGCTGGCGCTCGTCGCTGCTGGTGGTGATGGCGTTGCGGGGCTTGTTGAAGAGGATGTAGAGCAGGTGCTCCTCGGGCTCGGCGAAGATCGAACCGTCGACGATCACCTCGTCGCGGCCCGTTACCACCTTCAGGCCGGGCTCCGTCACCACCCTGCCGTTGACGCTGACCCTGCCCTCGAGGAGCATCTGGTCGGCGGCCCTGCGCGAGGCGATGCCGCACATGGCCAGGTAACGGTTGATCCTTATCTCTTCACCCTTCGGCTGTTTCGGGCTGCTGCTGGCCATCTGCTGGTTCCTGTTCCTGCCCTTCGAAGAGCTCCCCGTCTCCGTCCGGCCGTGATAGATACTCCTGCTCCTCGTGCTCGCGAAGGATCTCCTTGATCTCGCGGAGCTTCGGCAGGTCTTTTAATGATGAAAGATGGAAAAGGTCGAGGAACTCTTTCGTGGTTCCGTACTGAAGGGGCTTGCCGGGGGAATCGGC
This sequence comes from Chlorobium sp. N1, assembly GCF_004332115.1. Classification (GTDB taxonomy): domain Bacteria; phylum Bacteroidota; class Chlorobiia; order Chlorobiales; family Chlorobiaceae; genus Chlorobium. The sequence continues at coordinate 602,327 of NZ_SJPA01000001.1, forward strand.
ACGACCCCGCACCTCGATGAGCTCGCGCTCCATCAGGCGGTCGATGGCGTAATCGGGGCTCACCCCGCGGATCTCCTGGATGGCGCTCTTGGTCACCGGCTGGTGGTAGGCGACAACGGAGAGTACCTCGAGGATCGAGCGCGAGAGGCGGCGGCGGATCTTGGGCGACTCGAGCTTGCGGAGCAGCTCGCCGAACTCCTCCCTCGACAGGAACCGGTAGCCGCCGGCGAGGCGGTGGATGTGGAAGGTGCGACCCGATTCGAGATACTCCGCATTCAGCCGCTCGACGATCTCCTGCAGCTCGCCCGAATCGAGCGAGGTACCGGTCACCTGGCGGATGGTCTGAAGGGTCACCGCATCTTCGGAGGCGAAGATGAGGGCTTCGACCTGCTGCGCTAGCGAGTGTTCCTGCATCTGGGGAATGGGGAAATCCTGCGGTTGGAGGAAGGGCGGCCGGACCGCCGGACGGACCCGCTACTTGCGGCGCGCCGTCGAGAAGTTGTGGTCGATCTGGATCCCCTCCTCGAAGTTGTACCAGAGCTCCTGGCAGGGGAAGTTGCACTCGTAGAGGGCCTTGCCGATGATGACCGAGTCGACGCCGATCGACTCGAGGCCGGCCAGGCGCCGCAGGTCCTCGGAGCTCGACACGCCGCCCGAGGCGGTCACTTTCATGCCGGCCTGCTCGGCGAAGCGTTTGGTGGTCTCGTAGCCCACGCCCTGGAGCATGCCGTCGCGCGTGATGTCGGTGTAGATGATCCGCTCGACGCCCATGTCCTTCATGCGGAGGGCCAGCTCGAAGTCCTTCAGCTGGCTGCTCTCGGTCCACCCCTTGATCTTCGGCACGCCCCCGACGGCGTCGATGCCGACGACGATCTTCGAGGCGCGCCAGGACTTCAGGACCTCACGGATCAGTTCGGGGTTGGTCACCGCCGCCGAACCGATCACCACGCGCCCGACTCCCATGTCGAGGTAGCGCTTCACGTCGTCTGCAGAGCGGATGCCGCCGCCGACCTGGACGGGGATGTCGAGCTCGTCGACGATCTCGCGGATGCGTTCGAAGTTCACCATCTGGCCGGTAAGGGCGGCATCGAGGTCGACGACATGCAGCATCTTGGCGTTCTGCTTGCGCCAGATGATGGCCATGTCGATCGGATTGTCGAGATAGATCTTCTGCTGGCTGAAATCACCTCTGGTCAGCCTGACGCACTTTCCGTCCTTTATGTCGATAGCGGGAATGATCAGCATGTCGGGTCGCTGCTAGTATCAATGATTGAAAGAGTAGAGGGGGGAGCGGCTAGCACTCCGCGAAATTCCGAAGAACCCGGAGACCGGCTTCGGAGCTCTTTTCCGGATGGAACTGCACCGCGAAAATACCATTTTTTTCAATGGCCGAACAAAAGTTTTTTCCCGCGAACCAGGTCGTGGCGGCGATGCTCGGCGCCTCTAAGGGCTCGCAGTAGTAGGAGTGCACGAAATAGAAGAAGGTGTGGTCCTCGATGCCGCGGAACAGCACGCTCTCTTTCTGCTGGTCAACGGAGTTCCATCCGATCTGGGGAATCTTGTCGGTCGTGCTCTCGAAATGGCGGACGCGGCCCGCCACGAGGTCGAGGCCGCGGTGCGAACCCATCTCCTCGCTCCCGCTGAGCATGAGCTGCATGCCGAGGCAGATGCCGAAGAGGTGGCCCCCCTTGTCGACATGCTCAAGGATGGCGTCGGTGAAGCCGAGCCGGTCGAGGGCGTCCTTGGCCTGGCCGAAAGCGCCGACACCGGGAAGGACGACCTTCCTGGAACCCGCCATTTTCGACGGATCGCTGCTGACGGTTGCCGGAATGCCGAGGTAGTCGAAGGCTTTCTGCACCGAACGGAGGTTTCCGGCGCCGTAATCAGCTATGAAGACCATATGCAGGCGGATTTCAGGGGGACTCGCGGGGCGACGCCGCCCTCCGAGCCCATTTTTTAATTCAATATATAATCCGTATCATGTTAGCTTTTGCGCCCCACCGAAAAGAAGTAGCCGGATTCCATAAACTCATACGAAACAGACGAACCAATGTATAGAATTGTTTCCTCAATTTTCTTAGCTGAAAATATCAAAAAAATAGAAATTGAGGCCCCGCGGATCGCCAAAAAGCGAAAAGCAGGCCAGTTCGTCATGCTGCGTGTCACCGACCACGGCGAGAGGATTCCCCTGACGATCGCGGGATCGGATCCCGAGAAGGGCACCATCACGCTCATCGTCCAGGGCATGGGCAAGTCCACGAGGGCGCTCAACCTGCTCGAGGCCGGCAGCTCGATCGCAGACATCGTCGGTCCGCTCGGCACCCCCTCCCACATCGAGAACTTCGGCACCGCCGTCAGCATCGGAGGCGGCGTCGGCACGGCCATCGCCTACCCGACCGCCATCGCGCTCAAGGAAGCCGGCAACCACGTCATCACCATCAACGGCGCCCGCTCGAAGGACCTCGTCATCCTCGAGCGTGAGATGCAGGAGGTTTCCGACGAAGCCTACATCACCACCGACGACGGCTCGTACGGCTACCACGGCTTCGTCACCCAGAAACTCCAGGAGCTGATCGATTCCGGCAGGAAGATCGACTTCGTGCTCGCCATCGGGCCGATTCCGATGATGAAGGCCGTCGCCGAGGTCACCCGCCCCTACGGCATCAAAACCGTCGTCAGCCTCAACCCCATCATGGTCGACGGTACCGGCATGTGCGGCGGCTGCAGGGTCACCGTCGACGGGGAAATCAAGTTCGCCTGCGTCGACGGGCCGGAGTTCGACGCCCACAAGGTCGACTTCACCAACCTCGCCGACCGCAACAGGATCTACCTCTCCGAAGAGAAGGAGTCCTCCTCCGGGGAGCACCGCTGCCACCTGCACCAGCAGAAATAACCCCGGGGCACCACCCGACGAGAGCCGAGCACAACCCTATTACAACCGAACACCACCATGGACGCCAAACACATCACGAATAAAGAACGCATGGCCATCCCGCGCCAGCCGATGCCCGCCCAGGACCCGAATGTCCGCAACAGGAACTTCAAGGAGGTCAACCTCGGCTATACTCCCGAACTGGCAATGCAGGAGGCCCTGCGCTGCATCCAGTGCAAGGACCCGGTCTGCATCCAGGGCTGCCCGGTGAACATCAAGATCGACGAGTTCATCCAGCTGGTCGCCGAAGGAGACTTCCTCGGCGCTGCAAGGAAAGTGAAGGAGGACAACGTACTGCCCGCCGTCTGCGGCAGGGTATGCCCCCAGGAGGACCAGTGCGAGAAGGCCTGCATCATCGGCAAGAAGCACCAGCCGGTCGCCATCGGCAACCTCGAGCGCTTCGTCGCCGACTGGGAACGTGAGCACGGGGAGCCGGAAATGCCCGAGGTCAAGCCCCCGACCGGCAGGAAGGTCGCCGTCATCGGCAGCGGCCCTGCAGGGCTCTCCTGCGCCAACGACCTCATCCGCCAGGGCCACGAGGTGGTGGTCTTCGAGGCACTCCACGAACTCGGCGGCGTGCTCATGTACGGCGTTCCCGAATTCCGCCTCCCCAAGGAGATCGTCCGCCAGGAGATCGAGGGGCTGAAGCAGATGGGCGTGAGGTTCCAGACCGACGTCGTCGTCGGCCGCTCGGTCACCATCGACGAACTGATCGAGGACGAAGGCTTCAACGCCGTCTTCATCGGCGTCGGCGCCGGCCTGCCCTGGTTCATGGGCATCCCGGGCGAGAACCTCGTCGGCGTGCTTGCGGCCAACGAGTTCCTCACGCGGGTCAACCTCATGAAGGCCTACGACTTCCCCGAAGGCAGCGACACGCCGGTCTTCGACTGCCGCGGCAAGAACGTCGCCGTCTTCGGCGGCGGCAACACCGCCATGGACGCGGTCCGCACCGCCAAGCGGCTCGGTGCCGAGCACGCCTACATCATCTACCGCCGCTCCGAGGCGGAGATGCCCGCACGCGCCGAGGAGATCCACCACGCCAAGGAGGAGGGCATCGAGTTCCTCCTGCTCATGAACCCGCTGGAGTTCCTCGGGGACGACAAGCACTGGCTCACCGGCGTCAAGTGCATCAAGATGGAGCTCGGCGAGCCCGACGATTCCGGCCGCCGCCGTCCGGTGCCGATCGAGGGCTCCGAGTTCACGCTGCCGCTAGACATGGCCATCATCTCCATCGGCAACGGCTCCAACCCGCTCATCAAGCAGACCACCCCCGACATCGAGGTCAGCCGGCGCGAGACCATCGTCGTCGACGTCAACACCATGGCCACCTCGAAGGAGAACGTCTACGCCGGCGGCGACATCGTCACCGGAGGCGCCACCGTGATCCTTGCCATGGGCGCGGGACGCACCGCGGCAAAAGCCATCAACGAGAAACTGATGGGAACGGCCGCAAGCCACGACGAATGGTAGGCTGAGAAAACGACGTTCAGAAGGCGCCGAGCACCCGATGCCAGGCGCCGAGCGTCAGGAAGGAGAACACCACACCCAGAGCGACCATCAGCCCGGCAAGCGGCGGGTCGATGTCGTGCTCTGCGGCGATGATGCCGGCCGTGATCATCGGCGGCATGGCCGCTTCGAAAAGCATCACCTCTGCGGAAAGCCCCCGCATCCCCACCACCCCGAGATAGAAGACCGAGAGCAGGAGCGGCGCAAGCACCAGCTTGAAGCCGAGCCCCAGCGCGAGGCTGCGCCCGTTGCCGCCGATATGGCCGGGACGGAAGGCGAACCCCACCGAAAAGAGCGCCAGCGGAGCGAGCGTCCCGCCGAGCCGGCCGAGCACGGCCGTCAGCCACTCCGGATAGCTGAAGGGCATGAGCGAGAACGCCAGGAGGAGGCTCAGGAAGGGGGGAAAGTAGGCGATGCGCTTCACAATGGAGATGAACGAGGGCCGCCCCTCGGAGTAGATGCCCGCCACCGTGATGCCGAGGGTGGAGAGCACCATGAAGGAGCCGAGCTGGTCGACCATGATGCCGTGGGCGATCCCCGCCCGGCCGTAATAGGCCTCGATCATCGGCAGGCCGAGGAAGGAGGTGTTGCCGAGCCCGCCGGTCAGGATGAGGGCGCCGACACTCTTCCTCGGAAGGCGGAGCAGCCGCCCCGCCACCAGGAAAAACGCCGCGGCGGAAAGGAAGTGCAGCCAGGGCATCGAGGCCAGGAGGAGGACGGAGCCGGTGATGCGGAGGTCGTGGACGTAGAGGAGGGTCAGGGCCGGCAGCGAGACGTGGATGATGAAGCTGTTGAGCGCGGCGGGGGTGGCCTCCGGCATGCGGCCGCTCCTCCGGAGGAGGAAGCCGAGCAGGAAGCAGCAGAGGATGAGGAGAAGGTTGTGCACGAAGAGAGACTAGGGCTTCCCGGCCGGGGCCTTCACATGGGCTTCGAGCCCCTCGCGGAACCGTTCTTCAGGCACCGGAACGACAAGTTCTCCGCTCCTGAGCCCTTTCAGCACCTCGACGAAGGCGAGGTCGGAGGCACCGGTTTGCACCGGCTGCTTCTTCAGCCTGCCGTCCTCGATTTTCCAGACGAAGCTCTCCCTCCCCTCGCGGAACACCGCCCCCTTCGCCACGAGCAGCGCGCGGGGCTTGACGTCGAAGATGATGTTGGCGGTAGCCGTCATGCCGGCCTGCACCGAGCCCGGCGGCATGTCGCCGACGAGATAGATCTTCGAGGTCTTCGTCACCCGGTCCGTCATCGGCACGACCCTCGAGACGGCAGCCTGGTAGCGGCGGTCGGGATAGGCGTCGAAGACCACGGCCGCCTTCTGGCCGACCCGGACCCTCGGAACGTCGAGCTCGTCGACCTCGACGACGACCGCGTAGGCGCTCGTGTCGACCACCGTCGCCACAAGCGTTCCGCTGGAGACGTAATCACCCGCCTTGACGTCCTGCAGGGTAAGGATCCCGTTGAACGGGGCGCAAACCGTCAGCTTCTGCAGGTCGTCCTCGACCATCTTCAGCCGGTACTGCCTCTGGCTCAAAAGCTCCCGGGCCTGTACCCGGGCCTTTTCGGCCCGGTCGAACTCCTGGCGCGAGACGGCGCCCTCCCGGAAGAGGTTCTCCTTGCGGCTGAAGTCCAGCTCGGCATCCTTCAGGGCGGCCTCCTGCTCCCGCATGGCGGCACGGGCTTCGCGCACGGCGAACTCCGGACGGGGACTGCGGAACGTCATGACGGCCTGGCCCGCCCGGACCTGCTCGCCCTCGCGGGCGCCGATACGCTCCACCGTCCCGGAAAACTCGGCCGAGAGGTTCGCTGCCGCATCGGCCTCCACGTACCCGGTCGCATAGACCGCCCGGACCAGCTCGCGGTACTCCACCTGCTCGGCCTCGACGTCCACCGTCCCGCCCTTCACGAGCAGATAGGAGACCGTGAGGAGGAACAGGATGCCGAGGGCGATCGAGTACTTGGGATAAATCTTCTTCAGGGATTGCATGGGCCTGTTGGCAATTGTTTAAGGATTTTAAAGTTACATCTTTCTGACTTTTTCTCCATTGCGACCTTGGTTTTTCCAGAATTTTGGTCAATCTTAAAAAACTGAATCCCCCTCCGGCCGCGCCAGTCGGCCGTTTTCGTTCAGGAACTCTTAACCGGGCAGTGAAATCATGGGTGAAAACGAAGGTATCGACAAAAGCTTCCTCGACACGGTAAAATTCGATGACAGGGGACTGGTCCCGGCCATCGTCCAGGATCATGAAACCGGCAAAGTGCTCATGATGGCGTGGATGAACCGCGAGAGCCTGGAAATGACCCTCGAGCGCAGGAAAGCCTGCTACTGGAGCCGCAGCCGCAACAAGCTCTGGCTGAAGGGCGAATCGTCCGGCAACATGCAGGACGTCCACGACATCCTCATCGACTGCGACGGCGACACCCTCATCCTGAAAGTCTCCCAGATCGGCGGAGCCTGCCACGTCGGCTACCACTCCTGCTTCTACCGCAGGGTGCTCGAAAACGGCAGCATGGAGATCTGCGACACCCTGATGTTCGACCCCGAAGAGGTCTATGGCAAAAAAAGCTGAACAACGCTGAACGAATATAATGGCATCCCCTGCGAAAAAGACCGCTGAGAAGCTGAACCTCAGCAAATCGAGACCATCTATACAGCAGATGTTCGACGAGGTCGCGCCGACCTACGACTTCCTCAACCACCTGCTCTCGCTCGGCATCGACAACTACTGGCGCGCCGCGGCGACGAGCCGCGCCCGCAAACTCCTTCAGGGCGTCCCCTCTCCGCGCATCCTCGACGTCGCCACCGGCACGGGGGACCTGGCCGATTCCATGTCGAAGATCGACGGAGCGAGGGTGACCGCGCTCGACCTCTCCCCCGAGATGCTCACGATCGCCCGCAGGAAGTACCCCTCGATCGAGTTCCACGAGGGCTGCGCCGAGGAGCTGCCCTTCCCGGACGCCAGTTTCGACATCGTCTCGGCCGGATTCGGCGTGCGCAACTTCGAAGACCTCAGGAAAGGCATGCAGGAGTTCCACCGGGTCCTGAAGCCCGGAGGGCACGCGCTCATCATCGAACCGATGATCCCGCGCACCCCGGTCCTGAAAAACCTCTACCTCGTCTACTTCAAGAAGGTCCTGCCGAAAATCGCGGGGCTCTTCAGCAAGTCGACCTTCGCCTACGACTACCTCCCCCACTCGGTCGAGCAGTTCCCGCAGGCCGAAGCCTTCACCGCCATCCTCAGGGAGAGCGGCTTCCGGAGCGCAGAGTACCGCCCGATGACCTTCGAGACCTCGATCCTCTACATCGCAAAGAAATAAGGAAAAGGGGCAGACCAGCCTCAATACCGCCAAAACTTCCACCGATTCTCCGAAAAGAATTATAATTCCGGGGAATCGTGGCGTATATTGATCCAGTGCATGCACCTCTTTTTTTTAGCAACCGTTATATACCGCAAAATATAACGAAACACCCCACAGCCATGAAAAAGACACTGGCCATCCTCTCCATGCTGGCCGCGGCAGGCTGGAGCCAGGAAGCCGCCGCCGCGGCCCCGATCGAATGGAACTGGAAAGGCGACCTCCTCTACCGCTACGAGTCCAGCCGGCTCGACACCGACCCGCGCTTCGACGGCAGCCACCGTCTCGGCATGCACTTCGGCGCCTTCCCGAAAATCAACGACGAGATCTCGGGCGGCGTGGAGGTCGCGACAGGCAAGGACAACCCGACCTCGCGCCTCTACGTCCTCGGCAGCGGAGACGCCTTCAGCATGAGCGACCTGATGCTCAACCAGGCCTATCTGGAGGTCCGCCCCCTCTCCTACGGGCTTGAGGGGAAGGTCGCCCTCTCGGCCGGCAAGCGTGACGTCAGCGAGTGCCTCGTCAGGGTCAACGACCTCCTCTGGGACACCGACGTCACGCTTGAAGGCCTCACCCTCCAGTACGCAAAGCACGGAAAGAAGCTGGAGCAGGGCCTCAGCGCCACCACCGGCTACTACATCCTCGACGAAGCGGACGGAACAGCAAACGATCCGGCTCTCTGGACCGCACAGCTCGCATGGAGCGGCAAGGCGGGAGGCGTCGGCTACATGCTCGGAGGCAGTTACTACGACTACCTGCATATCGAAGGATCCACCATCGCCGACTGGGCCTATGCGAAAGATCCCGCCAACCCGTCATCCTTCGGCAATACCTTCACCGGCACAGGCACAGGAAAAATCCTGACCTGCGACTACAACGTCCTCGAGCTCTTCGCCAACGCGGGCGGCACGCTCGGAAACGGGCTCCCATGGAAGGCCTACGGCCAGTATGCCAGCAACGTCGCCGGCGGCGTCGAGAGCAACGACACGGCCTACCTCGTCGGCGCTACGCTCGGCAGGGCCGACAGGGTCGGGAAATGGTCGCTGGACGCAAACTACGTCTCGATCGGGAAGGATGCCACGCTCGGCGCCTTCACCGACGGCACCCGATTCAAGGGCGGCACGGACGGCCAGGGCGTCAAAATCAGCGCCACCTACGTCCTCGTCAGGGACCTCTTCGTCGCACTCAAATACTATAACCACGAAAAGGTGATCGACAGCGGCAACCGATACCAGCTCTGGCAGACCGACATGCTCGTCAGGTTCTAGCAACCGCCTTCCGGGACGAACGGCTTCCCGACGAGAGAGAGGAAGGCCGCCCTCACCAGGGGCGGCCTTTTCTGTTTTCTCCGGACCTGCACTCCACCCGCCCTCAGGGCTGTTCCCGGCGGTAGCGGCTGAAGTTCTTGCAGACGTGGCCGTCGCGGAGACGGTCGGCGTGGATCTTGCGCACGAGCTGGACCACGTGCTCAGGCTCCTGGACATGGAAGATCATGTGCATCTCCTCGCGGTTGAAGAGCCCCCGGCGCACCACCTCCTCCTCCAGCCAGGAGAGGAGGTCTTTCCATATCCCGCCGAAGAGGATGATGGGGGTGTCGCAGATGTGCTCGACCTGCACCAGCTGCCAGGCGTAGAAGAGCTCGAGGAGGGTCCCGATCCCGCCGGGAGCGACGACGACAGCGTCGCTGAGGGCCATGAAGGTGTCGAGACGTGCACTGAAGCGCGAGAACTCCTCCTTGATGTCGAGGTAGGGGTTCGGCGCCTGCTCGTGCCGCAGGCGGATGTTCAGCCCGATCGACTGCGAGCCGGAGTTGGCGTGCTGGGATCCGGCGTTGGCGGCCTGCATCAGGCCCGGCCCGCCTCCCGTGACGATGTCGAAGCCCGAGGCGGCAAGCCCCCGGGCGATGTGATAGACGTCGGCGTAGTCGGGGTCTCCCTCCTGTATGCGTGCCGAACCGAAAATCGCTACGGTGTAATTGGGACGCTCCATGACTCCTTGGGGGTTAGAGCATTGCTTCGAACTCATCCTCGCCCAGGACCCTGAGGCCGAGCTTGAGGGCTTTTTCGAGTTTGCTGCCGGCCTCGCTGCCCGCCACGACGAGGCCGGTCTTCCTGCTGACCGTCGAGGCGATCCTGCCGCCCCTCTCGAGCACCAGCTCGGAGGCCGACTGGCGGTCATGGCGGCGGAGGGTGCCGGTAAAGACGACCGTCACTCCTTCGAAGTTCCTGTTGAGGGTCGCCTTCGGCGGAGCGGCCTCGAGCGGGAGGCGCGCATCGCGGAGCTTTTCGAGCAGTGCCGGAACCGAGGGCTTCATGAACCACTCGCGGATGCTTTGGGCGATGACCGGGCCGATGTCGGGTACTTCGGAAAGCTCCTCCAGGGAGGCCAGGCGAAGCGCCTCCATCGAGGGAAAGGCGGCGGCCAGCTCGCGCGCCGTGGCCTGGCCGACATGGCGGATGCCGAGCGCGAAGAGCAGGCGGGCGAAGCTCTCTTTGCGACTCTCGTCCAGCGCGCGAAGTAGGTTGCGGGCCGATTTCGGGCCCATGCGCTCAAGGCGGAGAAGCTGCGGCTCCTGCAGGAAGTAGAGGTCGCCGGGATCGCGGACGAGGCCGAGGCGGACGAGCTGATCGACGAGAGACTCGCCGAGGTTCTGGATGTCCATCGCGTTGCGGGAGGCGAAGTGCAGCACCCTCCCCTTCAGCTGCGCCGGGCAGCCCTCCTCGTTCGGACAGTACCAGCCGACCTCGCCCTCCTCGCGCACGATCGGCGTCCCGCACTCGGGGCAGAGGGTCGGAAGCGCGACGGCCCGGGCGTCTGGCGGGCGATCCTTTGCGACGACGCGGATGACCTTCGGGATGACCTCGCCCGACTTCTCGACGACGACCCGGTCGCCCTTCATCACGCCGAGCCGCTCCATCTCGTCGAAGTTGTGCAGGGTCGAGCGCGAGACGGTGGAGCCGGCAAGGCGCACCGGCTCGAGTTCGGCGACCGGCGTGATGGTACCGAGCCGGCCGACCTGGAAGACGACGTCAATAAGCACGGTGGTGGCCTGCTGGGCGGGGTACTTGTAGGCGATGGCCCAGCGCGGGCTCTTGCTCGTCGCCCCGAGGGTCCTCCACTGGCGGACATCGTCGAGCTTGAGGACCACGCCGTCGGTTTCATAGGGAAGCTTCCAGCGCCCCTCGCCCCACTCCGCGATGAACGAGGCGACCTCCTGCATGCCGTGGCAGAGCCGGTAGTGGCCGCCGGTGAAGAATCCCGCCTCTTCGAGCATCCCGAGGCGGCGGAAGTGCGGCGTGTCGGCGTCGCGGATCCCGTCGAGGTAGTAGGCGACGAATCGGAGCCGGCGGCGGGCCACCTCGCGGCTGTCCTGCAGCTTGAGCGTTCCGGCGGTGGCGTTGCGCGGGTTGGCGAACCGGTCCTCCTCGGGACGGGTTTCGTTCAGCGCCTCGAAGTCCTCCTTCTGCATGAACACCTCGCCGCGGATCTCCATTTCGCGCCCCTCCCCCTCCCGGAAGGCGCCGTCGAACTCCCGGAGCCGGAGCGGCACCGTCGCGACGGTGCGCAGGTTCGCCGTGATGTCGTCGCCCTTTCGTCCGTCGCCCCGGGTGGCACCCCGCACGAGGATGCCGTCGCGGTAGAGGAGGCTGACGGCGACACCGTCGAACTTCAGCTCCGCGACCATGTCGCGTCCCTCGGCCCCCTCGGCCTCGAGCAGCCGCTCCACGCGCCGGGCGAACTCCTCGACCTCTCGGATGGAATAGGTGTTCGAGAGGCTGAGCATCGGCCGGCGGTGCTCGACCGGCGGAAACTCCTTCGTCACGGCGCCGCCGACCCGCTGGGTAGGGCTGTCGGGGGTGCGGAGTTCGGGATGCTCATGCTCAAGGCGAACGAGCCGCTCGAGCAGCCGGTCGAAATCGTAGTCGGAGATCTCGGGGCGGGCCTCCACGTAATAGAGGTGGTTGTGGCGCTCGATCTGGCTCCGCAGCGCTTCGGCCTCCCGCCCCACTTCTTCAGTACACGCCATATGAGCTTACCACCAGGGCTGCCGGAACTGGGTGAAAGCCCAGCCGGAAAGATTCTTGAGGAATCCGAGCGAACCGTCCACGCCGAGCTTGTCCCAGGTCGCCTTCAGCACCTTCGGGTAACGCCAGGCGACCCGGAGCATCACCACCGCAAGCTCCTCGATCTTCATCTCGTCGCGGAACATCGCCTCCCGGTATCGCTCCGGCAGCTCGTCGAGCGCCACCATCACCTCGTTCATGAGGTCATTGACGAAGTTCGGCTCGTCGGTCTCGCGATCGAAACACATGTACTTCATGAGGTTGGCCATCGAGGCCACGTTGGGTTCGTAGGCGCTGACGCATTCGAGCGTGCGCCGGTCGAGCTCCCCCGAGAGGAGCGCACGCTCGAGCCCCGCCGTCAGCCACCCGAGGTTGCGCACCATCGAGCCGAAGCCGCAAAAGGTGAGAGGCGAGGCGAGCGAGGCGGCGTCGCCGAAAAGCAGGATGCGGTCGTCGGCGATCGGGCGCGTGCGGCCGAACCCGTCATGGAAGTAGGCCGGGATGATGCCGTAGACCGGCCGGTGTACCCGGAAGCCGCTGCCGGGCTTCTTGTACTCGCCGAGCCGGCGGAAGTAGGTGTCGAAAAGGCCGATGAGCGACTTGTCGTTTGCTGAGTCGACCTCGTCGTAGAAGAACAGGTAGGTGATGTAGTCGTCGCCTTTGGCGGGGAACCCCTCCCAGATGAGCTGACGGCCCCGCTCGCCCGACATGTCGGCCGGAGCGGTGCTGGCGAGGATCTCGCCGGTCTCGAAGTCCACCCCCTCCAGCCCGCTGGCAATGGTGCCGACCGTCGGGCAGACATGGGTCTGCGGCCGTCCGGCGCTGAGCTGCATGGCGATCGGCGAGAGAATGCCCATTACGTCGACAAGCACCTTCGAGCGGAACCACGAACGCTTTCCCGCCCCGTCGCGTGTCTCGACGACGACATGGTCGCTGAAGCGCCAGCAGCGCTCGAAAGAGAGGCCGGAACGCACGCTGCAGCCCGGCGATGACTCCACCTTCCCCGTCGCAATGCCGAGCAGCCGGTCCGCCTCGATCGCGCAGTCGAGCACGTTCTGCATGTAGAGGCGCTTCTGGCTCCCGTCCTCCTTGTGGAACTCGACCCATCCGGTCTTGTATTTCCTGGCGATGACCGACTCAAGCTCGTCGGCGCTGAACACCCCGGTCTCCTCGAGCCTGAAGAGCTCGCTGCGGGAGATGTTCCAGTCGCGTGTCGAGCGGCCCGGCGTGTTGCGGTCGAACACCATCACGCTGCGGCCGTAACGGCGGGCCATGACGGCGGCATGCAGCATGCCGAGAGTGCCTCCGGCATAGATGATGTCGTATGTCGCCTCGATCGATGCCTCCGGCGGCAGCGCCGGGGCGTCCACGATCGCCTCCGGAACCGGCTCGTTCAGCCGTTCCCAGTAGCGGTCGAGCTCCCGGACGGAGCGAAGGTGGGCTTCCCCGTCCGGAAGAGCGGAAAACGCCCGGTAGAGGTCCGGGTGGCTGGTTCGAATGCTTTCAAGCTGAGTCTGCATGCGGCTGGCGGTTTGTCGCTGGTGGCTGGTTAGGTGGCGGGGGCCGGTTCGCGCTCCCTGAGGCGGCGGTCGCTCTCGATCCGGCCGTCGACGAGGTGGATGCGCCGTCCGGCGCGGTTGGCGAACTCCTCGTCGTGGGTGACGACGATCACCGTCTGGCCGAGCTCGCGGTTCAGGCGGTCGAAGAGCCGGTAGACGTTGTCTGCCGAGCGGGAATCGAGGTTGCCGGTCGGCTCGTCTCCGAGCAGCACCGTCGGCTCGTTGGCCAGGGCACGGGCGATGGCCACGCGCTGCTGCTGACCGCCGGAAAGCTGGCTCGGCTTGTTCGAGTACTTGTCCTGCAGCTCGACCATGTCGAGCAGCATCATGGCGCGCTCACGGGTCTCGCTGCGCGTCAACCGGCCGCCGATGAGCATCGGCATGGAGACATTCTCCAGGGCGCTGAATTCGGGAAGAAGGAAATGGAACTGGTAGATGAAGCCGATCTTGCGGTTGCGGATGCGCGTCATCTCCCGCTCGTCGGTATCGGTGATGTCCTCCCCGTCGAGATAGACCCGGCCGGAGGTGGGCTTGTCGAGCCCGCCCATGATGTAGAGCAGGGTGGACTTGCCGGAGCCCGAAGGACCGGTGATGGCGAGGAACTCACCCCGCTCGATCGTGAGCGAAAGGTTCGGGATGATGGTCTGGCGAACGTCTCGCGACAGCTCGAGCTCCCTCTGGATATGTTCAAGCCGGAGAATTTCTTCAGCCATCGAATCGGTGGTTCATTGGGGGTTATGGCCCAAGATACGAACAAAACCGACTGAAAGGAACCCTTAAATCGGCGCCGCGCAATGCTCATCCGCCCCCGGAAGCAAACAGCCGCCTCAAGCGCAGGGAAACGTTGACGAGGGCGATGAGCACCGGCACCTCGACCAGGGGACCGATGACTGCGGCGAACGCTTCGGGCGAATGGATGCCGAACACCCCGACGGCAACGGCAATGGCCAGCTCGAAATTATTGCTCGCCGCGGTAAAGGAAAGCGTTGCCGTTTTCTGGTATCCCGCACCGGCGCTCCTTGCGATGAAGAAGGAGGTGAAGAACATCAGCACGAAATAGATGAACAGCGGCAGGGCGATCCGCAGCACGTCCATCGGTATGGCGACGATATAGGCCCCCTTGAGCGAAAACATCGCCACGATCGTAAAGAGAAGCGCCACGAGGGTAAGAGGGCTGATGCGCGCAACGAACTCCCTCTCGTACCACTCCCTACCCTTACGGCGAATGAGAACGAATCGGGTCAGAAACCCTGCAGCGAACGGAATACCGAGGTAGATGGCGACCGAAGCCGCTATCTCGACGATGGTGATATGCACGCTGAAGGAGGTGAGTGCGAACCAGCCGGGCATCACCGTCAGGAAGAACCATGCGTACATCGGGAAGAAGAGCACCTGGAAGATCGAGTTGAATGCCACCAGCCCGGCGGCGTACTCCCGGTCGCCCCCCGCCAGGTCGTTCCAGACGATGACCATGGCGATGCAGCGCGCAAGGCCGATCAGGATGAGCCCTGCCATGTAGTGCGGCATGCCGGAGAGGAACAGCACAGCAAGCGCAAACATCAAAAGAGGCCCGATGAGCCAGTTCAGGAGCAGGGAGAGCATGAGCACCTTCCGGTTCCGGAACACGTCCGCGAGCTCTTCGTAGCGGACCTTGGCCAGAGGAGGATACATCATGACGACAAGTCCGATGGCGATCGGTATGTTGGTCGTGCCCGTCCCCATGCGCCCGAGGGCGTCCGGGAGGAACGGGAAGGCCCAGCCGGCCCCCACGCCCGCCGCCATGGCCAGAAAGATCCAGAGCGTCAGGTAGCGGTCCAGAAATGAAAGCCTTGCTGAAACTGCCGTCATCTCACCCTCGCCTGATTTCCTCGTTGTAGAATGCCAGGAACCCTTCACGAATGCCGTCGCGGACCCTGCGGAACACCCCGAGCATCTCCTCTTCGGAGCCCTTCGCCTCCGCAGGGTCTTCGAAGCCGATGTGCAGGCGCCGGCCCACCCTGCCGGTAAAGACCGGGCATGATTCCCTGGCCCCGTCGCAGACCGTCACGACGAAATCGAACGGACGCGAGAGCAGCCCTTCGACGCTTTTCGGCCGGTTCCGGCTGATGTCGATGCCGGCTTCGGCCATCACGCGCACCGCCATCGGATGCACCGATTCAGCCGGCACCGTTCCGGCCGAGCAGACCTCAAGGTCCGGATCGAACGAACGGAGGAACCCTTCGGCCATCTGGCTGCGGCAGGAGTTCCCGGTGCAGAGTAGCAGAACGGACTGCTTCATGGGATCGGTTGTTTTTCAGGTTAGAGCACCAGGTTGAACACGTAGCCGACAAGAACGATACCGGAGGCGACCACGCCGGCGAAAACGGCGATGAGCCTCGGCCGGAGCACCTTTCGCAGGATGAGCATCTCGGGAGCAGAGAGCGCGATCACGCTCATCATGAAGGCCATCACGGTGCCGAGAGCCGCCCCCTTCGAGAGCAGCGCCTGCACGACGGGAACGATGCCGGCGGCGTTCGAGTACATCGGCACGCCGACGAGCACGGCCGCCGGGACCGACCACCATGCGCTGCGGCCCATGAGCGAAGCCATGAAGTCCTGCGGAACATAGCCGTGGATGCCGGCTCCGAGCCCGACGCCGAGCACGATGAAGAGCCATACCCGCCCCACGATCTCGCGGACATGGCCGAGCCCCTCGAGCATGCGCTCCGGCCAGGCCATCGCCTCGGGGACGGCCCTGCCCGGTTCGGCGCTGCCCTGGAGCTTTTGCACCCACTCCTCGAGATGCCGCTCCATTCCGAGCCGGCCGATCACCATGCCGGCCGCGACCGCCACTGAAAGGCCCATCGCCATGTAGAGCAGGGCCACGCCCCAGCCGAAAAGGCCGAAGAGCAGCGCGAGGGCGATCTCGTTGACCATCGGTGCGGCGATGAGGAACGAAAAGGTGACGCCGAGCGGCACCCCCGCCTGCAGGAACCCGATGAAGAGCGGGACGGCCGAACAGGAACAGAAGGGAGTGACGATACCGAGCGCCGCAGCCATCATGTTGCCGAGCCCCAGCCTGCGCCCGGAAAGCATGGCACGCGTCCGTTCAGCCGAAACGAAGGTGTGCACCACCCCCATCAGAAAAACCACCCCCACGAGCAGCATCATCACCTTCGGCACCTCGTAGATGAAGAAGAAGAGCGCCTCGCCGAAGGCCTCGGCCCTCGTAAGGCCCAAAAGCGCGACAGCGGCTTCCGACATGGCCTCGAGCCTGCCGTACAGCAGCACCCACAGGAGGGCGCCGAGCATGAGCGCGCCCCAGGAAAGGAGCGACTTCTTCATGGCGCTCACGAGCAGCATGACGAATCCGCCGCACCAGTCGAACCACCGCGGCAGCAGCACCCTTTGGCTTTCGGGGCGAGCATCGAGCGGATCTCGTCCGCCGCGGGCACCCGGCCCGCCGAACGGACCTCGCCGTCGACGACGAGCGCCGGCGTGGAAAGCACGTTGTAGGAGACGATCTCCTGAATATCTTCGATCTTTTCGACCGAGGCCTCGATGCCGTCCCGTTCGATGACCGATCTGACCGCTTCTGCCAGCTGGTTGCATTTGGCGCAGCCGCTTCCGAGAATTTTTACCTGCAGCATGAAAGACTCCTTCTTTTTAGACGTTTATCGCAAATGAACGATTATTAAACAGAGAACAGACTAAACGACCTCAGCCGCATCCGCACGACGGGGGGGCCTCGGCAGCGAAGAACCCTGCGAACAGCGCCCTCGCCCTCTCCCACTCCTCGCGGTTGATGCAGTAGCGGACCTTCGGGGGGTTGATCTCGCCCTGGATCAGCCCCGCTTCGAGCAGCGCCTTCAGGTGCTGCGAAATCGTCGACTGCGCCATCGGGATGAGCCCGGTCAGCTCACCGGTGAAGCAGCAGGCCTCCCGGCTGAGAAGCTCGAGGATCCTGATCCGCACGGGGTGGCCGAGCGCCTTGGCCACCGAGGCCATCCGCACCTCCCGGCCGCTGTATTCCACCGCTGTCGACGTTCGCTGCATACCGTTCGTTTAGTTTATCGTAAATATACGATAAGAGAAAACAGAAACAAATCTGTCAACCGTGAAAATTTTCACAGACCGGGCAATTCGCTATATTCAGACAGATATAACGAAATGCGCCTCCAGCTCCGTACTTTCGCCAACAGAACAAAAAAACATCGAGAAAGCGCCATAACTCATAATTATTTTAGGTGAAGCAATAAAATAGCCTCACACTTTATTACATTACGGTATACATCGCAAGCCGCCGAAGGCCCGGAAACAACCCCGGGGAACCCGAACACCCCATAAACAGCAACGACGCCATGACGCTCTACCAGCTCCCCGACCCAGAGATCGACCGCTTCATCGAAGAGGACGTCCCCTACGGCGACCTCACCACGAGCCTGCTCGGAATCGGCGGAAAGCCGGGATCCATCACCTTCACCACGCGCCACGAGACCACCCTCTGCTGTACGGAGGAAGCGGGACGCATCTTCGAGCGGCTGGGGGCAACGGTAGCGACCCTGAGCCCGAGCGGCACCGAGGCGGGCCCCGGCACGATGTTCCTCTCGGCGGAAGGAACGGCCGCGAGCCTGCATGCCGGATGGAAGGTGGCGCTGAACATGCTCGAGTACGCCTCCGGCATCGCAACGAGGACCTCGGGCATCGTCAAAAGCGCCCGAAGCACCAACCCGGCCATCAGCATCGCCACCACCAGGAAGTCTTTTCCCGGCACGAAAAAGACCGCCATCAAGGCGATCCTTGCAGGCGGGGCGACCCCACACCGGCTCGGGCTGTCGGAATCGATCCTGGTCTTCCGCCAGCACACCGAGTTCCTCGGCGGGATCGACAGCTTCCTTGAACGCATCCCTTCGCTGAAGGAGCGTGCCCCCGAGCACAAGATCCTCGTCGAGGCCGACAGCCCCGAAGAGGCACTCAGGATCGCCGCGGCGGGAGCCGACGTGGTGCAGATCGACAAGCTTCAGCCCGATCGGCTGAAAGAGCTCGTCCAGGCCCTGCGCGACATCGCTCCCAATATCAAGATCTCGGCCGCGGGAGGCATCACCCCCCAGAATGCCGCAGCCTACGCCGCAACCGGCATCGACATCATCGTGCTCTCATCGGTCTATTTCGGCAAACCGGCGGATATTGCCGCCGCCATGCAGCACTCCTGACCCCTTACAGGCCATGACGAACCGCATCCTCTCGACCATCCGGAAAGGAGCCCTGGGACTGCTGCTCACGATCACAACAGCAGCTCCGCTAGAGGCCGGCGAGCTCCACACCTCGGTCGGCGTGGGCCTGAAAGACGTCTTCAACGAAATCGTTGCCGGCTACACAACACGCCACCCCGAAACGACCTTCGTCAAGAACTTTGCCCCCACGGGGGCGGTTGCCAGCCAGATCATGCACGGGGCCAGGACCGACTTCGTCATCTCCGCCGACAGGAAATGGATGGAGTTCCTCAAAGAGCACGGAGCCATCGACGCCTCGACGGAACGGCTCCTGGCACGCAACTCGCTGGTCTTCATCGCAACGACGGCGCAGCGGGTCGAGGGCATGCAGGATCTCGAAAAGCTCAACCGGATCGCCGTCGGCAGCCCCAGAAGCGTCCCTGCCGGAGACTACGCGATACAGGCCGTCACGAACGCCGGCCTGGCCGGCACCATCAAAGGCCGCTTCATCATGGCCCGTGACGTGCGCGAGTGCCTCATGTACGCAGAACTCGGCGAGGCGGACGGCGGCTTCGTCTACAGAACCGATGCGCTTTTGGCAAAAAAGGCGACCATCCGCTTCAGCGTACCCGAAAAGCTCCATGCGCCGATCGAGTTCCGCATGGCCCTCACCCCCGGGGGCGCCGCAAAACCCGAAGCCAGGGCGTTCATCGCATGGCTGCAGCAGCCCGAAGCCCGGGCAGCCCTCAAGAAGCACGGCTACATCGTCGACTGAATCCCTGAACCTGCCATCTGCACCATACCTATGAACAGCCATCCGACCACCGCCAGGGGCGCCACCCTGCAACGCGCCGCACTCCTTCTCCTCCTTGCCCTCACCGCTGCCGTGCCGGCCATGGCCGGGGAACTTCGGCTCAGCGTCGCCGCAAGCCTGAAAGACGCGGTCGGCGAACTGAGCGCGAACTACACGAAAAAGCATCCGGAGACCACCTTCAGGAACAACTTCGCCGCCTCCGGGGCACTCGCCGGCCAGATCCACAACGGAGCACCGGCGGACATCTACATTTCGGCCAACAAAAAATGGATGGCCTTCCTGCAGACGGAGAAGGAGGTCGACCCGGCGAGCGTCAGGATCCTGGCCAGGAACACCCTCGTCTTCACCGGCACCGCCTCCGGAATGGTCACCTCGATGCAGGATCTTGCAACGCTGCACAAAATCGCCATCGGCAGTCCCAAAAGCGTCCCCGCCGGCCAGTACGCAATGGAAGCCATCACGAACGCCGGCATGGCCGGAAAGCTCGAGGGCAGGCTCGTCATGGCCAAGGACGTTCGCGAGTGCCTGATGTACGCCGAGCTCGGCGAGGTGGACGGCGGGTTCGTCTACAGGACCGATGCGCTCCTGGCCAAAAAGGCGAGCATCCGCTTCACGGTCCCCCGGCAGCTCTATCCTCCCGTCGAGTATCCCATGGCCCTGACCGTCGCCGGCGCCGGGAACGCCGAAGCGGTCGCCTTCTTCGCCTACCTGAAAAGCGGAGAGGCCCGCAGGGTGCTCGAGCGCTACGGGTTCGTCACCAGATAAGGGCACACCGGCATGCAGCTGACCCCCGAAGACATCCAGGCCATCAGGCTCTCCCTCCAGGTAGGCATCGTCGCCACGGCCTGCTCGCTCGTGCCGGGCTTCGCCGTAGCCTGGGTGCTGGCATTCAGGGAGTTCCGCGGCAAGGCGCTGCTCGAGGTCCTCGTCAGCCTCCCGCTCACCCTCCCCCCGGTAGTCATCGGCTTCCTGCTGCTCCTCCTCCTCGGGCGCAACGGCTGGGCCGCCCCGTTGCTCAATACCCTCGGCATCCAGCTCATCTTCACCTGGAAAGCGGCGGTCATCGCCTCCGCGACCGTAGGCTTTCCGCTCCTGGTCCGCTCGATACGGCTCGGCATGGAGTCGATCGACCCCAGCCTCATCCAGGCCGCCCAGACCCTCGGCGCCCCCTGGCACGACCGCCTCCTGACGGTGGTCCTGCCCCTTTCGATGCGGGGCATCCTTGCCGGATCGTCGCTCATGTTCGCCCGGAGCCTCGGCGAGTTCGGGGCCACCATCATCGTGGCCGGCAACATCCCCGGCCTGACGCAGACCATCCCGCTGGCCATCTACGACTACGCCGCCTCGCCGGCAAGCACCTCGATGGCGCTTTCGCTCTGCCTGGTATCGGTAGCCATCTCCGTCGTCGTCCTCTTCCTCCACGAAAACCTCGCCAGCCGCCTGGCCGGAAGGAGGCAGAGATGAAACTCCGCTTCGAGGCCGAAAAAGATTTCGGGAGCTTCCGCTTCGAGGCCGCCACCGAGGTCGAAGGGCGTACGATCGGCATCTTCGGCCAGTCGGGCAGCGGGAAATCCACCCTGGTCCACCTGGTCGCAGGGCTCCTGCAGCCCGACCGCGGGGAAATATTCCTTGACGGCGACTGCCTCTTCAGCAGCAGCCGGGGGGTGAATCTCAGCCCTCGAAAGCGGCGTGTGGGGCTGGTCTTCCAGCATGCGGCCCTCTTCCCCCACCTGAGCGTCCGCTCGAACCTCCTCTACGGCTACCGGCGCACGAAATCCGAACACCGGCGCATCGACCCCGGCCTGCTCATCGACGCGCTCGGGCTCGGAGGACTGATGCAGCGGGGGGTAGGAACCCTGTCGGGAGGCGAGAAACAGCGGGTCGCCCTCGGCCGCGCCGTCCTGGCAAACCCCCGCCTGCTCCTGATGGACGAACCGCTCTCGGCGCTCGACGACACGCTCCGCTTCCAGATCATCCCCTACCTGAAACGCGTAAGCGAGGAGTTTGCCGTTCCGGCTCTCTTCATCTCCCATTCGGTCATCGAGATGCAGCTCCTGGCCGACCGCGTCCTGACCATCCACGGAGGCACCGTTACCGGAGAGTGCTCCCCGGACGCCCTGGCACGCAGCGCCATGGCCGAAAACCGCAGAGGCTACACCAACCTCCTGCAGCTCTCGGGAGCGTCACCCGAAAACGGACTCTTCCGATACCGGTGGGGCGAAAATTGCCTGCAGATCTCAGACGGCCGGAACGGAGGAAGCGCACTCTACGAACTCTCTTCGCGCGACATCATCCTCTTCCGCAACCACCCCGAGGCCATCAGCGCCCGCAACCTCCTCGAATGCCGCGTCGCCGAACGCTTCGCTGCCGACCACCGCGTAGGGGTCGTGCTCGAATCGGGAGGCCGGCGCCTGGTGGCCGAAATCGTCCGGGATGCCGCCGAAGAGCTCGGCGTCAGGGAGGGTGCGACCGTGTTCGCCGCCATCAAGGCGTCCTCCTTCCGCCGCCTGCTCTGAGGGGGGGCCGCATCAACTTTTTATTTCAGGAACCCGTTTGCTACTTTTGAAGGAGTGGCAGCACAGGAGACCTAACGCACCCAACCGCAAGCACATGACCCAACCGGGAAAGAAAGTCTGCTTCATGACCGGGGCCACCGGCCGGCTCGGCAGCGAGATCGCCCTCTCCGTGGCCGGACAGGGATACACCATCTTCTTCACCTGGCACGCCTCGGAGAAGAAAGCCCTCGAGCTGCTCGAAAAGATCCGATGGATCAGCCCCGAATCGGAGATGGTGCGCTGCAGCACCTCGAAGCCGAAGGAGATCGGAAAAGCCTTCGAGGCCTTCAGAAAAAAGTTCGACCGGCTCGACCTGCTCATCGCGAGCGCCTCGAACTTCTTCGCCACCCCCCTGCCGGAGGTCACCGAAGAGGAGTGGGACAGCCTCGTCGACACCAACCTGAAGGGCACCTTCTTCACCATGCAGGAGGCGGTGCGGATCATGCAGAAGCAGCCCTTCACCTCGAAGATCATCACCATGGCCGACGTCTCGGCCGACCTGGTCTGGAAGAACTTCGCCCCCTACACGGTGGCCAAGGCCGGCGTGGTACACCTGACCAGGGTGTTCGCCAAGACCTTCGCCCCCCGCATCCTCGTCAACGCCATCGCGCCCGGTACCGTGACGCTCAACCCCGGCAAGGAGATGGAGACGGAGGAGGAGATGCTCAGGCGCATCCCGCTCGGCCGGCTCGGCGACCCGCTCGACATCGTCCGCGCCCTCCTCTTCCTGCTCGAGAGCGACTACGTCACCGGCCAGGTCCTCGCCGTCGACGGAGGGAGGCTGCTCGACTGAGATTTTTCCCCGAACCCCTTCGGGGAGTTTTCATATATTGCACTGGAACCACCTACAACTTTTTTCCTTCACCTATGGAACAGGACGTCCCGGTCATCATCCACGGCGCAGACGACGCCGCAGCATCGTCGAAAGCTTCGGCTGACGGCCGTATCCCCGAATCCATCCGCGAGATCAGCGACTCGCTCTCCGATGCCTTCAGCCGCTTCAGGGAGAGCGAATCCTACGACCGGCTGCTCGAGGGAGCGGCGGAGACCAAGGACTACATCCAAAAGAATCCCGGCCCGTCGCTGCTCTACGCCCTCGGCGCAGGAGTGCTTCTCGGCCTCATCCTCGGCAGGCGCCGCTAAGACGCATGAAACCGACCAAAGAGTCCGGAACGGACAGGCGGAAGGGGGGCATTCCGAAACTCCTCGACGAAACCCTCAGCTCGACCCTTGACGACGTCAAGACGATCGTCGACGCACGCATGGAGCTCATCAAGATCGAACTCTCAGAGAAGCTCGCGATCTTGACGGCCGTTCTTGTCATCGCCGTGATCCTCGTTGCCGGAGCGGCATACCTGGTAACCACGATCGCATTCTTCGTCGGAGAGCTGACGGGGCACGTCTCGCTCGGGTTCCTCTCGGTCAGCCTCGTCTTCATCGGAGCCTTCGTCTTCCTCACCCGGTTCCGGCCGAACCTGCTGAAGGACCTGATCCAGAAATTCATCATCTCCCTCTATGACTAAGAAGAACGAGCATCTCGAAAGCGTACAGGCACGTATAGAAGCACTGCAGGAGACCATCGCCGAACGGGAACGCGACATCAGGGAGCGGGCGGGCAGGTTCCAGGAACGCCTGGAAAAGGAGATCTCCCCCGTCGAAATGGTCCGCCGGCACCCCTGGCAGGCGGCCTTCGGCGCCCTCGCCGTCGGCTTCCTCACCGGCAGGATGCTCAGGGGCGGCGGCTCCCCGGCCGAACACCCCGAGCAGCAGGAGTTCCCCCAGGCCCCCCTGGCCCCCATGGCGCAGAGGAGCGCAGTCCTCCCGGACATCCGGCTCGAGCTCATCCGCTCGGCAAAGGAGCTCGGCGTCAGCTACCTGCAGCGCTACATCGACAGCCGGTTCCGCAAAACGCCGGAAGCACCCGTACAGCAGAACTGAAGGCCATCCTCCGCTTGCCGGCCTGCGCCGGGCGCCCGAGCCCCGAAATCGTGCGCCGCAGGGCGACTTGTCGGGGAAATTGCGTACCTTGCCGATGACCTTCTGAAGACCGTCGTGCACCGCGGTGGAGCACGCAAACCACAACCCGCTGCGGTGCGCCGCCGCTGCACCAGAGACTATGACCATCAAGAACACCCTGCCCGAGGCCCTCACAAAGGAACACTTCTACGTCAACAGGAAGGCCCGGCAGCTCTTCCACCTCACCGACCCCGACTTCCTCTCCCTCCCCGCGACGGGTTCAGGAAGCCTCCGGGCCGCAGAACGGCAGGCAGCCGTCATCAACGACTACCTGAAAAAGGAGCAGCAGGGTGCGGCAAAACCGATACTGCCGGCCCAGCTCCACGGCATGAAACTCCTGCACGAGCTCTTCCATTTCGTGATGGCCCGCTCGATCGCACGCCGGGAGCCCGACCTGCTCGAAAAAGCCTACGGGCGGTTCAGCCGGGAGCTCTCCGAAGAGCAGTCGGCCGCCTACCTGGCCCGCTTCCTCACCACGTTCCCGACCACAGGGGTCTTCACCGGAGCGGAAAGCCCGGCCGATGCCCTCAGCCGCCCCGAAGAGCGGATCAACCTTGTCGAAGAGTCCTTCCTCGTCTGGCTCAACAACCAGAACCCGGCACTCGAGCCCTTCTCGGCGCTCATCAGCGACAGTGAACTCAGACGGCAGGAGGCCTACCGCAAACTGATCCTCGCGCTCCAGTCCTCGATGCAGGCCATGGGCCCCGTCGGCCCCGACAACGAGGACCTCGCAACCCTGCTCACCCGGCCCATGCGCCACGCCCCCGACTCCATCCTCGAGCAGCTGCGCTACATCCGGCTCAACTGGTCGGAGCTGCTCGAGGGCTCGTCCTTCTGGGAGCTGCTCTCCGGCGCCATCGAGCTGATCGAGGACGAGGACAAGTACCTCTTTTTCGAACGCATCTCACGCGAACAGGGCCGCCACGAGTACGCCTTCTTCGACAAGGACGCCTTCGTGCCGGACTACTCCTCTCTCGACGACGGACCGGCCAACTACTCCAGCGACTCGAGCTGGATGCCGGAGGTGGTCATGCTCGCCAAGAGCACCTACGTCTGGCTCGACCAGCTCTCGAAGACCTACGGCCGCGGAGTGCACCGCCTGCAGGACATCCCCGACGAAGAGCTCGACCGCATCGCCGCTCAGGGCTTCACCGCCCTCTGGCTGATCGGCCTCTGGCAGCGCAGCCACGCCTCGCGCGAAATCAAGCAGATGCAGGGCAACCCCGAAGCGAAAGCCTCGGCCTACGCCCTCGAGAAATACGACATCTCCGACGACATCGGCGGATACGAAGGCTACCAAAACCTCCGCCACCGCGCCATGCAGCGCGGGATACGCCTGGCCAGCGACATGGTTCCGAACCATACCGGCATGGACTCGGAGCTCGTGCGCGAGAGGCCCGACTGGTTCCTCTCGGCATCGAACCCGCCCTACTACAACTATTCGTACACCGGACCGAACCTGAGCCCCGACCCGCGCTACACCATCCAGCTCGAGGACGGCTACTGGAACCGCACCGACGCCGCGGTCACCTTCAAGCGCATCGACCACACGAGCGGCGACACCCGCTACATCTACCACGGCAACGACGGCACGAACATGCCGTGGAACGACACGGCGCAGCTCAACTTCCTCTCGGCCGAGGTGCGTGAAGCCGTCATCCAGCAGATCCTCCATGTGGCAAGGATGTTCCCGATCATCCGCTTCGACGCCGCCATGGTGCTTGCCAAGCGCCACATCCAGCGGCTCTGGTTCCCGCTCCACGGCCAGAGCGCGGCCGTCCCGTCGCGCTCGAGCTACTCGATGAGCATGGCCGAGTTCAACGCCGCCATCCCCGAGGAGTTCTGGCGGGAGGTGGTCGACCGCATCCACCAGGAGGTGCCCGACACGCTGCTGCTGGCCGAAGCGTTCTGGATGCTCGAGGGCTACTTCGTGCGCACGCTCGGCATGCACCGCGTTTACAACAGCGCCTTCATGCACATGCTGAAGAAAGAGGACAACGCCAGCTACCGCTACCTCATCAAGAACACCCTGGAGTTCGACCCGGAGATCCTCAAGCGCTACGTCAACTTCATGAACAACCCCGACGAGGACACCGCCATCGCGCAGTTCGGACGGGGCGACAAGTACTTCGGCGTCTGCATCGTCATGCTCACCGTCCCGGGCCTGCCGATGTTCGGCCACGGCCAGGTCGAGGGGTTCACCGAGAAGTACGGCATGGAATACGCGAAGGCCTACTACGACGAACAGCCCGACGGGCACCTCGTCTGGCGGCACTACCAGGAGATCTTCCCGATCATGAAGAAGCGCCCTCTCTTCGCCGAGGTGCAGAACTTCTACCTCTACGACGTCTACTCCCCCGAGGGATCGGTCAACGAGAACGTCTTTGCCTACTCGAACATGCATAACGGCGAGCGCGCCCTCGTCATCTACAACAACAGTTTCGAACGGGCGACAGGATGGGTGAAGACCTCGGTCGGGTACCTCCGCGACGGCCAGATCCGGCAGAGCTCGCTCGGAGACGGCCTCGCCCTCACAGACGAACACGACGCCTACGTCGTCTTCCGCGACCAGTCGTGCGGCCTGGAGTTCATCCGTTCGGTCCGCGAGATCAGGGAGCAGGGCCTCTTCATGGCCCTCGACGGCTACAAGTACAACGTCTTCCTCGACTTCCGCGAGGTACGCCCCTCCAGGCTCAGGCCATACGACCGCCTGGCCCGCCAGCTCGACGGCCGGGGCACGGAGTCGATAGAGCACGACGTGCTCGAAATCAGCCTCTCGCCGCTCCACCGCAGGATGCGCGAAACCCTCGAATGCGCTCCCCGTCCTTCCCGGAAGGCGGCGGACGCCGAGCGATTCCGGGCCCTCACCGCCGCCCTGCTCAGGGACCTTTCGAGAGAGTTCAGCTCGCTGATGGAAAAGCCGCTCGAGGTGCCCGAAGCGGTCGAAGGGCTCGCTGCCCGGCGCTTCACGAAAGCAGCCGAAATCGAGGCCGGGCTGAAACTCGAGCCCGACACAAAAAAGCTCCGGGCAGCGCTCGGCATCGAAAACGGGGAGGAGTCCGAAACCACGGCCTACGGAACCCTTGCCGCCCACTGGATCCTGCTCGAAGCCGTGCAGGAGATGCTTGGCGAAAACGGCGAGCTGCAGCGCAACCTCGTCGACGACTGGCTGCTCCAGGGAACGCTCGGCGCGCTCTACGGCGAAGGCTCCCTCTGCTCGGTTCCGGGAGAGGGCATCGCGGAGCTCGTCTCCTGCCTCGCATCCCCTGCACCCGATCCGGTGCCTGAAGGGCTGGCCGAAGCCGCGCTGGAGGCCATGCGCTCGATCCGCCGGAGCGGATCGAACCACCTCGACCGGATGCTCCAGCTCGAGGAGCACCACCAGAAGCACTGGTTCCGCGAACACCGCTTTGCCATGCTCGCCGCCTGGCTCACCCTCCGCGCAGTGCTCACTCGGGGCGAGGCCGAAGGGAGCGATGCGCCGACAACGAAAAAAACAGACGCAGTCCCCACGGCCGCATGGCTGGAGGCGATCGAAACGCTCGACATGCGGGCGTTCCTGGCCGGCTACGAGCTGGGATCGCTCTTCAGGGGCGGAGCGGCCTGAAGAACCGCCGGAGCGACGGAAGGGGCCCCGGGAGCGGCCCTTTTCCGCCGCAAGCCGGAGCGCCTCGCCGAGAGGGCCCTCCGCATGAAAAATCACCGCCCTCCGGGAAACCCTCCCGCGCTCCCCGCTGTTCGTGTACAGGAAGTTCCGTATTGCACAACAAGAAGGCGCATATCGATCCCTGCGCTTCGCACCGACAACAACCCCAACAGCGCCACAGCCCACCGTGTCAATCCTGCTTGCCATAGGCTTTCTCGCCTCAGCCATCGCGCCGCTGCTGCACCGGCGCTTCAGGGAGAATTTCGGCTGGATCGCCCTCATCTTCCCGCTCTCGATGTTCCTGGGGCTGCTCTGGCACTATCCGACGGTTGCCGGAGGCATGGTGGTCCGGGAGTCGATTCCCTGGGTTGCGTCGCTCGGCGTGAACCTCTCGTTTGCGCTTGACGGGCTGAGCCTGACCTTTGCAATGATCATCACCCTCATCGGAGCGGCGGTCTTTCTCTATGCAGGAGCCTACATGAAGGAGTACCCCGATGCAGGGCGCTTCTTCCTCTATATCGGCGTCTTCATGACCTCGATGCTGGGTCTCGTGCTCTCCGCCAACACGATCCTGCTCTTCATCTTCTGGGAACTCACCAGCATCAGTTCATTCCTTCTGATCGGCTTCAACCACCAGAGGGAATCATCGAGAAAATCAGCCATCCAGGCCCTCCTGGTCACCGGCGGGGGCGGCCTGGCGCTGCTGGCCGGCTTCATCCTGCTCAGAGAGGTGACGGGGAGCTTCGAGATCGCCGACATGTACGACATGAACGCCCTCATCACCGCCCACCCGCTCTATCCGGCAATCGTCGTGCTGATGCTGCTGGGGGCGTTCACGAAGTCTGCGCAGTTCCCGTTCCATTTCTGGCTCCCGAACGCCATGGAAGCGCCGACACCGGTCAGCGCCTACCTGCACTCGGCGACCATGGTCAAGGCCGGCATCTACCTGGTCGCCCGCATGAACCACGAGATCGGCGGAACGCCGCTCTGGCAGGACACGCTGCTCGCCACCGGAGCCGCAACCATGCTCTTCACCTCGGTGCTCGCGCTGGGTGCGACCGACCTGAAGAAACTGCTTGCCTATTCCACCCTCTCGGTACTCGGCACCCTCATGCTTCTGCTCGGCATCGGCTCGCCGCTTGCCATCAAGGCGTTCTTCATCTACCTCATCGCCCATTCGCTCTACAAGGGAACACTTTTTCTCGTGGCCGGTACGCTTGACCATGAGACCGGCACCCGGGACGTCCGACGCCTGGGGGGACTCCGCCGCGCCATGCCGATAACGGCGGCCACCGCGGCGCTCGCATCCTTTTCGATGATGGGGGTGATCCCGCTGGTGGGCTTCATCGGCAAGGAGACCGTCTACAAGTCGATCCTCGAGCTCGACACCTGGGGCATCCCCCTCATCGCGGCGGCCGTGACGGCCAACGCCTTTATCGTGATGGTCACGCTCCTTGTGGGATTCAGGCCCTTCTGGGGCAAAGCCCGCGCCACGCCGAAACATCCGCACGAAGCGCCCCTGAAGATGCTTCTCGGGCCGGGGCTGCTTGCCGTTCTCGGCCTGCTCTTCGGCCTGTTCCCGGACCTCTTCATCTCAACCCTCCTCGACCAGTCCGCCTTGAGCATCCTCTCGGAAAAGATCGGGCTGAAGATCACGCTCTGGCACGGCGTCAACATGGTGCTGTTCCTCAGCCTCGCCACCCTCCTGGCGGGGGGAGTGGCCTACCGGCTCCGCAACGCCCTGCAGGAACGTCTCGACGGGTTCAGGGCGCCCGCCCTCATGAAGCCCTCCTCATGGTACGAAGCCCTGGTGGGAGGAATGCTGAAATCGGCCAGACTGCAGACCGCCCTGCTGCAGAACGGCTACCTCCGCAACTACATCCAGATCGTGCTGATCACCGCCCTCTCGGCAGCCGCCTATGCGCTCTACCAGGCGGCCGACCGGGTCAGGATCGTGCCGGACGTTTCCATCACGTTCTATGAGGCGGCGCTCGGCATCATCATCATTGTGGCCACATGGATGCTCGTCACCTCGCAGTCCCGACTGAAGTCGATCGTGGCGCTCGGCGTCGTGGGATTTTCGATCGGCATCATTTTCGTCATCTACGGCGCGCCGGACGTGGCGCTCACCACCTTCGCCATCGAAACCCTCAACGTCATCCTCTTCGTGCTGGTGCTCTACCGCCTTCCGAAGTTCGTCAGCCTCTCGAGCACCTCGAACAGGATTCGCGACGCCATCATTGCCGGATCGGCCGGCCTGTTCATGACGATGACCATCCTTTTGGCCACCTCGTTCGATCTCTCCTCGAAACTGAAGGAGTATTATGCGGCGGCAAGCGTGCCGGAAGGAAGAGGACGCAATATCGTCAATGTGATCCTGGTGGACTTCAGGGCGATCGACACCCTCGGGGAGATCACCGTGCTGGCGATCGCGGCGCTCGGAGTCCTGGCCCTCCTGAAGCCGGGGCCGGAGGAGGGACGGAGGCCATGAACTCGATCATCCTTGCGACGGCATCGCGCTATCTGCTGATGCTGCTGTTGATGTTCTCGGTCTTCCTGCTCTTCAGGGGGCACAACGAACCGGGCGGAGGATTTGCCGGCGGGCTCGTGGCAGCCGCAGCCTATGCACTCTACGTTATCGCGAACGGAATCGATGCGGCACGCTCCGTCCTGCGCACCGATCCCATGCGGATCGTGGCGGCAGGCCTGGCAACGGCCCTGTTGAGCACCCTCCCGTCGCTCTTGGCGGGAAAACCCTTCATGACCGGCATCTGGATCGACACCATGAGCCCCGTCGGCAAGATCGGCACGCCCCTGCTCTTCGATATCGGAGTCTACCTCCTGGTGCTCGGCATGACGCTCACCATCATTTTCGCACTTGCGGAGGAGGACGCCACGAGATGACCCTTCTTCTTGCCATCATCACCGGCGTGCTCTATGCCGCCGGCATCTACCTCATGCTCCGGCGGAGCATGGTGAAGGTGATCTTCGGGCTGATCTTCCTCGGCCATGCGGCCAACCTCATGATCTTTACCGTGGGGCGCCTCTGCAAGGGAGCGCCGGCGTTCGTGGAGGAAGGGGCCATGCAGGCCGTCGAACCCTTTGCCGACCCCCTGCCGCAGGCCCTCATACTCACGGCGATCGTCATCGGATTCGGAGTCCAGGCCTTCACCATCGTCCTCTTCAAGCGGACCTACCGCACGCTCGGCACCGAAGACCTCGACGAGATGAGATCGACAGACCGGCTTCCGGAGGAAAACCCATGAGCATCCTGCCCATCCTGCCGGTGCTGATTCCGTTTGCGGCGGCGATACTCATGCTCCTGCTTGCGAACAGGACGGCCGCGCACCGGGCGCTGAACCTCTTTTCGACGCTGCTGCTTGCCGCAGCCTCCGGCTTCATGCTCCAGAGCGTGGTGGCGGATGGCCCGATGGCGCTCCGGATCGGAGGCTGGGACGCCCCCTTCGCCATCGCCTTCGTCGCCGACACCCTTTCGGCAGTCATGACGTGCGCCGCCGCGCTCATCGGGCTCACCACGGCGATCTACTCCCTCGGCGCCGTCGACAAGACGAGGGAGCACCACTTCTACCATCCGCTCCTGCAGCTGCTCCTGATGGGCGTCAACGGCGCATTCCTGACGGGCGACGTCTTCAACCTCTATGTCTGGTTCGAGGTGATGCTCATCTCCTCGTTCGTGCTTCTGGTCCTCGGAAGCACCCCCCGGCAGCTCGAGGGTGCGATCAAGTACGTGACGCTGAACCTGCTCTCCTCGGCGATTTTCCTGGCGGCCACCGGCATGCTCTACGGCATGGCAGGCACCCTGAACATGGCCGACCTGGCACTCAGGATCCCCCATGTCGAGCACCGCGAACTGATGCAGGTCGTCTCGGTGCTCTTCCTCGTCACCTTCGGGGTGAAAGCGGCCCTCTTCCCGCTCTTCTTCTGGCTTCCGGCCTCATACCATACGCCGCCGGTCGCCGTATCGGCCATGTTCGCCGGCCTGCTCACCAAGGTCGGCGTCTACGCGCTCATCCGTTTCTTCACGACCATCTTCACCGGCGAGGACGCCGAGCTGGCCCACCGGCTGCTCCTCTGGACGGGAGGGTTCACCATGGTGACGGGGGTGCTCGGGGCGGTCGCGCAGTATGACGTGCGCAAGCTGCTCAGCTTCCACATCATCAGCCAGATCGGCTACATGGTATTCGCGGTTGCGATCCACTCGCCGCTGGCGGTGGCCGGCGGACTGTTCTACATGCTGCACAACATCGCCGCCAAGACCAACCTCTTCTACATGGCCGGGATCATGAAGCGCCTCGGGGGATCCTACGACCTGCGCCGGATCGGGGGGCTCTACCGCCCGTTCCCCCTCCTGGGGCTGCTGTTCCTCGTTCCGGCCCTCGGCCTTGCGGGCATCCCTCCCCTGTCCGGCTTCTGGGCGAAGCTGCTGGTGATACGGGCAGCCATGGAGACGGGCCACTGGACGCTTGCCGGCATCGCCCTCGGCGTCGGCATGCTGACGCTCTTTTCGATGATAAAGATCTGGAACGAGGGGTTCTGGAAGGAACACCCCGATAGCGGCCATGATCCTGCCGACTCCTCCTTCCACGATCTCGGGCCGGAAAAGCAGGCCATGATGATTGCGCCGGTCGTCATGCTTGCACTGGTGACGGTGGCGTTCGGGTTCTGGTTCGAACCCGTCTTCGCCCTCGTCGACCACGCCGCCCGGGAGCTCCTCGACCCTGCGCGCTATATCGCTGCGGCACTGGGAGGTGCTCAATGAATCCGTTCCTGATAAACCTGCTGCTGGCCATCTCCTGGATGCTGCTCGTCGGCGAGGTCAGCGCCTCCACGTTCTCGGCCGGTCTCGTGATCGGATACGCGCTCCTGTGGCTCTCGAGATCGGCATGGAAGGAAAGCCGGTATTTCCGGAAGCTGCCGAAGGTGCTCGGCTTTTTCCTCTACTTCCTCAAGGAGCTCCTCATCGCCAACCTGAAAGTGGCATTCGACATCGTCACGCCGAAGAACTATATGAAACCCGGCATCATCGCCGTTCCGCTCGACGTCAAGAGCGATATCGAAATCACCCTCTTCGCCAACCTGGTCACCCTGACGCCCGGCACACTGAGCCTCGACGTTTCGGAAGACCGCAGCACGCTGTACGTGCACGCCCTCTATGTCGAGGATGCCGGGCGGTTCAGGAGCGCGCTGAAGGAGGGACTTGAAAAAAGATTGCTGGAGGTGATGCGATGAGCTTCATGGAGTGGGCCGTACAGCTGTCGGTGATCTTCATCGGCCTGTCGATACTGATCATCTTCGTGCGCCTCGTCATCGGGCCCTCGATCGAGAACCGCATCGTGGCGCTCGACCTGCTTTCGGCCAACGCGATCGCATTCATCGCCGTCTACTCGATCCAGAAGAATACCACGACGTTTCTCGACGTGGGCATCATCGTGGCGCTTCTGGCCTTTCTCGGCACGGTGGCGTTCGCCTATTATCTCGGAAGGAGGAATGCACCATGACGGAACTCCTCAGCGGAACCCTGCTGCTGCTCGGCACCCTGTTCATCCTGCTCTCGGCGGTCGGCATCCTGAAGATGCCGGACCTCTACACGCGCATGTCGGCCACCACGAAGGCCTCCACGCTCGGCATCGGCCTGGTGCTGCTCGGCACCATCCTCTACTGGCAGGATTTCGGGATCGCCTCCCGGGCCATCGCCATCATCCTCTTCCTGTTCCTGACGGCCCCCGTGGCCGCCCACATCATCGGCCGCGCAGCCTACTTCGGCGGTGAGCCCCTGTGGAAGGAAACCCGCATCGACGAACTCGGGGGACGAAACTCCCCAGGGAAGAAGAGGGAGCGGGCGGAGAAGGGCTGACGGCAGAAGAAGGAACCGGGGCGGAAACGCCGGACCCTCCCTCCCCAACGACCAGAAATTGAACCCGGAATCGGAACGGGCACAAAAAAAGCCGCCCCGTGCGTGGTGCATGGGGCGGCTGGGGATGTTGCCGTTCTCGTGAGCGGCTCAGAGCGCGCTGTATTCAGCGTAGACCCTGTAGGTGTTGATCACGAGGAAAGCGAGGACCAGAAGGCCGAAGATGGTGAAGAGCGGGCTCTTCTCTTCGCGCGAAGCCTTCCTGTCGATGAACGGCACTGCGCCCCATACGACGGCTCCGATGGTGAAGAGGATGATGGCCATGAGTTCACCGCCCTCGAAGGTGAAGTCCTTCAGGAGCTGGAACTGCGCCCAGAAGTACCATTCCGGCTTGATGCCGACCGGTGCGGAACCGAGCGGATCAGCCTGGACGCCGATCTCCCACGGGAAGACTGCGGACAGGTAGACAAGGAGACCGAAGCCGATGAGCCAGCCGATGGCATCCTTGGCAAGGAAGGTGGGGAAGAACTTCTCGTAGCCCTTGATCATGCCGGACTCCTTGTAGCCGATCGGTGCGGAGGTACCGAGCACCTGCACCAGGAGAAGGTGTGCGGAAAGGACGAGAAGAAGCAGGCCGGGAAGCAGCACGACGTGCAGCGAGAACATCCTGGTCAGGGTCTCGGGGCTGACCTCTTCGCCACCGCGGAGGATGTCGACGAGGATGGCGCCGCCGGGCATGACCTTGGGAACCTCGGTTCCGACCTGGGTAGCGAAGAATGCAAGCTCGTTCCAGGGCAGCAGGTAGCCGGTGAAGCCGAACCCGAGGCTGAGGACGAGAAGCACGAAACCGCTTACCCACATGAGCTCACGGGGCTTGCGGTAGGACTTCATGAAGAAGGTGCTGAACATGTGGATGAAGGCCATGCCGACCATCAGGTTGGCAGACCATGCATGGATCTGGCGGATGAGCCAGCCGAAAGGCACTTCCTTCTGGATGAAGACGAACGAGGAGAACGCCTCTGCGCCGGTCGGCTTGTAGTACTGCAGAAGCAGGAGGCCGGTCAGCACCTGGATCATGAAGAAGAACAGGGTGAGGCCGCCGAAGTAGTACCAGAACGACAGCTTGTGCTTCGGAACCTCTTTCTTCTTCAGGTAGGCGATGACGGGCTCAAGGACGTAGAAACGCTCCTGGAACCATGCACCGACGGGGCTGACCTTCGAATCCTTGAACGGATTCGTGTCGGCGCGCTCTACCGGCGGCTTGTAGACTCCGCCCTGTGCGGCGGCGGGTTTGGCGGCGGCGGGCTTCGCTGCCGCAGGCGCTGCAGGCTTTGCCGCAGCAGGTTTTGCGGCTACCGGAGCTGCCGGCTTTGCGGCTCCCGGTGCAGCGGGTTTCGGCTTCGGCGGCACATTGCCCGCACCGGCATTCTGATTGTTTTCAGCCATATTTCCAGACTCCCTTGTTTTTCAGCAAAAGTTTGAGATTACACGATCGAGATGATGAGGTCGTCGCCTTCTACCCGGACACCGAAGGGAGCCAGGGGAAGGGGCTGCGGACCCGAGATGATTTCACCGGTCTGGGTGTACTTCGCACCGTGGCAGGGGCAGAAGATCTGATTGTCCTTGTCTTCCCAGCGGACGAGGCAGCCGAGGTGGGTGCAGACTGCGCTGCAGGCGGTCAGCGTGCCGTTGTCGTTGATGACGATGACCTTGTCCTTGTTGAATGCGAAAATCTTGCCGCTGTTGAGGGGCACCTCAGAAGCTTTTCCTACGACCATCTCCTTGACCTCCTTGATCTCACGGACGGGGGGAATGATGAATTTGACGACGGGATAGAGAGTCGAAACAGCAACGGCCGCACCGACGCCGCCGACAACCTTGCCGAGGAAGCCGCGGCGCTCGAAATCAACGCCCTTCAGACCCTCTTCACGCGCTTTTCCGCCGGGAACCGATCCCGATGAAGAGGCCGGTGCACCACCTTCAAGGGCACCCATCCTGGACGGGCTCTTGAAATTACCTTGTTGTGCCATTACAATGTATCTCCTTTTAAAAGCTATTGTTATGAAGTAAGAAAACAGGTGCCGCAACGCCCGCCCTCACGTTCGTGGCGTCTCTCCCTGCAGGCGACGGCGAACAAACTCAGAATTTACCAAATTCTACCGTTTAAACCAATCCAATCGATCTTTAATAAAATTATACCTCCGGTACATGGCGGACTCCTCCCCGTCGCGCCAGACCCGGCTCCGGGTGAAGAAACGCATGAAGCGGGACTCGAGCCGGACAGGACTGAGGAACTCCGAAATCCCCCCGAGCCCGTCGATGCGCTCGCCGTCGAGCTCGAGGCTGATGCTCGAGGAGAAGCGCAGGTAGAATGGCCCCGCGTCGAGCACCCGCTGCTGGTCGATGGTGATCGCGACGTCGCCGTCGGTGATCCGGAGCTCACGGCCGTGCGGAGGAGCGAAGAACCCCCGGGTGAAACGGCTCTCGCTGAAACCGGCGCCGTCCCGGACGACGGTGCCGCCCCGGAGGTTGTCACCGAGCATGAGGAGGGTGAGCGGCTTGAAGGCGGGGTTGCGGAAGAAGATCACGTAGTAGATGACGTCGACCCGCTCGGAGAAGGCCCGGCCCCAGTACCAGCGGGAGATGTACTCCTGCATCGGCATGGTGCCGAGGTTGTGGTCGTGGTAGCCGTCGGCCCGGACCTCGATGCGCCGCGACGCCACACCCGGCCGGGCGTCGCTGACCTCGACCCGCCCGCTGACCTCGGCGCGCGGGACCCTGAGCAGCCACTGGTGGCAGGGCACGGCCCCCTCGTTGTTGCCGTCCCGGCGGCGGTAGTCGACCGTGCGGCACGCGCTGAAGAGGAGCTCGGCCTGCACCGACTTCTGCCGTGCGGGAAAGTCGAAGTCGATCGAAAGCCGGTACTCGTCCCTCAGCGCATCGTAGGTGAAGCGGCTCTTCTCGAAGGCGGCGCCGACGGCCGTGCGTGAACTCTCGAAGAGCCCGCGGCGCCCCTCGCGGATGAAGTTGATGGTTTCGCGCCCCTGCTCGTAGAGCTGGAAACTGAAGCCGGCGTAGTCGAGCGGGGCCGGGGCGCCGTCGGAACCGCCGGCGCCGTTGCGCTGCCAGCGTTCGTAGTGCTCCTGGTATGAAGGGGAAAAGGGAAACCCGGCGAACCAGATGACGACGATCGAAACGCCGCTTTGGGGGTCTTCGATGTCGAAATACCACCACTCGTACGCACCGGGATCCTGCAGGTCATGCCATCTCTCCTCAGCAGGCTCAGTGGTGATGTTCATACCGGAGGATGATGAGGTTCGGGCTCCTGAAAGGCTGGTGGAGGCGCTATGGATATGGGGGTTGCACGCATGCCGGCTGGCGGGAGGGCGGCGCCCCGTGTCCGGGGAGAGGCCGCCTGCGGCCGGATGGTGGACAGAGAGGGAGTCGAACCCCCGACACATGGATTTTCAGTCCATTGCTCTACCAACTGAGCTATCTGTCCATCGTTCATTCTCGCTTGAGAGGCGATAATATAGGAAGTTTTCCAGAACCTCCAAAAAGGAAAAGAGAAAAAAAGCGGGACCCCTTCAGGAGCCCCGCTGCGAAGCCCGGCCGCTCAGGCCGGAACCGAAATGCACTCCATTCCCTTGCGGATGCGGCGCAGCACCGCCTCGCGGCCGAGCACCTCGAGCATATGATAGAGGCTCGGGCCGAAGCTCACGCCGGAGGCCAGGATGCGCAGCGGGTGGATCAGCTCGGCAGCCTTCAGCCCCTTCGGCTCGACGAAGGCCTTGAGGGCCGCCTCGATGCCATCGGCCGTAAAGTCCGGCAGGGTCTCGAGCACGGGGAGGAACTCCGCGAGCAGCTGGTTGGTGTCCGCCTTCCAGCGTTTTTTAACGGCCTCCTCCTCCCAGCTTTCCGGCTCGAAGAAGAAGTAGGAGGAGAAGGTCACGAACTCGTGCTCGAAGCCCACGCGCTCGCGCATCAGCTCGACGACCTCCGTGAGGTAGGCGTCCGAGGTGATGGTCTGTCGATCAAGCAGGCACGCTTTCGAAGAGAGCTCCTCCTCCAGGATCGGACGGATGGTCTCGATGATCTTGGCGACAGGGCGCTCCTTGATGTACTGCTTCTCGAGCCAGTTGAGCTTGTCGATGGTGAAGATCGAGCCGGCCTTGCCGACGCGCTCGAGGCTGAAGCGCTCGACCAGCTCATCGAGGCTGTAGACCTCCTGCTCGCACCCTTCGCCCTCGTTCCAGCCGAGCAGGGCGATGAAGTTCACGATCGCCTCCCGGCTGTATCCTTTGTTGATGTAGTCCTCGACGGCCACGTCGCCCTGGCGCTTGCTGAGCTTCGAGCGGTCGGGGTTGAGCAGGAGGGGAAGGTGCGCGAACTTCGGCGGCTCCCAGCCGAAGAATTCGTAGAGCAGGAGATGCTTCGGCATGGAGGGAAGCCACTCCTCGCCGCGGATGATATGGGTGAAC
The DNA here is from genome assembly GCF_004332115.1 of Chlorobium sp. N1. Taxonomy (GTDB): domain Bacteria; phylum Bacteroidota; class Chlorobiia; order Chlorobiales; family Chlorobiaceae; genus Chlorobium. Next base: position 640,315 of record NZ_SJPA01000001.1, read on the forward strand.
TCCATCAGGTGGTCGTCGATGACGCTGGCGAAGTGGTAGGTCGGGAAACCGTCGGACTTCATGAGCACCTGGTCGTCGATGGTGGCCGAGTCGAACTCGATGGGGCCGCGGATGATGTCCTCGAACCAGACGGAAACATAGTCGGGAACCTTCATGCGGATGACGTAGGGTGCGCCGCTCTCGAGCATCTTCTTCGTCTCGCTCTCCGGCATCGTCCCCCCCATGCTCTCCGGCAGCCACTTCCGGTTGTACTTCGGCTGGAGGCCCTGCTTCATCTGCAGCTGGCGGTTCTCGTCGAGTTCCTCCGAAGTCGCGAAACAGTAGTAGGCGTTGCCATCCTCGAGCAGCTGCCGGCAGTACCCGGCATAGATCTCGAGCCGCTCCGACTGGAGGTAGGGACCGAAATCGCCGCCTTTCGAGGGGCTTTCGTCCGGCACGAGGCCCGCCCACTCGAGAGTCTTCAGGAGGTTCTGCTGCGCCCCCTCGACCTTCCTGCTCTGATCGGTATCCTCGATGCGGATGATGAAGTCGCCGCCCATTTTCCTGGCGAACAGGTAGTTGTAGAGGGCGGTGCGGAGTCCGCCGACGTGAAGATACCCTGTTGGAGACGGAGCGAACCTGGTTCTGACCCTTTTACCGACCATGTGCATTGGCTGTTAAAGATTTGACAGTGAGTTGAGTGCGGCGCCGCCGGACCAGGGGAGGCCCGGAGCTAAGAGCTTTGAATTTAAGAAAAACTCCCTGTTTTTGCACAGGGAAGCCCGCCGGCAAATAAACTTTTTGCTTTCCATCGCAGTTTTACTTTTAATTACTTGTGACGTCGTAAGTTACATTTTGCCCCTAAGCAAAACGCCATCCATGCCCGAGACACCAGTGAAACCCCCGGGGAGCGACAGCTCCCGCAACCGATTCAAGCCGGTCCGCGACGGCGGCGGCGATCCAGGCTGGACGCCGGGCGGCCAGGGCCCCAAGGCCCCTTTGCCCCGCATCCTGCTCTTCCTCGTGATCGGCCTGGTCGCGCTTTTCGCCCTGCAGCGCTTCCCCCCTGCGCCAGGCGGCCCCGAAATCATCTACAACAGCTACCGCGCCCTCGTCGACGAAGGGTCGGTCTCGGAAATCGACGTGCAGACGCTCGAGGACAAGTCGGTCGTTCTCAAGGGCCGGCTGAAGGCGCCCGCCGAGCTGCAGCTTACCGACGACACCACCGTCGAGTCCGACCGGTTCTCGGTGCGCCTGCCCGCCTTCGGCGTCGAGCAGGTAGACATGCTCGCCACGAAGGGCATCCGCGTGAAGGTCGAGGAGGGCCGCGGAGGGATCTACACCGTTCTCGTGCTCTTCCTGCCCTGGATCATCTTCGGGGCCATCTACTTTTTCTTCATCCGGCGCATGAACGGACAGAACGCCGGGCAGAAAAACCTCTTCAGCTTCGGCAAGAGCCGGGCCAAGATGGTCTCGGAGTTCGACGTCAAGACCACCTTCAAGGACGTGGCCGGTGTCGACGAGGCGGTCGAGGAGCTGCAGGAGACGGTCGAATTCCTCACGAGTCCCGGGAAGTTCCAGAAAATCGGCGGCAAGATCCCCAAGGGGGTTCTCCTGCTCGGCCCTCCCGGCACCGGAAAGACGCTGCTTGCCAAGGCGATTGCCGGTGAGGCGAAAGTTCCGTTCTTCTCGATATCGGGCGCGGACTTCGTCGAGATGTTCGTCGGCGTCGGAGCGGCCCGAGTGCGCGACCTCTTCGAACAGGCAAAGAAGAACGCCCCCTGCATCGTCTTCATCGACGAGATCGACGCGGTCGGCCGCAGCCGCGGCGCAGGCCTCGGCGGAGGACACGACGAACGCGAGCAAACCCTCAACCAGCTGCTCGTCGAGATGGACGGCTTCACGACGAGCGACAACGTCATCCTCATCGCCGCCACCAACCGTCCCGATGTGCTCGACACGGCGCTCCTGCGCCCCGGGCGCTTCGACCGCCAGATCACCATCGACAAGCCCGACATCCGCGGCCGCGAGGCGATACTCGGGATCCATACGGCAAAGACCCCGCTCGAGGCGGGCGTCGACCTCTCCATCATCGCCAAAAGCACGCCGGGCTTCTCGGGGGCCGATCTGGCCAACCTCGTCAACGAGTCGGCGCTGCTTGCCGCCCGCCAGGGCCAGGATCTCATAACCGCCGAGGATTTCGAACAGGCCCGCGACAAGATCCTGATGGGCCCGGAGCGGCGCAGCATGTACATCTCCGACGAGCAGAAGAAACTGACCGCCTACCACGAAGCCGGCCATGTGCTCGTCGCGCTCCACACCAAGGGGTCCGACCCGATCCACAAGGTCACCATCATCCCCCGCGGCCGGAGCCTCGGACTTACCGCGTACCTGCCGCTCGAGGACCGCTACACCCAGAACCGCGAGTACCTCGAGGCCATGATCACCTACGCGCTCGGAGGACGTGTGGCGGAGGAGATCGTCTTCAGCGAAACCAGTACCGGAGCGGCCAACGATATCGAGAAAGCGACCTCGATCGCCAGGAAAATGGTTCGGGAGTGGGGCATGAGCGAAAAACTCGGACCGATCAACTACGGCGACAGCCACAAGGAGGTCTTCCTCGGCAAGGACTACTCGCACGTGCGCGAGTACAGCGAGGAGACCGCGCTGCAGATCGACGTGGAGGTGCGTACGATCATCGTCCGCTGCATGCAGAACGCAGAAAAGATCCTCAGGGAGAACCGCGAGATGCTTGAGCGCCTGGCCGAGCGGCTCATCGAAAAAGAGTCCCTCGGAGCAGAAGAGATCGGCGAAATCACGGGCATCCGCCAGGAAGTGCTCAAGATGTCGGCGGAGTGATGGAGAACCAGCTGCTGCAGAATGTATCGATGCTGCTCATCGGCCTCTCGGCCGGCGTGCTCTCGGGCCTCTTCGGCATCGGGGGCGGCATCATCATCGTGCCGGCCCTGGTGCTGCTCCTCGGCATGACGCAGCAGACCGCCAGCGCCACGTCGCTCGTAGCCCTTCTTCTGCCGGTCGGCATCCTCGGTGTGCTGGAATACTATCGTGAGGGGAAGATATCGATGGACAACGTCTGGCTCGGGCTCCTGCTCGCCCTGGGGCTGTTCACAGGGGCGTACTTCGGCGCCCGGATCGCAACCCATCTGTCGGGCCCGATGCTGCGCCGCGCCTTTGCGGTCTTCACCGGAATTGTTGCCCTTCGTTTATGGTTTAAGTAACTGTCTCGCAAACAATAACCCAAGTCGTACCAACTATGGGAAACACAACCACGAAAGCGGACCTGGTCAATGTTATTGCCCACAGGACAGGCCTGACCAAAAATGAGACGGAGACGGTGGTCGACGCGCTGTTCGAAAGCATCATCGACTCGCTGAAGGCGGGGCGGCGCATCGAGATCCGCGGGTTCGGATCCTTCAACATCCGCTACAAGAACCTCCGCCAGGCCCGCAATCCCAGGACCGGCGAGAAGGTGACGGTAGAGCCGAAGAACGTGCCGACCTTCAAGATCTCGAAGGAGTTCAAGCACGCCGTCAGCGAGAGCCTGAAAGGCACGACGCCCTGAGGCTCCCGCATACAACGCTCTTCAGAGATCGAAGGGATCGTCGATGATCTCCAGCGAGAGCTCTTTTCCGTGGTCGATGAAACCGATCCTGATGTAGTGGAGATTGCCGGGCGCAAAGATGTCAGCGCCCTTTTCAGCCGCATGCAGGATGATGTGGCCCTTGTGATGGCCGAGCTCCTTCGGCAGATCGCCCCACCGCTTCAGGACGATGTTCGTATAGGACTCCCCTTCCCTCACCGCAACCTGTCCGCAATCGGAAAGATCGCTGATGACGTCGGGCGCCGAGACGAGCGACATCTCCTTGCCGACCCAGATGCTCAGCAGTTCGCAGTGGAACGGCAGAAACACCGAGTTGCGGATGACCATTCCCTTTCTGCCGTCCTTGACGGCATCAATAAAACTCTTCATAGCAGTGCCCCCCTTTTTTATGCGGGGGGTTCGTTATAGTTCGTTAGAGCATCAGAAATTGAAGAACATCAACCAGAGAACGACAAAGAACGGAATCAGGAAGGGGATGGAATACTTGTAGATATACTCCACAAAATCCGGAACATCCACTTCAGCCTGCGCGGCGATGTTCTTGACCATGAAATTGGGGGCGTTGCCGATATAGGTCAGCGCGCCGAAAAACACCGAAGCAACGGATATCGCCATCAGGTAGATGTCCGAAGAAACATCGCCCGACACCGGGGAACCGGCACCTGCTGCGAACGTCCTTATCTGGTCAGCGGAATTGATATCCAGACCGAACTTGCCGAGCGATCCGGCAAGGAAGTTCAGGTAGGTCGGAGCGTTGTCGAGCACGCCGGAGAGCGCACCGGTCATCCAGTAGAAGCGCGTCACCGAGAAGTCGCCGGCATGCTGGCTGGCGTAGTCGCCGATCAGCTGGAGGGCGGGAATCATGGTGGAGAAAATGCCGATGAAGAGGAAGGCGACCTCCTTGATCGGTTCGAAGTTGAACTCGTTGCCCTTGAGCGCGGCATGGTCTGCGGTCTTGTAGGCGGCCACAGCCACTGCGCCCATGATGACCTCCCGGATGCCGAACGGCACGTGCAGCATCTCCTGCAGGCTCGGGAAGCCGGGAATAACGGCAGGATCGAGGAAGACCGAAACGATGATGACCCCCAGATAGAGGAAGTTGCGCGATCCGGTGACTGAAATCCGGCCATCTCCGGCAGGAGCTTTCGCAACCCCGGCACCGGCACGCATGTCAAGCACCATGAACACGGCGATCAGGCCGAAGACAGCGACGACCCAGGGAATCCAGACTTTCGAGATCACCCAGAAGAACGGCACGCCCTTCAGGAAGCCGAGGAAGAGCGGAGGATCCCCGATGGGGGTCAGCCCGCCGCCGATATTGCTGACGATGAAGATGAAGAAAACGATATGGAAGGCCTTCAGCCGCCCCTCGTTGATGCGCATGTACGGGCGGATGAGGAGCATCGAGGCGCCCGTGGTCCCGATAATGTCGGCAAGCACCGCACCGAAAAGCAGCAGCAGTCCGTTGACCGCAGGGGTGCCTCGCCGATCGATATTGATCAGGATGCCTCCCGATACAATAAAGAGCGAAGCGATCAGCGCGATGAAGGAGATGTACTCCTCGAGGGTGTGCATGAGCGTATGCGTGCCATGCTCCATCAGGAAGCCGTAGTAGACCGAAACGATCGCGCCGAGCCCGACGGCGACCTTCGGATAGTGGTGCTCCCAGAAACGGTGGTAGAAGAGCGGACCGGTCGCGATCATGAGAAGAAGCGCGACGAACGGCAGGACAAGCCAGACGGGAGGCATGTGATGCATGGTTTCGACCGCTGCAGCGGCTGCCGTGAGCGCCGCTTCGTGATGTTCTGCTGCCATTTCTTACTCCCCCTCGAATTCAGTGAGAGAAAAGACGCGGTACCCCTTGTCCTTGATCTTCCGCTCGCCGCCGATGTCCGGCAGGTTCACGATGAAGGCCATCTCGGCGACCACGCCGCCGACCTTCTCGACGAGGGAGGCTGCGGCAAGCGCCGTGCCGCCGGTGGCGAGCAGGTCGTCGATGAGCAGGACCCGCGAACCCTTTTCGAGGGCGTCGATATGGATCTCAACCTTGTCGGTGCCGTACTCGAGGGCATACTCCTGCGAGACGGTTTCGGCCGGGAGCTTGCCGGGCTTGCGGACAGGAACGAACCCCTTGCCGAGGGCGTAGGCCAGGGCGCTGCCGATGATGAAGCCGCGCGCCTCGATGCCGACGATCACGTCGAAGTCGACGCCGTTCTCCAGATAGCGCTGGGTCAGGTTGTCGATGACGAGCCGGAACCCGACGGGATCCTTGATGAGGGTGGTGATGTCGCGGAACATGATACCCTTCTTCGGATAGTCGGGAATCGCGCGGATGCGGGATTTTATCGGCATGGGAGGATTCGGTTTGGTTGTGTCAGAACAAAATGAACTTTCAAGATAACAGTCTGCCATGTAATTGCAAACCCTCGCCGAGCCGCTCGACGAGGACCGGAAGCTCCCTTCCGGCAAGCCCCTCCCCGCCTTCAGGAGACTCGACCTCCACGCGCAGGTACTCCGGCGTGTACCCCCGGCACCCCTCCTCGAAAAGCACCATACGCCGGCTGCCGACGGCCTGCAGGGCATACGAGCGCGCCTTGTCCTCTCCGAGGCGGATGAGCTCGGCCGAGCGGCGCGCGGCCTCCTTCGGCTCGACCCTCCGGCGCACACCGGCCTCAACCTGCCGGGCGAGCAGGGTTCCCGGCCGGACGGAGCAGCTGAAGACGTGCAGGTAGCTGAGCGGCAGCGATTCGATGAAACGGCACATCTCCCCGAACTCCTCCTCCGCCTCCCCGGGATAGCCCACCATCACGTCCGCCCCCACGGCGCACCCCGGCACGGCATCCATGGCACGCAGTACGGCGTCGCGGTACCCGGCGGTGGTGTAGCGGCGGCCCATCGCCCCGAGGATCCGGTCCGATCCGGACTGCAGCGGCAGGTGCAGATGCGGCACGACACGCCGGGATGCGGCGACGGCCCTGAGCACCTCCCGGCTCAGCCGGTCCGGCTCGAGGGAGCTGATGCGGATGCGCGAAACCGGCACCTCCTCGAGCATTGCGAGGAGCTTCGCAAAATCCACATCCCCGCTCCGGTAGTCTCCGGTGTTGACTCCCGAGAGCACGATCTCGCGGTAGCCCGACAGGGCAAGCTCGCGTGCCTGGCGAAGCACCTCGCCGGGCTCGAGGGAGCGCGAACGACCGCGGGCAAGGGGGATGGTGCAGTAGGCGCAGCCGTAGTCGCAGCCGTCCTGGATCTTCAGGAACGCCCTCGTCCGGCCCCCTCCGGCGGGCGGGGAGCTGCCGGGACGGGCCCGGCGCAGCTCCGAGAGCGGGCCGGCGGCCACCGCCGGCGGCGCCCCCCTCTCCCCCTCGGCTGCCTCGAGGTAGCGGCAGAGCTCGAACTTCTCGCCGGTGCCGAGGACGGCCGAAACCCCCTCGATGCCGGCAAGGAGCGAAGGGCTGAGCTGGGCGTAGCAGCCGATCGCCACCACACGGGCGGCGGGGTTCATGCGAACGAGGCGCCGGATCTTCTGGCGGCACTTCTGCTCGGCCTGGCCGGTCACGGCGCAGGTGTGGACGATGACGAGCGCCGGCCCCTCATCGGGTCCGCACTGCTCCCAGCCGAGCCCCTCGAGCCCCCGGAGAATGGATGAGGTTTCGGCATAGTTCAGCTTGCAGCCAAGCGTGACCGCCGCAACTTTTTTATTGTTTTTATTGTTCATGGCGTGGCGAAAACCGTACTGAAAACGTATTCATGATAAAAAACCCGATCAAGGCAAAACCCGAAAAGCAATATTGCTTGCAAGCAAAAAAGCATTCATATATATTTGACTCTTTAACCGGCAATAATATTCCAAGAACAAAACGCTGCACACATTATGGCACAGGATGGTATATCACCCGACAAGTTCGACCGCTTCATCGAGAAGTTCGACCAGTTCCAGTCGCTTGTCGAAGAAAAAAAGAACCTGCAGGCGAAAATAGCCCGGATGCGCGATGAGTTCAATGAAACGATCCGCCCGCTCGAAAACGAACTGGCATCGATCATCCGCAACCTCGAAAGCAACCTTTCCCGGCTCGAAGGCGGCAGCGCGCAGAAAGCCGCCACCTCCTCCCGCCGTTTCTCGCGCGGCCAGCTCGGCACGGCCATCAAGGACCTGCTCCGCGCCCATCCCGCCAAGGCCTTCAAGCCCCGCGAGATCGCCGACGCACTCGGAACCAAAGGCACCACCATCAGCATCTGGTTCAACAAGTACGGAGCCGCCGACAACGATATCGAGCGCATTCCGACCGGCAAAGAGGGCAAACGATTCCTCTACAAGATCCGCTGAAAACTCTTTGGAGAAACATTTTCCGAGAGGGAAAAAGCGCACTTCAAGTGCGCTTTTTTCATTCTCCTCCTTCTAGTATCCGAGGCTCCTGCGGTTATGGTAGAAATTGAGCGCAAGGCCGACCATGATCATGTTGCCGACAAGCGAGGAACCCCCGTAGGAAACAAACGGAAGCGGCACGCCGATGACCGGAATGAGACCGAGCGTCATGCCGATGTTGATGATGACATGGATGAGAAGAAGCGAAACGAACCCGGCAAGGGTGAGTTCGACGAACCGGTTCTTGATGTTCGAAATCGCCCAGATGAGGCGAAGGACCAGGGCCGCGAAAAGCAGTATCAGGAGCGAGGAACCGATGAAGCCAAATTCCTCGGCGACGACACAGAAGATGAAATCGGTCCACTGCGCCGGAATGAAGCGAAGCTGGGTCTGGGTGCCCTCGAGGAACCCCTTGCCGAACAGCCCGCCGGAGCTGATGGCGATCTTGGCCTGCAGGGCGTTGTAGCCCGCCCCCTGGGGATCCGACATCGGATCGAGGAAGGTCTGTATGCGTTTCATCTGGTGGGGCTTGAGTATCTCGCCGGCGAAACGGTGCACGAAGAGCCCTGCGACGAGGCCCGAACCGACGACGGCGGGCTGGTGCAGCCTGAACCCCTTCTTCTGCACCATCATCACCACCAGAAGAAGCAGGCTGAGGCCGATGACGGCCCAGATGCTGAAGAACCCGGTAAGCAGGAGGATGAGGGGAAAGGCGAGCAGCATCAGGATGTAGATGTCGAACCCTGCCATGATGATCATCGGCGCGATGAAGGAGAGAGCCGTCAGCGTCGTGCCCATGTCGGGCTGCAGCATGATGAGCACCGCCGGCAGGAGCGGTATGGCAAGCGCCGTCATAAGGTGCGGCAGGGAGTGGATGTCGGTATCGTCGTCGGAGAGGAAACGGGCGAGGGCGAGGATGGTGGCCATCTTTGCGATCTCGGAAGGCTGGAAGCTGAAGAACCCGATCCGCACCCAGCTGGTCTGGCCGGCAATCTTCGTACCGAAAATAAGGACGACCACGAGCATGAGCATGCCGAAGGCGTAGAAGATGTAGGCTCCGTCCTTGATGACGCGCACGTCGTTGTAGTAGACGAACACCATGGCGAGCCCTCCCAGGAGCGCCCAGGTCAGCTGGCGGAAGAAGAGCGAAAGGTCGCCCGAACCGTTCGTCGCGCTGTAGACGGCCATGAGCCCGAACACCACGAGCCCGGCGAGCGGCCCCAGGAGCCAGTAATCCAATCCATGCTGTTTGCTCATTCCGCTGTGTAAAGTCGATTGTTCATTCCCGAGCGAATCGGTAATTTAGTATAGTAAACATTCAGTCCCGACCGGAAAAAATAACACGGCAGCCCCATCCATGGAACCAACATCATTCTCCTGCGGATTCGCAAGCATCATCGGGCCGCCCAACGCCGGCAAGTCCACACTCCTCAACGCGCTGCTCGACTGCAAGCTCTCGATCGTCACACCGAAGCCGCAGACTACGCGCAAGCGCATCACCGGCATCTACCACGACGAGCGCACGCAGGTCGTCTTCCTCGACACGCCGGGCATCATGGAGCCCATGCAGAAGCTGCACGAGGCGATGCTGAAGGCCGCCCGCGACACCCTCCAGGACGCCGACGTGGTCCTGGCCATGCTCCCCTTCCGGAAGAAGGACGGCCCGATCGACTTCGAGTTCGCCGAAATGCTCCACAGCGACTGGCTGAAAGGAGCGGGCAAGCCGGTCCTGGCCGTCCTCAACAAGAGCGACCTGGTCACCGCCAAGGAGCAGAAGGAGGCCGAGGCATGGATCAGCGAGCACTGGAAACCGGCCGCGATACTCAGCATCTCGGCCCTGAAGGGAGTGAACCTCCCTGAACTCCTCTCGGCCCTCCGGCCCTTCCTCCCCCTCAACCATCCGCTCTACCCCGAGGACGAGCTCAGCACCGCGCCGGAGCGCTTCTTCGTCGGCGAAATCATCCGCGAGAAGATCTTCCTGCTTTACGGCCGCGAGGTCCCCTACTCCACCGAGGTCCAGGTCGACGAATTCCGCGAACAGCATGAGAAGGACCCCACGAAAAAGGACCTCATCCGCTGCTCCGTCATCGTAGAACGCGACACCCAGAAACAGATCCTGATCGGCCGCGGCGGCCAGGCCCTGAAAAAACTCGGCCAGGCCGCCAGGAGCGAGATCGAGGAGCTCATCGGCCGGCCCGTCTTCCTCGAGCTCTTCATCAAGGTGCGGCCCGACTGGCGCAAGAAACACGGCCTCTTGAAATCCTACGGATACTGAGGCATCGACACGCCGAGGTCAGCTGAAGCATCAGTGCGCCCAAAAGCAAATATTGGACACCAAACGGCATTTATTGTCCAATATTTGCGCAACACCGAAAAATCCCGTACCATCATAAAAAGACCAAACGCACCACCATGACGACCCAACGAAATGTCACTATAGATTCCCTGCTACGGCATTTCGCCGGGCGCCCCCATGTAAGCCGGGACGAACTGCTGCACTATTACCGCTCCTTCGTGCCCGGCCTGAACGAGTCTACGTTTGCATGGCGAATTCATTCGCTCAAGGGCAAGGGGGTGATTCAGCCCGTACGGAGAGGGGTCTACGCCCTCTCAAGAAAACCCGTGTTTCATCCGAAACCGGAACCGAAGGTCACGGCGATTGCCATGCAACTCCGGAGCCGGTTTCCCCATATGCGCTACTGTGTATGGAATACCCGATGGCTGAACGAGTGGATGATTCACCAGCCCGGACGATACCAGATCCTTGTCGAAGTGGAAGCCGAGATGGCCGAATCTGTTTTTTATTACCTCAAGGACGAGTACCATACGAACGTCTACCTTGACCCCGACAAGCTCACGCTGGAGCGATACATCCATGAAGAACCGCAAGCCGTCATCGTCAGGCGGCTGATAAGCAAGGCGCCTCTTGATAAAGGCAAGACTATCCCCACCCCATCTCTTGAAAAGATACTGGTGGACCTTTTTGTGGACCGGTCTCTCTTCAGTGCATTTCAGGGCAGCGAGCTACCGCATATTTTCGACACCGCCCAGGAGACCTATACGCTCAACATCACCAGAATGACGGCTTACGCCAAACGAAGGGGAAAGGCAACTGAACTGATCGCATTCTTGACAACCAACACCCGCATCGGCGAGGCACCGGGCGTATGATCTCCGCGACATCATACCGGCCGGAATGGCTCGAGAGGAAAAGAAACGAACACTCCGGCAATCGCCCCAATCCGGCAATCGTGGAAAAAGTAGTCTACGCGCTTTCCCTCGTTGAACAGTTGTCGGAGAGCGACCTCTCCTTCGTCTTCAAAGGAGGAACCAGCCTGCTGCTGATGCTGCCCGAACCAAAACGGTTCTCAATTGATGTCGATATCGTAACCGCCGAAAGCAGGGGGAAGATAGAGTCCGCATTATCAGTCATTTGCTCCGGCGGAATATTCCTTTCATATGAACTGGACGCACATAGAAGCTATAAGCCCGGCATACCGAAAGCACATTACAAGCTCACGTTTTTTTCAGAATGGGATCATGCGAAGCGTACAATCCTGCTCGACATCCTTTTTGAGGAACATGCCTATCCGATGCTTGTCCAGGCACCGATTTTCAATGAGTGGATTCAGACGGACGGGAGAGACAGCACTGTTCAGGTGCCCTCTATCGGATCCATCCTTGGCGACAAGCTCACGGCGTTTGCACCCAATACCGTTGGCATTCGCTTCAAGACGGAACACGCCGACGGACGCATTGTCGAAAAGCAGATGGAGGTTATCAAACAGCTCTTCGATATCAGCACGCTGTTCGATTGCCCGATCGATGTCGAGCACTTGAAAGAATCTTTTGCAATGACCGCAACAAAAGAAATTGCTTATAAAGCAGGAGAAAAAATCCAGCCGGAACAAATCCTCGATGACATTATCACCACATCACTGATGATCGCTTCACGCGGAAGGTTCTTTGATCCAAAAAGCGACTACCGGCATGTTACGTATGGGCTCACACAAATAAAGCCATACATCTACAGCGGTTCGTTCCGTATCGACGATGCAATCGTCGCTTCATCAAAAGCGGCGTATCTTGCGGCAATCATCCTGACCGGCTATTCAGGGGTCATTCAGCGGTGGCGACAGGACGAGGAGACAGAGGCACAAGGGATTTCATCAACCGAATACCGGTTCCTCAACAAGCTACGGAACATACCCGAAGGACCTTTATTCTACTGGCGCCAGGCCTTGAGCCTGCTTGGGAAAGCATAGCGCCGGGGAACGCCCCCCGTCGGACACAAAAAAGCCCTCCACCTGCAAAGGGGAGGGCTTTTTCGTTGCTATGTCCGGAACGCGGACGGAGGATTGCCGTTACTGGCGATCTCCCTTCCTGTCCGATCCCTTCGGCTGGGGTTCCAGCTCGGCGGTCGCATCCTCGATCTCCTTCTTCTCGTTCGGATGGGCCTGGAGATAGGACTCGATCTCCTCCTTGCTCTTGTCCTTGAAGTACTCGAGCGCGGAGAGGATGATGCGCTTGTTCTCCTTGTCGAACTCGATAACGCGGAGCGGAAGCTCGTCACCGGCCTTGAAGGAGGCGTGGATGTCCTTCACGCCGCCCTGGAGCAGGTGGGTCGCAGGAACGAACCCGTCGACCTCTCCGGGAAGGATGACGATGACGCCCTTCTCGATGATCTGCGAGACCGTGCCCGGGGTTTCTGCGCCGACAGCGTACTGCTGCTCGAAGCCGCCCCACGGATCGGGGTTGATCTGCTTGTGGCCGAGGGCGATGCGGCGTGCGTGCACGTCGAACTTCAGCACCTTGACCTCGAGCTCCTGGTTCTTCTTGACCAGTTCGCTCGGGTGGCGGATCTTCTTGGTCCACGACAGGTCGGAGATGTGCACCAGGCCGTCGACACCCGCCTCGAGCTCGACGAAGACGCCGAAGTCGGTGATGTTGCTGACGGTACCCTTATGGCGCGAACCCTCGGTGTATTTCTCGCTGAGGGCGATCCAGGGATCCTCGTTGACCCGCTTCATGGAGAGCGAGAGCTTGGTGTGGTCCTTGTCGATGTTCAGGATCACGCACTCGACCTCCTGGTTGAGGGTAACGAACTGCCCCGGATGCTTGATATGCTGCGTCCAGCTCATCTCGGAGATGTGGACGAGGCCTTCGATGCCCTTCTCGATCTCGACGAAGGCGCCGTAATCGGTGATGGAGACAACGCGGCCCTGTGCCTTGGAGCCCACGGGGTACTTGAGTTCGATATTCTCCCAGGGGTGAGCCTCAAGCTGCTTCATGCCGAGAGAGACACGCTTGGTGTTCTCGTCGAAGGCGACGACCACGACCTTGATCGGCTGGTCGAGCTCGACCACCTCGGAAGGATGGTTGATGCGGCCCCAGGTGATGTCGGTGATGTGGACGAGGCCGTCGAGGCCGCCGAGGTCCACGAAGATACCGAAGTCGGTGATGTTCTTGACCGTACCCTCGAGCACCATGCCGACCTTGATGTTGGCGAGCATCTCCTCGCGGCGTGCTGCGTACTCCTCCTCAAGGATGACCTTGTGGCTGACGACGATGTTCTGGGTGACGGGGTTGATCTTGACGACCCTGAAGTCCATGGTCTGGCCGACAAGAGCGTCGAAATCGCGGACAGGCTTGACGTCGATCTGCGAACCGGGAAGGAAGGCCTCCACACCGGAGAGCGAGACCGTCATGCCGCCCTTGACGCGGTTGATGATCTTGCCGGTGATGATCGTGTCGTTCTCGATTGAATCGTAGATCTTGTCCCAGATGCGGAGCACATCGGCTTTCTTCTTGGAGAGGATGAGCTGGCCCATCTTGTCCTCGATGTTCTCGAGGTAGACCTCGACCTGGTCGCCGACCTTGATCTCGTCCTCGTCGCGGAACTCGAGCAGGGAGACAATGCCTTCCGACTTGAATCCGACGTCGATGGTGACGTCCTTGTTGGAGATCGAGACGATCTTGCCCTTGACGATCTCGTCCTCGGCAAGGTCGTTGAGCGTGCTCGTGTAGAGCTGCTCCATCTGGGAAAGTTCCGCGGGCTCGTAGTGCGCGTAGTACTTGATCTTCTTGCGTGCCGGCTTTTCCTTGACCGTTTTTTCGACTGCTGCTGTTTCTGACATACTTTTTTCCTTTCTCTCAGTGATTTCCGGGCCTGCCGCGAGAGATTTCGACAGGGGGTTTCAGGGTTGACAAAAAAAAACAAGAACGAAAACGAATGAAAACGCTGCCGGCGGCCCTCAGCCCGCGGCCTCCGTCTTTCTGGCCAGCCGGTAGACCATCTCGACCTGCTGGTCGATATCGAGCTTCGAGGTGTCGATCTCAACGGCGTCGGGATGCTTCCTGAGGGGAGCGTGCTCCCGCTCGGCGTCGGCGCGGTCCCGCTCCAGGATCTCGCGCTCGAGGGTCTCGATGTCGGGAAGGGCCGTTTTGCCCTCCGACTTGGCCTGGAGTTCGAGCAGACGGCGCCGTGCCCGCTCGCGGGCGTCGGCGACGAGAAAAATCTTCAGTTCGGCGTCCGGGAAGACCACGGTGCCGATATCGCGGCCATCCATGACCACTCCGCGGCCGCGGCCGAGCGCCTGCTGCATGACAAGGAGGCAGTCGCGGACCGGCTTGAGGGAGCTCAGGAAGCTCACCTCGCGGCTGACGCGGTTGTCGCGGATCTCCCGGCTGACGTCGCGGCCGTCGAGCAGGATGCGCTCGCCCTCAAAACGGATGGAGATGCCCTCGAGGATCGAAGCGACCTGTCCGGGGTCCCGGCGGATGGATTCGAGCAGTCCGCCCTCGATCGCCTTCAGGGCTACCGAGCGGTACATCGCGCCGGTATCTATGTAGGTATAGCCGAGCTGCCTGGCGACCCGTCGGGCGGTCGTGCTCTTGCCCGAGGCGGCCGGTCCGTCGATGGCTATGATGATGCGGTTGGTGCTGATGATCCCCGGTCTCCTGCATTTTGAATTAGCCCGCTAGTTTATAAAATAAATTTGCTTTTTCCAAACATTATGGTTAGATGAAAAGGCCTTATATTTACGTCCCGTTCTGAACCAAAACATCTCGTCCCATGGCACTCCGCTGCGGAATCGTCGGCCTCCCCAACGTCGGCAAATCTACCCTTTTCAACGCCATCACCGCCAAGCAGGCCGAAGCGGCCAACTACCCGTTCTGCACGATCGAGCCGAACGTCGGCACGGTGCTCGTGCCGGATCCCCGCATGCAGGAGATCGCCGACGTCGTCAAGACCCCGACCCTGGTGCCGACCACACTCGAGATCGTCGACATCGCCGGCCTCGTCAGGGGAGCCAGCAAGGGCGAGGGACTCGGCAACCAGTTCCTCTCGCACATCCGCGAGGTCGACGCCATCGTCCACGTGGTCCGCTGCTTCGACGACTCCGACATCATCCACGTCGAAGGCAGGATCGACCCCCGCGACGACGTCAACACCATAGAGACCGAACTCATGCTCGCCGACCTGGAGAGCATGGAGAAGCGCATGGACAAGCTGCGCAAGAACGCCCGCAAGGAGAAGGAGCTCGGGGCGCAGGTCGAGCTCGGCGAGAAGGTCATCAAAGGCCTCTCCGAGGGCATCCCCGCCCGCCGGATCCTTGAAACCCCCGAAGAGGCCGAGGCCGCGAAGCAGTTCTTCCTGCTGACCTCCAAGCCGCTCCTCTACGCCGCCAACGTCGGCGAGAACGACCTGCCCGACGGCAACGACTACACCCGCCAGGTCGAGGAGATCGCACGCGAGTCCGGCTCGAAGATGCTCATCATCAGCGCGAAAACCGAAGCAGAGATCGCCGAACTTCCCGAGGAGGAGCGCCCGGAGTTCCTCGAGAGCCTCGGCCTCGAGATGTCGGGCCTCGACCGGCTCATCCAGACCGCCCACGACCTGCTCGGCCTGCAGGTCTACTTCACGGCCGGCGTGAAAGAGGTCCACGCATGGACCATCCGCAAGGGCGCCGCAGCCCCCGAGGCCGCCGGCGTCATCCACACCGACTTCGAGAAGGGCTTCATCCGCGCGGAGGTGATGTCGTGGAAAGACCTCATCGAGCTCGGCTCCGAGCAGAAAGTCAAGGAGGCCGGAAAGATGCGCTCCGAGGGCAGGGAGTATATCGTAAAAGACGGCGACGTCATCACCTTCCGCTTCAACGTCTAAAGGAGCACCCGACCATGCAGCGCAACCCGGGACCGGACTCCCCCATCGGCATCTTCGACTCCGGCGTCGGAGGACTTACCGTCGTGCGGGCAGTACGGGAGGCCCTTCCCCATGAGCGCATCATCTACTTCGGCGACACCGCCCGGGTACCCTACGGCCCCAAGTCGCAGGTCACCATCCGCCGCTACGCCGAGGACGACACCTGGGTCCTCATGCGCCACCAGCCCAAGATGGTCATCGTCGCCTGCAACACCGTCTCGGCGCTCGCCCTCGACGTCGTCGCCCACTGTGCGGACCCGCTGCCGGTGGAGGGGGTGCTCGAAGCCGGCGCCGCGCTGGCGGTCGAACGCACCCGGAACCGCCGCATCGGCGTCATCGGCACCCAGGCCACCGTCTGCTCGAACGCCTACCCTTCGGCGATCAACCGTCTCGACCAGGGGGTCGAGGTCTTCTCACGCGCCTGCCCGCTCCTGGTGCCGCTCGCCGAAGAGGGAATGGTGGAGCACGAGGCAACGCGCCTCATCGCCAAAGAGTACCTCCTGCCGCTCGTCGACGAGGGGATCGACACCCTCGTGCTCGGCTGCACCCACTACCCGATCCTGCGCAGTGTCATCGAAGAGACGGTGGGCAGCGCAGTCGCCATCATCGACTCGGCCGAAGCGGTCGCCATGCGCGCCGCCGAAAAGCTCGGCCGCACCGGCATGCTCTCCGGGCGCAGGGAAACCGCGCCGCCGCACCTCATGGTCAGCGACCTGCCGCAGAAGTTCGGCAGCCTTTACCGCATCTTCATGGACAGCGAGATGCCGGACGTAGAACTCGTGGAGGCCTCCGCATCATGAAGATCAACCTCGACAGGACCTCATCGGGATTCTGCTTCGGCGTGCAGTCCACCATCGACGTGGCCGAGGAAAAACTCCGCCAGCTCGGCAGCCTCTACGCCCTCGGCGACGTCGTCCACAACGAGGTGGAGGTGAAGCGGCTCGAAGCCCTCGGACTCATCACCATCGACCTCCAGCGCCTCGAACGCCTCCACAACGCCCCCGTGCTCATCCGCGCCCACGGCGAGCCGCCCTCGACCTTCCGGACGGCCGGGGAGAACAACATCAGCGTTACCGACACCACCTGCCCGGTGGTGGCAAGGCTCCAGGAACGCGCCCGCCAGCTCCGGGAGCTCGGCTACCAGGTCATCATCTACGGCAAGAAGTCGCACCCGGAGGTCGTGGCCATCAACGGCCACTGCGGCGGCACGGCCGTCATCATCCGCCACGCCGACCTCTCCGACGGGGAGGAGCTCAGGGCGCTCGACTTCTCGAAAAAGAGCGCGCTGATTTCGCAGACCACCATGGACGTGCCCGGCTTCGAGCTGCTGCGAAGGAACCTCGAAGAGCTCTTCATGCGGGAGAGCGGAAACAGCGAAGCATGGCAGGAGGTGAAGGACGCCGACATCAAAGCGGCGCTCAAGGGAGAGCGTGAGCTCGGAGGCCGCCTCTACCGCGACACCATCTGCCGCCAGGTCTCCAACCGCAACGACGGCCTGCGCGCCTTCGCGCGCGGCAACGACGTCGTCATCTTCGTCGCCGGACGCAAAAGCTCGAACGGCCAGATGCTCTACAACATCTGCCGCGAGGCCAATCCGGAGAGCCATTTCATCGAGGACGTGGAGGAGATCGACCCGGAATGGTTCAGGCTGAAGGACGGGGGGACGGCAGAAAGCGTCGGGGTGTGCGGGGCGACCTCGACGCCGATGTGGCTGCTCGAGAAGGTTGCCGCGAGCCTGGAGTCACTGGCCGCGGAAGGATGAGAAGAGCTGCAGGAGCGCGGCCAGCCACTCCTGCAGCTGCGCGAAAAGCGGCGAGACCCCGGCGCCGGTGAAGTAGAGGTAGGCGGCGTAGAGCACGACGATTGCCGCAGCGACCAGCGCCACCTGCACCACCTTCTTCAGGACGAAGAACAGCACGAAAACCGCCACCACGAGCGCCAGGGCGACCGAGACGGCAAACAGCACCGGGTGCATCCCGAAATAGGCGACGATCTGCTCCATACCCTTACCCTCCCATCCGGCCCCGTCCTTCGGGGCATTGCTGTTTTCAGTTCAAAAGATACCCTTCGAGCGCCCGGGCGACCGCTTCGGAAGGGGCCTCTGAGGCAAGACCCGCACGGGCCTCGAGCAGCTCCCTGCGCATGGCGGAGAGCGCTCCGGGGTCGCTGAGCAGGCGCGTGGCCTCGCGCGCTATCCCCTCCGGCGAGGCGGCGTCCTGGATGAGCTCCGGAACGGCCTGTTCCTTCGAGTGGAGACCCCTGGCGACGATATTGGCGAGCGAAATGCTCGTCAGCTTCACGAGGCGGCGACCGATCGCGTAGTTCAGCCGGCCGGTGCGGTAGACGACCACCATCGGCATGCCGAAACAGAGCGACTCGAGGGTCGCCGTACCGGAGGTGACGAGCCCGAGGTCGCTGTACTGCATCACCTCGTAGGCGCTGCACTCCACCACCCGCACCCCGTCATTGTCCCCGTCATTGTTCCAGAGAGCGTCGAAAAGCGCAGGGTCGAGCTGCGGAGCGCGCCCGAGCAGGAAGACCACGTTGCGGCTTTCGGCAAGCAGCGCTGCCGCGCCGGCCATCGAGGGAAAGATGTGCGAGAGCTCCTGGCGGCGGCTGCCGGGCAGGAGGCCGACGAGCTCGGTGCCCGCAGCGATTTCATGGCGGCGCATGAACTCCTCCTTCGGCGGGAGCGAGACGTCCCGGAGCTCCTCGACGACCGGGCTGCCGACGAACTCGGCCTCGACGCCGTGGCGGCGGAAAAACTCCACCTCGAAACGGAAGATCACCAGAAGGCGGTCGACGTAGCGCCGTATCGCCTCGACGCGGCGCTCCTTCCAGGCCCAGACCTGCGGGGAGATGTAGTAGACCACCGGAATGCCCTCCTCATGGAGAAAACGGGCAATCAGGAGGTTCATGCCAGGATAGTCGACAAGCAGGGCCGCGTCGGGCCGCTCGCGCCGTATCTCGGCCTTCAGCTCCCGGATGACCCGTTTGAGGAAGGGGGCGTGGCGGAGCACGTCGACGAAGCCCATGATGCTCATCCGGCGCGTATCGTAGAGCAGGCGGGCGCCGAGGGCGCGCAGCCGCTCTCCCCCGATGCCGAAGACCTCAGTTCCGGGGGCCCGCTGAAGAAGCCGCGAGACCGGTCCCGCCGCATGCAGGTCGCCGGAAACCTCGCCGGCAAGGACAAAAAGCTTCCCAGCCATCAGTTGCGACCGAAAGGAGAAGATTGCGGGAGATTCTGCGGGAACATTGTATGTACGGGGGGGAAACTGTATTTTGGGAAAGATTTTCCACGGTTTTTCCTTTCCCATTATATCAAAAACGATACAGAATGCAAGTCAAATTCGGCACGGACGGATGGAGGGCAATCATAGCAAAAGAATACACCTACGACAACCTCAAGCTCGCCGCACTTGCCAGCGCGAAGTACTTCCAGAACCACCCGCTGAAGGCCAAGGGGGTCTGCGTCGGCTATGACACCCGCTTCATGTCGAAGGAGTTCGCCCGCTACACCGCCGAGGTCTTCTCCTCCGTAGGGCTGAGGGTCTTCCTTGCAGACGGTTTCGTTTCCACGCCGGCCGTCTCGCTCTTCACGAAGTCGAAGGAGCTGGCCGGCGGCATCGTCATCACCGCATCGCACAACCCGGCCATCTACAACGGCTTCAAGGTCAAGGCCTCCTACGGCGGGCCGGCAAGCCCGGAGGTGATCGCAGAGATAGAGTCCTACCTCCCCTCGATCGATCCCTCGACCGAGATCCGCCCGGACGAGAAACTGATCGAGCCGGTCGACATGAAGGGCTTCTACATCGACTACCTCGCTTCGAAGGTCGACCTCCGCCTGATCCGCCAGACGCGCATGAAGATCGCCCACAACGCCATGTACGGCGCCGGGCAGGACGTTGTCAAGCGCCTCTTCGACGAGTCGATGGTCAACTGCTACCACTGCTCGGTGAACCCGGGCTTCGGCGGCATCAACCCCGAACCGATCCCGCCCTACATCGAGGAGTTCGTGGAGTTCTTCCGCGAGGTGGAGACCGACGTGGCCATCATCAACGACGGCGATGCCGACCGGATCGGCATGCTCGACGAGAACGGGGAGTTCGTCGACTCCCACAAGCTCTTCGCCATCATCCTCAAGAACCTCGTCGAGGAGAAGCAGCAGCGCGGCGAGGTGGCCAAGACCTTCGCGCTGACCGACGTCATCGACAGGATCTGCCAAAAGCACGACCTCGTGATGCACGAACTTCCGGTCGGCTTCAAGTACGTCAGCACCCTCATGGCCACGCGCGACATCCTCATCGGCGGCGAGGAGTCGGGCGGCATCGGCATCACCGCCTTCCTGCCGGAACGCGACGGCGTCTACATCGGCCTCTTCATCCTCGAGATGATGGCCCGCAAGGAGAAGACCCTCTCGCAGCTGGTCCAGGAGCTCTACGACGAGTACGGATTCTTCAGCTACCGCCGGCTCGACCTGCGCGTCAGCGAGCAGCGCAAGGCGGCCATCATCGAGAAGGCCTCGAAGGGCGACCTCCCCTCGATCGCCGGATTGCCGGTACTGAAGTTCAACGACCTCGACGGCTACAAGTACCACTTCGAGGGCGGATGGCTGCTCATCCGGCCGTCCGGCACGGAGCCGATCTTGAGGATCTACTGCGAAGCCGACTCGACGGAGAAGGTCGACAAGGTGCTCTCGTTCGCCTCGAAACTGGCCTGAAGAGGGCCCGAACGCCGAAATGAGCGATGACACCGCAGGATGAACAGTTCAAAAGGATCGTCGCCGAACACCAGGACATGGTGGTCGGCACCTGCTACCGGTTCGTCTTCAACCGCGAGGATGCCGAGGACATCGCCCAGGAGGTCTTCGTGGAGGTCTACCGTTCGCTCGACCGGTTCCGCGAGGAGTCGAAGCTCTCGACCTGGATCTACCGCATCGCCGTCACCAAGTCGCTCGACCACCTCCGGCGGCTGAAGCGCAAGAAGCGTTTCAGCTCGCTGAAACGGATGATCGGGGCGGAGGACCCCACCGTGAACATCGCCGCCCCCGCGAAGGAGACCCCCGAGGAGGCGCTCGAGGACACCGAACGGGTGCAGGTGCTGCAGGAGGCGCTCCAGTCGCTGCCCGACAGCCAGAAGACGGCGTTCCTGCTCAGCAAGCAGGACGGCTACAGCAACCAGGAGATCGCAGAGATCATGCAGACCTCGGTCTCGGCGGTGGAGTCGCTGGTGCATCGGGCGAAGAAGAAGCTGCAGGAACTGCTCGAGGAGTATTACCGGCGGCACTGAGCGGGAAAACCCGGGCCGCACAAGTTTTTACGAAACCTGTCGTCAAATACTGTAAACAACCCCTGAAACGATGAGCCGTACAAGCCATAACGACATGCACGCCAGAGAGGAAGCACGAAAGACGATGGAGATCCTGGAGAGGATGGGAGGCATAGAGGCCCACCACCTGTTCCGGGCGCGACTGAACGAACGCATCGAGCGCGATTCGGCCACAGGAGCCCTCGGCCGGACCGGCGCCCCTAGAGCGGCGAACTACCGGCTCGCCTTCATGCTGCTGCTCATCCTCATCAACCTCGGCTCGGCGCTCGTCGTGCTCATCCAGAACGCCGGGGACTCCACGCCCGCCATCAGCGAGATGCTCTCAAGCTTCGGCGACGACTACTCCAGCTCGACCTTCGCCTACTACCAGGACCAGCCGGTCCCCGACGCCCCGGCGGAGACGGAAGCGGCTCCGGCCGACCTGCAGGCCCGATGAGGAAACGCTGGCAAAGCCGACCCCAACCGCAACCGGCACCGACAACATGACTGCCCACATGCCATGAACTTCCTGACCACGAAACGGCTCGTCACCACGGCCCTCATACTCCTCGTCATCCTGAACGTCACCCTGCTCGGGGTGCTCTGGTGGCAGAACACCCGCAAGCCCGAACCCGGTCCGGTGAGGGTGACGCGCGAGGTAAGCCGCCAGGTCTTCTTCCAGCTCCCGCTCTCCCTGACAAGCGAGCAGGCCCGCTCCTTCCAGGAGCTCCGCCGCGAGCATTTCCGGAAGGTATGGCCCGAAATGAAGGCCATCGCCTCGCTGAAAGAGCAGCTGGTCGAAGAGTCCTTCAGCCAGACCCCCGACACCCTCAAGATCTCCGCGCTGGCCACGGAACTCGGCCGTCGCCACGCCCTCGTCGAGAACGCGCTCGCCAGCCACTTCCACGAACTCGCCGCAGTCTGCACCCCCGCCCAGCGCGATTCGCTCAAGGCCATGCTCCGCCAGCTCTCGTCGCGCAAGTTCGTCACGCACCAGGAGCGCTGGCGCGAAACCACAGAGGGCCGGGAGCCATAGCGCCGGCCTGAACCAACAAACACCCCACCATGAAAAAAGCCGTCAACTGGAGGATCTTCATCAGCCTCGGCCTCGTCACCTCCTTCCTCATGCTCCTCGTCTCGGGAGTCGTGCTCTTCATCGCCCCTCCCGGCAGGGTGGCCAACTGGAGCGGCTGGCAGATCCTCGGACTCACCAAAAGCGCCTGGCAGGACCAGCACACCCTCTTCGGCCTCGCGTTCGCCGTGCTCTCGATCTTCCACCTCTTCCTCATCAACTGGAAAGCCTTCCTCAGCTACATCAAGGCCAGGGCGTCAAAGGGGCTCAGCCACCCGCTGGAGCTCTCCCTGATCCTGCTTCTCACCCTCCTCGTCGGCGTCGGCACCGCACTGAAGATGCAGCCGTTCTCCGGCATCACCGCGCTCGGCGACCAGCTGAAGAACGGATGGGAAAGCACTGCCGCCGAACCGCCGGTCCCCCATGCCGAGGCGATGACGCTCAAAGAGCTCGCCGAGCAGCCCTCGGTTCCGATGAGCGCCGAAGAGATACTCGAAACCCTCCGCAACGCCGGGCTCGACGCCAGATCCACGAATGAGACCCTCGGCCAGATCTCGAAGCGCGCCGGCATGACGGCGGCCGAAGCCTACCGGCTCATCCGGCCGGCCAAACAGGAGATCGGCAAGGAAGGGTTCGGGCGCAGGACGCTCGAAGCCCTAGCGGAAGAGGGAGGCGTCGCGCCGGAATCGCTCCGGCTCGCCCTCGAAGCCAAGGGCGTCAGCTCGAAAGCGGACGAGAGCATGCGCTCGATTGCCGAATCGAACGGCATCGCCGTTTCGGAGCTCCGCCGGATGGTGGAGGAGATCCTGCGCTGAAGAAACCTCCGGGGGCCGACTCCGGCCCTCAGCGGCCCCGCGCCAGCCGGCCCCGGAGTTTGCGGAGGACGAGCGCCGACTCCTCTCGGAACAAGAACGCCGCAACCAGCAGGTAGCCGGCAAGCAGCGCACCCTTGAGTGCCGCATCGGCCGGCAACACCCCGGGAACCGTCCCGGCCCACCCGGCGCCGACACCCGCCAGAAGAAGGACCAGCAGCTTCTCCCAGTCGTAGCGGACCGGATAGGCGCGCAGCGAGAAGTAGGCCATCATGGCGCTCATCACCACCGTGCCGGCGACAATCGCCCAGGCCGCGCCCTCCATCCCCGAAAGGGGAATCAGCCACCAGCAGAAAAAGCCCGTCACCGCCGCGCCGGCGAAGGTCACCGCCGGAAGGTAGCGGGTCGTGCCGGTGATGAGGATGCCGGCCGAAAGGTTGGTCGAAACCATGTCGAAGACGTAGCTGAGGAAGATCCACGGCAATACCGAAAGACCGATCCAGTAGCCGGGCGGCAGGAGGTAGAGCCTCCCTCCGTAGTGATGGCGCACGAGGTCCGGCACGAAGAAGGTGGCGGCGAGTGCGATGAACATGGTGAGCACGGTCGAAATGCTCAGCACGTGGCGGAAGAGCCGCTTGGCGTCGGGATCGGCGGAGTGCTGGAGGAAGAAGGGCTGCCAGGCGAAGCGGAACACCTGGATCAGGAGCTGCAGCACCACCCCGAAGGCCGCCACCCGGCCGTAGATGCCGACCACGTCAGAGGCCTCGAACCCGCTGCCGTAGATGCGCTCGATGTCGGAAGCGGGCATGCGGATGAGGATGTTGCGGTCGACGAGGTGGATGAGGAGGCCGGCGATGCCGGTAGGCACGTAGGGCAGGCCGATTTTGAGCATCTCGCGGAGCTCGGCGAAGGAGAAGGCGGCCTTCAGGCGTCGGAGCACCGGAAGGAGCATCGCGAGGGTCAGGAGGGAGCCGAGGATGTTGGCGAAAAACGCCCCTGAAAGTCCCTGCCGGAGCGGACCGAGCAGGACGAAAGCGCTCGCGACCACCATGAGAACGCCCGAAATGCGCGCCACGGCGAATCGAACCGCCTGGCGCTTGAGCCGCAGCTCGGCGAAGGGGATCACAAGCAGGGTGTCGATCCAGAGGATCAGGGCCGCGTAGCGGATGAAGGGCTGCTCGCCGGGCGAAAGCCCGATCATGGTCGAGACCTGCGGCGCGAGCAGGAACAGCAGCGCGGTGAAAAGGGTCGAGGTGAAAAGGAGCGAGATGAACGCCGTCGAGAAGAGTCCCCGCTCGTCCCGCCCTTCGCGCATGGCGTCGGAGGCGCTCTTCAGGTAGGAGGTCTCCAGTCCGTAGGAGAAGAGGACGTTGGCGATGGCGATGTTGGCGTAGACCAGCGTCTGGATGCCGTTGTCGAAGGTGGATAGCTGGTTGGCGTAGAGCGGAACCAGCAGGTAGTTGAGGCTGCGGGCGAGGATGGTGCTCGTCCCGTAGATGACGGTGTCCTTGAAGAGGAGCTTGAGCTTCGAAAAGAGCATCGGCGCTGACCCGTCGGAAACTATGCCTGCCCTGAAACGTCCGGCTTCCGGGCTTCATCGCCGGTGCCGTTCTGGGACTCGCGGCGGCGGCGCACCTCCTCCTCGTCGATCTGGAACCGCCCGTCCTTCTCCTTGACGGGGATCTTGGAGATCACCTCTCGCAGGTGGGCCTGGGCCTCCTGCTGCTGCTTTTTGAGCTTGTCGAGCTCCGTTCCGCTGAGCCCGATCGGGTTGTCGGGGTCGATGAGGGTCGACTTCAGGGACTCGATCTCGAGCGACTGTTCCCTTTTCATGTAGCCCACGAACTTGCGGAGCAGGAAGATGAAGAAGAAGAACACCAGCAGCGAAAAGACCATGATGGGGATCCAGCTCATAATCGGAACGGGAATGAGTGATGAAGGAAACGGAAGTTATTGCAATGTAGCCGATATTCCTTTTTATTGAAAGGACAACCGGACTCTTTTCAGCGAACCCCCACCCGAAAACACGATGGAGAGAACGCCCTCCCCCGACACCCTCCACCCGCTCACCCTGAAGGGAAAGAACATCCTCCTGCAGGAGGCCGAAGCCATCCGCACCATGGCCGAACGGCTTGAGGGCAGCTTCGCCGAGGCCGTCGGCCTCCTTGCCGGCTGCCGGGGCAAGATCATCATCTCCGGGATGGGCAAGTCCGGCATCATCGGCCAGAAGATGGCCGCCACCATGAGCTCGACCGGCTCGACCGCCGTCTTCCTCCACCCCGCCGAAGCGGCCCACGGAGACCTCGGCATCGTGCAGAAAGAGGACGTCGTCATCGGCCTCTCCAAAAGCGGCACCACCGAGGAGCTCAACTTCATCATCCCCCCGCTGCGCCAGATCGGAGTGAAGATCATCGCCATGACCGGCAGCCGGCGCTCCTTCCTCGGCGAGAACGCCGACATCGTGCTCGACACCGGAATCTCGGAAGAGGCCTGCCCCTACGACCTGGCGCCGACGACCTCGACGACCGCCATGCTCGCCATGGGCGACGCCCTTGCCATCGCGCTGATGGAGGAGAAACGGTTCACCCAGCGCGACTTCGCCCTCAGCCACCCCAAAGGCGCGCTCGGACGGCGCCTCACCGTCAGGGTCCGCGACATCATGGCCAAGGAGGATGCGGTGCCGGTGGTGGAGGAGAGCGCGACCCTCGCCGAACTGATCCTCGAAATGACCGCAAAGCGCTACGGCGTCAGCGCCGTCGTCGACAAGGATGGGCGACTGAAAGGGATCTTCACCGACGGCGACCTCCGCCGCCTCGTCCAGAAGGGCGGAGAGTATCTCTCGCTCAGGGCCGGGGAGGTCATGACCCCGGAACCGAAAACGGCCGGAAGCGACATGCTCGCCAAGGAGTGCCTCGACGTGCTCGAGACCTGGCGCATCACGCAGCTCATGGTCTGCGACAACGACGGCCGGCCCGTCGGAATCATCCACCTGCACGACCTGCTCACCCTCGGGCTCTGAAGCCGGAAGAACGAAACACCTCTTCCCCCCCACTGCCCTGAAACAGCGACCCCCGCCTCAGCGGGGAGGACGCTCGACCATCATGGGCCCACCCCCGGAACGGCTCCCGGCTCTCCCCAACACACTCCTTCGAATCCATGCTTTCGATGACCGGAACAAGGAATGCCGCCATTTCTGCAATAACGTCCGGCAAACCACCACAGGGCATGCTCGGCTTTGACTTTTTCACAAAGGCCATCCACGGTGTCGTTTTCTCTGAATCCAGATAAAACGACGCCGTAACCCTTCCGATTCAATATCAGCGGCTCGAATCATCCCCCGGTTTCTGGTCGGATCGAGTGCCTCCTCCTGCCTGCTCATACATCGAATGATGAGGATTTGCAAAAGACTATCGAACAAAAGACAAGACCGGTGCCTTCGCCATAAACAGCGAACCCCCGCCGAGGCGGGGGTTCTTCTCTCTTATGCTGCAGTCCCTGTCAGGATGCCGAGCGGCCGAGGGCCTTCAGCATCGCCTCGCCCATCTCGCCCGGGCTGTCGACGACATGGATGCCGGCGGCCTGCATCGCCTTGATCTTCTCTTCGGCGGTACCCTTGCCGCCGGAGACGATGGCGCCGGCATGTCCCATCCTGCGGCCGGGAGGTGCCGTTCGGCCGGCGATGAAGCCGACGACCGGCTTCTTGAAATACTTTTTAATGTACTCGGCAGCCTCCTCCTCGGCGCTGCCGCCGATCTCGCCGATCATGATGAGACCCTCGGTCTCGTCGTCCTTGGCGAACATCTTCACGGCGTCGATGAAGCGGGTGCCGATGATGGGGTCGCCGCCGATGCCGATGCAGGTCGACTGGCCGAGCCCGACCTGGGTGAGCTGGTGGACGGCCTCGTAGGTCAGGGTGCCGCTGCGGGAGATGACGCCGATCGAGCCCTTCTTGTGGATGAAGCCCGGCATGATGCCGATCTTGGCCTCGCCGGGGGTGATGACGCCCGGGCAGTTCGGCCCGACGAGCACCGCGCCCTTCTCCTGGACGAACGCGTAAGCCTTCATCATGTCGTTGACCGGGATGCCCTCGGTGATGCAGATGATCACCTTCAGCCCGGCGTCGGCGGCCTCCATGATGGCGTCGGCGGCGAAGGCTGCCGGCACGAAGATCACGGTGGCGTTGGCCTCGGCCTTCAGGACAGCCTCCCTGACGGTGTTGAAGACCGGAACGGGGCGGCAGAACTTGTCGCGGTCGTTGCCGTTGTACATCACCCCGCCCTTGCCGGGGGTGACGCCGGCGACGACGTTGGTGCCGTACTCGAGGATCTGCGAAGTATGGAAGGTCCCCTCGCCGCCGGTGATGCCCTGGACGACCAGGCGGGTATCCTTATTGACCAGTACGCTCATAGTATTAAGGTTGTTTAGTGGTTGCTGATGGCTGGTTTGCGTGAGGACTCCGGGCGCTCGAGATGGCGCGCGATGCCGAGCATCCGGCCCTCCTCGAAGAAATTGCTGATCAGGTGGATGCCGACCGGCAGGCCGGTGCTGTCGTAGCCGACCGGAACGCTGAGGGCGGGCATGCCGACGATGCTGGCCGGAACCGTATAGACGTCGGCCAGGTACATCTCGAGCGGATCGGCCGTCTTGTCGCCGATGCCGAAGGGGGGGAAGGGCGAGGTGGGGCCGGCGATGACGTCGACCTTCCCGAGCGCCTCCCGATAGCGGTCCTGGAAGACGCGGCGCACCTGCTGCGCCTTCTTGTAGTAGGTGTCGTAGTAGCCGGCGGAGAGCACGTAGGTGCCGAGCATGATGCGGCGCTTGACCTCCGCTCCGAACCCTTCGGTGCGGGACTTGACGTACATCGAGCTGAGGTCGTCGGCCGCAGCGGAGCGGTAGCCGTAACGGGCGCCGTCGAAGCGGGCGAGGTTGCTCGAGGCCTCGGCGGTGACGAGGATGTAGTAGGCGGCGATGGCGTAGTCGCTGTTGGGGAGCTTGATGTCTATGAGCTCGGCGCCGCGCTCGCGGAGCGATTCGAGCCGCTCGCGGACGATGTTGGCCACGTCGGGATTGAGCCCCTCGTTGAAGAACTCTTCGGGCACGCCGACCCGCAGCCCCTCGAGCGAGAGGGCGTCCATCTCCTCACCGTAGGAGGCGACCGGGTGCGAGGATGAGGTGGCGTCCCGGGGGTCGACACCCGCCAGCACCCCGAGCACGAGGGCCGCGTCCCGGCAGTTCAGCGAGAGCACGCCGATCTGGTCGAACGAGGAGGCGAAGGCCACGAGGCCGTAGCGCGAGATGCGGCCGTAGGTCGGCTTGAGACCGACGATGTCGCAGAACCCTGCCGGCTGGCGGACCGATCCGCCGGTGTCGGAACCGAGGGCCACCATGCAGAGGCCTGCGGCCACGGCCGCCGCCGATCCGCCGGAGCTGCCGCCCGGAACGCGGGTGCTGTCGAAGGGGTTCGGCACGGGACCGAACGCGGAGTTCTCGTTCGAGCTGCCCATGGCGAACTCGTCCATGTTGGTCTTGCCGAGGAAGATGGCGTCCTCCGACTCGAGGCGCTGGACGGCCGTGGCGTCGTAGACGCTCTCGTAGTTCTCGAGCATTTTCGAGGCGCAGGTGAGCCGGACGCCCTTCATCGAGATGTTGTCCTTGATGGCCATCGGAAGGCCGAAAAGGCGGCCGGGGGCGGCGCCTCCGGCAAGCTTCAGGTCGAGCTGGCGGGCCCGTTCCATCGCTTCCTCGGCGAACACCGTGATGTATATGTTGTCGCCCTCATGGCTCCGGATGCGCTCGAGATACCCGGCGGTGACCGCTTCGCACGTGGTCTTGCCGCTGAGCAGGCTGGAGCGGAGGTCTGCGTAACTACTGAATTGCACGGCTCTTCTGGATTGTTATTTGGTGGACGGCCCGGGGCAGCGGGACACGCAGGTCGGGCCCCGATAACCCTTCAAAACTGCAGGGGGTCCGATTGGCTGTAAGGTTTGTATAATAACAAATAGATCCATATTATTCAATTTGAACCGTTTTGAAGATCGATCGAAAGAGAACGCTGTCTAACGCCGGAAAAACGGGCAACAGGAATACCGATACGGAGCACACGAAACACATGGCCCTGATAAAGAAACTGGACCAATCCGCCATGAAAAAAGGGCACTGGTTCACCGGGGATATCGAAACCGAAGACGTCAGGGCGCAGAGAGAGCTGAAGTCCACGTGCGAGCTCCCCTCGCACATCGCCATCATCATGGACGGCAACGGCCGCTGGGCGCGCCTGAAAGGCAAGACCCGCGTCGAGGGCCATGCCGCCGGCGTCAACTCGGTACGCGACGTGGTGGAGGCCTCGGCCCAGCTCGGAATCGGCTACCTCACGCTCTTCACCTTCTCCACCGAAAACTGGAAGCGCCCCGAAAAAGAGGTCTCCGCCCTCATGCAGCTGATCGTGCGCATCCTCGCCCGCGAGACCCGCGCCCTGCACGACAACAACATCCGGCTGAACGTCATCGGCAACACCGCCCTCCTGCCGGAGAAGGTCCGCACGGTGCTCGAGCACACGATCGAGCTCACGAAGAACAACAGCGCGCTCGTGCTGAACATCGCGCTCAGCTACAGCGGCAAGTGGGACATAGCACAGGCCTGCAAAACCATTGCCGAAGAGGTGAAGGCGGGAGTCCTCGATCCCGACGACGTCACCGAAAAGCTCATAGAATCGCGGCTTTCGACCGCCTCCATCCCCGACCCGGAGCTCATCATCCGCACCAGCGGCGAGTTCCGCATCAGCAACTTCATGATCTGGCAGAGCGCCTATTCCGAAATCTATTTCACCAACACCTACTGGCCCGACTTCCGCCGCACCCAGCTCTACGACGCCATCCGCGACTACCAGGGCAGGGAGCGCCGCTTCGGCCAGACCAGCGATCAGGTCCGCAAAGCCGATACACCCGGAACCCAAGCATTAACCCGTCTGAACGAGAACGCTCGATGAACATCCCGAACAAACCAGCCCTCACCCTTCTGCTCGCAGCACTCCTCGCATCCCCGTCGAAAGGGGCCGAAGCCCTTGCGGCGCCGGCAACCGCCGCGCAGCCGCAGGAGGAACTCTTCACCGTCGCCTCCATCTCGTTCAGCGGCCTGCAGGCGCTCAAGGAGGAGGACCTCAAGGGCAGCCTCCCCCTGAAAGAGGGCCAGCGCATCCCGATTCCCGGCCCGGAACTCTCCGGCGCCATGCAGTACCTCTGGAACCTCGGCTACTTCAGCGACATCACGATCGAGCGCCAGGACCTCGGCGGACGCAGGATCGCACTCAAGTTCAGGGTCGGCGAGCTCCCGGTGCTCGACGCCGTCGCCTTCAGGGGAAACAAGAAGATCAAGACGGAGGAACTGGAAAAGACCGCAACCCTCCCGCTCACGAAGACCGTGACCGAGCAGGAGCTCGTCACCGCGGCGAACAAGATCGAGAAGCTGTACGCCGGCAAGGGCTACCTCACCGCAGGTGCAGAGTTCAAGCTCCAGAAGTCCGAAAAAACGAACCACGTCACCGCGCTCTTCACCATCAGCGAAGGAAAGAAAGTCTCTATCGAGAAGATCACCTTCCACGGCAACAAGGCCTTCGACCAGGGCAAACTGCGCGGCGTCCTGAAGGAGACCCACCAGAACTCCTGGTGGCGGAGAATCTTCGGCAGCCCGAAACTCGACCGGGACAAGCTGCAGGAGGACAAGGACCTGCTCGTGGAGTTCTACCGCAACAACGGCTACCGCGACGCCCGCATCCTGCGCCACGAGGTCTCCTACACGAAGAACAACAAGGGGCTCCTGCTCGACCTCTACCTCTATGAAGGTCCCGAGTACCACATCCGCAACATCACCTGGACCGGCAACTCGAAGGACTTCGCGACCACGGAGATCCTGAACGCAACCTTCGCCATCAAGAAAGGCGACCTCTACAACGCCAAGCGGATCCAGGAAAGGCTCAACTACTCTGAGGACAACACCGACGTCAGCTCCCTCTACCTCGACCGCGGCTACCTCGCCTACCGGGCAAAGCTGCAGGAGCAGGTGGTGCAGCCCGACTCGATAGACCTTCTGATCAACATCGAAGAGGGCGGACAGTTCCAGCTCGACAGGATCGGCATCAAGGGCAACACCAAAACGAAGGACCATGTCATCCGCCGCGAGCTCCACACCGTACCTGGCGACATGTTCAGCCGCAAGAACGTCGTGCGCAGCGTCCGCGAGCTCAACATGCTCAACTACTTCAACCCGGAGACCCTGCAGCCCGACATCGATCCGCATCCTGAAACGAGCACCGTCGACCTCACCTACAACGTCGAAGAGAAGCAGACCGACACCTTCAACGCCTCCGTCGGGTACAGCGATGCCGGCTTCACCGGCGGCCTCGGCGTAACCTTCAACAACTTCTCGCTCGAGGACATTTTCAAGGCCGAGGCCTACAAGCCCATCCCGCATGGCGACGGCCAGAAACTCGGATTCCAGTGGCAGTTCGGCAGCGACGAGTACCGGACCCTCTCGCTCAACTTCACCGAGCCCTGGGCGTTCGACACCCCGACATCGGTCGGATTCTCTGCCTTTACGAGCCACCGCTCCTACGACTACACCGACGACGGGGAATACAACCCGAAACCGGTCGACCAGTACGGCACGACCCTCTCCGTCGGCAAGCGCCTCAGCTGGCCCGACGACTACTTCTCCGTCAACTGGCGCCTGAAGTACCTGCACAGCGAAGGCGAGTTCCTCACCTTCATCGACAGCAGCGCGCCCCAGACGTCCGACGAGTACTCCGTCACCCAGACCATCACGCGCAACAGCATCGACAACCCGATCTATCCGCGCAACGGCAG
Organism: Chlorobium sp. N1; assembly: GCF_004332115.1. GTDB lineage: Bacteria > Bacteroidota > Chlorobiia > Chlorobiales > Chlorobiaceae > Chlorobium. The sequence continues at coordinate 672,537 of NZ_SJPA01000001.1, forward strand.
CAAGAACTGGATCTCTGCGCAGCTCGCCGGCGGCATCCTGCCCGGCACCGTCGACTTCTACAAGTTTACCGGCAGTTCCAGCTGGTATGTGCCGCTCAACCGCAAGTTCGTCCTGAACCTCTCGACCCAGCACGGCTACCTCGGAACGTTCTCCAGCAGCGACTACATTCCCTACACCGAGTACTTCTACATGGGCGGCAGCGGCATGTCATCGCTCCCGACCGTGGCGTTGCGCGGCTACGACGACCGCAGCCTCGGCACGAAACTCGGAGACGACTCGACCTCGGAACTCTACGGCGGAAAGATCTACTCGAAGTTCACCACCGAGGTCCGCTACCCGCTGACGCTCTCCTCCTCGGCCAGCGTCTACGCCCTCGTCTTCGCCGAGGCCGGCGACATCTGGATGAACGGCTCCGAGGTCGACTTCAGCAGCCTCAAGAAGTCCGCGGGCCTCGGACTGCGGCTGTTCCTCCCGATCATCGGCCAGGTCGGCATCGACTACGGCTACGGCTTCGACAAACCGCACCTGGACGCCGACAAGACCGGCTGGAACTTCCTCTTCAGCTTCGGCACCGGCATGGAATAAGCCGACGCCCTACAGCACCACCCGAGCCGGCCCGTTGTGGCCGGCTTTTTTATTCCCCGCAATCCTCGAATAGGCTTTGCCTCTACGCCAATTTTATATACATTATATATATGAATCCCCATTTCATGTAGTTCATGCATACATAACCGAAAAAGACGGACAACCACAAAATGACAACTACCATGAAAAAGAACATCGCGATCCTGGCTGCGGGGCTGGCATTTACGGGCTTTGCAGCTTCCCCGGCAATGGCGGCGGACCACTACATCAGCGGCAACGCCGGCATCTCCTGGATGAACGACATCGACGACGCCCCGAACACCGCCGACAACCTCGTCATGGACGGCGGCTACATCGTGCTCGGTGCGCTCGGTTGCGACTACGGCGACTACCGGCTCGAACTCGAGGGCGGCTACCAGCAGAGCGACGTCGACTTCTACAACACCAATGCTTCGGGCGGAGAGGTCCAGATCTACTCGCTGCTCGCCAACGGCTACTACGACATCGATGCCGGCGGGTTCGAGCCCTATGTGACGGCAGGCGTCGGCGTCGCCCAGATCAAGCTCCACGACATCGGCGCGACGAGCAGCAACGAGAACGCACTGGCCTACCAGATCGGTGCCGGCGTAGCCGTACCGGTCGGTGGCAGCGTGATGATCGACGCCCGCTACCGCTACTTCTCGACGATGGAGTTCCTGAACGATTCTCAGGCCGGTACGCACAGCGTCCTGCTCGGTCTGCGCGTCGGACTCTGAGCCGCATCGTTCAGAATTGGGCGCACCCAAGAAAAAAGGAGGCATCTGCCTCCTTTTTTTATTATGACAACCCTGTTCGGCGCTCCCTCAGGAGCTGCTCCTGAGGCGTGAGATCTCATCACGCAGCCTGGCGGCCTCCTCGTAGTTCTCGCTCTGTACCGCCTCGGCAAGCGCCGACTGCAGCTCTTCGAGCTTCGCACCGGGCCCCGGAGGGGGTAATGGCGCCTCGAGTTCCTCGATACCACCCTCTTCGGACACGAACTCCGAGGCAGCCTCATCCTCTTCCTTCTGCTCCTCCTTTATGCCCGCCTCGGCCATGATCTCCTCACTCACATACACCGGAGCGCCGAAGCGGACCGCAATGGCGATGGCGTCGCTCGGGCGTGCGTCGATCTCCTGGACTATGCCGTTGACCTCGCAGACCACCTTCGCGTAGAAGGTTTCGTTATGAAGTTCGTCGATGAAGATTTCGTTGACGTGCAGGTCGAAGGCGTCTGCCACGTTTTTGAACAGGTCGTGGGTGAAAGGCCGCGGAGGCTTGATGTTCTCGAGCTTCAGGGCGATGGCCTGCGCCTCGAACCCGCCGATGATGATCGGAAGCCGGCGGCTGCCCTCGAGTTCGTAGAGGATGAGGGCGTAGGCGCCGTTCGCATGCGGGCTTGTCGACAGCCCGAGTATGTCTACCTGTACTTTGTCCATATGGCGGTCTCTCTGCAGGGAATTGCGTTCACAGTCTCAACGTCAATGTACTCTTAATCATTTCATTTCCGCAACTCCCGCACCGCTTCGATGAAGGCGGGAAGGGCCGTGTGGAGATCGGCCACGAAACCGTAGTCGGCCACAGCGAAAATCGGAGCATGGGGATCGGTGTTGATGGCGACCACCGTGCCGGCGCGGGCGATGCCGGCGAGGTGCTGCACCGCACCGGAGACGCCGCAGGCGATGTAGAGGTCCGCAGAGACGGAGCGGCCGGTCTGGCCGACCTGCTCCGCATGCGGGCGCCACCCCAGGTCGACGGCCGCACGGCTGGCGCCGACCGCCCCGCCGAGGAGCGAGGCGAGTTCCTCGAGCAGCCGGAACCCTTCAGCCCCCCCGACGCCCCTGCCGCCGGCAACGACGACCCGGGCCTCGCCGACGTCCGCCAGGCCGACCCGCATCACCAGCTCGCGGAGGACGGGCCCGGGATCAGCTCCTGCGGAAACGGGAAGTTCCACGACACGCATCGGCTCCCCCCCGCCTCGCTCCTGCCGGCCGGCGGAGGAAGCGACGCTGTGGATGCGGATCTCGGCATCTGGGCGGAACCCGGCCAGGGCCGCGCCGGAATAGACCGGTCGCAGGCAGCCATCAGGTCCGCCGCACCCACCGAGGAGAGCGGCCCGAAGCCGGACACTGAGAAGGGGTGCGAGGTCGGCGGAGAGGGCCCCCTCGGCGAAATACACCTCGGCGGCGCCTTCCCGGCGCACGGCCTCTTCAACGAGTGCGGCGTAAGGCTCCCGGCCGTAGAGGCCGAGCGACGGGTCGGCGGCGTGGTAGAGGGTGCCGGCGGCGGCGGGGAGCATCCCCTCATCGACAGGGCCGGCGAGCACGGCCGCAATGGGACCCTCGCCCCGGAGACCGGCCATCTCCCGGACACGGGACAGGAGGTCGAGCGAAGCGTCCTTCAGCCGGCCTTCGCGCTGTTCGAGGAAGACGAGATGGCGTCCCATTAAAGTACCTCCCCTTTCCGGAGCAGGCGCACCAGCTCCCGGACGTCCCCGGCCATGCGGCACTCCTTGTGCCGCTCTGCCGGCCGGAGGGATTCGAGCGACACCCTCGGCTCCGGAACGTCCCGGGCAGAAAGCACCTCGACGGGTTTCTTCCGGGCCTCCATGACCCCCTTCATGCTGGTCTTGCGCGGCGTGTTCAGCCCCTTCTCCGCCGAGAGCAGGATCGGAAGCCGCGCCTCGAAGCGCTCGAGCCCCCCCTCGATCTCGCGCTCGAGCCGGAGCGTGCCGTCCGGCGCCGCCTCGAGCTTCGTCACCCCGCTGAGGGAAGGAACTCCGAGAAGGGTGGCAAGCATGCCCGGCACCTCGCCGCTCCTGAAATCGGTCGACTCCCTGCCGCACAGGACAAGCTCCGGCACCGCCTCCCCGTAGACCGCCCTGAAGGCCTCCCGAAGAATGGAGGCGGTCTGCCACGGATCGCAGGACTCCGGGCCCTCGACGATGACGAGCCGGTCCGCTCCCATGGCGAGAGCCTTCTGGAGAAGCGGCTTCTTCGAGGCGGGAGCGACGCTGAAGACCCGAACCGTGGCGTCCCCCTGGCGCTCGCGCATGAGCAGCGCCTCCTCGAGGGCGTATTCGTCGTAGGGGTTGAGGACCTCGCTGATCCTGGACGTGTCGAGCGCTCCGTCCCGGAAACCGATGACGGACGCGGTATCCGGCACAAGCGTGACGCAGACGGCTATCTCCATGGAAATCCCGTGTTGAAATGGTTGCGGTAAGGGTGGAAAGCAGAAAAGCCGCTCTGAAAGCGGCTTTTCGTTGTGTGCCCGAGAGGAGATTCGAACTCCTACACCTTTCGGCGCTACCCCCTCAAGATAGTGTGTCTACCAATTCCACCACTCGGGCACGTAAAAATCAATGATCTGCAAGGAACATCAGTGAGAATAGAAGGGCTCGAACCTTCGACCCTCTGCTTAAAAGGCAGATGCTCTACCAACTGAGCTATATTCTCAACCTGTACGATCGCTCAGCGACAACACCCGAACTTACTTGTTCTGGTAACGCAGACGCTTCTTGTGACGATTCTTACGGCGCATCTTTTTACGCTTGTGGACCGCCATCTTATGTCTTTTTCTCTTTTTTCCGCAGGGCATGTAGTAACCTTTCCTCTTGTTTTAAAGGCTGATAATATAGGAACATTTTTCTAAACCAAAAACAGAAAATGCAAAAAATCTCTAAACATCATCGATTCATGTACTTGAAGAACTCCTTGTTGTCCTTCGTGTCGGAGAGTTTCTCGCGCATGAACTCCATGCACTCGATCGGATTCTTCTCGGCGAGGTACTTGCGGAGCAGCCAGGTGCGCGAGAGCTCCTCCTGGCTGAAGAGCAGCTCCTCCTTGCGCGTTCCGGAACGGAGGATGTCGATGGCCGGGAAGATGCGCCGCTCGCTGAGCCGGCGGTCGAGCACGAGTTCCATGTTGCCGGTGCCCTTGAACTCCTCGAAGATGACGTCGTCCATGCGCGAGCCGGTGTCGACGAGCGCCGTGGCGATGATGGTGAGGCTTCCCCCCTCCTCGATGTTGCGGGCCGCGCCGAAGAACCGCTTCGGCTTGGTCAGCGCGTTGGCGTCGATACCGCCCGAGAGGATCTTGCCGGAGTGCGGGATGATGGTGTTGTGGGCGCGGGCGAGGCGGGTGATCGAGTCGAGCAGGATCACGACGTCGCGTCCGACCTCGACGAGACGCTTGGCCTTCTCCATGACCATGTCGGCCACCTGGACGTGGCGCTCGGGGTCCTCGTCGAAGGTGGAGCTGACCACCTCGGCCTCGACGCTGCGGGCCATGTCGGTGACCTCCTCGGGGCGCTCGTCGATGAGCAGCACGATGAGGTAGACCTCGGGGTGGTTCTTGATGATGGCGTTGGCCACCATCTGCAGCAGCATGGTCTTGCCGGTCTTGGGCTGTGCGACGATGAGTCCGCGCTGGCCCTTGCCGATCGGGGTGAAGATGTCCATGATGCGCCCGCAGTACTCGTTCTGCTTGGTCTCGAGCTTCAGCCGCTCATGGGGGAAGAGCGGCGTGAGGTTCTCGAAGAAGGGCCGCTCGCGCGTGATTTCCGGCTCGGCGCCGTCGATGGTGTTGATTTTGAGCAGCGCGAAGAACCGCTCGCCCTCCTTCGGGGCCCTCACCTGGCCGCAGACCGTGTCGCCGGTCCGCATGCTGAAGCGCTTGATCTGGGAGGGAGAGACGTAGATGTCGTCGGGAGAGGAGAGGTAGTTGTAGTTCGGGGAGCGGAGAAACCCGTAGCCTTCGGGGATCACCTGCAGGACGCCGGTATTGACCATGACGTTGCCGCTTTCGGGATCGGAGCTCTTCTGCGACTGCGCCTCGATGATCTTGAAGATCAGCTCCTCCTTGCGGAGCCCTGCGGCCGAGACGCCGATCTCCTTGGCCATGGCGTTCAGCTCGTAAACCTTCTTCTTCTGGAGCATGTTGATGTCCAGACTTTTGGCGACGGGATTGTTCGACATTGTACGGTGTGCTTGTGTTAAGCGCCTCTTGGAGCGCCTTCTATTGTATGACGGTGAGGACAAGGGAAGATCCGGTACCCGAATGCGGCACAGAACACGCCAAAGAGCGGCATGGAGCGGAGATGTACGGGGAGCGGATGTATTGGCAATGGGATAGTGTCGTGAAGAGGACCCTTTCGGCTGCTGGAGCCGGAACTGAAACCAACGAATTCGTTATAACGGCGGATCCTACTTAAATATACAACTTTTTAGCTCGTTAAAAAAAAACGGTTCACTCCTCCCCCGCCCTGCCGCCGCCGAAGGCGCCCGACTCGAGCAGCGCGCCGGCGAGGTAGAACGACCCGGTAACGAGGATGAGGGTATCGGGAGCGGCCTGTCGCCGGAGGGCCGAGAGCGCCCCGGCCGGCGTATCGAACGCCCGGGCTTCGGCCCCGAGCGAGCGGCAGAGTTCGGCAAGCTCACGGGAGGAGACGCCGCGTTCCGTCGGCAGGTCCGCCACGGCGAACCGGCGGCCGAGGCGCATGAGCTCACGCAGCATCGCGGCGCCGTCCTTGTCGGAAGCGAGCCCGAAGAGCGGCAGCACCTCGCCGTACCTTTCCGCGAAGGGCAGGAGCGCGTCCACGGTCGCGCGCATCCCCTCGGCGTTGTGCGAGACGTCGAGCAGGATGTCGGGCCTGCGGCCGATGAGCTCCAGGCGCGCGCGGTAACCGGTGGAGAGCAGCCGGTCGAGCCCGAGGCGCACCGCATCCTCCCCGACCCCCGCGTCGAGGGCGAGAGCCACGGCCGCCGCAACGCCCGCGGCGTGGAAGGCGCCGGTAAGCGGAGCGCGGAGCCCGCCGAAGCGCCCGCCTGCGGTGACGACGTCGAGCTCGAGAAGGCCCGGCTCCGCATGCACCGCCTCGGCAAAGAAGTCGCGGTTGAAGGCCTGCAGCGCCGAGCCACAGGCCGCAGCCGCATCGCGCAGGGCGGGGAAGGACTCTGCGGCGGCCGCTCCCCCGTCGGGATCGATGGAGGTGAAGACCTTCGAACGGGGCTTGATGATGGCCGCCTTCTCGGCTGCGATGGCGCCGATGGTGGTGCCGAGCCACTCCGTATGGTCGAGGCCGATGCCGGTGAGGAGCGCGTAGTCGGAGCGCACCACGTTCGTCGCGTCGAGCCGCCCGCCCATCCCGGTCTCGATGACCGAAACCTCGACCCCGCTGTCGGCGAACCAGCAGAGGGCGATGGCGGTCGTCACCTCGAAAAAGGTCGAGTGCAGCCGGAGGGCCGCCTCCTTCAGCACGGTCGCGTAGCGGGCGACCTCATCCTCGCCGATGGGGCGCCCGTCGATGCGCATCCGCTCGGTGAAGTCGACGAGGTGGGGGGAGGTGTAGAGCGCGGTCTTTCTGCCTGAGGCCGTGAAGATGGAAGCGACGGCCGAGGCCGCAGTCCCCTTGCCGTTCGTGCCGGCAACGTGCACCACCTTACCGAGCCGGTGCTCCGGGGAACCGGCAGCTTCAAGGAGGAGGCGCACCCGTTCGAGCCCCGGCTTGATGCCGAAGCGGTGGAGGGGAAAGAGGAAATCGAGCGTTTCCTGGTAGGTCACGGCTGTGTGCTAACGGTTATGCATGGCGCCGAGCGCCGATTTCAGGATCTCCTCGACGCTGCCGTCCGGGTTCGAGCGGAGCTCGGTCGAAACGGCCGCTTCGGCCGCGGCTTTCGAGAAACCGAGCGTGACGAGGGCCGAGGTGGCGTCATCGCGGGTTCCGGCCGCCTGCACGCCGGCAGGGACCGAGGCCGCAGCCCCGGGCGAGAGTTTCAGGATACGGTCGCGCAGCTCGAGGATGATGCGGGCGGCCGTCTTGCGCCCGACGCCCGTCACGCCGAAAAGGCGATCGGGGGCGTTCGAGAGGATCGCCTCATGGACCTCCCCCACGGGGAGCGCGGAAAGCACCGCCAGGGCGAGCTTCGGCCCGACGCCGGAGACGAGGAGCAGGAGGCGGAAGAGCTGCTTCTCCTCTTCGCTTGAAAAACCGTAGAGCTGGAGGGCGTCTTCCCGGACGGAAAGATGCGTGTAGAGGACGGCTTCGCCGCCCGCGGCGGGAAGGGTGCGGGCCGTACCGCCGGAGATGAGGAACCGGTAGGCAATGCCCGACACCTCGAGAACCGCTTCTTCAGGCAGGACCGAAACGACCCTGCCGCGGAAATATGCGTACATGGAAGAGAGTGGAAGCCCGGCCCCGGGGAAGGGGCCGGACGCGGGTTACTTTGCCTCGGCCTCGTAGCCGTTGAAGAGGCGCGTAAGCTGCGACTTCTTGCGCGACGCCTTGTTGGCGTGGATGTAGTTCTTGACGCCCAGGCGGTCGAGCTTCTGGACGGCGGAACGGTATGCGCTCTCGACCTCGGACTTGTCAGCACGGGCCTCGATGAGCTTCTGCATGTTCTTGATCAGGGTCTTCAGCTCTTTTTTGCGAGCCCTGTTCCTGGCGTTCCTTCTTTCCGACTGGCGGAGTCTTTTTTCAGCCGACTTGTGTAAAGGCATAAATCGATCGCTCTTTATGAGAATTAGTGGTATCCAAACCCGGGTGTCGCTTGAGGCGCCGGCCGGAGCCGACCTCAAGAACAAAGGGCATGTAATATACGGGAAGCACTCAAAAAATCAAAAACCCATCCCCTCTTTTTTCTTATATTAGGGCCGAATCCCCGAAAAACGCCCCCGAGGGGGCCAAGCACCTTCCCGTCATGAGCCTCATGATCAGCGTTTCCGGCATCCGGGGCGTGGTCGGCGAAAGCCTCACCCCCGCGAACCTCACGGCGTTCTCGACCGCCTTCGCCCGCTGGGTGCTAGCCGAGCGGGAGCGCAGCGGCGGCGAAGGCCGGGCCCGGATCGTCGTCGGGCGCGACACCCGCCCGACCGGCAGCGCCGTCAGCGCCCTCGTCCGGGGCGCGCTCATGCTCTCCGGCTGCGACGTCCTGGACATCGGCGTGGCCACCACCCCGACGGTGGAGCTTGCCGTCACGGAGGAAGCGGCCGACGGGGGGCTCATCATCACCGCCTCGCACAACCCGGTGCAGTGGAACGCCCTGAAGATGCTCAACCGCCGCGGCGAGTTCCTCGACGCCCGGGAGGTCGAGGAGCTGCTCCAGCTCGCCGGCGAGGAGCCGGCAGCCAGCGCCCGCTGGAACGAGGTGGGCTCGGCCTCGGAAAGCCGCCGCCACGACGCCCTGCATATCGACAGGATCCTCGCCCTCCCCTTCGTCGACCCCTCCGCCATCCGGGAGGAGGGGTTCAGGGTGCTCGTCGACTGCGTCGAGGGAGCCGGGGCGACCATCATGCCGGAGCTCTGCCGGCAGCTCGGCATCCGGGAGATCGTGCCCGTCGCCTGCGGCGGCAGCGGCATCTTCCCGCGCAACCCCGAGCCGATCGAGGAGAACCTGCAGGAGACCATCCTGGCCGTGAAGGCCGCCGGCGCCGACTTCGCGCTCGTCGTCGATCCCGACGTCGACCGGCTCGCCCTCATCAGCGAGGACGGCACGCTCTTCGGCGAGGAGTACACGCTCGTCGCCTGCGCCGACTTCTACCTCAAGCACAACCCCGGACCGGTGGCCAACAACCTCTCGAGCAGCCGCGCGCTTCGCGACATCGCAGCCCGCTACGGCATGGAATGCTTCAGCGGGAAGGTCGGCGAGGCCAACGTCACCGAAGTCATGAAGGAGCAGGGTGCGGTCATCGGCGGAGAGGGCAACGGCGGGGTCATCCTCCCCGAACTCCACTACGGCCGCGACGCCCTCGTCGCCACGGCGATCTTCGTGCAGGCCTTCGCCGCCTGGAGGAAAAGCCACCCCGGAGGGGGGCTCTCGGCGTTCCGCCGGGAGTTCCCGGACTACGAGATGTCGAAGCAGAAGGCGGAGCTCGGGGCCGGCGGCCGCGAAACACTCCCCGCGCTCTTCGAGAAAGTCCGCGCGATGCACCCCGAGGCAGAGGCCGACACCAGGGACGGCCTGAAGCTCGACTTCAGCCGGAGCTGGGTGCACCTGCGCCCCTCGAACACGGAGCCGATCGTGCGCATCTACTCCGAAGCCCCCACGAAAGAGGAGGCCGAGGCACTCGCCTCGTCGGTCCGCCACGTCCTGGAAGCGGCACATGGGTAGGGGGCCGATGGGAGGACGGGGCGGGTTCACCACCCAGCAGGACGACACCCTCAAAGGCCGGAAAGGCTCCGCCGACGGCTACATCGTCTCGCGCCTCCTGCAGTACGTCAAGCCGATGAAGGGGCTGGTTGCCACCGCGATGCTCGTCACCATCGGCGGCTCCTTCCTCGGACCGATGCGCCCCTACCTCACGAAAGTCGCCATCGACGACCACATCTCGAAAGGGGACCTGCACGGGCTCGCCACCATCAGCCTGATCCTCGGCGCCGTCATCCTCCTCGACGGCCTCAAGCAGTACGCCGCCACCTGGCTGGCGCAGCTGATCGGCCAGAAAGCGGTCTTCAACATCCGCATGGACGTCTTCAGCCACCTGCAGAAACTCCCGGCGCGCTTCTACGACCGCAACCCGATCGGAAGGCTCATCACGCGCACCACCAACGACATCGAGTCGCTCAACGAGCTGCTCTCGAGCGGCATCGTCACCATCCTCGGCGACACCCTCCAGCTCGTCTTCATCGTCGGCATCATGGTATGGATCGACTGGCAGCTCACGCTCGTCGTGCTCGCCATCCTGCCGCTCATGCTCTACGCCACCTTCTTTTTCAAGAGCCGGGTCCGCAAGGCCTTCGGCGACGTGCGCACGCACCTGGCCCGGCTGAACACCTTCTTCCAGGAGCACATCACCGGTATGTCGATCGTGCAGCTCTTCAACCGCGAGGAGCGCGAGTCGGAGCACTACGCCGAGATCAACCGCGACCACCGCGACGCCAACATCCGCACGGTCTTCTACTTCTCCATCTACTACCCCCTCATCGAGACCCTCAGCGCCGCGGCGGCGGGGCTCGTGATCTGGTACAGCGGCGTGCGCCTCCTGAAGGCGGACCTCACGATCGGCGTGGTGATCTCGTTCGTGCAGTACATCTCGCTCTTCTTCCGCCCGCTGCAGCACCTCTCCGACAAGTTCAACACCATGCAGACGGCGATCGCGAGCTCCGACCGCATCTTCCGCCTGCTCGACGAGAAGGAGGGGCTCGAGGAGGACAGCGCAGCCGATACGAACGGGCAGCCGCTGCACTTCAGGGAGTCGATCGAGTTCAAAAACGTCTGGTTCGCCTACGAAGGAGAGAACTGGGTGCTGAAGGACGTCTCCTTCACGATACGGAAGGGAGAGAAGATCGCCATCGTCGGCGCCACCGGCAGCGGCAAGACCACCATCATCAACATCCTCTCGCGCCTCTACCCCTACCAGAAGGGCGAGGTGCTCCTCGACGGCGTCCCGCTCGAAAAGATTCCGCAGCAGTCGCTGCGACGGCGGATAGGCGTCGTCATGCAGGACGTCTTCCTCTTCTCCGGCACCATCCGCGAGAACCTCGCGTTCGCCAACCCCAACCTCCCCGTCGAAACCCTCAGGGCTGCGGCCGAAACGGTCGGTGCCGACCGGTTCATCAGGAAGTTCCCCGAAGGCTACGAGCACCGCATCCTCGAAAACGGCACCGGGCTCTCCGCCGGCCAGAAGCAGCTGATCGCCTTCGTGCGCGCCCTGCTCTACAACCCGGAGGTCCTCGTCCTCGACGAAGCGACGAGCTCGGTCGACACCGAGACCGAAGGGCTGGTCGACCGGGCCACCCTGCGGCTCATGAAGGGGCGCACCTCCATCATCATCGCCCACCGCCTCTCCAGCGTCCAGAGGGCCGACCGCATCATCGTCCTCCACAAGGGGGTCATCCGCGAAACCGGCACCCACCAGGAGCTGCTCCGAGAGCGCGGCCTCTACCACAAGCTCTACCTGCTCCAGCACCCGGAGAGGCTCGCCGCCGAGGGGGCATAGGATAGGCTGCTGCCCGCACCGCTCGCAGAAGCGCACTGGAAGGCCATCACCGAAACCCTCCACCGCCCCGAAACGCCCGGCTCACGCTTCCCCTGAAAGCCCTCCGCCGAGCGACGCCGCCACCGCGTAGCTGATCACGTCGACCTCGCTGCGCTTCTGGTGCTCAAGGCCGCCATAGATATTGCATAAAATGATGATGATCGCCGACAGATGCAAACAGGGCTCGGCGTACAGCCGGACACCCCTCAAGGCCCCCTACAGCGAGCTGTCGCGCAGCACCTGCACGGGTTCGAGCTTTGCCGCTCGGGCTGAGGGGAAGATGGCGGCGAAGGTGCTGATGAAGACCGTGACGCCGATGACGTAGACGAAGTAGAGCGGGTTGGTGGACATGCTGAACCCGGTCTTGGTGATGGGGCCCTGGGAGTTCTCGACGGGGATGCTGGCGAAGAGGTCTATGGCACCGATGGCGAGCAGGCCGCCGAAGAGCGCGCCGACGAGGCCGACGAGGAACCCCTCGAGCACGAACATCCCCACCAGCTGGCGCCGCGAGAAGCCGAAGGACTTCATGATGGCGATGTCGCGGCTCTTCTCGAAGATGGTGGTCACCAGGATGTTGGCCACCCCGAACCCGGAGACCACCCCCACGAACGCCACCAGCGAGAAGACGATGTAGCCGATGCGGGCGAAGAGCGAGAGCACGCCCGAGTTGGCCTCCTGCCAGGTGAGCGAGCGGTACCCGGTGAGCGCCTGGAGCTCGCGGGCGAGCGGGGTGTTGTCGAGCGGGTCGCGCACCTTCAGGGCGATGCCGCTCACCTTCCCGGCCGGCATGCCCTCGACGATCTGGGCCAGCCGGAGGGAGGAGAAGACGCTGTTGTCGGTGGCGTTCACCCCCGAGAAGAAGATCCCCGACACCTTGCACTGCCGGCTCGGCCCGGACCCCGGGATGATGGTCACCTCGTCGCCGAGCTTCAACTGCATGTCGCGGGCGACGGTGCGGCCGACGAGCAGCCCGTTGGCGGTGCGGCGGAACATCGCCGCGTCGCCCTCCGTCAGCTTCCCCCCGATGCCGCTGATGGCGTCCTCCCGTTCGAGCTCCACCCCCTTCAGGAGCAGCGGCTCGTTGCGGCGGCCCTTGACGAGCATCACCTGCGTCTCGACGTAGGGCGACGCGGCCCGTACTTTAGAAGCGTAGGCCGGGGAGGCGAGCATCGAGAGGATGCGCCGGTAGTTGGAGACCTCGTCGCGCTCCTGCTTCTCGGTATGGTCCTCGACCATGGAGACCGCCTTGGGGCGCGCCGCCTCGAGCACGTTGACCGGCACGGGATCGATCTCCTCGCCCTTCAGGGTGATGTGCGGGGCGACGTCGATGATGGTCTCGACGAAGGAGTCGAGCAGGCCGCGGGTGAGCGAAATGGTGGTGATGAGCACCATGGTGCTGACGGCCACGCCGACGATGGTCGTCACGCTCTGGCGCCGACGGCCGAGAAGGTGGCGCATGGCGACCTGGAAGAGAGTCTTGAGCATGGTCGGGCGTCGGAGGGAAGCGGAATGTTACGGGAATTTTTATTAAGTTATGACTTTTAGCGGGAAGTAAGAAAAACCCTTAACGGACAGCGGGGGCGGCCGGCCGGCATGAGTACAACCATCACCAACAGCACTGCGGAGCGCAAGCACAGCCACGTCGACATCTGCCTGCACGGCGAGGTCGCCTTCAGCTCGGCCACGACCGGCTTGGAGCGCTACCGGCTCCGCCACAACGCCCTGCCGGAGGTGAGCTTCGAGGAGATTTCGACCGAGACCGTCTTCCTCGGAAAGCACATCGGCATGCCGCTCATGATCTCCTCCATGACGGGAGGCTACAGCGAAGCGGCCGACCTGAACCGGCAGCTTGCCGAATGCGCCGAACGGTTCCGGATCCCCCTCGGCGTCGGCAGCATGCGCCAGGCGCTCGAGGACACCCGGCACCGCGACAGCTTCTCCATCGTCCGGCGCCACGCCCCCACCACCCAGCTCTTCGCCAACATCGGCGCCCCGGAAGTCGCCCGGGGGCTCTCCGACGAGGACCTCCGCACCATGACGGAGCTCATCCGGGCCGACGGGCTCATCGTCCACCTCAACGCCGCCCAGGAGCTCTTCCAGCCGGAGGGCGGAACGGATTTCCGGAGGGTGCTCGACCGCCTCGCCGACATCGCCGCAAAACTCGACCTGCCGGTCATCGCCAAGGAGGTCGGCTGCGGCATCGGCGCCGAAGCGGCCCGCCGCCTGCTCGCCGCCGGCGTGCGGGTCATCGACGTGGCCGGGGCCGGCGGCATCAGCTGGCAGAAGGTCGAGGAGGCGCGCTACACCCGCCGCTTCGGCACCGATGCCCGCTTCAGCGAAGGAGCGCTCGACGAGCTGCTCAACTGGGGCATCCCGACGGCCGAGTGCGTGGTCGAAGTCGACGCCCTGCGCCCCCGGGCCGGCGGCACGAAACCCTTCTTCGTCATCGCCTCCGGAGGCATCCGGAGCGGCCTCGACATCGCAAAGTCCATCGCCCTCGGGGCGGACCTGGCGGCCTCGGCCGGGGCGCTCCTGAAGGCGCTCCACCAGGGGAGGCTCGAGGAGACCCTCGGCGCCTGGCAGAACGACCTGCGCGCCGCCATGTTCCTCACCGGCTCCGGAAGCGTGGCCGAACTCCAGAAAAACCGGCCCATCGCCGTACAACGCCCGTAACCCTTCACAAGAGAAACCATGACCGTCACGCAAGCGCTCGTAGAAGAGAAATACCGCCGGTACCACAAAAGGATCAACGACGCCCTCGGCGGGTGCTTCGCCGCCACCACCCCGGCCACCCTCTACGCCCCGGCCCGATACATCCTCGAAGGCAAGGGGAAGCGGATACGCCCCTTCCTCACCCTGCTCGCCTCGGAGGCCGTCAGCGGCAGCTCCGAGAACGCGCTGAAGGTGGCGCTCGCCGTCGAGGTGCTGCACAACTTCACCCTGATGCACGACGACATCATGGACGAGGCCGAACTCCGCCACAACCGCCCCACCGTGCACCGTGAGTGGAACGCCAACGTCGCCATCCTCTCCGGCGACATGATGATCGCCTACGCCTACGAGCTCGCCCTGCAGGCCGACACCAGCCGCCACGCCGAGCTCATCCACATCCTCAACCACGCCAACATCACCATCTGCGAAGGCCAGGCCCTCGACATGGAGCTCGAGGAGAAACAGGACGCCACGATCGCCGACTACCTCGACATGATCTCGAAGAAGACCGGCCGGCTCATCTCGGCCGCGCTCGAGGCCGGCGGCGTCGTCGCCGACGCGACCCCCGCAGAGGTGGAAAGCCTCGTACTCTTCGGCGAGAGGATCGGCCGCGCCTTCCAGATCCAGGACGACTACCTCGACATCATGGCCGAGGAGGGCAAGTCCGGCAAGATGCCCGGCGGCGACGTCATCAACGGCAAGAAGACCTACCTCCTCCTGCGCTCGCTGGAGCTCACCTCGGGAGCGGACCACGAGCTGCTGCACTCGATCTACATGAACAAGGGGATCGGAAAAGAGCGCGTGCCGGACGTCAGGGCCATCTACGAGCGCTGCGGCGTGCTCGAGGAGACCGCGGGGCTCATCAACCGCGACACCGAAGAGGCGCTCACGGCGCTCGAGAGCCTGCCGCACGCCGAAGGGCGCGACTACCTGCGGGGATTCGCCAACATCCTGATGAAGAGGGACTTCTGAGGGAACGGGAACAGGAAGAGGCGCGCACCCTCCTGCTCGCCCTCACCCGCATCCCGGGCGTGGGGCCGGCGAAGCTGAAAACGCTCGCCGCCTCCCGCCCGGACCTCACCGGCATCCTCAGGCTCGGAAGGAACGAGCTCGCCCTCGTGCCGGGCATCGGCGAGAAGCTCGCCGCCGATATCCACCGTTTTCTCCACTCCCCCGCCCTCAAGACGGCAGAGGACGAGGCGGAGCGCCAGCTCGAACAGCTCCACCGCCTCGGCGGGAGGATGGCGACCATCCTCGACGCCGACTACCCCTCCCTCCTCCGCGAGATCTACGACCCGCCACCCTGCCTCTTCATCCGCGGCACCCTCCCGCCCCCGGACGTTCCCGGCATATCGGTCGTCGGCACGCGCAAAGCCTCGACCTACGGCAGGAGCGCGGCAAGCCTCCTGGCCGGCGGGCTTGCGGCAAGGGGCGTCTGCATCTACAGCGGGCTCGCCTACGGCATCGACACGGCGGCCCACCGGGCGGCGATCGAGGCGGGAGGAACGACCGTCGCCGTGCTCGCCACCGGGGTCGACACCGTCTACACCGACCCGAACGGGAAGCTCTGGCCGAGGATCCTGGAGCGGGGAGCGCTCATCTCGGAAGAGTGGATAGGCTCGGAGACGGACGCCGGGAAGTTCCCCAAGCGCAACCGCATCATCTCGGGCATCTCCGCCGGCACCCTCGTCGTGGAGTCCGCGCTCCGCGGCGGCTCGCTCAACACCGCCTCGAGCGCGCTCGAGCAGAACCGGGAGGTGTTCGCCGTGCCGGGCTCCATCTTCAGCGAAGGATCCCGGGGCACGAACCGCCTCATCCAGGAGGGCCAGGCAAAACCCGTCATGGCGGTCGAGGACGTGCTCCAGGAGTTCGGGCCGGCCTTCGCCCCCATAGGCTGAAAAAGAGCCGCCCGGCGCGCGGCGGAGCCATAGGTTTTCGTCGCGGAATTATTACCTTTGAAAATGCATTTCCGGTGGTTTAGGCCGCTTAGGACCCCGTAAGGGACCGCTTCAAAACAACAAACAAAAAACAAGATGAACCGCATGAGAGACATTCTGAGCGCATGCCGCCGCACCGCCCTGGCCGCGATCTTCGGCCTCGCCATCGCCGCTCCTTCCCTCCAGGCCGCTCCCGCCGGCGCCGGCAAGGTGGGCGTCGTCGACTTCCCGAGGATCCTCCAGCAGATGCCCGAGGCCAAGCAGGCCGAGGCGACCCTGAAAGCCACCGCAGCCCCGTTCGAAAAGGAGCTCCAGCGCCAGCAGGCCGAGCTGCAGAAAGCGGCCGAAGCCTACGGCGCCGAGCGTGCCGCGATGAGCAAGCAGGCCCGCGACCTCAAGGAGAAGGACCTGAACCTGAAGGCCCAGGGCATGCAGAAGTACAAGCAGGAGAAGTTCGGCCAGGGCGGCGCGCTCGACCAGAAGCAGCAGCAGCTGATCGTCCCCATCCGCCAGAAGCTCCTCACGGCCATCAAGACCATCGCCGACCGTGAAGGCTACTCGCTCGTCCTCGACAAGCAGGCCATGGTCTACGGCACCCCGGAGAGCGATTTGACCTTCAAGGTCATGAACCAGCTCAACATCAAGTAATCACCAGACCGCTTACACCATCCTGCTTCATGGGCATCCCTCTCAAGCATAGCGCAACCCTCCGGCGGGGTGCCCATACACTCCTCCTCATCCTCTGCACCGTCCTCATTGCGGTGCTCTCGGGCTGCGCTTCCGACAGCGGCCGCGAAAGCGACCCGAACGCTCCCGTCGTCGAGGACAACAGCCCGCTCCAGGAGAGCTGGCAGGTCGAGTTCGTCGTCTCGGAAGAGGGAGTGCGCAAGTCACTCATCAGGGCCGGCCACGTCACGGAGTTCCGCGTAGAGGGGAAGAGCGAACAGCACCTCGACCAGGGTGTGAAGGTCGAGTTCTTCGACGCCGAAGGGCAGCGGACGACCGAAATCACGGCCGACCGCGCCGTCGTCTACGATAACCAGGACATCGAGGGGATGGGCCACGTGGTGATACGCTCAAGCGACAACACCGTCATCCGCACCGAATACGCCAAGCGCTCAGGCCTCGACCGCAGGATCCGCTCCGACCGGTTCGTCACGATCGACCGGCCCGACCAGCGGATCAGCGGATACGGATTCGAAAGCGACCAGGAAATCCGCCATTATCGTATATTCCGTGGCAGCGGAGAGGGCATCCTCAAGCAGTAACCCCAACAGACCATAAGGAACAGAGCTTTTCATGAAACTTCACCTCCTCAAATCGAAGATCCACAACGCAATCGTCACCAGCGGCGACCTCGAGTATGAAGGCAGCATCACCATCGACTGCGAACTGCTCGAAAAAGCCGACATGATTCCCAACGAGAAGGTCCTCGTCGTCAACAACAACAACGGCGAGCGCTTCGAGACCTACATCATCAACGGCCGGCGCGGCTCCCGCGAAATCCAGCTCAACGGCGCCGCCGCGCGCTGCGCGCTTCCCGGCGACGAGATCATCATCATGACCTTCTGCGAAATCGAGGCCGAAGAGGCCCGGGAGTTCAAGCCGATGGTGCTCATCGTCGACCAGAACAACAACCCCAAGCGCCGCCACCGCATCGGGGAGGAAGACGAGCAGCTCGACTGAGCAGGCTGCTTGAGAGCAGAAGAAGCACACCGGGCCCCCAGAAAACTACGCACATGTCCCTCGCAATCGTCATCATGGCCGCGGGCAAAGGCACCCGCATGCAGTCCGACCTGCCGAAGGTCCTCCATAAGGCCGACGGCCGCGCGCTCGTCGAGCACGTCATCGTGAAGTCCGAAGAGCTCGATCCCGAAAAGATCGTCCTCATCGTCGGCCACAAGGCCGAACTGGTAGAGGACGCCGTCAGGCACTTCCCCGTCACCTGCGTCCTGCAGGAGCCGCAGCTCGGCACCGGCCACGCCGTCATGCAGGCCGAAGCGGCCCTCGAAGAGTTCCGGGGGGAGGTTCTCATCCTCTCGGGCGATGCCCCGCTCTTCACCACCGAAACGCTCCGCCGCCTCATCGGCTTCCACCGCGAAAGCCGCGCCGCGGCGACGGTGCTGACGGCCGACATGGATGACCCGACCGGGTACGGCCGCGTCATCCGCAGGGCCGGCACCGACAGCGTCCTGCGCATCGTCGAACAGAAGGACGCCACGGAGGAGGAGAAGGCGGTGCGGGAGATCAACAGCGGCGTCTACGTCTTCGAGGCCGAAACGCTCTTCGGTTCGCTGCAGGAGATCGGAACCGACAACGCGCAGGCGGAGTACTACCTCACCGACGTCTTCGGCATCTGCTTCCGGAAGGGAAAGAGGGTCGCGGCATGGAAGACCCCGAACCCCGACGAGATCCACGGCATCAACACCCCCGAGCAGCTGGCCCGCGCCGAAGCGCTCCTGCGGCGCGCGCACTGAAGGCAGAAGAAAAGACGAGGATGGCGACACAGAGGAGCCATCACAACGGGAAGCCGGGTCCAGCCCGGCTCTTTTCGTGTCCGTTCCGAGGAACGGAACGCCGCTATGGGAATGGGAGGGTAATGGAGGGGAACGGTGCCGCCTACTTGCGCGACCGGCGTGGTTTCTCCTCGGAGGGAACCGACGGGAGGGTTGCCGAGGGGGAGCTGGTGTCGATGCCCTCCTCACTCTTCTCGATGCCGGTGTCGCGCATGGAGTAGAACTCGACGAGGTTGCCGTCGGGATCCATGACGAAGAAGGCTCGCCCTTCGCGGCGGTTCGAGGGGCGGGTGACGAGGTGCACGCCGCTCTTCTCCATGAGGGCCGCGGCTTCGTCCACCTCGTGGTTCGAGGGGAGGCGGAACCCGAAATGGTCGACGCGGATGTCGCGCGCCTCGCGGGTACCGGGGGTCTCGGCCTTCACCAGCACCAGGAGGTCGGAACCGATCCTGAGATAGGTGATGTTGGCGCCGACCCGGTGGTCGAGGCCGAGGCCGAGGATCCCGGTGTAGAACGCTTCGGACTCGCGAAGGTCGTTGACCCGGAGGGTGATCTGGTTAATTCCCGTCAGTTTCATGCTCATCCTCGATCTTCGCCGGTTTGGGTTCAGCGGGCTTCTCGACCGTGTAGTCGAACTTGTGGTTGAAGAACTCGCCCACTGCGCGGTGTGAGGCCTTCTCGCGGCACTCGAACTCGAGGCTGATGGCGATCTGCTCGGGGAAGACCCGGTCGGACTCGCTCTCGCTGCTCGGGTTGCGGATCATCTCCTTGTAGGGAAGGAGCTTCTCCTCGAGCTCGGCGCGCTCCTCCTCGTGGATCTTGCGGGCACGCTTGGATATGGCGACCACGGTTTCGTAGAGGTTGTCGTGGGTGCTTCTCAACTTGTTCAGGTCAACGGGTTTGACTGACATCGTTTCGGGTGGTTTGCTTAGTTGAAAGAAAGTTCTCTATTGCCCGGCCGACGGCTTCGACCGCCTCCTCCAGGTCGTCGTTGACGAAGACCCGGTCGAACCGGTCCGCGTAGCCGAGCTCGAGCTCGGCACGCTCGAGGCGCGTTTTCAGGCTCTCCTCGTCCTCGCTCTTGCGCGAACGGAGCCGCTCCCTCAGCACCTCCATCGAAGGGGGCTTCAGGAAGACGAGGAGCGAATCGTCCCCGAAAAGCCGCTTGAGGTTCATTGCGCCCTTCACGTCGAGGTCGAAGAGCAGGTCGGTGCCTTCCCGCATCGCCTCGCGGGTCTTTTCCAGGAGGGTTCCGTAATGGTTGCCGAAAAAGAACTCGTGCTCGATGAATCCCCCCTCGTCGACGGTGCGAAGGAACTCCTCCGTGGAGAGGAAGTGGTAGTTGACGCCGTCCAGCTCTCCCTCGCGCATGGGGCGGGTCGTCGCGGAGACGGAGAAGCGCATGGAGGGGAAACGCTCGAGGATACGGCGCGCGATGGTCGACTTTCCGGTGCCGGACGGCGCCGAAAAGACGACAAGGCGTCCCTCTCTCTTCCCCTGTGCTGTCATACGTCTTACTCTATGTTCTGGAGCTGCTCGCGGATCTTCTCCAGCTCCTCCTTGATGTGGACGACCTTCTGGGAGATCTCGGCGCTCTGTGATTTCGATGCGATCGTATTGGCCTCGCGGAGCTGCTCCTGGAGAAGGAAGTTGAGCTTCCGTCCCGTGCCGCTCTCGTCGTTGTGCATCTCTTCGAGGAAAAACTTGTTGTGGCTGCGGAAACGCGTGAGCTCCTCGGTGATGTCGAGCCGGTCGGCCGAAAGCACCAGCTCCATCTCGAGCCGGTCGCGGCTGTAGGCGATGTCCCTGCCGGCGACGGCCTCTACCTTCGCGGCAAGCTTCCGCCGCACGGTTTCGAGATTGCCTTCCGAGAGGGTGCTGACAAGCGTGAGGGTATCGTCGATCTCGGCGATGCGCCGGGCGAAGTCCTGCAGGAGCTCCCTGCCTTCCCGCCGGCGCATCTCCTTGAGCTTTTCGACCGCCTCGAGGACGATGGGGCAAACGAGCGCCCAGAGCGCTTCGGAGTCGTCGAGCGGGGAGGCCGCGCTTTCGAAGACCTCGGAAAAACGGAGCAGGTGGTCGAGCGTGACCTCCGGCTTCACGCCGGAGGCAAGGGCGAGCTCGTCGAGCAGCCGGCGGCAGGCGCTGGCCTTTTCGGTGTTGACGCTCGTCTGGAGGGGCTCGCTTTCGTCCATCTGGACCTGCACGTAGACGGAGATCTTTCCCCGCTGGAACCGTGCCCGGACCATCTCGCGGACCTCGAGCTCGTAGGAGAGGAGCTGACGGGGCAGCTTGACGCCGATCTCGGCGAACCGGTTGTTGACCGAGCGCAGCTCGACGAGGGCTTTCACCCCGTCGTGCACCCGTTCGGCGCTGCCGTATCCGGTCATACTTTCCAGCATAGTCCCACCCAGCTCTAGAGGTTGTGCAATAACGCGCAGCCGTTCCGGACGCACCGGCCGGCGGGATTCATGCCCGACGGAAAGGGTGCGCCCGGATACGGAAAACCGGCTTACTTGCGCAGATCGAGGTCGGCGAGGACCTGGCGGTAGCGCTCGATGTCGACCTGCTGGAGGTACTTCAGGGCCTTCTTGCGCTTGCCGACGATCATGAGCAGGCCGCGGCGCGAGTGCTTGTCTTTCGGATGTGCCTTGAGGTGCCCGGTGAGCTCGGTGATCCTGCGGCTGAACAGGGCGACCTGTACTTCGGTCTTGCCGGTATTCTTGTCGTTGCCGCCGAACTCGGTGATGAGTGCTGCCTTGTGCTCTTTTGAAAGCGTCATGTTCTCTTTCTGTTAGTAATGGTAAATCGGTTGACCTGCAATATAATATTCCTAACGATACAACTCCACCGTTTTTTTATCTTTTTCAAGCTGTTCGCTGAGCGCATCGAACGAGGGGAACTTCCGCTCGTCGCGCACGAAGTGCAGGAGGCTGAAGCTGAGCTCCCGGCCGTAGAGCGATCCCTCCCGGCCGAGGATGTGCGCCTCGATGGAGAGCGGGCCCTCCCGCCCGACCGTCGGGCGCACGCCGACGTTCATCATCGCCCGCCACACCCGGCCGTCGATTTCGGTCTCGGCGACGTAGACCCCCGCGCGCGGCAGGAGCTTGTGCGGGTCGGTGAGCCGTATGTTCACGGTCGGGAACCCCAGCCCCCTTCCGCGCCCGTCTCCCCCGACCACCGTGCCGCCGAGCCGGAAAGGGGAGCCGAGGAACGCATTGGCCTCCTCGACGCGCCCTTCCCTGAGGAGCTGGCGGATGCGGGTGCTCGAGAAGTGCCCGCCCTCGAGCCGCACCTCTTCGACCACCTCGACCTGGAAGCCGAGCTCGCCGCCGAGGCGCCGAAGGTCCTCTCCCCCGCCCCGCCGCCCGCGGCCGAACCCGTGGTCGTACCCGACGACGATGCTCTGCAGGCCGATCATCCCGACCAGCACCTCCCGGATGAACTCCTCCGAGGTGCGCGAGGCGAACTCCGGCGTGAAGCGCACGATGAAGAGCAGGTCGACCGATTCGGCCTCGAGCAGCCGGATCTTCTCGTCAAGCGTCGTGAGCAGCCCGAGCGGACCGGTCAGCTCGCCCCCGAGCACCCGGCGCGGGTGCGGCTCGAAGGTCACCACCACGCTGCGCAGCCCCCGCTCCCGGGCGATCGAGACCATCCGGGAGATGATCCTGCGATGGCCGCAGTGCACCCCGTCGAACGCCCCGACCGTGACGGCCGAGGGAACGGCCGTGAACGCCGCCTCGCCCCCTGAACGCAGGGGACGGACCTCGTGGCTGTCGTAGATAACGATCTGCATCTTCGCCTGCTCCCTGTTAGCGATTACTCTTCATGACCGCCCGCTTCGGCATCAAACGCCGTCTGGCGCTCGATGCGCTCCATCGCCTCAGCGACCCTCATCGCATCCTCCACCCGGTAGGGACCGATCGCCGTCCGTCGCAGCCCGGCGAGATACCCGCCGACCCCGAGCTCGCGTCCGAGCTCATGGGCGATCACCCGGATGTAGGCCCCCTTCGAGACGACGAGCCGGCAGTGCACGAAGGGCAGCTCGACCCGCTCCACCTCGAAAGAGTGGATCACGATGGGGCGCGCCTTGCGCTCCTTCACCTCCTCGCCCCGGCGCGCCATCTCGTAAAGGCGCCGCCCCTCGTGCCAGACCGCCGAGTGCATCGGCGGCTGCTGCAGGCGCGGTCCCACGAACGAAGCCGCAACGCGGCGGACGTCCGCTTCGCTGAGGTGGTCTACGGGGGTCTGGCGGCACTCTTCGGTCTCGACGTCGTGGCTCGGGGTCTCGGCGCCGAGCTTGATCGTGGCCAGGTACTCCTTGTCGAGCCCTTCGAGGGAGGAGATCTCCTTGGTCCTGCGTCCTGTCGCCAGGATGAGCAGCCCGGTGGCTTTCGGGTCGAGCGTGCCGCAGTGGCCGACCTTGCGCTTCAGCCCGCCCCGCTTGTAGGTATTGCGGATCTTGGCGACGACGTCGAACGAGGTCCAGTCGAGCGGCTTGTCGACAAGGAGGAACTCCCCCGCTTCGGGGACGCCCGGGGTTTCGGTGTGCAGTACTTCCATCAGAGGCAGGCTTCCCCGGCGCTCAGGCCTGCTCCCCGTCGTCCTTGCGGACGCTGCGGAGCAGTTCCTCGATGCGGCTGGCCTGTTCGTAGAGCCGGTCCTCGTGGAACTCGAGTTCGGGAATGCGGCGGAACTGGTGGCGGATCCTTCCGGAGAGCATGTGGCGGATGTTCTTCGTCTCCTCCTGCAGGAACGCCATCGCTTCGTGCCGCTCGCTGGAGCTGCCGATGATGGAGACATAGGCGCGCGCAAGCCCGAGGTCGGCCGTGACCTTCACGTCGACCACGGTGAGCAGCGGCCCGCCCCGCGGATACTCCTTCTCGAGGATCGCTCCCAGCTCATGCTGCAGGAGCGATGCGACTTTTTCTGTTCGTCTCGACATAGGTCGGCTGGCAGGGAATCAGAGTTTGCGTTTCTTCTCGACGATGCGGTAGGCCTCGACCACGTCGCCGACCTTGATATCGTCGTAGTTCTTCAGGCCCACGCCGCACTCGTAGCCGGCATCGACCTCCTTGACGTCGTCCTTGAAGCGGCGCAGGGTGTCGAGCTGGCCGTCGTAGATCTGCACGCCGTCGCGCAGGAGGCGGACCTTGGCGTCGCGCAGGATCTTGCCCTCGAGCACGTAGCAGCCGCCGACGTTGCCGACCTTCGGCACCCTGAAGACCTGGCGGATCTCGAGCGAGCCGAGGCTCTCCTCGTGCAGCTCCGGCGAGAGCATGCCCTCGAGCGCCTTCTCGACGTCCTCGAGCACGTGGTAGATGACGCTGTAGAAGCGGACGTCGAGGTCCTCCTTCTCGGCGAGTTTCTTGGCGTTGACGTTCGGCCGGACGCGGAAGCCGATGATGATGGCATCGGAAGCCGCTGCCAGCAGCACGTCGGTCTCGGTGATCTGGCCCACGCCCTGGTGGATGATCTGCACCTTCACCTCGTCGTTCTGGATCTTCATGAGACCGTCGGCGAGTGCCTGGATCGAGCCGTCCGTATCGGCCTTGATGATGACGCTGAGCTCCTTCATGAGGCCCTCCTTGATCTGGCGGGCGATGCTGTCGAGCTTGACGCGGGTGCTGCGGCGGAACTCGTGCTCGCGGCGGATGATCTGGCGCTTCTGGGCCAGGTCGCGCGCCTCGCGGTCACCCTCCATGACGGTGAGGACGTCGCCGGCCTGCGGAAGGTCCTCGAAACCGAGCACGCTGACGGGCTGCGACGGGCCGGCCGCCTGGATGCGCTTGCCGCGCTCGTCCATCAGCGCACGGACCTTGCCCATGATGTTGCCGGCAACGAACGGGTCGCCGACCTTGAGGAAGCCGCGCTGCACGAGCACGGTCGAGATGACGCCCTTGCCCTTGTCGAGCTCGCTCTCCACGATGACGCCGCTGGCGGGAACCTCTTTCGAATAGTTGCCCTTGAGCTCGCGGACGTCCGCTTCGGTCAGCACCTTGTCGAGCAGCTCCTCGATGCCGAGACCCTTCTTGGCCGAGATCTCCTGGCACTGGCTCTCGCCGCCCCACTCCTCGACCAGTACGCCGGCCTCGGAGAGCTGGGTCTTGATCTTCTCGGGGTTGGCCTCCGGCTTGTCCATCTTGTTGATGGCCACCACCATCGGCACCCCTGCCGCCTTGGCGTGGTTGATCGCCTCGATGGTCTGCGGCATGACGCTGTCGTCGGCCGCGACGACGAGGATGACGATATCGGTCACCTGGGCACCGCGGGCGCGCATGGCGGTGAAGGCCTCGTGACCCGGGGTGTCGAGGAAGGTGACCTTGCGGCCGTTGGCAGCCGTCACCTCGTAGGCCGCCACGTGCTGCGTGATGCCGCCGGACTCGCCGGCCACCACGTTGCTGTTGCGGATGTAGTCGAGCAGCGAGGTCTTGCCGTGGTCGACGTGGCCCATGATGGTCACCACCGGGGGACGGGTGGCGAGGTCCTCCTCGCGGTCGACCGCCTCTTCGACGGCGGTCGCCTCGACCTCGGAGATGAACTCGGCCTCGAAGCCGAACTCGAGGGCGATCAGCTCGATCGACTCCCTGTCGAGACGCTGGTTGATGGTGACGAACTTGCCGAGAGTGAAGCACTTCTGGATGATGTCCCTGGCGGTCACGCCCATCAGCTCGGCGAGCTCATGGGGAGAGGCGTACTCGGTGACGCGCATGATCTGCTGTGCGAGCTCGCGCTCCATGTCCGCCTCCTCCTGTTCGCGCTCGCGCTCCATCTTGCGCTGCTTGCGGAACTTCGAACGCGAACCGGAGCCGGAGCTGTCGTCCATGCCGCTGACGGTGGCGCGGATGTTGGCCGAGATGACTTTTTCGTCGACGGCCGGCTTCTTCTTCTTGCCCTTCTTCTTGCCCATGCCGAACCCTTCCGAGACGACCCCTCCGGCGGGCTTCTTCTTGGGCTTGCCGTCCTCGCCGACCTCGGTGGAGCCGGAGGTGTCGAACTCGTCGCGGAGTTCGACGGCCTGCTCGCGGAAGTTCTTCTTCTTGCCCTTCCGCTTGCGGTCGGCCTCGCTCTCGATCTCGAGCGTGCCGAGCACGGTCAGCCCGCCGATGTTCTTCGGCGCGTCGTAGGAGACGATCTGGTCGTTGGGAGCCGCCTCGACCGGAGCCGGAGGAGCCTCGGGAGCGGGGACCTCCGAAGGGGCCTCGGCCGCGGGTGCGGCTTCAGGCTCTGCGGAGGGGGCTTCGGGAGCGGCCGGAGCGGGAGCCGGAGTCTCTGCGGCCTCAGCCTGCGGGGCCACGGGGGGCACCACGGGAGGAGTCACGGGGCGGACGGGAGGCTCGGCGACCGGAGGAGGAGGCGGCGCGACGGGTCCGGGCGTGAGGGTCTCGCGGAGCATCTGCTCCTTCTCGACGGCGCGACGGGACTGCTCTTCGAGGCGCGTGAGACGCTGCTGCTTCTCGGCGCGGATCTTCTGGGTCTCCTCGACCATCTTCTTCTCGTCGCTGAACTCGCTGAAGATCAGGGCGCGGATCTCCCCGTCGACCATCGAGGAGGTCGAGGCGACCTTGGCCCCCTCCCCCTTGACGAAGCGCAGGACCTCCTGAGGGCTCACCTGGAGCTCTCTTGCTATGTCACTGATCCGGTATTTCTTGTCCATGTCCTCAACGGCCATATACATCCTCCTCTGGATTAAAAAACTCTTTACTCGTTATCCACCTTCCGGCGCTGCGCCCTCACTCCTCTTCGGAGGCCGGCTCTGCGGCGTCGGCCGCGCCTTCGGGAGCCTCACCGGCCGGAGCGTCCTCAGCCCCGGCGCTCTCCCCCTCGATCTGTATGGCGACACGGTCCGCCTCGAAGAACATCGGCTCCGGCTCACGGAAGAGCTCTTCGAGGTCCTCGTCGGAGAACTGCTCCTTCACGGTGCGGTAGATGGTGTCGGCGATCTTGTGCCAGTAGCGCTTCTCGTCCTCGGAGATGCGGCGCTCGCGGGGCCTCGAGGGGCCGCGCATGCTCTTGCCGAACACGGTGACCTCATCGGGACGCTGGGGACCGAGCAGGGCCTGCTCGATCTCCTCCACACCGGCCTTGAGGGCCTTTTTGGCGGTATCGAGCCCGGCGTCGAGCAGCTGGTAGATCATGTCGTCGCCGAACTCCTCGCGGAACTCGATGATGTCGATGTCGGTCGGATCCTCCATCGAGCGGTCGATGACGTCGCGGTAGACGTCGATTTCATAGCCGGTGAGCTTCTCGGCCAGATGGATGTTGTTGCCGTTCTTGCCGATGGCGTACTTGATCTGGTCGGGCTTGAGCATGACGCGGGCCTTGCGGGTCTTCATGTCGGCGTGGACCGTCAGGGGGTCGATCTTGGCCGGCTGCAGGGCGCGCGAGATGTAGACCTGCGGCTCGTCGCTGTAGTAGATGACGTCGATGTTCTCGTTGTTGAGCTCTTTTACGATGCTCTGGATGCGCTTGCCGCGGTAGCCGACGGTGGCGCCGACGGGATCGATGCGCGCACTCGTCGATTCGACGGCGACCTTGGCGCGTTCGCCCGGCACGCGGGCGATGCCCTTGATGACGATGAGCCCGTCGAGGATCTCGGGAACCTCCTGTTCGAAGAGCTTGTAGAGGAACCGGTCGTCGACGCGGGAGACGATGACCTTCATGCCGCCGTCAGCCTTCTCCTTCTCCTCGACCGTGCCGTCGTCGAGGCGGATCTTCTGGCGCTCGCGCTCGATGTTCTTCACATAGAGCTTCATGCGCGGGGTACGGCGCGGGTTGTCTTTCTTCATCATCTCCGACTTCGGAAGCACCAGCTCCACGCGGTGGTCCTTCGTCGTGTTGTAGGTAAAGATCACCTCGTTGGAACGGACCTGGTAGACCTCGGCGGCGACGACCTCGCCGACCTTCTCGAGGCACTCTTCGTACACAACCATGCGCTCGAGGTCGCGCACCTTCTTCTGCACCGACTGCTTGATGATCTGGATGGACTTGCGCGACAGGTAGTCATCGAGCTTGATGGGACCCTCTTCATAGTAGTCCCCGACTTCGAGCGACTCGTCGATCTTGCGGACCTCCTCGAGGCTGATCTCGATCGGGGCGATGTCGACCTCCTCGACGATCTTCTTGAGGATGTAGACCTCGAAATCCCCTCTCTCGGGGTTGATGAAGATGTTGGCCTCGACCTCCGGGTCGTAGTCCTTGCGGAGCTGCTTCTGGATGATATCCTTGAGGAGGTCGGCGATGTCCATCTTCACCGCGGCGCTCTCGGTGCGCTTGTCGAGGAAGATCTTGGACTGCTCGATTTCACCGAACGCGCTTGCGATCTGCGCCTTCCTGTCGACTCCTTCAGCTTTTACCTGCTTTCTGGCCATCTCATTCAATGATTGTGTGCATTTAGAAAAAAAGACAAACTCAAATTTCGGGTTCCGCAGCTGCCTCAAGCACCGAGGCGAGCTCCAGCGTAACCTTCTCCGCCGCCTCCTGCTTCCCCTTCTTCTTCTCGGGAAGCGGCTCGAGCGTAATCGTGCCGCCGTTCTCTTCGAGCGACACCTCCAGCAAGCGGCCGGTGAACTCGTGCGCCAGGCCCTCGGGGTCGCGGTAGCGGACCCTCAGCAGGCGGCCCTTGTGGCGGCCGTACTGGCGCGGCAGCACGAGCGGCTCGCCGAGCCCGGGGGATCCTACGATGAGGTCGAAGTCCTCGCCCATCGTCCCCGCGAGCTCCTCGTCCTCCTCGAGCCGCTCGCGGATGCGGCGGGCGAAGAAGGAGCACTGGTCGATGCGGACCCCTTCGTCGGAGTCCACCACCACCTCGATCTTGCGGTGGACGGCCGAACCCTTCACCCTCACGGCGACAGGGTAGACCCCCTCGCCCTTCGTGCCGAGGGCGCCGTCCAGCACCTCGAGGACTATCGTCTCTATACGGCTCTCTATCGGAGACTGCATGGCTGCTTTCAACTAAGTTTTTCGTCCGGACAGGAACCGGGGGAAAACAAAAAAGTGGGGGATCCCCACTTCGCATAAGAAAAATTCCCGGACCCCTCTCGAACACTGCACGCTAATGTACGAAAAAAGCATACAACCGTCAAAATGATTCAAGCCGCCTCACTCTTCGTCGCGAAGCCGGCTCTCCACCACCTCGTACTCGGCCTCCTCGGCCTGCGCCGGAGGATCAACAGGGCGTCTCCCGCCGGGCTGCACGCGCCCCTCGGCCGCGCCCCGGAAGAACGAGATCACGGTGCTCCGCAGCACCCGCATGATGAGCCGGCCCATGAGCCAGAGGACGATGAGGAAAAGGAAGAATTTCAGCATGTACAACTATACAACAGCCGGAGCCATAAAAAAAATCCCTCCGGCACCATTTCCCCGGTGACGCCCACCCCCATGCTTGGAAACGGAGCGGAAAAGATTTATACTTTTTAAAAGTACGAATTCAAGCAAAAGTTGTCGCCTTGGAAGAACAATTCAGCGCCACCATACGACAGAAGATCGTCGACTCGCAGGCCAGGCCCTTTCCCGTCTTCACCCGGAGGGACACCCGCATACCGGCCATACCGGGCAAAGCCGTTGCGGTCATCGGCATGCGCCGGGCCGGCAAGACGACCCTGCTCCAGCAGATCATGCAGGAGCATGAACAAGAGGGAATGCGACGCGAAGAGATGCTCTACTTCAGCTTCGAGGACGAGCGGCTCGGCGGGATGCGCTCGGGGGATCTGCATCTGGTCATAGAGGAGTACTACCGGCTGCACCCCGGGCTCCGCGACCGGACGAAAGCCCTGTTCTGTTTCGACGAAATCCAGGTCGTTCCCGGCTGGGACACCTTCGTCCGGCGCATCCTCGACAGCGAACAGTGCACCGTTTTCCTTTCCGGCTCGTCGGCACGGATGCTTTCGCGTGAGGTCGGCACCAGCATGCGGGGCAGGGCGGTCGAGGCGGCCGTCTATCCGTTCAGCTTCAGGGAGTACCTGCGCCACCGCGATCTCGAACCCACGGAGAGGCCGGAACGGTGGACCAAGGCCGTACGCTCCACCCTCCGCCATGAACTCGGAGAGTACCTCGTCTACGGAGGGTTCCCCGAAAGCCTGGGGGTGAGGGGGCGCGACCGGATGGAGCTCCTGAAAAGCTACGTCGACGTGGCGCTGCTGCGCGACGTCATCGAACGCTACGAGGTGTCGAACCCGACGGCGCTGCGCTGGCTGGTCCGCCGGTTGCTCGCCAATCCGGCGGGCTCCTTCAGCATCAACCGCTTCCACAACGACCTGAAGTCCCAGGGCATCACGGCAGGAAGAGAGAGCGTCTACGACTATCTCGGCTATCTCGAGGACGCGTCCCTCCTCAGCACCGTCCCGATAAGCACCACCTCCGAACGCCGCAGGATGGTCAACCCAAGGAAAGTCTACCCCGTCGACACGGGGCTGATCGACTGCTTCGACCGCTCCGGAAAGGCCAACACCGGCCACGCCCTGGAAACGTGCGTCTATCTGGAGCTCTGCAGAAGGGGACATGAGGTCGCCTACGTCAGGACCGGCGAAGGGTACGAGGTCGATTTCCATGCGACGGACCCGGAGGGGAACGAGATGCTGATCCAGGTCTGTGCAACCGCGGCCGACAGAAAGACTCTTGCAAGGGAGGTGTGCGCGCTCGGAAAAGCTGCAGAAGAACACCCCCGCGCCGAACTGCTGCTGATCACGATGGAGCCGCCGGAGGGAAAGGAGCTTTCAGGAAAGGTCAGGGCCGTGCCGGCCGAAGAGTGGTTGCTGGAAGAATGAGCGGGAACGACACAGGAAGCCGCACTGCTCCTGACCGTAACGACTGATTTCAGCCTGCCGGGTCAAGCTGCCGCAGGAGCTGCTTCTCGTCGACGCCCTGCAGGAACACCTCGCGGCCGTCGACATGGACGACGGGGATGTCGTAGCGGTACCGGGCCATAAGGTCGGGGTCGCTCGTGATGTCGACCTTTTCGAGCCGGAAGGGCACGCGCCGGTGCACGCGCCGCAGCACCTCCAGCGCCTCCCGGCAGAGGCAGCAGCCGGGCTTGCCGAAGATGGTTACGACTGGCTGACCCGTCCTCATGATTCCGGTCGCATCTCCACCGGCGTCTCCTGCACCATGCTGATCACCAGCTTCATGCCGCAGGCGCTGGCATAGCGGCGGAGGGTATGCAGAGACGGAGAGTGGTCCTGCCGGCCGAGACTCGATTCGATGCGGGCGACGACGGGCTGTGAGACACCCATGCGGGAGGCCACCTCGCTCTGCGTCATCCCGGCGCTCCGACGGGCGTCGAGGAGCACCCCCAAAGCGGCGAATTCGTCCTCAAGGGCATCGTATGCAACCCTGAAAGCAGGATCGGAGGCACGCCTCTCCGCCCCATAGGCCCTGGGATCGAAAGCGATCGGTGTATATGCGTCTGTTTCCTTCATCCTTTTACTTCCTTCAGCCGTTTTCCGGCAATCTGCACTATGCCATGCATTCGGGCAATTATAACACATAAGCTATAATCGCCCAAGCCCCCCCTCGCCCATAACCGTCATATGAAGCACCTCGTCATACTGCAGGGAGGAGTAGGGGCGCCCCCGGTGAACGTCAA
The DNA here is from genome assembly GCF_004332115.1 of Chlorobium sp. N1. Lineage (GTDB taxonomy): Bacteria > Bacteroidota > Chlorobiia > Chlorobiales > Chlorobiaceae > Chlorobium. Next base: position 703,859 of record NZ_SJPA01000001.1, read on the forward strand.
AGCCGCAGGGCTGAGGGAAAACAGAAGAGGAAGGGTACCGGGGCCTGAGGGGACCGGGGAGGTTCATCCCCTCTGGCTCTCCTCGACGGAGGTCTCGCGGAGGATGTCGATGATGGCGCCGATCTCGAGCGTGGTCTGCTCGGAGGTCACGAGGTTCTTCAGGCCGTAGCGGCCCGTCTCGAACTCGGACTGGCCGATGAAGAGCGCGTAGGCGGCGCGCAGGCGGTTCGCCTCGCGCATCTGCGCCTTCATGCTGCGTCCGGCAAGGTCGATCTCGGTGCTGATGCCGGAGCGGCGGAGCCGGAAGGCCACCTCCATGCCGTGGTCGGCGAGTTCAGACTGCTGCACCACCACGTAGACCATGGGTCCGCGGGGATTGAGGGTGGCGAAGAGCCCCTGCTTCTCCATGGCGATGAGGAGGCGCTCCATGCCGACGGCAAATCCCACGGCCGGCATCTCCTTCCCGCCGAGCTCCTTTGAGAGGCCGTCGTAGCGGCCCCCGCCGCCGATGGCGTCCTGCGCTCCGAGCGCCTCGCTCGTCACCTCAAAGGCGGTATGGCAGTAGTAGTCGAGCCCGCGCACGAGCAGGTGGTCGACGTCGTAGCCGATGCCGCGGTCGTCGAGGAAGCGGAGCACGCGCTCGAACTCCTCGACACCCTCGGCCTTGACGTAGTCGAAGAGGCGCGGCGCGCCGGCGATCATCTCCCTGAGGGCGGGGTTCTTGGAGTCGAGGATGCGGAGCGGGTTCTTCTCGAGTCGCTCCCTGGAGGAGTCGTCGAGCTCTGCCTCGTAGGGCCGGAAGTACTCACGCAGCGCCTCGCGGTAGCGGGCGCGGTCCTCCAGGTCGCCGAGGGTGTTGATGCGCAGGCGCAGGCCCGAGAGACCGAGGGTCTCGAAGACCTGCATCATGAAGGTGACGACCTCGGCCACGGCGGCCGGTGAGGAGGCGCCGAGCAGTTCGGCGCCGAACTGGGTGAACTGCCGCTGCCGTCCCGCCTGGGGGCGCTCCTTGCGGAACAGTTCGCTGATGTAGTAGAGCTTGTGGACGGGGGCCTGGGAGAGGAGGTTGCGCTGCAGGGCGGCGCGCATGACGCCGGCCGTCATCTCGGGCCGCAGGGTGAGCGAGCGGCCCGCCGGGTCCGGCTGGAAGGTGAACATCTCCTTGCCGACGATGTCCGTCGTGGCGCCGATGCCGCGCTGGAAGAGCTCGGTGTACTCGAAGACGGGGGTGCGGACCTCGCTGAAGCCGTAGAGGGAGGCCATGCGGTGCACCGCCGACTCGACGTGCTTCCACTGAGCGCCCTCTTCGGGAAAGATGTCCCGCGTTCCCTTGACTGCCTGATACTGCGACATAAGCCCCTATACGATCCTGTAGTGCACTTGGCTGTTGCGATTGACTGCCCCCGTTCAGATCTGCGGCAGGTCCTTCTCCTCTTCCCTGAAGAGCTCGAGGACCCCGGAGGAGGACTCGGCGTGCAGAATCCTCGCCCGGATGTCCTCCCGGCCCGCAAGGCGGGTGATGCGGCCGAGCAGCTTGAGGTGCTCGGCGAGCATGTCCTCCGGAGTCGCCAGGAGGAAGATGATCTCCACCGGCTCCCCGTCGATGGCGTCGAAGTTGATGCCCTGCTTCAGGGTCGCCACGGCAAGCACCGGGTGCGTCACCGCGCCGGTCTTGGCATGGGGAAGGGCGATCTTCTTGCCGATGCCGGTCGACATCTCCCGCTCCCGCTTCAGCACGTCCGCCCTGAGCCGATCGACGTCCTTCACCCCCGAATGCTCCGAGACGATCGAAAGCATGTTCTCTATCACCTGCTCCTTCGACTCGAGTTCGAGGTTCAGGGCGATGTATTTCTCGGAAAGAAGGCTCTCGATCTTCATTATGACATTCTTACGGGATCAGGTTGCCGGAGCTCGGGAACGGAGCGGGGATGAGGGTGCTCCGTCGTTGAATTTGAAACGCCAATATACGCAATAAGGAACGAACCTCTAAACGGAGAATCAAGCCGCAGGCGCAAACCCCATCAACGCAATCCGGGATTTCCGAACGATGGCGTTTCAGGCTGCTCGCCGCGTTCCCGGCAGAAATCGAGGTACTCGTCGACCGATGAGCGGAACGCCTCTGCGAGTTCGTCATCATTCCGTCCCCGGAAGGTCACGACGTCCCTGATGCCGAGCACCTCTCCGTGAAACATGGCGGTGGCGTCATCGGACTCCACCCGAGCGGTGTATCCTATGTATGAATGCAAGGTGGTCCATGTCTGCCGTTAGAGGCCGAAACAGCGGGAAACAATCTTCAGCCAACGAGCAAGTTCGTATACTACACGTTGACGGACAACGCGAAAAAGAAAAAGCATGGAACCGAAAAGCGACATCGAGCAGGGGATCAGAACGGTGCTGGAACAGCACCCGAAGGTTACGCTTGCCATCCTCTTCGGATCGGTGGCAAACGGCACCGCCCGCTTTGAAAGCGATCTCGACCTTGCCGTCCACGGCGAAAGCCCCCTCACGACCGACGAAAAAATGCGCCTGATCGGGGACCTTGCCGTGCTCAGCGGCCGCCCGATCGACCTGGTCGATATGCGCACGGCAGGACTTCCCATTCTCAAGCAGATCTTCACCAAAGGGCGAAGACTCCTCGGCTCGAACTCTCTTTATGCGACGCTGCTCACCCGCTTCCAGGTCGACTACGCCGACTTCATGCCACTACGCGAACGGATGCTCAGAAAGAGGCGGATGCGGTGGCTCGGGAAAAGAGAGGACGCACCTTGAGGCCCGAAGGCGCGGAGCACCGCGCCTTCGGGGATGGTTACCGGGTAAGAAGGTAGAGGAACGGCGCGACGAACATCACCGTGTCGAACCGGTCGAGCACGCCCCCGTGGCCGGGGATGAGCGAGGAGGAGTCCTTCACCCCGGCGTCGCGCTTGAACATGGACTCAATGAGGTCGCCGGCAGGGCTGAAGAGGCCGATGAGAAGGCCGGCCAGGAGCGCCCGCTCCGTACCCACCTCCGGAACCAGGGCCGAGAACGCCCAGGCGGCCGCAACGCTGCCCGCCACCCCGAAGAAGAACCCCTCCCAGGTCTTGTTGGGGCTGTGGCGCTCGAAGAGCTTCCGCGCGACCACCTTCCCGCCGGCGAGGCTGCCGCCGAAGTAGGCGGAGATGTCGGTCGCCCAGATGCTGACGAACATCAGCAGCACCCAGGCCTCGCCGGAGCCGTTCATCGGCTCCATGCGCAGGCGCAGGAGGGCGCCGAAGGAGAGGTTTACGTAGAGGAGGCCGGCAAGGGCGGAGCCGAGGTTGAGGAGGGGCGATCCCTCATGCGAGAAGAGCTCGAGGAGGAAGAGCAGCATCACCGCGCCGAGCAGCACCACCCAGAGCTCGACGAACCGGAAATAGAGGTCCCCCTGCAGGAGGAGCGTCAGGAAGAGCATCAGCGGGAGCGCAGGAGGGCTGGCCTTCAGCGCGGCCAGGCGGTGGAACTCGAAGGTGGCGAGCAGGGAGAGCAGCAGGAAAAAGCCGAAGAACCACCCGCCTCCCGCCATGATGACGAAAAGGAGCAGCGGGATGCCGACGGCGGCCACGAGGACCCGCTGGAGGAGGTTTACGGAAAGAAGTTTAGCCATACGGTTCAGTCGTTACTGGGCCGAAGGGACCCTTGGAGAAGCGCCGCATCGCAAATGCGAAGAGCACGAGCGAGAGCGGCAGCACAACCCACCACCACCCGGTCATGAGCAGCGCTTCGGGCGGAGGGCCGGCCTCCGGGCCACCGAGGCCGAGCAGGAGGAGTGCGGCGAGGTTGTTCAGGAAATGGACGGCGACCGGTACCGCGAGGTTGCCGGTTTTGAGGTAAATATAGCCAATATACCAGCCAAGCAAAGCCAGCGGAAGGAGATTGGCGGCACTCATGTGGAAAAAGGCGAACACGGTACCGGTGAGCAGCACCGCACTCGAGGGGCGCATCGCGGCCGCATAGTTCGACTGCACATACCCCCTGAAGAGCAGCTCCTCGGTCACTGCCGGCACGACGGCCAGGACCGCAACCACCGCAAGCAGCTCCGGGAGCGAGCCGATGCGGGCGAGCTCGGCGATGAAGGACTCCATCAGGGCCTGCTGGCGCACCACCTCGGCCCCCGCATCGCCGAGCGCCGGCCAGAGGTAAAGGTTCTGCAGGCCGGCCACCGTGTAGACGAGCGGCTGGAGGAGGAACACCCCGAGGGCACCGAACCCGACGAGACGCATCTCTACCCGCTTCCCCACCCCGAGGAAGCGCAGGCTGCCGGCAGAAAAGAGCCCCCCTCCGGCGTGCCGGGCGGAGAGCACGAGCACCGGGAGCGCCAGCACAAGCAGCTGGCCGAGCGCCTGCACGAGCCGCAGCGACCCCACCATTTCGCCGATGCCGCCGCCGTCCACGACGTCCGCGCTCCCGCCTGCAAGCGAGAAGAGCAGCGACCCGGCGAGCGGGTAGAGCACCATAGTGACGACGAGGAAGATGGTGGTGAAGAGGAACGAAGGCCGGCGAAGGGCTACAGGGTCCATCATGCGAAGAAAAGGAAATATGGATTTAAGCATCGGGGCACAGACCATGCACAGGATAGCCCCGCAAGATGTAAAAACCGAAGCGTCAAGTCAAAACAGGCAGGGTGGTGACCAGAGAAAATGCCGGAAACTTTCACAAAATGAAAGTTCAGGACATTTCCGCCGCCGGTATGAGGTAAGGTTGCCCCCTGCGGACACCTCAAAAAAGAGACAGAAAGCGTACATTGCAGGCACAAAAGGAACACCAACCGTACCCGTAACCCTCGGCCCCCATCTTGAAGAGCAGCGACGAACACGGCACCGCACACGTCCAGGGCAAAAGGATAGCCGCAGCAAGGATCCTGCAGGCGCTCTCGCGCTTCCGCAAGCACGACTACGACGGTCCCATCCGCTCCATCGCCATCCTCATGGCCGGCCGGTACGGCGACAGCATCCTCCTCACCAAACTGCTCCGCCAGCTGAAGGCCGCGCTGCCGGAGGCCGAACTGCATGTCATCACCTCGCGCACGGGCACGGAGGAGTTCTTCCGTCACTCACCCTACGTGTCGGGCACCTTCTGCCTGAAAAGCGGCATAGGGGCCTGGCTGAAGTTCCTCCTCACCCACCGCTACACGGTACTCTTCAACCCCAAGGATCTGCCCTCGACGAGCAACCTCCTGCTCAGCACCCTCCTCAGGGCCCGCATCAAGGTCTCGCACAGCCATCCGTTACATGAGGGGATATTCGACCGGCTTACGGCAATCGACAAAACGAGCCACGTAACCGAACAGAACGCAGGGCTCCTCGAAGCGCTCGGATTCGACCGGAAGCAGTACGCCGCCATACGCCCCGAGATGCCCCGCTACCCTGTGAGCGAAGCCGTGAGAGTATTTGCAGAAAGCATCTCCGGACAGGGGTGCATCGGCATCAACCTGAGCGCCGGCGGCCCGTCCCGATACTGGACCACCCCGAACTGGGAGGCGCTCATACGGCAGTTCCCCGAAGAGCACTTCATCGTCTTCGCCGCCGGAGAGCAGCTGCAGGACAAGGCGAAGCTCGAAGCCGCACTCGAGAACGTCCTCCCCTCGCCCCCGACCGCGAGCCTCGGCGAGGTCTCCGCAATGCTACGGGAACTGAAGCTGCTCGTCACCCCCGACACCTCGCTCGTGCACATCGCCGCATGCCACGACACGCCCGTCGTCGCCTTTTTCCCCAGCGACCGCACGGCGATGAACGGCTACGCCCCGCTCAGCAGCCGAAGCACCATCGTCGCTTCCGACACCCACCTCGTCCGCGACATCGGGGTCGAAGCCGTCGCCCGCGCCATGCACCGGCTGCTCGGGGAAGAGGGGCGGAGTACGGGGTAATCTTAGTATATTCGGCCATTACCCGAACACGCCCGCTGTTATCAGGGCGCCTCAACCAGGACAGCACATGCAAGGCTCCGCTTCCGCAAAGAGAACGTTCATCCTGCTCCTCGTCTTCACGGCCGTGCTCTACGTGGTGAACTTCCACATCAACGACATCTGGACCGAAAACGAGAGCTTCTACGCGGACGCGGTCCGCGTGATGCTGCAGAAGGGGGACTTCCTCAACATCACCTACAACGGCGAACCCCGCTTCGTCAAGCCGCCGCTCACCTACTGGCTGATGGCCGGCTCGGCCTCCATCTTCGGCCTCAACGAGTTCGCCCTCCGCCTGCCCGTTGTCGTGATGGCGTTCTGGACCGTGCTCCTCACCTGGTCGATGGCCAGGATGCTCTACGGCGACAAGGCCGCCCTCTACGCGCTGGCCATGCAGGCGATCGGCATCCAGTTCATCGCCGGCAAGCAGTACGCCTCCCCGGAGATTCCGCTGGCCTTCTTCTTCACCCTCACGCTCTGGCTCTTCCTCAAGAGCGAGAAGAGCGGCAACGGCTGGTACAGCACGGCGTCGGCCGCCGCGCTCGGCCTCACGGTCCTCACCAAAGGGTACCCCTACTTCATCGTCATCGGCGGCATCATCCTTAGCTACATCGTCATCGACTCCCGTTTACACGGGAAGGAGATCCTCCGGCGCATATGGCGGCACCGCCCGATCTCCGGCGCAGCGATCGCCCTGGCCATCGGTATGAGCTGGGTCGCCGTGATGTACCTCACCTACGGCGAGGCGTACCTCAGTGTCCTCAGCAACGAAACCGTGGAGCGGGCGTTCAGCTACCGCGCCGACCTCCTGAAGGATCTCCTCTTCTACCCCGAGGTCATCCTCTGGAGCTTCTTCCCCTACTCGCTGGTCTTCTACTACGCGCTCATCGGCACCGCCCTGCAGCCGTTCCGGCTCAGGAACATCGCCTTTCCCATGGCCTGGTTCACGGTGATGCTCGTCATCTTCACCGCCTCGAAGGGCAAGATCCCGACCTACTTCATCCAGGCCCATCCGGCGATGGCCCTGCTCGCCGCCGCATGGATGAGCGGTGTTCCCGCCCCGTCGAACAGGGCGGCAGGCGTCCTCTGGCATGCCGCGTTCATCCTCCCGGCGGCCATAGGGATACTCCTCGGCGCCGCCATGGTCTACGTGTTCAGCCTCCCATGGGCATTCTATGCCATACCGGCCATAGCGCTCGCCCTGATGCTCGCCCCCTACACCCGCTCGCTCTCCTACGCCCCGTTCATCGGCACCTTCAGCGCGCTGCTGATTTTCAGCACGGGCATCATGCCGCAGATCGAGACGCACCGGCCGATCGACCAGCTCGGCAGGGCGATCGGCCGGCTCCACATCCCCGATGAGGTTCCGATCCACCTGCAGACAGTGAACACGAAACTCTACAACTTGCCATTCTATGCGCAAAGGGAGGTCATCTACCAAGGTAGTGCCGCGAATGTCCCCTGGCAGTCGCCGCCGGTTCTCGCGCTCGTCAAAACGGCGGACCTTCCGGACTCGCTCCGCCAGTACGGCATCTGGAGCGGGGACATCTACACCGCGCGCAGCAGCGAGTCGCGCCTCATGATCTTCATCCGCTACCACCTGAAGGCGCAGAAGGGGGACAAGAGCGGGTTCACCAACTTCACGGCGGTTTACCGGAAAAGTGGGCCCTCACAGTAAGGACAGGACCGCAACCACATATAGCCGGAAGCAACACGCCACAACGACTTCAACAGAACGCCAAAGAGCGTCGTCACCCTCACCCGCAATTAAACCAACCGCCTCCAGGAACGGAACAATCAGTGCGAAGAGGGCGTTGGATTCTAAGAAAATGAGCTACATTGTAGCTACAGAACCCCGTCACGAACACGACATCCAATGAGGACCACCATGGTAGCGGATACCGACATACGGGCACGAATCGATCGGGCCACCAAAACAGAAGCCACGGCAATACTTGCGGCAATGGGACTGACCACATCTGAAGCCATACGGCTGCTGATGAAAAAAATAGTGGCGGAAAAGGCCTTTCCCTTCAACCCCCTCATCCCGAACGACGAAACCATCCGGGCCATCAAGGAAGCCCGGGAGGGCAAAGCCGTGTCGGTTGGCTCAGTGGATGCACTCTTCGAGGAACTGAATGCGGACGATTAAACGCACAAACAAGTTCAAATCGGATTACAGGCGGGAGCTGAGCGGAAAACATGGTAAAAAGCTTGAGGGATTGCTTCGGTCCTTACTAAGCCTCCTTTTGGAAGACCAGCCGTTGCCAAGAAACCTGGTCGACCACCCCCTGAACGGACTCTGGAAAGATTGCCGTGACTGCCACATCAAACCCGACCTCGTGCTGATTTACCGCAAACCTGACGAACACACACTCGAACTGGTTCGCATCGGCTCCCACAGCGAACTGGGGTTATAAAGTCAAAACTCACGCCATGCCCCCCCTTGCAGCACCGTTCAAAGGCCCTCTCAATAGCGTCGTCATCCTCGCCCGCGAGTGCTTCGGCGACGTCATCATGCTCACACCCCTCATCGCCGCCCTGAAGAAACGCCACCCCGAAGCGAAGATCTACGTCGTTGCCTTCACCCGCATCGTTTACAATTTCTTCAAGAGCGACAGGAACGTAGAGGCCGCCTACCACGCCAAGCGCGAACTCGGCCGGTATTTCTTCGAATTCCTCCCCAAAAAGTACGACGTGCTCTTCAACTCGAAGGACCACCCCTCTACCAGCTTCCTCCTGCAGTCGCGCCTCATCAGGGCGCGATACAAAGTGGGATTCAGGGGCAACGGCAACGAAGCACTCTTCGACTCCCTGCTCGAGCTGCCGGAGGGCACCCACGAGTCGCAGCGCAACCTCGAACTCCTCCGGACCATCGACGGCTCAGTGCCCGAACCCCCGAAACCCTACATCCCGGAAATGCCTGTGGGCGAAGCGGTGCGGGAGATCCTGGAGAAGCTCCCGCAGAACCGGTACGTGGGCATCAACATCAGCGCCGGCACCCCCGGCGGACACCGCACGGTCGAGCAGTGGTCGGAGCTCATCGGCAGCTTCCCCGACGAACGCTTCGTCGTCTTCTCGGCCCCCGGCGACCTCGAGGAGAAACGCCGTATCGAAGCCCCCCACGAGAACGTGCTTGCAACACCCCCGACCAGGAACCTCCACGAGGTATGGAAGATCCTCGACCGGCTGAAGCTGCTCGTCACGCCCGATACCTCGCTGGTCCATGTCGCGGCATGCTCCGACAAACCGGTCGTGGCGCTCTACCGCCACAACCCGAACGACAGCCGGGCCTTCGCCCCCTTAAGCACATATCAGGAGGTGCTCACCTCTCACTCGCAGGAGGTGATGGATATAGAAAATGAAACAGTGATTGAGGCGGTCAGACGAATGCTCGAACAGCTACCAGCCGGCAATCGCTGAATACACCGATTCCGGCGCAATGTTCACCTGGCAGCGATAATGCCCGTACCGGCAGGTCCGCTCGAAACATGGCGCACAGGGCTCGTCCGACTGCATGATGAAGCTCCGCCGGCCGAGCGGCCGGGTCCATACGGGGCTCGTCGAGCCGAAAAGACCGACGAGCGGCGTACCGATAAACCCGGCAAGGTGCATGAGCCCCGAATCGTTCGACACCACGGCTTTCGCGGCCGCCATGATTGAGGCCGCCTCCACGAGGGAGGTCTTGCCGGTCAGGTCTTCCGCCCGGCCGGGGGCCGCAGCGGCGATCCTACGCGCCTCGTCGCGATCGGCGGCGGTGCCGAGCACCACGATCCGCCCGTCCTTCTGCAGAAGGGCGAGCTCGGCAAAATGGGGCCAGCGCTTCGCCGGTCCGTAGGCGGCACCTGGGCAGTAGACGAATGTGCCGCGGTAGCGTTCGTCGGGCGGCACCGTCTTCCCGCCCCACGCTTCAGGTTCGCGGTACAGCACACGGAGGATCTCGGAATACTCTTTCGTGATATGCTGCGACTTGTCCCGGAGCCCGCCCGGCAGGCGCTCCGTCAACAGGAACCCCCGCAACTCCTTCGCCAGCCCGCGGCGGGCCGGAATGCCGGCACGGAACGCGAACCATGCGGAGGAGAATGAGTACGGCAGGAGGGAGATAGCGGAAAACCCGCCTGCACGCACGGCCTCGAGCGAATGCTTCCGCTCACCCTCATCACCCCGGTCGAAAGGGATCTGCGGCAACTCGGAGAGCAGTCCCACGAGCCCGCCCATCTTCTTCGGCACGAGGAGCGTGGTCTCCGCCCGGCGCTCCGAGGGGAGGCGCTCGACGACGGAGAGGGCGAGCAGGAGGTCCCCGATCCAGTTCGGCAGGAGGATGGCGGAGCGGCGCTTCATTTGACGGCGATAAAGTATTTCTTGCTGAGCTCGAGCCCTAGCGCCCGCTCTACCTTCAGCATCAGCCGGTGCTTCTTCTCCCGCTTCGTCAATACGTGGCCGGGGTTGGCCCTGAACAACCCCTCCTCCTTCGGCAGCCATTCCTTAATCACCGCCGGATGGGTACCGCTGAACGGCTTGATGATCTCCTGGTCGATCTCGCCGTAGTCGATGCGTTTGTAGCTGTTGCTCCAGTACTTCTGCACACTCTCCGACTTGCGGTTCATCTCCTCTTCGCTCCGTACCCAGCCGTAGTGGTAGATGTGCGCGCCGCTGTGGGCGGCCCGGGGGTAGCGGGTCACCCGCCCCCGATCCGCCAGCACGTGCCAGAAAAGGCCGTCCGGCGCACAGCTCTTCACGGAGTTCTTGATGATGCGCGCCTCCCGGCGGTACCAGCCGGGAGAGTCGAGCACGCTCTGTGCGTTGCCGTAGAAATGGTGGTAGTCGAACGTCAGGGCTTCCACCCGCTCATCGTCCTTGTGGCGGCGGCAGGCGGCGACGATCTTCTCCAGCTCGTCCTCGTGCACGATCTCGTCGCCCTCGAGATAGAAGGCCCAGTCGCCGGAGGTGTTGAACTGCGCGATCATCTTCTGCTGGCCGTAGACGTATCCGCCCGACTGCATCTTGTCGTTCCAGCGCGACTCGATGATGCGGATCTTCCGGTCCCCGATCGAGCGGACCCGCTCGAGCGTGTCGTCGTCGCCATAGCCCACGTTCACGACGAACTCGTCGACGATGGGCAGGACCGAACGGATCGACTCCACGAAGGGAAAACCGAAGATGGTCCCGTTCCTGATGAAGGTGAATGCGCTGATCTTCATGCCTGCTGCTTCTCCAGATACTTGTCGATGCCGTTTGGACAACGGACGCGTTTCTCCGTAATGGCCTCCTCCAGGAGGCGGTCGTTCTCCGGCAGGGACTGCCGTGCGTTCTCCCTGTGCCACAGATGCGCGGCGATGGCGCTGAAGCGCACGTTGCGCCTGAGCACTCCGCTGTTCAACATCCTCACGGCGAACTCGCTGTCCTCGCGCCCCCATCCCGTGAAATCCTCGTTGAAGCCGTTGACGCGGATGCAGTCCTCCCTGAAAAACGACATATTGCAGCTCCGTATGCCACGGAGGTGCTCCGTCGTCCTGGCAAGCATTCCGGCAAGCCAAGGAAGGCGAAGGGCGCTCTTGCGGTTGCCGATTCCCCTGCCGAAAGGAGAAATGCCGATATCCTTCGAAAGCAGCCGTTCACGGGTGGCCTCTTCTGAAACCATCACCCGCGATCCCTGGATAAAGGTTTTCCGGCGGGCAAGCCGCTTGTGGTCCCTGATGAAATCGCAATGGAGCACCATGTCCCCGTCAACGATCACCACATACTCGCCGCAGGCAGCGGCGATCGCCCGATTCCTCGACGCCGCAGCCCGGAACCCGAGGTCCTCCTGCCACACATGCACCACCGGCACCGGAGCGGAGCGCCGGTATCGCTCGACCAGTTCGGCGGTATCGGGCCGGCTCCCGTCGTCGGCCACGATCACCTCGTCGGGCGGCTCCGTCTGACGGAGCGCGCTCATGAGCGAAAGCTCGAGCGCCTCCGGCCAGTTGTAGGTGGTGATGACGAGGCTGCACTTCATCGGCGGTTGGCTTCGTAGAGCTTGATGTACTTGTAGAAGACCCCGTTGGCGTTCGAGACCGATATCAGGAGTCCCTCGTAGCCGTACAGCCACCCCCGCTTCAGGACGTAGTACTTGAAGAAGGAAAACGCGGCATAGAGGAACGCCTGCAGGGCCGTGACGCGCTTCTTCCCCTTCCGCTCCTCGGCCCAGAGCGTCGAGTAGTGCTGCAGTTTTGCGATCAGTTGCGAGGCGTTGTCGTAGGCGTAGTGCTTCAGGCGTCCGCCAAGCATCACGACCCGCACCCCATCACCGATCTCGAGCCCCTCGTGGATCATTTTGTCGTTGAAGCGCACCCCGTTCCGGTTGAAGAGGCGTTCCACCCGGTCGTTGTCCCAGCCGCAACCGTTGATGAGCCGGCCATGGTAATGGTTGTCGCGCCCCACTGCGTAGACGCACGCCTCGTCGAGCTGCATCCCGAGGATCTCTTCGGCAAGCTCGTCGCTCACCACCTCGTCGCTGTCGATTGAGAGGATCCAGTCGTTCGAGGCCTTCTCCACGGCGAGGTTCTTCATCGGCCCGAACCCGAGAAACGGATGCTCATAAACAACCACGTTCGGAAAGCTGCGGGCGATCTCGAGCGTGCGGTCGCGGGAGCCGCTGTCGAGCACGACCACCTCGTCGAACCGCCGCAGGGCTTCAAGGCACTCCCGGAGGGTCGCTTCCGAGTCCTTCGTCAGGACCGTTACCGTGATCTTTTCAGCCAAGCTTCGACCTCATGGAAAATGGTTTCGGGTTCGATATGGTACAGGCAGTCGCTCCTGCCGTGGTGGTCGTCGCAGCCCGCCTTGCCGCAGGGCACGCACTCCATATCCGCCTGGAACATGGTGATGTTACCGTAGCGCTGCACCGGCATGCTTTCGCGGGTTGCGCGGTGCAGGCCGTTGCACCAGGGCGACCACGTGGCAGGGAGCGTAGGGCCGAAGATGGCGAACACCTGCCGGTCCTGCGCTGCGGCGATATGCATGTTCAATGTATCAGCACCAATATACGCCATTGAGCGCGCACTGAGCGCAATCAGTTCGTCCATGCTGGTGCAGCCGATGAAATCATGGAGGTTCCGGAGCTTCGGAAGCGAGCGTTTGATCCCTATGTCCACGGCGCTCTTGGAGCCCGTCACCACGATCGCAACACCGAGCCCGTCGAGCATCGCGAGGAGCTTATTGCGGTGCTCCTGGGGGTAGACCTTGTACTCGTACTGCGCCCCCGGATGGAAGAGGATGAACTCCCCGATCCCCCGCTCCGCAAGCATCCGCTCCACACTCTTCCCGGCTGCGGCCGTATGGTGCGCCCGCACCTCCAGCGGTCCGCCGTCGATGCCGAGAAGCCCCAGGGCTGCGGTGTTGTTCTCGAGGATGTGCCGGCCCGTATCAAAGCGATAATGGCCTGAAAGCAGCAGCCGCTTCCAGCGGGACTTCCCGGGATCGGGCTCGACGGCGCTGATCGCCTTCCTGGCGGCCACACGTGCGAACAGCACCGAGCGGTCGCTCGCCGTGAGGCTGATGGCGAGGTCGTACTTCAGGAAAAGCTTCCTATAGAGCGCCATGGACTGTCCCTTCTTCCCCTCTGCACGCTCTCGGTAGGAGTAGGTGTGGATCCCGCTGACATGGGGCAGCGTTTTGGCGATGGCGAGGGTGTCGTCGTTGACGAGCAGGTCGATACGGGGGTTGCCGTACGCCCGCGCGAGCCCCCTGAGCAGGGGCTCCGAGAGGAAGACGTCGCCGTTGGAGCGCTGGACGACGACGAGGATGTTTTCAGGGGAATGTTTAACCAAAGACGTCCTCCCCGCTGAGCAGGCGTTCGTAAAGGGTGAGGTAGTTGCGGGCACAGACCGCCGAGGAGAAGTTGGCCATGGCCCAATCGCGGCAGTCGGAGGGACTGCAGGCCGTCGCCCGTTCGAGCGCCTCGGGGAACTCCTCGTCAGTGCTGAAGAGCGCTCCCACCTCGGGCGTCACGATCTCGGGCACCGCCCCGCGCGGCGTGGCGACGACCGGCGTACCGGAGAGCAACGACTCGACGAGCACGAGACCGAACGGCTCCTCCCAGCTGATGGGAAAGAGCAGTGCCTGTGCGTTGGAGAAGAGCTCCGCCTTCTCTTCGCCGGCCACCTTGCCGACGAACTTCAGCCCCGGACGGAAGCTCTCGAGGAACCCGCCCCCCTTGAGAAGATCGAGGCGCGTCCCGCCGGCGAACACCGTGCGGTGGCCGTACCGCCGCGCAAGCCGTATGGCACGCTCGGCCCCCTTCGCCCTGCGCCGGATCAGCGAGAAAAAGAGCAGGTAGTCCTGCTTCCTGTCGCGGAAATGGAACTCTGCCGGGTTGACTCCGTTGTATACAAATACCTTCCGGCCATGCTGACGGGCATGGTTCCGGCTTATACAAACTGTATTTCTTGGTAACTGGTGCCCAACCCCAACACCATGCAGAGTGTACAGCCATGGCCTATCAAAATCATCAGTTGGTGGCCAGGAATTGAAATGAACCACATCAACATCGGACGGAATGGCGCGCAGCGCGTCCTCACGGGAATTTGCGGGTATGCACTGCACCCCCGGAACATCAGTGCCGCTTGGAGCTACGAGGAAAACTGCATGCCCCAGCTTAAGATACTCCATAATGAGCCAGGCGATGAGCCGCTCGGTGCCTCCGTACTTCTTCGTCGGAAGCCGGGTATCGTTGACGATGCAGATCTTCATTCCAGTGTTTACCCCAGAAACTGCTTCAACGGGAAAAATCCCCGCCACTTCAGACGACGCACCCAAGAGCGAAAAAACACAGCTAACTGCCCGCGCTTATGCGCATAGGCTGCAAGCTTAAAAAAGGGGAAACTACCGGACAGAACCTTTCGGCTCAACAACATTGCAGAACGCTTCATCCGTACCCTTTCAAGCAACTGAACATTACCCATAAGCCTCAAATCATCCATTCGCTGCATCAAAACGGCCAGATATCCGTCTACCCCTCTAAGTTTTCGTGTGACAAAATCATCAAAAGACGTTGTCCTCTGGATAGATTGGGCAGTCAGCCCACCCTCATGACGATATAGAACCAACGGTTCATCGATATATTCAATGCCACCGATCAGAGCGCTTCGGAATCCCATAACGAGATCCTCAATGCACCTTTCGTGCGTGATCGGTCCGAAAACGCCCTCGATTTGTTTCGTAAATGCCACCGTAGCACCGATAATCAAGGCGCCGCTTTCAGCCATTTCGGCAAGACCCATGCCGCCCTCGATTATTGGAGGGACCCTAATACCCTCAATAGCACCGCCCTCACACATCAATGAAACGGACGAATGAATCAGGGTGGCCCTTCGGCCCGAAGCGAGATAACGCTCAACCATTTTTTCCGTTCGAACCGCAAGAGAGACATCATCACCAGCCGCATACACAATCAACTCACCAGAAGATAGCGCGGTAATGCGGTTAATATGGCGAATCAAGCCAAGATTTACGGGGTTCCGATTGTGGCGGACCCGATGCGGCCCACTATAGGTAGCACAAAGCTCTTGAACGATTCGAAAGGTATCGTCCGTAGAGGCATCATCGGAAATAACGATCTCAAGCGGCGAATAGGTCTGAGCAAAAGCGCCTTGAATCGCTTCTCGTATGAATCGTTCCTGATTGTAGGTAATCAAGAATAACGTAGCCTTAACAGGCTCGTCATTACCGCCTAATGCCCGTGCTTTGTTCAATGGAGCTCCCATTCTCCGTCACGGCGCACCATATGGAGCGTATATGGCGTCACCTGCCGTTCATCCATAATCCAGGCAGCAAGCTGGCGCTTCTCGCGCAGTTTCTCCAACTTTCTTTTCACTCCTCTGCTACCAACCCTCGACCGGAAATATTTCAGGTCGCCAAGAGACTTCAACCCCGTAGACTTCGCGATGGCTTTCTGGGTAATCGAGCCGAAATGGTGAAACACCGACGCTCCTACTATACCGAGAGAAACGCCCGCACGCCGGCAGCGGTACAGATACTCGGCATCCTCATAGCCACCGAGCCGCCGGTCCGTGTCAGGGAACCCGACCTTTTCGAATACGCTACGGTGGATTGCGAAACAGACCCCATGGAACTTGCCGCGCCGGACCATGCCGGACATCTTGCGGAGATACCCTGGCGCAAATGCCGCAAAGCCATAATCGTCGATCCCTTCGAGCAGAGCCGGACTCACGACCCCAAGTTTTTCGCGTTCAGCGGCATCAAGCAGAGCATTGATCGCATCCGGCCCGGCAAGCACGTCGTTGTTCAGCAACACGACCCACTGGGCATCAGGACTCAGGACGACGCCCTGTGTCCATGCACAGCCGCACCCGAGATTGACATGATTGCGCAGCTGCCTGAACTCAGGATGATCGCCCAGCCACTGCGCAGTATCGTCGCTACTCGCATTGTCGACAATCAGAATCTGATCGGGACACACGTTCTGCAAGAGGAGACTCTCGACACACTGGACAGTGTAACTGAGCTGGTTGAACACGGGAACGACGATCGAGAAGCGTTGCGGATCCAGAGGCATAATAAGAGGGGTAAAGTGATAAACGGGGTCGCGGTACGAAGAGCCTTTTACGGGTTCTTCCAGCGGTTATGCAGCCAGAACCACTCTTCAGGCCACCTGTAAATATACTCTTCGAGCACCCTGGTGTACCTTGAAGCGAGCAGGAGCATATCCTCTTTGCAGATGGTAAGACCAGAGGTATCGATTTCCTGGATCTCGACCCGGTATCGCCCGTCGTCCCCGTGACGGCACATTCCCACAAACAAGGGGACCTTGGCCTTGAGAGCAAAGAAAGCCGCACCCTGGAACATACTGGCTCGGCGGCCGAGGAACTCTCCGGAAACGCTCGAGCTCGGATCGGACTGATCTCCGAGGATGGCAAGCACTCCGTTTTCGGAGAGCAGGCGCAATCCGGGCCTTACCGAATGGGCATCGTAGACCACGCTGTTGCCGCGCAATGTCCTGAACCGGTTCATGGCCCGGTCAAGCGCCGTGTTGCTCAACTCCTTCACGATGATGGTCATCGGCTTGGCCTTCAGGCCGAAGGCGAGCGCCATCAACTCCCAATTGCCGTAGTGGCCGGAGAGCATCACGGCGCCCCGCTTGCCGCCATCGGTCCCGTTCAGGAACGGCGTGACGTCGATATCGACCAAAGCCTCGACATCCTCAAGGTTGCGGATCAAGGGAAAACGCAGGACGTCGATGAACGTCTCGGCGATATTGCGATAAACCCTCGTGGCTATCCGTCGCAACGCCTCGGGCGACTTATCTGGAAACGTCAGCGCAAGGCTCCGGTAGACCAGCTCCCTGCGAAGGCCTACCACATGATGGATGAAATCGCCAATCAGGTCTGCCAGTCGCATGGCAACGGGACGGCTTATGATTCGAACCAGCACACCGAGAAGCATGACCGCCCTTGCCACGAAGGCCTCAAGCGACCTACCCCATTTTCTCAACAACTCATCCTTCCTGCTGGTCAAAGCCGCCATGCGCCATACCTCTGTTCAAGCCGATAAAACTTCAGCTCAAGATACAAAACAAACGCACATCTACCGACTCCCTGACACCGCGAAGCAGCAACCCATCTTTTCAAATTTATAAAGTATATTAGCGGTTCAGCAGATGAACCTACACCGGACTACCCCATGGCCGTTCTCCTCAGAATCCTTCGCTACCTCATCCCATCCAAAGGAAATATCATGCTGGTCGTCGTCGTCAGCATGCTCACATCACTGTTCAGCATCGTCTCCATCTACTCCATTCTCCCGCTGCTCAACACCGTCTTCACTTCCGGCGAGAGCGTCACCATGGCAGGACATGCCTCCTCAACCGGAATCCCGGAGGGTCTCGGAGTAAAACCAGCGCAGTCGGCCGTACAGACATCGCCCCCGGCCGCACAGGACACCGGAAGATTCAGCTTCAAGCGCGACACGAAGGCCCTCAAGGTCTGGGCCATGGCAAAGTACCAGAGCCTCTTCAGCGCCGAGACCAAAGAACGCATGCTCCTGAAAATCTGCTTTTTCCTGATCAGCGCCTTTGCCCTCAAGAACATCTTCGTCTACATCAACCAGCAGCTCATCTTCCGGATTCAGAGCAAGACCGCAAAAAAGCTCCGCGACGACATATTCGCGAACATCATCGAAATGCCTCTTGCCTACTTCCACAAAAACAAGGTGGGCAACCTGATGAACTATGTCTACAACGACGTTGAAAACGTCGACCGCAGCATCAGCACCACCCTCGTCAACTTCCTGCAGAACCCCTTCTCGATCTTCGTCTACGTTGCCGTGCTGCTCGCCCTCAGCTGGAAGCTGACGCTCTTTGCCGTCGGCAGCTCGCTCGTCATCTTCTTCTTCATCAGCCTCATCGGCAACAGCATCAAGGGCCACGCCCAGGCCCTGCAGGAGCGGCTCAGCGACATGAACTCCGTCCTGCAGGAGAAGTTCAACGGCATCAAGCTCATCAAGGCGACCTCCTTCGAGGATGTCGAGCTCCGCAAGTTCAAGGCGTTCACCGACGATTTCCGAAAGACCACCATCCGCATCTTCCGGCTCCGCGACCTGACCGGCCCCCTCAACGAGACCCTCCTCATCGGCGCCATCGCCATGGTGCTCTGGTTCGGCGGCCTGCAGGTGTTCGCCGGCGTCATGACGGCCAACGAGCTGCTCGTCTTCGCCTTCACCCTCTACTCCGTCATGGGTCCGCTAAAGATGGTCGGCAACGCCCACAACTCGCTGCAGATCGGCCGGGCTTCGGCAGAGCGGATCTTCGAGGTGCTCGACACCGAGCCGACCCTCCTGAACGGCACCAACCCCCTCACCGCCTTCCGCGACGCCATCCGCTTCGAGAACGTCTCCTTCAAGTACCGCCGGGAGGCCGACGCCCCCTATGTGCTCGACGGCGTCAGCTTTGAAATAAAAAAGGGCGACACAGTCGCCCTCATCGGTCAGTCCGGTTCCGGCAAGTCCACCGTGGCGGACCTGCTCATGCGGTTCTATGACGTGGACTCCGGCCGCATCACCATCGACGGCATCGACATCCGCGAACTTGACTACAAGCAGCTCAGGAGAATGATCGGCGTCGTAAGCCAGGAGGTAGTGCTCTTCAACGACACCATCGAGCACAACATCGCCTACGGCGTGCACGAAACGGTCCAGCACGAACGCATCGAAGAGGCCGCCAGACTCGCCAACGCGCACGGCTTCATTTCCGACAAGCCCGACGGATATAACACCCTCATCGGGGACCGGGGCATCCAGCTCTCCGGAGGGCAGCGCCAGCGCCTGGCCATCGCCCGCGCCATGGTCAAGAACCCCGAACTCCTCATCTTCGACGAAGCCACGAGTGCGCTCGACAACGAGTCGGAAAAGGTGGTGCAGGATGCCATCGACCACGCCATGGAGCACCGCTCCTCGCTCGTCATCGCCCACCGCCTCTCGACGGTGAAGAATGCGAGCAGGATCATCGTCATGGAGCGGGGGAAGGTGGTTGAGTCAGGTACCCACCAGGAGCTGCTCGCAATGAACGGCGCCTACAGGAACCTTTACGACCTGCAGTTCAACCAACCGCAACCTTGAGCCCCTATGAGCACTTACCTTGAACTGAAAAGGAAAATCGCCAAGCACCTCATGCGAAGCAGCATAGGCCTGCCGAAAACAAAGGATCTCAGCGCGCTCTATCGGAAGTACGAAGCCAACAGTCTGGAGGCAGAATCATCAGCAACACTCGACATCGGCTGCGGCAACGCCCCCCGCAACCCGTTCGGTGCCGCCGAACTCTTCGGCATCGACGTCTTCGAAAACTCTGAGAAAGGGATCAGGAAAGCCGATCTGGCCATAGAGCCCATCCCCTTCGCAAACGACACCTTCGACTTCCTGACGGCCTACGATTTCCTGGAACACGTCCCGAGGGTGGTCTACCTGCCGGAACGCCGGTTGCCGTTCGTCGAGCTCATGAACGAAATCTGGCGGGTGCTCAAGCCAAAGGGCATCTTCTTTTCCTGTACTCCGGCCTATCCCTTCCCACCGGTCTTCCAGGATCCCACGCATGTCAACTTCCTTACCGAAGAGACCTTCCCGCTCTATTTCGACGACCAGCACCGATGGGGCGCCATGTACGGCTTCACCGGCAGCTTCCGGATCCTGGAGCAGTACATCAACGGCCAGAGCCTGATCAGCGTGCTGCAGAAAGCCTGACTATTCCTCCGTCAGTTGTTCAAGCCAAAGCCGATAGGTGAACGTACTGAGATAGACGAAAAGCATGGTTGTAAAAAAACTACGAGGATAGGTGTCGCTCAGCATAATCACGGCGAAGATAACCGGCAAGAAAATACCGAATCGCCACTAAAACGGATCGCTCAATCGGGAGGACCTATACCACTGGGCAAAGAGGATGGATACATGGGAGAGTATACCGAGCAGACCGAACTGCACCGCATCGATGCCATCCAGTCGTCCCATCATGCAGGCTCCCTGTAGATGATGGCGCTGAGAAAGATGAACAGCATGAGGCTGAAATGCAGTTCGATGTAGACGTCGCTCCAGAGAATCGCAACAAACATTATCGGGATAGAAAGGCCTAGATAATGTTGCAACGGAACTGAAGAGCGAAGAGCAGACCGGATCTGGGAGAAATAGATTGCAAAAACGGCTATAAGACCCAGCACGCCGAACTGCGCCATCTTCAGCACATAGGAATTATGGACATCGATATCAAAAAGGTATTCCGGCGTATCGCGCCTGTGAACCTTCTCAAGCTCAGCAACGAAATCCCCGGTACCGACACCAATAAGGGGATGCTCCGCAAAAACGGTCAATCCATTGAGAGCATATACAACTCGGGCGCCTACGGACGTATACTCAGCAGAGTTATGCAGCTGAATATCGGATATTCCCGAATCGACTCTCTGCCTAAAGTCAGGAACGCCGTTGTAGACAAGAGTAAACAGGATCGGGATGCCGATCAATACGCTCACAGCCGCCTGCAGCAGGCGCTCCCGGTAGTACTGAAAAATGACGACCACAATCAGGACAAGAAACATCAACTGACCAGCCCGTCCATTGCTGATGAAGATGTCGGCGGCAAAAAGCAGGGCGAGAACACCGGCCAACGTTTTTTTCCATCTTCCCGCAGCAGGATCGAACAACACATAATAGAGTGAGACAGCACAGGCCGCGCTCAGGTATATCGGATAGTGGATATGGCTCATGAATGCCGTAGGATCACCATTACCCACGGTAAAGGAGGAGAACAGAGAGGGGCTAACCCTGAAATACATGAGGAACGATATCGTGCAGCTAAGGAGCATGGAGGCCAGAAACGACCATAAGACCGCCTCAACATGCTCGCACTTCAGCACCATCATAAAAACAGGAACCAGGAGAAATAGGCTGGCTCTCGAAAACGTGTGCCAGCCACCGGCCATATCCTCGGTCCACAGCAGGCCGACGATGTTCAGCAACCAGAATGCCAGCAGCGCCCATACGACGCGGTTATTGCGGACCTTTTCAAAATCGCTGCGGAAGTCGGCCCCTACCAGCCAGAGGAAAAAGATGAGTCCGGCAAGGATGTACGTAGGCGCAATCCACATCGGGAGGATAAAGGCGTAGGGAACCAGCAGCAGGGAAGTGAGGGTCCTGAGGCCTGTTTTGAACGCACCGCGCGGTGCCGGGGGTTGGATCGGATCCATATGCCTATGCTCCAGTATGGATAAAAATCATGAGGGGCTGAACTCGTCCAAGATACGCATTCGACAGGGGCCGCAAGGCATATTCGGTGAAAAAAAAGCACAAAAAGGCATGAAAGCCTGTGAGACTGCAGGAATATGCCGGCGCCGCCGGCACTTCGTTCAGCATGAAGCCTACCTGACGACTCGAGCCCCTCGGATACCCTACCCTGATTGCGGCGACATCAAGCTGCTTGCGTGTTACCGCCCGCAGCACTGCTTGTACTTTTTCCCGCTCCCGCAGGGGCACCGATCGTTGCGGCCCGCACGGGCCTCCGAACGGATCGTCCCGCCGCCGTGCCGCGAGAGGTACTCGCGGCGCCAGGGCGCCCAGAACTCCCGCAGGTCCAGCACATGGAGGTCCAGTTCGTCAAGCAGCGCTTCCTTCATCTCCTTAAGCTGCCGCTGTTCAGCAGCCGGCGCCTCGTCGAACATACCGGCCATCATGGCAAACGGAGTGAGCAGCATCTTGCCCTGCTCATCCTCAAAGGTCCGATCCCACACAGCCTCGTCGATCATGGCCCCGCACATGAACCCCTCGGCCCAGTCCCTGACCGCCAGCGGCCGCTCCTCGGGAGAGTCGACCCCCAGTTCGTCGAAAAGCGGCAGATACCCCTCAGCATCGTCGCCGAGCTCGCCCAGCACGCTGTTGTAGTAGGTGAAGAGCAGGCCCATCGCCTGCTCCACCTCCCCTTTGGAGGAGAACGCGGGCTCCCGGCCGTCCCCGGTGATATCCCACACCCACGGCAGCCAGCGGTCGGGCATGATGGTTTCAGGGTGGATCGCCAAGGCCGCAAAAAAGCCGTCGAGCATCATGACCGACATCGTGCCCTCCTCCGTCCCCCCGGTCTCAAGGAGATCGCGAAGTCCCACGAGCAGGGCCATCCCCTCGCTCACCGATTCAGGCGAGCGCATATCCTCGTCCCGGGGGAAGAGCCGCCCGACCTCTTCGTTGAAGGGGGCGCAGTCGAACGCATCGGCCTCCCCCTCCTCGCCGGGGCTCCCAAAGAGCGCGGCGTACCCCGCAACTCCCCCGCAGTCCTCCGGCGGGCAGGCGCCCGACCCATCAAGGCACCACAGCGGATACTCGTCCGGCCCAAGTTCGCCGACCGAGCGGAGAACGAGCTCATGCGCCCAGTCGTCCCCGAAGTCGTACCGATAGAGGCACCGCTCGCCCGGCTCCGAAAAGAGCGAGCGGAGCGTATGGTGCCGCTCGTCGAAGACATCCTCGCCCGATCCTTCCTCCCCGGGTTCACCGTAGCGCCGACCGTCGGCCCCTGCAAACTCATGCAGGTGCCGACCCTCCCAGCCCATTACCAGCTGGAGCGAAGTATGGACGAGCGGAAGCTGGGCGTCTGCCGGCATGCGAACCCGCCGCCACACGGGAGGCTCGGCATGCAGGAGCGATACATCGAGTTCATACACGAGCATGGCGACCTCGGGATCATACGATTGAAGTGGTTCCGGACACGGAAGACCGGATAAAATAAGGCCCCGGGCATTCGCAAACAAGGCAGCGCCTTAATCTTCCACCTGCTACAACTCCTGAACGGCGGGGCGCCCACTTGGCGACTGCCTGGGCATCGCGCACAACCCCACGGCGGAGAGGGCAGGCATCCAATGGGTTCGTTTTGTAAAAAAAGCATTTCGCCCCGCGAACCTCACCCCGCCACTGAACCCCTCCCCATTCATAGGACAGCTATGTGGGGAAGCTAAGTTTGTTTTGCGTATAGCCCCTTAAGTCGATTGAATACGAACGTTTTGTTCAAGCTCAACCATAATTATTTTGGCTCTTCGTCAAATTTAGTGGGAATGCGGGAGGAAATGGATAGCTTGACGTAGTCTCAAGCCTCACCAATCCAACCCGCAGTCTCGTGATGGAATCCCTGATCTCTCATTACCAGCAGCTTCTTGG
>NZ_SJPA01000002.1 GCF_004332115.1 Chlorobium sp. N1
CATGAATCGGCGGTTTCGAGGTGCAAGGTTTTTGGGGCTTTTTCAGGCTTTTCCTTGCACATAAGATACGAAAAATACCGCTTAATTCATTACCATAAAATGATTTAACTATTATTCAGCAGACCCTGATTAGATTTTCCGCATAATACCGATACAGCTCAGCAACTCCCTCATAATGTGAACAGAATTCCATAGGACACTCCTTGAGTATCTTTCCATTTGACGCAGTATACTCCAAATTCAGTCCAAGGGTTTCAATTATGATATCGGTTGGCTTTGCTGCAACTGCATTAACAAGTTCCGCAAGCGCGATGAGTTCCACCCCCTCTCCTCTGGTAATATTATATACTTTATAAAAAGTATCTGAAGTCATAGCCCAGAGAACCATTTTCATGAGGTCAGCTACATACACATAATCGAAGAGGACATTCTGTCGTATTCTGATCGGCATTCCCAGAAGGTTCTTAACGATTGCGTTGGAGATGAACTTGTATCGGTAATCTTCATACTTACCGTAACATCCGAAGATCCTCAGATTGATGATGTTCTTTCCTGAATGCTCGATATACCGAGAACAGACTGACTTATAAAATCCATAATCATCATGGGGAATCGAAACTCTAGCTTCATCTTCTTCAACCATCACAATGGCCTTGTGCTTGCCATATTCAGCCCCCGAACCAAAGTGAATGATTTTCTCAACGCTATCAGCGTATTTTACGATATTGAAAAACATTCTAAGGTTTGTGTGAACCACATCGACCATCCCCATGGTATCACGTCCACCACCTTTATTGGCCGCATGCACAATAATGTCCACAGGCTGTTTACGCATAAACGCATCGACAGCCTGCTCGTCAAGGAGACTGAGTTCAGCGCTGGATGGCGCGAGGATCCTGTAACCTTTTTTTTCGAGTGTTTCGGCAAGGTTTCGTCCGATGAAGCCTCGACCTCCGGTTATGAACACCGTCTTCATACCATCATAACTCTTTTTTCTAGGGCTTCGATACGATATTCGTCTTCGATTTTTATCCTGTGATAATACCTGCGCTTACTCTTCAGCCAGAGCAACTCAAAATTGAGAGCCAGATTTATGCCCTCCACCATCGATGAGCATTTGGCACTATCGAAGGCAATTTTTCGGGTTTCAAATTTATCCAGCAACCCCTTGTTATTGAGGGTAGTGAGAAAACTTTCGGAATTGCCGGTGATGCTTCCGCCAATGGCAAGCTTGAGTCCCTTATCTTTAACCCGCTCGGCGATGCTTATCGACATTTCAAGAATGTCTTGCCTGTCAACTTCGTTCCGTTTATAGTTCATGGACTCCACAAGATCCCCCCTGCCGATTGTGATCCCGTGCAACAAATCGATATTTGGAAGATCGAGAATAACATCGAGGTTATTGAATGCGGTAATGGTCTCGATGTTGATTGCGAATTCTATATCCTTCCGGTTATCTTCCGCAACGAACACCTCGATAGCATTCAGGAATTTGGAGACGGCGAAGGGCGTTTCGGCCATCGGCGCAATAATCCCCTTCGCCCCTATCAGCAAGGCGTTGTAAATATCGGTGATCGCCTCGACGCCTCCGATTTTCAGGATAATCGGGATTCCCGCTTTTGAAGCAACATCACTCAACCTCATCAGCTCTTCAAGCCTGCTACCTTCAGCCTCGAATTCAGCTTTGATCTCTATTGCCCCTTTTTCCTTGAGGTCCATGAGAACATCCATCATCTGATACTCTAGCTCATTCATTTATGCCTCTCCGTTTATAATTCCTATGATTTGATCCAATGACTTGACAACCAGACAATCCCTTGCGACGTCATCTGTCACCACAAGGCATGACTTGCAGCCGGCAGTCCTTGCCATGGCAATGTCACTTTCAACATTATCCCCGACCACCATCACGCTGTCGATATCAACTCCCAAATCTTTGCAGATCACCTTAATCGGGTACACTGACGGCTTGCCGACCACAATCCCGGGAGAGATACCCGTACAGCCTGTTATAGCGCCAACCATGGCACCGCATCCCGGCAGCAATCCGGATTCGACCGGATAGCTTTTATCAAGATTGCAGGCAACAAACGGCTTCTTGTCCATTACATGCCTGAACGACCGGGTAATCTTTTCATAGTTGAGCGTCATATCGTATCCGACAACCACACAATCAGGATCGTCTTCAACGCTTCTAACGCCACACCCCTCGATCTCGTTGATCAAACCGGCTTCCCCCAGCACATAGGCGCTGCCATACCCATGGTCCTTGAGGTACCGACCCGCGAGATATGATGCGGTATAGACATCCTCGAGTTCAAGCTCCAGTCCGAAGCCGAGCAGCTTCTCATAGATATCCACCCTGCCCTTGCGAGAATTGTTTGTCAAAAAACAGGTTCTTATCCCTTTCCAGTGCAGTTCATCCAGCACTTCATGCACTTTTTCAACCAGACTATTGCCGAAGTAAATCGTTCCGTCAAGGTCGAAAACCACTACACGTATCAACGCTTTACTCCTCGACTGTTTTGACAATCATGTTCGAGACAAATTCCTTTCGATCCAGAAACGGATACAGATCCTCCAGAGGCTTGGATACGATGCTCCCATTCTCCTTTTTGTACGACGATACTTTGGGACCGAGTTTCTCAAACGGATCCATGAGCACTTCGCACAGAATGGGACCATCGGATTCCACGCCATCGATGATGCTTTTCAGATGCTCTGCAACTTCCGGATCGTTCCTCAACCGGTAGGTATTCAAGCCATATGCCTCGGCAATCTTGACCATATCCGGCAGGGAAACACCGCTTTCCTGACCTTCTCCGACATAGTTGCAGTCGAAGAATCCCCTCTGCGTAGTCCTGATGGACAGGTACCCATTGTTGTTGAACACTATCACGACAATCGGAAGGCGATGATGGACTATGGTCTGCAGTTCCTGGATATTCATCTGTATGCTTCCATCGCCTGTCACACAGACCACTTTCCTGCCGGCAGCGAAACAGGCCCCGATTGCAGCCGGAAGATCATACCCCATCGACGCGCATCCGACATTGGCGAATATCCGTCCATCCTTCTTTACCTTGAACGCCTGGTATGTCGAGGTATATGCTGTTCCATTGCCTGTCACCACCACCGCATCATCACCGACGCAGTCGGACAATATCCTTGCGAAATAGTAGGAGCTGACATGATCGTCACTGCCGTGTCCATCAGCCCCGACAGGATACATTTTTTTCATCCTGTCACAGAAAGGCAGCCACGCATCATTCAGGTCGACTGCCTTGGTTAGCGTTTCATCCATCTTTTCGATGAAGGCAGAAGCATCGGCATGGATCTTCAGGTCGATATCGAGCGTTTTTTTATGCAGCTCATCCTCATCGATATCGACCATAATCTTGAACGCATCCCTTGCAAGGCATGCCCAATTGTAGCTTACGACTCGCAAATTCATTCTCGCGCCGATGATCAGCAGCAAGTCTGAATTCTGAAGGATGAAATTGGCCGCACGTTCCCCAAGAATACCCGGCCGGCCATAAAACAGCTCATTATCGCTCGCAATGACATCGATTCCAGAAATCGAAGTCAGTACCGGGATATGCATCTTCTCCACCAAATGAATAAATGACTCCTGTGCTCCTGACAGGCGAATGCCGTTGCCTGCAATGACAACAGGCCGTTCCGCCTTTTTCAGGGCATCCACAACCTGATCAATTTTGAGATCGTAAACCGGTTCGGAAGGCGCATGGAAGCCTTCGAGGAGTTCAGGTTCGACCTGCGCCCCCTGGATATCGAGAGGAACATCGATCCAGACCGGACCGGGTCGGCCGTGCTTGGCTTCATAGACAGCCTTTTCGAGATGGTAACGAACCTTGCTCTTGTCTGTGATCATGACGGCGTACTTGGTGATAGGACGAACAATATCGACGATATTGATCTCCTGATCTCCCAGCTGCCGTAGTTTCAACTCCGGCTGTGAAGCAATGGTTGTCTGAAATTTAACCTGACCTGATACAATCATCATGGGTATCGAATCAACCCAGGCGCCCATCACTCCAGTGATCGCGTTGGTACCACCGGGGCCTGTCGTCACATAAGCAATACCGATCTTGTTGGAGACTCTCGCATAACCCTCTGCGGCAATAGCACATGCCTGCTCATGATGATTGCAGACGTATCGAAGTTTTTCGTTCCTGCCAAGTGCATCGATCAAATGCATGTTACCTCCACCAGAAACCAGGAAAACAGTCTTTGCCGTCTCTTCATGTTCTGCAATAAATTGTGCGATATAGTCTGCGACTCTCATGCTCTGCTCCCGATAAACTCCCTTATTTTCTCTGCCATATAATCAACTGCCTCATCACGCATACCGGGGTAGACCCCAAGCCAGAAACTGTCATTCATCACTTTCTCAGTGTTCTTCAGTTTACCGCAGATCCGATAATCAACCCCTTCTGTCAACGTTTGGAACATAGGGTGCCTGGTCATGTTACCGGCAAACAGATTACGGGTCTGGATCCGGTTGTTTTCAAGATACTCTACGATGTCGTTTCGGGTGAATGGCATCCCGTCATTGACGGTGATCAGAAATCCGAACCAGCTCGGATCGGAGGACTGTGTCGCTTCGGGCAAGGCAATGTTCTTCTCCAGCCCTGCCAGCGCGCTTTTCAGGCGGTTGAAGTTCTGTTTCCGCTTTTCGACGAACGACGGAAATTTTTCAAGCTGTGCAAGTCCGATAGCAGCCTGCATATCAGTCACTTTGAGATTGAAGCCGAAATGACTGTAGACATACTTGTGGTCATACCCGAGCGGAAGCGTTCCGAACTGCTGGCTGAAACGGTTACCGCAGGTATTGTCATGTCCGCTATCACACCAGCAATCTCGCCCCCAGTCGCGTATCGAGAGAAGTATCCGTTTCAGAAGATGGCTGTTGGTATAGACCGCACCGCCCTCACCCATGGTCATATGGTGTGGTGGATAGAAACTGCTGGTACCGATATCTCCCCAGGTACCTGTCAGTTTCCCATCATATTTGCTGCCCAACGCATCGCAGTTGTCCTCGACGAGCCAGAGGTTGTGCCGGTCACAAAAGGCTTTGACACGCTTCAGGTCGAACGGGTTGCCCAAGGTGTGGGCAATCATCACCGCTTTTGTTTTTGGGCTTACTGCCGATTCGAGCTGCTGCACATCGATATTGCATGTTTTGAGGTCAACATCGACAAACACCGGTACAGCTCCAAACTGTACTGCCGGAGCGACCGTCGTCGGAAACCCTGCTGCGACCGTAATCACTTCATCACCGCGCTTGATCCGCCGATCCTGCAGCAAGGGCGAGGTCAGGGCGAAAAAAGCAAGCAGGTTTGCAGAACTTCCACTGTTGACCAGAAATGCCCACTGCACCCCAAGGTATTCGGCAAGCTTCTGTTCGAACTGCCGTGAGTAGGTTCCATAGGTGAGCCAGAAATCCAGTGAGCTATCAACCAGATTGATCATTTCCTTCTCGTCGAAAACCCTGCCCGCATAAGCCACCCTAGACTGTCCTGGTTCAAATGGTGCTTCCTGAACCGGCTTATGAACAAGTTCGTAATACTCTCTGGTCTTTGCCAGAATTTCCTGTTTCAGTACTTCTGCGTTTTTCATCTGCTATCCAGTATTCTCCTGATGGCGTTGATGTGATTATATGGCATAGGCCTGATTATCGATAGCGATCGACGTTTCAGTAAACACTCTTTTTGATGCTGACTCGGCTCTCCTGCGCATCTCGAGGTCCGGATACCGGTACGCGTCGAAATGGACCAGCACCAGTTTTTTTGCCCCAGCATCGTGGGCGAGCCGCGCTGCGCTTTCCGGATTGAGATGCGGCCATCGCTCGTCCTCTTCGCCTGGCCTGAACGCACATTCGGCGATCAGAAGATCAGCGTCCTTCGACAGTTCGACCGCGCTGTCGCAATAACCGGTATCGGGACAGTAGGCAAGGGTTTTCCCCTCTGTTTCGATGCGGAAACCGATCGTCGGTACTGAATGCCGCATCGGAGCCGAGCGTACCGTAAAACCATCGGTATCGAGCGTTGCCCCGTCATGCTCGATGAAATCGACCGGATAGGAGAGCGCGGAAAAAGGCATGGAATACGGGGGCGCTATTACCGCCTTGAGGTGTTCGAGGTCACCGTTTTGGCAATGGATCGTCAGCCCTTCAGGCATGTCGAACTTGTTCAGCAGATGCAGGCCGATGATATGATCGAGGTGCAGGTGGCTCAGAAAGAGGTGCACCGGCTTGTCGGCTTTCAGGTAACGGTCCGCCTTATGCAGGCCGCTTCCGGCATCGAGCAGCATGAAGGCGCGAGCGGTCTCGACCAGTATGCAAACGGTGTTTCCCGTCGGGGAGTCGTACCATCCGTTGGTACCGAGAAAAACCACCTTCATCTTCCCCGCTCCGTTTATCGCCCGTTCATGTAGTCGTCGATCTGTTTCAGGCAAAGCTCGTGCACCCTGCCTTTCCCGTACTCCCGGTACCACTCGATCGTTTCGCCGACGGCCCGGTCGATCTTCCAGACCGGAGACCAGCCAAGCAGGGCCTTTGCCTTGGTGATGTCCAGTTTGAGCAGATGGGCTTCGTGTACCGCTCCGGGCACCGACCGGTCTTCCCATGCACCGGAACCCCATGCCCTGACGATCGCATCGACCAGCGAGCCGACCGTAAGGAAACTCGAATCCTCAGGGCCGAAATTCCAGGCGCCCTCATAGGCCGTCGGCTTCTCGAACATCCGTTCGGCGAGCAGCAGATAGCCGGAAAGCGGCTCGAGCACATGCTGCCAGGGTCGGATCGCATGCGGATTCCTGACGACAATCGCCTCACCCTTCTCGAGGTGGCGCACACAATCCGGCACGATCCGGTCGACCTGCCAGTCGCCGCCGCCGAAAACATTTCCGGCACGGGCGGATGCGACGCTCTTGCCGTGAAGGGCATAATCTTCGGGATTGAAAAACGACTTCCGGTAGGCTTCGGTAACCAGTTCACTGCAAGCCTTGCTGGAGCTGTAAGGGTCGTAGCCGCCAAGCCGGTCGTTTTCACGGTACCCCCACACCCACTCCCTGTTTTCGTAACATTTGTCGGTGGTCACATTCACGACCACCTGCACGCTGTCGCTCAGGCGGCAGCATTCGAGTACGTTGACCGAACCGCCGAGATTGATGTCGTAGGTTTCCTTGGGCGTATTGTACGACTCCCGGACCAGCGGCTGAGCGGCGAGATGCAGCACGATCTCCGGTTTTGCCTCGTCGAAAAGGCGATGCAGTCGGTCGAAATCGCGCACATCGCCGATATGGTGCCTGATCCGGTTGGCGATACCCGACAGCACGAAGTTGTCATTCGGCGTCAGCGGATCAAGCGCGTAGCCGGTCACCTCCGCGCCAAGCTTATCAAGCCAGATGGCGAGCCAGGAGCCTTTGAAGCCGGTGTGCCCGGTCAGCAACACCTTTTTCCCAGACCAGAAATTTCGATTCAGCATAAACTCATTTATTGCATTTCACCAAACCTTCCACGGCGCATTCCCTGCCTTCCAGAGATCCTCAAGCATCATCTTGTCGCGAAGAGTATCCATCGGTTGCCAAAAGCCGTGATGCGCATACGCCGCAAGCTCACCCTCTCTGGCAAGGCGCTCCAGGGGCTCGCGCTCCCACGAGACGTCATCCCCATCGATGTACTCTATCACTTCAGGGGAGAGGACAAAAAAGCCTCCGTTGATCATCACTCCATCACCCTTTGGCTTTTCCTTGAACGAACGCACCTTGTGACTGTCAATATCAAGTGCGCCGAATCGGCCAGCCGGCATGGTTGCCGTCAGCGTTGCCTTAACGCCCTGGGAGCGATGAAATGCGAGCAGCTCAGCAATATTGACATCGCTGACGCCATCACCATAGGTAAAGAAGATCTCCTTCTCATCCGCCACATAGTCCCGAACACGCCTGAGGCGCCCGCCGGTCATAGTGTCTTCGCCGGTATCGATCAACGTCACACGCCACGGCTCAGCTTTTTTATGATGCACCTCCATCTCATTATGCTCCATATCAAAGGTCACATCGGACATATGCAGAAAGTAGTTCGCGAAATACTCCTTGATCACATACCCCTTATACCCGCAGCAGATGATGAAATCATGGATGCCGTAGGCCGAGTATATCTTCATGATGTGCCAGAGTATCGGCTTCCCCCCGATCTCAATCATGGGTTTCGGCTTCAGATGGGTCTCTTCAGAGATACGGGTTCCCAATCCACCAGCCAGAAGCACGACTTTCATTGATTTAAGCATACCTTGAAAAACGATTTACAGTACATTAACCGGCAAGGCCCTATTCTACGGCAGATACTTGTGAAGATTTCAACTGGTTGACCACTTCACCCGCATATTGGGCAATTGAGGCATATCCATGCTCAAAGAGATCCACGAGATGATCCCCAATTCGCACACCGACCTCACCGGCATATTTCTTCCCTACGGTAATCAGGAACGCCTTTACGAAGCCGGAAACCGATACGTCAGCTAGGCCCGCCTTATGCAACCGCTTGAGTATCTCTTGCTTATGGTGCTTATCGATCAGCTCATCGATCAGTGTTACCAAGGCCCCTTCAGGGATCCTGGCTATGGCGCCGGAAAAGGAGCCGTCAGACAAATAGCCGGCCGCCCTCACGCGCCGCCGCAACCGATCCATCGTCAACGGATCGGGAACCTCAACAAGAAAAAAGCTCCCGTCCTTGAGCACATGCCTGCCGCCGAGCACCGCCCTTAGGGAATCATCAATTTCCGTCACGCTCTGCCCTTGCTGCCTCAAAGCAACCTGATAAAGAAGATTCCTGGCTTTAGTTTTCGTTATCCTCAGCTTTTCGACAAGCTCGAACTCATCACTCCTCTCCGGCAGATAGCCAATTACCTGCAACGCATTAAGCGCCGCGACCTCATGTTCCACGGCTTTTGCGGCGCCAAACACAGGCAGGGCATGAGCAGCTAGCAGCAGACGCAACGACTCGCGAAGCGCCTCCGGCCTCGCGGCGTTGATTGCTTCTGAATACTGGTGTAGACCCATAGATCATAATGGATTAACAAGACGCCCTCTGATTGCTCATCCCGCCTCACCCCCCCCACGCCCGCTAAAGCACACGTTAGCGGGCGCGCTTTTTTTTAGCTTTTAACAGCCGGGGTCCGGTCGGGCCGTGGTGAGGCTGCGGGGCGGCCTCGGAGAGGCTTCGGAGAGGCTTCGGGGACTTATGGCTGTTCGGACGTCAGTTCCGGAGCTGCTGCTGACGGACTTACGGCTGCTGAGACGTCAGTTCCGGAGCTGCTGCTGACGGACTTACGGCTGTTTATACGTAAAGAGCAGCCGGGGTGCTGACGGATAGCGGTCAGCAGCTCATTTACTCCGCCATTTACCCCGCCATTTAATCCCTCATGCCGGTCCGGAAAGGCAAACGTCACCCTCGGGCGACCTCCCCGAGATCGCTCCGTAGAGCACGTCGGGACCGGCGTCGGCACCGTTCGGCCAGACGATGGTCCCCAGTTCGGGACCGAGCGGAACGGAGCGGAAGAACGACGCTTCCAAGAAGCGGCAGGAAGACTCCCGTGTAGTGCCTCTTCACCCGGTCCATGTCAAGCTCTCCCTCGAGACCGTCGGCGAACCTCAAGAAGAGCCTCCGCTCACCCAGCGGCTTGACCTCGACGACATCCGGAAGAAACATGAGGCATCAACAACAACGACGGGAAAGAAGCGACATAACAATCATGTATCGTCTCAACCTTTTGCACTCTCGGCCTCTTCAGGCTCACGAACCAGCTGGTAACGCGGCCGAGCCTCTCCAACCGTTGCTTTCAGCATATGCACGACAAGCTCTTTGCCAAGAAAACTGTTGAGGGATTCCGGCTCATCGATTGTCTGGCTGATGCGCCCCTTGATGAGCTCATTGTCAACGCTTCTGAACTCGAAGGTACGCGAACAGGGCAAGATGCCAAGCAATGTTCCGTTCAGGACAACCGTTTCTTCATGACGGTTGTCTGTCGCCAGGCGTGCCAGGCATGTGCGTAGTTGACCGACATCGGAAAAACGAATTGAACGGCCTTTTGACTGCATCGTACAAACAGCCTGATTTTCCGACAGCAGCTGAAGGAAACCCACGATCTTGTCAAGGGCTCGCGGATCGGTCTCAGCCAGCGAATCGGCAAGATCATCGTCACTACCAAGCGATCCTTCCAGCAGCCGCTCCACATTTTCAAGGGCCCTACCAACGCCGCTCAGCAGACCATCTGCACCATCCTCTTTCGGGCACTCCTCAAGTTCAAAGCCAAATGACCCATGCACCGTCCTTGTGATCAGCAATTGATGCTCCCCTCTGGCGGGGATCGGACCCATCGGAGCCAGCGGCGCCTGAAGGGATGCTGCAACTGCGCTGATGGCATCATTGAACGCGCTCAATGCTTTCACGCCAAAATCCGCATAGATGCCATGCGTACCGATAACCGGCGCCCCATTAAAGGCTAACCGGACCCTTGCCGGAGCTGAAGACGCCATTGCAGGCGCCCTTTCCAGTCGACTCTCCAGATCCCGAATCCTTGACTGGGTACTCATACGCATGATCCTGGCATTTTCAGGCAAGGATTCAAGCCTCTGACGAAGAAAAGTCAGTTCCGACTCCCTGTGCATACGCTCATCTCTATCCATCTCCATTCACTCCCCCCTCTCTTCAGCGTAATTGAGTAGTTCGAGTGCTTCAGCATCTTCTTCAGCATCAAGATCAATCTGCAGAAATCCTTTCCATTCCTGTGAACGGCGATGCGACCATAAACCATACCAATATGCCGTCCATTGCACAAGTTCATCAAAACTCAAGCCCGATTCGACATAGTAACCATCTACCTGGAATGTTTTTTTGAGATATGCCTGATCAAACAACACAGGGTCAATGTCGTCCTCACGCTCACATGGAGCAGCCAGGAAGGTCACAACATCAACATCGTTTGGGCAACGATCTTCCAGGCGCTCAACATGCTCGGCAAAACTGCCGTCAATCCACTGAAACCCGCAAATACATCCAGCTTCATGCAAAGCAAGCCGGTAACGCAACAAACCCCGTAAAATACTCCTGCGCTCACGGGAAGTTGAAAATCGAAGAACCACATCTTTCAGTGAAACCAGATAAGGGGACCGTAACACCGAGGCCGGCTGAAAGGGGTCAACTGGAGGAAGCGCCCCATCCTCGTTCCACTGAGGAATAATGGTTCTCAGCAATGAATCCTCCCCGGCCGCCCATCATCAATTACCCTGTCGAGGGGTTTGACATTCCCGGCCTCAATGGAACCGTTGCTTTCAGCAAGGATTTTCAGCATGGCATGGGTTTTCAGGAAGCGGACAGGCTTGATGGCCGTACCGTATAAGTTCATGGCATTTAACAAGAGAGCCAGATTGATTCAGAGGGCTGACTGTCCACCCATTTCACAACCTTCGGGTCGAGCTGTTGCTGCATCAATGCCGAAAGCACATTGGTGTCAAGAATAATCATTCAACAAAGCCCATTGGCTTAACTCTCTGAGGGAGCAGTTCCGAAAGTGGTCCCTGCAAACCAATACCGGCAAAACGGGCGGCAATCCTCGAGCCGAGCCTTTGGCGTTTTGGTGAAGTTTCGGTGACCGCACTGCGCAATATCTGACATACTTCCTCCTCAAGGCTACGGCCATGTTGGCTGGCGCGGACTGCAAGACGGATTTTCAAATTCTCTGCAATATTGCGGATAATCATAGCTGCAATAGTCTTTTCTTCAGGTTACGATATGCAATGAAACAAACCGTACTGAAGGAGATATCCGTTCACCTATGCCGGCGTTATGCAAAAGGGTTCATGATTGCCCATGGACACAGCGAGCGGCGAGGTTCAGCAGGGCGAACGGGAGGAAGCCTTATCGGGGTCCCGCTTGAAATCATTGCATGAAACCCATAAAGAAGTCATGGGTAATGCGTAATTATTTCAAGTACCGGGGCGATTGAACCGCAAAGGCAGTGGCTTACGCATCATGCACCGGGGAGGGCGTACGGCTCCAGGCGCTGCGCTCACCCGGGAACCTGCCGATCGATGTCCTCTTTGGATCGGGTTCCCGAAGAGGCGTTGCCGGGAAGCCACTTCCTGACAATCGGCTGTTCGGCCGGCTCTTTTTGCCCGACAGGGCAACGGAAAGCCGGTTCAGGCTCCGAGAAACTCATCGACACTTACCTGGGCCTGCTTTAGGATAGCCCTCAGCGTCCCCTCCGGGATATCTCCGGGATGATTGGGAACGGTGGTATAAATTCTTCGCCCGGCATGAAACCATATTTCATGACTCCCGGCAGCCTGCCTGAAAAATTCAAACCCCAGCTTTTTCAGCTTTTTGACAACGAGCCTGTAGCTATGATTGGCAAGTCTGCCCACTACACTCCCACAACCAGAGGATAATCAAAGGCCTCCTGCAGATTGCTTTCCTTTTGCCCGTTTTCCTGACTGGCTTCAAGCAGTTTCTTTGCGACATCGCGCGCGATCTCAAGGGTTTCGCTGATAGTCCTCCCCTGAGCGACAAGCCCCTGAAGATCGTCAGAAGTTGCCAGATAGACTCCTTCCGGCAACTTTTCTATGTGAATCTTGACAATCGTTTCCATACGTCGTGCACCTCGTCAAAAAGGTTGAATTCTTTGCATCAGACCACCTCGGACTGCACCGAGTACAACACGGCTCAGACCCGACGGTCGAGATACCTCCCGACAATACTTCGTTCCGCACTCATAACAAACCGGATCCGTGGAGGTATTCGTTCATGAGAAATCTTTACCCGGAAGCCACTCCGGATCGACTGGGAACGGATACTCTTTTTCACGGCTCCGCCCCTTCAGTCACAACCCTGGGGCCTGGAGTGAACGGGGGCGTACCCATGCAATGCGTCGTTTCGGGGCCGGATCGCGGGGACGGGAGCGGGGGGCTTCAGGTGGCCGGACGCGCTTCCCGGCGGGGGGATCCGGGGCGGCAGAACCGCACTGCCTTTATAAGTACGGCATTACGGGATTTCTTGCAATGGGAATACTGATTTCCGGTTCCCTCCCATAGCCCTCTCTTCACTGCAGGTGAGGCCGGCGGCACCGGGGCCCTGCATTCGATGGCGACCTGCTTTCCCGAACGATCCATGACGAATGTCGATCTCCGCCCCGTTCGTAGTCCGGCAACAGGAGAGTCCGGCGCGGGGAAACAGTCCCTATGCTGACCGGCACCAGCCTCTCCCGGAGCGAACCGGACACCATCCCCGGCAACGTCACGACAGACGCCGAGGATGGTATCCCCCTGTGCTTCCGACAGACGCATGAGGCATGAAGCATGTTCCTTTTCAGGCAATACGCATGGTGCGGGGGCGCCGCCCAAACCGGCCGACCGGGGATGGCCATAACCTACACCCTTACACACTTCCCTACAAAAGCATATATTACCCCCATATCACGCGACGAAACCGGAACGTAACCACCGGAAACGAAGAGAGGGACCCGCCCATGCAGAACGAAACAGAGACCAGGGAGCGGTTCGAGGCCGTCATCGAACGGCTCGAGGGAGCCTACGCCTACAACACCATCCGGGCCTACCATGCCGACATGGAGGAGTTCATCCGATACTGCCTGGAGCACAACCTCGAGGCCCTGCCCGCTTCGGCCGGAACCGTAGCGGCGTTCCTCGAGGCTACCATCCATTCAGGCATCAAGAGCTCCTCGATACAGCGCAAGTTCCACTCGATCAGCACCATCCACCAGCTGGCCGATCTTCCGGACCCGACAAGGGAGCCGGTCGTGCAGCTGGCCATGCGCAAGGTGTTCCGCTCGCTCGGAGGGCGCTTCACGCCGGCCTACCCCGTCACCCGCCCGCTGCTCGACCGGCTGCTCGAGGCCGCCGGCGGAGAGCTTCGGGGACTGCGCGACCGGGCCCTCCTGCTGCTCGCCTACGACAGCCTGCGCCGCCGTCAGGAGCTCACGAGCCTCCGCCTCGAAGAGCTCGAGTTCCACGGCCTGGAGGCCGTGGTGCTGCTGCGCAAGAGCAAGAGCGACCGCTCCGCCACCGGACACCTCATCCACCTGCACGCCGAAGCCGCCTCGGCCGTGAAGGCCTGGATACAGGCGGCGGGGATCAGCGAAGGGTTCATCCTGCGGGGCGTCACCGCCGGAGGGGAGGTGACCGGGGGCCTCGGCGCCCGGCAGTTCTCGCGCATCGTCAACACCCTCGCCCTGCGGGCAGGCCTCGGGCCCGAGATCCTCAAAACCATCAGCGGCAACTCCATGCGGGTCGGCGCCGCCCAGGACCTGCTCGAACAGGGCGCCACCCTCGTGCAGATCATGCAGAAGGGCGGATGGGAGAAGACCGACACCCTCCGGCGCTACCTCGAACGGCTCCGCTCCCCGGGGATGGTCCGCGAGGAGCCGGAGGGCGACACCGTGCGGGAGAGTGCCGCGCGCGACATCCTCCTGCAGGCGATCGGGCAGATGGAGGGGGCCTACGCCCCCGCCACCCTCAAGGCCTACCGCTCGAACATGGAGGAGTTCATCGGGTTCTGCGAGTCAGAGGGCCTCGAGCCCCTGCCGGCATGCTCGCGAACCGTGGCGGCGTTCCTGCTCATGCTCTCGGAGCACGGGCTCTCGAGCAAGACCATCCGGAAACGCTGCACCGCCATCAGCGCCATCCACCAGCTCTCAGGGTTCGGGGACCCGGCCGGCGGCGCCGACACGCGCCTTGCGATGCGCTCCATCTACACGAAACTCGGCCGGCAGTCGAAACAGGCCTACGGCATTACGCGCCCGATGCTCGAGAGGATGCTCAGAGGCTGCGGCGGCGACCTGCGGGGCCTGCGCGACCGCGCCCTCCTGCTACTCGCCTACGACACCCTGCGCCGGCGCCGGGAGCTCGTGATCCTCCGGCTCGAGGATCTCGAGTACCGCGACCGGGGCGCCGTGGTGCTGCTCAGGAAAAGCAAGACCGACCAGTACGGGGAGGGCCACTGGC
Organism: Chlorobium sp. N1; assembly: GCF_004332115.1. GTDB lineage: Bacteria > Bacteroidota > Chlorobiia > Chlorobiales > Chlorobiaceae > Chlorobium. The sequence goes on from NZ_SJPA01000002.1 coordinate 15,040, forward strand.
TCCACCTGCAGGAGGAGACCGCCCTCGCGCTGAGGGCGTGGGTAGCGGCGGCCGGCATCACCGAAGGCCCTCTTTTGAGGGGGTTCACGAAAGCGGGCGGACTCACCCCGGAACTCAAGGCCGACCGGATCTCCCCCATCTACAAGCGCCTCGCCCGCAAGGCCGGGTTCGAGGAGCGCGTCGCCGGGGCCGTCAGCAGCCACTCCATGCGGGTCGGCGCCGCCCAGGACCTCCTGCAGAACGGGGCCACCCTCCACGAGATCATGGAGAAGGGCGGCTGGAGCAAGATCGACACCGTCATGCACTACGTCGAACGGACCCGCCCGCCGGGCCTCGTCTGCGAAGAGGAGGGCGAGGGAGAGGAAGAGCCCGGCTAGGAGGCGCTCCCCGGCTCCCCTGCCGGCATCCGAAGAAGGGCCGCGTGGAGGGCGGCGTAACCGACGAACATGGCGGCAACCGCGAGCATGAGCGCCGCGGTGTCGCGGTAGAGGAGCGTCGCCGGAAGGGCGAAAAGCACTGCCAGGGCCCAGCAGAAGGGCGAGACCAGGGCATTGCGCAGGCTCGGTGCGAGATGCGCGAAATAGCGGCGCACGAGCCTCGTCTTCACGAGGCTGTGCAGGTGCTCCGTGTCCGGAAGGCCCGGATGCTCCCGGTTCCAGAGCCGGCGGAGCATGCTGAAGATGGTCTCTATCAGCGGATAGGCGCAGACCGCGACGGGAGCCCACGGCGAGACGTCGGGGTTGCGGGCGGGCAGCATCACGGCCGTCCAGCCGAGCAGGAACCCCATGAGATAGGCGCCGCCGTCCCCCATGAAGAGCTTGCCGAAGGGGAAGTTCAGGAGCATGAACCCGCCGACCGAGAGCATGAAGAGCAGCGAGAGCTTCGAGAGGTGCACGTCACCCGCCGACCAGGCGATCGAACTCAGGACGGCGAAGCAGATTAGAAGCACCCCGCCCGAGAGCCCGTTGAAGCCGTCGATGATGTTGACGGCGTTGGCCACCCCTCCCACCGCGAACGCGGTGAAGGCCACCGACACGAGCGAAAAGGCCAGCAGCAGGTCGACGCCCGGCACGTCGATCCGGGTCAGGCTGTAGCCGGTCAGGTACCAGGCCGCAACGCCGCTGAGCATGGTGGCAAGGAGCCGTTCCCGGACGCCGACCTTCTTCGTGAGATCCTCCAGGAACCCGGCGAGGAACGCGGGCAGCGAAGCGATGACCATGGAGCCCAGCAGCTCGACATGCCGGTCGCGCATGAGCCACCAGGCCATGCAAAGCGCCGTCATGAGGGCGAGCCCCCCGATGCGCGGGGTCGGGTGCGTGTGGAACTTCTGCACCCCCTCGGCGCAGTCATGGGTATGCTTGCCGTGCCAGCGCCCGGTCAGGACGATGGCGAGCGAGGCGACGGCGCTCGTCAGTCCGACAAGCAGGGCCACCGAAGGCTCGATGAGCTGGGTCTCGAGAGGCATCAGTCGGTAGAAGGGTTCGCTTGGGGGGAAGGGAGGGGAAAAAGGCTCACTTCCAGCCCAGGGACTCCTTCAGAAGCTGGAGTTTCGGCTGTTGCTCGCTGTCCTGCGCGGCGTTCCTGAGGGCTTCGGCGACGAACGCCCAGAGCACGGCGAGGAACAGGGCGGCAAGCGCCGCGATAAGAATGATCTTCGAGCGCTGCGGCTTCGACGGAGCGGCCGGAACGTCGGCGCGGTCGAGCACCTGCACCATCGGGGCTGCGCGCTCTTCAGCCTCTTTGGCAATATCGATCTGGCGCTTGAGTGCCGCCGCCCGTACTTCGGCATATTTCAGGTTGCCGACGGAGCGGATGTATGTCGCCTCCCTGTCGGGAACGCTGGTAATGAGCACCGACAGCGAGGCGAGCTGATCCCAGAGTCCGCCCAGCTCCTTCGCGGCAACCTCCGATTTCCCGATGCCCTCGTTTCCAGCAAACGAAACCTCCATTTCCTTCATGGCGATGCGGGCCTTGAGGTCAGAGATGGACTTGACCAGGGAGCCGACCTTCTCGTCCGACGTCATGGTCCGGGCGCTCGCCTGTGCGTTGCGCATCTCATTGCGCGCGTCCCTGATGGCGGCTTCCGATACGGGAAGCTGTTTTTCAAGCAGCATGCGGCGCTCGGACTCCGGCGTCAGGACATACTGGTTCGTCAGCCGGTTCAGGGCGACTGGATAAGCGTTCGCGATGGCAGCAGCCCTCTCGGGATCCGCGTCGCCGACCTCCACCGCGATGAGGCCGTCGCGACCGACACTGACTTTCGTCGCATCGGAAAGCCGGCCCCGGGCAGCGCCTTCGTCTTTCAGGCCGAATGCCTGCTGCAGGTTCAGCCGGGCGACAAGCGTGTCGCCCATCGGCTGGCTCTCCAGCAGCGAAACGAAAATCTCTTTCGGGGTATCCTTTCCAGACCTGACAAGCAGCTTGGTTTCGGCGGTATAGGTGAGCGGCATCAGAGCGGTCGCTACGGCCGCGACCGCCGCCACAAGGAGCGGGAGGCCGATGATGAGCTTCTTGTGCTTTGCGAGGGTGATGGCCAGGTCGAGAAGGCTGATTTCGTCATCGTACATGTCGGGGCGCTGGTACTGCGCGCCCCGGCGCTCGTCGGCACTGCCCTGTAACGGGTCCTGCATGGCTCTCCTGAAGGTATGCTGATGGTATGCTGAAAAGGGGAAGGAATACATGGCTCCGCCGACTTGATTCACACCCCGGAACGGGATGCACGTCGAGGCCGGCGAAGTCTTCTAAGCAGGGGAACAAGGGGCGGGAAAGACGGCCACACATGCTCCGTTCGACGTTAAATATATGCAAAAGGCCTGAAAAAGTCGGACACAAAAACACGAAGCTACGTTTTTTTTATGGAGGGAGAGAGAAAACACGAGCCGACTGCGCAGCGAACACTCCGCCCGTATAGACGAGAACATATAGCAGCATACATACACGCACAGAGCGCTTCGGGTGCCGGGATGCCGCCGGCCCCCTTCAGGAGCGACCCCCGGCGGGATGCTCCACCCCGTCGAGCACCTCCAGCTGGTAGCCGGAGGCCTCGACGCAGGCCTTCGGCTTCACCTCGCCGATGAGATCCTCGACCCTCTCCCGCCATGTGCCGGGGAGTGATCCACCTCAGCTACAGCTACAACCGGATCGTTCATTGCGGCCATGCAGAAGATCCAGCAGTGGAGTTCCGAGTTCGACTACACCGACCTCGACCGTGTCATCGCCCACATGAAGGCCTGCAACACACTGTAACAATCCCGCACAGTACCGCCAGCTCAGCACGAGAGAGGTGACGAATGAAAGAGAAATATCATCGACAAGCCGAGCCCAGGATCGACCCGCCGCCTCACGGCCAAATCCACAAGCGCCCACCTGCATGTAACAACACGGGCAATTGTCTGGAAATAACGGATTCAGGACATACGACAGGAGTGCATTCGAGCTACAAACGAGAACGGATACACCCGGAAATCGATTGCATTTGGTTGCACCTTATACTACCTTTCTTAAAAAACGAGGAAAATCGATGGCACAGACAAGGGGCGTAAAGCTGGACGATACCACACAGATGCGGCTGGTAGCCCTGGCCCGTATCCGCGAACGTTCACCGCATTGGCTGATGTGCAGGGCGATTGAAACCTATCTGGACCGCGAGGAAAAGTTCGAGAAGGAAAAACGGGAAGACATGCAGCGGTGGGAAGACTATCAGCTTACAGGGATTGCCATACCTCACGAAAAAGTTGCCGCATGGCTTGAAGAGCTGGCAAAGGGGGAGGATAAACCTTGCCCCAGATAGTATGGCTCCCGGAGGCATTGACTGACATTGAACGCCTGCGTGCCTTCCTCCAAACAAAAAGCCCTGACGCTGCGGCACGTGCGGCAAAAGCCATTCTGGACGGAGCGGGGATACTGCAATCAAGAGCGGACATTGGACGCCCGATGGATGACGACACAGACAGGCGCGAATGGTTCATCTCTTTCGGATCCGGAGCCTTTGTCCTTCGCTACCGGCGCGATGTCCTTGACAGGGTTGTCATCATCCGTGTCTGGCACAACAGAGAACACAGGGATCCGGGCCGGTAATCCATCGGTCTTCTCCAGACCCGTCCAGTATTCCCATACCTATACATGCGGCACGGCGCCATAGGCGCCGGCCATGTACTTTGCGTAGAGGTTGTCATCGGCACGCACCCCCTTGACGCTGTCCAGGCGCCATGCCTCACTCCCACCCTCGCGATCCTTTTCCACCAGCACCACCTGGGCCTTGTGCAGCAGACCCAGGACCTCCATCGAGTGGCTTGTGAAAATGATCTGGGCGTTATGGGGGTTGGTGACGGGAGAAAAGAACAGGTCCAGGAGAGGAGCGAGCATATGGGGATGGAGATCGGCCTCCAGCTCGTCGATCACCACCAGTCCGCCATGCTGCAGTGCGGGAAGTATCCGTGAGAGCAGGACGAAAGCGCCTATGGTACCGCTCGACTCATGCAGGAACATCAGGCGATGCGCCCTCTCACCGATACGGTGCACGCCGAACGGAACATTGATCTCCCTTGATGCTCCGCCCTCATCCTGCACCGTCTGTTTCTCGATGCGCACGTCGCTGAGTCCGAAATCCCATTCGCGGAGGAGTTCCGCCATCCGGGTCCGGAAAGCATCGTTTCCGGCGTAGAAATCCGAAGCCGGCATAAGCTGGTTGTGGTCCATGCCGAGCCGGCCCAGCGCATGGACATTGCTCCAGAGACTTGTCGACACCAGGCGCAGGGCAAGCGGCACATCGTACTGCGCCGCAGTCGAAATCAGCGAAGCGTTCTCACGTACCTTTCCGGCCTCTCTGGCCAACATGCCGAACTGCCGCTGCTTGACCCTGTAACCCTCGACAGCGGGATCCCAATCCCGCACGAAGAGATACGAAAGAGAGCTGGTCCTGCGGGAGTAGAGGGACTCGTGATAGACACGCTCTGTGGAAGCCTTGAGCCTGTAGCGCCACTCCCGCCCGTCCAGATCGAACGAAACCTCGAAGGTGGACGGCTCGGACGCTCTTGAGAAATGCGCAAACAGCGGAATCGGCTCGTCCGGCTTCGCCCGGAACGAATGCTTTACGAACCAGTCGAGGAACACCAGGGACTTGATGAGGGCCGTCTTGCCGCTCGCGTTGGGACCTATGAGGGCGATTGCCTTCGACAGGCGGGTTCCGTCCGCCACTGCGAAAGACCTGCCGTCCTCGGGCGAGTGGCCGTTCAGCTCCAGCGAGATGCTGACGGGATCCCTGAAGGACTGGAAGTTCTGAAACGTAAAGGAGCGGAGCATAATGATGCGTATTAATTAATTTTCAACAATTATTTGTAGAATACAGTATTTTACATAAAAAGAAAAGCCGCCCGAAACAGTCAGAACAATGGAGAAACCCTCCCGATTTCGGCACGAAAGACCCATGAAGAACTCGGAAAGGCGCCAATGAAGCAGGCATCTGCGGCCCGAGAACCAGGGAAGCACAAGCGATGCCATGGAAGGGTGGCGGATTAACCGTCTAGTAAAAAAAAGGGGGGGGCTGGTTTTCGCACTAAATGGCGAAGTCGAGCGGAAGGAGCGGCGCGAGGCACGGCCGGAGTGCACAGGACTGGTAGCCGGCGGAATGATCCGATAACGAAATCAGGAACTGCTGGAAACTCAGGGCAACCCTGCATTGCGCAGCGCGCGCTGAAGGGCCCGAAACACCTCACCAAAGGGAGGAAGATCATCCATCTGATGGGCCAGGCGTTTTTCCCAGAGCAGTGCAAACCTTTTCTCTTTCCGGGTGATCGCCGCATCAAGACCCGAAAGTGAGCGCTGGCGGAAATCGAGCTTCGAGGCAAGTTCGCCCTGCATTTCGCCAATCCGATAATCACCCGACTCCAGCAGATACCAAAGGTCATAGAGATCACGCGGTTCATTGCGCGCAGGATCACTGAGGGCCAGGAGTTTCTCGGCGATGATCTCTTCCTTGGCGTATACCTTCAGGGTGCGCCCTTCCGGTAAATCATCAAAACCATCATAGACCCGCAGGATTGGCCGGTCCTGCAGGGAATAGCATAGACGCTCGTTGATCGTGATATCGACTTTCACGTCGTTCGGAGCGGGCAGCGGCCCCTCATAGCGAAGGTAAAAGGTATGACTATTGCGGTGCAAATGCCGGTCAGGACGGTCATAGCCGATCTTGAGGCCTACGCTACTCTCGATGCGGGCAAAAACATCGCCGAGCCCCAACAGGATAGCTTCGAGCGGCATCGGCTTGATCATGGTGAAATCAAGATCTTCAGAAAACCGGTAGTGTTCGAACCAGCAACGACGAAGGGCGGTTCCATCCTTGAATGCAAGCACTTCTCGCAACGAATGTTCTGCCAGGCCATTAAGGAGCCATGCAAGGACATAATCACGCTCGATGACGCTCTCAAGGACGCGCCGCCCTCCTTTACGCGCGAGGCCATTGGCGATGAGGGATATGTTTCGCTGTGGAATCATCAGCTGCTCCGGACCATATCGAGTTCCTCAGCCTCCACATTCAGCTGAAGTCTCCACCGTGCCAGCGACGGCCCCTCATTAGGCAGCATCGGATCAAGGCGCTGATAGGTTGCCGTGAGCTGCTCGCGAAGGGGCCGAAGAACCACATCATCTGCCATCCCGAAAAATTCGAGCAGATATCCCAGACGGCGGATTACCGAGCCGGCCCCCAATCGCAAAGCATACTCCACGAGCCGCTCACAATCGAGTCCGTCCCGCCGCATCCACATCCCCTTGGCAACCTCGGTGATGCCTCCGCAGAACTCAGGATGACGGAGCGCGTCGACTACCGTACGTTCGGGATCGCTCACCATGACGAAGCGTGCTTTGTCCACCCAGTACTTGGCGAGGCCAAACACATGCGCCTCCGTCACATGGAGGCACCGGAAGCCGTATCCGCCGACACGCCGGGAACGAATGCGCCGTGTACAGGAAAACGTCAGGGTCAGGCTCGGCTGGGTCACCATGCGATGCAGTTCCATCGCACTGCCATGCGAAATAAAGTAGGGGGCCTCCCCGGCCAGCTCACGAGCAATGATGTAAGGGCTGTCGACGTGCTCGGTGGCACGCCCGAGTTCGAACGGCACCAGACAATATACCCCCGACTTGAGCCTTGTCGCCACGCCGCGACGCACCGCCCTGTACGCAAGGCTTCGCGATGCATATTCGCCAAGGCCCGTGACATCAGCCACATCGGCGACCGTGAATGTCGTCCGCTGCCGTTCATGCAACTCCGTAATGAGTTGAGCGACACGGAAACCAACCGTCTTTGTCATAAAATGATATTCTCTGGCAGAAACATCTCTTTTAGTGAAATGAATCTGCCAATAAATATCAATACCCATAAACATCCAGACCATTATGGGAATTACGCCCGACGTCGCCACAATAGAACCCGAAGAGCTCATCGTCCGGAATCGGAACCCGCCAACCCATACACCCAACCGCTTTTGATACAATCAGTTGATATGGCGTCCGAGCCAAGGCAAAAGTTTTCACCCTGTCAGGAACGACCGGCAACCCGACGAACAGGTGCGCCAGAACCCCGAAGAGGGTTCGCCGTCCATCTGCCGGACAGTGCCCGATAACCGCCCAAAGACCCCGTACGGGCGGCACGCCCCGCATTTTACCCTCCGTCGTTTTCGGAAAAATATGCATTATACAGTAGAGGCGCCCTCCGGGCACAGTACCCACAGAAACGTAACGATGAAAGAGAGCATAGAGCGCATGATAGACTACAGGAACAAGGTGATGGGGCGCATCGACGCCCACGACCAGGTCAAGGAGTGGCAGCGGCAGGGCGAGCGGGTGGTCTTTACGAACGGATGCTTCGACATCCTCCATGCCGGCCACGTCGGCTACCTCGCCGAAGCCCGCAGGATGGGAGAGCGGCTCGTGGTGGGGCTCAACAGCGATGCCTCGGTGCGCCGCATCAAGGGCCCCCTGCGCCCCGTCTGCCCGGAATCGGACCGCGCACTCGTCCTCTCTGCGCTCGAGGCGGTGGACCTCGTCACCGTCTTCGACGAAGAGACCCCCGAAGAGCTCATCGGCGTGCTCCTCCCCGACATCCTCGTAAAAGGGGCCGACTGGCCGCCAGAGAAGATCGCCGGAGCAAAAGCGGTGCTCCAGCACGGCGGCAGCGTGCTCAACGTCCCGCTGCTCCAGGGACGCTCCACCACCGGCATCATCGAACGCATCATCGAGGCATACGGCGGGGGGTCGCGCTGTGAAACACCTTAAACAACTCCTCTTCAGGCTACTCGCCACACTCTCGGCGCTGCTGCTCATCCTCTCCCTCTCGCTCGCGGTGGTGCTCAACAGCGGCGTCATCGACAACTGGGCGAGGGAAGCCGGTATGGCGCTCTTCAACAAGGAGCTGCGGGGCCGGCTCGAAATCGAGCGGGTCGAGCTGAAGTTCCCCGACCGCATCACCCTCGTCCGCCCCCGCCTCTACGAACCCGGAGAGCGCGTCCCGGCCCTCGAGGCGGGACGCATCACCGCCCGCTTCAACGTGCTCTCGCTCCTCCGCCCGGAGCTCACATCCCTGCACTTCCGCCGGCTCGCGGCCGACTCGCTGAGGGTGCGGGCGATCGAGCGCGAAGACGGCAGACTCAACCTCGAAGTCATCTTCACCCCCCGCGAACCCGACAGCACGAAGAGAGGGATCGAGGAGTTCTCCTGCCGCCGGCTCCGCCTGCAGCACGCGAGCCTCTCCTACGCAACCCTGGAGAACGACGGGAAGGCCGCGGCCCCGAAGACCGCGTTCCTCGCCAGCGACCTCGACCTCCGGCTCTCCTCCTTCGCCCTCGGGGAGGGGCTCCTGAAAGGCGAGCTCCGCTCGCTCGCCCTCAGCATGCCGCAGGAAGGGTTTAGGCTGAAGGAGGCCTCGGGCCGGTTCCTCGTGACGGACCGGCGGGCGGAACTGATCGGCCTCGACGCCAGGGGCGGCGAAAGCCGCCTGCAGGGCTCGGTGTCGCTCGACGGGGTGGACCTCTTCCATTTCAACCCCGAAACAGCCGCCGCCACGGGCAGCTCCTTCATCAACCTCCGCTCGCTCGAGCTCGACAGCCGCGACATCGCCGCACTCGCCCCGGGCCTCGAGCTGCCCTCCGGCACCTACACCCTGCAGGGGAACCTCAAGGGCAACACCGAGTCCTCCGAGCTGCTCGACTTCGCGCTCACCCACGACGGCAGCCGGCTGAAGCTGAAGGGAGAATTGATAAACCTCACCGACAGCCGGGCGTTCGCCTACCGGGTGCGCTGCGACACCTCCAGGGTGAGCGGCGAGCTGCTCTCTTCCCTGGCGCCGCGGGGAGCGGCCGCTGAAGCGGCCCTCCGCTCCGGAGGGATCACCTTCACCGGCACGGCCGAGGGAAGCCTCGAAGGGGTGAAGACGAAGCTCGCCTTCAGGACGGAGGCGGGAGCGGGCTCGCTCGAGGCCCTCGCCCTGAAAAACCCCGGCGGGAGCACCAGCGCCTCCGGCTCGCTCGAGCTCGCAGGGTTCGAGCCGCACCGGATCCTTGCGATGGACGGCATCGAGAGCACGCTGAACCTCAGGGGCACCTTCTCCGGAGCGCTCGGCAAGGAAGGGCTCGAGCGCGCAAAGGCCGACATCGCGCTGCAGGGGTCCAGATGGCACCGCCAGCCGATCGAAGCGGGGAAGGTGAAGGCGGACTACCGCGACGGGCGGCTGAGGGTGGACGCCTCCTTCGACGACCGGCGCTCGACGAAACTCACGCTCGAGGGCACCGGGGAGCCGGGAAAGAAAGAGCCGGCCTACAGCCTCACGGCCTCGATGCAGGGCATCGACCTCGCCCGGCTCGTGCCCGCAAGTACCTACGCCACCGACCTCAACGGCGTGGCGGCGCTGAAAGGGTCCGGGTTCGACCCCTCCACCCTCAACATGGCCCTCAGCGTGCGCTTCGAACCCTCTTCGCTCAACGGCCTCCGCCTCCGGGGCGGCTCGCGCCTCTCGGCCGAGATCGCCCAGTCGGGCGGAGCCTCGAAGATATCCCTCCGGAGCGACTTCCTCGACCTCGGTCTCCAGGGCAACTACTCGCTGGAGCAGCTCTCGGCGCTTGCCAGCTACGCCGCCCGAGCCGTCACAGAGGAGGTCTCGAGGGAGAACCTCTGGCAGAAGGGCGGCGCACCGGCGCCCGCATCAAGCCCGGCCCTCGAACGGCCCTTCACCGTCAACTACAGCGTGAACGTCCGCGAGAGCGCCCCCCTGGAGCTCCTTCTCCCGCTCGGCGGGACCTCCTTCCGCGGCAGCGCCGTCGGACGCGCGGCATCCTCCCGGGGGCATTGCTCCATCACCTCCTCCGTCGACGTGCCCTCGCTTGCGCTCCGCGCCTCAGACGGCGCCTCCGGCACCGCCATGGACCAGCCGCTGACGCTCGGGGCCCTCAACATGCAGGCCGCTCTCGAGTGCAGCTCGAACGGCATCTCCACGGCCTCCCTCACCGGCAGGGTCGGCGCCCTCGACGCTCTCGGCCGCAAAACCGGCAACGCCTCCTTCAGCGCACGCTACGCCCCCTCGTCCCTCTCCATGAAACTCGATGCCTCGGTGCCCGATCCGTCTACGAGGGTGGCGGCATCGGTCGAGGCCGTGCGCACCGGCGCCGCCTACCGCCTGCGCTTCAACACCCTCTCGCTCGCCGACAGCTCCGGCACCTGGGGCCTCGAGGGCATGCCGGTGGTGAGGGTGGACCGCTCGGCCATGCGCTTCGAGCGCTTCACGCTCTCGAAGGGAGGCCAGCGGGTGGTGCTCGACGGCGCGCTCAGCGAACGTGAGGCGGGAACCTTCACGGCCGCCCTCACCGGCTTCGAGCTCAACGACCTGCAGCGCTTCACCCTCGATCCCTCCCTGGCCCCGCTCTCCGGCACCCTCGACGCCACCGTGAGGGTCGAGGGCGCTCCTGCGGCCAAGACCACGACGCTCGAGCTGCAGGGCAGGAAGGTGCGCTACGAGCGCTTCCAGCTCGGCGGGCTCAGGGCCTCGGCGCGCCACCGCGGCAGCACGCTCGGCTTCAGCATGCAGAGCGGAGGAACCGGAGAGGACGGTGCTGCCGTGAACACCATCACGGGATCGGGCACCGTGCCGCTCGAGCTCGGCTACTTCCCGCTCTCCCTCAGGGTGCCGGAAGGCCGGCCCGTCAAAGCCTCGTTCAACGCCCCCGACCTCTCGGCCGAGGTGCTCGCCTACGCCCTCCCCTTCTTCGCCTCCGCAGAAGGAAGGGTGCCGACCGTGCTGCGCGTAGAGGGCAGGACCCCGTCGCCCGACATCCATCTCACGAGCACCCTTCGCGGAACGAAAATCAGGGTGGCGCCGACCGAGGTCGACTACACCCTCGACGGAGAGATCGTCCTTACGCCCCGCCAGCTCGAGCTGCGCCGCATCGCAATCAGGGACGCCGAGGGCGGAAGCGGCACCATCCAGGGCACGCTGCAGCTGCACCGGCTGGAACCCGGCGCGCTCTCGCTCGACATGCGGCTGCGCCGGCTCCTGCTCTACGACAAGAAGGACAAGAAGGACGAGACCTCCTTCGGCACCATCGTCGGCACGAGCGGCGGCATGCACCTCGGCGGGGAGCTCTCCTCGCCGGTGCTCGAGGGCGAACTGCGGGTGAACTCGGCATCGTTCTCGCTCTACCGCTCGGGCGCCAACGAAAGCACGAAGTTCGTAGGGGCGGAGAAGTTCATCGAGTTCGTGCCGCGCTACCCTGCACCGGCGGTGCCGGGCGAGCGCGCAGTGAAGCGGCCGAAGGACGCGGAGTTCTACTACTCGCTCATCGACATCCTCGAGATCAGGGACTTCAAGCTCACCGGCCAGGAGCCGATGCGCTACAGCATGATCTTCGACCGGCTCCGCGGCGAAGGGCTCGAAACGACCGTCAACAACCTCTCGCTCGTCGTCAGCAAGCACAACCAGCGCTACCGGCTCTTCGGCTCGGTGCAGGTGGTGGGCGGCAAGTACCGGTTCTCGAACTCGAACTTCGACCTCGAGGACGGCGGGCGCATCAGCTGGAACAGCGCCGAGATCCGCGACGGCTCGATCACCGACCTCTACGGCTCGAAGTTCGTCAGCGCCCTCTACCAGCCGACCGCCGAGCGCGACAACGTGAAGCTGCTGCTTGCCATCACCGGCACCATCAACGAGCCGCGGGTGGCGATGGGCTACTACCTCAACGAGACCGCCCAGCCCTATGCCGCCACCACCACCCTCGGCACCCACTCGGCACAGATCGACCCCAACGCGGAACTCAACGTGATCTCCATGCTGCTCTCCCGCCAGTGGTACATCCGCCCCGGCAGCAACGGCGTCGGGGGCGGCGGGGTGGCGGCCTCGAGCGTGGGGCTGTCGGCCGGCACCGGCCTGCTCTCGGCGCAGGTCTCCAACGCCGTTCGGAACCTCGCCGGGCTCGAGAGCTTCAACGTCAACGTCGGCACCGGCCAGGACGGGGCGCTCACCGGACTCGACCTCTACGTCGCCATGCACGTGCCGGGTACGGGGGGGAAGCTCCGCTTCATCGGCACGGGAAGCTCCACCGACATCAAGCAGTCCTCGCTCTTCGGAGCGTACGGCACCTCGCAGAAGCTCGAGTACCGCATCACCCCGAAGATCTCGGCCGAAGCCTACCGCTCCTACGGCCAGACCTCAAGCGAGCTCATCAGCACCAACCTCCAGAAACCCACCGAGACCTGGGGCGTGAGCCTCTCCTACAAGGAGCGCTTCCACACCTGGGACCAGTTCTGGCGGCGGCTGACCGGCACGTCGAAGCGGAGGGCGCCGGAGAAGGGGGAGCCTGAAAAGCAGCCTTAAAGCCCATCAGGCTTGATACATCGAGATCAGAGCATCAGCCCGCACCAAGCTCTCTTCAAGTAGTAAAGCTCGCGGACAACCCCGCATCATCTCACGTAGCAATTAGTGTTGGAATCATGGCTAAGCGAACGTATTCTTAAAGAAAGGATCGCTAACAACAACGAAAAGAACGATGATCCAAGAAACGGTTCTGAAGATTCTCAGTGAACATAAAGCCGAGCTCAAACATCGCTACCACGTCACCAGGCTTGGAATCTTCGGTTCCCAGGCAAGAAACACATCTGACGCCGAAAGCGACATAGATATCGTCGTCGACATGGATCCGAATCTGCTTCTCCAAGCGGAACTGAAGCAGAAACTCGAAACACTCATGCAGAACAGAGTGGATCTTGTGCGATACAGGAAAAGAATGAACCCATACCTTAAAGCACGTATCGACAGGGAGGCGCTCTATGTATGACCAGCGTCTGCTCGAAGAAAAACTTCTTCAAATCAATGATGCGCTGGAGAGAATCCATAGAAGGTGTCGGGGACATAAACTCCGTCGATGATTTTCTTGACAGCGACCATGGAATAGATATGCTTGACGCGATTGCCATGATGCTGATTGCCATAGGAGAAAACTTCAAAAAAATCGATAAGGAGACCGAAGGAAAACTGCTCAGCAATTACCCCACAATCAACTGGGCCGGTGTCAAAGGCATCAGAGACATACTCTCACATCAGTATTTTGATATTGATGCTGAGGCCATTTTCCACGTCTGCACAATTGACTTACCAGCGCTTCGCCTTGCGGTCACGTCGATGATTGAGACTACCCGCAGCGAATGATTTTTTCCCATTACCAGGGAACCCACGCCTCGACCCCGCTGTTCAGACAGCTGTCCGCTTCAAACGAAACAACATCATAGCGATGCAGACCGTCCTTGTCGCCGGAGCCGCCGGCTACCTCGGCCGCCACATCGTCGTCGAACTGAAGCGCCGCGGGTACCGTGTCCGGGCGTTCGTCCGCGACGGCCGGAAGCTGAAGCAATCGGGCCCCTTCCTGGAACCGGCCGTCGACGGGCTCGTCGACGAGGTGTTCGAAGGGGACGCCACCCGGCCCGAAACCCTCCGCGGCCTCTGCCGGGGAGTGGACCTGGTGGTATCGGCCATGGGGCTCACGCACCCCGATGCGCGCATGACGCCCGAGTCGGTCGACCACCAGGGCAACCGGCGCATCCTCGAGCAGGCGCTTGAGGCCGGTGTGGGGAAGTTCGTCTACGTCTCGGTCTTCCACGCAGGGGAGATGATGGAGGTCGAGACGGTGAGGGCGCACGAGGCGTTCGTCCGGGATCTCGAGTCCTCGGGGATGGAGTACGCCGTCGTGAGGCCGAACGGCTACTTCTCCGACATGGCCATGTTCCTGAAAGCCGCCAGGGTGGGGTTCATGGTGTGGATCGGCGACGGGCGCAGCCGCATCAACCCGATCCACGGGGCCGACCTCGCCGGGGTCACGGTGGACGCGCTGGAAGGAACGGAGCGCGAGGTAGAGGCCGGAGGCCCCGAGACCTTCACCTACCGCGAACTCCTGGAACTCGCGTTCGAGGCCCTCGGAAAGAAACCCCGCATCCTCTTCATCCCGCTCAGGGTCGCAGAAGCGGTCCTCTCCGTCATCGGCCGCTTCAGCCCGAAGCTCGCAGCCCTTGGCTCCTTCGCCGTGGCGGTCGCCGGCATGGACAACTGCGCGCCGCCGCACGGGAGCCGCCGCCTCGGAGCGTTCTACCGGGAACTTTCCGCGAGAGAGAAACGAAATCACACAACATCACACCAGGAAATATAGGCGGCAGCACCTGGACATGGCCCATGAGAGACACAGGCATGCTCCCGCATACTGCACCACGGCTTACAACCCAGGACACAGCAAGACATCGCGATCCTTCCCCTGGAGAAAACGCCCATCAAGCGGCAGGATATGCCGCAAAACCTGTTTCCCCCAGAAATAAAAGCACTATATTATTCCTATAGACCGGCACACGAAACAACAATACCCGACCATGCCGCACCCGATACCAGCCAACAACCTGCAGCGCCAGGCAGTACTGTCGAAGGCGGTGGTCAGAAGTGCGGATCATCTCGAAATACCGGGATCGCTGCTCGCACGTATTATCGGAATAAGCCCGGCATCGGCATCCCGCCTCCGCGCCGAAACCTACCTGCTTTCCGAGAGCAGGAAAGAGTGGGAACTTGCCGTTCTCCTGGTCCGGCTGTTCCGTTCCCTTGACGCAATTGCCGGGGGCTCCCGCCAGACTGCCCGCGAGTGGATGCAGGCCGACAACAGGGCGCTTGGAGGGAAAAAGCCCATTGAACTGATCACAACAGCACAAGGACTCGTCAATGTCGTCACCTACCTGGACGCCCAGAGAGGTATCGTCTGAATCGTTTTCCTGGCGCGGCGGAGTCTGGAGAATGGTGGAGGACCAGTACCGGGTCTCGACCCTAAAAGTGGTGGACAGCCGACGTGAGCAGGAGCTGCTGGAGAAGATCCTTGAAGAGGGAAAGCCGCCGGTCCCTCCCCGTGCGGAAAACCTTGACTACCTCCTCTACACGCCCTTTCGTTATCCGCCCCACCGCCCCCTCGGCTCACGCTTCCGCGGCCCCTTCGACCCCGGCGTCTATTACGGAACGGAGCGACTGAGGACCGCAGCCGCGGAAATCAGCTATCGGCGCTGGAGGTTCCTGCAGGATGCCGGGGGCATGAAAAACCTGCCTTCATCGACCTTTACCGCATTCCGCACCGACGCCGCAGGCCCGGCCGTCGACCTGCGGCATCCCCCATGGAACCGCCATGAGCGGCTCTGGACCGCTCCGGAAAGCTACGAAGCGACCCAGGCGTTCGCGCGCACCGCCAGAGAAGCACCCATAACCATCATCCTGTACCGGTCCGTAAGGGATCCCGAAGGATACGGCTGCATGGCGCTCCTTGACCCTTCGACCCTTTATGGAAGCCAGCCGGAACTGATGCAGAACTGGACGCTCACCATCCTCCCCGAAGAAGCCGTCTGGCAGAACCGGTTCGAAACCCCGTTCACGTTCAGGACCGCTCTGTTCGGCCGGCATGGGTGAGAAAACCCACGAAATTGTCCGGGATGCCGAACAACGGCTCAGCAAGCGGCGACTGAACGCTGAAAACGACCCTGCCTCCATTACCTGGACAAGGTGAGGAGACCTTGGCCCGCTCAATCCCCTTTTCGAGTCTTTTGATTGGTGCGGGCTATGCACCTGCTCCTGTGCGAAATAGTCAGCACCGGGCGCCCGGAGTTGTTCGGCTTGTTATTCAGCAGGCGGGAGAGTACATCCGCATACCTTTCCGCCTCCCGGCCACCCATACAATGCCACCGCAACCCACGAATGCGGTGTTCTGCCCGAAACGGCAGAGTCAGCGGGCAATCCTGCTGCCGATCTGGCGCCAGCCGATCACCTCCACGCCGTTTCGGCGGTAGGATTCCTCGCCCCCATAGATGAGCCAGGGGGACCCGGCCTCCTCTCCGGCAAACCTTCCCGATCGCCGCCCCGCACGGAGGTAGTCGGAAGTAACGGTGCCGCCGGACTTGATCTCCACCGGCTGCAGTTTCATGCCGGCCTCGAAAACCAGGTCTGACCCGGCGCCGTTGTTGTCCCTCCAGAAGAAAAGATCCGGCGGAAGCCCCCTGTTGTATCGGTCCTTCAGGAACTCGCCGACGATGAGGGTCTCGAAGAGCGCTCCGCGAAGGGGATGGAGCATAAGCGTCTCCGGAGTGCGGATGCCGAGGAGCCAGGAGGCCAGGCCGACGTCGAGGAAGTAGAGTTTCGGCGACTTCACCAGCCGCTTGCCGAAATTCCTGTGGTAGGGCGGCAGGAGGTGGACCAGATAGCTTGCTTCGAGCACCGACAGCCAGGAACGGGCCGTACTATGCGACACGCCCGCCTCTCCTCCGAGAGCGTTCAGGTTCAGCAGTTGTCCGCTGCGCCCTGCGCACAGGCGGATAAAACGCTGGAATGCGCTGAGATCCTGGATATTGAGCACCTGGCGTACATCGCGCTCCACATAGGTCGCCACATACCCCGCAAACCAGTCTCCCGGATCTATCCGCCGTGCATGGAGTGCGGGGTATCCCCCTGTCATCATGACGGCATCGAGCGCTGTTTCGGCCATCTTCGCCTGAGGGATCTCCGAGAGAGCGAGCGGAAGGAGATGGGTCACTGCCGCCCGCCCTGCAAGGGACTGGCTGATGCCGGCATGCAGACCGAACTGCCGGGAGCCGGTAAGCACAAACCTGCCCGGCTCCGGATCACTGTCGACCGCTCCCTGAAGCCAGGAAAAGAGCTCCGGCCAGCGCTGCGCCTCATCGATGACGGCCCCCGATGCGAACCTCCGGAGGAACCCTTTGGGATCCTCCATGGCAAATGCCCGCTCATCGGGATCTTCGAGGGAAACGTAGGGCTTGTCCGAAAAGACCGACCGAGCCAGGGTGGTTTTGCCCGACTGCCGGGGTCCCGTCATGACAACGACGGGAAACGACCGCGCCAAGCGCAGGAGGGTTGCTGTCATATCTCTCTCAAGCATGAAAAGAATATACAATTCCATGCCCTAACTATCATAATGTATAAAAACATCAGAAAAGCCCATGAGGTGACGATCCCGGAGCACGCTACCGGGAACCGCTCTCGAGCGGGAAACACGCTCCCATACCATGCCACCGCAACCCACGAATGCGGTGTTCTGCCCGAAACGGCAGAGTCAGCGGGCAATCCTGCTGCCGGTCCGGCGCCAGCCTGCCACCCCCAGGCCTCTCCGTGAAGCACCCGCCCTCGCAGCTGATGGAAAATCGGGCCGACATGAAGCCGAGCTTTACATTTTTTACCTGCTTTTGTAAAAAGTGTTTTACGCTTTATCAATTAAAGAGAACACCTGACAACCCCTGAGTTGATTCGCCATGGAAAACCTGTTCAGAGAGCAGCGCCGGCTCACCGCATCCGCAGGGGAGACGAGACGGTCGCTCTACGGGAAAATCGACTGGAATGAACGCTGCATCGGCATCCTCGGCGCACGGGGAACAGGAAAGACGACCCTGATGCTCCAGCAGGTAAGAGCGGCCTACGGCGACTCCGAACGCGCGCTGTATCTATCGGTAGACAGCCCGTACTTCCAGGCCAGGAACCTGTTCGAATTCGCCCGGGAGTTCCGCCAGCTTGGCGGCGAAACGCTGCTGCTCGATGAAATCCACAAGTACCCCGACTGGTCGACCCATGTCAAAGCGATCTACGACACCTTTCCCGAACTGAAGGTCGTCTTTTCGGGCTCGAGCCTTCTGCAGATTTCCCGGGAGAAGGGGGACCTCAGCCGACGCGCAATGATCTTCAGGCTCCACGGACTCTCTTTGCGTGAATACATCCACTTCACGACCGGCAAGGAATTCCCCCCATACCCGCTTGAAACCATCCTGCAGGAGCATGTCGCCGTCGCCGAATCCGTCAGCCGTGAAATCGTGATCAGAAAGGCATTCAGGGAGTATCTGGAGAGCGGATACTACCCGTTCTTCCTTGAGGGCAGGGAGTCCTACCCCTTCAAGCTCCGCGAAGTCGTCAACCATATCATCGATGTCGACCTCCCGTCGGTCGTCGGCATCGAAACACGGCAGCTCTCCAAGCTCAAAAAACTGCTCTACCTTCTGGCGACCAGCGTTCCCTTCACCCCGAACATCAGCAAGCTGGCCGAGGCTACCGGCATTTCCAGGCCCAGCATGTACGAATACCTTGAGCGCCTTCAGGACGCCGGCCTCCTGAACCTGATACGCTCCCGCGGCAGAGGATACGAAGTCATGACGAAACCCGACAAGATCCTGCTTGAAAACGCAAACCTCCTCCATGCGATTTCCGAATCGCCCAACACCGGCACGCAAAGAGAGCTCTTTTTCGTCAACCAGCTCAAAAACGCCTTCAACGACCACCAGGGCATCGTCAGCTCCCTTGTCGAGCTCTCCGGAAAAGGCGACTATATCGTCCGCTCCACCTACACCTTTGAAGTCGGCGGGGCAAACAAGGGGTTCGACCAGCTGCGGGGAGTGGAGAACAGTTACGTGGCGGCTGACGATCTTGAAGTCGGTTTCCGGAACAACATCCCTCTCTGGCTCTTCGGATTCCTCTACTGAGCCTGCTCCTGGAAAGCCCGGGGCCGGAGACCTTTCTTCATATCGAGGCCCCCGCGCCAACACATGACAGCCCAGCATGCCACGTCGGAACGACGAACAGCACCGGGCAGTGAGGCAGGCGCCCTTCAGGAGCGCAGAGGATCTCGTGATGGCGGAGCCCCCTACCCGATCACGACCCCCACAACCCAACCGGACAGGTCATACAAACAGCCACAGAATCCAACCAGATCCTATAACAACGCCGAAGCAAACCCAACCGCACCACCGCGCACCACCCCCCCCACCAAAACATACCGAATCATACTTTCCCATACGCAAAACCATCCCCCCCCCACACACGACACAAGGCCCATCCCGAAGAGAACACGGCCGCTCCGCAACACCGAACAGCGCACAGCGCCCAAGCCTACGAATACCCACAGGAACATACGCCACCACACCAACCAACGGACGCCGCCACACGACACGACAGGCAACGAGCGATTCCATGCCCGAACGGCTGTTCGAGAGCATCAGACGGGGACTCGAGGGCCCGAAGGCAGAAGCGAACAATACAGCATGAAGAGCTGCTCCGGGAGTGGGCGGACGACGACGAGGCATTTTGAATGCGCCGATTTGCTCAGTATATTGAGTAAATTCACTCAACGCATTGAGTAGCCGGAAGCCATGCAGATAGAACGCAAAGAGAAAGCGCTCCTCGGAGCGCGCATCGAGAAGGAACCCAGACGCTTCATCCAGGTGATCTCCGGCCCGCGCCAGGTGGGAAAAACCACCATGGTCCAGCAGTACATCCGCCAGGCACGCCTGCCTGTCCATTTTGCATCGGCAGATCTCGTTGCCGCGGGCCGGACATCATGGATCAGCCAGCAGTGGGAAGCGGCGCGGGTAACGCTCCGGACGAGGGGCGCCCGGTCGGCGGTGCTCGTCATCGACGAAATCCAGAAAATCGGGAACTGGAGCGAAGCGGTCAAGAAAGAGTGGGACGCCGACACCCTCTCCGGGCTGGACCTGAAGGTCGTGCTCCTCGGCTCGTCCCGCCTGCTCCTGCAAGAGGGGCTCACCGAATCCCTCGCCGGACGGTTCGAAACCATCCACCTCGGACACTGGTCGTATACCGAAATGCGCGAGGCATTCGCCTTCACGCCGGAGCAGTACGTCTGGTTCGGAGGCTATCCCGGAGCAGCGGCGCTCACGGGCGAAGAAGAGCGTTGGAAACGCTACATCGTCGACGCGCTCATCGAAACCAGCATATCGAAAGACATCCTGATGCTGACGCGGGTCGACAAGCCCGCACTCCTCAAACGCCTCTTCGAGCTCGGCTGCAGCTATTCGGGCCAGATACTTTCGTTCACCAAGATCATGGGCCAGCTGCAGGACGCGGGGAACACGACGACGCTGGCGCACTACCTGCGCCTCCTCGATTCGGCAGGGCTCCTGAAGGGACTCGACAAATACAGCCGGCACGCCGTTCGGCAGCGGGCGTCCAGCCCGAAGTTCCAGGTGCACAACACGGCGCTCATGAGCGCCCTCGAACCACGCTCCTTCGAGGAGGTCTCGGCCGATCCGGCAAGCTGGGGACGCTGGGTGGAATCGGCGGTCGGCTCCCACCTTCTCCACCACGCCGAAGCCGGCGACCTCCGGTTCACTTACTGGCGCCAGGGTGACCTGGAGGTGGACTTCGTCCTCGAACACAGAGGCCGGAGCGTCGGCATCGAAGTCAAGGGCGGAAAGAAGAACGAAGCTCCGGGCATGGAGGCCTTCGCCCGCACCTGCAATCCCTGGAAAGTGCTCCTGGTCGGCGAGGGCGGCCTCGGGTGGCAGGAGTTCCTGGAGCTCGACCCGCGCATCCTCTTCGACTGAACGCCAACTGAAAAACTGCCAATCAGATAGAGAGCAGACAAATCAGGAAAAAGCAACACTCTTGACTGCTGATTTCCCATTTCGTATTATGCAGTAATACGCAGCACCACACACGCTCACTGAATGATACCATGAAAACCTCACCTAAAAGGAAAGCGGAGCGAAATCAGCTAAGCCTGAAAATCGATGCTGACACAAAACAGCGCATCGAACTCCTGGCATCAGCGACACAGAGAACAAAGACTTTTGTCATTGAGGAGGCAATCAACCAGTACCTTTCGCTCAATGAGTGGCAGATTGAAAGCATCCAGCGAGGACTGGCCGACTCCCGAGCAGGAAATACCATTGCTCATGAAGACCTCATGAAAGAATGGGAGGATGATTGACGGTGGTCAGATGGACCGAAGAGGCCCGGATACGGCTGACTGAAATCGAACACTACATAGCCCGAGACAGCAAAAAAGCCGCAAAAAAGGTCATCCGCTCCATCATGGACAAAGCGGCCAATCAACTGGCCAACTATCCGGCAAGCGGCAAGCCCGGAAGAATCAGCGGAACCAGAGAACTGGTATGCACCGATCATCCGTTTCTGGCTGTATACCATGTAAGCGGAGGGGTCCTGGAAATCCTGACGATTTTCCACACAGCACAGAACTTCCGCCTGCGATACCATCCATTCGAATGACCCTCCCGGAGAGCCGATAGCACGCCCCTCCCCCGTCTTTGTTGTGGGGCGGATTTTCGTACATTAATCTTATATGGTCTTTACGATTAAACCGAAAATCTCCCCGGTGAAAGGAAAGCGCATCGTTCTGGGTATCTCCGGCGGTATCGCCGCCTACAAGACGCCGCTCCTCGTGCGCCTGCTGAAGAAAGCCGGCGCAGAGGTCAGGGTGGCGCTCACCGAGGCCGGCGGGCGGTTCGTCAGCGAACTGTCGCTGGCGACCGTCTCGGGCGAAGCCGTGCTGAAGGGGGTCTTCCCCGAGACCGACACCCCGGGAGCCGACTTCACGCGCCACATCTCGCTCGGCGAGTGGGCCGACCTCTTCGTCATCGCGCCGGCGACCGCCAACACCATCGCCAAACTCTCGGCCGGGCTCTCCGACGACATGCTCTCGGCCACCTTCATCACCCTGCGGCCCGACCGCCCCGTGCTCATCTTCCCGGCCATGGACGGCCACATGTTCCGCTCCCCGTCCGTGCAGCGCAACATCCGGACACTCCGGGAGCAGGGATGCCAGGTCTTCGAGCCCGAGAGCGGAGCGCTCGCCTCCGGCCAGTGCGGGCCCGGGCGCATGGCCGAACCCGAGGAGATATTCGGGCGCATCAAGGAGGCCTTCGCCCCCGACACGTCACTTGCGGGAACGCGCGTGGTGGTGACCGCCGGGCCGACGCGCGAGAGGATCGACGGGGTGCGCTTCATCTCGAACTACTCCTCCGGCAGGATGGGATTCGCCCTGGCCCGGGCCGCCAGAAAGCGCGGAGCCTCGGTCACCCTCATCTCCGGCCCGGTGCAGCTGCCGACCCCGGAGGGGGTCCTGCGCATCGACGTCGAGAGCGCCCTCGAGATGGACGCCGCCGCAAGGGAACGGTACCGGGAGACCGACATCTTTATCGCCGCCGCCGCGGTGGCCGACTACCGGCCCGCCTCGCCGGCCGGAGGGAAGCTGAAGAAGGGTGCGGCCGAAATGGAGGTGAAGCTCGCCCTGAACCCCGACGTGCTCGCCGGGTTCGGAAAAGAGAAGCGGCCGGGACAGCTCGCGGTGGGCTTCGCGCTCGAAACCGCCGGCAACCTGGAGAGCGCCCGACAGAAGCTCGAAAGGAAGAACCTCGACCTCATCGCCTTCAACACCTTCGAGGAGGAGGGCGCCGGCTTCGAGGTGGAGACGAACCGCATCACCCTCCTCTCGAGAGGGGGCGCCGAGATTCCGCTCGGGCTCATGACGAAGGAGGACGCCGCAGAAAAGATCCTCGACGCCCTTCGCCCAGCCGGAGGATCGAAGGAGTCGAAGGGTTGAGCCCCGCCCACCCGAACGAAGCGCTCGAGCAGCTCCGCAGGGAGTGCCTCGAGTGCCGGCGGTGCGGGCTCGCCGAAACCCGCAACTCGGTGGTCTTCGGCGAGGGCGACCCGAAGGCGAAACTCGTCGTCATCGGCGAGGGACCCGGGGCTGACGAGGACCAGAGCGGCAGGCCGTTCGTCGGCCGCTCCGGCCAGCTGCTGACGAAGATCCTCGCCTCGATCGGGTTCCGGCGCGAGGAGGTCTTCATCTGCAACATCGTCAAGTGCCGCCCGCCCTCGAACCGCAACCCGATGCGGGACGAGATCGAAGCCTGCCTGCCCTGGCTGGAGCGGCAGCTCGGGCTGATCGGGCCGAAGGCGGTGCTGCTGCTCGGCAAGGTCGCCGCCAACACCATCCTCCGGAACACCCTCCCGTTGGGAGCGATGCGGGGAAAGGCGTGGCGGTGGGAAGGCCGCGACTGCTTCGTCACCTACCATCCCGCAGCCCTCCTGCGCAACCCGAACTGGAAACGCGGGTGCTGGGAGGACGTGCAGCAGCTCAGGCGGCACTACGACACCATCACCGGAACGGAAGCAAACAGAGAGAACGAGAAGGAACAAAGCGCATCATGAGCAGGAAGGACAAACGGGAGGATCCCAACCACATAGACTTCAACCAGGACATCGACTTCTCCAGGGAGAGCCGCACCCCGCCCTACTCGACCGAGATCGAGCAGGAGGTGCTCGCCTGCCTGCTCCTCGAGGAGGACCCGATCGAGCAGGTGGTGCAGATCTTCGGCGAGAGCGCCGAGAAGGTGTTCTTCGAGCGCCGCCACCAGATCATCTTCCGCGCGATGATGCAGCTCTACAACAAGCGCCAGGCGATCGACATCATCACGGTCGGCGAGGAGCTCCTGAAGATGGGCGAGCTCGACAACGTCGGCGGGCGGCACTACCTGGCCGAACTCTCCGGCAAGGTCATCAGCGCAGCCAACGTCGAGTACTATGCGCGCCTGGCCAAGGAGAAGTTCCTCTACCGGAGGATGATCTCCATCTCGACGAAGATCTCGGAGAGCTCCTACAGCTCATCGATGGACATCTTCGACCTCGTCGAGCACGCCAGCCAGCAGTTCTTCAACATCTCGCAGGCGGGCATCAAGAAGCGCGCCACCCCGATCAAGGAGCTCGTCAAGAACGGCATCCGCATGCTCGAGACCCTGCGCGCCTCCCAGTCCTCGGTGACCGGCGTGGGATCCGGGTTCTCGGAGCTCGACCAGATGACGGCCGGCTTCCAGCAGTCCGACATGATCATCATCGCCGCGCGCCCCTCGGCCGGCAAGACCGCGTTCTCGCTGGCGCTGGCGCGCAACGCCGCCGTCGACTTCCAGACCCCCGTGCTCTTCTTCTCGCTCGAAATGGCCGAGGTGCAGCTGGCCGTCCGGCTCATGTGCGCCGAGGCCTCGGTGGAGTCGCAGCTGGTCAGGACCGGGCGCATCTCCAACGAGATGATGGGGCGCGTCATCAACAGCATGGACAAGCTCAACGAAGCCAAGCTCTTCATCGACGACACCCCCGGCATCTCCATCATGGAGCTGACGGCCAAGACGAGGCGCATGAAGCAGGAGCACGACATCGGCATGGTGGTCGTCGACTACCTCCAGCTCGTCACCCCCGTGCGCGACGGCAAGAGCAACCGCGAGCAGGAGATCGCCCAGATCTCGCGCTCGCTGAAGGCGCTGGCCAAGGAGCTCAACATCCCGGTCATCGCGCTCGCCCAGCTCAACCGCTCGGTGGAGCAGCGCTCGGGGGACCGCCGCCCGCAGCTCTCCGACCTCCGCGAATCCGGCTCCATCGAGCAGGACGCCGACGTCGTCATGTTCCTCTCCCGTCCCGAGATGTACGGCAAGCAGACCTTCGAGGACGGCAGCTCCACCAAGGACGTCGTCGAGATCGTCATCGGCAAGCAGCGCAACGGCCCGATCGGCGACATCCGCCTGCTCTTCCTGAAGAACTACGGCCGGTTCCAGTCGATGGCCAACGCCTACGTCACCGCCGGTGCCGAGGAGGGGGGCGTGGATTACGGCAACACCGACCACTACCTCCCGCCCGAGGGCGCAGCGGCGCCGGAGGCCGGAGGAGCCTACATCAACCATGACGAAGCACCGTTCTAAACCGAGCACGTTATGACCGACACCACCCCGAGAGAGGAGGGCGCAGTGAAAAAGGGCCCGAAAGGCCGCAGGAGCCGCGAGGAAGAGTACCACGGCATTGCCGCATCGCGCGGCATCGCCATCGGCGAATGCTATGCGTTCGTCAAAGAGTCGGAGCTGCCGCTGCCGGAGAAGCTGGAGCCGGAGAAGACCGAGGCGGAGGTCGAGCGGTTCCTCACGGCGCTCGGCCGCTCGGAGAAGGAGCTGAAAAAGATCGAGCGCGTCACCATCAAGAAACTCGGCAAGGGGTACTCCAACCTCTTTCAGGCCCAGATCATGATGCTGCACGACCCGGTCCTCACCGAAGCCGTCACGCGCCGCATCCGCTGCGAGATGCGCCCGGCCAACGTCGTCATCGAGGAGGAGTTCTCGCGCTACCTGGAGCTGTTCCGCAGCTCGGACGACGAGCTCTTCCGGGAGCGCGCCGACGACATGCAGGACATCAAGGACCGCATCATCCGCAACCTCCACGTGCGCAAGCTCCACTCCTGGATCCCCGAAGGGGTGATCGTGGCCTCCTCCCACCTCTCCCCGGCCGACATCATCCTGCTCAGCCGCAGCAACATCAAGGGGTTCGTCACCGACACCGGAGGCAAGACCTCCCACATCTCGCTCATCTGCAAGTCGCTGAAGATCCCGATGGTCGTCGGGCTCGGCAAGCTCTCGCAGAAGGTGGTGGCCGGACGGCGGATGATCCTCGACGGCAGCACCGGCACGGTGATTCTCGACCCGACGGAAAAGACCCTCTCCGACTACACCGCCCGCCAGCTTGAGGAGCAGCAAAGCGAGGCCGACGAGTCGGAAACGGCCGTCCAGCCGGCGACGACGAAGTGCGGGGTGCGCATCGGGTTCTACTCGAACATCGACTTCCACGAGGAGCTCGACGCCATCTGCCGGGCCGGCGCCGAGGGGGTGGGGCTCTTCCGCAGCGAGAACCTCTTCACCGACGCCTCGAAGGTCCCCACCGAGTCGGAGCAGGAGCGCTACTACTTCCGGATGGCCGACGCCATCGCCCCGATGCCCCTCGACATCCGGCTCTTCGACATCGGCGGCGACAAGCTGATGTACTCCCCCGTCAAGGAACCGAACCCCAACCTCGGCTGGCGGGGCGTGCGCATCCTGCTCGACCTGCCGGAAATCCTCGAATCGCAGCTGACGGCCATCATCAAGGCCAACCTGCACGGAAACATCGACATCCTGGTGCCGATGGTCATATCGCTCGAGGAGATCGCAGAGGTGCGCGCCATCGTCGAGCGCCTCTACCTGGAGATCTCGGAGAAATGCACCCGGCAGCTCGAAAAGCCCGGCCTCGGCGTCATGATCGAGGTACCGGCCGCCGTCGAGCTGATCGAGGAGATCACCCGGGCGGTGGACTTCATCAGCATCGGCACCAACGACCTCACCCAGTACACCCTCGCCGTCGACCGCAACAACGTCATCGTCCAGGACCTCTTCGAGAAGTTCCACCCCTCGCTCATCCGCCAGCTCCACCGCATCATCTCGACGGCGCAGAGGAACCGCTGCAAGGCGGTCATCTGCGGCGACATGGGCTCCGACCCGCTCGCCCTCCCGTTCCTGCTCGGCTGCGGCCTGCGCCACTTCAGCACGGTCAGCTCCGACATCGCGAAGCTCAAGGCGCAGGTCGGCCGCTACACGCTCGAGGAGTGCGAGGCGCTGGCCCTCGAGTGCCTCCGGCTCACCAGCGCCCAAGAGATACGCGAGCGGCTGGAAGCGTGCCAGGCGTCCCACTGAAACGAGCGCACTTCGCCAAATCTTCCCTCCCTGCCCTGAATAAGGATAGTATACTGACCTTATTCAGGGCGAACAGGCTCAAGCAGGCCGCCAAACGATGGTCGTCGCATCGGAAGAAGCACGGCTGAACGATCCCCCCCACAAAAGCAACAACCATGCAAATTGAAAGTCTGCGTTTCAATTGACATGGTTTACCGGCAAAGGCGCAAAGAACGCCACTGCAGCACCCGAGCCGAACAACCGTAATTATTTTTTACAGAAAAGCCCTATATTAAAAAAAATAATTACGGTTATGAACAAGAGAACAGCCCTGCTCTATCCCGCATCCCTCAAGGCCATGACGGCGCTCGGCGAGCGCCTCAGGGACGCGCGGCTCCGTCGGCGCTTCTCCATGGAGACAGTCTGCCTGCGGGCAGGGATCTCGCGGCCGACGCTCTACAAGATCGAACACGGGGAGGCCTCGGTGGCCATCGGGCACTATGTCAACGTGCTGAGGGTGCTGGGGCTTCTGGAGGATCTCGGGGCTATTGCCGGAGAGGACCGGGTGGGACGGCGTATACAGGACGAGTCGCTGCCGCTTCGGAAACGGGCGCCGAAAAAGAAGATGCAACTGGACTGGGACGAGGTGTACAGGAAGAAAAATCCCTGAATGAACGGCTCAGGAGCCGGCGGCACTCCGCCTGGGCTTGAGCTTGATCACCAGGTCGCACCCGACGGCTTCCGCATATTTGCGCAGGGTGGTGATCGACGGTGTGTGCTTGCCACCCGACTCCATCCGTGAAATCGCACTTTTGGTGGTACCGATTTTCATCGCCACGGCCTCCTGGGTCATACCCGACTGCCGGCGGGCGGAGAGGAGCTCACGGATGAGCGCATATTTCGCCTCAAGGGCCTCATACCCCTCCTTGAACTGACTGCTCTTCATGGCTTTCCGCAGAAACGCGTCGTGATCATGGGGCACCGGCTGGTAAGTCAGATCATCCATTGGTAATCTCCTTCATTCGCTTGCGAGCTATCAGCAACTCTTTTTGTGGCGTCGCCTGTGTTTTTTTGATGAATGCGTGCAATATCACAATCCGCCTGCCTCGCATGAAACAGAAAAACGCCCGTCCGATCCCGTCACTACCCCTTGGCCGTATCTCAAACAAGCCATTACCCATAGCCCTTGAATGAGGCATCCTCAAATCAGGCCCATAGTCCATCAGCAGTTCAATGAGTCGGGCGTAATCCATCTTGACGGAATCCGGCCACGCCTCAATCTCCTTGAGAATGCGAGGATGGAAGTATTCGATTTCATGACGAATGGAGCAAGTTAGCAACTATGTCAACCATCTAAAAATGCAAAGCAAAGAAAAACTCCGCACAACCGTCCTGCTTCGACTCCAGAAATGAACAATGGCGGGACAACTCCCGCCATTGCACCGTGTGGCATGAAGGGGCGCCCCGCTGCCCCGAAGCCCCGCTCAGGGCCTCAGGTCCTCGATCTTTGCGGACTTGCGGATGGCGGCGAAGTACTCCTGGAAAAGCTGCTCCTGCTTGAGCTGCAGGAGGCGGGGGGCGACGGTGGCCTTCTCCGCCTTCAGGTCGAACCCTTCGGGAAGGGTTTTGGCTGCCACCACGAAGACCGCATAGCCGTCAGTAGCCCTGACCGGCAGCGAGAGCTTCCCCTCCGGCATGCCGGCCATCGCCTCGACGAGCGGACGGTCGACCCCGTAGCCGGGAATGAAGCCGTCGCTCCAGCGGATGTCGTCGGCACGCAGGAGGCTGAACTCCTTGTCGGCGGCGGCGATCTTCTCGAGCGTCGCGCCGGGAGCCCCGACAAGCGCCTGCAGCTTCTTCCTGATGAACTCCCCTTTCTTCTCCTTGATGAGCTCGGTGGTGATGGCGGCCTTCAGGCCGTCGTCGATCCGGCGGTAGCCGCTGTCGTTCTTCGAAGAGAGGCGCATGACGTAGAAGCCGCGGTCGGTCTCGAGCACGTCGGAAAGGTCGCCCTCGCCGGCCTTGAAGGCGAACGCGCCGACCTTGTCGCTGTAGCCGATGCCCGGAATCTGCATGTGGCGGGTGAACTCGCCGGTCTTTGAGACCGGCACCTTTTCGGTAGCGGCACTCTCAGCGAACCCCTTCTCCTTCGCATCCATCTGGAAGGCCATGGCACGGCGCCGCACGCTCTCGGAGGTTTCCGAGGAGGGGCGGATGCTGCGCGAGAGCGAGGAGCCGACGAAGGCACGGCGGTCGAAGCCCTCGACCTTGATGATGTGCAGGCCGAAACGTGTCTCGACGGGACCGACGATCGAACCGGGAGCGGCGCCGAAGACGGCGTCGGAGAACTCCGGCACCATGCGCCCGCTCGAGAACCAGCCGAGCTCGCCGCCCTCGGGGGCGCTGCCGGGATCCTCGGAATAACGGCGGGCAAGGTCGGCGAACGAGGCGCCGCCCTTCAGCTGCGCCATGATTCCGGCGGCAGTGCTGCGGGCCTTCGCGGCCGCGGCCTTGTCGGCGGGGTTGAAGCTGAGGAGGATGTGCGCGGCACGGGCGACGGGACGGGAGGCCGAAACGACCTTCTTCACCTTCAGGAGGCGGTAGGCGCCCTCGTCGGCCACGGGGCCGATCATGCCGCCCGCCTTCATGGAGGGGGAGCCGAAGACGAGGCTTGCGGCCTCAGGAGAAAAGTCCGAACGATCGAACGTCGCGTCGGCCCCTCCCGCCATGTCGCTCTGCACGGAGACGAAGGCGCTGTCGCTGACGGCCGAGGCGAACTCGGCCCGCAGCGACTCGAGCTCGCTGCGGGCCGCGCTGCTGTCCGAAGCCGAGGGCACGAGCGGGAAGAAGACGTAGTCGGCGGCGCGGGACGGGGTCTGGCGGAACATCTCCCTGTGGTCGTCGTAGTACTTTTTGATCTCGGCCTCACTCACCGCGAACCCGGCGTCGTCACCGGCATAGCTGAAGGAAACGGGGATGAACGAGGCCGACATGCGGGTGTACTGGCGGCGGACGAGCTCGTCGGTCTCGAGCTCCGTGACGTGCTCCATCGTGCGCAGGGCGCGGAGCAGCTTGTCGATCTTCAGCTCACGCCGTATCAGGTCCTCGACCTGCACCCACATCTCGCTGTTCCGCGGATCCTGGCGGGCGCTGTCGAGCCGGGCGCGATCGATCTGTCCGGTCTCCGGGTCCATGAAGTTCTGCGCGATGATCCGGGGCGGATCGGGACGCCGGATGGCGGCGAGCACCTCGGAGTCCTCCACCGTGACGCCGAACTTCCGGAACTGCTCTTCGAGCAGCGCCTGGTCGACGAGGGTGTTCCAGGCCTGCTCGCCGATGCCGAGCTCGGCCTCGGGGGTGATCTCTGCGCCGGGGTTGCTGCGCCGGAAACTCTCGCTGTACTGGCGGTAGAGGGCCTCGTACTCGCTGTAGGGGATGGCCTTGCCGTTGACCTTGCCGGCCTGGCCGTTATGGCTCGCCGGCCCGCTGAAGTTCATGCCCCATTCGAAGACGATGAGCGCCAGGAACGCGGCAAGGAGGGTATAGAGGATGATATGCGTCTTGTCGCGCATGCTCGTCATGAGGGCCATAGGACTTCCACTCTGTTGGTTAGGAACTGTTATACTTCTCTGTACGGACCGCGCCTTACGGGCGCTCTTCCTTCCAGCCTTCCCGGCCGATGAGCGGCACGAAGGCGAACTCATGATACCGCTCCCGCTCGAAGGCCTCCCCTCGGCGGGTGATGAGGGTCATCTGCTGCACGGCCAGCGAGCCGAGCGGGATGACGAGACACCCTCCGTCCGAGAGCTGCCGCAGCAGCGCTTCGGGCTCCTTCGGCGCCGCGGCCGTCACGATGACCCCCTCGAAGGGGGCCTCATCCTCCCACCCCAGGGAACCGTCCCCGAGCCGCGCCTCGACCGGAAGGCCGAACTGCCGAAAGCGGCGGAGCGCCAGGCGGTAGAGCTCCGGCACCCGTTCGACGGTGTAGACCCGGTAGCCCATCGCGTCGAGAATCGCCGACTGGTACCCCGATCCGGTGCCGATCTCGAGCACCCTGCCGGAGGGGACGCGCTCGGCGAGCAGGCTCGTCATGTAGGCCACCGTATAGGGCTGCGAGATGGTCTGGCCGTGGCCGATCGGCCATGCCAGGTTGTCGTAGGCGTGATCACGGTCGCCTTCGGGGAAAAAGAGGTGGCGGCGGACCTCGAGGAAGGCCTCGAGGACCCGCTGGTTCGAAATGCCCGAGCGCCGGAGTCCCTCGACCATCTCCCGGCGCAGTCCGTCAAAAACCGATTCACTCCATTCCATACCTGAAATCCTTTATCTTTCTGAAGACAAGAGGCGCAGGGGGAACGCTCCGCTAATATTGCATCAAAAGGGGAAAAAGCCAAAAAACGCCGCACCTATGGAGCCGTCGAAATTCACCATGCTGGGAGAAGGGTGCGCAATGGGCACCTACCTGCTCTTCATCCGCCTCGACCGGCCGCTTCGGATCTGCTTCGGCCGCTTCCGGGGCGGCCGGCCGGTCGAGGCCCCGGCGGGCGAGTACGTCTACGTCGGCTCGGCGCTCGGCCGGAACAGGTCGGCGACGGCGCTCGCAGGCCGCCTCCTCCGCCACGCCTCCCGCACGGGAAGGAGGAGCGCCCACCGGCTCCGCCCGGAAATGCTCCGCCTCTTCCGCGCTGCAGGCCTCATCGAGGGACGGGTGCGGAAAGCCCCCGAAAAACACCTCCGCTGGCACATCGACTACCTGCTCGACCGCCCGGAGGCCGAGCTCTTCCACGTCGTCGCCATCCAGAGCCCGCAGCGGCTCGAGGAGCCGCTCTCGGAGCTCCTCAACAGGCACCCGGCAACCGAAGCGCTCGCCCCGCGGCTCGGGGCACAGGACGCCAAAAGCGGCGCCCACCTGCTCCGCCTGCTCGACACCGGTTCCGTCATGGCCGCCGCAGTCGAGCTGGCCGGCAACTCCCTCGAAGGCTAGCTACTCCTCATCACGGCCGAGCAGCGCCCCGACGAACCGCCGGCGGTCGAAGAGCTGCAGGTCGTCGATCTTCTCTCCGACGCCGATGTACTTCACCGGCAGCTTCAGCTCCCGCGAGATGGAGAGCACGATGCCCCCCTTGGCCGTGCCGTCGAGCTTGGTGACGACGATGCCGGTCACGGCAACGAACTTCATGAACTCCCGGGCCTGCTGCACGGCGTTCTGGCCGGTGGTGCCGTCGAGCACGAGGAGTACCTCGTGGGGAGCGTCGGGAATGCGCTTTTTGGCGACGCGCATGATCTTGGCGAGCTCCTCCATGAGGTGGCTCTTGTTGTGGAGGCGTCCGGCGGTGTCGACGAGCACCACGTCGGTGCCGCGGGAGACGGCCGAGCTCACCGCGTCGAAGACCACCGAGGCGGGATCGGCCCCCTGGCCCTGGCCGATGAGCGGCACGCCCGCGCGCTCGGCCCATACCTGCAGCTGCTCGTAGGCCGCCGCGCGGAAGGTGTCGGCGGCGGCGATGACCACCTTTTTGCCGGCGCGCTCGTAGTTGGCGGCCAGCTTGGCCACGCTCGTCGTCTTGCCGGCGCCGTTGACGCCGACGATGAGGATCACGTGCGGCCTGGCCTCTAAGGGAGCGTCGAACTCCACCGGATGCTCGTTTCCGCTCTCGAGCAGCATGCCGGAGATCTCGTCGAGGAGCATCGCGTTCAGCTCCTCCTCTGAGCGGTAGGTCTCGCGCTTTGCGCGCTCGGTGATGGCGTCGACGATGTCGAGCGTGGTCTCGACGCCGACGTCGGCGCCGACGAGGATGTTCTCGAGCTCCTCGAGGAACTCGTCGTCTATCTCCGTGCGGCCCTGCGTCACGACGGCCAGCTTCTCGCGAATGGTCTCACGCGTCTTGCCGAGCCCTTCGGTCAGCCGCGACAGCTTGAACTTGTCGAAAAATCCCATTGTCTCAGTTGTCCTCTTCCGGCCCCTCGAGGGGCGTTGCTGGTGTTCGGGTGCGGCACAACGGCCGCATTTTCCCGCAATATAACGAGCAGTCGTCCGATAACGGCAGGAACAGCGGCAAAAAAAGCACACCGGGGAGAGCGACAGGGGGCGAATGTTGTATGTGGAGGCAAAAAGCAGTACATTCCACTAACATTCCGACCGGACGGCCACAGGGCGCCGGGACCATGGAGGAAACCCTCATGAAGATCTATACCTGTTCGGAAGCGCGCCAAAAGCTTTCGACCCTGCTGGAGATCGCACGCAGGGAAGAGGTGATCATCCGCAACAGGGCGGGAGAAACGTTTTCGCTGGTCTACAGGAAACCCGAAGGCTCTCCGCTCGACGTCCCCGGGGTAACGGCCGCCGCTTCGACGGAGGAGATCCTGGATGCCGTCAGGGAGAGCCGGTCCGGACACCGGTAATCGCGCCGCCCGGCAACCCGCACACCGCAAGCACAACCGCACATATGGCACACAAGACGACATCGGACATCGGCGAATTCGGCCTCATCGAGCGCATCTCGGCGATCGTGGCGCCGACGCTTTCGGCCTCGGAAGGCCTCGTACAGGGCATCGGCGACGACTGCGCCGTCTGGCGCCCCGCATCGGGACAGGTGGAGGTGGCCTCCACCGACCTGCTCATCGAACAGGTCCACTTCGACCTGCTCACCACGCCGGCCCGCCACCTCGGCAGCAAGGCGATCAGCGTCAACGCCTCCGACATCTGTGCCATGAACGCCCTGCCGCGCCACGCGCTCGTCTCCATCGCCGTGCCGCCCTCGCTCCCCGTCGAGATGATCGAGCAGCTCTATCTGGGAATGGCGGCGGCCGCCCGGGAGTACGGCATCGCCATCGCGGGCGGCGACACCTCGAGCTCCCGCTCGGGGCTCGTGATCTCGGTCACGGTGACCGGCGAGGCACCCGAAGACAGCCTCACCTACCGCAAGGGTGCGCAGCCGGGAGACCTCGTCTGCGTCACCGGCACGCTCGGAGGGTCGGCGGCGGGCCTCAGGGTGCTGACGCGGGAGAAGCTCATCATGATGGAGCACCTCGAGAACAACGAAACCTACAGCCGCAACCTCATGGCCGACCTCGAGGAGTACAGCGGCGCCATCCAGCAGCACCTGCTCCCCCTCGCACGACTCGACATCGTGGATCTCCTCCACGAGCGGGGTGCGAGCCCCTCGGCCATGATCGACGTCTCCGACGGCCTCGGCCAGGACCTCCGCCACATCTGCCGCGCCTCCGGCACCGGCGCGCTCCTGCAGGAGAACCGCATCCCCGTCAACTCCACCGCCCGCCTCATCGCCGACGAGCTCCAGGACGACGCGCTCGCATGGGCCATCAGCGGCGGCGAGGACTACCAGCTCCTCTTCACCATGTCGAAAGAGGAGTACGAAAAGATCTCCGATCTGCGCGACATCTCGGTCATCGGCGCAGTCACCCCGAAAGAGGAGGGGATCCTGCTGCGCGACATCTACGGCATCACGATCGACCTTGAGGCCCTGCCGGGCTTCGACCACTTCCGCTGAGGAACAGAAGCACGACCAAACATCGGCAGAAAGATCGGCAGGATTTTTATTGTGAAGTTTTTAAGCTATTTTAAAACAGCACGAAAGCTCCGATAAAAACCGGCAGAAAATGACACTTCTAGAAGTCCCTGCACGCCTCGAGCCATGCCTTCCCGGCACACTGGAACCGGAAGTGGCCGACCTGGCGGCGGCGCTCTCATCAGCCGCAGGAAAACTGGAGGGCCGGCTGCACCCCGTGACGGCAGCAAGCCTTGCCGACCTGGTACGGGTCATGAACTGCTACTACTCGAACCTCATCGAGGGGCACAAGACCCGTCCCCGCGATATCGAACTGGCCCTGCAGGAGCGCTACCTTGAGGGTGAGGAAAAACGCAACCTGCAGCTCGAGGCGGTCGCACACATCAAGATCCAGCGCCGGATCGACCGCATGCATGCCGAAGGGAACCTGCCGGACCCCGTTTCCGACACCTTCATTCGATGGCTGCACGAGGAGTTCTACCGGAACCTGCCGCCCCGCATGCGCCGCATCGAAAAACAGGGGCGATCGTTGACCATCGTCCCGGGAGAGTACCGCAGCAGGCCTGCAGAGGACGTGAGCGTGGGTCGGCACCAGCCCCCCTCGAGCATCCATGTGCACGACTTCATGGCCTACTTCACGGAACACTACGCGCTCGCCCCCATGGGGAAGGCCATGCGCATCGTATCCATCGCCGCGGCCCATCACCGCTTCAACTTCATCCACCCGTTCCCTGACGGAAACGGCCGGGTAAGCCGCCTCCTGAGCCACGCCATGGCTCTCCACTCGGGCATCGGGGCCCATGGCCTCTGGTCGATATCAAGGGGACTGGCAAGGGGGCTCGAAGGACCGACCGACTACATGCGGATGATGGACTACGCCGACATGCCCCGCCAGGGCGACCTCGACGGCCGGGGCGGCCTCTCGCTCAAGGCCCTGAACGGCTTCATCGCATGGTTCCTCAAGGTCTCGCTCGACCAGATCGAGTTCATGCAGGACCTTTTCGCATTCGACTCCCTCGCCACGAGGTTGCGCCGCTACTCTGAACAGAAGGCATGGGGCACGGAAGGGTTCACGCTGCTGGAAACGGCTCTCATCCGCGGCGAAATACCGCGCGGCGACGTCCCGCGCATTACCGGCAGGAAAGAGCGAAGCGCACGACTCCTGCTCAGCAGCCTCACCGCTGACGGAATCCTGGCATCCGACACCCCTAAAGGACCCGTTTCGATCCGCTTCCCCGCTACCGCAGCCGAGACCCTCTTCCCGAACCTCTTTCCCTGAAACCGGAGGAGAGGCCGGTGGCAGGCGGAACACCCAATGTGTGCCCGGGCCTTGCGAAAGTTGTCGAAGAGTGTAACTTTACCTGCTTGCCGAAGTGGCGGAATTGGTAGACGCCCGGGACTTAAAATCCCGTGTTCAGCAATGGACGTACGGGTTCGACCCCCGTCTTCGGCACCACATCCCCCCCATCAATCGATTGTTCCAGTCGACTTCGTCGCCTGGAATCGCGGCGCTCACTTCGTTCGGCGCGATTCCGCCTCATCCCATAGGGAACGGGCCAGCAACAAGCCTGAATCCCCCCCTACTCCAACACCCATAACCCGGCCTCGCCAATAGCTCAAAATACATCGATTCGCCGGAACCGCCCTCACGCCCCAGGCAGAAGAGACGGATAGAATATTTCAATAAAATCAAATAACTTTTTATTGCACGATAACATAGAAAAAGTTACCATACAGAAAAGAGATAGGAGGAACACAGATGACCAAGAGCTCGCTGGAGGAATACATCCTGGCCATGACCGGGCTGCACGCCGTTCTGGGTGAAGAGGTATCCCTACGCGCCCCGCTCTTCATCCGGCAACGATACGGCCTGCATGCGCTGCATGTCGGAGGGCGGCGCTTTCTCGCCATCCGCCCGGACACGAGCGAAGCGTTCAGGCCGGCCGCCTTCGAAAAGCATCTGAGGGAAATTTCAAAAGCCATGCCGGACATGACCGGCTACTGTGTCATCACCCGCGGTCTGGCGGGGTACGTGCGCCGGAGAATGACCGAACGGGGCATTCCGTTCGTCGACGTCGGCCGTCAACTCTACTGGCCCCAACTCGGTGCCGCCTGCCAGGAAAAAGTATTGAAGGCGCATCTGCCCTCGGCAGACACCCTGAGCCCGGCAAGCCAGGCCGTTGTCATGCATCTGCTGAGCGGAGAAATCCGCCAGCCGACCTCAGCCAAAGCGCTTTCCGGGCGACTCGGATACACGACCATGAGCATATCCCGATGCCTCGATGAGATCGAAGGGAGCGGGATCGCACCCGTCGAACGGAAGGGACGCGAACGGCTCCTTCATCCGCAGGATACCGCCACGCTTTGGGCCCGCGCCCTGCCGCTGCTCCAGAGTCCGGTCAGGAAGGTCGTGCGCATCATGGAAACACAGATTGCCGGCGAGCGCCTTCCCCTGGCCGGCCTTACGGCCCTCGGCGAACTCGGTCGACTGGCAGCACCGGGAGAGGCGACGTATGCCATATGGGCGAAAACATGGAACGGCAGGCTTCAGAAAACGGAGACCATCCCCATAGAGGATGAAGGCACTTGCCTGGTGGAGCTGTGGCGCTACGACCCGCAGCTCTTCAGCCCGAGCGGCGTCGTAGACCCGTTCTCGCTCTACCTCAGCCTCAAGGGAAACCCGGATGAACGGATTGAAAAAGCGCTGGAAGAGCTGACCGAAAACGCCGCTCCGGCTGAAAAAAGCCGACCCCTCCGCTGACGGCAGCAGACGATTTCTCATGGCCCCGACCCGATACTTTCGTTTCTTTAATGAAGCGACTGCCCGCAGGGAAGCATTCCGTGCCATCCACTCCAAACCCGCCGCGCCATGAGTACAGAACCCACCAAGATCCTCCTCACCGAAGACGAGATGCCGCGCCAGTGGTACAACATCCAGGCCGACCTGCCCGTGCCGCTGCCGCCGCCGGTCGGCATGGACGGCTCGCCGATCGGGCCAGACGATCTGGCCAAGGTCTTCCCGATGAACCTCATCGAGCAGGAGATGAGCACCGAGCGCTGGATCGACATTCCCGAGGAGGTGCTCGGGATCCTGAAGCTCTGGCGCCCCTCCCCGCTCTACCGCGCACGGCGCCTCGAACAGGCGCTCGGCACCCCGGCCAGGATCTACTACAAGAACGAGGGGGTATCGCCGGCCGGAAGCCACAAGCCCAACACCGCCGTGGCCCAGGCCTGGTACAACAAGCAGTTCGGCATCAAGTACCTCACCACCGAGACCGGAGCGGGCCAGTGGGGCAGCGCGCTTGCGATGAGCTGCAAGCTGGTCGGCATCGAGTGCAAGGTATTCATGGTGCGCATCAGCTTCGAGCAGAAGCCGTTCCGCAAGATCATGATGAAGACCTGGGGGGCGGACTGCATCCCGAGCCCCAGCATGGAGACAGCGGTGGGAAGGAAGATCCTCACGGAGATGCCCGACACGCCGGGAAGCCTCGCCATCGCCATCAGCGAGGCCATCGAGCAGGCCGTCGAGCGCGAGGACACCCGCTACGCGCTCGGCAGCGTGCTCAACCACGTGATGCTCCACCAGACCATCATCGGCCTCGAGGCAAAGAAGCAGCTCGAGAAGGTCGGCCGCTACCCCGACGTGGTGATCGGCTGCGCCGGCGGCGGCTCGAACTTCGCCGGCATCAGCTTCCCCTTCATCTGCGACAAGATCCACGGCAGAGACGTGCAGGTGATCGCCACCGAGCCGGAAGCCTGCCCGACCCTCACCCGCGGACCCTACGTCTACGACGCAGGAGACGTGGCCAAGATGACGCCGCTGCTCCCGATGCACAGCCTCGGCCACGGCTTCATCCCCCCGGCCATCCACGCCGGAGGGCTGCGCTACCATGGCATGGCCCCGCTCGTCAGCCATGTGCGCAGACTGGGGCTGGTGGAGGCCACCGCACTGCCGCAGACCGAGTGCTACCAGGCCGCGCTGCAGTTCGCGCACACCGAAGGGTTCATCCCCGCGCCGGAGACCTCGCACGCCATCGCCCAGACCATCCGAGAGGCCCTGAAGGCCAAAGAGGAGGGGAAGGAGAAGGTGATCCTCATGAACTGGTCCGGCCACGGCCTCATGGACCTGCAGGGGTACGACGCCTTCATGTCGGGCAAGATCAGCGACTATCCGCTGCCCGAAGAGATGCTGCAGCGTTCGCTCGAGGCGCTGAAGGACCACCCCCCGACGCCCTGAGGAAGGACTCCGGAAGGAACGGCAGCCGCCATTACAACAGACAACCGGTAACGAATCTTTCCGACTCCGAGCTCAATCGGCAAGATTCGTTGCCGGCTCAACGCCCACTCTCCCCATAGAAACGCGCTCTCGCTCAGCCGCGCCTCGTGGCAGAAAACGCGCTGTAGAGAGGAAGGAATGCGATCTTCTGCTCCGGGAGTTCAGCGTACCGCCGGTCCGAAAAGACCAGGGCCATGCCGCACTCCGGGTAGGATGAGAGGAAGAGATGGAGGCTCCTGAGACTTCCGGCCGCACCGCTTTTCACCTCGACAGGGTGCACCTTTCCCTCGATGACGGCCAGATAATCGATTTCCGAACTGCTGCTTCTGGCCTGCCGGCACCAGTAATGGAGATCGCCCTTCTGCGCGACCAGCATCTCCTGCCCGACGAACTGTTCGGCCATTGCGCCCCGGTAGATGGCCAGCAGGTCATCTTTAGCATATTCGATATCCTCAGGCATGCCGGACAGGTGGCGCAAAAGGCCGATGTCGAGCATGATGGCCTTGAAGGTTTTGGCCGAGGCGGTGGCCCCGAGGGGCAGTCCCGAAGGATCGGCGGCAGGAACTCTCCTTGCCACACGGGCAAGACAGAGGGCATCGAACGCCTTTTTGAGAAGGGGTCCGCTGTAGCCCTCGCCAAGGCGGGCATACTTGATCTGGCGGCCGACCTGTTGCGAGAGGGCGATGAAAACCGAGTCGAGGCAGAAGCGGTCGACTTTCGGAGCATACTTGGCAAAATCCATCCGATACGACTCCGCAATATCCCGCTGGACCTCGAACGCATCCCTCATCGACCGTTTTTCCAGGTATGCCCTTACGGCTGCGGGCATGCCGCCGATGAAGAAGTACCGCTTCAGCTCCTCCCGAAGCAGCCCGTGCACGGCCGGAGATATCTCTGCCGGATCACCGAGCACGGCCTCTGCCGCCGGAGCGTTGCCGACGGCCTCGAGGTATTCGGCGAAGCAGAGCGGGTGGAGCGTAAGGAACTGGACCCTGCCGACAGGAAAGGAACTCTCATCGAGAGCGAATTCAAGAAGCGATCCTGCGGCGATGAGATGCAGCTCCGGGAGCTCTTCATAAAAATAGCGCAGCGCGGTGATGGCCCGGGGGCAGGCCTGTATCTCGTCGAAAAACAGCAGCGTTCTGCCGGGTATGATACGCTGGCGAAGCATCACCTCCATATCCGAAAGGATGCGCCGGGCGCCGAGATCCCCCTCGAAAAGTCCGGCGAGGCTCCTGTTGCGCTCGAAATCCGCGACGACAACCGACTCGAAATGCTCCTGGCCGAACGAGGTTATCGACCAGGTCTTCCCGACCTGCCGGGCGCCCCGGATGATGAGGGGCTTTCGGCCGGCGGCATTCCGCCAGCCCTGAAGATCATGCTCGATAAAGCGGCGCATAGATGCCGGCGTTAGTGGTTGAGGCTGTCATACAGACTTAATCTAGCTCCATAAAAACAGAAATACAAGGCAATTTCATATTCGAATGACACAAAATACAAGGTTGTTTTGTGTTTATTTGAACAGAAACACAATGCAATTTCTGACCAAGGCACCGGAAAGCCCTCATACACCTCCACCCTAAACAGCGGAAGCCGCTCCCCGATAAGAGCGGCTTCCTTCGTTCCCTCCACCGGCAATCCAGAGAAGAAGCTGTCAGCTTGTCTGTGATGGTTGGCAGAGAGGAACGTCCACGGACCGGCCGGAGCCGGGCGCTATTTCTTTCCGCCGCCCTGGCCAGGACCCATGCCCTGGCCCATGCCGGGGCCCATCCCGCCGCCGGCGGGAGGCATGTCGGGAAGCGTGATGCCGCGCTCCTTTGCGCGCAGCTGCATCTCTTTGTGGTGTTCGGTGCGGAGTTTCTGGCGGGCTTCGTCGGTGGTGCAGGCCTTCATCCGCATACGGTAGTCGTCCTGCTCTTCCGGCGTCATCATCTGGCGGCCGTAGATGGGCTCTTCGGCGGGCGCCGCCTGCACTGCCGCCGGCATCGGCTTCTCGGCCGGAGCTGCAGGAGCCTCTTTGGGTGCGGGCTTGACCTCGGATACCGACGGCGTGGCAGCCATCGAGGCCGCCGGCCCGAGAGCGAGCGCTCCGGAAAGCAGCGGCAGGATCAGCGTGTGTCTCTTCAGCATGGTGTTTCCCCCTTTGTGGTAGTGGTTGCGGGCTGGATTGCTACGACCGCGGCCGCGGCAACCCGTTCCCGCAGCGGCGGCAACCGGCCGCGTTCCTCCCCGTTATGGATCGGGGAGGAGGCGACCGGAACCTGGCTTTGGGGGAAACAGAAAAAAAACCTTACTCGTCGAGCTTCTCCTGGCGCTTGCTTTTCTTGGCCGGCGCCTTCGAGCCGTCCTCGAAGCGCAGCCCGTTCTCCTTCTCGTCGAAGCTGATATGGATGGTGCTGCCCTCCGCGAAGCGGCCCTTGAGCATCTCCTCGGCGAGCGGATCCTCGACGAACTTCTGCAGCGCACGCTTCAGCGGCCTGGCGCCGTACTTCTGGTCGTAGCCCTTGTCGACGAGGAACTCCTTGGCCTTCTCGTCGATCTCGACGGCGATGCCCATCTCGGCAAGGCGCCCGAAGAGCTTGCCGGCGGTGATGTCGATGATCTTGAAGATGTCGGCCTTCTCGAGCTGGTGGAAGACGACGATGTCGTCGATGCGGTTGAGGAACTCGGGATTGAAGACCCGCTTCAGGGCGTCCTCGATCGTCGACTTCATCGCCTTGTAGCTGCCGGCGGTGTCGTCAGGGGCGGTGAAGCCCATGCCGGCGCCGATGCTCTTGATGTCCTTGGCCCCGATGTTCGAGGTCATGATGATGATGGTGTTGCGGAAGTCCACCTTGCGGCCGAGTCCGTCGGTCAGCACGCCCTCGTCGAGCACCTGGAGCAGGATGTTGAAGACGTCGGGATGGGCTTTTTCGATCTCGTCGATGAGCACCACCGAGTAGGGCTTGCGGCGCACCTTCTCGGTGAGCTGGCCGCCCTCCTCGTAACCCACGTAGCCGGGAGGCGCTCCCACCAGGCGGCTGACGGAGAACTTCTCCATGTACTCGCTCATGTCGGCGCGGATGAGGGCGTCCTCGCTGTCGAAGATGTAGCGGGTGAGCGCCTTGGCCAGCTCCGTCTTGCCCACTCCGGTGGGACCGAGGAAGATGAACGAGCCGATCGGGCGCGCCGGATCCTTCAGCCCCGCGCGGGTGCGCTGGATGGCCTTGGTGATCTTCCTGATGGCCTCGTCCTGGCCGATGACCTCCTTCTTGAGATCCTCCTCCATCGAGAGCAGCTTCCTGGACTCGGACTGGGCGACCCGGTCGACCGGGATGCCGGTCATCATGGCCACCACCGAGGTGATGTCCTCGAGCGAGACGTCGTAGACGGTTTCCGAGGCCTTCTCCTCCCACTCCTGCTTGGAATGCTCGAGCGCCTCGATCAGGTTCTTCTCCTTGTCGCGCAGGCGTGCGGCCTCCTCGAAGTTCTGCATCTTGACGACCTGGTTCTTCTCGGCCTTGACCTCCTCGACCGACTTCTCCAGCTCGAGGATCTCCTGCGGCACGTGGATGTTGCTGAGGTGGACCCTCGCCCCCGCCTCGTCCATGACGTCGATGGCCTTGTCCGGAAGGAAGCGGTCGGGGATGTAGCGGTCGGAGAGCTTGACGGCCTTCTCGATCGCCTCGTCGGAGTAGCGCACGTGGTGGTGGGCCTCGTACTTCGGCTTGATGTTGCCGAGGATCTGGATGGTCTCGTCGACCGAGGCCGGCTCGACCATGATCTTCTGGAAGCGGCGGTCGAGCGCGCCGTCCTTCTCGATGTACTGGCGGTACTCGTCGAGCGTGGTGGCTCCGATGCACTGGAGCTCGCCGCGCGCGAGCGCCGGCTTGAAGATGTTGCTGGCGTCGAGCGAGCCGGAGGCTCCGCCGGCACCGATGATGGTGTGCAGCTCGTCGATGAAGAGGATCACGTCGCGCGACTTCTCGAGCTCGTTCATGAGCGCCTTCATGCGCTCCTCGAACTGGCCGCGGTACTTCGTGCCGGCCACGAGCGCTGCAAGGTCGAGCGCCACGACGCGCTTGTCGTAGAGCACCCGGGAGACCTTGCGCTGCACGATCTTGAGCGCCAGCCCCTCGGCGATGGCGGTCTTGCCGACACCCGGCTCGCCGATGAGGACGGGGTTGTTCTTCTTGCGGCGGCTGAGCACCTGGGCCACACGCTCGATCTCCTTCTCGCGGCCGATGATCGGGTCGAGCCGGTCTTCGATGGCCAGGCGCGTGATGTCGCGGCCGAAGTTGTCGAGCACCGGGGTCTTGGTCCGCTCACCCTTGCGCTCCCCGCCCTTGCGCGAGGGGCGCTCGCCCCCGCCCGCGGGGAACGACTCCTCGAGGGGCGGCTCGT
The DNA here is from genome assembly GCF_004332115.1 of Chlorobium sp. N1. Taxonomy (GTDB): domain Bacteria; phylum Bacteroidota; class Chlorobiia; order Chlorobiales; family Chlorobiaceae; genus Chlorobium. The sequence goes on from NZ_SJPA01000002.1 coordinate 58,048, forward strand.
CGGGCTCGCCGGGAGCGCTGCCGCTCAGCGCCTGCAGCTCGTCCCGGGCCACGTCGTATGTCACCCCGAACTGCTCGAGGATCTGGGAGGCGATGTTGTCCTCCCCCTTGAGGATCGAGAGCAGGAGGTGTTCGGTGCCGATGACGCTGGACTTGCAGATCTTGGCCTCGAGATAGGTGATCTTCAGCACCTTTTCGGCCTGCTTCGTCAGGGGCACGTTGCCCATCTGCGTCGCCGGCACCTTCGGGTGGGTGCTGTCCTCGATCTTCTGCTTGAGTTTGAAGAGGTCTATTTTCAGGTTCCTGAGGATCCTGGCGGCGATCCCCTCACCCTCCCGGATGAGGCCGAGCAGGAGGTGTTCGGTGCCGATGTAGTCGTGGCCGAGCCGGAGGGCCTCCTCGCGGCTGAGTCGGATGACGTCCTGTACCCTGCTGGAAAAATTTCCTTCCATGTGGCATATGCGCTTAAAAGTGTTCGGGCCCCACTGGGGGCGGCGGTACGGTCCGCTTACTGCAATGTAGTATATGATATGAAGAGAGCCGCTGAAAAACAATCATTGAAAGCGCCCGCGCCGGCCTCCCCCCGTACCACCCGCAACCGGGTGTTGCGGCGTCCCTTCCGGGGACCTATCTTGCTTTTGACGACGGCCGCCGGGGATTCTCTCGCCGGCGACGGCAACAAACCAACCCGGAGAACCCCCAAAAGGTTCTCCTGCCCCGACAAGCTCCCGCGAGATCCGGCCCATGGACATCACCTACATCCTCATCGACGACCGCAACGCGCTGCACCGCTCACTCTCGATCTGCCGCGAAGGCACCATCAACAGCGTGCAGCTCGAAGACCCCGAATACAGGGTCTACCTGTCGCTGCCGATCGACTTCCACGACTACGCGGCCATGTTCCACTACGGCCTGCCCGAAGCGCTCAACCAGCTCCCCTTCATCTCCGAGAGCGGCAACGGCTTCGACAGCTGGGACGAGGTGTTCCTGCACTGCAGCAGCCTGCCCTCCATGCTGAAGATCATCGACGGCCTGAAGAAGGGAATCGATCCCGACAACCCCGAAACCATCCTGCTCGGCTGGCAGGAGGAGCCGCCGGCGGCCTACCTGCGCGAAATCGACCCGAAGCGGTTCCTTGCCTTCCTCCGGCGGATGCGGGAGTTCGTCAACCGCGCCGAGCGGGAGGGCAGGGACCTGGAGTTCATCCTCTGAACGCCGGAACAGCGAGGAAGCCTCTACAAAGCGTTGCGGAAAGGAGCCCGTCCGCGCTTTGAAACCGTCAATGCCGTCCTGCATGCCGTTGGAGTGAAATTCACGATAACAGGCGCCGGGCCATCCTGAACAGCCTCAGGGCTCCGGCGGAGAGGGCGGGGTACCGGCAAAAAGGTCGGGCTGGCGGCAGTGGGTCTGTACGTACAACCGGGCCTCGGCCAGGAGCCGCTGGAGATCGTGTTCGGTATGGGCGCTGCCGAAGTGCTTCAGGAACGAGCGCCCCTTCCCCCTGTTCCGGACCACCTGGACGGCGGTCGCTCCGGACGAGGTCCGGACGGTCCTGATCGTCAAGTCTCCCCGCATGGGCGAACAACATCGTTGGTTCGAAAAGTCCTGATGCGGAAAACGGCCCTTACCGGCCGGCACCCGCCTCCCGCAGCACAAAATCGGCCCGCTCCTCCACCCCGGCCTTCGGAACCTCCAGCAGCCAGTAGCCGAGCGAACCGTACGCATCCCTGATCGAGCGGCTGAGCGAAGCCGCCTCCTCCGGCGACTGCGGTCGCTCGGCGTCGTTCACGTAGATCTCCTCCCAGTAGGGAAGGATGAAGACCGTACTGCTGTAGCGGCACCGACCGTGCGCCTCGAGGTACTCACCGGGAACATCCAGGCCGGCGTGGCGGAGGTAGCCGAAGACGTCCGGCAGCCCCCGGTCGAAAAAGCAGGTGTCGCGGCGGCGGAGCGCATGGGCGTGCTGGCGGAGGATCGCCCGGACGGCGAGGCGCGAGAAGGCCTCGAGGTCGGTCCACGGCAGCACGCCCCCCTCGCGGCGTGCCTCGCGCCGGATGATGTCGCGCGACACCTCCCGGTAGCCGCCGAACCCGCGCCCCTTCAGCGCATGGAGCAGCGTGCTCTTGCCGCTGCCGGGCCCGCCGGTGATGATGAACCGCCCGCCCTTACCCACTCCCACTCCTCATAAACCGCACAGCCACTCCGGGAAGTCGGGCCGCGCCCCCCAGTAGAGATGAATATAGGAGGCGAAGGTGTTCCCCTCGCGCCAGACGGGGGTTCCGACCGCTTCGCCGCGGGCGCTGCGTACCGTGGCGACGCTATGGAGCGCGCCCGAGCGCGATACCTTCGAGTAGTGGAACTCGTGGCCGCAGAGCTCCCCTCCCCCGAACCCCTCCAGCTCGAGCGACCGGTAACCGAGCGTGAGCCGCGCCTCCTCCATCGTGGTGTCGAGGTCGAGCACCCCGCACATCGCATGGCGGGCGCCGTCACGGAGGGTGATGGAGCCTCCGAGGTACATCATCCCCCCGCACTCCGCCCAGGTGCACCCGCCCCGGCGGCAGTAGTCGGCGACGGCACGGCGCATCTCAACGTTGGCCGAAAGCCGTTCGGCATACAGCTCCGGGTAGCCGCCGGCGAGACAGACGAGGTCGGCCTCCGGCAGCCGCCGGTCCTCGAGCGGGCTGAACCACTCGATCCGGCCGAAGCGGCGGAGCACCTCGAGGTTCTCCTCATAGAGGAAGCTGAAGGCCTCGTCGCGCGCGACGGCGATCACCCTTTCTCCCGACGTCGGCGCAGGCGGCGGTGGAGGTACCGCGGGCCGCGGGATCGCGGCTATCTCGAGCAGCCGGCCGACGTCCACGGTTTTTGCGATATGGGCGGCCATCCTGTCGATCACCCCTTCCCGGTCGTAGTCCGCCGAGGTGTTCAGCCCCAGGTGGCGCTCGCTGATGGCGAGCTCGTCGCTGCGGGGAACGTAGCCGAGCGGCTCCACCCCGGCGTCGTGGGCGGCGGCTTCGAGGAACGCGTAGTGCGAGGGGCTGCCGACCCGGTTGAAGATCACCCCGGCGAGGTTCAGCGACGCGTCGAAGGTGCGGAACCCGTGCAGCAGGGGTGCGGCCGAGTAGGCCATGCTGCGGGCGTCGACCACCATCACCACCGGCACGCCGAGCAGCCTGGCGATCTCGGCGCTGCTGCCGCGGTCCTTCTCCGCCCCGTCGAAGAGCCCCATCACGCCCTCGACCACGGCGAGGTCGGCCCCGGCGCTCTGGCGTGCGAAGAGCTCCCGCACGTGGGCCGCCGGCGCCATGAAGGTGTCGAGGTTGAAGCCCCGGCGCCGGCGCCCTCCCGTCGAGGCCGCCATGGCGTGCAGGCGGGTGTCGAGGTAGTCGGGGCCGCACTTGAAGGGCTGCACCGCAAGACCGCGGGTGGCCAGAAGCCGGAGCAGGCCGAGCGTCAGCGTGGTCTTGCCCGATCCGCTCGAGGGAGCCGCGATGAGGAATGCGCCGAACCGTTCATCCATCAGAGGTCGTCCATCGGGTCGGGGTGGAGGAATGCGTAGCCGATGGCGTTCACGAGCTTGCAGCTGTCGACGATCTTGAAGGGAGCCTCGCCCACGACGGCCGGCGGCAGTTCGATGCCCGCCTTCAGGGCGGCCTTGCGGTAGTAGTCGATCCGTTTCGGGTGCACGGGGGCACAGGCGTTGAACACCTCGCCCCACTGGCCGAGGCGGATGATCTCCATGATGATGCGGATGCAGTCGTCGCGGTGGATGAGGTTCATCGGCTGCCCGGGAGATGCGATCTCCTTCATCCGCCCGAGATAGCCGGCAGGAGTGCGGTCGTAGCCGACGAGGCCCGAGAAGCGCACCACCGTCGTCTGGAACCCCCGCTCCTGCATGAGCATCTCCTCGACCGAGAGCAGCGCCCGGCCGGAGGGCGATTCGGGCTCAAGGGCGTCCTCCTCCGTGACCTCGCGCCCGAGCGCCGGGTAGACCGAAGTGGAGCTCACCATGAGCACGTTCTTGACGGGCGAGAGCCGGATGGCGTCGATGAGCGAGGAGAACTGCAGCACGTGGTACTCCTCGATGTCCTCCCGCCTCTCGGGCGGGAAGTTGACGACGAGCGTGTCGCTCTGGAGGAAGTCGGCGGCCTCGTCTCCCTCGAGCTCCGGCTCGAGCGAGAGCAGGTAGGGCTCGACGCCCGTTTCCTGCAGCAGGGGGAGATGGGCTTCCGAGGTGGTCGAGCCCTTGACCGCGTAGCCCTCCCGGACCAGCGCCCCGGCAAGGGGAAGGCCGAGCCAGCCGCAGCCGAGGATGCTTATGGATTCGTTCTTCATGGAATGAAAGGTTGTTGTCGCTGTTTTTTGGGAGCGTGTTCGAAGATGTCGCCAAATATACATAGCTTTCCCCATTACCAAACCATTCTCCGAGGCCATGAAGCACAGCGACACGATCCATATCACCGTCATCGTCGACAACAGCGCCCTTCCGGGGTTCGCCTCCGAGCACGGGTTCTCGCTCTGGATCGAGGCCCGGGGAGTGAAGATCCTTTTCGACGCGGGACTCGGGAGCGCATTCAGCCGGAACCGGGAGAGGCTCGGCATCGACCTCTCCGAAACGGACTGGCTGGTGCTCAGCCACGGCCACTACGACCATACCGGCAACATAGCCCCGGCGCTCGAGGCCGCGCCGAAAGCCAAGGTCTGCCTGCACCCGGGCGCCTTCACCGACCGCTGGAGCATCCGCGGAGGGGTGGCCAAGCCGACCATGATGCCGGAAGCCTCGCGGCGCGCCCTGGAAGCGCTCCCCGAAGGGCGTATGGTCTACGCCGAAGGGCCCGTGGAGCTGGCCCCGGGAGTGCACCTGACCGGGCCGGTGCCGCGCCGCAACGCCTTCGAGGATCCGGGCGGGCCCTTCTATCTCGACACCGAAGGGAAGCGGCCGGACCCGATCGAGGACGACCTCTCGCTCTGGATCGAAACGAAGGAGGGGATCTCGGTGATCGCCGGGTGCTGCCACTCCGGGATCCTCAACACCATTCAACATATCTTCACCCTCACCCCGGAGCGCCGCGTGGCCTCCGTGATGGGCGGGCTGCACCTTTCGAAGGCCTCGGACGATCGCATCGTGAACACCGCCGAAGGGCTCCGCCGGCTCGACGTGGGACGGGTGGTCACGAGCCACTGCACGGGAGAGGGGGCGACGGAGCGGTTCAGGGAACTGCTCGCATGCCCAATCGAGGCGAGCCGGGCCGGCATGCAGCTCACTCTGCCCTGAAGACCGGCGGTTGCAGGTGCTCGGCGCGTTTCTTCATCGCCTCGAGTACCTTCGGCAGGTCTTTTTTCTGCACCTTGCGAACAAAGGGAGACGGAGCGAAGAAGTCCGGCTTCACCTCGGCGAGGAACGTGAGCAGCACCCCGCGCCCATCCCGGGCGTCGCTGATGCGCCACTCCCCATGGTAGATCTTGAAATCCCCCTCCTTCTGGCGGAACCGGAGGCGGCGCGGCCGCTCGCCCTCGAGCAGGAGACGGATGTGCACCGTCTTGCGGAATAGCAGATAACCGGTCCGGCCGGTCTGGAACATCTCCTGGTGGACACCGTCGTCCGAGACGAGGCCGCTCTCCAGGACGCTCGGGATGAACTGCCAGTGGTGGTCGTAGTCGGTGATGACGTCCCACACCGCTTCGGCTCCGGCCCGGATCATGATACGGCCGACCACGCCGCTCACCCCCTCTCCCAGGCTCTCGACCGTAACGACGGGCTCGCCCCTGAGGAGTTCCTCCCGCTCGTCCTCCGAGAGCGGCGGCACGGCGGGAAGCGCAGCTGCCGGGGCGGGCAGCAGCACGAGCATGGCGGCAAGCAGCCACCCTTTCAGCAGCGTGATCGTGAAGAATGGTCGCATAAGCGTAAATAGTACGAGGGGGAGCGCACCGCGTGCGCTCATCCCGGTTTCATTTGCGTTTCCTTCGCCTCCTCCCGGATGAGCCGGTCGAGACATTCGGGGCAGAGGCACCCCGTGTAGTGCTCCGCGAGGTGGCGCCGCAGCCGGTCCGTGAGGGTGCGGCTCGCGCACCAGCAGGAGGGGGAGTTCATGCAGGTGAAGGCGGCGCCGCAGATCGGGCAGGTGCGCTCGACCGGGATGCCGGACGGGGTGCTCTCTTCGCTCATCGTCATCGCAGTGCGTGTTTAGAGGATGGTTCAGGATGCGAGCGTCTGGCGGAGCGCCTTCCGCCACCCGTCGAGGAGAGCTCCGCGCTCATCCTCGGCCATCGAGGGCTCGAAGACGGACCCCTCCCCCCGCAGGGAAAGAAGTTCTTCGGCCGACCGCCACACCCCGCACCCGAGGCCGGCGAGGGATGCAGCGCCGAGAGAGGTGGACTCGATGTCGCCGGGGCGGACGACGGGGACGCCGAGCAGGTCGGCCTGGAACTGCATGAGAAAGCCGTTCGAGACCGCGCCGCCGTCCACCGTCAGCGAGCTGGGCCGGATTCCGGTGTCGGCCGCCATGGCCGTGAACACGTCGAAGGACTGGTAGGCGATGGACTCGAGGGCGGCGCGCACCAGCTGTGCTCGTCCGCTCCCGCGGGTGAGCCCGACCAGGGTCCCCCGCGCCTCCATGTTCCAGTGGGGGGCGCCGAGGCCGACGAAGGCCGGCACCAGGTAGACGCCGCCGCTGGAGCCCGCCTCGAGAGCCAGCGCCTCCGTCTCGGAAGCCTCCCGTATGAGGCCGAGAGCGTCGCGAAGCCACTGCACCACCGCTCCGCCGATGAAGACCGACCCCTCGAGCGCGTAAGCCGGGGCTCCGTCGGCCGCGATGGCCAGCGTGGTGATGAGCCCGTTCTCCGAACGGATCCGCTCGGCGCCGGTGTTCATCACCATGAAGCAGCCGGTGCCGTAGGTGTTCTTGAGACTCCCCGCCCCGTAGCACCCCTGACCGAAAAGGGCCGCCTGCTGGTCGCCGGCCACTGCCGCGATCGGCACACCGCGCAACGCTTCGATCGCCTCGACCGTCCCGAACCCCTCCATCGAACCCCGCACCTCCGGCAGCATGGAGGAGGGCACGCCGAAGAGGTCGCAGAGCCCCCTGTCCCAGCGCCTTCGGTCGATGTCGTAGAGCATGGTGCGGGAGGCGTTGGTGTAGTCGGTGGCGTACACCCCGCCGCCGGTGAGCTTCCAGACGAGCCAGCTGTCGACGGTGCCGAAACAGAGCGAAGCGGGATCGAGTTCGGGATGGGCCTCGAGGATCCAGCGGATCTTCGTGGCGCTGAAGTAGGCGTCGAGGCGGAGACCGGTGAGAGCCTCGATCCGTTCCCGCTCCGGCTCGTAGCGCCGGCAGATATCGGCCGTGCGCCGGCACTGCCAGACGATGGCGTTGTGGACAGGCCGGCCGCTCCGGCGCTCCCAGAGGAGGGTGGTTTCACGCTGGTTGGTGATGCCGACGGCGGCAAGGGGACCGGAAAAGCGGCCCATGAGCTCCTCCAGACAGGCCACGACGCTTAGCCAGATCTCCTCCGGGTCGTGCTCGACCCACCCCTCCCGGGGGTAGTACTGGGGGAACTCCCTGTAGGCCCTGTCGAGCGCCCGGCCCCGTTCGTCGTAGATGATGCAGGTGGTGCCCGTGGTACCCTGGTCTATGGAGAGGATGGCCATGGAGGAGTGGCTCTTGTGTTCGAGAAAAACTGCCCTCTTCAACATACGCCATCACGGAGGAAAAACCTGCCTCGCAGTGAGCCGCAGGGCCACATGTACCACTTTTATGCACGAACACGCATAAAAGTGGCACATATTGATGCACTCCTAGGAATAAAAATGGTACATTCAGCAAAAGAGGGCAATTAATTCATACAGGAGGAAACCCGTCATGTTCAAACGAAGGGCCGTTGAAGAGATTACCGCCTGGTACGGCCGCGAAGGGCGAAAGCCGCTGGTGGTCAGAGGGGCGAGGCAGGTCGGCAAAACGACCGCGGTTCGGCTTGCCGCCGCAGAGCTCGGAGTGGACATCGTCGAAATCAACCTTGAACGCCATCCCGAACTCGATCCCCTCTTCCGGGCCTACCGGCTACAGGAGCTGCTGCTGAATTTCTCGCTGATCAGCGGCAAGGAGATCTCCCGGGATTCGAAGGCCATCCTCTTCCTCGACGAGGCTCAGGCCGCGCCGGCAGCCTACTCCTGCCTCCGCTACTTCCAGGAGGACATGCCGGAGCTGGCCGTGGTGCTCACCGGCTCGCTGCTCGACCAGGTCCTCCGCGACTACCGCCTTCCGATTCCAGTCGGGAGGATCGAACACTGCTTCATGGGACCGCTGACCTTTGAGGAGTTCCTGAAGGCCACGGGCGAGTCGAAAGCCATCGCCGCAATAGAGCGCCTCACCCCCGAGACCATGCAGATGGTCCCGCGCACCGTGCATGAAGAGCTGATGGGACACGTCCGCCGCTATATCCTGACAGGCGGCATGCCCTACTGCGTCCAAACGGCGATCGACACGAGCTTCAACCACGCACGGATCGTCAGGTACCAGACGGAACTCCTCCAGACCTACCGGGACGACTTCGCAAAATATGCAGGCTCGCAGGACTCACTGAAGCTCGGCGCCTTCTTCAACGGACTGGTCAATCAAATTGGCATGCACTTTTCCCATAAGCTCGCCAACACGGTGGCAAGCGGAACCAGCGGGGACTACCGGCAGCTGAACTCGGCCATCGAACGGTTCCTGGAAGCGAGGCTGTTCTACCGGGTCGTGCACACCTCGGCCGACACGATACCGCTCGGGGGGGAACTGCGCACGAGAATCAGCAAATTCCTCTTCATCGACATCGGCCTGCTGCTTGCCGCAGAGGGCATCCCCCCGCAACTCGTCATGAACTCGCCCCTCGAGCTGGCGGGCCGCGGCGTGCTGGCAGAACAGTTCGTCGGCCAGCAACTGCTCCACAGCAAACCCGGATACGTCAACCCTTCCCTCTACTTCTGGCAGCCCCCGAAATCCGAAGGGCAGGCGGAGGTCGACTTCCTCTTCGAAAGCGGGAACCGGGTGATCCCCGTCGAGGTGAAATCGGGTGTGCGCGGCAGCATGAAGTCGCTGCACTCCTATGTCCTGCAGAAAGAGGCGACGCTGGCCGTGAGAATAAGCGCGGAGGTCCCATCCCTCGAAGAACGCACGGCAAGCCTCAAAGAGAAGGAGCAGCCTTTCAGGCTCCTCAACATCCCCTTCTACCTGGTCGGGCAGCTGGAACGGCTTACCGCCCCTTAAAGCGCCTCAGGATCCGGGGCAGGCCAGAAGTGTCCGTCGGGCACCGGTCACGACGCCGGGAAGCGACTGGCCGGGAAAGATCGAGTCGCCGACGAGCTTCAGGTTCCGCCAGGGCGTATCGGGCCCCCTGACCCCGAAGAGGCTGGACTGGGCGTACCCTCCGACGAGCCCCCGGGAGCGGCCGGTCCAGCGCTCCCAGCTGACCGGCGTGGCGACCGTGGGCTCCGGAAGCCTCGCCCTGATGCCCGGCAGATGCGTTTCGAGCAGGCCGAGCATCACGTCAGCGTACCGCCGCTTCATCGCCAGATACGCCTCTTTCCCCCCGGCACGGGCCTCGAACCAGGGCCCGGGACGGGTATGGGTGGACACGGTGAGGGCGCGCCGCCCGGCCGGGGCGCGGCCGGCATCGCCGGCAGGTGAGACCGACACGAAAATGGAGTTGCCCTCGCCGAGCTCGCCGGCAGGGCGAACAATCTGCAGGTGGTTCGCCCTGAGAGCCGAAAGAGCGCCCTCCGGCGCGTCGAGATAGACCGTACAGGCGCTCCAGGGGGATTCCAGGCGGTCCGGGGAAATCGGATAGCCCTCAAGGCCCTCCATGGCCGCGAGCGTCCGTGGCGTGAGGTTCGCAACGACCAGGTCGGCGGCGAAGGCTCCTCCGTCACTCGTCTCCACCCCCACCACCTCGCGGCCGACCGTGTCGACGCGCTCGACCTTCCGCCCGTAGAGCACCCCTCCGCCGTTCTCTTCGATCGAGCGGACAAGAAGCCCTGCGACGGTTCCCATGCCGCCCTCCACCCGGAATGTGCCGGCGGCCGGCAGGTCGAGGGCGATGGCGGCATTCAGCGCGCTGGTGCCGGAAGCCGGAGCCTGGGTCGCGATGAGCAGCTGCGCGTCGATGAAACGGAGAAATTCCCGGTCGCTCCCGAGGCCGAACGAAGCGATCCAGTCGAGGGCGCTCCGGTTGAGGTACGGCAGGAGCCGTGCGCTGCCGGGCAGGGCCTTGATTCCGGTGAGAAGAAGCTTGGCCCAGTCCCGCGGACCGGAGGGAGGCCACGCCAGCCCCTCCCCGGAAAGCCGCCAGAGCTCCCGGGCGATCAGGCGCTGGGCCTTCCAGAAAGGCGCCGACGACGGAAAGCGCTCGAGGACGGCCTTCCCGGTGCGGTCAAGATCGAGCTCCAGGTCGCCGCAGCGGTAGCTCCATGCCACCGGCTCCGGCCGGACCGGCCATTCGATCCCGAGCTCACGGCCGAGCCGCTCGAGCGGGCCGCCCTCATGGAAACCGCAGCCGACGGTGGCCCCTGCGTCGAAAAGGCGGCCGCCGCGGCTGAAGGTGGCGGCGCATCCCCCCGGAAGGCCGGTCGCCTCGAGCACCAGGACCGACTCGCCGCGGCGGGCGAGCAGCGCACCGGCGGCAAGGCCCCCGATGCCGGCTCCGACGACGACGACATGCATCTCACGCTCCCTCGAGCAGCAGATGCACCCTCGTGCGGAGCTGCTCCGGAGGGGTTTCGGACGGGTTGTCGATGTAGATCTCCATCGCCCGTCCGGTGGCGGCCCGGCCGTTCTCGGCGATCCACGTGAGGAGGGCAGAGTAGGCGGGCTCGACCTTGACGTAGGGGCCGGTATGGAGGCAGCTGACGCTCGGCCCCGAGGGGGTCTCTCCCCTCTCGATGCGCCCCTCGCCCTCAGCCTCCGGAGGGACGGGAAATCCGAACTCGACATCGAGCTCATCGGGACCGATGTCGCCGTAGATCGCATAGGGAGGGCCCAGGGGCGCGAGCCCCTGGCGGGAGAGCAGGGCGAGGATGGAGGGAAACCCCTCGTTGAAGAGTTCGCCGATGGCGGAATGCGCCGTTCTCGAGGCGATGAAGAGCGACGGAGTGGGGGTGAGCGGCGTGAGCTCGCAGACGAATGGAGAGGGATGTTCCATTTGGCGCAGGGGTTTCATTGCTGAAGGGTCCTCTTGAGCAACGGCGGGGCGGCAGAAGTCGTTCCTGCACAGAAAAAGCTCCTGCCGGCACAGAAAGGCAAAAGGCAGCCTGCCGTTTGAACAAGCTGCCTTTCTATTTTGCCGGGTCGGCGTAGCGGGATTTGAACCCACGACCCCTTCCACCCCAAGGAAGTGCGCTACCAGGCTGCGCTATACGCCGAATACGATATCTACCGGGGTAGAAAGTATAAAAAAAATCCTCGGATTACCAGAATATTTTTTTCTCCCCGCCGCAACCCGCGCCACGCCGCGCAGCCCTGCACGCGAAAGTTGTCAACATCGGTCCTTATTCACATCAGAAAAAATCAGATACTGCGGAGTGGCGCAGAATGAGACAGACCGAGCGGCAAACAGTACCTATAACACTATATAAAAACAACTTAACCACAACGAGACACCCTGTACCAGCGCGATCCGAAGCGGGAAAGACGAGAGGGCGCCCAAGCAATCAACAAGTTATCAACATTCTCTCCACATTGTGGACAACCCCCGTGCGGCAGTACCGCACGGGGCCCTTCGGAGATTCAGCGGCGGCCGAAACGGTGCTTCAGGTACTCCACGACGGGAGGCAGGACGGAGAGGACGATGATCGAGAGGATGAGGAGCTTGAAGTTCTCCTGGACGAACGGCAGCCCTCCGAACAGGTACCCGCTGTAGCAGAACAGGCCGACCCAGAGGAGGGCCCCGATAACGTTGAAGAGGATGAAGCGGCCGTACTCCATGGCGCCGATGCCGGCGACGAACGGGGCGAAGGTGCGCACGATCGGCACGAAGCGGGCGATGATGATGGTCTTGCCGCCGTACTTCTCGAAGAAGTGGCGGGTCTTGATCAGGTGCGAGGGGTTGAAGAGCATCGAGCGCTCGTAGTCGAACACCTTCGGCCCCACCCGGTGGCCGATCCAGTAGTTCACGGTGTCGCCGAGGACGGCGGCCGCGAAAAAGACGAGGAAGAGCAGGTGCGGGTCGAGGGCGGAGCCGGAGAGCGAGGCAAGCGAGCCGGCGGCGAAGATGAGCGAATCGCCCGGCAGGAACGGGGTGACGACAAGGCCGGTCTCGGCGAAGACGATGAGGAACAGCACCAGGTAGAGCCACAGGCCGTACTCGGCGGAGAGCGCCTGGAGATGGATGTCGATATGCATGATGAAATCGACGATGGAGCCGATGAGGTCGAGCGGGGAGTATGGCATCGTGAAGGGGCGTGGCTGAAAGAAAGTGATGTTTAGTTATTATATTAACTTTTCGCTTCCCTCAAAAGAACCGATACGCCCCATGAGCTATTTTCCCTCCGAACGATGCCGGCTCTACTATGAGGATACCGCCGAAGGGGATCCCTCAGCCCTCGCCCTCCCGGTTGTGCTCTTCGTCAACGGATGGGCCATCTCGGCGCGCTACTGGAAGCCCCTCGTGGACCGCCTCTCCGGCGAGTACCGCTGCATCACCTACGACCAGAGCGGCACCGGGCGCACCCGTATCGAGGGCCACCACCCTTCACTGACGATCGAGGGGTTCGCAGACGAGGCAGGGGCCCTCGTCGAGCACCTCGGGCTCGACAGGGGGAGGAACCTCCACATCGTCGGCCACTCGATGGGCGGCATGGTGGCCACCGAGCTCGCGCTCCGCTACCGCGACTCGCTGCTCTCGGCGACCATCATCGCCTGCGGCATCTTCGAGGAGACCCCGTTCACCTCGCTCGGGCTCTTCATGCTCGGAGGCCTCATCGACGTCTCCATGCACTTCCGCTCGATCTTCCAGGCCGGACCGCTCAAAGAGCTCTTCATCAGACGCGCGGCATCGAAAGAGATAGGACAAGAGTACAGCGACATCATCGCAGGGGACTTCATCAACTCGGACCGGGAGGCGACGACAGCCGTCGGGAAGTTCTCGATCGACCCCGAAGCGCTGAGGGCCTATACGCACCACGTCATCGAGATCCCCGCCCCGGTGCTCTGCTCGGTCGGCATGGCGGACCACACCATCCCGCCCGAGGGAACGATCACGCTCTACAACACCCGGAAGGCCAAATCCGGAGCCCCGACCTCGTTGCTGAAATTCCAGGACCTCGGACACCTGCCGATGCTCGAGGACACGGCCGCTTTCGCCGAGGGGCTGAAAAAACATTTTGAATCCTCGCGCGATTTCTTTAAATCGGCGACTGATACGATGCAATAAGACAGACCGCAACGACTGCTGCAAATTCCAAGACCGACTCTACACGTGCGTACCCTACTCTCACGCCTCGCCCTCATCCTCATCCTCGCCTCTTCGAGCGTGGCCATGGCCCCGCCCGAGGCCCGTGCCGGCGGCTCCATCCTCGGCCTGCCGAGCCTCGAGGAGCTCGAGAACCCCAACCCGGACCTCGCCTCCCTCGTCTACTCGGAGGACGGCGTCATCCTCCACAAGTTCTTCCTCAAGAACCGCACGTTCGTCCCCCTGCGCTCGATTCCGATGTCGGTGCGCAACGCCCTCATCGCCACCGAGGACGTGGAATTCTACAACCACTGGGGCGTCGACATGCGCCGGCTCGTGCTCGCCATGGGCGAGAACATCGTGAAAGGCCGCACCCGCTGGCACGGTGCGAGCACCATCACCCAGCAGCTGGCCAAGAACCTCTTCCTCACGCAGGAGCGGACCGTCACGCGCAAGATGAAAGAGTTCGTCACCGCCATCGAGCTCGAAAAGACCTACACCAAGGACGAGATCCTCGCCCTCTACCTCAACACGGTCTACTTCGGTTCCGGCGCCTACGGAGTCGAAGCCGCCGCGCGCACCTACTTCGCAAAACCGGCCAGCCAGCTGACCCTGCCGGAGAGCGCGACCCTCATCGCCACCCTGAAGAACCCGACCGCCTACAACCCGGCCAAGAACCCCGCCGGCTCCATCGGCCGGAGGAACCTGATCCTCTCGCTCATGGCGAAGGAGAAGTTCATCACCCCGGCCCGTGCTGCCGAGGCCCAGAAAGCCAAGCTGGTGCTCCACTACACCCCGGCGACCCACCACGGCGCGGCCCCCTATTTCACCGAGTACATCCGCCAGACCGTCAAGCCCGCCTCGATGCTCGGAGACGTCAACCTCTACCGCGACGGGCTCAGCATACAGACCACGCTCGACAGCCGCATGCAGAAGTATGCCGAAGAGGCGGCCAGCGAGCACCTCTCAAAGCTTCAGGCCACCTTCGACCGCTACTGGCGCTGGACCGAGCCGCTGAAGAACCAGATCATCCGCGAAAGCGACCGCTATCGTGAAATGCGCGAGGAGGACGGGCTTTCCGACGCCAGGGCCATGGCGAAGCTCAAGGCCGACAAAGCGTGGCTCGAAGGACTCCTGCACGACAAGACGCGCATCCAGGTGGCGCTCGTGGCCATCGACCCGTCGAACGGCCACGTCAAGGCCTGGGTCGGCGGCAACCAGTTCTCGAGCGACGACTACAAGTACCAGTTCGACCATGTCTGGCAGGCCCGCCGCCAGCCCGGCTCGACCTTCAAGCCGTTCGTCTACACCGCCGCCATCGACAAGGGCATCCCCGCCAACTTCCAGGTGCTCGACCAGCCCCTCGAGCTCAAGAGCGGAGGCGGGGTGTGGTCGCCGCGCAACTCCGACGGCTCCTCCGGCGGCTGGACCACGCTGCGTTCGGCCATCGCGCGTTCGCTGAACCAGGTGACGGTGCGCCTGGCCTACGAACAGCTGAACACCGCGGACATCATCAGCTATGCCCGCCGGATGGGCATCAGCTCTCCCATCCCCTCGAACCTCTCCATCGCGCTCGGCACGGCCGAGGTCTCGCCGCTTGAACTGGCCGGCGCGTTCTCGACCTTCGCCAACAACGGCGTCTGGAACCAGCCGGTCTCGATCCTGAAGGTGGAGGACAAGAACCACCACGTGATCTCCGAATACGTGCCCAACAGCCGTTTCGCCATCGACTCCACGACCAACTTCGTGATGGTCTCGATGCTCAAGGACGTCATCAACAAAGGCACCGGCATCGCCGTGCGTGCCCGCTACGGTCTCGAAATGGAGGCCGGCGGCAAGACCGGCACCACCCAGAGCCTCCGCGACGCCTGGTTCGCCGGGTTCACCCCGCAGCTGGTGGCGGTCGTCTGGACCGGGTTCGACGACGAGCGCATCAAGTTCACCTCCATGGAGTACGGCCAGGGCGCCCGCGCTTCGCTGCCGATCTGGGCAGGGTTCATGAAACGCTGCTACGCCGACCCGACGCTCGGCCTCGAGAACCGCTACTTCCATATTCCCGAGAACGTCATCGCCGTACCGATATCGTCGAGGACCAACCGGCCCTCCGACCTCTTCGACAGCGACGTCTATATCGAATATTTCACCCCGAAAGGGTTCGAGTACTACCAGCAGCACCCCGACCGCGAGGAGCATGCCCAGCCGGACCCCTCGATGGACCCTCGGGCCATCCCCGCAGAACAGCCATCATTCTAACACAACCACAACCGCGCTCCCATGCAATCTGTCCTGGTTCTCGATTTCGGATCACAATACACCCAGCTGATCGCCCGACGCATCCGCGAACTCGGCATCTACTCCGAGATCCTCCCCTACAACACCACCCCCGAAACCATCCGGGAACACGCCCCCAAGGCGATCATCCTCTCCGGCGGGCCCACGAGCGTCTACGGCGAACAGGCCATCATGCCGCATGAGGGGATCTTCTCGCTCGGCCTCCCCGTGCTCGGCATCTGCTACGGACTGCAGGCCATCGCAAAACATTTCGGAGGGCAGGTCGAGAGCTCGTCGAAGCAGGAGTTCGGACGCGCGAAACTGATCGTCGACCACCAGGACGGCCAGGAGAGCCAGCTCTTCAGGGGGATCCCCGATTCCGACGTCTGGATGAGCCACGGCGACAAGGTCACCCGCATGCCGGAAGGGTTCCGCATCACGGCCAGCAGCGGCAACTCCGAGATGTGCGCCATCGAAAGCTCCGGGCAGAAGGCGGCCCTCAAGGTCTTCGGCCTGCAGTTCCACCCCGAGGTCCAGCACTCGCTCTACGGCAAGCAGCTCCTCTCGAACTTCCTCATCGACATCGCCGGCATCAGGCCCGACTGGTCGTCGAAAGGGTTCATCGAGCACCAGATCGAGGATATCCGACAGAAAGCCGGTGACTCCACGGTCATCTGCGGCATCAGCGGAGGGGTCGACTCCACCGTCGCGGCCGTGCTCGTCAGCCGAGCCATCGGCAAACAGCTCCACTGCGTCTTCGTCGACAACGGCCTGCTCCGCAAGAACGAGGCGAAGAAGGTGATGGAGTTCCTCAGGCCCCTCGGACTCAAAATCACCCTCGCCGACTCCTCCGACCTCTTCCTGAGGCGGCTCAAGGGGGTCGCATCCCCCGAGAAGAAGCGCAAGATCATCGGGCGCACCTTCATCCGGGTCTTCGAAGAGAACATCCACGAGGAGAAGTTCCTCGTCCAGGGCACCCTCTACCCCGACGTGATCGAGAGCGTGAGCGTGGGAGGTCCTTCCGAAACGATCAAGTCGCACCACAACGTCGGCGGCCTGCCGAAACGCATGAAGCTCAAGCTGATCGAGCCGCTGCGCGAACTCTTCAAGGACGAGGTCCGCGCCGTCGGCCGCGAACTCGGCATCCCCGAAGAGATCCTCATGCGCCACCCCTTCCCGGGCCCGGGACTCGCCGTCAGGGTGCTCGGATCGCTGACGCAGGAACGGCTCGACATCCTGCGCGAAGCCGACGAGATCTACATCGACGAGCTGAAGTCGAGCGGGCTCTACCAGCAGGTATGGCAGGCCTTCTCGGTCCTGCTTCCCGTGCAGTCGGTCGGCGTGATGGGCGACAAGCGCACCTACGAGAATGTGCTGGCGCTGCGCGCCGTCGAGTCCACCGACGGGATGACGGCCGACTGGGCGCACCTCCCCCACGAGTTCCTCGGCAAGGTCTCAAACCGCATCATCAACGAGGTCCGCGGCGTCAACCGCGTCGCCTACGACATCTCATCCAAGCCCCCTGCCACGATCGAGTGGGAATGAGCAGCATGCAGCAAAAGAGTGCATACGGGTTTCTTGCCGGCGCCCTCATTGGAACACTGGGCGGCCTTATCGGACTGGGTGGAGCTGAGTTCCGCCTGCCGCTTCTGATCGGCCTCTTTGGCTTTCCGGCACTGGAAGCGGTGATTCTCAACAAGGCGATGAGCCTGGTTGTCGTAGCATCGGCACTGCCGTTCAGGGCAGGCACCATCTCCTGGAGCCTGCTTGCCGACAACTCGCAGATTGTCATAAACCTGCTTGCAGGCAGCCTTCTTGGGGCGTGGACAGGTGCCGGATGGGCAACAGAGCTTCGTTCAAAAGGGCTATACAACATCATCGCCACCCTGCTTGTCGCCATCGCAGCCGTAATGCTCGCTAGCCACTTGGTGGACGGTGCCGGCAGTGCTCTGCTGGAGGACCCCGTTCTGCTGGCAATCAGCGGGGCGGTTGCGGGTTTCGCCATCGGCGTTATTGCCGCCCTGCTCGGTGTTGCCGGTGGAGAGCTGCTTATCCCGACGCTCGTGATCCTGTTCGGCACTGACATCAAGCTGGCCGGCAGCCTTTCGCTTGCCATCAGCCTGCCGACCATGCTGGTCAGCTTCACCCGCTACAGCCGTGACCGGAGTTTCTCGGTACTGGGAGCCAATAAGCCATTTCTCTTCAGCATGGCAGCAGGCTCACTCGGTGGCACATGGATAGGAGGCCGCCTGCTCGGGGTCGTGTCTGAAACCATACTGATCCCGATGCTCGTCCTGCTCCTGCTTCTGTCCGCATTCAAGGTTTGGAAACACCAGTAAAGAGCTGCATCAGGAACCTGTCATTGCACAGATTATTGTACCGTTGAAGGAATGAAAGAACTCCTCCTCATAAACATCTCAGGCCCGGACCGTCCGGGACTGACCGCATCCGTCACCTCGGTCCTCGGCGCCCACCTCGTCCCCGTGCTCGACATCGGCCAGGCGGTCATCCACAACCACCTCTCGCTCGGCATGCTGGTGGAGATCCCCGCAGGATCCGACTCGTCGGCCCTCATGAAGGATCTGCTCTTCAAGGCCCATACGCTCGAGCTCCAGCTCACCTTCACGCCGGTCACCGAGAACGAATACGGCCGCTGGGTCGAGGAGCAGGGAAAGTCCCGCCACCTGCTCTCGCTGCTCGCCCGCCGCATCACGGCAGCACACCTCGCACGGGTCACCGCCACCGTCTCCTCGCACGGGCTGAACATCGACACCATCAACCGCCTCTCGGGACGCGTTCCGCTGGGGATCGGCGAAGAAGCCGACCGGACCAAAGCCTGCGTGGAGTTCTCGGTGCGCGGCACCCTGAAGGATGAGGCCGGCTTCCGCGAAGAGCTGCTCGCGATCACCGACAGCCTCGGCATCGACATCGCCTTCCAGGAGGACAACATCTTCCGGCGCAACCGCCGGCTCGTGGTCTTCGACATGGACTCGACCGTCATCACCTCCGAGGTGATCGACGAGCTCGCCCTCGAAGCCGGGGCGGGAGCCGAAGTGTCGGCAGTCACCGAACGGGCGATGCGCGGAGAGCTGGACTTCTCGGAAAGCCTGAGGGAGCGCGTTTCGAAACTTGCCGGCCTTGAGGAGAGCGTGCTCGAAAAGGTCGCAGGACGCCTCCAGCTCACCGAAGGGGCCGAAACCCTCTTCCGGAGCCTTCACAGCCTCGGCTTCAAGACCGCAATCCTCTCCGGCGGGTTCAGCTACTTCGGCCGCTACCTGCAGAAAAAGCTCAACGTCGACTACGTTTACGCCAACGAGCTGGAGATCGAGAACGGAAGGCTGACGGGAAAGGTGACGGGAACGGTGGTCGACGGAAAGCGCAAGGCCGAGCTGCTCGAGGAGATCGCCCGGAGGGAGAACATCCGGCTCGAGCAGACGATCGCCGTCGGCGACGGGGCCAACGACCTGCCGATGCTCTCGAAAGCAGGACTCGGCATCGCCTTCCGCGCCAAGCCGATCGTGCGCGAAAGCGCCCGCCAGGCCATCTCCACCCTCGGCCTCGACGCCATCCTCTACCTCATGGGGTTCCGCGACCGCGACGGCCACGGGATTTGACCCCGCAGCCAGGCGTAACCGACCTTAGGGGTTCACCCGGGTTGTAAGAGAGCCGAGACCGCCTTGCCGCCCCTGAGGATCATAAACAGCCGGGCGGCATAGAGCATGGAAAAGAGTGCCAGCAGTTCCTCGAACACCTCGCTGTGCCCGCGGAACGACGAAGCCGCCATAACGAAAAGGAGCAGAGCAAAACTTGGCGGCGGCAACAGAAGCCGCAGCAAAAGCGATGATGGCCTGGCCGGGAACAGCCACAGCGCAAAGGCGACCGCAGCCGCACTCATGCCGACCATCGGATAGAGATAGACGAAAAGCGGGTTGAAAAAGTTGTGCAGGGTCGTCTCATGCTGGTAGTTGTACTCTGCGAACACCCCGGACGATTCCCATCCGAAGAAACGCTGGCCCCAGCTCATCTCTTCACCGAACAGCACCACAAAAACCAGACCGAGCAGGAAAAGGAACAGTCGCAACCGGCCATGAACGCCGCTTGCCGAGGGGTGGCGCCCGAGCACGGCACAGCTGGCCCATGCCGTAGCACCTGCTATCAGAAAGCCGAACGAGCTGAGGTTCTCGAGCATGCCCTCGTGGCTCGGCTCGCCGAGCGCAAGAACAAACAGATGCATCGCTACGGCAGGGACCGTGGCGAAGACAAACAGCACCCCCGCCGCCCCATCCGAAAGGAAATCGTCACCCGAAAGAAAAGCCCGGAGCGCGCGGGTATCCACAAATTTGCGAAGAACCCCGGCCATGAGGGACGGAAGGGGGGTCAAAACGACAATCCCGCCAAGGCAGAGCATTGCGGCCATGCCGGCAACAGCCTGGCGAACCGCATTGATGCCCCCTGCCTCGAGCTTATGATCCACAGAGAGATGGGCTTCGGCGAAGCGAACCGAAAATGCGACGACATCGGAATAGGCGACCAGGATCAGGAGCGAGCATACGATCGCAAGCAATCCGGCAACCCTCTGGACAAAGCGGTACTTCATTGTGATTTTTCCGGTTGGGAAGAAGGGTGCACTCAGTCCAGATACTCCACGTACTTCTCGAAATCCGCCTTGTCGGGGAGCGTGATCGCCCCCGACGTGCAGATGGGCACGCAGCGCGTGCAGAGCACCAGGCAGTTGTAGGGGTTGCGGACGACCAGCTTCGGGCGGTGGATGCCGGTGGGGTCCGGCTCGCCCGCCTCGAACACCCCGGGCTTGCAGAGCACCTTGCAGTCGCCGCAGCCGTTGCAGAGCTCCGGCTTGATGGTCGGGTACCAGGGGATCTCCTCCCGGGGAACGGTGAGCCGCTTCCTGCGTTTCACTGGCGCCGCGGCGGGGACCGTCCCGGGTTTCGGGGGGCATGCGGGCGCCGAAAGCGCGGCTTTTGCGGCCGCTTCCGCCGCCTCAAGCGCGGAGACGGACGGGGGAGCGGCCGCCTCCTCGTCGAACCCGCCCATGGAGCGGGATTTCAGGATGAGGCGCAGCGATCGGACCGGCCGAAAAAGACATCCGTCGCAGGAGGGTTTTTCACATCTTCCGAAATAACAGTCGAGTATCTGCATACAAGAGTCAGTTCACGAGTTCCACGAAGTGCTCGAAATCGGCTGCTTCAGGCAGCGTGATCGCACCGGAGGGACAGCGCGGCACGCAGCGGGTGCAGAGCACCACGCAGTTGAAGGGGTTGGCGACCGTCATCTTCGGCCTGCCGGCTCCGGCGGCCGGAGCGGGAGCGAAGACTCCCGGCCGGCAGAGCGACTCGCACTCCCCGCATCCGTTGCAAAGCTCCGCATCGATCACGGGAAACCATGCGATCTCCTCGCGGGGAGCCGTAAGGCGTTTCTTCTGTCTGGGTGTGCTCATTGGTTCACTCTCTTCTTCGTTCGGCCCGGGGCCTGAAAAACGACGCCCTCCGCACTCCTGCACGGGCGGCAGGAACTGCGGAGGGCCGTCGGGTGTCTGCGGCCGGAGCCCTCAGCCGTTCTTCTCGGTGCAGGGAGCGAGGTGGCGGAGCTTGATCTCCACGGCCTCGGCAGCCTTGAGCAGCGGGTAGCCGGTGGGAGGCCCGGTGAGCAGCGGATGGGTGCCGAACTGCATGGTGAGCAGCTCGTTGATGGTCAGCTTGCTCTCGATGACGACGCCGAGGACGTTGATCAGCTCGCCGGCGCTCACGCCTCCCGTAACCGCACCGCCGAGCACCAGGCCGGACTCGCGGTTGACGATGAGCTTGACGAACTGCGCGGCCGTGCCTGGCATGGTCTTCGGATGCTTGTCGATGCCCTCGAACCCGGCGGAGACCACGTCGAAGCCGCGCTCACGGGCAAGGGCCTCCGTCACGCCGGCGGCGGCGAAGGTGATGCCGCCGATCGAGGTGGAGAAGATCGCGATCGTGCCGCCGAAGGTGCGCAGGCGGGAGAGGCCGAAGAGGTTCATGCCGGCGATGCGTGCCTCCGAGACCGCCGTCGAGGCGAGCATGAGGCCCTTGACGATGCGCGTGATGAAGGAGAACTTCTCGGCACAGTCGCCGACGGCGAAGATGTCCTTGTCCTCGGTACGCATGTACTCGTCCACCCTGATGGCGCCGAGTTCATTGAGCTTGATGCCGGCCTTCTCGGCAAGCGCCACGTTCGGGGCGTACCCCATGGCGAGGATGACGGCGTCGGCCTCGATCGAGTCGCCGCTCTCGAGCAGCACCTTGCTCACCCGGCCGTCCCGGCCGGCGAGCTCCTGTACCTTCTCGCCGGTACGGAGCACGACGCCGCGCTCCTTGAGGATCCCTTCGGCCTTCAGCGACAGGTCGCTGTCGAAGGCGAGGCTGAGCACGTGCGGCAGGACTTCGACGAGCGTGATCTCCTTGCCCTTCTTCATAAGCTCGTCGGCCATCTCGACGCCGATGAAGCCGCCGCCGATGATGACGACCTTGTGGCACGACTCCAGTTTTTCACGCACGCCGGCAAGATAGTCGCGATCCTTCGGGATGGTGAAGACGTTCTGGAGATCGCGTCCCTTCAGCCAGCCCGGCACCCTCGGCTGCGAACCGGTGGCGATGACCAGCTTGTCGAAGGAGATCTCCACACCGCCAGCGGTCGTTGCGCTCTTGGCCTGGCGGTCGATCGAAACCACCTCGTCGATGAGAAGCTCGACGCCGGCACCCTCGATATGCGCATTGGGTATCACGTTCTGCTCGATCCCCTGCAGGGTGCCGAATACGTACGGAATGCCGCACGGCACGACCGCCTGCGGCTCCCGGCGCACGACGAGAAAACTTTTTCCGGCATAGAAGGCCTTGCCGGTCGTGGCTGCGGCGATTCCCGCCGCGCTTCCGCCGATTACGAGTACATCAACCTGCTTCTGCATCATCATCCCTGTTTTTGATTTAGTGAGTCGTTATCCTGCCAGTATCCTGCGTACTTCCTCTTCGAAAATCCTGCATGCTTCCACGGCTCCCAGGGGATCCTTGCCCCCTGCCGTTGCCAGCTCCGGCTTTCCTCCGCCACCGCCCTTGACGGCCGCGGCCGCCATGCGGATGAGCTTGCCGGCGTCGATTCCCTTCTCCTTCACGGCCTCATCGGACGAGAAGGCCGCAAGCGACACCTTCCCGTCGGCCAGGCCGCAGAGCAGGCCCGTCGAGAGCGGAAGCTTTTCGCGCAGGGCCCCAGCCGCATTGCGGAGGCTCTCGGCGTCGGCGCCCTCGAGCACCTTCGTCACGATCCGGCATCCGGCGACCGCCAGAGACGCATCGGCCTCGCGCAGGAGGGCGTCGACGACCGAGGCGCTGCGCATGGAGGCAAGCTCCCGGTCGAGCTCTTTCTTCTCATCCTGCAGCTCTGCCACCTTCAGGGCGGCGGACTCGTCCGAACGGAGCTTGAGCTGCCGGCGCACCTCCTGGAGTTCACGGTACTCCCGCCAGAGCAGCTCCTCGGCAGCCCTGCCGGTCAGGGCCTCGATGCGCCGGATCCCGGCGGCGGCCGAAGACTCGCCGACGATCTTGAAGAGGCCGATCTGGCCGATGTTGTCGACATGGGTACCGCCGCAGAGCTCGGCGGAAATACCCGGCACCTCGACCATGCGGACCCGGTCGGCGTACTTGTCGCCGAAGAAGGCGAGCGCCCCTTTCCCGATGGCCTCGTCGTATGCCAGGTCAGCGTGCTTCTCCACATGTGCGGCCTGGCGGATCTGGCTGTTGACCTCCATTTCGACGGACTCGATCTCTTCGGGGGTCAGTTTCGAGAAGTGGCTGAAGTCGAAGCGGAGGCGTTCGGCGGTCACGTAGGAACCCTTCTGCTGCACATGCTCGCCGAGGATCCGGCGGAGCACGGCATGCAGAAGGTGGGTTGCGGTATGGTTGCGTTCGGTCTCCTGGCGGAGGCTGCGCTCGACCGAAGCCTCGAGGGTAACGGCCTCATCCATCGCGATGTCGGCGGCAGCGATTTCGGTGTCGCGAACCTTGTCGAAGGCGCGGCCGACGACATGGACGAACGAGTCGCCGTCCTTCTGGGTGTCGACGACCTCCATCCGGTAGGCCTCGCTCTCGAGCCAGCCGCGGTCTCCGGTCTGGCCGCCGCTCTCGGCGTAGAAGGGGGTGCGGTCGAGCACGAGCAGGAGGTTCTCTTTGCTGTGGGCGGCGCCGATGACCTGCGCCTCCATCTCGAGCCGGTCGTAGCCGCAGAACTCGGTCGAGTGCGACTCGCGGAACCACCGCCAGCTGCCGCCGTCCCCGCCGGCCTGCTGTTTTTCCTTACGGTCGCTGCGGGCCCTGGCCTTCTGCTGCTGCATGCAGTGCTCGAACCCCTCACCGTCCACCTCCAGGCCGGCCTCCTCTGCAAGGAGCCGGGTGAGGTCGAAGGGGAAGCCGTAGGTGTCGTACAGCTTGAAGGCGTCCTCGCCGCCGAGCATCTTCCTTCCGGCCTTCAGGGTTGCGGCGGAAAGTTCCGAGAAGATCTCCATGCCGCGGTCGAGCGTCAGGATGAAGCTCTCCTCCTCAGCCTTGATGATGCGCTCGACCGCCTCGCGCCGGTCGCGAAGTTCCGTGAACACGTCCCCCATGCTGTCGGCCAGTGTGCCGACGAGGCGGTGGAGGACCGGGCCGGTGCAGCCGAGGTCCCTCGAATAGCGGAGCGCACGGCGCAGGATGCGGCGCAGGACGTAGCCGCGCCCCTCGTTCGAAGGCATGGCGCCGTCGGAAAGGGCGAAGGTAAGGGTCCGGGCATGGTCGGCGATGACCCGCATGGCGATGTCCTGCCGTCCCTCCATCGTGGCGCCGTAGGCGACGCCGGTTAGCTCGGTGAGCCGGCCGAACAGGGGACGGAAGACGTCGGTGTCGTAGTTGGAGGCCTTGGCCTGGAGCACCGCGCATACCCGCTCGAAGCCCATGCCGGTATCGACGTGGCGCTGCGGCAGGGGCTCGAGCCGCCCGTCCGGCTGGCGGTCGTACTGGATGAAGACGAGGTTCCAGAGCTCTATGGCCCGGTGGTCGCCGGCGTTGACGAGCTCTTTTCCGGAACCGTCGGGGGTGAGGTCGATGTGGATCTCCGAGCAGGGGCCGCAGGGGCCGGTCTCGCCCATCTCCCAGAAATTGTCCTTGTCGCCGAAGCGAAGGATGTGCGAAGGATCGATCGAGGTCTTCTCCTCCCAGATCCGGAAACTCTCGTCGTCGTCGTGGTAGACCGTGGCGTAGAGACGCTCTTTCGGGAGTTTCCAGACCTCCGTAAGCAGCTCCCAGGCCCACGCGATCGCCTCATCCTTGTAGTAGTCGCCGAACGACCAGTTGCCGAGCATCTCGAAGAAGGTGTGGTGGTAGGTGTCGCGCCCCACGTCCTCGAGGTCGTTGTGCTTTCCGGAGGCCCGGATGCACTTCTGGGTGTCGGCGGCGCGGCTGTAAGGGCGGCTCCCCTTGCCGAGGAAAACGTCCTTGAACTGGTTCATGCCCGCATTGGTGAAGAGCAGCGTCGGATCGCCGGCCGGAATGACCGGGGCGGAACGGACGACGGAGTGGCCTTTGGCGGCAAAAAAATCCAGGAAGGACTGACGTATCTGGCGGGAGTGCATGGCGGAACTGAATCTGGTTTCTGTAGGGCCGGAATGCGCACGAAAGCGGCTCTTTCGGCCACAAAATTAACCTTTTTTCGTCCTTGATGCCAACTAATTATGCATTGTTTTTCACTCTCGGAACCCGCAGGTTCCCGCCCGGAACCTGCCCGATCGAGAGAGTCCTCGCCTTAGCGCAAAAAGCGTTATATTTCCTGATGCCCCCCGAGCGGGGCCGCACGCACCAGAGAACCACAAAGGGAGAAGCGCCATGAGCTGGGGAGTCGAAGATGAAGCCCGCCGCAAGGGGGTAAAGGAGTTGATGGATCTTTCCGAGAAGATCATGCGGGAGAACCCCAACCACGTCAACGAGGTCAAGAAAAGCTCGAGCGGCTGCTGGATGGAGCAGATGTACGGCATGCAGCGCTGCGACTTCTGCGACCTCTCCTCCGACTGCCCCATCCGGGAGGAGTCGGAATGGCAGGCCTACCTGAAGGCGAACAACATCGTCATCGAAAAGGATTCCGACGCCCGTCGGCAGCAGCCGGGATCCGGCAGCGCGGATCAGCCGGGCCGATAATGAGGCTTGCGTATACCCCGAGGATGGGTTATATTTCATCCTTTAGCGTATAATGCACAGGTGGCGCCCTGTTTTCTCATCACCCGCCAGCAATACATTTCACCATACAGCGACCCGATGAACGCCATGAGGGGATGTTCACCGCTGGGAGGATTTTGCTGTTTACCAACCACTGAACTAGTAATCAAGGGACAATGACTGACACAACAACGACAACACGACAGGTCAACGTGACCCCCAAAACCAGTGTGACCGTGCTCTTCGCCGGTGACTCCGGAGACGGCATGCAGCTGACCGGCACGCAGTTCGCCAACACCGTCGCGGTGTACGGGTCCGACCTGAATACCTTCCCGAACTTCCCCTCCGAGATCCGCGCCCCTGCCGGCACCATCTCGGGCGTCTCCGGCTTCCAGATGCAGTTCGGCAGCACCGCCGTCTACACCCCCGGCGCCAAGTTCGACGTGCTCATCGCCATGAACGCGGCCGCACTGAAGTCGAACATCGACAAGCTCCACCACGGCGGCATCATCATCGTCGACACCGACGGGTTCGACGCAAAGAACCTGAAGCTCTCGGGCTACGGCGAAGGGAACAACCCGCTCGAGGACGGCTCCCTCAACGACTACACGCTCTTCAGCGTCCCGGTCGTCTCGCTCACCCGCAAGGCTCTGGCCGACACGGGGCTCAGCGTGAAGAACATCGACCGCTGCAAGAACATGTTCATCCTCGGCATTCTCTACTGGCTCTACAGCCTGCCGATCGAGACCACCGTCCAGACCCTGAAGTCGAAGTTCAAGAACAAGGCCGACATCGCAGACGCCAACATCAAGGCGGTCACGGCCGGCTACAACTTCGGCGACGAGACCGACATGTTCGCGCAGTTCGGCCGCTTCGAAGTGGGACCCGCCGAAATGAAGAAGGGCACCTACCGCCGCGTCACCGGCAACGAGGCCGCAGCCATCGGCCTTGCCGCAGCCTCGAAGAAGGCCGGCCTGAAGCTCTTCCTCGGCTCCTACCCGATCACCCCGGCCACCGAGATCCTCCAGGCGCTCGCCAACATGAAGAAGTGGGGCGTGAAGACCTTCCAGGCCGAAGACGAAATCGCCGGCGTGCTCTCGAGCATCGGCGCATCCTACGGCGGCGCGCTCGCCGCGACCAGCACCTCCGGACCGGGCCTCGCCCTGAAGTCGGAAGCACTCGGCCTCGCCGTCATCATGGAGGTCCCGCTCGTCGTCATCAACGTGCAGCGCGGCGGCCCCTCCACCGGCCTTCCGACCAAGCCCGAGCAGAGCGACCTCTTCATCTCCATGTTCGGCCGCCACGGCGACGCACCGGTTCCGGTCATCGCAGCCTACTCGCCGGTCGACTGCTTCTACGCCGCCTACGAGGCCGCAAAGATCGCCGTCGAGCACATGACCCCGGTCATCTGCCTCACCGACGGCTACCTCGCGTTCAGCTCCGAGCCGATGCTGATCCCTTCGCCGGACAGCCTGCTCGACGTCAAGCCCGTCTTCGCCAAGCCCCGCAACGAGGGCGACGCCCCCTACCTTCCCTACAAGCGCGACGAGCGCGCCGTGAGGGAGTGGGCCGTCCCCGGCACCAAGGGCCTCGAGCACCGCATCGGCGGCCTCGAAAAGTCGCACGAGACCGGTAACGTCTCGCACGATCCGGCAAACCACCAGCTGATGACCGACCTCCGCCTCCAGAAGGTCGAGAAGGTCGCCGACTCCATTCCCCTCCAGACCATCGACAACGGCCCCGAGAAGGGCGACCTGCTGGTGCTCGGCTGGGGTTCGACCTACGGCGCAATCAAGATCGCCGTCGACCGCGCACGGAAGGCCGGCCACAGCGTGGCGCACGCCCACCTGCGCTACCTGAACCCCTTCCCGAAGAACCTCGGCGAGATCCTCTCGAGCTACAAGAAGGTGCTCATCCCCGAGAACAACTGCGGCCAGCTGCTCATGATGATCCGCGACCGCTTCCTCATCGAGCCCGTCGCATTCAACAAGGTCGAGGGCCTGCCGTTCAACGAGATGGAAATCGAAGCAAAAATCACCGATATCGTAAAGGAGCTTTAAATCATGACCGATACACTCACAACCCTTACCGCCAAGGACTTCACCTCCAACCAGGAGCCCAAATGGTGCGCCGGCTGCGGAGACCATGCGGTCCTGCAGCAGCTCAAGAGCGCGATGGCCGACCTCGGCCTCAAGACCGAAGAGGTCGTCGTGGTCTCCGGCATCGGATGTTCCTCGCGCCTCCCCTACTACGTGGCAACCTACGGCGTGCACGGCATCCACGGCCGCGCCCTGCCGGTCGCCAGCGGACTGAAGGCCGCCCGCCCCGAACTCAACGTCTGGGTAGCGACCGGTGACGGCGACGCCCTCTCGATCGGCGGCAACCACTACATCCACACCATCAGGCGCAACCCCGACCTGAACGTGATCCTGCTCAACAACGAGATCTACGGCCTGACCAAGGGCCAGTACTCGCCGACCTCGAAGATCGGACAGAAGACCGTCACCTCTCCGAACGGCGTCGTCGACTACCCGATGAACACCGTCGCCCTGACGCTCGGCGCCGGCGGCACGTTCGTCGCCAGGGTGACCGACCGCGACGGCAAGTTCATGCGCGAGATCTTCAAGCGCGGAGCCGAGCACCGCGGCACCTCGCTCATCGAGATCTACCAGAACTGCCCGATCTTCAACGACAACGCCTTCTCGGCCTTCACCGACCGCGAGCGCAAGGCCGACACCACGCTCTACGTCGAAAACGGCCAGCCGCTGGTCTTCGGCAAGGAGAGCGAAAAGGGCATCCGTCTCGACGGGTTCACCCCCAAGGTGGTCAACCTCAACGACGGCTCCGTCTCGAAGGAGGACCTCTGGATCCACGACGAGAAGGACTTCAACAAGGCCAACATCCTCTCGCGCTTCTTCGACGACCCGAACGCTTCCGAGGACTTCCTCCCGCGCCCCTTCGGCATCTTCTACGTCGAGGACCGCTTCACCTACGAGGACGCGCTCACCGCGCAGGTCGAGAAGGCCCAGGAGAACGGCGAGGGTACGCTCGAGGCCCTGCTTGCAGGCAACAGCACCTGGACCATCAAGTAAGCTCCCCCGGAGCATAGCGAACAGGAAAAGCCGGCTTCACCGCCGGCTTTTCTTCGTTTACCACTCACTCGTCGGGCCGGAAACCATTCACCATTGAAAGGACTTGACCAATGAACATTCTGGACATCAAGGCCAATCCGGACAAGACGCTCACCATCATTGCCGACAATGGGTGCATCGGCACATTCGACCTCACCCCGTACCTTCACCATGAGGCGTTTGAAGGGATCAACGACACGGAGGAGTTCCTGAACGTGCGAAACGGAGGGTACTATGGAGAATGGGACTCTGGCAGAGACCTCTCAGCCGACACGATAGAGGCAAACCGGACCATCACCGGAAAAGTACCTGTCTCTGCATACA
Source organism: Chlorobium sp. N1 (assembly GCF_004332115.1). GTDB lineage: Bacteria > Bacteroidota > Chlorobiia > Chlorobiales > Chlorobiaceae > Chlorobium. The sequence goes on from NZ_SJPA01000002.1 coordinate 87,412, forward strand.
CCGCCTGACGTATACCATAAGCCCCAAAGAGAAACCCCCGCCGCCTGGCGAGGGTTTCTCTTTTCAGGAAGCTCCGTCCGACAGGCCCTTCAGCCCTCGTCGTTCCAGACGCCCATCGCGGAGAACTTTTCGATGCGGTTTTCGACAAGCTCCGAAGGAGGAACCGGCACGAGCGCCTTGAGCTCCTCGATCAGCAGCCCCTTCAGGGTGGAGGCCATCGCCTCGGGATCGGTATGCGCCCCGCCCATCGGTTCGGGAACGATGCGGTCGATGATCCCCTGTTTCAGGAGGTCTTCGGCGGTGAGCTGCAGCGCCTCGGCCGCCTGCTCCTTGTAGTTCCAGCTGCGCCAGAGGATGGAGGAGCAGCTCTCGGGGGAGATGACCGAGTACCAGCTGTTCTCGGCCATGAGGATGCGGTCGCCCACGCCGATGCCGATGGCGCCTCCGCTGGCCCCTTCGCCGATGATGACGACGATGACCGGAACGGTGAGCTTGGCCATCTCGTAGAGGTTGCGGGCGATGGCCTCGGCCTGCCCGCGCTCCTCGGCCTCGATGCCGGGGAATGCACCGGGGGTGTCGATGAGGGTGATGACGGGCTTCCGGAACTTCTCGGCGAGCTTCATCAACCGGAGCGCCTTGCGGTACCCCTCGGGCTGGGCCATACCGAAGTTGCGGTAGAGGTTCGACTTGGTGTCGCGGCCTTTCTGGTGCCCGATCACCATCACCGGCTGCGAGTAGCCGGAAGCGCGGTCCTCAAGGCGGGCGAAGCCGCCGACGATGGCCTTGTCGTCGCTGAAGTGCCGGTCGCCGGCAAGTTCAGTGAAGTCGCAGGTCATCATGTAGATATAGTCGAGCGTATAGGGGCGTTCCGGGTGGCGGGCCAGCTGCACCTTCTGCCACCGGGTGAGGTTGCGGTAGATCGATTGGCGGAGCTGGTCGACCTTCTTTTCAAGCGTTACAATCTCTTGGGAGAGCGCGTCGCTCTCTGCGGGCGCCTGTTCGCGGGAGCTGCTCCGGAGACACTGGCGCATCTCGTTGAGCTTGGCTTCCAGTTCGACAACGGGTTTTTCGAAATCAAGCACGACATTCGTAGCCATAGTGCGCGGTATAAGGTATGAGGGTCACTTCCGGAACCCTTTCGGGGGGCCGGAAACGGTTAGCGAAAAAAAAAGTCCATCGGGCGGAGGCCCGGATGGACTTTTTTATGAAAATACGGCATTGAACGGGGGGAGGAGGATTATCCGCCGACCTCATCCTTGAGTGCCTTGCCGGGCTTGAACTTCACGACTTTCTTGGCGGGAATGGTGATGGCCTTTCCGGTCTGGGGGTTGCGGCCCTGGCGTGCAGCCCTGTCGCCCGTGGTGAAGGTGCCGAAGCCAACGAGAGTGACATCGTCGCCACCCTTGAGGGAGGAGGTCACGACATTGATGAAGGCGTTGACTGCGCGCTCGGCATCGACTTTGGTGAGGTTGGCCTGTGCGGCAATCTTCTCTACTAACTCAGCTTTTGACATGTGGCAATGTTTTTTGTTGGAGTGAAACCTGATCAAAGAGCAAAGATACTAATGCAATGAATTTAAACAGTACTTCATAAAGATGCAATCTGTTTTTGCCAATAAACATCAAGAGATCCGGCAATTTGAAGTTCGCGGTACGCTATGTTATATTCACTATCTTTGATCAGCGGATCCCCGGAAGGGGGTTCGGGTACCCCAAAACTCCAGTTTGAGCAATGACTTCGATCAGCAACGTCTCCAAGGGCTCCATTATCCGTTTCAAGGGTGAGCCCCATATCATCGAAAGCCTCGTGCACCGCACCCCGGGCAACCTCCGCGCCTTCTACCAGGCCGGCATGCGCAACCTCAAGAGCGGACGCAACGTCGAGTACCGCTTCAGCGCCACCGAGTCGGTCGACCTCATCGTCACCGAACGCAAGGAGTACCAGTACCTCTATCCCGACGGGAAGGACTTCGTCATGATGGACACCGAGACCTTCGACCAGATCAACGTTCCCGAAGAGGCCATCGGCGCGGCCGTGCGCTTCATCAAGGACGGGCTCAACGTCTTCATCCTCTTTTCCGACGACGGAACGATCCTCAGTGTCGAGCTTCCGACCTTCGTCGAGGTCGAGGTCGTCGAGACCAGCCCCGCGACAAAAGACGACCGTGCGACCAGCGGCACCAAGCCCGCGACCATCGAGACCGGCGCCGAGGTCAGCGTTCCCATGTTTATCCAGACCGGCAGCATCATCCGCGTCGATACCCGCAGCGGGGAGTACATTGAGCGGGTCAAAAAATAACCCATAGCCCCAAACCAACCATGAACTTCAAAGAAATCCAGCAGCTCATCGGCCTCGTCAACGACAGCGACCTCCAGGAAGCCATCATCGAGGAGGGTGACTTCAAGATCACCCTTCGGCGCGCCGCCGCTGCTCCCGTCCAGCAGGCTCCGGCACCGGCAGCCCCGGCTGCGCCCGCAGCACCGGCCGCCGCTCCCGCTCCCGTCGTCGAAGCCACCGTCACCACGCAGCAGGCAGGCCTCATCGACGTCTGCTCGCCGATCGTCGGCACCTTCTACCGCGCATCCTCGCCGGACGCTGCTCCGTTCGTCAATGTCGGCGACACCGTCAAGAAGGGCGACGTGCTCTGCATCGTCGAAGCCATGAAACTGATGAACGAGATAGAAGCCGAAATGTCGGGCACCATCGCCGAAGTACTCGTCGAAAACGGCCAGCCCATCGAGTACGATCAGCCGCTCTTCCGCATCAAACCCTAACCCATGTCATCCCCAACACCCGTGTTCAAGAAAATCCTTGTCGCAAACCGGGGCGAGATCGCCCTGCGCATCATGCAGACCTGCCGCGAGATGGGCATCAGCACGGTAGCCGTCTACTCCACGGCGGACGCTGATTCGATCCATGTAAAGTACGCCGACGAAGCCGTCTGTATCGGCCCGCCCCTTTCACGGGAGAGCTACCTGAACATCGCGAGCCTCATGGCCGCGGCCGAGGTCACCAACGCCGACGCGATCCATCCCGGTTACGGATTCCTTGCCGAAAACGCCGACTTCTCCGACGTCTGCAATTCGGCCGGCATCAAGTTCATCGGCCCCTCGGCCCGCATGATCAACCAGATGGGCGACAAAAACACCGCCAAGGCCACCATGATCAAGGCCCAGGTCCCTGTCGTTCCCGGCAGCCCGGGCCTCGTCACCGACCTCAAGGAGGCCATTGAGGTGGCGAAGAAAACCGGCTACCCCGTCATCATCAAGCCGACCGCCGGCGGCGGCGGCAAGGGCATGCGGGTCGTCACGGAGGAGAGCCAGCTCGAAAAGGCCCTCAACACCGCCCGCAGCGAGGCCGAGCAGGCCTTCGGCAACAGCGGCGTCTACATCGAGAAGTTCCTCGAGAACCCCCGCCACGTCGAGATCCAGATCCTTGCCGACCAGCACGGCAACGTCCTGCACCTCGGAGAGCGCGACTGCACCGTGCAGCGCCGCCACCAGAAGCTGATCGAGGAGACCCCCTCCCCGGTCGTCGACGAGGCCCTGCGCAAGCGCATGGGCGATGCGGCGGTCGCCGCCGCCAAGGCGATCGACTACGAGGGCGCCGGCACCATCGAGTTCCTGCTCGACCGCCACAAGGACTTCTACTTCATGGAGATGAACACCCGCATCCAGGTCGAGCACCCTGTGACCGAGGAGCGCTACGATGTCGACATCGTCAAGGAGCAGATCCTGGCAGCCGCCGGTGTGTCGCTCGAGGGACGCAGCTTCTCGCCGAAAGGCCACTCGATCGAATGCCGCATCAACGCCGAGGATCCCGAGCACATGTTCCGCCCCTCCCCCGGCAAGCTCCAGGTGTTCCACACCCCCGGCGGCCACGGCGTAAGGGTCGACTCGCACTGCTACGCCAGCTACGTCATCCCCTCCAACTACGACTCGATGATCGCCAAGCTCATCGTCACCGCGCATACCCGCGAAGAGGCGATCGAGCGCATGTCGAGGGCGCTCGACGAGTTCATCGTCGTCGGCATCAAGACCACCATCCCCTTCCACAAGCAGGTGATGCACAACCAGGTCTTCCGCAGCGGAGAGTTCGACACCGGCTTCCTCGACAGCTTCCGCTTCGAGAAGAAGTAGCGTTCGCCCCATCGCACCCACACGGAAAAGGCCGCCCTTCAACAAGGCGGCCTTTTCTCTTTTCCTCCAGCCGAAGCCGTTCCCAACGGAAAACAAAGTTATTGTACACACAAATAACAAAGTAATCGTACACCCAACGAGATCGCAGGAGTCCTATGGCCAAGCTGGCAGAAGCATTGAGGGCACTGCACGCCCTGCAGGACAGGAACGGCGGTGTCGTCCGGTCGCGCGACCTCAGCCCTGCACAGAGAACCCTCCTTGCCAAAGAGGGGTTCATGCGCCCGATCATCAAGGGATGGTATCTCATGGCAAACCAGCACGATGCCGACAGAGATTCCACGTCATGGCATGCGGGGTTCCGGGCCTTCCTCCGCACCTACCTCGGCAGCCGGTTCGGCACCTCATACTGCCTCAACGCCGAAGCCTCGCTTCTCCTGCATACCAGGAGCACCCTCGTGCCCCGGCAGGTCCCCGTCCTCGCTACAGAAGGAGGCAGCTCCATCATCGAGCTGCCCTTCGGATGCTCGATCGTCATCTACAGCGACAAAAAAAATTTTCCGGCCGCACGAGCGCAGCTTCTCGGACTTCAACTCCTTACCCTTCCGGCAACCCTCCTGAGGCTCATGCCCCGCTCGTTCACGGCTCACCCCCGGGACGCAGAAATCGCGCTCGGCATGCTCACCGACATCGGTGAACTGCTCTCCCTGGTCCTTGAACAGCAGGCGCCGCTCCGGGCCACAGGGAGGGTGGCCGGGGCGCTTCGGCGCATGGGACGCAATCACGATGCCGAACGGCTGATACGCACCCTGCAGCTTGCCGGCATGAGCGTGCGGCCGACCGATCCGTTCAATCAGCCATCCCCGACCATCGGGCCCCTAAAGAGCCGCTCCCCCTACGCCCGGAGGCTTACGGCCATGTGGGCCGAATGGAGGGACGAGGTCCTCGCCCTCTTCCCGCCGGCCCCCGGACTGCCGACGGACGCCGGAGCCTACCTCGACGACGTGGATGAACGCTACACCCTCGACGCCTACAACTCGCTCTCCATCGAGGGGTACAGGGTCAGCCGGGAGCTCATCGAGCGAATCGCAGTGGAGGGGTGGAATCCCGACGGCGACCGGCGGGATGGCGAAGAGGGCGATGCACTGGCCGCCAGAGGGGTACATCCAGGCCTTCAGGGCCGTCAGGGAGGACATTCGACTGATCCTCGAAGGGGGGGATCCCGCATCGCTCATCACGACGGCCCATCATCGCTGGCACGCCGAACTCTTCGCCCCTGCCCTCAGGGCCGGGATTCTAGAAGCCCACCAGCTTGCCGGCTACCGCAACGGACCCGTCTACATCCGGAACTCCCGCCATACGCCGCTTCCCGCCGAAGCCCTCGTCGACCCCATGGAGACGCTGTTCACTCTCATCGGAGAAGAACGGGAACCCTCCGTTCGTGCAGTGCTCGGCCATCACCTGTTCGTCTTCATCCACCCGTACTTCGACGGGAACGGCCGGCTCGGAAGGTTCCTCCTCAACGCCCTTTTGGCCTCTGGCGGTTATCGCTGGACCGTTGTCAGGATGGAGAGAAGGAGCGCCTATATGGCCGCGCTCGAAGAGGCGAGCGCAAACGGCAGGATCGCCGCTCTGACCCGGTTCCTTGCCGAAGAGATGAGCAGAGGATAGAGGGAACCCTGGCGGTGGCCTCGAGACCCCGCCGAGGGACACCAACGAAAAAAGCCGCCCTTCAAAGAGGCGGCTTTTTCCGTTATGGCTCGTTCGGCTCCGGGGGAGCTTACTCCTCCATCGCCTCGCGGCGGGCCTGGGCTTCGGCTTCCGCCGCCGCGGCAGCGGCTTCGGAGGCTTCGACCGCTTCGCCTGCAAGGCGGATGGTCTTGTACTTCTTCAGGCCGGTGCCGGCGGGGATGAGCTTGCCGACGATGACGTTCTCCTTGAGGCCGGCCAGGTGGTCGACCTTTCCGGCGACGGCCGCATCGGTCAGCACCTTGGTGGTCTCCTGGAAGGAGGCCGCCGAGATCACGCTCTCGGTCTGGAGCGCCGCACTCGTGATGCCGAGCAGGACCGGATGCGAGGTCGCCTGGAGGGCGGGCTCGAAGGCGATCAGCTGCTTCTCGTTCTTGCGCAGGTCGCGGTTGAGCTTGGTCAGGTCGCGCTGGCGGTGGAGCTGGTCGTCCTGGATCCTCGGCGGAGCATCGCCGCGCTCGGTGACGCGCACCTGCTCGGCAACGGTCTCGTTGGCATCGAGGAAGACGCTGCGGTCGATCAGGTCGCCGGGGAGCAGGGCGGTGTCGCCCGACTCCTCGACGCGGACCTTCTGGAGCATCTGGCGGACGATCACCTCAAGGTGCTTGTCGTTGATCTCCACGCCGGCGTTGATCTGGTAGACCTTCTGGATCTCGTTGACCAGGTACTGCTGCACGGCGTTGGGACCCTGGATGCGGAGGATGTCCTGCGGGGAGACGGCGCCGTCGGTCAGCGGATCGCCGGCCTTGACCTCGTCGCCCTCGTTGGCGAGCACATGCTTGCCGACCTGGACGTAGTACGTCTTCTCCTCTCCGAAGTCGTTCTTCACCTTGATCTCCTTGCTGCTGCGGCGCTGCGAGCCGAAGCTGACGTAGCCGTCGATCTCGGAGACGATGGCCGGATCGGTCGGGATGCGGGCCTCGAACAGCTCGGTGACCTTCGGAAGGCCGGCCGTGATGTCGCCGCCGGCGCGGTCGAGGTTACGCGGAACCTTGGCCATGATGTCGCCCGGCACGACCTTCTGGCCGTCCTCGACGTAGAGGTTGCTCTTGATCGGCACGGGGTAGGTCTTCTGGACCTCGCCGTTCATGTCGATGATCATGAGGCGCGGCTCACGGGTCTCGGTGGCGCGAAGCTTGGAGCGCCAGTTGATGATCGTGTGCTGCGCGAATCCGGTCTGGGGATCGACCTCCTCCTTGTACGTCACGCCTTTTTCGATGTCGGCGAACTTGACCGTACCGTTGATCTCGGCGATGATCTGCGTGCTGTTGGGCTCGTTGCTGAAGAGGACCTGGTCCTTCTTGACCTGGTCGCCCTGGGCAACTGCCAGATGCGCGCCGTGCGGGACGACGTAGCGCTTCAGCACCTTGCCGCTCTCCGGATCGACGATGTTGATCTTGCCGTTCTTGTGGATGACGATGGTGCGCTCCTCCTCGATGCCGTCCTCGTTGACGGCCGAGTGCTGGACGGACTTGATGTCCTCGAACTCGACGGTACCCTCGTTGAAGGCCTTGGTCTCGGTTTCGGAGATGCCGCCCTGCGCAGTACCGCCCTGGTGGAAGGTACGCAGCGTCAGCTGGGTACCCGGCTCACCGATGGACTGCGCCGCGATGACGCCGACCGCCTCGCCGATCTCCACGAGCTTGTGGACGGAGAGGTTGGTGCCGTAGCACTTCGAGCAGATGCCCTGCTTCGATTCGCAGGTGAGCACCGAGCGGATCTCGGCCTCTTCGACGCCGGGGGTGTCCTGGATGAGCTCTGCGAGCTCCTCGGTGATCGTTTCGCCGGCGGGTACGATCACATTGCCGGTGATGGTGTCGTAGATGTCGCGGGCCGCAACGCGTCCCTTGATCTTCTCGCGGAACTTGATCTGGCCGCTGGTCTCCTCTTCGATATTGCGCTGGACGAGCAGGCCGCGGGTGGTGCCGCAGTCGTCCATGGTGACGATGACGTCCTGGGCCACGTCGTGGAGACGGCGGGTCAGGTAGCCGGCGTCTGCCGTCTTCAGCGAGGTGTCGGACAGACCCTTACGGGCACCGTGCGTCGAGATGAAGTACTCGAGGACGGTCAGACCCTCCTTGAGGTTCGAAATGATCGGGTTCTCGATGATCTCGCCCGGCTGGCCCGACATGGACTTCTGCGGACGGGCGATGAGACCCCTCATGCCGGTGAGCTGGCGGACCTGCTCACGCGAGCCGCGGGCGCCGGAATCGAGCATCATGTAAAGCGGGTTGAACCCTTCGCGGTCCTTCTTGAGCTTCTGGTAGGACTCCTCCGCAACGATGTTGGAGGTCTTCTGCCAGACGTCGACGATCTGGTTGTAGCGCTCGTTGTCGGTCAATGTACCGCGGTTGTACTCCTTGACGACGCGGGTGCTGTCGCGCTGGGCGCTCTTGATGTACTTCGCCTTGGTCTCCGGCACGATGGCGTCGGAGAGGCCGACCGAGAGGCCGCCCTTCATGGCGTAGTGGAAACCGACCTGCTTGATGTTGTCGAGGAAGCGGGCGGTCTCGACGTTGCCGACCTCGCTGGAGAGGCGGCCGATGAGTTCCTTTGCGACCTTCTTGTCGATGACGCGGTTGATGAAGCCGATACTCTCCGGTACGCTCTCGTTGAAGATCACGCGGCCGACCGTGGTGACGAGCATGGTCTTCTTCTGGAGCTGCTCCTTCAGCCAGGTGTGCTTCTCCGTGCCGGGCTCGACGATCCAGTCGAGGGCGCGAAGCGGGTCGAACTTCTGGTCGAGGCGTCCGTCGTACTGCACGAAGATCTGCGCGTGCAGGCCGAGACGGCCCTCGTTATGGGCGATGAGCACGTCCTCGCGGCTGTAGAAGATGCCGCCCTCGCCCTGGCTCTTCGGACGGGACTTGGTGAGGTAGTACATGCCGAGCACCATGTCCTGCGAAGGAACGGTGACCGGTTTGCCGGACTGCGGCAGGATCAGGTTGTGCGACGAGAGCATGAGGAGCGAAGCCTCGAGCTGCGCCTCCTGTGAGAGCGGAACGTGCACGGCCATCTGGTCGCCGTCGAAGTCGGCGTTGAATGCCGTACAGACGAGCGGATGGATCTGGATCGCCTTGCCTTCGATAAGGGTCGGCTGGAAGGCCTGAATGCCGAGACGGTGGAGGGTCGGTGCGCGGTTGAGCAGCACCGGACGGCCGTCGATGACCTTCTCGAGGACGTCCCAGACAATGGGATCCTTCTTGTCGATCAGCTTCTTGGCCGACTTGACGGACTTGGCGATGCCGCGCTCGACGAGGCGGCGGATGACGAAGGGCTGGAAGAGCTCGATGGCCATGCTCTTCGGCAGGCCGCACTCGTGCAGCTTCAGCTCAGGACCGACCACGATGACCGAACGGCCGCTGTAGTCGACGCGCTTGCCGAGAAGGTTCTGGCGGAAGCGGCCCTGCTTGCCCTTCAGGGCGTCGGAGAGCGACTTGAGCGGGCGGTTGGACTCGCCGGTTTTGACGGCGTTGGCCTTGCGGGAGTTGTCGAAGAGTGCGTCGACGGCCTCCTGCAGCATCCGCTTCTCGTTGCGCAGGATCACCTCCGGGGCACGGATGTCGATCAGCTTCTTGAGGCGGTTGTTGCGGATGATGACCCTGCGGTACAGGTCGTTGAGATCCGAGGTGGCGAAACGGCCGCCTTCGAGCGGAACGAGCGGACGGAGCTCCGGCGGAATGACCGGGATGGCCTCCATCACCATGTACTCGGGCTTGTTGCCCTCGTAGATGTAGGGCTCGGGCATGTCGTCCTCCGGGAAGAGCCCGGTGGACTTCTTGCGGACCTTCTTCTGCGGGTCGTAGCTCTTGCGGAAGGCCTCGACGACCTTCAGGCGCTTCAGCGCGTCGGCGCGCTTCTGCTCGGAGCTGCTCTCGCGCAGGATCGTGCGCAGCTGGACGGCCGCGGCGTCGAGGTCGATGTTCTTTAGGAGCATGTGGATGGCCTCGCCGCCCATCTTGGCGACGAACTTCTGCGGATCCGAGTCCTCGAGGTCCTGGTTGTCCTCGTACTCCGTGATGATCTGGAAGTACTGCTCCTCGGTCAGCCGGTCGAGCTTCTTGATGCCCTGCTTCTCGCCCGGCTCGCCGGGGTTGATGACGACGTACACCTCGTAGTAGATGATGCGCTCGAGCTCCTTGGTGGAGAGGTCGAGCAACGCGCCGATCTTGCTCGGCACGGAGCGGAAGAACCAGGTGTGCACGACCGGAACGGCAAGGGAGATATGTCCCATGCGTTCGCGGCGCACGCTCTTGGTCGTCACCTCGACGCCGCAGCGGTCGCAGATGATGCCCTTGTAGCGGACACGCTTGTACTTGCCGCAGTAGCACTCCCAGTCCTTGGTGGGACCGAAAATCTTCTCGCACATCAGGCCGTCACGCTCCGGCTTGAAGGTACGGTAGTTGATGGTCTCGGGCTTCAGCACCTCTCCGCGCGAGTGGGCGAGGATGCTCTCGGGCGAGGCGATGCTGAACTTTATCCTTGAAAAATCACCTTTCAGCGGCGATGCTCCCTGTGAAAAAATCATGATCGATATCCTGGTTAAACGACTCTTTTCAGCTTCCGTTACTAGTGGTCACTCCGGGGTCCCGGCCCCTGTCGGCTAAGGGACCCTGTCGTCGATGCGGACCTCGAGTCCGAGGCCCTGCAGCTCCCTGATGAGCACGTTGAACGACTCGGGGATGCCCGGCTCGGGAAGGTTCTGGCCCTTCACGATGGACTCGTAGGTCTTGTTGCGTCCGATGACGTCGTCGGACTTGACCGTGAGCATCTCACGGAGGATGTTGGCGGCGCCGTAGGCCTCGAGCGCCCAGACCTCCATCTCACCGAAGCGCTGGCCGCCGAACTGGGCCTTTCCGCCGAGCGGCTGCTGGGTGATGAGCGAGTAGGGGCCTGTGGAACGGGCGTGGATCTTGTCGTCGACAAGGTGGCTCAGCTTCAGCATGTAGATGTAGCCGACCGTGACCTCGTCGTCGAACTGCTCGCCGGTGCGGCCGTCGTAGAGACGGACCTTGCCGTGCGCGGGCAGGCCGGCACGCTCGAGCTCCGCCTGCACCTCCTCGTAGGTGGCGCCGTTGAAGATCGGGGTCTTGAACTTGACGCCGAGCTTCTTGCCGGCCCAGCCGAGCGAGGTCTCGTAGAGCTGGCCGATGTTCATGCGGCTCGGCACGCCGAGCGGGTTGAGCACGATGTCGACCGAGGTGCCGTCGGCCATGAAGGGCATATCCTCGACGGGGAGGATCTTGCCGACCACGCCTTTGTTACCGTGGCGGCCGGCCATCTTGTCGCCGACCTGGATCTTGCGCTTCTGGGCGATGTAGACCTTCGCCAGCTCCTCGATGCCCGGAGGAAGCTCGTCGCCGACGTTGACCTTGTACTTTTCGTTCTCGCGCTCGTCGGCCAGATCCTTCAGCTTGAAGCGGAACTCCTTGACGAGGCGGATGACGGCCTCGTCGACCTTCTTCGTGCCGGTGACCCCCTTCGTGAAGTCGATCGACTCGAGGAACGGAAGGCTCGAGAACCTCGAGAGCAGGGCCTCATCGAAAGCCGCGCCGTCCTCGGCGAGGCTCTTGCCCTTGTCGCTCATGAGTCCCTTGACCTTCTTGGAGCCGAGCATCTGGCGGAGCCATTTCTCGAAGCTCTTGCGCAGCTCGATCTCACGGCGCTCGAAGCGCGCATCGATGAGCTCGAGCTTCTCCTTGACGTCCATGCCGACCTTCTTCTTGCGGCTGAAGAGCTTCGTCTTGATGACGATACCCTTCATGCCGGCGGGCACGTGCATGGAGGCGTCCTTGACGTCGCTGGACTTGTCGCCGAAAATGGCGCGAAGCAGCTTCTCCTCGGGAGTCGGGTCGCTCTCGCCTTTCGGCGTGATCTTGCCGACGAGGATGTCGCGCTCCTTGACCTCGGCGCCGATGCGCACGATGCCGTTCTCGTCGAGGTTGCGCAGCGCTTCGTCGCTGACGTTGTAGATGTCGCGGGTGAACTGCTCCTCTCCGCGCTTCGTGTCGCGCACGTTGGCCTCGAACTCGTGGACGTGGATCGAGGTGAAGACGTCGTCGTAGACGAGCCGCTCGCTGAGGATGATGGCATCCTCGAAGTTGTAGCCGCGCCACGGCATGAAGGCCACGAGCACGTTCTTGCCGAGGGCCAGCTCGCCCTCTTCGGTCGATGAACTGTCGGCGAGCACGGTGCCCTTCTCCACCTTCTGGCCGTTACGGACCAGCGGCTTCTGCGAAATGCAGGTATCCTGGTTGGAGCGCTTGAACTTGATCATCCGGTAGGTCTTCAGCCCCTCGTCCGGATCGAGCAGCGACATGTGCTCGTTGTTCTCCTCGTCCATCTCGTAGCGGACCTTGATGTACTCGGCGGTGACCTCCTCGACGATGCCGGGGCCCTCGCCGAGAATGACCGAGCGGGAGTCGCGGGCGACCTTGGCCTCCATGCCGGTGCCGACGACCGGTGCCTCGGAGACGAGGAGCGGCACAGCCTGGCGCTGCATGTTGGCGCCCATCAGTGCGCGGTTGCCGTCATCGTGCTCGAGGAACGGGATGAGGGCCGCAGCCGCACTGACGATCTGCACCGGGGAGACGTCCATGTAGTTGACGTCCTCGGAGGGAACCAGCGGGTAGTCGCCCTTGGTCCTGGCCTGCACGCTCTCGACGGCGATGTTGTTGTTCTCGTCCATCGGGATGCTGACCGGGACGGTGATCTTGTTCTCCTCGTCCTCGGCCGAGAGCATGAGGACCTCGTCGGTCACATGGCCCTTGTCGACGACGCGGTAGGGGGTCTGGATGAAGCCCTTGTCGTTGATCTCGGCATAGACCGAAAGCGACGAGATGAGGCCGATGTTCGGACCTTCAGGGGTTTCGATCGGGCAGAGCCTTCCATAGTGGGTATAGTGGACGTCGCGCACCTCGAAGCCTGCGCGCTCGCGGGTCAGGCCGCCCGGTCCGAGCGCCGAGACCCTCCGCTTGTTGGTCATCTCGGCCAGCGGGTTGGTCTGGTCCATGAACTGCGAGAGCTGGCTCGTGGCGAAGAAGCTCGAGACCACACTCGACACCGTTCGGGCGTTGATGAGGTCGGCCGGGGCGATCTTGTCCGAGTCGCGGCTGTTGAGCTTCTCGCGGACGTTCTTGCCCATGCGGGCCAGGCCGATGACGAACTGCGCGGCAAGCTGCTCGCCGACCGAACGGACGCGGCGGTTGGCCAGATGGTCGACATCGTCCACCTCGGCCTGGCCGTTGACCAGCTTGATGAGGTAGTTGATGACGGCGATGATGTCGAGATGCGTGAGCACGAGGATCTCCTCTCCCAGCGGCTCGTCGGAGAACGACTGGATGGTCTGGAGGATCTTCTCGTGGATGGTGTCGGAGAGGGTCTTGAGCTCCGGCTGGCCGGAGAGGAACTCGTCCATCTCGGTGAACTCGCGCGAGAGCTTCTTGCCGATGCGGTAGCGGCCGACCTCGCCGAGGTCGTACTTCTTCTGGTTGAAGAAGGTGCGCTCGAGGAAGCTGCGTGCGGCATCGATGTCGGGAGCCTCGTTGGCGCGAAGCTCTTCGTAGACGATCTCGAGGGCCTCCTCTTCGGTGGCCGAGCTGTCGTTGAGGATCGTGTTGATGACGATCGACTTGTCCTGACCCTTCTCGCTGCCGTTGAAGCTCTTCATGATCTTCACGCTCTTGTAGCCGGCGGCCTGGATCTGCTCGAAGATATCCTCGGTGATGGCGGTACGGGCGCTGACGACCTCGCCGGTCTGCATGTCGACGATGTCGGATGCCAGGTACTGGCCGACAAGGCGGTCCTTCTTGGCGGCCTTCAGCGGCACCTCCTCGACAAGGTCGAAGAGGCTGAGGATGTCCTCATCGCGCGTAAAGCCGATGGCGCGCAGGAGCGCGGTGACCAGGAAGTTCTTCTTCTGGTCTATATAGACGAAAATCTGGTTGTTGATGTCGGTCTGGAACTCGATCCACGACCCTCTGGTCGGGACGATCTTGGCCGAATACATCTTTTTGCCGTTCGGGTGCACGGCCTCGCTGAACACCACGCCGGGGGAGCGGTGGAGCTGGGCCACGACGACGCGCTCGGCGCCGTTGACGATGAAGGTACCCCGCTCGGTCATATAGGGGATCCTGCCGAGGTAGACCTCCTGCTGGATGGTCTCCTTCCAGTCGGTCTCGTCGGGTTCGTCCTTGTAGGAGAGCTTGAGCTTGACCTTCAGCGACACGTCGTAGGTGAGCCCGCGCTCGATGCAGTCCTCCACGGTGTACTTCGGCTTGTCGAAGCTGTAGGAGATGTACTCGAGCAGATAGAGACCCCTGGTGTCAGTAATGGGAAAAGCGCTGCGCAGAACCTTTTCAAGGCCCTGATCCCTCCGCTTGGCGAGGGGAACGCTGTCCTGGATGAAACTGTGGAAGGAGTCGAGCTGGACCTTCAGAAGGTCGGGAGCTTCTATAACGCTTTGGATTTTGGAAAAGTCAATAGACGGTGTTGATGTTGCATCAGCCACTTTCACAAGCACCTCGCTTTTGTTCAATTGCATGAAAATCTGTTAACCGGTGCCGGCCCGGTCACCCGGCCGAATCCTGGTCATATCGTCACGTGACCACGCCTAAACTACATGTGCAGAAACAGACAAAGCCCCGCTTCTGAAAAGAAGCGGAGCTTGCTGTTTCACATCGGCTCTTCTGAAATCACTTCAGCTCTACAGATGCGCCTGCGTCCTTGAGCTCCTTCTGGAGCTTCTCGGCCTCATCCTTCGAGACGGCTTCCTTGACGGTCTTCGGAGCACCGTCGACCAGGTCCTTGGCCTCTTTCAGGCCCAGGCCGGTGATGGCGCGCACAACCTTGATGACGTTGATCTTGCTGTCGCCGGCGGCGGTCAGGACCACGTCGAACTCGGTCTGCTCTTCGCCTGCGGCTGCGGCACCGGCGGCGGGAGCTGCGGCTGCGGCAACGGCGACGGGAGCGGCGCTGACGCCGAACTTCTCTTCAAGCGACTTGACAAGCTCAGATGCTTCGGTAAGGGTAAGTTTACCAATTTCCTCTACAAGTGTTTCGATGGACATTATTGTCTCTCTCCTGGTTTTGATTGACGGTAGTAAAATTCTGTACTGAGTGCGTAATAGACTTTGAAAAGACCCTTACTGCTTCTGCTTGCCGACCTGGTCGACGACGTTGACGAGATCCCTCATCACCGCATTGACGACCATGGGTACGGAAGCAACCACAGTGTTGATCATGCCTGCTGCACGACCGATGTTCTCGGTCTTGGTGAGCATCTCCGACAGTGCAGGAAGCTTGTCCGAACCGAACACAACACCGTCGATGGCGGCCATCTTGAACTTCAGGGCCTCATTGGTTTTGCCGAACTTCGAGATCACCCGTGCCGGGGCGATCGGATCGTCGTAGCCGAAAGCCACGCCGGTGGTGCTCTTCAGCGCCGGGGCGAGCTTGTCGGCTCCCTCCATGTCGCTGAGCGCCTTCTTGATCAGGGTGTTCTTGACCACGCGGTACTCGACGCCGGCCTTGCGGAACTCGTTGCGGAGCTCTGCCATCATGGCGACACTGAGGCCCTGGAACTCGGTCAGGTAGATGCCCTGCGAGCGGCGGAGCTTCTCCGAAACTTCGCTGACAACCTGCTCTTTCTTCTCTCGCTTCATCATATTAACCGTTTGTTATTAGGCGACAAATTTCTCTTTCTTGACCCGGAGGCTCGGCGACATGGTGCTCGATACCGCGATGCTCTGGACATACTGGCCCTTGGCCGCGGAAGGCTTCAGGCGCAGGACCTCCCTGAGGAAGCTCGAGATGTTCTCTGTGAGCTGGTCGGCTCCGAAGGAGACCTTGCCGACGGGGGCATGGATATTGCCTGCCTTGTCGACGCGGAACTCGATCTTTCCGGCCTTGACCTCCTTGACGGCCTTGGCGACGTCCATCGTCACCGTGCCGGACTTCGGGTTCGGCATGAGGCCACGGGGTCCGAGGATCTTGGCGACCTTGCCGAGCTGGCCCATGACGTCGGGGGTGGCGACGATGACGTCGACCCCAGTCCAGCCGTTCTGGATCTTCTCGATATACTCTTCGAATCCTACGAAATCAGCGCCGGCTTCCTTTGCCTCTTCAGCCTTGGCCTCCTTGCAGACGACCAGGACCGAGACGGTCTTGCCGGTGCCATGCGGGAGCATGACGGTGCCGCGGACGACCTGGTCCGCGTGGCGGGGGTCGACTCCGAGCTTGACGGCCACATCGACGGTGGCGTCGAACTTGACGTTGGTGATCTCTTTCACCTTGGCGACCGCATCACCGAGATCGTACTCCATATTGCGGTCGATCTGGGCTTCTGCCGCCCTGTAATTCTTTCCTGCCATTCTTGGTGTTGTGCTAGTGGTTGAAAAAGCGGCCTCAGCGGCCTCCCACGACTCTCTCTCTCTGAGGAACCGGCTCAGTCCTCGACGACGATACCCATGCTGCGTGCCGTACCGGCGATCATCTCCTCGGCGCCGCGAAGGTCGAATGCATTGAGGTCGGGCATCTTCAGCTCGGCGATCCTGCGGACCTGCTCGCGGGTCACGGTACCGACCTTGTTGCGGTTCGGCTCACCCGATCCCTTCTGCAGCTTGGCTTCCTTCAGAAGGAGCACTGCGGCGGGCGGGGTCTTGGTGATGAAGGTGAACGACTTGTCGGAGAAGACGGTAATCACCACAGGGATGATCATGCCGGCCTCGGACTGGGTCTTGGCGTTGAACTGCTTGCAGAACTCCATGATGTTCACACCCTTCTGACCGAGGGCGGGACCGACAGGAGGAGCAGGGTTCGCGCCGCCGGCAGGGATCTGAAGCTTGATGAAACCGATTACCTTTTTTGCCATTGTCCTATGTTCTGTTCAGAAGCTTACCAGCGATAAGCCCGTGTTGTATTTTATTGTGAAACTGACTTGACCTGCGAGAAGTCGAGCTCCGTCGGCGTGCTGCGCCCGAAGAAGCTGATCATGACCTTGACCTTCATGCGCTCGGTGCAGACCTCGTGGACCACGCCGGTGAGCGAACTGAACGGACCATCGATGACCTTGACGGAATCGCCGACCTGGAACGGAGCCTCGATGACGGCGCGATGCTCGACAGCGGTCTCCGGCTGAAGGAGTTTTTCGACCTCGTCGGGGCGGAGCGGAATCGGGTTGTCGTCGACGCCGAGGAAACCCATGATCGAGGGAATATCGAGAATCAGGTTGCGGGTCTGCTTGTCAAGCACGGCCTCGATGAGCACATAGCCCGGAAACGCATTCTTCGTCATACTGCGCTTCTTGCCGTTCTTCACCTCGACGAACTTTTCGTAGGGAACGTAGACCTGCAGGATCTTATCACCAAGACCGCTGCGCTCGACTTCCGCCTCGATACCCTCCTTGACCTTCCGCTCGTGTCCGGAATAGATCCTGAGCGCATACCAGCGCGCCACCGGCGGCGTCGACTGCTCCTCAGCTTCCTTTTTTCTTGCGGCCATCCCTTACCTCTTATCCTGTTTCTTACAGTAACTTTCCCATCACGAAGTTTATCACCCAATCAACAAGAAAGGTGAAGAGAGCGAGGAGGCCCGATACCGTCAGCACCACCAGCGTCTGCTCCTTCAACTCATCCTTCGTCGGCCAGACGACCTTGCGCATCTCTACAACAACGTCTCTGTAATACTGGCCGGCCTTACCGATATACTTGTTCATGAATCACGGCCCGGAATAAACTGCGCTTCCTGCGAATAAAATAAAATCATGCGTGCACGTCAGGAGGGACTCGAACCCCCAACCTGCGGTTTTGGAGACCGCTGCTCTACCAATTAAGCTACTGACGTATAGCTAACCCCAAAACCGGAGCTGATGATCGGACTTGAACCGATGACCTCTTCCTTACCAAGGAAGTGCTCTACCAACTGAGCTACATCAGCATGAAACAACGAAAACAGTGTGTGGGTAGGGGAGGATTCGAACCTCCGAAGACATAAGTCGACAGATTTACAGTCTGTTGCGTTTAACCACTTCGCTACCTACCCGCAATAGTCATGAGCTGGTGATGGGAATCGAACCCGCAACCTGCTGATTACAAATCAGCTGCTCTACCAATTGAGCTACACCAGCAGCTCAGTCAAAAAACAGGGCAGGTAATATACTGAGAGGATTTTAAAATCCAAAAAAAAAAGGGAACAATTTATTTCCCCCAGACGCCCGAGAGAAATGCCGCAAGCCTGACGGAAATCTCCCGCGGGGCAAGTCTTTCGGCAAAGGCGAGGAGGCTGTCGATGAGCGTGGGATAGACCCGCATGCGGTTTTTCATCAGTCCGCGCACAGCGGCCCTGACCACGACAGAGGGGTCGGAAATGGGCAGGAGGATGGAGGAGGGATCGTGGCCGGCGACCGAGAAGAAACCGGTTTCGATGAAGCCGGGGCAGACGGCGACGACCTTCACGCCGGAAGGGCGGAGCTCTTCGTGCAGGGCTTCGGTGAGGGTGATGACGAACGACTTGGTGGCCGAGTAGAGGCCGAGGCCGGGCAGGCCCTGCAGGCCGGCAAGCGAGGCGATGTTGATGATGCCGCCCGAACCCTCCGAGGTCATGTCGGCAGAGAAGAGGCGCGTGAGGCGGGCGAGGGCGAGCATGTTGACCGCCATCAGCTCCTCGAGCTTCTCTCTGGGTATGGTGCTGAAGCCGCCGGCGAAGGAGAGCCCGGCAGCGTTGATGAGCAGTTCGACCTTCAGCCGGTTTCGGCGGCAGAACTGGTGGACCTCGTCGGGCGCGGAGGAGCGGGTGAGGTCGGCCGTGCAGACCAGGACCTCCACGCGGCGCTTCTCTCGCAGCTCCTCGGCAAGCGTATGGAGGCGCTCGGCAGAGCGGGCGACGAGGATGAGGTTGTTCCCGCGGCGGGCAAACTCCCGGGCGAACGCCTCGCCGATGCCCATGGAGGCACCGGTGATGAGGGTGCAGTGCATGGCCATCGGAGCTATGCTCCCGGCGTTTCGGCGGGCTCGACCCAGCGGCCGTGCTCGCGGATGAGCCCGATCAGGCGTTCGACGGCCTCCGCCTCGGGGAGGTTCTCGGCGACGCACTCTTTTCCGACGTAGAGACTGATGCGGTTCCTGCCCGCGCCGACGTACCCGAAATCGGCGTCGGCCATCTCGCCGGGCCCGTTGACCACGCAGCCCATGATGCCGATCTTCAGCCCCTTCAGGTGGGAAAGGCGACGCTTGATGGTGGAAGCCGCCAGCTCAAGGTCGAAGTAGGTGCGGCCGCATCCCGGGCAGGAGATGAATTCGGTCTTCGACATGCGCGCCCTGGCCCCCTGCAGGATGTTGAAAGAGAGGTCGATCTCGTCTTTCAGGGAAAGCGGCGTCGAAAGGGAGATGATGTCGCCGAGCCCGTCGGAGAAGAGCGGACCCATCTGCACGGAAGCGTCGATGAGGGTGCGGAGCCTGTCCGGATCGGTGCCGCGGAAGCGCGCGACGAACGGAGCGGCAATACCGCGCCGCTTGAGTTCGAGCAGGAGCCGCCGGCCGACATAGAGTCCTTCGTCCGAATCGACGGAGAAGAGGACCCGGTCCAGGCCGCGCGCAGCCGCTTTCTCTGCGAGCGAGGCGAGCACCTCGGCCCCGACGGTGACGCCGGAGCGCAGGCGGATGAACGAGAACTCCACGGCGGGACGGCAGCCTTCTGCCACCATGTCGACGAGTCCTTTCGGCAGCGACTCCTCCTCGGGGATGTCGAAACGCACCTTGGCAAGATCCATCGCAAGCAGGCGGGCGAAGAGATCGGGATCGGCCGTCGAGGCGCCGACCCGGGCGGCCGCCGCGCCGAGCCCGGCGAGCAGTGCCGTAAGATCGGCCAGGTCTTTCTCCCCGCTCACCGGTACCGCGAGCAGTTCGCTGCGGATGCTTCCCTCCCCGAGTTCCGGCCGGAGGCGCAGGAGCGCCTCCCTCTGCGCCCCTTCTGCATCCGAGAGCGGAGCGTGGAGTTCGCTCTCCACCACCGGCAGCGCTTCGCCGCCGACAGCCATCCCGCCGATTTCGATCGGATCCGACCGGCGGCGGCTGTAGCTGACGGGGTCGTAGGGAAGCTCGTCGGAGGACGCACGGGAGCGGCCGGATTCCCCGGAGGACTCGATGAGGTGCTTCAGCGGTATGTGTGCCCGCTCCCCTTTCACCTGGTGGAAGGAGTTGTACTTGCGCACGATCTCGAAGCCGACCGGAACCTCGTTGACGGGATCCTCGGTCAACGAGACCCGGATGGTGTCACCGAGCCCGTCCTCGAGCAGGGCGCCGATACCCATTGCGGACTTCACCCGCGCCTCGTCGCCGTCCCCCGCCTCGGTCACGCCGAGATGGAGCGGGTAGGCGTGGCGGAGCTCACGGTCGCCGCGCTCGACGAGGAGCCGGTAGGCCTCGATCATCACGCGCACGTTAGAGGACTTCATCGAGAAGAGGATATCGTAGTAGCCCGCGTCCTCGCATATGCGGGCGAACTCGAGCGCCGCCTCCACCATGCCGTCCGGGGAGTTGCCCCTGCGGCTGACGATGCGGTCGGAGAGCGAACCGTGGTTGGTGCCGATGCGCATGGAGGCGCCGAGGCTGCGGGCCTTCTCGACGAGCGGAAGGAACTCCTCCCGGACATGCTCGAGCTCGCGGAGGTACTCGTCCTCGGTGTAGCCCTCGCTCGAGAACTTCTTGCGCGTTGCGTAGTTGCCGGGGTTGATGCGGATGTTCTCGACGAACTCCACGGCCTTCATGGCCGCGCGGGCGGAGAAGTGGATATCGGCGACAAGCGGCGTATCGATGCCGTCGCGGCGCAGCTGGTCCCGGATGGCGCCGAGGTTCTCGGCGTCCTTTTCGGTCGGCACCGTCAGCCGTATGATCTCACAGCCCGCATCATGGAGCCGGCGGCACTGCTCGACCGAGGCCCTGGTGTCGGAAGTATGGGTGTTGGTCATGGACTCCACCCTGATGGGCAGGTAGCCTCCGAGCGAAATCTTGCCGAAGGGCACTTCCCTGGTCAGGCGGCGGCGGTACTCGTACATGGGACTCTCGGGTTTTCCTTTGCTGGTTGACGGTGCTGGATACGGGTTCTCGGGGCCGGAACGGCTACTCGTTCCTGATGATGTAGAGGCGCTCCCCCTCGCGGCGGAAGTTGTAGCGCTCGCGGGCGGCCTTCTCGATGCTGTCGGGATCGGCGGCGTGGCGGATACGCTCCTCGTTGAGCTGGATGCGCCGCTGCCCCGCCTCCTGCTCATGCAGCAGCCTGCGGTGCTCGGCCTCCATGGAGATGCGCGTCACCAGGCCGTAGTCGTCGAAGAGCAGCCAGGTAAGGAACACGACGGCCACCACCGCGAAAAAGAACTTTTTCGGGTTGGTGCGGACGTAGCCCCAGAACATGTGCAGTGCTTGTTTCAAGATCCAGCTGCCTCTCGAAGGTTGATTGGCGGGGGACGCCGAAGGAAGAGTCCCGCACCGGCCGAGGAGGTGGTGCGGGAGTATCCCCTGCGGTTCCGGGCCTCAGACCCTGAAGGCCTTCTTTCCGGGGTAGACGGCCTGCTCTCCGAGTTCCTCCTCGATACGGAGCAGCTCGTTGTACTTGGCCATGCGGTCGCTGCGCGACATGCTGCCGGTCTTGATCTGGCCCGCGTTGGTTGCCACGGCGATCTGGGCGATGGTGCTGTCTTCGGTCTCTCCGCTGCGATGGCTGATGACCGAGGTGTAGCCGTTGCGCTTGGCAAGGTCGATGGCACGCAGCGTCTCGGTGAGGGTGCCGATCTGGTTGACCTTGATGAGGATGGAGTTGCCGACCCCCTTCTCGATACCCTCGTCAAGACGCACGCTGTTGGTGACGAAGAGGTCGTCGCCGACAAGCTGGACGCGGTCTCCGATCTTGTCGGTCAGCAGCTTCCAGCCGGCCCAGTCGTCCTCGGCCATGCCGTCCTCGATCGAGATGATCGGATAGGTGTCGGCCCACTGCTCCCAGTAGGCGGCCATCTCTTCGGAGGAGAGCTCGCGCTTGTCGGATTTCTTGAAGACGTACTTCTTCTTCTCCGTGTCGTAGAACTCGGAGCTGGCCGGATCGAGCGCGATCATCACCTGTCCGTCTCCGAGACCTCCCTTCGAGGCGGGGGAACCGGCCTTGTAGCCGGCCTTGCCGATGGCTTCGACGACCAGCTCGATGGCCTCTTCGTTCGAGCGGAGGTTGGGAGCGAACCCGCCCTCGTCACCGACGGCGGTGCTGAGGCCGCGGCTGTGGAGCAGCGCCTTCAGGGCGTGGAAGATCTCGGCGCCGCAGCGAAGCGCGTCGGAATAGGAGGCGAAGCCGATCGGCATGATCATGAACTCCTGGAAATCGACGGTGTTGTCGGCATGGGCGCCGCCGTTGATCACGTTCATCATCGGAACCGGGAGGGTGTTGGCCATGGTGCCGCCGATGTAGCGGAAGAGGGAGAGGCCGGAATATTCGGCGCCGGCTTTCGCGCAGGCGAGCGACACGCCGAGCAGGGCGTTGGCACCGAGCTTCGACTTGTTCGGCGTGCCGTCGAGCTCGAGCAGCCGGGCGTCGATCTCCTCCTGCTCGGTGACGAGCATGCCGCGAAGACCCTCGTCGATGACGGTGTTGACGTTCTCGACCGCCTTCAGCACGCCCTTGCCGAGATAGACCGACTTATC
The DNA here is from genome assembly GCF_004332115.1 of Chlorobium sp. N1. Classification (GTDB taxonomy): domain Bacteria; phylum Bacteroidota; class Chlorobiia; order Chlorobiales; family Chlorobiaceae; genus Chlorobium. The sequence goes on from NZ_SJPA01000002.1 coordinate 109,976, forward strand.
CCCGTCGCGAAGCTCCACCGCCTCATGGACGCCGGTCGAGGCGCCGCTCGGAACAGCCGCGCGGCCGAACGAGCTTTCGGTGTAGACGTCGACTTCGACGGTGGGGTTGCCGCGGGAGTCGAGGATCTGGCGGGCGTGGATCTTGCGGATGACAGGCATGGCTTCGCTGGATTAGGGTTCGGGTGTATGACTGGAAAACCAAAATATATCTTTTTTCCCTAGCATTTCACCCCCGCCCGGAAAGCAAATAGGACTTTTTTTCGTTAATTGATGGGAAGCTTCCGTCTGCTTCACCGACCCACCACCCACCAACAGGAGGAGTACCGCCATGCAAGCCGTCCAGCCCGACAAGCTCCGCAACATCGTCATCACAGGCCATGCCGGCAGCGGCAAGACCATCCTCGCCGAATCGCTCGCCCTCTCGATGGGCATCATCAACCGCCTCGGCAGCATCGAGGAGGGCAACACCCTCTCCGACTACTCGCCCGACGAGATCAGCCGCAAGCACAGCCTGAACACCAGCCTCATCAACGGCATGTGGAACGGCTGCAAGCTGAACATCATCGACACCCCTGGCCTGCTCGACTTCCACGGCGACGTGAAGTCGGCGATGCGCGTGGCCGACACGGTGCTCGTCACCGTCAACGCCTCGACCGGCGTCGAGGTCGGCACCGATGCCATCTGGGAGTACACCAGGGAGTACTACAAGCCGACCGTCTTCGTCCTCACCAAGCTCGACGCCGACCGGACGCGATTCAGCGAAACCATCCAGGAGCTGCAGGAGCATTTCGGGCACCTCGTCACCCCGATCCAGTTCCCCGCCGAGGAGGGCCTCGGCCACCACATCCTCATCGACGTGCTGCTCATGAAGCAGCTCGAGTTCGACCCTGACAAACCCGGCAGCATGACGGCATCGGAGATCCCGGACCTCTACCGCAAGCGGGCAGAGGAGCTCCACCAGCAGCTGGTGGAGGCGGTCGCCGAAACCGACGAGGAGCTGATGGAGAAGTTCTTCGCCGAAGGCTCCCTCTCCGAGGACGAACTGCGCCACGGCATCAAAAGCGCGCTCGTCTCGCGCACCTTCTTCCCGGTTTTCTGCACCTCGCCGCTCCACCTGATCGGCTCCGAGCGGCTGCTCGGCGCCATGGTCAACCTCTTCCCCTCCCCGATAGAGCGCGGCCCCGAGCACTCGCTCTGCTCCAGCGGAGAGGGAGAGCAGCTGCTGCAGCCGGATCCCAACGGCGACACGGTCGCCTTCATCTTCAAGACCATGTCGGAACCCCGCATCGGCGAGATCTCCTACCTCAGGGTCTACTCCGGCCACCTCGAATCCGGCCACGAGCTCCAGGACGTACAGACCGAGCAGATCGAAAAGCCCGGCCAGGTCTACACCGTCGTCGGTGAAAAACGCACCGCAACCGACAGCCTTCTTGCCGGCGACATCGGCATGGTCGTCAAGCTCAAGGACGCCCACACCAACGACACGCTCGCCGACAAGGGCACCGGCTGCCGAATCAGCCCCATCATCTTCCCCGTACCGGTACTCGCCACGGCCATCGTGCCGGTGGCGCAGGGCGACGAGGAGAAGATCTCTGCCGGGCTGCACCACCTGCACGAGGAGGATCCCAGCTTCTCGATCGAGCACGACATCGAGTTCAACCAGACGATTCTCAAGACCCAGGGCGAGAGCCACCTCGACATCATCCTCAGCCGCCTCGAGAAGAAGTTCAACGTGAAGGTCGAAACCGCTCCGGTCAAGGTGCCCTACCGCGAGACCATCCGCACCCAGGCCTCGGCGCAGGGCCGGCACAAGAAACAGTCGGGAGGCCGCGGCCAGTACGGCGACATCTGGGTGCGGCTCGACCCGCTCCCGCGCGACAGCGGCTTCGAGTTCGCAAGCGAGGTGGTCGGCGGCGTCGTACCGACCCGCTACATCCCGGCGGTGGAGAAGGGGCTGCGCGAAGCGATCACGACCGGCACCCTCACCGGCTATCCCGTGGTCGATTTGAAAGCGGTGGTCTACGACGGTTCGCACCACCCCGTCGACAGCTCGGAGTTCGCCTTCAAGATCGCGGCCGGAATGGCCTTCCGCGCAGCCGTGGAGAAAGCCAAGCCGTTGGTGCTCGAGCCGGTCGTCGAGCTGCGGGTACTCGCTCCCGACCAGTACACCGGAGAGATCGTCGGAGAGATCTCCTCGAAGCGCGGCAAGATTCTCGGCATGGAGGCGGACGTGCGCATGCAGGTGATCAAAGCCGAGCTTCCGCAGGCCGCGCTGCAGGGCTTCCACCACGCGCTCTCCCGGCTCACCCAGGGACGGGCCCGCTACAGCTACAGCTTCAGCCACTACGAGGAGGCCCCGGCCGACGTCGTCCAGCAGCTCGCTGCCGAGAAGGACGCATAAGCGGAGCGCGGAACGCAAAGAAAAAGCGCCGGGCAGCAAGCATCAGCTGCCCGGCGCTTTGCCGTTCTCATCCGCCCCCGGCGTTTCACAGCCTCCCGAAGAGCGACTTCAGCTTCAGCATCCAGACCATCCAGACCGCTTCGCGGATGTTCTCCTTCGTCATCTTCGAGAGGCCGACAGTGCGGTCGGTAAAGACGATCGGCACCTCGACGATCCGGAGCCCCTTTTTCCACACCCTGAAGTTCACCTCGATCTGGAACGAGTACCCCTGCGAAGCCACACGGTCGAGCTCTATTTGTTCGAGCACCTCGCGGCGGAAGCACTTGAACCCGCCGGTCGGGTCTGCGACGGGCATCCCGGTGACGAGGCGGGTGTAGATGCTCGCCCCTTTCGAGAGGATGAGCCGGCCGAGCGGCCAGTTGACGACATTCACCCGGTTCCCCACATAGCGCGACCCGATGACGAGGTCGGCCCCTTCAGCGGCCGCAATCAGGGCGCCGACGGAGGCCGGATCATGGGAGAAGTCCGCGTCCATCTCCAGGATGAAGCGATACCGGCGCCGGAGCGCCCAGCGGAAGCCGGTGATGTAGGCCGTTCCGAGCCCGAGCTTCCCGGCGCGCTCGATCAGATGGAGCCCCGTAAACCGCTCCTGCAGTCTACGGACGATTTCGGCCGTACCGTCAGGCGAACAATCGTCGATGACGAGGATGTCGAGGCTCCTCCCGTAGGAGGCCATGAGGGTCTCGAGGAGGCGGCCGACGTTCTCGCTCTCGTTGTATGTAGGAATGATGACGAGGGAGGGGGCAGCGCCCGCATCCCCCCGCAGCTCTTCGTTCATCGGTTTGCGTCGTCGGAGGGTCTAAAAAAAAGAGCATTGCCCGGAAAGGCAATGCTCTTGAAGCAAGTACGGTGCGTTTCCCTCTCAGTTCAGCGGGCTTCGCGGTGGAAGCGGTGCAGGAAACGGAGATCGAAATCGAGCCGCTCGGGCGGAGTGAAGGAGAAGTCGAGGACTTCGCCGTCGGGAAGCACTTCGACCAGCGCGCCGGACGGACACTCGTCACCGGAGAAGCAGGCTGAACACGAAATGCAGGCGTCCTGGTCGATGTAGCAGCGGAAGCCGCCCTCCTGGACGTCGCCGTAGAACTTGTAGCCGATGGCGTTGACCTTCGGCGGACACTTGTCAAGACAGAGGCCGCAACCCACGCAGAGGTTCTCGAAGATGAAGTAGTGCTTCTTCGCCCTCGGGGCGGGTTTGGCTCCAGGTGCCGCTTTTGCGGCAGGCTTCGGAGCCGGAGCAGCCGGCTTGGCGGCGGGTACGGGCTTGGCTGCCGGCGCGCCTTTGGCGGCGGGAGCCCCCTTGGCGGCAGGTGCTGCCTTCGGTGCGGGCTTCGGCGCGGGCTTCGCAGCCGGCTTCTTGTAGGGCAGTGCGGATTCCTGGCGGACGCCGCAACGGCCGAGGTTGACGTTCAGCGGCTCAAGGCGGGCCTTGCCTGCCGGTTTCGCCGGTGCGCCCTTCGGCGCAGCCTGCCCCTGCTTCGCGGCAGGAGCCGGACCCTTCGGCGGTGCACCCTTCGGTGCGGCGGCCTTGGGCGCAGCCGGAGCCTTCGCGGCCGGTGCCGGCTGAGTTTCTGGCTGTTTTACAGGATCGGCCATCAGGGAACCCTCCTCTATTGATTATAGTCTTCTGTAGTTTCCTAGTAGACGCCGGGCGTCACCGGAGAGTCGGATACCGACTCCCCGGCAGCTCAGGCAGTTCAGGCGATCATCTTCATCAGATAGTCCACGACCTGGGTCAGGAGAGCCTGGCCGGACACGGCCGCGTCGCTGACGGTCGGCGGAAGCGGAGAGTCGGTCTGATAGAAGCCGTTGGCAAGGAACAGGAAGACCAGCATGAAGGTTCCGCCGAAGTACAGGAAGGTACCTGCGAGCTTCGAGTCGGAGATGGTCAGCACAGGGAAGCGGAAGTTGACGTCCCTGCCGAGGAACTTCTTGCCGAGCCAGCGGATGGTGCGGGTCTGGATGTCGGCACCCTCAAGGCGGGAACCGCGATCCTCGAACCACACGGCAAAGCTGATGAACCAGACGAGGTGGCCGATCATCAGGATGGTCGAGAGGTGCGAGCTGGAGAAGATCGTCACGGTCTCGGTCCAGAAGTAGTAGAAGATACCCGAGGTGTAGTGGTGCGCAAGGTTGGCAACCGAATCCCAGGCTTTTGCGTCAGCCGCGGGCACGCCGTACATCATCGAAGCGATCCATGCGCCGTCGATGTACCAGCAGACTGCGGACAGGCCCTTGACTCCCCAGAGCATGGCGAACCAGAGCTGATCCTGGATCGAAACGCCGCAGGTACCGCCGTAGACCGGCCCGAGGCAGGGGAACGAGTAGGAGTTCTTCTTCAGTCCGAGGTCGTCCCAGAGGGGAGAGGTGTGAGCGAAGAAGGCGATGCGGACGAGCGCGATCAGCGAGAAGAGCGAACCGGCCACGATCACGTGGACCATCACCCAGTCGTTGATGCTGGGATCGGCGAACATCCACTGGAACATCGGGAGCGGCTTCAGCCAGTAGAACGACATCATGATGTTCGTGCCGAAGATGTTCAGCTCGCAGATGGTGTTCCAGACGATGACCGCGTAAACGGAGAGCATGGTTGCGAAGCAGAGAGCCATGACGGTACCGAGGATCTTGACCTGGACCTCCTGGTCGCGGCCCTTGGTGATCCAGATCGACTTGATCTGGTTGTAGAGGCCGTTGAGCTGGATCTTGAGGAGGTACTGGCCGCCATGGTACACGCCTGCAAAGACGTAGAGCACGCCGCAGATGATGTGGTTGAAGGCGATGAGGTTGATAACGACCCTCGACATGCCGAAGGCTGCGCCGTTCTTGGGAAGGATCGCGTAAGGAGCGAACTCTGCGAACTCCTTGGTACCGGAGACGATCCTGCCGCCTTCCTGCATGAAGTCGTAGCTGACGCGGTTGAAGGGTTCACCGTACAGGTAGAAGACCAGGTTGTCGAGCTCTTTGTAATACGGAGCGAACGAGGGCTGCTGGAATGCGACGAAGGCAATGACGCCGAGAGCGATGTTGATGTAGCCGATCGCGGTGAGGTGCACCGAGAAGGCTGCTTTCATATCGTCATTGAGGTGGATGGCGGCATTCGGGGGATTGTTCCACCAGTAGATGCCGAGAGCGAAGAAGACCACGAACCACACGAACGACATGAAGGTCTCGGAGTTGATGGTCTGGAAATCGGGAACGGGAGCGAAGCCGAGGATAAACCACATGAGCATGCCCCATCCGAGGAAGAGGAGTGACATGTAGACGGCGTGCGGTCCGAGCGCGTCCTTGTAGGTCTTTGCGCTGGTTCCGTTGAAGACCATGTCACCGAACTTGCCGAGGAAACGGAAGTCGCGGAAGTTGCCTGCGCGGCCGGTGAACGGGTTGGTCAGGTTGTGGGTCCAGTGACGCCAGCCGCCGAAGAGGAGGATGGAGCCGGAGAGGAAGTGGAAGGCGGCCCAGCCGATCAGGTTGCTTGCGGCCTGCTGGAGGTCTGCGGTCTGGGTGCTGTAGGTGTCGATGCCCAGCGAGACCATCCTCGGCTTGATGGTAAGATAGAACCAGTTGTCGTGGAAGCCGGGCATTCCGCCGAGCCATGCGGGGAAGACCTGGATGCCGGAGATGTAATAGATGGCCATCAGGAACCCGAGGACGCCGAGAAGCGCGAGATGGCCGCCGACGACCTGCTCGTCATCGATCCTGTCGGTGTCGAACACCTGGTACCATTTCGTGGAGCGGGTCTCTGTCCGCTGGAACAGGAACCTTCTCATTTTGGCGGCATCCTGCTCCTTGATGACGGAGGGACCGCCCGAAGCGCCGCTGGCCTTCGGAGAAGGAGCGCCTGCCTTGGGAGGCGGAACCGTTCCCTTTGGCTTGGCTCCTGCCGGATTCACTTGTTCAGCCATTGTATTCTCTCCTTTGTTTGGACGTATTTCAGGTTGAAGAAACCTCAAGCAAAACCTCCGGACCGGCGGCGTTCTAAGCAGTGTGGACTGGCCCGGGAGAGCAAACATTCTCGTCCGTTCACGGCCACGCATCGGAGGCACCCCTCCCTGTGACGGCGGTGCCGGAACGGCTGCGGCGGCAGTCTTCCTACCGGACGCAGATTGAAATAAAATAAGAAAAATTATTTAATAATAAATTTTTTTGCCCCCCCATTGGCGGGCTATTGTTTTATTATACAGCAGGAAAGCACCCCCCTGCGCACCCTCTGCGGCCCCCTTTGGGGGGCGCCCGGAAAAGATACGGCGCAGCACGTCAACACCATTCAGAGCCAACAAGAGCATGACGCGAGAAATCCCTTTCAGCAAACTCTCCGGCGCGGGCAACGACTTCATCGTCATCGACAACCGCGACCGGTCCAGGAGCCTCGACGCAGACACCATCCGCCGCCTCTGCACCCGCAGGACCGGCATCGGCGCCGACGGCCTCATCCTCATCGAGCCCTCCGCAGACGCATCCTTCAGCATGCTCTACCACAACGCCGACGGCCTTCCCGGCACGATGTGCGGCAACGGCGGCCGCTGCGCGGTCTGGTTCGCAGAGAGCATCGGCATCGAGCCGGACAGCGAAGGCTGCTTCAGCTTCGAAGCCCAGGGCGACCCCTACCAGGCATGGGTTGTTGCCCCCGGAACCGTACGCCTCCGCATGCGCGAACCGCGCGACTTCCGCGACGAGGTGGAGCTCGGCCGCGGGCGCTGCTCCTTCGTCGACACCGGCTCGCCGCACGCCGTCATCCCCACCGAAGGGCTCGAGGCGCTCGACGTCGTGACGCAAGGGCGCACCATCCGCCACCGCACCGACCTCTTCCCCGGAGGGACCAACGTGAACTTCCTCGAGGTGACCTCCCCCCACAGCATCGACGTCAGGACCTTCGAGCGCGGGGTCGAGGACGAGACCCTCGCCTGCGGCACCGGAGCCGTGGCCTCCGCCCTCCTGAGCCACCGGCTCGGCATGACCACGGGGAACCGGGTGCAGGTACGCGTCCATAGCGGCGACACGCTCGAAGTCGAGTTCAGCGAGGACATGCGCGAGGTCTACCTCACCGGCCCCGCACTCATCGTCTACCGGGGAGTCGTGGAAATCGGCTGAACGGGAAAAAGAGTACGGCGGGTCGAAACGGGGTGAACTTTTTGGCTGCGCGAGTGATTCATTCTCCATCATGGGGCACATGCCCCAATGTTTTTTCATCCTCAGAATCCCTCAACACAAAACGGAGAAACACCATGCAGAAATGGGTATGTGTCCCTTGCGGCTACGTCTATGATCCCGAAGTCGGAGACCCCGACAGCGGCGTCCAGCCCGGAACGCCTTTCGAAGAGGTTCCCGAAGACTGGGTATGCCCGGTCTGCGGCGTCGACAAGACCCTCTTCGAACCCGAAGAGGAGCGCTGAAACGCACGGGAGCGGCCCGCACCGGACGCTCCTTTTCTTCATACCGACCAGCAGCACGCCGCCTTTGATGCGGCGTGCTCAGTTTCCGGGAGATGCCCCATCACGCAGCGCCTCGTCGATGAGCTGGCGGGGAACGCCGATGATGACGGTATCGATCTGCGCATTTCCGGGAGGCCGGGACGGAGCGCCGACCGCCGTGGGGGGCTCGACCAGCCCCCTCTTCTGCATGATGCGGTAGATGATGGACGAACGCTTGCGCACGGTGGCGGAGCTGCCGGTCGGCGACCAGCGGATCGGGTTCGGCAGCACGGCGGCAAGCCGCGAAGCCTGGCGGGCGCTGAGATCCCGGGCGCCGACACCGTAGTAGTGGCGGGCGGCGGCCTCGATGCCGAAAATGCCGTCCCCCCATTCGACGGAGTTCAGGTAGAGCTCGAGGATGCGCCGTTTGGAAAGCGAGCGCTCGATACGCCAGGTAAGGATCGCCTCCTTGATCTTGCGCACCGGATTCTTCGACGGCGAAAGGTAGAGGTTCTTGGCCAGCTGCTGGCTGATGGTGCTGCCGCCCATGGCGATCTTGCGCTCACGGAGGTTTTTCTCGAGCGCATACTCCATCGCGTCGTAATCGAACCCGTCGTGCTGCCAGAACTTGTCGTCCTCTGCGATGAGCACGGCTTTCTGGAGGTGTTTCGATATCGCCCTGAGCGGCACCACCTGACGCCTGGTCCTGCGCCCGGCGTAGCCTGCACGGTGCCATGCCTCCGTACGGTAGCGCATGAAGGCCGTCGTTTCCGGGGTTTTCTTCTCAAGGCTTTTCACGTCAGGGATGACGAAGTAGCGCATGATATCCAGAAGAAAAAGGCAGAAAAGCAGGATGGCGATATTGCGCAGGAACCTCATGGGCTGGGGCGGTTTGCTTTTTTTTCGGTACCTTCTCCATCGTGTACCACAGTACCGTTCAATGTAATGTAACACAGGAAGAAGAGAGATGAAACGCACCCTGCTACCGCTCGCGGCCGGTATTTTCCTTGCTGCCGCAACCACGGAGGTCCATGCATCCGAACCGGACGGGAAAGCCGTCTTCGAACGCAACTGCAGCGTCTGCCACAGCGTGGCGCCGCCGCCGAAGAGCGCGCCGCCGATCATCCCCATCGCCACACGTTACCGCATGAAGTTTCCCTCGAAAGAACAGGGCGTCCTGGCAATGACAGCCTTCATGCAGTCCCCCTCGAAAGCGTCGTCGATCGTCGACCCGCAGGCCGTCCAGCGCTTCGGGCTCATGCCCTCGATGTCGGCCCTTCCCGAAGCCGACCTCAAGGCCGTCGCCGGGTGGATCTGGGAGCAGGGCGGTGCCGGAACAGGGACCGGAAGGGGTGCCGGCATGGGCAGGGGCCAGGGCTCCTGCAGATAAAGGGCGCAGCATTACAAGAAAAAAGCCCGGAGGGTCGCTCCGGGCTTTTCCGTTCTTATCTCTCCTCTCCGCTCCTCTCTTTCTCTCTGGTACCCTTGGGCAGACTCGAACTGCCGACCCACAGTTTAGGAAACTGTTGCTCTATCCACTGAGCTACAAGGGTATGCTCCTGAGCGGGAATTTACCATCTTTGAACGAAAGAAGCAAGCCCGCTCACGAACGGCCGAACATGTGGTCGAGCTGGGCAAGCGACATCTTGATGATGACCGGCCGGCCGTGCGGACAGGAATAGGGCTCGCGGGTTGCGAAGAGGTTGTCGATAAGGGTGCGCATCTCTCCGACCGAGAGCTTCTGGCCGGTCATGATGGCGTTGCGGCAGGAGTAGGACTTGGCCAGGTTGTCCCGCTTCTCGAGCCGCAGGCGCTGGGCGTTGTCGCGGTACTCGGCGATCATGTCCTGCAGGATCGTGACCTCGCTGCCGGGGCGCACGTCCTGCGGCACCCCCTCGATCATCACCGCACGACTTCCGAACGGCCGGAGGTTGAAGCCCAGCCGGTAGAGGTCCTCCCTGATCTCATCGAACACCTCGAACTCCCAGGGCTTGAACTCCACCTTCTGCGGAAAGAGCAGCTGCTGCGAGTTCGGCACACTGCTCTCCATCACCTCGACGGCGCGCTCGTAGAGCACCCGCTCGTGGGCCACGTGCTGGTCGATGATCATGAGCCCGGTCTTGATCTGGCAGACGAGGTACTTGTTGTGGAGCTGCCAGATCTTCGGATCCTCCCCCTTGGGCCCTGCCTCGGCCTCATCCGGCCCCTCGTGCATGCTCGAACGGAGCAGCTGCGAGATGTCCTCGCGGGCCGCCGGCACATCCGGCACCGGGAACATCGTCTCCTGGCGCGACGGCCCGGAAGGAGCCGAAGGGGTGGCACCGAGCGCTCCTTCGCGGTAGTTCCCGTAGAGTTCCGTCTTCGTGATGGCGCGCTCCGGCACCTCCTGGAACGAGAGGGTGCGGTAACCTCCGCCGAAGGAGGAGGACCCCTCCGCCGGAGCGGAGCCCGGAGTCGCCTGCGGCGCCGCGGCCGAAAGGTCGGGAGAGAAGTCGTAGGTGCGGATGGCCCGCTTGATGACGGGATAGAACATGTTGCGTACGCTGCGCTCGTCGTCGAAACGGACCTCGAGCTTGGCGGGGTGCACGTTCACGTCCACCCGCGAGGGGTCGATGCCGAGGAAGAGCAGGGCGAACGGCGCCTGTCGCTCGACGAGCAGCTCGCCGTAGGCCTGCTGGAGGGCCTGGGTGAGCATGCGGTTCTGCACGGGACGGCGGTTGATGAAGAAGTACTGGTCGAGCCTCTTGCGCTTCTGGAGCGCAGGCCGGCCGATGTAGCCGCGGATGGAGAGGTAGTCGTTCTCCTCGCCGACCTCGACGAGGCTCTCGGCGAACCCCTTGCCGTAAAAGGTGTCGAGCCGCTCGAGGAGGTCGGGGGTGCGGAAGTTGAAGAGCTCATCCTCGTCGTTGACCAGCTGCCACCCGATTTCGGGATAGGCGAGCGAGAACGATCGGACAAGCTCGAAGATGTGGCCGTACTCGGTGGCGTTGGACTTGAGGAACTTGCGGCGCGCAGGAACGTTGTAGAACAGGTTGCGCACGCTGACCGTCGTTCCCGGCTCCCCCTGCACCTCCGACTCCTCGGCCGGAATCCCGCCCTCATACCGGAACTTCAGGGCGACGGGGGCGTCGGCCTCCCGGGTACGGAGCTCGAAATGGGAAACGGAGGAGATGCTGGCGAGCGCCTCGCCGCGGAACCCGAGGGTGCCGAGGGTGTCGAGATCGGCGACGTCCCTGAGCTTGCTCGTGGCGAACCGCTCGACCGAAAGCAGGGCGTCCTCGCGGTTCATGCCCCGGCCGTTGTCGATGATGCGCACCAGCTCCTTGCCGGCATCCCTGATGACGACCGAAATGCGGTCGGCGCCGGAATCTATGGCGTTCTCAAGCAGCTCCTTGACCACGGATGCCGGACGCTGGACGACCTCTCCGGCTGAAATCTTGTTGGCTATGTTGTCGGGAAGCCTGGCTATGGATGGCATACCTCTACACTCGTCGATGGGGTTCAACTGACTTTTACCACCCCCAACTTATCGATAATTCCCCGTCTTTGAAAACGACCGGAGGAAGTTATCCGTCCTGTTCCGAACGGAGCGCCAGCCAGAGCTCGCGGAGCGCCGCTTCGGTAAAACGGTGCTTGTTCTGGAGACGGTCGCCGTGGGTTCGGATGGTGCGGACCTCGACCCTCGGATCCCCGCCCGCAGTCGTGCGGGCGAGCGCCAGGCAGAGCGTGCCGACGGGCTTCCCGGGGCTGCCGCCCCCCGGGCCGGCGATGCCGGTGGTGGCCAGTGCGAAGGAGGTGCCGGCGTGGCGGAGACAGCCGAGCGCCATGGCGGAGGCGACCTCCTCGCTCACCGCGCCGTGCCGCTCGATGAGCTCCCGCCCGACCGAGAGCAGCTCCTCCTTGGCCCGGTTGCTGTAGACGACGTAGCCGCGCATGAAGGGAACCGACGAGCCGGCGACATCGGTCAGGCGGTTCGAGATCTGCCCTCCCGTGCAGGACTCGGCGACCGAAAGCGTCAGGCCGCGCTCCGAGAGGAGCCGGACGATGGTCCCTTCGAGGCTCGCCTCGCCGACGGCGAACACATAGGCTCCGACCCTTCCGCAGATGGCGTCCACCACGGCGGCGTTATCCCGACCTGCCAGAGCGGCATCGGCGGCGATGGAACTGACCATGAGGTCGACGCCCGCCCCGTGCGGCAGGTAGGCGAGCGTCGTGCCCTCCGGCAGCGACTCCTCGATGTCGGGGATCATTTCGGCGAGCGTCGACTCGCCGACGCCGGTGGTCTTTATCGGGGTGTGGACGATGGCCGTACGGCTGAGGCCGCGGAGCCACGGCAGGACCGTGAGCTCCATCATCGCCTCCATCTCCACCGGTACGCCGGGCATCAGGACCAGATGGCTGCCGCCGAAGCGCTCGCCGCAGGGGACGATCATGCCGGCCGCCGTGCCGCGGGTGTTGGGGATGGCCGTGGAACCTTCGAGCACCATGGCCTGGCCTTCCATCAGCTCGTTCATCGTCCGGCCATGGGCCGCAACCCGGCGCTCCACCTCCCGAAGGGCGTCCCTGTCGAGCCGGAGCCCGAGCCCCAGGAGCTCCTCTGCGGCCCGTCGGGTGCGGTCGTCCCTCGTGGGGCCGAGCCCCCCGGTGACGAGTACCACGTCGGCGCGGCCGAGCGCCTCCCGAAAGACCGAGGCCATCTCGCCCTCGTAGTCGGAGCAGGCCGTGACGCGCACGACCGGCACGCCGACCGAGCCGAGGACGCGGGCGATGAAGGAGGCGTTGGTGTTGACCCGCTGGCCCTTGAGCAGCTCGTCGCCCACCGAAACGATTTCGGCCCGGAGCGAGAGCACGCGCTCAGACAAGGTAGCCGGCGATGCGCAGGATGTCGGCGAAGACGCCGCCCGCGGTGACCTCGCCGCCCGCACCGGGGCCCTTGACGACGAGCGGGGTCTGGAGGTACCGGTCGGTGGTGAAGACCACCATGTTCTCCGATCCGTTCAGCCCGGCAAGGGGGCTTTCGAGCGGCACCTGCTTGACGCCGATCGAGGCCTTCCCGTCACGTATCTCGCCGGCGAACGAGATGGTCATCCCGTTCCTGCCGGCCTCCTCGATAGCCCTGGCGTAGCTCTCGTCGACCATTTCCAGCCGTTCGAGGAATGTGTCGACCGGCATCTCCCCCCGCAGCTCCTCGGGCACCAGGTTCTCGCACTCCACCTGGTCGTACTCGAGCTCGAAACCGAGCTCGCGGCCGAGGATGAGGAACTTGCGCGCGAAGTCCGCTCCCGACAGGTCGTCGCGGGGGTCCGGCTCGGTGTAGCCCGCCAGGCGCGCGCTATTGACGATCTCACTGAACCGTCCGCCCTTGCGCAGTTCGTTGAAAATGAAACTGAGCGTGCCGGAGAGGACCCCCTCGATGCTCCGGATACGGTCGCCGCTGCTCTTGAGGTCCCCGAGGGTGTTGATGATCGGCAGGCCGGCGCCGACGTTGGTCTCGTACAGGAAACGGGCGTTGCTCGAGCGCCGGGCGTCGCGGATGGCCCGGTAGAGCGGCCAGGGACCGGCCATGCCGAGCTTGTTGGCGGTGGCGATGGAGATGTCGGAGCGCAGCAGCTCGGGATAGCGGGCCGCAACGTCCGCGCTTGCGGTGCAGTCGACGAAGATGGTGTTGTGGAGGTTCTTCTCCCTGATGAAGCGCAGGTACCCTTCGATCCCCTCGTAGCTGCCGCGCGGGCGGAGCGCCTCCTGCCATCCCTCGAGGTCGAGCCCGTCGGGGTCGAAGGCGATGCTGCGGGTGTTGGCCACGGCGGCCACCACGACGTCGAGCCCGTCGGCCTCCTGCAGTTCGCGGCGATGGCGTCCGATCTGGCCGATCAGGCTTGTGGCGATCGTGCCGGTGCCGGCGATGAACACGTGCACCCGACGGCGGGAGAGGAAGAAGGATTCATGGATGCAGTTGAGCGCCTTGTCCTCCTGGTGGCTCTCCAGGACGAAGGAGATGTTCATCTCGTTGACCCCCTGGGCCACGGCGATGACGTTGATGCCGTTCTTGCCGAGGGTCTCGAACAGCTTGGCCGACACGCCGGGATGGCCCGACATGTTGTTGCCGACGACGGCGATCATGGCAAGGTCGCGGCGCACTGCGACGGCATCGATCTGGCGGGCGGCGATTTCCGCCCCGAACTCGTCGTCGAGCACGAACCGGGCCTCCTCGGCCTGCTGCGGCGCGACGGCCAGGCTGATCGACTGCTCCGATGAGGCCTGCGAGATGAAGATGACGTTGATGCGATGCCGGGCGAGGCGGGTGAAGAGGCGGGAGGCGATGCCCGGCACGCCGACCATGCCGCTGCCCGAAAGGTTGAGCAGCACCACCGAGTTGATGGAGGTGAGCCCGGTGACCGGCAGGGCAAGGCCGTCGTCCGGACGCCGGTCGCGCTCGATCCTCGTGCCTTCGGCCCCGGGGTTGAACGAGTTCTTGATGAGGATCGGTATCGATGCTTTCATCGCCGGCTGCACGGCGAGCGGATGGAGGATCTTCGCCCCCGCATGGGAAAGCTCCATGGCCTCCGCGTAACTGACGAAGGGAAGCACCCGCGCGTCGGGCACCCGGTTCGGGTCGGCGCTGAAGAACCCGTCGACATGGGTCCAGATCCAGATCTCCCCGGCGCCGAGCGCGGAGCCGAGAACGGAAGCGGTGTAGTCCGATCCGCCGCGCCCGAGCGTGGTCACCGAGCCGTCCGCGGCTGCGGCGATGTAGCCGGTCACGACCGGAAGCGACGGCTCCGTCGAAAGGCGGAGACCGATGCGCTCACGGCTCGCCGCTTCGTCGAGGCGGGCATCGGGATAGACGGCGTCGGTAACAATCAGCTCGCGGCCGTCGACATAGACCGCCGGCACGCCGGAGGCGCTGAGCCACGCGGCGACGATGCGCGTCGAGAGGCGTTCCCCGAAGCTCTGGACGAGCGCCGAGCTCTTTGCGGAGAGCTCGCGGAGGAGAAAGATCCCGTGCAGGACGTCGTGCAGCTCAAGGAGCTCACGGCGAAGCACCGCATCGAGCTCCTCGAGCGCCGGACCCTCAAGCAGCTCGCGGGCGACCGAGAGATGGCGCTCGGCCAGTTCCTCGCCGGCAGCCACATAGCCGCCGTCCCCGCCGCAGGCCCTCCGGGCCGCCTCGAGCAGGCGGTCGGTCACCCCCTCCATGGCGGAGATGACGATGACGAGGCGCTCATCTTCGAGCGCCCGGCTGATGATCGACGAAACGTTCCTGATACGCTCGGCCGTACCGAGGGAGCTCCCCCCGAACTTGAATATTTTCATGTACCCTCGAGTAGCTAGGTATTAAAGACTCCGTGGAATTTCATCCATTGAGCGTTAAAATGCAAATCAGGGGGCCGATTGAGGGCGGCGCCCCGCCGGAAAGCCGTTCCGCCGCAAAAAAAAAGCGCCCGTTGCAGGGCGCTTTTGCGTTGTTCTCCAACGGAGAGCAATCAGTTCGAAAGTGCATCGGCGCCACCGACGATCTCGCTCAGCTCCTTGGTGATCGCCGCCTGGCGGGCACGGTTGTAGCTAATGTTGAGCGTGCGGAGAAGCTCCTTGGCATTCTCGGTCGCCGAATCCATGGCGGTCATCCTTGCAGCCTGCTCGGCGGCGTTGGACTCGAGCATCATCCTCCACACCTGGGTGTTGAGGTGCTTCGGTACCAGCTCCTCGATGATGGCTTCCGGAGAGGGCTCGTAGATGTAGTCGCCGCCTTCCTGTACCGGGCCTTCGCTCTTTATCGGGAGCAACTGCTCGGCCTTCAGGTTCGGGGCGATCACCGACTTGAACTCGTTGTAGACCACGATGACGCGGTCGACCTCGCCCTTCACGTACATCGACGAGGCGGTCTCGGCGATTTCGCGGGCAGTCGAGAAGTCCAGGTTCTGGAACACGGCCGGGTACCCTTTCAGGATGTTGTAGCCGCGCTTGCGGAAGAAATCGAAGCCGCGCGTTCCGGCGCAGATCATCTGGACGTTGCCGGCCGCATGGGCAGAAGCAAACTCCTCATGGATCGTGCGCTGGGCAAGCTTGATGATGTTCGTATTGAAAGCGCCGCAGAGCCCCCTGTCGGAGGTGACGAGCACCACCAGGACCTTCGAGGTCTCTGCACGGTCGGCGAGGAGCGGGGTCGCCGAGGTGTCGACCTTCGTCGACAGCGATCCGAGCATCTCACCGAGCTTGGCGGCGTAGGGACGGGCCATGACCGCCCGTTCCTGCGCCTTGCGAAGCTTCGCAGCGGCAACCATCTTCATGGCCTTCGTCACCTGCTGCGTCGATTTCACGCCCTTGATGCGAACTCGTATGTCCTTTAATGTTGGCATGTAGTACGGGTCGTTAATGTATTATCTGAAACTCCACTGCATCGATGCCCTTCTCAGGCCTTCACCTTGTCGTTGAAGGTGGCGACGAACTTCAATGCCACTTCCTTGAGCTTCGAAGCCATGTCGGCATCGAGTGCTCCGGTTTCCGCAATGGACTTCAGGATCTCGCCGTGCTTGAGATCGAGCATGGCGAGGAACTCCTCTTCGAACTTCTTGATATTCTCCACGGCGACCTGGTCGAGCAGGCCCTGGGTGCCGAGGAAGATGATGGCGACCTGGCGTTCGACCGGCATCGGCACGTACTGGCCCTGCTTGAGGATCTCGACGAGGCGCGCGCCGCGGTCGAGCTGTGCCTTGGTGGTCTTGTCGAGGTCGGAACCGAACTTCGAGAAGGCTTCGAGCTCACGGAACTGCGCGAGGTCGAGGCGGAGCGTGCCGGCGACCTTCTTCATCGCCTTGATCTGGGCTGCGCCGCCGACGCGGGAGACCGAGATGCCGACGTTGATGGCCGGGCGCTGTCCGCTGTTGAACAGGTTGGTCTCGAGGAAGATCTGTCCGTCGGTGATCGAGATCACGTTGGTCGGGATGTATGCCGACACGTCACCGGCCTGGGTCTCGATGATCGGGAGCGCCGTAAGGCTGCCGCCACCCTGCACCATCGGCTTGAGGGGTTCGGGAAGGTCGTTCATCTTCTTTGCGACTTCGATGTCGTCGGTGATCTTCGCGGCACGCTCGAGCAGGCGGGAGTGCAGGAAGAAAACGTCGCCCGGGTATGCCTCGCGTCCCGGCGGACGGCGGAGCAGGAGGGAGAGCTGGCGGTAGGCGACGGCCTGCTTGGAGAGATCGTCGTAGATGACGAGCGCATGGCGGCCGGTGTCGCGGAAATATTCGCCGAGTGCGGCGCCGGAGAACGGAGCGATGAACTGCAGCGGTGCAGGATCGGAGGCCGTTGCCGAGATGACGGTGGTGTACTCCATCGCGCCGTGCTTCTCGAGGGTGTTGACCACCTGTGCGACGGTCGAGCCCTTCAGGCCGATGGCGACATAGATACAGAAGACGCCCTTGCCCTTCTGGTTGATGATGGTGTCGAGCGCAACGGCGGTCTTGCCGGTCTGGCGGTCGCCGATGATGAGCTCGCGCTGGCCGCGGCCGATCGGGATCATTGCGTCGATCGCCTTGAGGCCGGTCTGGAGCGGCTCGTGCACCGACTTGCGGTAGATGACGCCGGGAGCGCGGCGCTCGAGGGGAAGACGGATCTCGGTATCGATCGCGCCCTTGCCGTCGATCGCTTCGCCGAGGGGGTTGACCACCCTGCCGAGCATGGCTTCACCAACCGGAACAGAGGCGAGGATGCCGGTACGCTTGACAGTGTCGCCTTCCTTGACGTCGGTGGAGTCACCGAAGAGCACGGCGCCGACGTTGTCCTCCTCAAGGTTCAGAGCCATGCCCATGACGTTGTTGGGGAACTCGAGGAGTTCACCGGCAGCAGCCTTGGACAGACCGTAGACGCGTGCGATACCGTCGCCGACCTGCAGCACGGTTCCCACATCATAGACTTCGGCTTCGGACTCAAAGCCGGCAAGCTGCTTGCGAAGTATGGATGAAACTTCATCAGGCCTGACTGTTGTAGACATATGCTTATTCCGCTTGGTTATTTGTTAAGAAAAGAGAAAGATTCTGCTTACTTTCATTTGAATTCCGGGGGATCTTTTCCCTTTCCAAAAGAAAAGCCAAATTTAATGAAAAGCTTTTAGTTATTCAAATACTACCATCGCATTTGAACAACTTGGTTTTTCAACAGTACCCGGCCGCGGGTTGCAGCGCACCCCCTGGCCCCGAAGCAAGCGTATGAAAACAGTCAGGGGATTCGCTTCAGCAACCGTCGGAAACGTGGCCTGCGGGTTCGACGTGCTCGGGTTCGCCATCCGCGAGCCCGGAGACGAGGTCGTACTCTCGCTCTCGGAGCGCAGCCACACCTCCGGCCCCGTCACCATCACGTCGATCACGGGCGACGGCGGCAAGCTCCCGCAGGACGCGAGGAAGAACACCTCGAGTTTCGTCGTCCTGAAGTTCCTCGAACACATCCGCGCACAGAAAGGCATCGGTTTCGACGGCCACATCGAGCTCGAGCTGAAGAAGCACCTGCCGCTCTCCAGCGGCATGGGCAGCAGCGCGGCAAGCGCCGCGGCGGCCCTCGTGGCGGCCAACGAACTGCTCGGCCAGCCCTGCACGAAGATGGAGCTGGTGCACTTCGCCATCGAGGGCGAGCGGGTCGCCTGCGGCTCGGCCCATGCCGACAACGCCGCGCCGGCCATCCTCGGCAACTTCGTCCTCATCCGCAGCTACACGCCGCTCGACCTCATCGTCATCGCCCCCCCCGAGGAGCTCTTCTGCTCGCTCGTCCATCCCCATACCGAACTCAGGACCTCCTACGCCCGCTCGGTGCTCCCCGCCGAGATCCCGCTCAAGCTGGCCATCCAGCAGTGGGGCAACGTCGGGGCGCTCATCGCCGGACTGCAGAGCTCCGACTACCCGCTCATCGGCCGCTCGCTCGTCGACGTGGTCGCCGAGCCCAGGCGCGCGCCGCTCATCCCCGGCTTCACCGGGGTGAAGGAGGCCGCCATGGAAGCCGGCGCCCTCGGCTGCAGCATCGCGGGATCGGGCCCCTCCGTCTTCGCCTTCTCACGGTCGCGCGAGTCGGCCGAGAAGGCCGGACGCGCCATGCAGGAGGCCTTCCTCTCCGGCAGCGCAGGGCTCGCCTCCGACATGTGGGTCTCGCCGATCTGCCGCGAAGGGGCAAGGATACTCTAACGAACACAACCGACGACGTTCCCGACAGACACATGATCTACTTCAGCACCAGCAAATCCTCCACGCCGGTCTCCATGAAACGGGCCACCCTCGAGGGGCTCGCCCCCGACGGAGGACTCTACGTCCCCTCCGAGCTCCCCACGCTCTCCCCCGCCGAGATCGCGAACCTCGAAGGAGCATCCTTCAGCGACATCGGCTTCGCGATCGCCAAAAAGTTCGTCGACGGCGAGGTGCCCCCCGTCGAGCTGCAGCGGATCGTCAGCGACGCCTGCAGCTTCGAGACCCCGCTCGTCCGGCTCGACGAGACGACCTTCGTCGAAGAGCTCTTCCACGGGCCGACGCTCGCCTTCAAGGACTACGGCGCCCGGTTCCTGGCCCGCATGACCGGATGGTTCGCCGCCGAGGACAGGCGCATGATCACGGTGCTTGTGGCCACCTCCGGCGACACCGGCAGCGCAGTCGCCTACGGCTTCCAGGGCATCCCGAACACCCGCGTGGTGCTGCTCTACCCCTCCGGCAAGGTCAGCCGCCTGCAGGAGCAGCAGCTCACCACGGCCGGCGGCAACGTGCACGCCCTCGAGGTGAAGGGGGATTTCGACGACTGCCAGCGCCTCGTGAAGGAGGCCTTCGTCGACCCGGAGCTGAAGAGCCGCCTCACCCTGACCTCGGCCAACTCGATCAACATCTCCCGCCTCGTGCCGCAGTCCTTCTACTACGCCTGGGCGGCGCTCCGGCTCAGGGAGGAGCACGGGCTGGAAAACCCCGTCTTCTCGGTGCCAAGCGGCAACTACGGCAACCTGACGGCCGGCGTGCTGGCAAAGAAGATGGGCTTTCCCGTCGGAGGCTTCATCGCCGCCTCGAACGCCAACGACAGCGTCACGCGCTACCTTTCCGAGGGGCGCTACGAACCCCGTCCGACCCGCCGCACCCTCTCGACGGCGATGGACGTCGGCAACCCGAGCAACTTCGCCCGCCTCCTCCATATCTACCGAGGGGACCACGACGCCATGGCCCGCGACATCGCCGCCACCTCCGTCACCGACAAGGAGACCCTCGAGACCATCCGGCTCGCATACGAGCGCTTCGGCTACGTGATGGACCCCCACACCGCCGTCGGCTACCGGGCCCTCCAGGAGATGCGCCGGGAAGGAAAGTACATCGGCACGCCCGCCGTCGTGCTCTCGACCGCCCACCCCTCGAAGTTCCTCGAAGCCATCGAAGAGGCCCTCAATATCAAGGTCGACGTACCCGAACGCCTCCGCTGCCTCCTCGAAAAGGAGAAGCGCTCGACGGTGATCGAACCCCGCTTCCGGGAGCTTGCGGACTTCCTCAACGGCCTCGACGGCTGAGCACACCACACCACGCCCCCATGAACGCCCGCACCCTGCTCTTCTTCATCATCCTGATACCCATCATGTTCTTCGGGATGCTCTACGGCTACGTCCTCAACCTCCTCGACGGCAACGGCGACCGGTTCGCCCGGATCGCTTCCTGGTGGGGGCGTTTCAGCGCCCGGCTCTTCGGCATCAGGGTCGAAGTGGAGGGCGAGGAGAACTACACGCCCGGCAGGAGCTACCTCGTCGTCAGCAACCATGCCGGCATGGCCGACATCCCGCTCCTGCTCGGCTCGATGAAGCTCAACCTCCGCTTCGTCGCCAAGGAGGAGCTCGGAAGGATCCCCGTCTTCGGATGGGCGCTCAGGAACGGAGGATACGTCATGATCAAGCGGGGCCAGAACCGCGAAGCCCTCAAGAGCCTCCTCTCGGCGGCCGAAGTCCTCAAAAGCGGCCGCTCGGTGCACATCTTCCCCGAAGGGACCCGCTCGGCCACCGGCAAGCTCCTCCCCTTCAAGCGCGGGGCCTTCCTCGTCGCCGAAAAGGCCCGGGCCGAGGTGCTCCCCGTCACCATCGTCGGCAGCCACCGCATCACGCCGAAAAAGAGCCTGGCGATCCACCGCGGCACGGTTCGGCTCATCATCGGCAAGCCCCTCCGCACCGCCGACTTCCCCAACGTCGAAGCCCTCATGAAGGCCTCGCGCGAAGCCATCGCCCGAAACCTCGGCTGAGCAGCCGCGTCCTGCAAAGAACACAGAGAAAGGGCCGCTGCCTCGGGATGAAGCAGCGGCCCTTCGTCATCGGCGCCGGCAGAGGAAAAGTCCCTCAGATATTGCGGTAGAGGTCGACCATCTCGATGGCGGTGAGGGCGGCGTCGAACCCCTTGTTGCCGGCCTTCGTGCCGGCCCTCTCGATCGCCTGCTCGATGTTCTCGGTGGTCAGTACCCCGAAGGCGATCGGCACGCCGGTCTCAAGAGAGGCCTGGGCGATGCCCTTGGCGGCCTCGGCGGCAACGACGTCGAAATGGGGGGTGCTTCCGCGGATGATGGCGCCGAGCGTGATGAGGGCGTCGTACTTTCCGGTGAGCGCGGCCTTCTTCGACACCATCGGCAGTTCGAAGGCGCCGGGGCAGCGGTAGATGGTGATATGCTCCTCCGATCCGCCGTGGCGGCGGATGCAGTCCAGGGCGCCCTCGACCAGCTTCTGGCCGATGAAGTCGTTGAAGCGGGAGACGACGATGGCGAAGCGGGCGTCCTTTGCGCTGAGTGCTCCTTCTATCTGCTTGACTGGCATGGGGTATGGTGGTTTAAGGGTTAGTCGCAGTATCCGAGGATACGCTCCACAAGATCGATCAGGACGTGGCCGACGGCGATGTGGCACTCCTGCACGCGGTCGGCCGTGCCGGTGTGGGGGACGATGAGCTCGAGGTCGGCCATGCCTTTCATGCGGCCGCCGTCGCCGCCGAGGAGGGCGATGGTGCCCATTCCCCGCTGCTTTGCGGTCACGAGCGCCTGGACGACGCTTTGGCTGTTGCCGCTCGTCGAGATCCCGACGAGCAGGTCTCCCTTCTTTCCGTACGCCTCGACGAGGCGGGCGAACACGTTGTCGTAGCCGAGGTCGTTGGCCCCGGCCGTGAGCGCCATGCTGTCGCTGGAGAGCGCGATGGCCGGAAGCGCCGGGCGCTGGACCGAGCTGCGGTAGCGGATGGTGAGCTCGGTGGCCAGGTGCTGGGCGTCTGCCGCGCTGCCGCCGTTGCCGCAGAAGAGCACCGTGCCGCCCTCCTCGAAGGTTGCGGCCATCATGCGCGCCATGGCGGCAATCTGTGCGCCGGACTCGCGGGCGACCCGCTCCTTCAGGCGCGCGCTGTAGAGCAGCGTCTCAAGAACGCTCTCCTCGAGCCGGCTCCGGTCGGTGAGTCGGCAGTTGCATGTTCCCTCTCTCTCCATCATTGCTGTGAATATGGTTCGTTCTCTCTGCCCGCGCCCCTTGAGGCGCACCGGTGCCATGGTTACGCCAATATAACGAAAAACCGAGCGATAGGAAGAAAATCCTCACGCCCCCCCGTCCGCCGCGCCCTCCTCGAGCCTCCGGCCGCAGCGGCGGCAGAACAGGGCGTCTCCTTCGTGGAAGAGCTCCGGGCACGACGGGCAGCGCGTCTGCCTTGGTGCAGAGCGGTCGATGGCGGCCATTTCGGCCGAGACGATGCCGGTCGGCACGGCGATGACGCTGTAGCCGGTGATCATGAGCAGCGCGGCAAGCGCGCGGCCGAGCGGGGTCTCGGGCGAGATGTCGCCGTAGCCGACGGTCGTGACGGTCACGATCGCCCAGTAGATGCTCTCGGGAATGCTCCGGAACCCGTGCGACTCCCCTTCGATGAGGTACATGAGGGCCCCGACGATGCTTGTGAGCACCACGACGAAGAAGAGGAAGACGAGGATCTTTCGCGAGGATGCCACGACGGACTGGCGGACGAAGTTGGCTTCGCGCACGAACTGCATCAGCTTCAGGAGCCGGAAGATGCGCAGGACCCTGAAGAAGCGGATGACGAGCAGGTACTGGGCGCCGGGCACGAAGAGGCTGAGCCATGTCGGGAAGACCGAAAAGAAGTCGACCAGGCCGAAAAAGCTCAGGGCGTAGCGACGCCGGTCGGGGCTCGCATACAGCCGGAGCGCATACTCCGCCGAGAAGAGGACGGTGAAGAACCACTCGAGCGCGAGGAACAGTCCGCCGGCCGACCGGTGCAGCGAGGGCACGCTGTCGAGCATGACGGTCAGCACGCTCAGCGAAATGGCCGCGATGAGCGCGAGGTCGAAAGCCTTTGCGGGGAAGGTGTCGTAGTCGAAGATGACGTGGCGCAGCCGGTCGCGCAGGGTGCCGTGCTTTTCCATGGCGTCGGGACGAATGGGTTGACGGGGCTCGAAAAAAAAGCTCCGCCGGTACGGGTACTGACGGAGCTTTTGCTGGAACGGAACGGGGAAGGACGCCTTAGTGGTACTTGGCGCTCTCCTCCTTGACGAAGTCGACGAGCAGCTTCAGGTTGGCCGGATCGACGTCGGGCAGGATGCCGTGGCCGAGGTTGAAGACGTGGCCGGACTGTGCGGTGTGCTGGCCGAACTGCTTGAGGATCTTGGCGGCCTCAGCCTTGATCTTCTCCGGGGTGCCGTAGAGGACCGTCGGGTCCATGTTGCCCTGGAGGCAGACGCGGTCGCCGAGGATGGTGCGGGCCTTCTTGATGTCGATGCCCCAGCCGAGTCCGACAGCGTCGGCGCCGGTGTCGGCGATCTCGGTGAGGATGGTGTTGCAGTCCTTCGAGAAGACGATGACCGGGGTGTCCGGGTACTTGGCCTTCACCGCCTGCACGTTCTCCTTGATGTAGGGAAGCGCGAACTCGCGGTAGTCGTCCTCGGAGAGGGCGCTGGCCCAGGAGTCGAAGATCTGGATGGCGTCGGCTCCGGCCTCGACCTGTGCGCAGACGTAGTCGGAGATGACCGAGGAGATCTTGCTGAGCAGCATGTGGGCCATCTTCGGCTCACGGAACATCATCTTCTTGGCGAATGCGTAGTTCTTCGATCCGCCGCCTTCGACGGCGTAGGTGAAGAGGGTCCATGCCGCACCGGAGAAGCCGATGAGGGGAACGCGGTTGTCGAGCTCCTTCTTGGTGAGGCGGATGGCGTCGAGCACGTAGCCGAGCTTGTCCTGCACCTCGGGAACGATCAGGCGGTCGATGTCGACCTGGCTGCGGATCGGGGGGGTCAGCTTGATGCCCTTGCTCTCGATGATCTCGACGTTCATGCCCATCGCCTCGTTGACGACGAGGATGTCGCTGAAGATGATCGCCGCATCCACGCCGATGATGTCGACCGGCTGGATGGTGACCTCCATGGCGAGCTCGGGGGTCTTGCAGAGGGTGAGGAAGTCGGTTTTCTCCCTGACGGCACGGTACTCGGGAAGGTAACGGCCTGCCTGGCGCATCACCCAGATGGGGGTCCGTGAGCATGGCTGGCGCTTCAGAGCCCGGAGGAAAAGATCGTTTTTGAGCATGCAGAGCTAAAGTTAGAGTGTTTACAAAAAAACCTGAACCCTTTGAGGGGCGGCGCTTTGGCGGCCGCAGCCGGAACAGACGGAACCTGCAAAGGTACGACTTTCCGGCCGTTTTTTAAAACGCCTCCCCGCCGGAAGACCCCTCAGCTGACGATGTGGCGCTTGATGCCGAGCTCCTTCGGGCTGTAGCCGAGCGCGAGGCCGACCATCTCCGAAAGGTGGAACACGGGAATCGAGCTGTGGCTGCCGGCATGCTTCAGCGCCTTCGACTGGTAGCCGTCGAGCACGGTGTGGCAGAGCGGGCAGGGGGTGACGATGAAGTCGGCCTTCAGGTCGATGGCCTCCTCGAGCGCCTCGGCCGCGACGCTCAGCGACTCCTCCTCGGCGACGAGCAGGGTGTGGAAGCCGCAGCAGCGGTTCTTGTGGCGGTAGGGGATGGTGGTGCCGCCGAGCGCCAGGACGAGCTGGTCGAGCGAGGTCGGGTCGAGCGGGTTGTCCTTGCCGAGCACCGTCGAGGGACGGAGGATGTGGCAGCCGTAGAAGGGCGCGATGCGGTACTTCGAGAGCGGCACCTTGACCTTCGACTTGATGACGTCGAGCCCGACGTCGTCGATGAGCACCCAGAGCAGGTGGCGGACCTCGGAGGTGCCGCGGTACTCGAGACCCTCTTTCCTGAGGATCTCGTTGACCTCGGCACGCAGCTCAGCCGACGCATCGAGCTTCTTCTTGGCGCTGCGGATGGTCATGAGGCAGGTGTTGCAGGAGACGACGAGGTCCATGCCCATCTTCTCGGCGTGAGCGATGTTGCGGGCATTGACCAGCGCGAAGTGCTTCGGGCTGACGTAGTCGAGGTTGCTTCCTCCGCAGCAGGTGCTCTCGTGCAGGTGCACGAGCTCGATATCGAGATCCTTCTGCCAGAGCGCAATCGAGCGGTCGACCTCCTTGGTCATGGACTCGTTGATGCAGCTCAGGTAATATGCGTATTTCTTCATCCGGAAGGCCTCCCGATTATTTTTTATGGGTCTTGTGGTCCTCTTTGACATGTTCCGACATCTCGCGGAACTCCTCACGGAACTTCTTCATGCCTTTCGACGCCTTCACGAGCGGCGGCGGCGGCGGCGTGCGGCGCTTCAGGATCATCTTCACGGCCATCGGCAGGAGGTTCTTCACGGTCCATGCCACGCCGTTGGTGCGGAACGGCAGGGTAGCCTCGACCAGCTTGCCCTTCTTCTCGATGTCCGACATGAACGCCTCGGCGTGCTTGGCGCCGGCGGTGTCCTTCATGCCGCGCGACTCGATCGCGTCCTCACGGATGCCGTGGATGGCGTCCATGATCGGGATGCTTTTGACGCAGGTCTCCTGGCAGCGGTAGCAGTGCGTGCAGTCCCAGACGCCGTGGTCCTGCACCAGTTCGGCGAGGCGCACGTCGTGGAGCCCGTCGCGCGAGTCGACGTTCATGCGGTGGGACTTCAGGAGCACCGCCGGGGAGACGTACTCCTTGTTGGCGCGCAGGATGCTGCACTCCGAGACGCAGGAAGCGCAGAGAATGCAGTCGGTGGCCTTGTCGTACCGGCTGAACTCCTCTTCGGAGACGAGGAACTCCTTTCGGCCCATCTCGGACTCCTCCATGGTGGAGACGACCCAGTTGGAGTAGTGCTTCATCTTGCCGACGAGGGGGTCCATGTCGACGATGAGGTCCTTGAGCAGCGGCAGGTTGCGCAGCGGCTCGATCCTGATGATGCCCGCCTCGCGGCACTTCGGCAGCTCGTCCCACACCTGGGTGGTGCAGGCCAGCTTGGAGATGCCGTTGATGCGCATGCCGCAGGAGCCGCAGATGCCGGCCTGGCAGAAGACGCGGTAGCTGACGGAGGCGTCGATGTTCTCCTTGATGTAGTTCAGGGCGCGAAGCACCGTGATACCCCGTTCGACCGGGATGGTATAGTCATCGAAATAGGGCTTGCTGTCGACCTGGGGGTTCAGCCGGAACACCCGGAAGGTGACGTCGCGCTTGCCTTCGATATGCTGGTCGCTAGAGACAGTCATGGGCGCTTGTGATTAATAAGTTCTTTCCTGGAGTTCATGACGGCCCATCGTAACCGGCTTTTCGCCCAGTTCGAGCCTGCCGTCGACAAGGGTCGCCAGGGTATGCTTGTGCCACTTCCCGTCGTCGCGCGTCGGAAAGTCGGTGCGGGTGTGCGAGCCGCGGCTCTCCTCGCGGGCGAGAGCCCCGGCGGCGACGGTTTCGGAGAGGTCGAGCATGTTGCGCAGCTCGAGGACCTGCTGCAGGTTGGTGTTGAAGACGTCGCTCGAGTCGAACACCCGGACCTTCTTGAAACGCTCCCGGAGCGCCTCGATGTCCTCGATGCCCTTCCGGATGAGCGGAGCCTCGCGGTAGATGCCGACATTCAGGCCGAGCGTCTGGCCGAGCTCTTCGCGAAGCGCGCCGTAACGCTCGTAGTGCCCGCTGGGCTGCATGTAGCTGCGGATCTCCTCGGAGTGCTCCTTGAGCTCGGCCTCGCTGATGTTGCCGGGCTCGAAGCTGCGGGCCTCCTCGGCGGCCGTGCGGCCGACGATGCGGCCGAAGACGAGGATGTCGAGCAGGGAGTTGCCGCCGAGGCGGTTGGCTCCGTGCACCGAGACGCAGGCGCATTCGCCCGCGGCATAGACGCCCTGCATCACGGTACGGCCCTCGTTGTCGGTATCGATGCCGCCCATCGAGTAGTGGGCCGTCGGACGGACCGGGATGGGCTCCTCGATCGGATCGACGCCCTCGAAGTACATCGACATCTCGCGGATCTGCGGCAGGCGGCTCTTGATGAGGTCGGCGCCGAGATGGGTGAGGTCGAGGTGGACGTACTTGCCGGCCGGGCTGTCGAAGCCGCGGCCCTGCAGGATTTCGGTCTCGATCGAACGGGAGACGAGGTCGCGCGGACCGAGCTCCATCTTCTCCGGCGCGTAGCGCGACATGAAGCGCTCGCCCTGGCTGTTGAGGAGGTAGCCTCCCTCGCCGCGTGCGCCCTCGGTGACGAGCAGGCCGCTCTTGCGCAGGCCTGTCGGATGGAACTGGACGAACTCCATGTCCTTCAGCGGAAGGCCGGCGCGGTAGCAGATCGCCTGGCCGTCGCCGGAGTTGCCGGCGGCGTTGCTCGAACGGTTCCAGTACATCTTGGCGTAGCCGCCGGTCGCGAAGATCACGGTGCGGGCGGAGAACGCCTCGATCTTGCCGGTCTTGATGTCCATTGCGATGAGGCCCTTCGACTGGCTCCCCCTGACGGAGAGGCTGAGGGCGAAGTACTCGTTGAAGAACACCACCCCCTTCTTCAGGCACTGTTCATAGAGGGTCTGGAGGATGGTGTGGCCGGTCTTGTCGGCGCAGTAGCAGCAGCGGGGGCGTCCGGCGCCGCCGAAGGGGCGCTGGGCGATCGTTTTGTCGTCGAGCCGCGACCAGGGGGTGCCGATGTTGTCGAGCTCGCGGATGATCTTCGGCGCCTCGGAGCAGAGCACCTCGACGGCGTCCTGGTCGGCCAGGTAGTCGCTTCCCTTGATGGTGTCGAAGATGTGCAGGTCGACCGAGTCGTCCTTGGCCGTGTTGGCGAGCGCCGCGTTGGCCCCGCCCTGGGCGGCCGAGGTGTGCGAGCGGTTGGGGTAGACCTTCGAGAGGACGGCGATGTTCAGCGACGGGTTCGTCTTCATCGCTTCCATGGCCGCGTAGAGCCCGGCTCCGCCGCCTCCGACGATAATGATGTCAAATGGTTTCATTCGCTCAAGTCTTGTGTATGGCCTCTCTCGGGCAGGCGCACGGATTAAACTGGGGGCACGGCAGTGCCGCAGCCCCGCATACTGGATACTCTCTTACCGGAAACGTTCGGGTGGCGACGAAGGGGCCGCCTCCTTACAGGGCGACGTGGTCGTCATGCGCCGGAAGCTCCTCGACGGCGTGCAGGACGTCGGTCATGTTGAGGACGCCGACCACCGCGTTGCCGTCCATGACGGTCAGGCGACGGACGTTGGTGCGCTTCATCATGCGCAGCGCGTACTTGATGCGCAGGCTCGGGTTGACGCTGATGACCGGCTTGCTCATGATCTGGAAGACCGGGGTGTTCCACGGATCGCGGTGCACGTCCTCGCCGGGATCGATGACCTTGCCGAGGATGTCCTTTTCGGTGATGACGCCGTAGCAGTCGTCCTCATTGCGGGGCTCGACGATCAGGCCGCTCTCGCCGCTTTTTTTCATGATCTGCAGGGCCTCTGCAACGGTGCAGCTTCCCTTGATGATTGCGAAATCCTTCTGCATGAGGGCCGATACCGGGAGCGTACGAAGAGTGATGAGCTGGTCCATAGTCGACAACAGGTTACGTGTGGATGGATGAAACACCGGAGCTGGCTGCGAAGCGTCTGCCGGCCGTACTGCATGAAATCTGGGACAGGCGCGGGGCCCGCAGTCCCGAGGGGGATAAAAACTCAGCCTACAATGTAAGAAAAAAGGTGCACGGAGCAAAATCGCCGCAGGAACCCGGCCGGGCGGGAGCCCTCCCGTTCAGGCGATGCCGTGCTCCCGCTTGTAGGCGGCCCAGTTGCGCTTGAGCTCGAGGAAGGCCTCGAAGCCGGGGCGGGTGAGGAAGGGGTTCGTGCTCCGCTGGGTGCCGATGTCGGAGGAGGGGCTGGTGCCGTAGTCGTGGCCGGGCCACACCTTCGTCTCAGGCGGGAACGCCATGAGCCTGGAGGTAAGCGAGTCGTACTCCTGCCGGGCATCCTCATCGGTCGCGGTGCCGCCGACCTTGCCGACGAAAAGCGTATCGCCGGTGAAGAGGTTGCCGTCCGAATACAGGCAGATGCTGTCGGGCGTGTGGCCGGGGGTATGGATGATCTCGACCGAGAGCCGGCCGAGGGGAAAGCGTGCGCCGTCCTCCACCGTGAGCCCGGTTTCCGGGCAGAGGTATCCGTAGAGGAGAGGCTCGAGTCCGGTGAGGCGGCGGATCTCGTCGTTGCCGGAGGTGTGGTCGGAGTGGTCGTGGGTGCAGAAGACGTAGCGCAGCCGGAACCCCTCATCCCGGGCGGCCCTGACGACCGACTGCGGATCGAACGAGGGGTCCAGGGCGAACGCCTCTCCGGTTTCCGGGTCGGCGGCGAGATAGGCGAAGTTCCTGTCGCCGCCGACCCGGATCTGGCGTACGGTGAGCGCCACGGGGCTCCTCAGAAGAACTTTTCGACGTTCATGAGGAACGCCCGCGCGGGGAAGTCCTTGTCGACGGCGATGGGGTTCCGCTCGAGCTCCGCCATGATCTCCTCTGCCTTTGCGGCATCGAGGATGGCGAAGCAGAGCGAGCTGTAGGTGCCGAGGCTTTCGTCGGCCGGCCACCAGGACATGCTCTCCTTCTCGGAGCGCTGGCAGTTGCAGCCGCGGATGGCGATGTTGGAGAACATATGGACCCGGTGCTGCTGAAAGAGCTTGCGGACCTGGGGGCGGGTCTCCTCATGCCCCATGATTGCCAGAAACTTCATGATGGACTCCCTCTTTTGGGGTTAAGCGTTTTTCTTTTCAGCCATGTAGTAGACCAGCGGCACGACGACGAGCGTGAGCACCGTCGAGAGCACGCCGCCCCAGATCATCGAGATGGCAAGACCCTGGAAGATCGGGTCGAAGAGCATGACGACCGAGCCGATGACCACCGCACCGGAGGTGAGGATGATCGGGCGGGTACGCACCGCGGCCGACTCGATGATGGCCTGCTTGAGGCCTTCGCCCTCGTCGCGGCGGATCTGGATGAAGTCGATCAGCAGCACCGAGTTGCGGACCATGATGCCGGCAAGGGCGATCATGCCGATCATGCTGGTCGCCGTGAAGAACGCTCCGTGGATCCAGTGGCCGGGGATGATGCCGACCAGGCTCAGCGGGATGGCGATCATCATGATGAGCGGCGTCTTGAAGGACTGGAACCAGCCGACGATGAGCAGGTAGATGATGACGAGCACGACGGCGAACGCGGTGCCGAGATCGCGGAACACCTCGAAGGTGATCTGCCACTCGCCGTCCCACTTCATCGCGGTTTTGGCCTCGCTCTCGGGCAGCGAGGTGTAGAGCGGCGAGATGCTGTGGCCGCCGGGCAGCTTCAGCGCCTCGATCTTCTTGTCCATCTCGAGCATGGCGTAGACCGGGCTCTCGGTGATGCCGGCCACGTCGGCCGTCACGTAGACCACGTCATGCAGGTCCTTGCGGTAGATGCTCTTGTCCTGGACGGTCTTTTCCACCCTGACCAGCTCGGAGAGCGGGATCATCTCGCCGGCGCGCAGGCGGCTCGTCATCGAGCCCATGCCCTGCGACTGCACGAAGATGTTGGAGAGGTCCTTGAGCGAGGTGCGGTCGGCTTTCGGCAGGCGGACGTTGATCGTCACCTGCTCGAGATCCGGCTGGCGGTGCAGCGCGCCGACGTCCATGCCGGCGACCGACATGCGGAGCGTCTGGGCGATCTGCTCGACAGAGACACCGCGGAAGGCGGCCTTCTTCTGGTCGACGACGAGCTCGTAGACCTCCTGGTCGTCCTCGACGAGCCAGTCGACGTCGACCACGCCCGGGGTCTCCAGGAAGATCTCCTTCACCTTCCGGGCCAGCTCGATGCGCTCCTTCTCGGTGGGGCCGTAGATCTCGGCGACGAGCGTGGAGAGGACCGGAGGTCCGGGAGGGATCTCGACGATCTTGGCGTTGGCGCCGTACCTGCGGCCGATCTCCTGCACGCCCTCGCGGACGCGCTTGGCGATGTCGTGGCTCTGGTCGCTGCGCAGGCCCTTGTCGATAAGGTTGACCTGGATGTCGGCCATGTTGTCGCCGTGGCGGAGGTAGTAGTGGCGCACGAGGCCGTTGAAGTTGATCGGGGCGTTGGTGCCGGCGTAGTACTGGCAGCTCTCGACCTCGGGAACGGTGCGCAGGTAGCCCGAGATCTCCTGGGCCACGCGGCCGGTCTCCTCGAGCGCGGTGCCTTCCGGCATGTCGATGATGACCTGGAACTCGTTCTTGTTGTCGAACGGCAGCATCTTCATCTGCACGGCCTTGAGCGGCACGAGGGCGATGGCGCCGAGGAGCATCATGCCGACGACCCCGAAGGCCATCCAGCGCTTCAGGCCGCTGTCGATGAGCGGAGAGAGAATGGAGTTGAAGACCTTGTAGTAGGGGGTCTTCGTGATGTCGTACTCCTCATGGCCGCCATCCTCGGTCTTGAGCAGGCGGTAGGAGAGCCACGGGGTTGCGATGAGCGCGACGAGCAGCGAGAAGATCATGGCCAGCGAGGCGCCGATCGGCATAGGGCTCATGTAGGGGCCCATGAGGCCCGAGACGAAGATCATCGGCAGGACGGCGGCGATGACGGTGAAGGTCGCCAGGATCGTCGGGTTGCCGACCTCGCTGACCGCGGTGATGGCCGCCTGCAGCTTCGGCTGGCGCTTCATCGAGAAGTGCCGGTGGATGTTCTCTGCGATGATGATGGAGTCGTCGACGACGATACCCGTCACGAAGATGAGCGCGAAGAGCGTCACGCGGTTGAGCGAGTAGTCGAAGAGGAAGTAGACGAGAAGCGTGAGGGCGAAGGTGATCGGCACCGACATGAAGTTGACGAGCGCGCCCCTCCATCCGAGGAAGAAGCCGACGACGATCGTCACGGCCACAACGGCGATGCTGAGATGCTCGAGGAGGGTGAAGACCTTCTCGGTGGCGGTCTCGCCGTAGTTGCGGGTCTCGGTGACGGTGATGTTCTCGGGAATGACGCTGCCCTCGAGATGCTCGACCTTCGCAATCACCTTGCCGGCAAGCACGCTGGCATCGGTGCCCTTGCGCTTGGCGACGGTGAGCGTCACGGCCGGGTACTCGCCTTCGGGCTGGCCCGCGGGAGCGGCTGCGCCCCAGGTGAAGAAGTTGTAGTTGTCGATCTCCTCGGGTCCGTCGGTGACCGTGGCCACGTCGCGGACGTAGACCGGGGAGCCGCCGGAGACGCCGACGACGACGCTCCGGACATCCTCGACGCTCTCGAGGAACTTGCCGGTGCGGACGATGACCTCACGGTTCATCGATGTGAAGTCGCCGGAGGTGATCTGGCTGTTGGCCGACTTGATCTGCATCATGATCTGCATGGCGCTGACATTGTAGCGCTGCAGCTTCTCCTTGTCGAGCAGGATGCGGATCTGGCGCTTCAGGCCGCCCTTGATCTCGACATCGCCGATGTCGGGGATCTTCTTGAGCTCGTCGGCCACGTCGAGGGCCGCCCTGCGGAGGTGCTGCGGATCGGCATCCTTGCCCCAGAAGGTGAGGTTGAGCACCGGAACGTCGTCGATGGCGACCTTCTTCATGAGCGGCATCTGGACGCCTGCGGGCATCTTGTCCATGTTCTTCATGAGGGTGGCCCAGAGCTTGACCATGCTCTCCTCGGTGCTCGCGCCGACGTCGTAGCGGACGGTGACGAGGGCGAAGTCGGGCATGGAGGTCGAGTAGACGTAATCGACGCCCTGGATCTCGGTGAGGCTGCGCTCGAACGGCTTGGCGACGCGTTCGGAAACCTCTGCGGGCGCGGCCCCCGGGTAGGGAATATAGATGTCGACCATCGGCACGACGATCTGCGGCTCCTCCTCCCTCGGGGTCATGAACGTCGCGATGACGCCCACCAGGAGCGCCGCAACCATCAGGAGGGGCGTAATCTTCGAATTGATAAACTGTTTGGCGAGTTTACCGGCGATACCTTCATTCATTTGGACTGAACCTCCTCTGTCACAGCCTGACTCTTTGTTACTTTGATTCCGTTACGCAGTGCCGGATCGTAGGATCCGACGACAAGTTCTCCGGCGTCGAGGCCGGCAAGCACGATGAGGCCGGCGCCGATGGCGTGGCCCGTGCTGATCCAGCGGACCGCGATGCGGCCATCCTCCCCGACGACGAGCACGCCCGCCATCGCCCCTTCATGGAAGACCGCCGCCGCGGGCACGACGAGCAGGCTTGCGCCCTCTTCCGCCTGGACGGCCCTGACCGGGACGAGACCCCCGACATCGAGCGTTTCAGCGGCTGCGGGAGCCGCCGGGGCCGGGGCCTCGCGGTCCGCCCCGCACCCTGCGGCAAGCAGGAGCGGAAGGAGCGCGAGGAGCATGTTGATTTTCTTCAGTGCCATATGGTTCAGTTGTTTACCGTTCGGTTCAGCGGACCTGCCTACCTCTTTCCGTAATACTCAAGCTCGCTCCTGGCGACCGAGTAGTCGAACTTCGCCTGGTTCAGGCGCATCTTCGCGTAGGTGTAGGCCCCCTCGCGCATGAGCAGCTCGAAGGTCATGGCCTTGCCGGTGCGGTACTGCCCGCCGATGTAGTCCAGACTGACCCTGGCCTCCTCGAGCGACTGGCCTGCGACCGTGATCCGCTCCATGGCGGTCTTCATCGTGCGGAGCGCCTTGGCGACCTCGGCCACGCTCTGGCTCTTGGCGGCCTCGTAGCTGTAGCGGGCCTCGCGCTCGCGTGCCTTGGCCTCCTGCACCTTGCCGGAGATGGCCATCCCGTCGAAGATCTTCCACTGCATGTTCACACCCACCATCCAGCTCGAGCCGTCGGTGTCGAAGTCGGAGGTGTGGTGGTCGGCGCGGGCGAAGGCGTTGAGGCGGGGGATGCGAGCTGCGCGGGCCATCTCGCCCTGCTTTTCGGCAAGCTGGCGGTAGGTCTCCATCGCCATGAGATCGCTGCGGGTGGCGCTCGCCTCCGCCTTCGGCAGCTCGCGCTCGACCGTGAAGGAGCCGGTGGGCTCGATCGTGACGTCGCCGTCGAGGTTCAGCAGCACGCGAAGCGCGTCTTCGGCCTCCCTGACGCCGTCCTCGAGCATCATCTTCTGCTCGCGGAGCTCGGCGAGGCGGACATCGGTGGAGAGCTTGTCGGACTTCGGCAGCATGCCGGCGCGGTAGGCCTTCTCAGCCTCCCGGCTGTGGCGCTGCATGGTGGCGATCGACTGGTCGATGGCCGTGATGTTCTGGCGGGCGAGCAGCATGCCGTAGTAGGCCTTGCTGACGTAGAGCTCGATGGTCTCCTCGGTGCGTGCGGTCATGTACTCCGCTGCGACCTTGGCCTTCTTTGCCATGCCGCGGCCGATTGCGCCGTCACGATTGAAAATCGGCTGCATGAGCTGGAGCGAGGTGTTGAAGTCGCTGATGGGATCAGCCTCGTTGAGGGTCGGCCCAAAATCAGTCGCAGGATTGACATTCGTCTGCATCAGCTTGAAGCCGAAGACGTTGAGCGGATCGTTGGTGCGCGTGAAGTTCTCGGAGAGGGTCACCGAGGGCAGGTAGCTCTTGCGGCTCTCGACGATCCGTCCTTCTGCCTGCTCCACGCGGCTTTTGGCAGCCTTCAGGGTGGAGTTGTTCTCGCGGGCCATCGAGATGGCCTCCGTGAGGGAAAGTTTCAGCGTCCGGGCTGCGGCCTCGGCCCCGGAAGGGGCGGAAATGGAAACCGCGACCAACGCGGCGGTCAGCGCCTTCAGTACCTTCATCGTGTGTTACTGTTTGGAAATCAGTTTGAGAATCTTTTCAACATTTTTCGAGTCGTCCTGGCTCATGCACTCCTTGAGGTTCCGCTCGAGGACCAGCGAAAAGGTCTTGTCGAGCGCGGCCTTGGCCGCCTGGAACTGCGTGATGACCTGCTCGCAGGAGGCACCGCGCTCCAGCATGCGGATGAGGCCGTCGACCTGTCCGCCCATTTTCTTCAGTCTCAGTATTACATCTTCATCCATGGCGGCTCTCCCGGGTTTTCGCGCAGAGGCGAGAGATACCCCTACCCAGTAGGGGTATCAAGAATACAAAAAAAAGGGGGATGGTGCAAATAATCCAAAAGCTCAGGCTCGGCCGCCGCCGGCCTCGAGCTGGGCGTCGCTGCAGCAGATGTCGGACTGGACCTGCGCGAGCATGCTCTCGGTCGCCTGCTGCATGATCTGCGACATGACCGTCTCGCTCATGAACTTCAGGATCCCCTCCGGCATCATATTGAGCGGGAAGGAGAGCTCGAAGTCGAGCGTGATGTCGGTTTCGAAATGCACCTCCGTCTTCCCCTCCCCGAGATGGTAGAGGCAGATCCTGGAGTCGGTCATACCGACGAAGGCGTGCTCCTCTTCGGGCATCTCGGCACCGTCTGGCGGTTCGGCGCTCACCCAGCGGATGCAGCGTCCGGTCATGCCGCCCGGCGCCTCGCCCGGATGGGGCGAAGGGAGGTTGCCCTCGTCCTCCTGCTGGCGGACGAAGAAAACCGCGATGATGGGGTTGTTTCGCGGATCCTTGACCTCGAACACCCATTTGTACATCCCCTCGACGGGCATGTGCACCACATGGGTGCAGTAGGGGTTGCAGCGGATGATGCGTTCGTGGTGCGAAAAATATTCCGAAGAGTCCCTGAGACAGGACTCGATGACGACCTTCGCCCTGCTTTTGCCGACTACCTCCATAACTGTAGGCCTGTTCTTGTGGGCGGCCCCGCTGCCGACACGGAAGGGGGCGTCCGTATTGCTCGTAACTGCATAGGTTCTCGCTCTCAGCGGCCACGGCGTCGCCGGGCCTCACTCGAGAACAACTGCGGCGGACGGCGAAGAGTTCCCCCCGGCGTGGAGCGGAAACATGCGGCCGCGGGGCTCCCGGCGCCGCCCGTCAATATCTATTTACATGTTTTTTTGTTATTATCGGGAAACTTACCTCCACCTACAAACCGCAACCGGCATGGAACAGAGCGCACAGACCGCATTCAACTACACCGCCATCTTTGCCCCGATCGCCTATTTCGCAGGGGGCATCGTCGTCGTCCTCCTGCTCAACAAGTTCATCGGCAAGAAACAGGGACCGGAAAAGGCGTGATAACGCATTGGCGGCACTAGGCTTCCGTCCGATTTTCCATTTGGTTGCCACCGGAAAATTCGTTAGTATTTAACCATTACCATACCGGGATAAGTCTCGTTTATCGGATATTTTCCCTTAACTTTTCTCAAACCAAAACATTACACGCCATGTCAAACGGAAACATCGATGTCGCCGGCGCTGTGAACACCCTTGTCGAAACTGCCGGCAAGCTCTTCCAGCTCCAGATGGACCTCATGAACAACAGCCTGAAGGCGATCACCAACGCTGCCGAGCCGCTTGCAAAGACCGCAACCGACCTCATCGGCAACCTTGCTGACACCGCCAACCAGGTGCTCCAGAACGTTTCTTCCGCAATCGCACCGAAGAAGTAAGTTCACCTGCAACGTGAAAAGCACCTTACGCTTCCAGGCGTAAGGTGCTTTTTTTTTGCCGTACCGAAACGCCCGGGACCATGACGACAGAGGAACGCATCAGGAGCGTGCTCGGCAGCAGCGAGGGCGCCGAAGCCGCGATAACGAGGATCCAGGGGGACGCCTCCAGCCGCCAGTACTTCCGGGTGGCGGGCGCCGGCCGTACCCTCATCGCCTGCCACGACCCTGCCTTCGAAGGACGAAATCCCGAACACTACCCGTTCCTCACCATCCACCGGCTTTTCCGGGAGCACAGCGTCCCCGTCCCGGAGATCATCGCAAGCGACAGCCGGCTCGGCATCATCCTCCAGGAGGACTGCGGGAGCCTCCAGCTGCAGGATGCCCTTGCCGCCGCCGCGCAGGAGGAGGCCGCGGCCCTCTCCCGCCAGGCCGTCGACCTCATGGTGCGGATCCAGGCGATCCCCCCGTCCTCCGAAGCGGTCCCCTTCTCGCTCTCCTTCGACATGGAGAAGCTCATGTTCGAATTCGACTTCTTCCTGGAGCACGCCCTGCTCGGCTGGTTCGGCGACCGGTTCGAAGAAGACGATGCCGCCAGGCTGCGCCGGGAGTTCCTCTCGATCGCCCGCCTCCTCGTCCGCCCCGAACGCTTCGTGCTCAACCACCGGGACTTCCACAGCCGCAACATCCTCATCCACCGCGGCCGTCCGGTCGTGATCGACTTCCAGGACGCGCGCATGGGACTGGCGCAGTACGACGCCGCCTCGCTCCTGCGCGACTCCTACGCCCTGCTTCCCGACCTTCTCGTAGAGGAACTCCAGCACCGCCACCACGACGCGCTCCTCGGCGCCGGCCTGAGCGGGGAGCGTTTCGAGGACTACCTCCATCTGTTCGACCTCTCGGCCTTCCAGCGCAACATCAAGGCGCTCGGCACCTTCGCCTTCCAGATCCGCGAACGCGGCAAGCGCTCGTTCGAAGCCTCCATCCCGCCGACCCTCCGCTACATTCAGGAATATGTCCGGCGCCGTCCGGAACTGGAGAAGGCGGGACGCATCCTCCGGCCCGTCCTCGAGGAGGCCGAGCCATGAAAGCCTTCGTTCTCGCGGCCGGGTTCGGCACGCGCCTCCGCCCGCTGACCGAGCACCTGCCGAAACCCCTCGTGCCGGTCCTCAACGTGCCGGGGCTCTTCTACACCTTCGCGCTCCTGAAGAGGGCGGGCATCACCGAGATCATCTGCAACATCCACCACCACGCCGAGCGGATACGGCGGTTCATCGCCGGAAGCCGCCTGCCGGGCCTCGAGATCACCTTCTCCGAAGAACCCGAGATCCTCGGCACCGGAGGCGGGCTAAAGCGCTGCGAAGGACTGCTCCGGGGAGGGGACTTCCTGCTCGTCAACAGCGACATCATCACCGACATCGACTTCGCAGCCCTCGTCCGTGCCCACCGGAGCTCCGGGCTCGGCGGCACGCTCTGCCTCCACGAGACCCCGGAGGCCTGCTCGATCGGCACGGTGGGCGTGGAAGGGGGGCTCGTCAGGGACTTCGCCGGCAAACGGGGTACCGGCATCCACTCGCCCTATGTCTATACCGGCAGCGCCGTCTTCAGCCCCGAAATCTTCCGGCACCTTGAGAGCGGTTTTTCGAGCATCGTCGACACCGGATTCTACGGCCTCGTCGACGGGGAGCGGCTCGGCTGCCACCTGCACCGCGGTCTCTGGCAGGACATCGGCACCCTCGGGAGCTACCTGCAGGCGAACCTCGACACGCCGGCCGTCGGGGAGCGGCTCGGGCCCGTGCTGGAGCGGACCCTCGGCCTCCGCCCGCACCGCGTCTCCCCCGATGCCCGGATCGCAGCGGGGGCGGACGTCGCCGACACGGTCGTCGGGGCGGGATGCGTCATCGAAGCGGGCTGCCGGGTGCGCCGCTCCGTCCTCCTCGGCGGCACCGTGCTCGAAAGCGGAACCGAGCTCGAGGAGGCGGTCGCCGACCCCTTCGGCGCGACCCCCGTCCGGCATGAAGAACGGATAGGAACCACCAGAACGGAGAGCAGAGAATGATCACGACCGGACTCGAGCGGCTGCTTGCCGCCCCCGAATCCCTCAAGGGACGCAGGGTCGCCCTCGTCGCCAACCAGACCTCCCTCACCCGGGAGTTCGAGTACTCCTGGCACGCCCTCCCCGAGCGCGGCATTCCGCTCCGGCGGATCTTCACGCCGGAACACGGGCTCTTCGCCATCGAGCAGGACCAGGTCGCCGTCGGCTTCGAGCCGGAGACCGGCACCGAGACCGTCAGCCTCTACGGCAGCACGGCCGACTCCCTCGTGCCAGAGAAGGAGATGCTTTGCGACCTCGACCTCATCGTCTTCGACATCCAGGACGTCGGTTCGCGCTACTACACCTACGTCAACACCCTCGCGCTCCTCATGGAAGCGGTCTCCGGCATGGGGATCGAGATCATGGTGCTCGACCGGCCGAACCCGCTCGGGGGAACGGCGGTCGAGGGCCCCATGCTCGACATGGCCTTCCGCTCCTTCGTCGGCGTCTTCCCCGTGCCGGTGCGCCACGGCCTCACGGCCGGGGAGCTCGCCCACCTCTGGCGCGACTACCGGAAGCTCGACGTGGAGCTCTCGGTGGTCGCCATGGAGGGATGGCGCCGTTCGATGCTCTTCGACGAAACCGGGCTCGCCTGGGTGCCGCCTTCACCGAACATGCCGGGCGCGGCGACCGCCATGGTCTACCCCGGCATGTGCCTCTTCGAAGGGCTGAACGTCTCGGAGGGACGGGGGACGACCACCCCGTTCGAGCTCTCCGGCGCACCCTTCGTCCACCCCGAAGCGCTTGCCGCCGAATGCGCCTCGGCCGGACTCCCGGGGATCGCCTTCCGTCCCGCCTGGTTCCGCCCCGGGTTCCACAAGTTCGCGGGGGAGGCCGTGGGCGCCGTCGCCCTGCAGGTCACCGACCCCCGCCGATTCCGTCCCTTCGCCACGGGAGTGGCCATGACGGCGGCGCTCCATCGGCTCTACCCCGACAAGCTCCGCTTCCTGCGGGGAGTCTACGAGTTCAACGACACCGTTCCGGCCTTCGACCTGCTTGCCGGCAGCGCCGCGGTGCGCACAGCCATCGAAACGGGCGTGCCGACGGCGGAGATCATCGGCTCCTGGAGGGCGGACGAAGCCGCCTTCGCCGCCGAAAAGCAGGCCTTCCACCTCTACGGCTCCTGAGCCGAAACCGCAACCGACAAGCCCCAGCCCATGCAGCCCCTGGATACCGCCATCGTCGTCCTCTTCCTTCTCGGCAACACCCTCTTCGGACTCTGGCAGGGGAGGAGCAACAAAAGCACCGGAGACTACTTCCTCGGCAGCCACCGCCTCCCCTGGGTGGTGGCCATGCTCTCGATCGTGGCGACCGAAACCTCCGTGCTGACCTTCGTCAGCGTGCCGGGCCTGGCCTACCGCGGCGACTGGTCGTTCCTGCAGCTGCCGCTCGGCTACATCGCCGGCAGGGTGCTCGTCAGCTCGATTCTCCTGCCGATGTACTTCAAGGACGGAGTCACCTCCATCTACGAAAGCATCGGGTCGCGCTACGGCCGCCCCATGCAGCGGCTCGCCTCCGTGGTCTTCCTCGTTACCCGCATCCTCGGCGACGGCGTGCGCTTCCTGGCCACCGCGGTGGTGGTGCAGGTGGTGACCGGCTGGAGCATGCCGCTCTCGGTCCTCCTGATCGGCGCCGTCACGCTCGTCTACACCATCTCGGGAGGGCTGAAGGCGGTGGCCTGGCTCGACAGCTTCCAGTTCGCCCTCTACCTGCTCGGAGGGCTCGTCACCATCACCTACGCCGGATCGCACATCCAGGGAGGCATTCCGGCCGCCATCGAGTCGCTCTCGGCGGCGGGCAAGCTGCGGGTGCTGAACCTCGACGCCAACCTCCTGCTCGACCCGATGGCCTTCGCCGGCGCCTTCATCGGCGGCATGTTCCTCTCGCTGGCCTCGCACGGGGTCGACTACATGATGGTGCAGCGGGTGCTGGCCTGCGGGAACCTCGCTTCGGCGCGCAAGGCGCTCATCGGCAGCGGCCTCTTCGTCTTCCTGCAGTTCGCAGTCTTCCTGCTGGCCGGCTCTCTCCTCTTCGTCCTCTCGGGCGGCGCGCCGAGGGTGCAGGACCGCGAGTTCGCCACGTTCATCGTCGAGAACCTCCCCTCGGGA
This sequence comes from Chlorobium sp. N1, assembly GCF_004332115.1. Taxonomy (GTDB): domain Bacteria; phylum Bacteroidota; class Chlorobiia; order Chlorobiales; family Chlorobiaceae; genus Chlorobium. The sequence goes on from NZ_SJPA01000002.1 coordinate 150,805, forward strand.
CTCAAGGGGCTGCTGCTGGCCGGCATCCTCTCGGCCGCCATGTCGACCATCGCCTCCTCCATCAACTCCCTGGCCTCGTCGACCGTCACCGACCTGCTCGGAGGCGGCGCCTCGCTGCGCCTCTCGCGCATCATCAGCCTCGGCTGGGCCGGCGTGCTCATCGCCATCGCGCTCGGCTTCAACGAAAGCGACAAGGCCATCATCATGGTCGGGCTCAAGATCGCCTCCTACACCTACGGCGGCCTGCTCGGGCTCTTCCTCCTCACGGCCGGACGCCGCCGGTTCCGTCCCACGAGCCTCGGTGCCGGGCTGCTGGCATCCATGGGCACCGTCTTCGTCCTCGATGCGGCGGGACTCGCCTGGACCTGGTACATCCTGCTCTCGGCCGCCGTCAACATGCTCGTCGTCCATGCCGCCGACAGCTTACGAGGCGGGAGCCCTCCCGAAGCGAAGGGTGCCGGAGGCGACTAACCCCTTTGGAAGCTTTCTTATGAGCGGGGGGATTGCTACATTTGTGAATCAGAATCCCCACACCCTGCCGGCATGGAACACGCACACGAGGACCTCAGAAGGGAGAACGAACGGCTGCGCCGTGAGCTCGAGCAGCTGCAAGAGAACGCATGCTGCAACGGAGACGCCTGCCGGTCGCTCGAAATGGCCGTCGAGGCCAGCCGGTCCGGCACCTGGGACTGGAACGTCGCCACGGGGGAACTGAGGGTCGACAGCCGCTGGGCGGAAATGCTCGGCTACACGCTCGAAGAGCTCGAACCGGTCACGCTCGACACCTTCCGCCTGCGCTGCCATCCCGACGACCTCGAACACTCCGACATGCTCGCCAGGGAACACTTCGAGCACAACACGCCCTTCTACGAACTCGAGCTGCGCATGCGCCACAAGGAAGGCCGGTGGGTATGGGTCGTGGCGCGCGGCAAGGTGTTCGAACGCGATGCGAGCGGCAATCCGGTGCGCATGGTCGGCTCCCACCACGACATCAGCGAGCGGAAGGACGCCGAGGCCACCCTCACGCGCAGCCTCGCCTTCGAGCGGCTCATCACCTCGCTCTCGAACCGCTTCATCAGCCTCGGCTACGAGGAGATCGACGGCATGGTGATGAACACCCTGCACCTCATCGGAGAGTTCGTCGGCGCCGACCGCAGCTACATCTTCCAGTTCAGCGACGACCTCAAGCTCATGGACAACACCCATGAGTGGTGCGCCGAGGGAACGGACCCGCAGATCGACGCCCTCAAGGGGTTGCCGACCGACATCTTCCCCTGGTGGATGGAGCGCATCAACCGGAACGAATCCATCCTCCTTCCCCGCATCGACGAGCTCCCGCCGGAGGCCTCGGCGGAACGGGACATCCTCGAAGAACAGGACATCAAGTCGCTCATCGTCATCCCGCTGGCATCGGGCACGATCCCGTTCGGCTACATCGGCTTCGACGCCGTCCACAAGGAGATGGAGTGGAAGGCGGACACCGTCTCCATCCTGAAGTTCGCCGGCGGCATCATCGCCAACGCCCTGCAGCGCCAGCGTGCCGAGCAGTGCATCCAGGCCGAACTGGAACTGGCGCTGACGCTCAACGCCAGCATCTCGTTCCGGGAGACCCTCGCCGCCTGCCTCCATGCCGCCATGAGGGTCTCGGGCATGGACTGCGGCGGCATCTACCTCGTCGACAAGGACGAAGAGCGGATCAGGCTCGCCTACCATGAAGGGCTGCCGGAAACGTTCGTCAGCGAAGCCTCCAGCTACCCCTTCGACTCGGAAAACGCCCGCATCATCCGGGCGGGCCGACCGATCTACGACAACTTCGGCAGGCTCCTGAAAAGCGAAAACCGAGCGGTCGAAACAGAAAACCTCCAGGCCATCGCCATCATCCCCATCCTCCACAAAAACGAGGTGATCGGCAACCTCAACGTGGCTTCGCACACACTCGGCCAGGTGCCCGAGTTCTCGCGCAAGGCGCTCGAGACCGTCACCGCACACATCGGCGCTGCCATCATGCAGGCCCGGCACGAAGAGGAGATCGCCGCGACGAAGACCAACTTCGAGCTCCTCTTCGACACCATTGAAGACTTCCTCTTCATCGTCGATATGGAGGGCATGGTCATCCACACCAACGAAACCGTCCGCCGCCGGCTCGGCTACTCCGGCCCGGAGCTCGAGGGCCGCCATGTCCTCTTCTTCCACCCCGAGAAGCAGAGGGCGACGGCGGAGGCCAACATCAAAGCGATGCTCGAGGGAACCGGGGACGCCTGCCTCGTTCCGCTCGAGGCCAAAAACGGCGAGCTCATCCCGGTGGAGACCCGGGTGACGCCCGGCACCTGGAACAACCGCCCCGTGCTCTTCGGCACCAGCCGCGACGTGACCGAACGGATGAAGGCCGAAAGGATCCTGATGGAGAGCGAACGGCGGTTCCGTGAGCTGACGGAGTTCCTGCCGCTGCCGCTCTTCGAAGTCGATGCCGAAGGCATGGTGACCTACAGCAACGAAAAAGCGACGGAACTGTTCGGCTACACGAAGGAGGAGTTCGCCGACAACTTCCCCGTCGCCCGCTTCACCGTGCCCGAAGAGCGCCCCATGGCGCTTGAGAACATGCGCCGGATGCTTGGGGGAACAAGGCCGGCCAGCAGCGCCGAATACACCGCCACGAGGAAGGACGGCAGCCGCATCCCGATGCTGCTCTACAGTTCGCCCATCATCGAAAGCGGCACGATCAGGGGCATCCGCGGCACCGCGCTCGACCTTACCGACCTGAAGAAGGCCGAGGAGGCGCTGCGCAACATCGCCATCCAGGAGCGTCTGGTCAGCGAGTTCCGGACCCTCATCGACAACATCCCCGGCGCCGTCTACCGGGTCAACCGCGAAGGCACGACCACCATCCTCTCGATGGTCGAGGAGTTCCTGCGGGACTTCAGCAAGGAGCAATTCGAGCGGGAGCTCTTCAGCGAACCCTCCATCATCCATCCCGACGACCTTGAAGCGGTCCTGCGCTCGAACCGCACCATCGGGGACTCCGCCGTTTCCGAGACCATCACCTACCGGATCGTCGCCCCCGACGGCTCGGCACGCTGGATCGAGGACCGCCGCACCCCTGCATACGCCGGCGAGGGAGAGTTCCAGGGCATCGACGGCATCCTCTTCGACATCACCGAACGGGTGCGCACCCAGGAGGACAAGCTCGAGCTCGAGTCGCGGCTGCGCAACAGCCAGCGGCTCGAAACCATCGGCACGCTTGCCGGCGGCATCGCCCACGACTTCAACAACATCCTCACGCCGGTGCTCGGATACGCCGAAATGGGCGCGCTCGACGTCCCGAAAGAGGACCGCCTGCACGACTACTTCACCGAGATCGTCCGGGCCGCCGAACGGGCCAAAACCCTCGTGGCGCAGATCCTGACCTTCAGCCGGGCCCAGGAAAGCGAGCCGCAGGCCGTCAACGTGCAGTCGATCGTCACCGAAGCCCTCAAGCTTCTCCGCCCCTCCATTCCGGCAACCATCACCATCAAGCGCCACCTCGACGAGGCATGCGGCAACGTCCTGGCGGACCCCTCGCAGATCCACCAGGTCATCGTCAACCTCTGCACCAACGCCTTCCAGGCGATGGAGGAGTCGGGAGGGGTCCTCTCGCTCGAGCTCACCCGGATCGAAGCCGGAAGCGGAGCGCTGAAGATGTTCCCCCACCTGGAGGAGTCCGACTGTCTCCACCTCTCCATCGCCGACACCGGACCGGGCATGGACAAGGCCACGATGGAACGCATCTTCGAGCCGTTCTTCACGACCAAATCCGTCAACAGGGGCACCGGGCTCGGCCTCTCGGTCGTCCACGGCATCATCACCAGCTACAACGGAGAGATCAGCGTCGAGAGCGTGCCGGCAAAAGGCTCCACGTTCCACGTCTACCTGCCCCTCATCAACGAGGAGATCCCCGAAAAGCCCAAGGAGATCATGCTGCCGAAAGGGGTCGGCCACATCCTCTTCGTCGACGACGAGGCGGCGACCAACCAGCTGATGCAGGAGCTGATCCCGAAACTGGGCTTCAGCATCTCCTGCTTCCGCTCGCCCCTCGAAGCCCTCGAGGCATACCGGTGCGGCCCCGGAGGGTTCGACATCCTCATCACCGACCTCACCATGCCGGAGATGACCGGCATCGAGCTGGCGCGCAGCATCCATGCCCTCACCCCCGCCTTCCCGGTCATCCTCATGACCGGCTACGGAAAGGACATCGAGCTCACCACGCCGATCAGCCACTACGGCATCACGAAGTTCCTGAAGAAACCGGTTCCGCAGAGCGAACTGGCCGCAGCAATCAACGAAGTCATCTCAGCCACCAAGCCCCCGCCAGCATGAACATCCTCATCATCGACGACGATGCCGCCGTCAGAAAATTCATCTCGATGACCCTCACGCGAGAGAATCATACGGTCCATGAAGCCGACAACGGCAGGACCGGCCTGCAGGCACTTGCCGAGCATCCGGAGATCGAGCTCATGATCACCGACCTCATCATGCCGGAAAAAGAGGGCATAGAGACGATCATGGAGGCACGCAAGAGCTACCCGGCCCTGAAGATCGTCGCCATCTCGGGAGGAGGAAAGGTCGGACCGGAAAACTACCTGGTCCTTGCCGACGCCCTCGGCGCCAACGTCACGCTCAAAAAGCCCTTCAGCGCCCAGGAACTGCTCCTGAGCCTGAAGTTCATGGACTAGGGGGCGGGTGGGGCCGTTTGGCGGTTGCCGGCATTTTTTCGATATTGACTCTAAAGGCGAGCCTCGTCCCGGGCTTGCCGCACCATAAACCAATCCAGAAGGAAACCCGCAGAGATGAACGTAAACGGAGCATTCGTACAGGGAGCTGAAGCCTACGGAAGGTTTCTCGAAGTGTTCATCGACGGTCACTGGTGGGTCGTCGGCGACGCCCTCGAGAACATCGGCAAGACCACCAAGCGGCTCGGCGCCAACGCCTACCCGCACCTTTACGGCGGCAGCGGAGCGGGCCTGAGGGGTTCATCCCCCGATGCGTCGGGCTACGCGCGCCCCGACAAGGACGTCGTGAGCCGCTTCAACGACTGAAGCCAGACCCCGGCCCCGGAGGCCGAACGGGCGCAAAAAAAAACGGGACCCCAGAGAGGTCCCGTTGCTGTTTTCAGGCGGGCCCGACGCTCTTCACGACAGCCCGTCGTAGCAGTAGGCGAGGCTCTCCTGCGGCTCCTCCTCCTCCTTCAGGCTCACCACCTCGAAGGTGCGGTTGCGGGCTTTCGGGTTCCAGAGCGAGAGCACGAGGAGCTCGGCGACGTCCGAACGGCAGGTCCAGCCCGACCACATATGATCTCCCTGTCCGACCACCAGCCGGTGCCGGAGCGGCTCACCCTCCTTCAGCCCGCCGGGGCGGACGATGGTGTAGCTGCGCCCATCGCGGGAGAAGAGCGCGCGCAGGTGCTCCTCTGCGGCAAACTTCATCGAGAGCACGCCGCCGAAGAGGTTGAGCGGGTGGTACCAGCGGGTGACGGCCAGTGAGCTGACGAGCCCGAAATGCCGCACGCCGGCCGCCGCCGCGGCGTCGGCGAGCCGGATGACGCCGTCGCGGTCCACTTCAGAAGGCGAGGAGTCGCCGAAGAGCGCGCTGGAACCGACGGCGCAGATCACCGCCCCGCAGCCCCCGGCCGCCTTCTCGAGGGAGCGGCGGTCCTGCAGCGATCCCACCGCGATCTCCACCCCCTCCCCGAAATCCCCGGCCCGTTCGCGGGAGCGCACGAGCGCCCTGACCGGCACGCCGTAATGGCGAAGTCGGCTGACCACCCACTTTCCGGTGCGTCCGCTCGCGCCTGCCACGAGCACCACATCCCTGTACTGACTGCTTCCTTCCATTGTGTTTCCTGCGTTTTGGGGTTACCTACCGGATACCCTACCCTGAACCCTGAACGTGCCGGCAAAAGTTTCTCCCGACGCCGGGAATTCATTACTTTTCCTTCATACCCCCACCAACGAGACCCGTCCGCCATGAAGCACCGACCGACCGGAGCAGCAATCGCCCTCCTCCTCTTCATCCTCATCGCCCCCTCCGGCGCCCGCGCCTTCGACCGGGAGGCGCTCGCAACCCTCCGCGGCGGCACGGCCGGCTGGAACGCCATGCGCACCCGGGACGGCGGCACGCCCGTCGACCTCTACAAGGCCGACCTGGAGGATGCCGATCTCAAGGGGGCGGATCTGCGGCGCACGGTCCTCGTCCGTTCGGAACTCGGCGGTGCGAACCTGAACGGGGCCGACCTGCGCGAGGCGAACCTCCAGATGGCCTTCATCGGCAAGGCCGACCTGAAGGGAGCGGACCTCAGCCGCGCCTGGCTCGTGAAAGCCAACCTGAAAAGCTCGTTCATGAACGGGGCCCGGTTCAGGGAGGCCAACCTCGCCGGCGCGAACCTGCGCTGGACGTCGCTCCGACAGGCCGACCTGTCGGGCGCCAACCTCCAGAACACGGTGCTCTTCGAAGCGAACCTCTCGGGCGCTGACCTTTCGGGGGCGAACCTCGGGGGGGCGACCTTCCTGCCGAACGCCAACCTCGACGGCGCCACCTTCACCGCATCGACCATCCTCCCCTCCGGCCAGAACGCGGATGCGGGCTGGTGCACGCGCCACCGCGCACGGTTCCTGAAAGGGGCTCCGCCGAGCACCCGCTCCTGGCCGGAAAAGCCCGCGGTCGAGCATGTCGCGCCTGCGGTCCCGAAACCCGGAGCGGCGACGAAGGGGGGCGGTATGCCGGCCGTCGCGGCGGCACAGCAGCAGGAGGTGCTCTTCGAAGACGTCGAGGCATGGAACCGGATGCGCCGACAGCACCCGGAAATGAAGGTGGAGCTGAAGAAGGAGAAGCTCGAGAGCAGTTCGCTCGAAGGCGCCGATTTGCGGGAGGCCGACATGGCGGAGAGCAGCCTCAGCGGAACGACGCTCGACAACGCCGACATGCGCAATGCGAACCTCAGGGGCGCAGAGCTCAGGAAAGCGGACATGAAGGGCGCACGGCTCCAGGGAGCGAACCTCGAGGGCGCCAACCTCGACCGGGCGTTCCTGAAGGATGCCGATCTTTCGGGGGCGAGCCTCAGGGGAACCATGCTCTACGGCGCCACGCTCGCCGGCACGGACCTCGCAGGGGCGGACCTCACGGGAGCGTCGCTTTTCGACGCCGACCTCACGGGCTCGGACCTCAGGGGCGCCAACCTCGAGGGGGCCAATGTCATGGACGCGGACTTCACCGATGCCCTGGTATCAGAAACGACCATCCTCCCGTCTGGCCGGAAGGCGACGAGGGGCTGGGCCTCCATGAACCGCGCGCGTTTCACCACGAACAAATAACCAGCCGGAGGAAGCCGCATGGCAAACATCCTGGTCGCAAGCTACTACAGCAGGTGGGATATCAAGAACCATACGGGGCGCATCGCCCTGTACGACTCGAGCAGCCAGCTGATCGAAAACCACGCGTTCAGCGATCCCGGAGAGTTCCAGGTCGTCGTCAGCATGCTGCGCAATGAAAAGCCGCTGTGGTATGAAACCGAAGCGCATCACCTCCGGGCCGGGCACGAACCGGCGGGCGAGGCCGAGGACTGAGGTCCCCTTACTTCATGTCCTCGAGCACGGGGAAGCGCTTCCGGTGCATGAGATGGTCGATGAGGCCCGTTTTCGAGATGTTCGGGTCGTCGGCCTTGAGATGGTGGGTCTTGCCGGTGCGGGTGACCACATCGACGGTGCCGTCCTCGTTGATTGCAGTGACGGTCCAGAACTTGTCGACCACGTAATGGTACTCCTCCCCCCGGGCGAGCGGATAGACCTGGCGCGCCCGGGGACCGGGGCTGAATGAGCTTTTCGGCTTGTGGTAGACAATGGTGTCACCAACCCTGAGACGGATCATCTCGACCTCCTTTCCGGCATCTTCGGCCGGAAGTTTGATACATATTGTGTTGAATAAACCAGTATGTTAACAAAAATCGGATCCACAACAAAACACTCCTTTTTCCCGAATCGGGAACCGTACGCCCCGGACGGGCGGGAAACGCGGCGTGAAAAGAGAAAACGGTAGGCGCTCAGCTGCTCTTGCGCAGGATCATCGCGTACTCCTGCATGTCCGACATCGGGCGGTTCTTCACGTAGAGGCTCCACTCCACATCCATGTACTCTCCTCCACCGGTCAGGAACTTGGAGTTGAAGTTGAGGATCCCCTCCTCCGGGCGCTCTTCGTGCAGCGCGCTTTCGACGCCGGGATAGTCCTCCGGATGGATGAGGCTGTCGAGACGGGCTTCGTAGAGCGCGTTTTTCTCGTATGCCAGGAAACGCTCGATCGAACCGGTCAATTCCACGATGCGCGCAGAGTGGTCAAGCACCGCATAGGCCTCGATCACCGGCGTATAGGCCCCGCCGTAGCGGCCCATGTGGATGCGGACCTGGCGGAGCAGCGATTCGAGGTCCATCCGGTAGCGCGAGAGCACCAGCGCGTTGCCGAGCGGGTCGGCCGACATTGCCGTGGAGTGCCCGCTGAGCAGCCATTCGATGTCCGCGCCATCCTGGCGCAGCCGGTCGAGCATCTTCTTGCCGGGCTGGCAGCGCCCCTTCAGGTAGGGGGTCATCTGCGCGGGATACTTGATGTCGGCAGCCTTGCAGAAGGCGTTGATCGAACCGTGCTTCTGGAGGATGTACTCGCGCAGGCGCTGGCTGAAACCTCGCTGCATGGAGACGTTATGAGGGGTGATGGAGGAGTTCATGGCGTAACCCTGGTATACCTGGACTTCTGCCGGCTTGCGGACCGCGGCGGAACACTATACTGACTATATCCAATATAGAAATAATTGCGATTTTATGCACAAGAGTGCATGCCGCCGGCCGGAAGCCGGGCTATATCTGGACCTGTACGCCGATCTCGATGACCTGTCCGGAGGGAAGGTCGTAGTAGGCCGTGGCGCTGAGCGCATTGCGGGCCATGAGCGCGAAGAGCTTCTTGCGTGAAGGGAACATCTTCGTCTTCTCGCCGGCGACGATCTTTTCGCGGCTGAGGAAGAAGCTGATGCCCTCGGGCTTGAAGTTCAGCCCCAGGTGGTTGGCCAGCGCCAGCACCTGGCTGATGTTGGGGTACTCGAGGAATCCGTAGCGGGCGATGACGCGCGTGAAGCCGTCGCCGAGACGGTCGACCTCGACCTTGCGGCTGTTCGGCACCCTCGGCACCCGCTCCGTGCTGAAGTGGAAGATGGCCACCTCGGAGTGCAGCACCTTGTTGTGGCGGAGGTTGTGCAGGAGCGCGATCGGCACCACGTCGGGGTTGGCGGTGAGGTAGACCACCTGCCCCTGCACCCGCTGCGGCTGCTGCAGGGCGAGGCTCTGCATGAACTCGTCGACGGTGAGGGTGCGGTCCTTGAGCTGGCGGAGCAGGAGCCTGCGGCCCTGCTTCCAGGTGTTCATGAGGGTGAACATGACGAGGCCGACGGCAAGCGGGAACCATGCGCCGTGGAAGAGCTTGCTCATGCTGGCGCCGAAAAAGGAGAGGTCGATCACGGCAAAGAGCACCACCAGCGTCCAGGTCAGCGGCCGGCTCCACTGCCAGAGGTCGCGGGCCACGAAGAAAAAGAGGATGGTCGAGATCAGCATGGTGGTCGTCATGCTGGCACCGTAGGCTGCGGCCAGCCTGCTTGAGGAGCCGAACCCGAGCACGAGGCCGATGGTCGCGGCCATGAGCGCCCAGTTGGCGGCCGGCACATAGATCTGGCCGAAGTGGCTGGCGGAAGTATGGGTCACCGTCAGGCGCGGCAGATAGCCGAGCTGGATGGCCTGCTGGGTGATGGAATACACTCCGGTGATCAGCGCCTGCGAGGCGATGACGGTAGCCACGGTGGCCAGCAGCACCATCGGAATCATCGCCCAGGAGGGAACGAGCGCATAGAAGGGGTGGCTTGCGGCCTCGGGCGAAGCGATGAGGAAGGCGCCCTGGCCGAAATAGTTCAGGAGCAGCGCCGGCAGGACGAAGAGCACCCAGGTGAGGCGGATCGGGCGGCGCCCGAAATGGCCCATGTCGGCGTAGAGCGCCTCGGCGCCCGTGACGGCGAGGAAGACGGCGCCGAGCACCAGGAAGCCGTGCAGCTTGTTGCTGATGAGGAAGTTGATTCCGTGCCAGGGCATCACAGCCTGGAGGATCTGGGGGTATTTGATGATCTCGATGATCCCGAGCGTGCCGAGGCAGAAGAACCAGAGCAGGATGATCGGCCCGAACAGCGCTCCGAGCCGCGCCGTTCCGTTATGCTGGAAAAGGAACAGCCCGGCAAGGATGCCGACCGTCGCGGGAATGACCATGTCGGAAAACGCCGGGGCGATGATCTGCAGACCCTCCGTAGCGCTGAGCACCGAGATGGCAGGCGTGATCATCGCCTCGCCGAGCAGCACGGAGGAACCGAAGAGACCTATGGATACGAGGGCCCAGCGGTTCCGCTTCTTTTCAATGCACTGGCCGATGATGAGGGCGGTGAGCGCAAGGATGCCTCCCTCCCCCTCGTTGTCGGCCCGCATGATGAAGGTCAGGTACTTGAGGCTCACGATCAGAATCAGCGCCCAGAACAGGAGCGAGAGGACCCCGAGGATGTTGGCGGTGTTGACCGCGATGCCGTACTCGCCGTGGAAACACTCCCTGATGGCGTAGAGCGGGCTGGTGCCGATATCTCCGAACACCACGCCGAGTGCGGCAAGCGCAAGCCCCGCGAATTTCTTGAGTCCCTGCTGGCCGGCCGGAACGGCGCCGGCGCCATGCAGTTCCGGCTCGCCTGTCTTGGATGGAATGCTCATTCGTGAAGGGGAAGGTGGAGGGTCGCCTCCGCTGAGGCCCGGGGGCCGCATAATCGGAAACGGTCGGGAAGCGACTGCCGGCTCCGGGCCGGCGTAGAGATGCGGATGCCCGTCACGGGGAGATGGCGCAGGGCCGGATTGCCGGCGGCGCCAAATATCGGGGCAACAATAACGGGTCTTGCTGTCTGCATACGGAATCGTTCAATGCGATGCACCTCTGTGCAGGTGGCAATATAGGCAATAGTTGCCAAACCAAACAATGCGAAGCGGGAACTCCGCGAGGCGGAACCCCCCGCAACAACGAATACTATTCACAATAAAAGAATCGGAACGCGCCATTTCGGCCGGAATGCTTTCAAAAACAAAGAGGAAAACAAAAGCAAGCGGCATAGGCCGAACCCGGAAAACCCCCATAGAAACAGCCACCACAGCCTACAACCATGGGAGCGGAGGGCCGGATTTGCACAACTGCGGGGCGCAGCCGTATATTAACGGACGAACCCGCATGAATATCAAGCCGATTTTTATTCATACGGAGGGCCTCCCGGCACATGCGCGGCAGGCTGAACGCGAACCAAACCCAACACCTCATGGGCATCAGGAAACACGCCCTCCCCCTTCTCGTCCTTCTGGCGGCAGGCACCTTCACCTCCTGCCAGAGCTCGCTCCAACTGTCCGACAGGGCCCCTCGCACCGACGCCGGAACGGCACCCGAATGCGAAGCGGTTGCCGAGCACACCGCCGTCGACAGCAGCTGCGGCCTCTTCCTCGTGACCGAAGGAATCGCTTCATACTATGCCGGACGCTTCCACGGCCGCATGACGGCCAACGGCGAGATCTTCGACATGAACGCCCTGACGGCCGCGCACCGCACCCTGCCCTTCGGCACCTGGGTGCGGGTGACCAACATGGAAAACGGCAGAGAGGTGGTGGTGCGCATCAACGATCGCGGCCCGTACATCGACGGGCGGATCATCGACCTGTCGCGGGAGGCTGCCCGCGAGATCGGCCTCATCAGGCCGGGAACGGGAGAGGTGAAGCTCGAGGCGTTCGAATCGAACCCGGAAGAGGCCGTCAGCGGCTGAGAGGCACCAGCGGAAAAGGAGGCCGCCGCACCGCAGGCGACGGCCGATTATGTCGTACATTGAGGAGTAAGGACAGCAGCATCGCCTCAACCAGGCCCGCCCCCATGGCAGCAATGAGACCGATCAAAAGACTCGCCGCCGCGGCGCTTCTCGTCGCGGCAACCCCTTCAGCCCCCGCCGCACAGGAAAGCACGCCCGACACTGCGGCGGTCGCCGGCATGCACGCCGCTCCCTCGTTCGTCGACGAAGGCAGGGCCTCCTATTACGCGCTCCGCTTCAGTGGGCGCAGGACAGCCAGCGGAGAAAAGCACGACCGGGACAGCCTGACGGCGGCGCACCGCACGCTCCCCTTCGGCACCAGCGTACGGGTCACGAACCTCTCGAACGGCAGGGAGGTGGTCGTGCGCATCAACGACCGGGGACCGTTCAGGAAAGGAAGGATCATCGACGTCTCGCCGGCCGCGGCCAGGAAGATCGGCATCATCAGGAGCGGAACGGCGAGGGTCCGCATCGAAACCATCGACTGAACGGCTACTCCGGCCGTTTCTCCATCACCCTCTTGTAGTATGAGGCGCTGGTATAAAGCGCCGCGGCGGGATTGTGGCCGAGCACCCGGTCCTTGACGATGAGCGTCGTGGCGGGCGCCTCCGAGTGTTTGCAGAAAAGCGCGTCGTGGCCGACGCAGAGGCCGACGACCACGTTCAGGTCGGACTTCCAGTCGTTCAGCAGCCGGGCCTGCAGGATCGGGTTGCAGGCCCCCTCGAACTGCCCGGGCTTCAGCTTCAGCTCCTCGGGGATGCCCACCTCCGCCTTGTCGAGGGAGCCGGCCTTGCAGAGCGCCGCCCGGTACTCGAATCCGTTCGCCTTCAGGATCCTGCCGAAAAGCCGGGTCTCGCCGATGAGACCCACGCAGGTGGCGATGCCGACCCTGCGGGCGCCGATCCTCCGTGCGAATTCGATGATTTCCTCGACCCGGGTGAGCTTGCCGTAGAACAGCCCCTCGACCTCGGCCGCCGCCCGGGACACCCTGGCGTCCATCGACTCCCCTCCGTATTCGGCGGCAACGCGCCGGAGCGCCTCGTCGTCCAGCGCCTCGCCGGGGCAGAAGGGAGGAAACTCGCCTTCACGGCGGTAGCAGTTGAGGGTGCCGCACTCGAAGCAACCGGGCTCGTGGGCCGGACCTTCGCTCTTCTCTGTAGCCATAATCCATCACGGAGAAACGCGCCCGAAGGACGCCATTGGTTAAAGACAGGCATCAGCCATTAGTCTCAATAAAGCATAATAATTCGACATGGCACCCTGCAGCCCTCCGGTAGCCCCCCCTCTTCGAACAACGGCACCGACATGCCACCGTAAGCGTCAATACCAATCCATCATGAATCGCACCATACCAGAGACCGAGCCATGTTGAGACTGATTTCCACATGGAATGCAGACGGACACTGCTTCGTACGATGGAGGTATCCGAGCATGGTGAGGCTCCAGCAGCTCAAGCCGAGACTCCAGGGCGAACTCCGGCAACGGCTCTCGAACTCCTGCATGCATGTGAAGGGTTACGGAGGGGCGAAACGGTGTGTCGGCATCGCCCTCAAATACGGCTACACCCATGTAAACCAGTTCACCACAGCCTTCCGCAAACAGTTCGGCTACACGCCCGGCAGCATTCGCCAGTAACGGATCAATCATCCTCCGACCCGGGATGCCGAAAGATTGTGGCGTCAGCTATTTTCAGCAATGGAACAACATCCCGTATCAAGCGCAAGGCATACAGCACAAAGCCCGGCGGCTCAGGCGGGTCTTTAGAGCACTGCACGTGCACACTCAATGACGAGGCGCCGCCTGTTCGAAATCGCCGGAACCGGCACCCACGATGAACAAAATGGGCCGCGTCACCGTTAAAAGCTACATTGACGGGAGAGCAATGTGTCAACAGTCACCCCCAAACCCCAGCCCCTCATGAGCCTTTTCATCCTCCTCGGCCTCGCCCTTTTCCTCCTCGCCATGGCCAACCCCACAAACAACCCCGCCGTCCGAAGAATGGCAGGCGTCCTCAGGATCGCAGGAGTCGTGGTCGTTCTCATCGGCATCTTCTCTTCAGCCGTCAGGATCGTGGAGCCCGGCAAGGTGGGCGTGAAAAACCTCTTCGGCAAGGTCCAGGCCGCCACACTGAAAAGCGGCCTGAACATCATCAATCCGCTGGCCAAAGTCGAGCTGTTCGACATCACGACCCAGAGTTACACCATGTCCGACTCGGAACAGGAGCGCTCGCAGCTCAGCGACGGCCCGATCAGGGTGCTGAGCGCCGACGGCCTCGAGGTCACCATCGACATGACCGCGCTCTACCGGATCAACCCTGAACAGGCCCCCGCCATCCGCCGCGAGATCGGGCCGGGCTACACCTACATCGACAAGATCGTCCGCCCGACCGCCCGGACCAGGATCCGCGACAACGCCGTGATGTACAACGCCATCGACCTCTACTCGAAAAAACGCGACGAGTTCCAGGCGAACATCTTCGAGAGCATCAGCAAGGATTTCGAAAAGCGAGGCATCATCCTCGAAAACCTGCTGGTGCGCAACGTCTCCCTGCCCGAATCGGTGAAACTGGCCATCGAAGCCAAGATCAACGCCGAACAGGAGGCCCAGAAGATGCAGTTCGTCCTGCAGAAGGAGACCCAGGAGGCCGAGCGCAAGCGCGTGGAGGCCAAGGGCATCTCCGACTACCAGCGCACCATCTCGGAATCGCTGAACGAAAAGCTCCTCAAATACGAGGAGATCAAGGTGCTGCAGAACCTCGTGAAGACCGAGAACTCGAAAGTCATCATCCTCGGTGAGAGCAAGAACGCCTCCATGCTCATCGGCGACAAGTAACGCCGCAACGCCCCGACGATGCGGATCAGGAACCTCACGCCCTGATCCGCATGGCCGGACCGTGCCTTCCCGCCAGACATCCCCCCCCCGAAAGCGCCACGCCGCCACAGTTCCCCGAAGGGAGAGCGCACCGGTTTCCGTCGCGATATGAACGATCATCCGTGCAGTCCCGAAACCTCATTCCCGGATCAGCAGGGACAATATGCCACAGGCCGGCCTCCGGCTGTTCGTCAATCAGGACCGCACGCTAAAGGGAACCCAAACGGAGAAATACCAAGAAAACAGCGCGACGGGAGATTCATGCAATCCCGGAACTACGCGTCTGATCCGGCTAGAAGCGCGGCCGTATGGCCCGCTCAACAAGCAACAGCTGCAAATCGCGCCGGCCGTCAAGAACGCAGTGGACGAATACGTCTCCCTCGACGAGGCGATAGATGATTCGATAGGGCTTGCAGTGGATTTCACGGAACTCACCGATGCCGATACGCTCCAGCTCCGGAGGAAGGTGCCCCCGATCCGGAAACGCCGAAAGCGAAAGGCATGATGTCCTCAACTCGTCAATCAGCCGATCGGCCCTGCCGACGGAATCGACATGGGCAACATACCGCCAGATAGCGAGAATATCCTCTTCCGCATCAACAGCCATATGCACCCGGCTCTTCATACGGGCCTCTTTTCGTCAATGCGCTTCCGGATCAAGTCGAACGACTCTTCAACGGGACGGAAATTCCCACGGGCAATACTTTCCGTCGACTGCGCAAGAATCTTGAGCAGCGCCAGGCTTTCCTGGGTCTGTTCATACGTACGAACATCCTGCAGTACAGCCCGCGCCTCACCATGATGGGTTATGATCATGGTTTCCCCGCTGGAACAAACTTCCCTGATAAGCTCTGAAGCATGGGCTTTGAGATAGCTTATCGGCTTGATCGAGTCACTGTATTTCATTGTTGTCTCCCGAGTTTTGACCACAAGTCAGGCTGAATTATAGTCATCTTTACAAGAAAGGCAAACTGGCTATAAAAGCATCCGATCTGTTGCACGAGGCACTACCATACTGACCCAGGTCGGGAATGTCACTTTTTTTGCCCGTGACCTATTTTATAAGGAAGGAGTTGCGTGGGCAGAAAAAGTGACATACCAATGGAAAGCCGGATCAGTTCCCATAACTCGAGCACCAGACAGTCTTGAGACTGATTTCCACATGGAATGCAGACGGACACTCCTTCGTGAGATGGAGTTATTCGAGCATGGTGAGGCTCCGGCAGCTCAAGCCGAGACTCCAGGGCGAACTCAAAGAGACCCTCTCTCGATCCTGCATGCATGTGAAAGGACACGGAGGGGCGAAACGGTGTGTCGGCATCGCCCATCACATGAGCCGCCGGTACCCGTTCATTGCCAGGTTCGACATCCGCCACTACTACGAGAGCATCGACCACGAGGCACTGCTGGATCTTCTGAAGAGAAACGGAGCCGGAGAAGAGAGCATTGCTGTCGTGGAGGAGTACCTGAAGCTTCCGGACATGAGCGCCAGCGGAAAGGGGATGATCGCCGGAGGGGTGATCTATCCGTTGCTCGGCGCTCTCTACCTCTTACCACTCGATACGGCCATGAAGCAGCGGGAGAAGGGCGGAGGGATCATCTACCGCCGCTACATGGACGACTTCTTCATCTTCGCCGATACGAGGTGGAAACTGAGGAAAGCGATCAAGGAGATGTATCGGGTACTCGGCGAGCTCAAGCTTACCGTCCATACCAACCAAAAACGGTTCATCGGCAGAACCAAAGGAGGGTTCGACTTCCTCGGCTACAGGGTCTCAGCCACTGAAGGCCTGCAACCATCCACGGAAAGCATCAGGCGCAGGAACATGCATATCCGCCGGCTTCATGAGCAAGGAGCCGGTAAAGACCGGCTCCGGCAGTATGTCATCAGGTGGCGGCTCTGGCTGTGTGGAGGGGTTGGGGAACTGATGGGGGAGAAAAGACAACGCCCAGAAGGAGATCTCCTGGGCGCTGTTGACTGAACATAGTATAAAAAACGCATCGAACATGATCTAACATTATTAGCATTAGCGAACCTCTAAACAATGTCTAACGCGAGGTAGGGCGTCCCGCCTGCACTATTTAACCTGGGGAGTCGCATTTATGATATCGATTCCTGTTTTGTTGTCATTGGTTGGGAGTGGTGCGCTGAACTTGATTTGCATGTTGGAAACAGTGTGGCAGTCAGTACCTGAGGGTAGCTTGAGCCGGAGCTTCCTAGTTGATTCAACATTCGCAGCTGCAAGGACAGGAAGTGGTTCGTTATCGATGTAGACGTCAACATCACCTTTGGGGTCCTCAATAAAGTAGTCTCCTCCTGTGAGGTCCAGATCTACCCAATTCGAGAATGCGGCGATGACTTCGAACGTGGCGTTCGCAGTAACCAATGTTACTTCAGCGGGATGAACTACAGTGGAATGAGGGGACCGTGCTAAGAACTCCATCGGAATCGTCGCCGGCTCCGTCATTACATCATGGAGGTAGTGTTGATATGTCTCGCTACGTACTTGCTTTAATCTGTCTGCGAGGTTGTATGAAGGGACATGAGAATTTGTGGGTCCAATTAACTGCATGAATGCAAGCGTCACACCCTTCTCATCAGCCAGCTCTGCATGGCCCCGGCTGTACCAAGAACTCAACTTCACCGGCCCGCTTGCTGCCCCGATGCTGTACCTGTCCTCACTCACGCCGTTCTTCCATTCCGCATCGAGCCTGAGGGCCTTCACCGGCTCCCAGGTAACAACAAGATCGGTGTAGAGATCAGTGTTCTTCTCCTTCTGTGCATCAGCAAGGGGGAAATCGAGTTCCTCATAACCGACGGAACCTTTTGCAACGAGGTTGCTGAGGAGTGCTACCTGCGTATCGGCCGACACACCAAAGAGGCGGCCTTCGCTGAGCTGATACTCGTCTCCGGACTCGTCGCTGGCACGTGAACCCCAGGCACTCATGCCGAGAGAGTGCAGCCCCAGAGCTGAGTCACCTTCAGGAACGATGTACTCACCGGCGGCGACCCAGCTGAACTGCTTCAGGTCCTGGGAGTGGACGCCGTCAGAGAAGGTGTAGTCCTGCTTGCCCCACATGTATCCACCGGAAAGCTTCAGGCGGAACCCGTCGAGCGGAGTCTGCCAGACGGTGTTGAGGACCATGTCGCGCTTGTAGGAATCATGGTCACCAAGGAGACCGACGGCAAAATTGTCCGTCACCATGGTAGCCATACCGAGATGATAGCGGATCCGGTCTTCGCCCCATGCAGGGTTGTAGTACCCGAGGCCGAGCTCGGCAGACAGCCACGACTCGTCGCCACGGTAGCTGATGCTGCTGGACTCAGAACCGACGCTGCCGTTCACCGTGCCGTCAGCAGTAGCGAAGGACGCGGAAGGAAGCGAAGGGTTTTCAGAAGGATTCTCTGCCGAAGAAGCAAGCAGGGCTTCGTTCTTGATGGAAGTTGCATATGCCCCGCTGGCAAAGACGTCGGCGGCGGAATCAGTAGTGATGGCAACGAGTGGTTTGGGACCAAGACTCGAGACCAGCGCCATGCCGATCAGGATATGTCGGAAATTCTTTTTCATGATAATTGTTTCAGGCGGCTCTATGGTTGCGTTGTGATGGTTGTGACCTTTCCCCCTAAGGGGGCTCAGGAAGTGCGGTAGATACAAAATCAGACCAAAAACCAACGAACCACTTCGCAAATGCGTACAAGTTTCCGTTTTGCGTATACTCTTTTTTTTCGACAGCAAAAAGAGAGCGGCAGGGCGTGGGCAGGGAGAGGGCGGAAAAATCAGCGGGATTGTGAGCGGCAAACAGTGTAGGGGTTACTCCGAAACGAAGCCCTCTGCGCATGGAAGAGGCACAGAGCCATCCCGCATTACTTCCCGATGCAGAACCGGCTGAAGATCGTGTTGAGCAGCTCCTCGGAGACCACCTTGCCGGTGATTTCGCCCACGTAATCGAGCGCCGAACGCAGCTCGAAGGCGATGAGCTCGGTCGCCTCGCCCGCTTCGATGAGCTGCCGTGCGTTGCACAGCGAGTCGGCGGCGTTGCGCAGCGCCTCGTAGTGGCGGAGGCTGGTGACGAGCACGCTCGCCTCCTGGAGCTTGTCGAGCCCTTCGACCATCGAGGCCATGAGCCCCTTGAGTTCCTCGACACCCTCGCCGCTCCTTGCCGCCATACCCGCCACAGGGCAACCGGAAAGCTCTTCGAGCTCAGCGACGCGAAGAGACCCGTCCGGAGCAAGGTCGGTCTTGTTGGCGACGAGGATCATCCGCGCCTCGGGGTGCTCCCGGCGAAGCCGGCCGGCGGCCCGGGCCTCGTCCGGCGCATCCTCACCGGAAACGTCGAGCATATAGAGGATGAGATCCGCCTCGGAGATCTTGCGGTAGCTCCTCCGGATCCCCTCGTGCTCGATCTCTTCTCCGGACTCCCGCAGGCCCGCCGTGTCGGTGAGGCGGAACATGGTCTTCTCATGCACGAAACACTCCTCGATGTAGTCGCGGGTAGTGCCCGGCATATGGCTGACGATGGCGCGCTCCTCCCCGAGCAGGCGGTTGAGCAGCGTCGACTTCCCCGCGTTCGGCCGCCCGGCGATGACGGTCGAGACCCCTTCGGCCACCATGTGGCCCTCCCGGTAGCTCTCGACGAGGCGTGAGATCTCCGCTTCGAGCCGGAGCACGGAAGCCTCGAGATCCTCCCGGCTCTGGAACTCCACGTCCTCCTCGCTGAAATCGAGCTCGAGCTCGAGCAGGGCGCAGGAGTGCAGTAGCCCCTCGCGCATCTCCTGCAGGCGAAGGGAGAGCGCGCCCTGCATCTGGGTGGCCGCGGTGCGGCAGGCCGCCTCGGTGCGGGCATGGATCATTTCGCCGATCGCCTCGGCCTGGAGCAGGTCGATGCGTCCGTTGAGGAACGCGCGGCGGGTGAACTCGCCCGGCTCTGCGAGCCGGCAGCCGCCGTCGAGCAGCGCCTGCAGCACCTGGCGCACCACCACGGGACCCCCGTGGCAGGTGAACTCCACCATATCCTCCGTCGTGAAGGAGGAGGGCGCGCGGAAGACGAGGGCGATCACCTCGTCGACCATCCCACCTTTGTCGGAGAGGGTGCCGAAGTGGGCCGTGAACCCCTCTGCTTCGGCGAAGCTGAACGCACCGCCGCCCCTCCTCCGGAACACCCGGTCGGCGACGGCGAACACCCCGCGCCCGCTCATGCGGACGATGGCAAGGGCGCCGACACCGACGGGCGTGGCGATGGCGGCTATCGGTTCTTCCTGGCGGACGGTCTGTTTCGTCATGTCGTTTCCGGTCATGGATGCAATAGGGGACTATGGGTCTTCGTTCAACAGGCTCATGCTCCAAGCAGGGCGGCAGGAACGACGGCGACTCCGTCCGGCCGTCGATACGCATACCTGCCGGTGTAAACGACCACCGCATCAAGCATGTCCTCGCCCAGCTGTTCCCGGAGCCACAACAGGTGACGGACATCACCGTCGTCGACACTGCTGCTGAGTTTGCATTCGATACCGATGACGCGCTGATCGGCACGTTCAACAATGAGGTCGATCTCCTGACGGCCTCCCTGGGTGCGCAAATGGCTGACCCGAGCCTCGGCCGCCTGGGCAAAAACCCTGATGCCGAGCGTAACGAGTGATTCGAACAGGTTTCCCAACAGGGCGCCGTCCCGAGAAATGCTCGGCGAAGCACTCTTTCCGCTCAACAGGGCCTCCTCGTCAAGACCGAGAATACGTGCCGCAAGGGCAGGATCGGCCAAATGGTGTTTCGGGGGCTGCGCCAGTCGATTGAGCCGATTCCTCGATGGCAACCATGCCGGCACGGGATCGACGACCCAGAGCCGTTCAAGAATATCACGATAGGGCCGGGTGGTTTTTTTGGCCGGCTTTTCCTGCTGCCCGCCTGAAGCCGCATCACGGATGGTTTCGAACGATGCCGTCGTGGAGGTGGCCGCGGCATAGGCCGCCAGCCATCGGTAGAGTTGGTCCGGACGGCGCACGAGATGCCCCTGTTCGGGGAAATCGGTATCGATGATACGCTGCAGGTATCCGTCCAGCTGCAGGCGAAGGGCGCGTCCGGCCAGGGGGCGTATGGCAGGAAATCCCGAGTGGACTATTTCATGGACATAGTCGGCCAGCCCCACCTCGGTCGAACCGGCAATATCGGGCCGGTCTCCCTTGAGAAGCTCGCCCAAGCTGACAGAGGGCGAGCCGACGCCCCGCTCGGCAAGCGACATGGGCCTCATTCTCAATGAGACGATCCTGTCGGCACCGGAATGGGTCGGCGGGGTCGCAGGGCTTGCCGAGCCTGTCAGGAGGAAGCGTCCGGGTGTCGGGTCCCGATCGACCGAGCGCCTTACGCCGTCCCAGGATGAGGGGACTTTCTGCCATTCATCGACAAGCACCGGCGGCTCCCGCTTCAGTACCTGAGCCATGTCGGCCTCGGCTATTGCCCGCATCGCAGGATCATCCATACCGAAGAATGTCCGGCATCGTTCCTGGGCTGTCGCTGTTTTCCCGACCCCCCTGGGCCCTTCCAGTGCTATTGCGGGAAGCATGGCCATCAGCTCGTCAAGCTCGGCATCGACAACTCTTTTCTGATATTTCTGCATCTCCGGTCCTCGTCATCGTTGTTCACCGGGGCCACCAGTATCCCGTTTCGCCATACCATAAGATACCATTTCACCGCCTTATACTACACCATTTCGCCAAACAAAACAATACCGACGACAGGAAAGGAGGGCGAAGTCGGCCGTGAACCCCTCTGCTTCGGCGAAGCTGAAGGCCGCGTCGTCCCTCCTCCGGAACACCCGGTCGGCGACGGCGAACACCCCGCGTGCGCTCATAAGGGTCACATGACAAGTGGTTTAAGGGGACTGACGACGACCTCCTCGTACAGGACGTCGTCGGGAGCGGCGATGGCCGCGATGATGACCTCGACCACCCCGTGCACGCCCATGCGCGGCTCCGGCTGGATCGAGGTGGAGGTAAAGAACGGGGTGTCGACCGCGCCGGGGCATACGCAGGTGACCCTGACGCCGTCGGCGCGCACCTCCTCTCGAAGCGTCGCCGAAAACCCGACGAGGCCGTACTTGGTGGTGCAGTAGGCCACGGCGCCCCTGATGGGCTGCCGGCCGGCGACCGAAGCGACGTTGACGATGGTGCCCCGCCCCCGCTTCTTCATCTCCGGAAGCACCTCCTGCACGGCAAGAAACGGCGCGGAAAGGTTGACGGCAAGCATCCCCTGCCAGCTTTCCGTGGAGAGCTTCTCCATGTCGCCGAACTCGCCCCAGCCGGCGTTGTTGACGAGCGCGTCTATCGGCGGGCTCTCCCTCCGGATGCGGCCGAACGCGGCTTCGATCGCGTCCGGCCGGGCCAGGTCGGCCTCCACCCAGCGGAACGAGCCCCGGCCCTCACCGCCGGCAATCACGGTCTTGCGCCGACTGAGCCCCCAGACGAAGGCTCCGTGTTCGACAAGTGCTTCGGAGAGCGCCAGCCCGATTCCCGAGCTCGATCCGGTCACGACGACGACTGCATCCCTGATATCCATGGTTCAATGGCTCCTTCATTTTCTTATGCAAGGGGGGATGCTGGAAGTATACGGAATCCCCGCAGGAATTGGTAACTTGCAGGGACCCATCCCCCCCCATACCGACCCCAACCATTTCCACGATGAAGAACGCCATGGATTCCGAAGCACTGAAGCGGGAGATCGCAAGCAGCCGGGAACGCACCATTCAGGAGCAGTTCGAACGGGTGATGAACCTCGTACGGGTGCTTCGCCGGGAGTGCCCCTGGGACCGGAAACAGACCCCGGAGTCACTCGCGCACCTTCTGCTCGAGGAGAGCTACGAGCTGGTCGACGCCATCGACTCGGGAGACGAGAGGGAACTCAGAAAAGAGCTCGGCGACCTGTTCCTGCACGTCTGCTTCCAGGCAGAGCTCGGCCGGGAGGCGGGAAAGTTCACCTTCGAGGAGGTGATGGACGGCCTCTGCCGCAAACTCATCCACCGCCACCCGCACGTCTTCGCCGACACCACGGCCGAAACCGAGGGCGACGTCCTGAAGAACTGGGAGTCGCTGAAGATGCAGGAGGGGCGCAAGAAGCTGCTCGAAGGGGTGCCGAAGGCGATGCCGGAGCTCCTGAGGGCCTACCGGGTGCAGAAGAAGGTTTCAGGGGTCGGCTTCGACTGGCCCTCCGGCCAGGGCGTGCTCCAGAAGCTCTCCGAAGAGGTCCGGGAGCTTGAGGAGGCCGCCACCCCGGAAGAGCGGGAGGAGGAGTTCGGCGACATCCTCTTCACCCTCGTCAACTACAGCCGCTTCATCGGCACCAACCCCGAGGACGCACTGCGCCGCTCGACCGCCAAGTTCATCGGGCGCTTCGAGCGTGTGGAGGAACAGGTGCAGGAAAGCGGACGTGAGTGGCGGAGCTTCACACCTGAAGAACTCGACATCCTATGGCGGGAAGCTAAAGGGCAGAACGGCTGAGCACTCCCCGCAGGAATGCCCCCGCACCCTCCAGATACACCGCCTCCGGATGGTGGGCGCCACTGAACACCAGCCCCTCCGCGTCCACCCCGTCCGCCCCAAGACGCCGAAGATCCTGAAGATGGAGCTCCTCACGGTAGAGCGGGTCCCGGGTCCCCCGGGCGATGTGCACCCGCCCCATTCCGGAAAGCCCTGTCGACTCGGGCGGGATGTCCCCGCCGACCATCATGACGGCGGAGACCCCGTGCCGGCCGAGAAGAGCCGAGCGCACCGCCATCTGCGCCCCCTGGGAAAACCCGTGCAGCACCAGCC
Source organism: Chlorobium sp. N1 (assembly GCF_004332115.1). GTDB lineage: Bacteria > Bacteroidota > Chlorobiia > Chlorobiales > Chlorobiaceae > Chlorobium. The sequence goes on from NZ_SJPA01000002.1 coordinate 174,405, forward strand.
GCCCGTCATGGGGAAAAGAGCCCAGGACAGCCTCAATCACCCCGTCCACATACCCCACGTTCTCCCTGATGCGCCGCTCCCGCTCGCTCGGTGCCATCCAGCTCCTGCCCTCCTCCCCGTCGCGGCGGGTGACCGGATAGAGACCCTCGACGGCGCAGCAGGACCATCCGCCGGAACCGGGGATCGACCTAAGCAGCCGCAGCTCGTCCTCCGCTCGGAGCCCCCAGCCGTGGAACCCCACGAGGAGCGGCGAGGGCGCGCCGCCACCGGCGGGCCGGACGAGATACCGCCCTCCAGCCGGCGCGTTGAGGCGGTATTCCTTCACCATGGCAACATCTCTCCCGTCTTTCATAATACCCAGAGTCAGTACCTGCTTCGAGCCTTACGAGCAGCATCAGGCCAATCAGAACAGATCCACTGTCTGGCATGATGCACCATGTCAGACGTCACAGACGTCGACTATCCTGGCGCCGGATGACTGCCTCGAACCGCTCAACGATCTTCGTTGTGATATGTTTCGGATTCGACTCCCGGATAGCATGTGCGATTGCCATAACCTCGGTTGCCGACATACCACCAGCTTCATGCAGTGCCGCAACAAGCTCCAGCCCCCACTTGACCGTAACCCCCTCTGCTGCGCACTCCCTGCGAAGGCGCCTGTCGTTGGTCACGCAAAACAGTCCATACCGCTTTGCGGTGAGAAGAGAAAGCCGATCCTCAAACGACAAGGGGCCAGACTGACTGCCGGCAGCATACGCATCCTCAAGAGCCGGCTCAAGAATGATCACCCCCACTTCGACAAGCTCACTCTCGTCATTGATATCTTTGACCTCATCCAGAACAGGACCGATGACAGCGAGCCCTCCAACATAGCGTGTCAGAAGCTCCAGGACCGCCCTGTCCGCCTTTATGAAATCGATCAGCACACAGGCGTCAAGCAGCATCGCCTCACTTGATGAGGGCGTGCCCGTCACCTCACCGCCTCCCAATCCCGCAGCAATTCCTGCATCTCCTCAATGCCCACACGGAGCATTTCAGCGGTCCGTGCAAGCGAAATCTCCTCCCGTTCCAGAGCCTCCCGCGCAAGACGGCTGAAGCGGTCCTCGAAAAAGTCGACGCTCTTCATCCCGACAGGCTCGGAAGCCCCCATCCCGGACGGCTCCTCCCTGCCGGAAAGGCTCCGGTTGAAGCGACGCTGATAGGCCGCGTTGAATTTCGGCCAGATGGAGCGATCGGCCGCACCGTTCTCGACAAGGCGGTGGAGAACCGCCTTGTAGCTGACCCGATATATGCGCTTAACCTTGAATACCCGGTCGACGAAGTGCAGTCCCGCCGACTCCTCCCACTCCCTGCGAAACCCTTCGTCCGGCAGGAGGAAATGGCCTGCAAACGCATCGGCCTCACGCTCTTCGCCCTCACTCTCTTCGACGATACCGACATCGTAGGCCCCCGCATGCAGCATGAGATGGCCGAGCTCATGGGCCGCGCTGAAAATCCGGCGCTCGACCGTAATCCGCTCCCATATGTTCACCACCACCGCCGGACCGCCGTCCCCCTCTCCGACCGAGAGGCCGAAAAACCCGTCCGAAGCCATCGGAACCGAGAGCACCTTCACCCCGGCATCCTCGAGAAGCCCGCAGATATCGTGGATGGGCTCGGTCGGCTTCAGTCCCAGCGCTTCCCGGCAGAGCGCGGCACACTCGGCCGCCCTCTCTCCGGAACAGCTCTCCCGGAGCGCCCCGATCCTGAACGGTTCCGCCATGTCGAGGCATCGCTCCAGGAACTCGTAGTCATCGAGCCACCGCGACACGTCGGCAAGGACGTTTTCGCGGTTCTGCATCCGCCTTGCGGAACGGAAGCGGACGGTGTGCATCTGGCGGACCGGGGTGAAAAGATCGTGCAGGGGCACCCGCAGCGCCCTGGCGATCGCCTGCAGCGAACTCATGCGCGGCTCGCTTTTCTGCAGTTCGAGATTCTTGATGGCCGGCAGCGAAAGGCCGGCGGCTTCAGCAAGCTCCTTCTGGCTGAAGCGCCTCCTGGCCCTCAGCCGGCGCACATTCCCGGCAAGCAGTCGCAAATCCATTGGTACCCTCCTGTTGTTCTGATAACCATAAATATACCATACTGCAAAATAAAGCGAAGCAGTATTTTTCAACAAACAGGAGTACGAAGGAGCAGGGGGACTGGCAGGTCCGGGGAGTTTCCGGAACGACCTGCGTTCGACGCAGGATGAAAACACCCACAACGCCAAGGGGCCGCAGTCTCCTGCGGCCCCTCCGGTGCGTTACATGTCGAGCATCCTGAGGATGCCGCGGATGGGTATGGAGACCCAATCGGGGCGGTTGTTGAGCTCGTAGTTGAGCTCGTAGACCGCCTTGTTCATGAGATAGGCGTTCATCAGGTGCTCCCGCTGGCTGGGTTTCTTCGGCACGATGGCGCTGCCCTCGGTCGCGCGGAAGTAGGCGTCGAGGAAGTGCTGGCCGACGGCGTTGCTCCAGCGGTCGGCCCAGGGTTCCATCTGGTGCCGGTCTTCGGCGCGCACCACCGACTCGTTGAGCTGCAGCACGTTGAAGGCCGCGTAGTCGAACGAACGGAGCATGCCGGAGATGTCCCGGAAGACCGAACGCTTGATCTTGCGCTCGGAAATCGGACGGGCCGGCTCGCCCTCGAAATCGATGATGACGAAATCCTTGCCGGTGAAGAGCACCTGGCCGAGATGGTAGTCTCCGTGGATGCGGATCTTCAGGGTATCGATCTTCTCCTTGCGGATCGGCTCGAACTGAGCGAGAATCGTCTTCTGGTTGCGCACGAGCAGCGAGCAGAGCTCGCGCGGCTCCGCCTCCATCGAAGGCATCAGCTCCCCGATGAGGATCATGGCGCGCTTGACCTGCTCGCACATCGCCTGGTAGATCGAGCGCTGGTAGAGGGTGGTGAAGGGCTCGGGGGCGAAGGTCGGCTCAGCGTCGAGCGAGGCGAGCGAGAGGTGCATCTCGGCGGTCCGCTCGGCCAGTTTCTCGATCATGCCGAGATAGGCGCCGCCGATGAGTTCCCGCATGAGCTCCTCCATCTCGACGGGGCTGCCGCTGAGGGGCCGCATCAGGGGCAGCTCCGTTCCGGCGCCGACCTTGGCCTGCACGTCCGTGAAGTAGCGCTGCACCTGGCCGAGCGAGAGCTGCCAGGCGTCTCCTTCGTTCTCGACGAAGTTCTGCAGGATGCCGATCGAGTAGCCGGCCTTGCGGCCCTGGTCGTAGTCGAGCGAGCCGAGATACTTCGGCAGGCTCACGAAACCGGTCTTCTCGGTGAGAGCGCCGCACATCTCGATTTCCGGCGACACTCCCTTCTCGATGCGGCGGTAGAGCTTCAGGCAGAGCGAGTCGTGGAAGCGGATGGAGGTGTTGGTCTGCTCCACGCCCATGAGGAACGGCTCCGGCTCGCCGTCCGACACGACATCACGGTATGCGGCAAGCGCCGTACCCTTGATGCCGGACACGATGCCCGCCTTGCCCTGCCAGCGTTCGCTGCCGACCAGGATGCTGAAGAGGCGGGTGAGGAAGAGGTTCTCGTAGGTGGCGTCGCAGAGGTATCCGTCCTCTTCGCCGACCGTGGCCCGGGCGATGACCCGACGGTAGAAGTTGTCGTCGGCAGGCGAGACATCCGCAAGGGGAACGAAGCTGACCGGCAGCTGGTAGAGCTCGTTCTCGCCGCTCGAGTAGCGCACTTCGGTCACGAGGAGCTTGGCCCGCTCCATCCCGGCTACGGGAATGCTGTCGACGATGGAGATGCGCATGACGTTGCGCGCCTTGCCGCCGAACCAGCGCATGGCCCGGTAATAGCAGGGAAGCACCGCCGTCTCAAGCTTCTCGCGGCTCTTGCCGGTAAAGAGCGACGGCCAGCTGAGGACTTCGGCGAACGGCGCATCCAGGCCCGGACGGCAGGAGACGTCCCCGCTGTCGGGCACGAGCTTCAGCCAGAAATAGCCGTAGGAGCCGAGCGCCAGCATGTAGGGCGTCTGGCGGATCTTCGGGAACTGGTTCATGCTGAACACCTCTTCGGGGGTGTAGCCCTCGAACATGGAGAGGTCGACGGTGACGGCCTGCGCGTTGCGCGAGAGGTTGATGACCGAGAGCATGATCTCGTCCTCGAACCGCCGGATGAAGATGAGCACTTTCGGGTTGCTGACCTGCAGGAACTCGATCGAGCCGCGGCTGAGAGAGCGGTAGCGCCGCGCGGTGGCGATGGCGTGGCGGGTCCACCAGAGCAGCGAGTTGACGTTGCTCTCCTGCACCTCGACGTTGACCGCCTCGTAGTGGTACTCGGGGTCGATGATGACCGGAAGGAGCAGCTGCTGGGGGTTGGCGCGGGAGAACCCGGCGTTGCGGTCCGAGTTCCACTGCATCGGGGTGCGCACGCCGTCGCGGTCGCCGAGGTAGTAGTTGTCGCCCATGCCGATCTCGTCGCCGTAGTAGAGCACCGGGGTGCCTGGCAGGGAGAGCAGCATGATGTTCATGAGCTCGATGCGCCGCCGGTCGTTGTTCATGAGCGGGGCCAGGCGGCGGCGGATGCCGAGGTTGATGCGGGCCCGGGGGTCGTTGGCGTAGACGCGGCGCATGTAGTCGCGCTCCTCGTCGGTGACCATCTCGAGCGTCAGCTCGTCATGGTTGCGCAGGAACGAGGCCCACTGGCAGTTCTCGGGGATTTCGGGCGTCTGGTCGAGGATGTCGAGAATGGGAAAACGGTCCTCGGTGGCAAGGGCCATGTACATGCGCGGCATGAGGGGGAAGTGGAAGTTCATGTGGCACATGTCCCCCTTGCCGAGGTAGGCCGCCGAATCCTCCGGCCACTGGTTCGCTTCGGCCAGGAGCATGCGGTTCGGGAAGTGCTCGTCGACATGGCGGCGGAGCTTGCGCAGGAACTCGAAGGTCTCCGGCAGGTTCTCGCAGTTGGTGCCCTCGGCCTCGTAGAGGTAGGGCACGGCGTCGAGGCGCAGGCCGTCGACGCCCATGCCGAGCCAGAAGTCGAGCACGTCGAAGAGCGCCTGCTGGACCGCCGGGTTCTCGAAGTTCAGGTCCGGCTGGTGGTGGAAGAAGCGGTGCCAGTAGTACTGCCCGGCGACCGGGTCCCAGGTCCAGTTGGAGGCCTCGAAGTCCTGGAAGATGATGCGGGTTTCGCTGTAGCGGTTCGGGTCGTCGCTCCAGACGTAGAACTCCCGCTCCGGCGAGCCGGCCGGGGCCTTGCGCGCACGCTGGAACCATGCGTGCTGGTCGGAGGTGTGGTTGACGACGAGCTCGGTGATGACCTTGAGGCCCCGGCTGTGGGCCTCCTCGAGGAACTCGCGGAAGTCCTCGAGGGTGCCGTAGTCGGGGTTGACCGTCATGTAGTCCGCGATGTCGTAGCCGTCGTCGCGGAGAGGGGACGGGTAGAACGGGAGCAGCCAGATGGCCGTGACGCCGAGGCTCTCCAGGTGGGAGAGCTTCCGGCGCAGGCCCTGGAAGTCCCCGATGCCGTCGTTGTTGCTGTCGTAGAACGTCTTGACATGAGCCTCGTAGATGATGGCGTCTTTGTACCAGAGCGGTTCAGGTTGATACATGGCGGGGTTATGCGGGTAAAGTGATAGAATTTCAGGTCGACAAAAATTTTCAGCCGAGGCTCACCCGGAACACGTGCGCCGGCATCATGGCCGGATCGAGCTCCACGTAGTTCCACTCCCCCTGCCACTCGTACTGCATCCCGCTGAAGAGGTCCTCGACCCTGAAGGGGTGCTCGTGCGAAAGCCCGAACTCTTCGAGGGGGAAGCGCATCCAGCCGCTGCGGCGGCGCTGGTGGTCGAGGTTCACGACCGTGAGGATGATGCTGCGGTCGTCATGGGAGCGCTTGACGTAGCCCATGAGCCACTCGTTCTCGTGGCCGGGCGAGTCTTCGATTGTAACGAACGAGATGCCGGGCGTCTGCTGCAGGGCTGCGTTCTCGCGGCGGATGCGGTTCATGCGGGTGATCTCGGCGCGGATGTTGCCCGGCCGGTCGAGGTCCCACTCCCTGATCTCGTACTTCTCCGAGTGGAGGTACTCCTCCTTGCCGGGAGCCGGCGGAAGGTGCTCGCAGAGCTCGTAGGCGGGGCCGTACATACCGTAGTTGGAGGAGAGGGTCGCGGCGAGGACCATGCGGATGATGAACTTCGGGCGGCCTCCCGTCTGCAGCTCCTCGTGGAGGATGTCGGGAGTGTTCGGCCAGAAGTTCGCCCGCATGAACTGGCTGAGCGGCGGCGTGGCGAGCTGGGTCACGTACTCCTGGAGTTCCTGCTTGGTGTTGCGCCAGGTGAAATAGCTGTAGGACTGGCTGAAGCCGGCCTTGGCGAGGCGGGCCATGAGCTTCGGGCGGGTGAAGGCTTCGGCGAGGAACAGGGCGTCGGGGTGCTCCGCCCTGATCGAGGCGATGGCCCACTCCCAGAACCCGAACGCCTTCGTGTGGGGGTTGTCGACGCGGAAGATCTTCACGCCCTTTTCAATCCAGAACAGGAAGACGCTGCGAAGCTCGATCCAGAGGTTCTGCCAGTCGGCGGTCTCGAAGTCGATCGGCAGGATGTCCTCGTATTTCTTCGGGGGGTTCTCGGCGAACTGCACCGTGCCGTCGGGACGCCAGCGGAACCAGTCGGGGTGCTCCCCGACCCAGGGATGGTCGGGCGAGCACTGGAAGGCGATGTCGAGCGCCACCGAGATGCCCTCGGCTTCGGCCGCCCCGACGAAGGCCGTGAAATCCTCCATCGTGCCGAGCTCCGGGTGGATGGACTTGTGGCCCCCCTCGGGGCTGCCGATGGCCCAGCAGCTGCCGGGATCGCCCGCCGCCGCAACGAGCGAGTTGTTCTTTCCCTTGCGCTTGGTGGTGCCGATCGGATGGATGGGGGGCAGGTAGACGACGTCGAAGCCCATGCCGGCGATGAAGGGCAGGCGTTCCATGCAGTCGCGGAAGGTACCGTGCTTGCCCGGCACCGAACCCCACGAGCGGGGGAAGAACTCGTACCAGGAGCTGAAGCCGGCCCGCACCTGCTCGACGGTGAGCGGAAGGATGCGGTCGTACGAGGAGACCATGGAGCGGTCGGGGTTGCGCTCCATCTGGAGCACGAGCCCTTCGTCGAGCGCCGCGTCGATCCCCTTGCCCTTCGGGCGCCCTTTCGAGCGCATGGCCGAGGCTGCGGCCTTCAGTTTCTTCGCGTCGGCCGCCGGGGCACGGCCGGCCGCCGCATCGACCAGCAGCGCGCCGATCTCGAGGTCGAGCGCGACATCCTGCTGCGCCTCGATTTTTTTCTGGAGCCCCCTGCGCCAGGTGCTGAAGTGGTCGACCCAGGCCTCGATGGTATATTCATAGGGACCCGGCGCTCCGACCGTGAACGAACCCCGCCACCGGTCGTTTTCGACGAGCTCCATCGCCGAGCGCTCCCAACTCTCCGTTCCGGCAGGCCGGAAGCAGAGCTCCGCCCGGAGCATGTCGGCGCCGTCGACGAAGATGTCCGCCTCGACAGGCACCCGCCCTCCCTCGACCGCCTTGGCGGGATGGCAGCCGCCGGCGTCTTCGGGTGAAACATGCTCGATAACGACCCGACGGCGTCCGTCGAACGCCTGCGGTGAGCAGAGTGGTACGTGGCGGAGGAAGGTATCTTTCATCGTGAACCAGGATCTTGTTGTGGGCCGGATGCTCTCCCGAGGCAGCCGGTCGCGGAGGAAAAGGCCCGCCTTTCGGGCCAGGGAGGCGACCGGTGCTGCCGAATGAAAACAGGAAACGCTCTAGGTCGGAAAATAGGAAAACTCCCATACTTTTTTGCCTTCGAACTCCGCTTATTTCCCGACCTCCGGGGGAGCGGGCGCTTTGCATTCCGGCAAAAAAATCCTTCTTTTAGGGGAGTTTTGAAATCCACACGGCATCCGGGGGCCGAAAAACCCCCATAACGAACGGCAAGCGACATGTTTGAACCGCAAAAGGAACGACTGCAGGACGTCCAGAGACGCCTGGGACAGTTACGGGGGTATCTTTGACGTCGATCGACGCAAAGAGAGAATAGAGGACCTCGAGAAGGTATCGGCGAACCCGGAGTTCTGGAACGACCAGAAATCGGCCAACGCCGTGCTCAGGGAACTCAGCGAGAACAGGGAGTGGGTCGGCCAGTGGCAGCGCCTCCAGGAACGCGCCGCCGGCTGCCAGGAGGAGATCCAGATCGCCGAGGAGCTCGCCGAGGAGGCCTACGGCGAAGAGCTGACGGCGACGCTCGACTCGATGGAGGAGGGGCTCGGCGCCATGGAGTTCAAGAAAATGCTCTCCGGCAAGGACGACGCCGGCAACGCCATGATCGTCATCCATGCCGGAGCCGGCGGCACCGAGGCCCAGGACTGGGCCGAAATGCTCTACCGCATGTACATGCGCTGGGCCGAGCGCAAGGGGTTCAAGGTCTTCACCGACGACTACCAGGAGGGAGAGGGCGCCGGCATCAAGACCGCCACGCTCGAAATCACGGGCCCCTACGCCTACGGCTACCTGAAGGCCGAGAACGGCGTGCACCGGCTCGTCAGGGTATCGCCCTACGACTCGAATGCCCGCCGCCACACCTCCTTCGCCAGCGTCTTCACCTATCCCGAGGCGCCGCCGGACGTCGAGATCGAGGTCCGCAAGGAGGACCTGGAGCTCTCCACCTTCCGCAGCGGCGGCAAGGGCGGCCAGAACGTCAACAAGGTCGAGACGGCCGTACGCATCAAGCACCTCCCAACCGGCATCGTCGTCGGCTGCCAGGAGGAGCGCTCGCAGCTCCAGAACCGCGAGCGCGCCATGAAGATGCTGATGGCCCAGCTCTACCAGCGCCAGCGCGATGAGGAGGATGCCAGGAAACGCGAGATCGAGGGCAAGAAGAAGAAGATCGAGTGGGGCAGCCAGATCCGCAGCTACGTGCTCGACGACCGCCGCATCAAGGACCACCGCACCAACTACGAACGCTTCGACGTGGAGACGGTCCTCGACGGCGACATCGACGACTTCATGGAGAAGTACCTCTCCGAGTTCGGGGACTAGGATGGAGGGGGAGCGCGAAAAGGCCCTGCGGTTCGCCCTCCTCGCCGACGTCCACTTCCGGACGGAGGACCCCGGTCGTGCGCGGAAGGACGAAGCGGACCTCCGGCGGTGCGCGGAGACCTTCAACGCTGCCGGAGCCGCATTCCTCCTGCAGCTCGGCGACCTCATCAGCGGCAGCGAAGGCCGCGCCCCCGAAGAGCTCCGCCGGTCACTCCGGGCGCTCGGCGCGTTCGGGGGCAGGATCCGCCACCTCATCGGCAACCACTGCCTGGAGGGCATCCCATGCGAAAAGCTCCTGATGGCCTACGGGCTCAGCCGATCCTACTACGCATTTACGCAAGGAGGCGTCCGTTTCATCGCACTCGACACCATGGAGGCCTCCCTGCTCCGCTCCCCGGAAAGCGGGGAGGACAGGAAAACGCTGCTCTCCCTCTGCCGAGAGGAGGAGTGCAAACCGTGGTGCGGCGCCGTGGGGTCAGGCCAGCAGGCCTGGCTCCAGGAAGAGCTCCGGCTCGCCGAAGAACGGGGAACGCCCGTCCTGATGCTCTCGCACCTCCCGCTCCACCCCGGCACCACCGACGAACGCCACGGCATCCTCTGGAACCATCGGCAGATCCGGGCGGTCCTCGCCGGCTCACCGGCCGTGAAGGCCTGCATCGGAGGGCACTTCCACCCGGGCGGAACGGCCGAAGAGGCGGGCATCGGCTACCTCACCCTGCCCGCATTCAGCACCCGCGAGAGCAGGCCCGACGGGGGCTGCTTCACGGGAGAGATCAGCCGGGGGAAGCTCGCCATTTACGGCGCCGACGGCGCACTGCTGTACGAGACCGGGCTGGAATAACGCAATCAGCGAACCCGAGAACACGACACCCATGCGCAACCACATCCGCCACCTCCGCACCCTTCTGAGTCTCTTTCTCTTCGTCATGGCGACGACCGGACCGGCCCTCGCCGGCACGGGCCTCACGCTGGAGCTCGACCGGGACGGCTGCCTGCAGGGAGGGTTCCTCACGGTCCGCGCCGAACGCGCCGGGGACGAGCCCCTCGTACAGCCCGTCGTACAGTTCATGGCGCGGGAGTGGAAGATGTTCCACCAGGAAGACGGCTCGTGGCAGGCGCTCGTTCCGGTGGAGAACATGACCGAACCCGGCCGCTACCCCCTTGCCGTCATGGACGGAACGCAGCGAAAGGAGACGGAGGTCCGCATCCGGCCGAACGGACTCGGCGTGCAGCATATCACGCTCTCCCCCTCGAAGTCGTCGCTGCATGCGACCGCCGTGGAAAAGTCGCGCGTGCGGGCCGCCCTCCGCACCCTCTCGGAGGAGCGCTATTTCGGCTCGGGGTTCCTGCGGCCGTGCGAGGGCGAAACAAGCAGCATCTTCGGCCGGAAGCGCTCCTACAACGGGGGACCAGCCACGAGCTACCACAAGGGGATCGACATCGCAGCCCCGCAGGGAACGCCGGTGCATTCGACGGCCGGGGGAAGGGTGATCCTGGCCGGCACCGTCGAGGAGGGGTTCAGGGTGAACGGCAACACGGTCGTCGTCGACCACGGCCAGGGGGTGGTTTCAGCCTACCTCCACCTCCACTCCATCAGCGTGGAGGAGGGGTCGATGGTGGAGAAGGGGAGCCTGATCGGCACGGTGGGCCACACCGGCATCTCGACCGGCCCGCACCTGCACTGGGGCGTCTACCTCTACGGCGTCAGCGTCGACCCCCGGCTCTTCCTCGTCAGGCACCCCTCTTTTCTTCGAGCCAGGCGCTGATCCTCGAGGCGGCCGCGCCGTCCCATTTCTCGGGGATCTTCGAGCGGCGCGACTCCTCACGCTTCGACTGCAGGATCTCGAGCATCCTCGAGGCCGTCTCCTCCGCATCCAGTCCCACGAGCACGTTGGTGCCGATCTCGAGCGTCGAGGGCCGCGCGGTGCGCTCCTGCATGGTCAGGCACGGCACGTTCATCACCGTCGCCTCGGCCTCGAAGGTTGCGCCGGCCTGGAGCAGCATGGAAGCGTCGCGCAGGAGCGCGAGCAGCTCGCCGTAGGCCGGAAGGTCGGCGAGGCGCACCCGCCCCATCCCCTCCAGGCGAGCGCGGAGGGCGCTTCCGGCGGGAAGGAGGACCAGGGCGTCGGACGCATCCCCGAGCGAGGAGAGCACCCGGAAAAAGGCCTCGTCGGAGAGCTCGTCCCCGCCGGCTTCGGGAAGGACGAGGGCGTACTGTTTCGGCGTGAGTCCGAACGCGGCGGCCGGAGAGACCGCCCCGCCCCGCTCCATGAACGCCCGGAGGGCATCGATCCGGAGGTTGCCGGCAAAAAGCACATCCTCTTCGGCCACCCCCTCGTTGATGAGGTTGTACTCCCCGCTGTGCTCGCTGACGACGTGCAGCAGGGCGACGGTGTCGATGAGCATGCGGTGCATCTCGTCCGCCTCCAGGCGATCGTAGCTGCGAAGCCCGGCCTCCGCCGAAACGACCGGCAGGCCGATTTCGCCCGCGGCGAGGGCCGCCGCAAGCGCCGGCACGTCCGAACCGCAGACGATGACAAGATCGGGCCTGAAGACGGCAAGCGCCTCGTCCATTGCGGAAATCGAGCGACTCAACACGGCGGGCGAGCCGCAGTCGAACACGCGGAAGTCGGGGCCGGAGAGCCCGAAGCTCTCACTAAACCCAGGCTGCGGGGGCTCGGATACCGCTGCCGAAAGCGTGAACGAGCCGCTCTCCTTCAGGGCTGCGTAGAGGGGACCGAGGAGAAGCATGCCCTGAGGGCCGCCGGCGGCGAGGAGTATGTGTTTCACAGCGTAAAAACCTTTAGTACATTAGGAAAACGACAGGCACCGCATTTTTTGACGACGGCACCCAACCAACAGCTCCATGAAAAGAACGGCAAGACTGCTCACGCTCACCCTGGGCCTCATGCTGCTGACGGACGGGCCCGTTGCGGGCCTGCACCATAATACGGCTCATGCGGAGAAAAAGAAAATCATTCTCCGCCACGCCGACACGATAGAGGGCGGCGAAGATGCCAGCGGCAGCTACCGGGCGGCCATCGGCAACGTCGAGTTCGTGAAGGACAACCTGAGGATGACCTGCGATCGGACCACCGACTACGAAGGCCAGGACCGCATCGTCATGAACGGCCATGTGCGCATCGCCGACGGCTCCAAGGAGGTCTTCGGCGACGACGGCGTCTACCACCCCTTGACCGACCAGATCGAACTCTACGGCAACGTCCGCGGACGGATGCTCGACAACTCCATGATGGTCCGCTCGCGCAAGGCGGTCTTCAACAACCGGGAGAACCGGCTCTGGTTCTACGACAGCGCCATCGGCTGGCGGCACAACGAACAGGTCAGCGGCGACGTCCTCCGCCTCCACTTCAAGCCGGAGGACGGGGGAAAGGAGGGCGGCAAGCAGAAACTCGACGAGATGCAGGTGCACGGCCACGCCTTCTACGCCTCCAGGGACACCCTGACGGCCGAGCCCCCCGGATACGACCAGCTCAGCGGACGCCACATCGTGGTGCTCATCGGGGAGGACTCGAAGGTCAGCGGGGTCACGGTGACGAAGGAGGCCGAAAGCCTCGTGCACATCTACGACGAGGGCGGGCAGGACGACGGGAAGGACAAGGCAAAAGAGCGGAAGGACGGCGGCGAAAAACTGAGCGGCATCAACTACTCGAGCGGCGACAGGATCAGGATGATATTCCGCGACGGCGTCCTGAAGAAGATGAACGTCACGGGGAACGCAGAAGGGACCGAATACCCGCCGGAACTGCGCGGATCCTTCAACCTTCCGAAGTTCGAGTGGCGTGAGGAGGAGAAGCCGTTCGGCCGGAAAGCCGCCGCAAAGGATACGACTGCGGCATCCATCGAGAAGATGGAACCCGGCCGGTCCCGGAACGCGGAAAGCCTTCCATAGGAGGAAGGCTTCCGGCGAGGCCGCCGTTCTCCGGCAGCGGAATCTGAAGGAGGCTGAGGCGCCTTACTTGGCGAACGGGCAGGTGCCGGTCGAACAGGACGATCCCGAGGAAGAGGAGTCCCCGCACGAGGAGGACTTCTTGGCATAGTCGGTGCCGTAGAAACCCGATCCCTTGAGCATGAATCCGCCCTCGGCGCTGATGACGCGCTCGAGCGCGTCCTTGCCGCATTTCGGGCAGGTCTTCAGGGCGTCGTCGCTCATCTTCTGGAGCGCTTCGAGTTCGTGGCCGCACTCGGTGCAGCGGTATTGGTAGGTAGGCATAGGTCCGGAAAGCGTTATGGTTGCATATGGAACGGCTCCCTCCCCCGGGAAGGGCCTGTCAATGTATATAGGGATAATTCAAAAAATAAAAAAGAGGCTCCGTTGATCGTCAAGACCCGGGCGGTCGTGCTGCGGGAGGTCAAGTACCGCGACCAGTCGAAAATCGTCACCCTCTACACCCGGGAGTTCGGCCGGCTTTCGGCCATCCTGAAGGGGGCGCGCAACCCCAAAAGCCGCCTGGCGGGCATCTTCACCGCCGGCAATGTCCTCGACACGATCCTCTACCAGAGGCCCGAGCGCGAGGTGCAGCTGGTCAGCGACGCCAGCCTCGTCTCCTGCCCGATGTCGGCGGGAGCGGACATCGAGCGCTTCGGCGTGCTCTACGCCCTGATCGACCTGGTGCGCCGGAGCACCGGCCACGACGGGGGCAACCCCCGCCTCTTCGCCCTGGTGGAGTCGACCCTCCTCGAACTCAACCGGGAAGGTGCCGCCTACCGCCGCCTCCACGCCTGGTTCCTGCTCCGCTTCATCTCCCTCGAGGGGTTCGCCCCCGAGCTCTCGCGCTGCGTCCTGAGCGGAAGGGGCCTCAGTGAGGCGGCCGGGGACAACGAGCTCCTCTTCGTCATGAACCCCGGAGGGCTCGCGCTCAGGGGAAGCGCCCACCCCGACGGAAGGAACATCACGGCGGTCCCCGTCGGCGCCGCCCGGCTGCTCTGCCGGCTCGAGCGCACCGCCACGGCCGCCGAGGCCGCCGCCGGAGGCAAAGAGACGGAAACGGAGCATGCCGGGCTCTGCGGAACCATCCTCCACGCGTACTGCCGCCACCACCTCGAAGATGCCGGCCCGGATCGGAGCCTTGCCGTGATCTCGCGGCTCCTCTCGGAATGAGCGGCGGGAATTGGGGTTTTATATCTGCTGGAGTATTCCTATCTTGACCCTACATTTTTCAATTTTCCACATCGTCTCGTCCAAACACAAACAAAGCATCGACCGACATGCCGACACTCACCAGATCAGCCGAACTCTTTGAGAAAGCAAAGAAGTTTATCCCCGGAGGCGTCAACTCGCCGGTCCGGGCCTTCAAGTCCGTTGGAGGCAACCCCATCTTCATGGCGAAGGGCCAGGGCGCTTACATGACCGATGTGGACGGCAACACCTACCTCGACTATGTCGGTTCATGGGGTCCCTTCATCCTCGGCAGCATGCATCCCCGCATCACCGCAGCCCTCGAGTTCACCCTCACCAAGATCGGCACCAGCTTCGGCACCCCGATCGAGCTTGAGATCGAGATCGCCGAGCTCCTCACCAGGATCGTCCCCTCCATCGAGATGGTCCGCATGGTCAACAGCGGCACCGAGGCCACCATGTCGGCCGTCCGCCTCGCACGCGGATGCACCGGACGTGACAAGATCATCAAGTTCGAAGGCTGCTACCACGGCCACGGCGACAGCTTCCTCATCAAGGCCGGATCGGGCGCGCTGACGCTCGGCGCCCCCGACAGCCCCGGCGTCACCAAGGGTACCGCCCTCGACACGCTCAATGCGAAATACAACGACATCGCCTCCGTCGAAGCGCTCGTCAAAGAGAACAAGGACAACGTCGCCGCAATCATCATCGAGCCCGTCGCCGGCAACACCGGCGTCATCCCCGCCAGGAAGGAGTTCCTCCAGGCGCTGCGCGACCTCTGCGACCGTGAGGGCATCGTCCTCATCTTCGACGAGGTGATGTGCGGCTTCCGCGTGGCCCTCGGCGGTGCGCAGGAGCTCTACGGCATCACCCCGGATCTGACCACCATGGGCAAGATCATCGGCGGCGGCCTCCCGGTCGGCGCATTCGGCGGCAAGCGCAGCCTGATGGAGAACGTGGCCCCTCTCGGCGGCGTCTACCAGGCCGGCACCCTCTCAGGCAACCCGCTCGCACTGACTGCCGGCATCGAGACCCTGAAGATCCTCATGGAGGAGAACCCCTATCCGGAACTCGAGCGCAAGGCCGCGTTCCTCGAAGCCGGCTTCAAGGCCAACATGGAGAAGCTCGGCCTGAACTTCGTGCAGAACCGCGTCGGCTCGATGGCCTGCCTCTTCTTCACCGACAGGCCGAAGGTCGAGAGCTACGACGACGCCATCACCTGCGACACCGAGATGTTCGGCCGCTACTTCAGCTCCATGCTCGAGCAGGGCATCTACCTCGCCCCCTCGCAGTTCGAGGCGATGTTCACGAGCGCCGTGCACACCGACGCCGATCTCGACAAGACGGTCAAGGCCAACTACGTCGCCCTCCAGGCCGCGATGAAGAAGTAAGCCCGCCACCGCATACGGCACACAAAAAAAAGGAGGCCCCGAAAAGGCCTCCTTTTTAATTGTACGTCCGTACAACACACTGCCGATCCGCAATGATCTATGCCGTCTGGCCGCGCCACTCATTCCCGGGCATGATCCGCTTCATGAACTCGTCGAAGAGCGGAACAGTGAATGCGGCATCGCCGTGCGACGGGCTCCAGACCATCCCCTTTCCGATAACCCCTGCGCGCGTCGGGGCAAGCGACGAGACGTCCCGACCCAGAATCCCAGCGATATCTCCGGAGCGGTGCGGCCCGGGGCCCGGCTCGGCCATCGCCATGAGATACCGGCGTTCGAGCGGCGTCACCCTGTCGAATCGCACCAAAAAAAAGCTTTCGTCCAGCGCCGCAATGGCGACATCGCGAGCCTGCTCCGCATTGGAGAGAGTGATCGGGCCTGCATCCGCAATGTCCCGGATATTATCAAAGTCATCTCCGAGAGATACTATTGCAAAGATTGACCAGATTCAAGACCTCCCCCATGAACACCGAAAGAAGGTGATGGGAGATGCCTTGAACTTATCCCGCAAAAGGGATATATTCACCTTATCCCATAAAAAGGATAAACACACCTTATCCCCTCCAACGGATAACGGAACAAAAGCATGCATATGAATACAGCCCGCACCCCGAAACAGCTCGGCCTGCTGCTGCAGGGACACCGCAAGGAAGAGTCCCTGTCGCAGGAGAAGGCCGCAGGGCGGGTCGGCCTGAGCCAGAAGATGGTATCGGCCTTCGAAAACCACCCCGAGCGATGCTCGATCGGCAACCTCTTCAAACTGCTCTCCGCCCTGGATCTCGAGCTCTCGCTCAAGAAAAAAAACCGCGGACCGGCGCATCCGGGAGAGTGGTAGGATGGGGAGGCCCTCGAAAACAAGGCGGCTCAGGGTCATGATGAACGGCGAGCATGTCGGAGAGTGGACCCTGCGGCAAAACGGCATGCACGAGTTCGCATACGGCTCCTCATGGCTCATCTCGCCGAACTCCAGACCCCTCTCGCTCTCCATGCCGCTGCGCGGGGAACCCTACAGCGGTGAGGAGGTATACGCCTTCTTCGACAACCTGCTCCCGAACAACGACACGATCCGCCGGCGCATCCAGAACCGCTTCGCCGCCCGGGGCATCGACCCGTTCTCCCTCCTCCGCGAAACCGGGCGCGACTGCGTCGGGGCCATCCAGCTCATCCCGCCGGACGAAGCCGGCCCCGACGTCCATACCATCAGCGCCACCCCGGTCGACGATGCCGCCGTCGCCGCCATCCTCAGAGGCGCGACAGAGGCAGCGTCGTTCGGCCGGATGGAGCCGGTGGGCGACGAGTTCAGGATATCACTGGCCGGTGCGCAGGAAAAAACAGCGCTGCTCCGCCATGACGGCCGATGGATGGTACCCCACGGCACCACCCCGTCGACCCATATCCTCAAGCTGCCGCTCGGCCACATCGGCGCCTACAGCATCGACATGACGACGTCGATAGAGAACGAGTGGCTCTCACTGAAGATCCTCGAGGGCCTGGGCCTGCCTGTCGCCGGAGCCGCAATCGAATGCTTCGACGGGATGAAGGCGCTCGTTGTCGAGCGTTTCGACAGGAAACCCTCGCAGGACGGGAGCTGGATCGTGCGGCTCCCCCAGGAAGACCTCTGCCAGGCGACCGGAACGCCCCCGTGGCAGAAATACGAACACGACGGCGGCCCCGGCGTCGAGATTGTCATGGAGCTGCTCCTCAGCTCCGAGCGGGCCAGGGAGGACCGGGAGCTGTTCTTCCGGACGCAGGTCGCCTTCGTCCTCCTCGCGGCCATCGACGGGCACGCAAAGAACTTCAGCATCTTCCTGGGCCCCAAAGGGACATTCCGCCTCACCCCCCTCTACGACGTGCTCTCTGCCTATCCGGTCATAGGCGGCGGCCCCGACCGGCTCTCACAAAGGAAAATCACCATGGCCATGGCGATGCGGGGGAAAAACCGGGTCTACCGCTGGGAGCACATAACCCGCCGCCACCTCATCACCACCGCAACGGCCTCCGGACTCCGCCAAGAGACCGCCGAATCGATCGTCGACGATCTCTCTTGCCGCGCAGACAAGGCTCTCGAGCAGGTTTCGCGGGCGCTGCCGCCGGGATTCCCCGCCGAGGTCGCCGAGACGATCTTCAGCGGGGTCGGGGAGTGCGCCCGGAGAATCGTCTGAACCGGTCTGCAGGAAACACCCCATAACGACAAAGAGCCCTGCTGCAGGGCTCTTTTTACTGTGCTCTGTCGTGTTTCGCACTAAACGGCGAAGTCGTGTTGCCGGTGTCCGGAGGGGGGACTCCAAACAACGTGAGCGAAGTTAACTCCTGAAGACAACTTCGCTCATCTCGGTATAAACCGTCATCAGGCATCGGAGATCGAGTCGCTCCATTCTGATTTGGCCCGCCGCCCCCCCTCAGCCGATAAGGGCGGTACGGACCCTCTCGCGGGTCACCATGACGCGCCCGCCCGAGTCGTGGACCATCTGCTCGAGGACGGGGAGGAAGATGTCGATCTTTTCCGGGGTGTCGCAGATCTCGACCACCATGGGGAGGTTCGTGGCCAGCTCCATGATCTTCGAGGTGCGGATCTCCATGTCATGGCCGTAGGAGAGCAGCCCCTTCGTCACCGTGGCCCCCGCCAGTCCCTGCAGGCGGGCTTCGCGGACGATCTCTTCATAGAGCGGCCGGTGGCCGAGCCGGACCTGTTCGCCGGCGAAGATCCTGAGCATTTCAGCGTCTCTGAATTCCATCATGACCAGGGTTTGGCGGCAAGGATGCCGGTGTAGAGGGCCAGGAACCCGCCGACGATGCTGCCGGCGAGGTAGAGCCCTGCATAGAGAAGTTCGCCGTCCTTCAGGAGGGCGGCGTTTTCGAACATATAGGAGGAGAAGGTGGTGAAGCCTCCGCAGAAGCCGGTCACGAGGAAAAGCCGGACCTCGGGCGAGACGATCGTCGTCGAAACGGCAAGTTCGCTGAGGAGGCCGATAAGGAAGCTTCCGGCGATATTGACCGTAAAGGTCGCAAAGGGAAAGCCGGGCGCGGCGGGAGCGAAAGCCATGGCCACGAGGTAGCGGGCCGCCGTGCCGAGGAATCCTCCCGCTCCGGCGAGCAGGATCGCCGTCAGGGGCCTAACGCTCATCGCCGCCCTTCTGCCGGTCCTCTATCCTGCGGTGCGCCGAGCACATCTCGTCGTGGATGGAGAGCAGCGTGTTGAAAATGCCGACAGCGACGATGGTCGGGGCCCAGAGGCCGATGAAGATGGCCACCAGCTCATGGTTGGCCCCCGTCCCGAAGATGAAGACATGGATCGAGAGCAGGATCGAAAGAGTGGCGGCTATGAAATAATAGTGCGGCTTCATGCACAGGTGGCGGTTAGTGGAGAGTGGTGCGGACGGCTGAATAAAATGTACGCATTTAGGCTGATTATGAAAAAAAACGGGGCGGCCTCGACCCCTCCGCCACCGGCTGAAACATATCCCAGGCAAACACGGAACATCAATCACGGCGGTCCGGATTATTAACAATCGTTATATCCCGACTCATATCAAAAGATATAATCGAACCCCGGGCTGCGGGACGGCAACCTCATACTAAATCTTCATTTAATCATACAATAATTAAGAATTGTAACATTATCCCGCCCGCCGTATATTATATGCTTTACTGCCGTACCGACCGTCGGCAGGGACCATGTCCGACATCCACCTGTTATATCATTTCCCTCAAGGGAATTACAGCAAATTTTCATCTGCCTGGAGGGGAGAGTCTATGCATAAAAATATTTCACGCCGCCAGTTCCTGAAAGTTGCCGGCGTCCTGGGAGGCATGTCCCTCCTGCGCCCCGTCTGGAGCCTCGGGCAGGCCGGAGCGAGCGGCGAGGACGGCACCGTCTCTGGCACCGTCATCTGGGTGCCGAGCATCTGCAACTTCTGTTCCTCGTTCTGCGACATCAAGGTCGCGACCAAGGAGATCGACGGCGTGAAGCGCGCCGTCAAGATCGAAGGCAACGCGGAGAGCCCCCTCAACCGCGGAAGGATCTGCGCGCGCGGCCAGGCCGGCCTCTACCAGACCTACGACCCCGACCGGCTGAAGCAGCCGCTCATCAGGGTGGAAGGCAGCAAACGCGGAGAGTGGAACTTCCGCGCCGCCACCTGGGAGGAGGCATACGCCCACATCATCGCAAAGCTCAAGAAGGTCAACCCCTGGGAGATCAGCCTGGTCGGCGGATGGACGGCCTGCGTCTCCTACATGCACTTCAGCCTCCCGTTCTGCCAGAGCCTCCAGATCCCCAACATCGTCGCCTCGCCGCTGCAGCACTGCGTGACGGCGGGCCATCTCGGCACCGACCTCGTCACCGGCAACTTCAACGTCCACGACGAGATCCTCGCCGACTTCGAGAACGCCCGCTACATCCTCTTCAGCCTCAACAACGCCTCCGTGGCGGCCATCTCTACGGCGCGCGCCGTCCGCTTCGGCCAGGCCAAGAAGAACGGCGCCAAAGTGGTCTGCCTCGACCCGCGCATGGGTGAACTGGCCGCGAAGGCCGACGAGTGGATCCCGGTCAAGCCCGGCACCGACCACGCGTTCTTCCTCGCGCTGCTGCACACGCTCCTGCGCGAAAAACTCTATGACGCCCCCTTCGTCACCAGGCACACCAACGCCCCCTTCCTCTCCTACATCGACGAGAAGGGCGCCGTGCAGCTCGCCGCGGACAGGGGCGAGGACGGCAACCCCTCCGCCTACTACGTCTTCGACCAGGTCAGCCAGGAGGTCCGCGCCGTCCCGGCATACACCAACACCAACGAGCGCGCCAAGTCCGGAGCCCGCATCCAGCCGGGCCTCACGGCACCCGAAGGGCTCACCTGGAACGGCCGTGCGGTCACGACGGTCTTCGACCGCTTCATCGCCGAGTCGGAACAGTACACCCCGGAATGGGCTTCGAAGATCACCGACATCCCGGCATCCACCATCAAGCGGATCGCCATTGAGTTCGGCCAGGCACGTCCCGCCATGGTCGATCCCGGCTGGATGGGCGCACGCTACCACCACCTCATCGGCCAGCGCCGCCTGCAGGCGATCATCCAGACACTCGTCGGCGGCATCGACCGTCCCGGCGGCTGGATGATGAACGGCGAGCTGCACCACAAGGCCGAAGCAGCCTGGCACAACATGCAGCACGGCAAGAGCGACAAGGATCTCCTTCCGGTCCAGCGCCCCGGCATGGGCTTCGCCTATGGCCTGCTCGACATCTTCGCCAACCCGAAGGCATGGGAGCACGGCATGCCGGCATTCTCGTTCGCCTGGGCCGAGGAGCAGGCGAAAGCCGGCAAGCAGTCCGCATTCCTGCCGGCCATGGCCGACACCGGCATGCTCGAGGCGGTGAAGGGCGAACTGAAGTACCACGGCCGCCCCTACAACCTCAAGGCGATCATCCTGAACGCCGCCAACCCGGTCCGCCACTACTTCCCCGCGAAGCGGTGGGAGGAGATGCTCTCGCACGAGAACCTCGACCTCGTCGTGGCCATCGACGTGCTGCCTTCGGACTCGACGCTCTACGCCGACGTCATCCTGCCGAACCACACCTACCTCGAGCGCAACGAGCCGCTGCTCTACCCGCTCGGGCCAAACACGGGACTCGGCTTCGCAACCCGCATCAGGGCCGTCGACCCGCTCTACGACACGCGCGACACCACCGACATCCTCTGCGCCATCGCAGAAGGGATGGGCAAGCTCGACTCCTACATCCAGGGCATCGCCGAATACGCGGGCCTCGACCCCGCCCTCCTGAAGCGTGAGATCGCCGCCGCAAAGAAGGCCAAGAAGCCGCTGAACGAGGCGTTCCTGAAAACCGCATACGTGGCCATGGGGCACTTCGCAGGGCACGTGACAGGCAAGCACATCAGCGCCGCCGAGGTCGAGAAGACCATCATGGACAAGGGACTGCTCATGCTGATGGACGACAAGGAGGTCGTCGAGAAGATGAACATGCCCGGCAAGATCCCCGTACCGACCTCCACCGGCCGGCTCGAGCTCTTCAGCCCGATCCTCTCCTCCTTCGGAGAGAAGGCGGGCCGCAAGCCGATCTTCGATCCCGTGCTCGGCTACGTGCCGCGGGTCGTCGGCGACAAGAACCCCGACCCCGTCCTCAGCCAGGACGAGTTCTATTTCACCTACGGCAAGGTGCCGGTGGTATCGCACGCCTCGACGAACAGCAACAACGCGGTGCTTGCCGCCGTGACGGAACCCAAGAAGGGCGCCTTCACCGGCCTCTGGATGAACCCCCTGAAAGCGAAGGCGCTGGGGCTCAGCGACGGCCAGGAGGTGGAGGTCACCAACCTCCGTTACGGACCGAAGGTGACGGCGACGCTCTTCGTCACCGAAATGATCCGGCCCGACACGGTCTTCCTGCCTTCCTCATACGGAAGCCGCAACAGGATGCTCTCGGTCGCGGCAGGAAAGGGAACGGCCCTCAACGAGCTCATGCCCTACAGCCTTGAGCCGATCGCGGCATCGTTCATGTCACAGGAATTTACGGTAAGCGTCACCGCCGTCAACAGCTAAATCGAGGAGTAAGCACCTATGGCGCGATATGGAATGGTAATGGACATGCGGACCTGCGTCGGCTGCCAGGCCTGCATGGCCGCATGCACGGCGGAGAACAAGACGCCGTTCTGGAACGGCAAGTTCCGCACGCATGTCGAAGACAAGACGCAGGGCACCTTCCCCGACGTGCGGCGGGTACTCCTGCCGCGGCTCTGCATGCACTGCGAAAACACCCCCTGCCTGTCGGCCTGCCCGACAGGCGCCACGTTCATGACCGAGGACGGCATCGTCAAGGTGAACTACGACCGCTGCATCGGCTGCTACGCCTGCTGCATCGCCTGTCCCTACGACGCACGCTATGCGTACGACCGTGAGGACGTCCACAAGGAGGAGGAGCTTTACGGGAAGTTCACCGCCCACGAGCAGCCGCATGTCGACAAATGCACGTTCTGCGACCACCGCCTCGAAGAAGGCATGGAGCCGGCCTGCTCGAGCACCTGCCCGACCCACAGCAGGATCTTCGGAGACCTCGACGACCCGAACAGCGAGGTGCACAAGCTGGCCACGAGCGGCCGGGCCCAGGCGCTGAGCCAGTCGCTCGGCACGTCCCCGAAAGTATTTTACATCCCATCATAGCCTAGGAGGAGGACCATTATGACTTTTGTTCATCAGGAGGTGTGGCACTGGCAGATCGCCACATACCTTTTCTTGGGCGGACTCGGCGGCGCCACGTTTGCCATCAGCGCCCTCATCCACCTCTTCGAGGGATGCGACCGCAAGATGCTCTCGATAGCGGTCATGTCCTCGATCGGGTTCCTCGTTCTCGGAACCGTTTTCCTGCTCGCCGACATGCTCCAGCCGCTGAAGGCGATCTACGCCCTCACCAATCCGCACTCGTGGATCTTCTGGGGCGTCATCTTCATCAACTTCTACTTCGTCTCGGCCATCGCCTACGTCATCCCGCTGCTCGAGGTCTGGCCGAAGCTCAACCCCTACATACAGAAGATCCCGGCCGGCATCCTCAACCTCCTCGAGCGCTTCAACAAGCTGGCAGCGCTGACCGGATCGGCGGCGGGCTTCCTCGTGGCGATCTACACGGGCCTGCTCATCTCGGCCGCTCCGGCCATCAGCTTCTGGAACACGCCGGCCCTGCCGCTGCTCTTCGTGATCTCCGGGTTCTCGACCGGTGCGGCCTTCCTGCTGCTGCTCTCGACCTTCTCGAAGAACGAGGAGTCCTGGAAGATCATCGCCAAGCTCGAGGAGCTCGACGCGATGCTCATCGTCACGGAGCTCATCATCCTCGGCGCCTACTTCAACTTCGCGCTCTTCCTGCCGACCGGCGCCCGCGAATCCGCCGAAGTGCTCTTCCACAGCCCGCTCTTCATCGTCGGCTTCTTCATCTTCGGACTCATCGTGCCGCTCGCCATCGAGACCTACGGCATCTTCTTCGCCAAACACGACAGGAAATCCGGGCACCTGCTGGTGCTCGCCAGCACCATGGTGCTCGTCGGCGGCTACCTGCTCCGCTACTACGTGCTCAAGGCCGGCCTCTTCCAGTTCCCCTGGTAAGGCGCGCCACCCGAACATCCGAACCAGCGAAGGCCCGTCATGCGAACAAGGAAGCATGACGGGCCTTCACACTAAACGCCAGAAACCATGACCGATCCCCTCCAGGCGGCGCTCCGCTACCGGTTCCTCAGCCGCTCGTTCGCCTATCCGAACGAGGCGTTCCTCCCCGAACTCAAGCAATGCCTCGGCGAACTGAAGGAGGCTCCGGAAAGTTTCAGGACGATGGTGGAGGCGTTCGAAAAGGAGGAGCGGGAACCGCTTCAGGGCGAGTACACCCGGCTCTTCCTCAACGGCTATCCCTCCACCCCCTGCGTCCCCTACGAATCGGTCTACCTCGAAAAACGCATGCTCGGGGACGCCTCCCTCGGCGTCGGAGCGGCCTACGGCGCATGGGATATGAGCGTGGAACCGGGAGTGCTCGACCACATCTCGACGGAATTCGAGTTCCTCGCCTTCCTCGCATCTGCGGAGTCGATGGGCGGAAAACTCGAAAAAGACGCCCGCGCCGCCAGGGAGGCTTTCATGCGGGAGCATCTCTGCCGCTGGATGCCGCGCCTTGCCGCAGACCTGGCAAAAGAGGCGAACATGGAACCCTACCGCCTGCTCGCCGAAGCGCTCCAAACGGTCCGCTGCCCCGCCTGAACGAAGGGACGGCTGCGCCCGGGCGTTTCACCCCCGATCAACGCCTGAGCGTCCGGAGAGCGGCCAGCAGCAGCCAGCACCAGTAGAGGGCAAGCATGAGGGTTTCGGCGAGGAACCATCGCGGTTCGATCGACCGGTCGATCGATGCGAACGGAGTCGTAAGGTCGATCCGGAGCAGCATCCCGATGGCGGCGAGCCCGGAGACGAGCGTGGCCAAGAGGTGGGAAGGGGAAGGGCGGACGGCCGTCGCCAGCAGGAAGGATGCCCAGCCGAAGGCGAGCAGCGAGATGATGCGGTCCTGGTAAGCAAGGGACGGCACGCTGAAGTAGACGAAAAGCCCGGGAACCTTCAGCCCGGCCGCATGGGCCAGAGAGACAAGCAGGAAATAGGCGGCTCCGACGAGGAGCGGCAGCCTGGCGGGGTGATTCTCCGGCACGGGCTGCACCTCAGGCGGTCTTCTCGTGATGGACGGCCTTGAGGATCTTCACGTTCAGGACGATGAAACGCCACGCCTGGTAGATGCGGCACCGCATCAGGAACTTCTGGAAGGATGTCGGCCTCATTGGTCGGTTCGGTTAGGGTTATTCCGGGATGAACTGCCAGCCTGTGCGGCCGCGGAACTTGTGCATGAAGGTGGTCTCGACCAGCTGCTTCAGCCAGGCCCCGCCGAGCCCCCGCTCCACCCTCGTGACGAACATGTCGCGCCCCTCCTTGTTGTCGTAGTGCTTGTGGTCAGGGACGACCGGATAGATGATCATGACGATGGCCGAACCGTTCCAGAGCGACTTGCCGTTCGATGCGATGCAGACGGTGAGCATCTCGGTCATCCGTTCGCGGTGCGTCATGCGGCCAGTGCGGATCATGTCCATCACGTTGAAGGCGACCACCCTGCCGGTCACCCCCGAAATCATGCCGGTGCGCGGAGCGCCGGCCGTGATCGCCGTGCCGTTTTTCGTCGTATGCGGCCGGGAGATGGGGCCGGGTGGCGCAAAGGCGATGCCGGCCGAGAAGATGTTGCCGTAGAGCGGGTGGTTGTACTGCGCCGGCCAGGCGTGCGGAGTCTGGCGGAGCTCCTCGTAATCGAGGCCGTAGATGCCGTCGGCGAGGACGAACCCGGCAGGGTTGCAAACCTTTTCCGAAATGTCCCGCCCCTCACGGTCGAAGAAGGGGAAGGTGACCCCCTTCGACTGGGGGATGAGCATGGCGAAGTCGTAGGGCGTCTCGCCGTAGTTGCCCTCGAAGTCCTCCCAGTAGATACTCTTTTCGTCGACCTCGTGCACGCCCCTGCGGACGGCCTTCCCGATGCCGAACTCGTCCATGGCGTCCTCGATCAGATCCCCGCCACGGGCGATGCGGCCGCCCTTCGTCACCACGTTGATGCCCCCCACCCCGAAATCCCCGATCTCGGGCTCGTTGGAAAGATAGACGAGGTCCGCCCGGTCTCGCAGGCCCCGCTGGGTGAGGTCGTGGTGGATGTTGGTGATGTACTCGAAGGCCGCCCCCTGGCAGGCCGCCGTCGGATGGCCGGTGCCGATGACGAGCCGGCGGTGCTCGCCGCGCTTCATGCGCTCCACCTGCTCGAGGTAGCTGTCGCGGGCCTGGATCGCCGTATCGAAATGGCAGATGGACTGGGTGTTGAGGCGGGGTCCGAGGCCGGGGGTGGCCCCGTAGTTCATGTGGGCGCCGGTAGCGATGATGAGGTAGTCGTAGTCGAGCCGTTCCGCCGCTGCGCCCGTCGCGCGCTCCACCATCACATGGTTCCCGTCGGGATGGACCGAGACCACCGAGCCGACGATGAAGCGCACATTGAATTTGTCATAAATCGGCTGTAACTTGAACACGGTGTTTTCAGGGCGCACCGCGCCGATGCCGAGCCAGACCCAGGAGGGGACGAACCCGAAATAGTCGAAGCGGTGGACGACACTGATCTCGTGCTCGCGGCCGAGGCCGTGGCCGAGGTACATGGCCGCGGTATGGCCCGCGAAACCCGCGCCGATGATGACGACTTTTGCCATTGGCGGATCCTCCCTCCGGTTCCAGGATGCGGTCGCCGGAAACGTCCCGGCTCCCTTTTCCTTAACGTACGACAAAAATGGGCATACGGCATAATTCCCCGTTGAAGCAGAGATGAAGCTGAAAGGACGCATCGTCGGAATCGACTACGGAACGAAACGCATCGGCATGGCCGTGACCGACCCGCTGCAGCTCTTCGCCAGCCCGGTCGGGACGTTCGGGCGCGAGGAGCTTTCACTGAAACTCCGCTCGCTCCTCGGCGGCGAACAGGTCGAATGCATCGTCGTCGGCAGCCCCGTCAGCCAGGACGGAAGCGGAAACGCCATGACGGAGGTCGTCGACCGGTTCGTCCTCGAGCTCAAAAAGGAGTTCCCGATGGTCCCGGTGGAGCGGATCGACGAGTCGAGCTCGTCGCGCGAGGCCTCGAGGATCCTTGCCGCCTCCGGAAAGAGCCGCAGGACGCGACAGCAGAAGGGCCGGCTCGACAGCGCCGCCGCCTGCGTGCTCCTCACCCGCTTCCTCGAGGAGCGCGGAAGATGAAGCGGGAGGCCGGCTTTTTTAGGCTGGCATTTCGGAACTGCATCTGTATCTTACCGTTACTGGCTCCAGGGCCTTTCGGGAGCCCTTTTTTTTACCTCCACACCACCCTTGAACCGCAATTCGATGCTTGAGATCTTCAAACAGACCGGCGCCCTGCTCGAAGGGCATTTCAAACTGACTTCCGGACGGCACAGCAACACCTACTTCCAGTGCGCCAAAGTGCTGCAGCACCCCGAGCACCTGACGGTGGTCTGCGGAGAGATCGCCGGCCATTTCAGCGGGGAAGCCGTCGACACGGTCATCTCGCCGGCCATCGGCGGCATCGTCGTCGGTACCGAGGTCGGCCGCCAGCTCGGGGTGAAGACCATCTTCGCAGAACGCAAGGAGGGGAAAATGACGATCCGCCGCGGCTTCTCGCTCGAGAAGGGGGAGCGGGTCCTCGTCGTCGAGGACGTGATCACGACCGGCGGTTCCGTCCGCGAAGTCATCGAGCAGGTGGAAGCGGCAGGGGCCGTTCCCGTCGGCGTCGCCTGCGTTGTCGACCGCAGCAACGGCAAAGTCCGCCTGCACGCGAACCAGTACGCCGTCCTCTCGATGGAGGTGGTGAGCTATGCGCCCGAGGAGTGCCCGCTCTGCCATGAAGGGGTGCCGATCGAAGCACCCGGAAGCCGTGCCAGCGCAGGAGGTCCCGCGGCATGAGCGGAAAAGCGCCCATAGGAAGCATCGCCTTCATCGGGCTCGGCCTGATCGGCATGTCGCTCCTCAGGGCCATGAAGAACGCGGCGGCCTCAAGAGAGCTGCCTATCGTCTTCAGCGGCTTCGATCCCGGATTCAGCCCCGCAGACCGGGAGGAGGCCCTCCGCCTCGGCCTCGACTGCTTCAGCGAAAATCGCCGTGAACTTTTCGGTACGGATCTCGTGGTGCTTGCCGCGCCGGTCGAGGCCAACATCTCGATGCTTGACGAAATCGCCCGCCTGGCCCCCCCGACGACGCTCGTCACCGACGTCTCGAGCACGAAAGGCCTCATCTCGGAGAAGGCCCGCCGGCTCGGTGTCCGCTTCATCGGCATGCACCCGATGGCCGGCAAGGAGCAGCAGGGGTTCCGCGAAAGCTCCGCCGACCTCTTCCGGGACCAGCCGATGATCCTCTGCGACAGCCGAGGCGAACTCGAAACCGAACGGGGGCGGCTCCTCACGGCGCTGCTCCGGGATGCCGGATGCCGCCTCTCCCGGATGGAGCCCGGCCTGCACGACCGGGTCGTGGCGAAGGTAAGCCACCTCCCGCAGCTGCTCTCCACGCTCCTCATGGCCCGCTCCGGCGGGGAGCTCCGCCATTCCGGCCCGGGGTTCGCCTCCTTCACCCGCCTGGCGGGAAGCCCCTGGGAAATCTGGCGAGACATCATCGCAACCAACAGCGGAAACATCTCGCAGGAGCTCGAAGGGTTCTCGCAGGAGCTCATGGAACTCTCGCGGGAGCTCCGCCAGGGGCGCCACGACACGCTCGAAACGCGATTCAACGAAGCAAACAGGCTCTACGGGGAGCTGAAGGAGATGCAGCGCCAATGAAATTCGGGATCGTCGTCAACGTCTCCAGGGACCGGGCGCTCGAGCTTGCCCGCATGCTCACCGAGTGGCTCGACAACCGGGGCATCGGCTACATCTTCGAGACCCTCTCGGCCGAGCGGATGGGAAGCCCGCTCTCGGCCCCCATCGAGGAGCTCAACACCCAGTGCGACGCCTTCATCTCGCTCGGCGGCGACGGCACCCTGCTCTTCACCTCGCAGCACTCGGTCACCAAGCCGGTCATCGGCGTCAACGTCGGGTACCTCGGCTTCCTCACCGAGTTCTCGCAGGAGGAGATGTTCGACGCCGTCCGGCAGGTGATCGAAGGAACCTACTCCATCCACACCCGCACGCAGCTCGAGGCCTCGGTGCCGGAAGCCGCTCCCGACGAACAGTTCCTCGCCCTCAACGACGTGGTCATCGAAAAGGGAACCTACCCGAGGATCCCCGCCTTCGTCATCAAGCTCGACGGCGAGCTGCTCAGCTCCTACCGGGCCGACGGCATCATCATCGCCACCTCGACCGGCTCGACGGCCTACTCGATGTCGGCCGGCGGCCCGGTCATCGCCCCGAAATCGAGCGTCTTCGTCATCACCCCGATCTGCCCGCACATGCTGACGGTCCGGCCCATCGTCATCAGCGACGACAAGGAGATCGAGATCTCGGTCGACGCTCCCGACGGCGAGTTCCCGCTCAACTGCGACGGCCACCTGCGCCGGATGCTCCGGCCGATGGAATCGGTGAGGGTAAGGAAGTCCAGCCGCCTCATCAACCTGGTGGCCAACGACAAACGAGACTACTGCGAAGTCCTGCGCACCAAGCTGCTCTGGGGCCGCGAACACAACCCGGGACTCTAGCCCCCGCCGTGCCGACCCCCTCCATCAGCCCGGCCTCGCTTGAGGCCATGCTCCCGATACCGGCCGGCACGCCGCTCACCGTCCCGGAGATGTGCCGCGGCCTCCGCCCCCTCTTCCATCCCGCACCGAACCTCTCCCCGCGCCTCAGGGAGTTCTGCCGCGGGCTGGAAAGCGCATTCCTGGAGCTCGGCATCCGGGTACTGGACCCGGAAGAGGCCGCGGGCCCCGACGGGCGGATCAGGGCGGGAACGGTCGTCCTCGCCCCCGGGCTCTTTGCAGACGAGCTCCTGGCGATCAACCGCGTCGAAACGCTCTACAACAACATCATCGTGGGGATCTACGACGAGCCGCCGCCGCTCGCGGGAAGCTCCGGCGCGCAGGAGCGGCTCGACGCCGTCGTGGGGAGGCTCGCCCGCGACATGGTGCACATCCTCATCTTCGTGACTGCAGGGTCCTGGACCGTCTGCACGATGAACGGCGGGGTGGCCGTCTTCGACACTCCCCGGCCGACCGCCCGGGACGTCGCCCGGACGCTCGTGCCGAAGCTGACGGCGCAGGTCGTCCCGCCAAGGGCGGAGGATTTCGAAGTCATGGAGGGGACGCTCGACACCGCCTCCCCCTTCTTCCTCGAGGCGGCCCGGGATTTCCGGGAGTGCGGCCGGCTCTGGGAGGAGAACCCGGTACTCCTCACCCACACCTCGACCGACGGCCTGGAGTACCGCAGCCCCTTCTACCGGCGCATCGTCCGGCGCTACCTCGACCGGCGCAGCGGCATGAGCTACGGGTTCTTCGCCCGCCAGCTTCCCGTGCACACCGAAGCGGCAACCCCCGTGGAGAAGGGAAGCGAAGGAGGGATGGATCCGGTATGGGCAGACGGGGAGCTCAGGGTCCCGGTGCGGGCTGCGGGAAGGGTGTTCATGGTGAAGGTTCCGCCGGTCCGGGTGCTGACCACCCGATCAGGGTGCCGGAAGACCCGGGTGGAAGCGGAGCGCGACCTGCTCGAAATCGGCATCAGGGCCGGGAAGCCCTACATCCGTACCCCGGCCGCGGCCGCGGAGGGCGCGGCGGTGCGCCCCTCGTTCGACACGCTGACGATCCTCGCCCATGCGCTCGGCAACACCATCGCGGCCGCAATCATCCGGGCCGTCAGCCCCGGAGCCCCCTTTCCCCGCCTCCTCGCCTCCAGCGGCGCCTCGATGACGCACTGGCACGACTACCCGCAGGAGGACGAACTGCCGGCGGGCTACTTCCTGCACGGAAGCGCCAACCCGCCGGTGTCCTGCTCGACGCCGCAGTCGGCGGCCTACAGCCTGCTCGGGAAAATCGATGCGCTGGAAACAGCGCTCGGAACGGAGAAAGAAGGCGGACGGGGCGCTTCGCTCTACCTGGGGGACGTGCACGTCGAACCCAACCACGGCACCAACATCGTCGGGGTGCTCTCGCTTGCCGAAACGGCCGGGATGCTCAACCCCGAAACAGCCGCAAGGAAAGGAGACTCCTCACCCCTCCCCGGCTGAAGGCTCGACCCAGGGCCACAGCCCGCGGGCCCCGAGAATCATCTCGACAACCTCGCGCACGCAGCCGCGGCCGCCCTCGAAGGCGGAGATGTAGCCGACGCGGTTGCGCAGCCAGTCGGCTCCGTTGATCGGCGTGACGGGCAGGCCGACCCGCTCGAGCACCGAGACCTCGCCGACGTCGTCGCCGATGCAGGCGCAGGCCTCGTCATCGAGGCCGTTGCCCTCCCTGAACGCCTCGTATGCGTCAAGGAACTCCCCGCCGCCGAGCCGGATGTCACGAACACCGAGCCCTTCGAGGAACGGGCGGTACCCTTCGGCCGGGCGCCCGGAAAAGACCGAGACGAGCAGGCCCTGGCGCACCGCCTCGCGGATGGCCACCGCGTCGCGGACGGAAACGGTGCAGAGCTCCTCACCGCGGGAGTCGAAGATGATGCGCCCGCCGTTGAGCACGCCGTCGATGGGGAAAATGAGGGCGCGGGTGGCCTTGAGTGCCTCGGTGATGCGCGAGGAGGGATCGGCGAGCGAAGGCTCCATCCCGAAATACTGGAATCCTGACAAGACGGTGGGATTTTAGGTTGAACGGAACGGCTGCACGCAGCGGTAGAGCTCGAGCAGCTGGCGGACGAGCGGCCGGAAAGCCTGGAGCGGCAACTGGGTCGCCGCGTCGGAAAGGGCGTGTTCGGGATCGGGATGCACTTCGAAGAAGAGTCCGTCGACTCCGGCGGCGACGGCGGCCCGGGCCATCGGGGCCACGTACTGGCGCTCCCCGCCCGAGACGCCGTTGCCCGCGCCCGGCAGCTGCAGGCTGTGGGTGGCGTCGTAGATCACCGGCCAGCCGGACTCGGCCATCTTGACGACGCCGCGGAAGTCCACGACGAGGTTGTTGTAGCCGAAGCTGGAGCCGCGCTCCGTCAGCATGATGCGGCGGTTGCCGGTCGCGGCGACCTTGGCGGCGGCGAGCGCCATGTCCTGCGGGGCCATGAACTGCCCCTTCTTGATGTTGACCGCGAGTCCGGTGTCGCCGGCCGCCTGGAGCAGTTCGGTCTGGCGAGAGAGGAACGCGGGGATCTGGAGCACGTCGACGTATCGTGCCGCAAGCTCGACGTCGCGGGTCTCGTGCACGTCGGTGAGGACCGGCATCCCGTAGGTGTCGCCGATCTCGCGGAGCACCTCGAGCGCGGCCTCGTCGCCGATGCCGGTGAACGAACTGCCCGACGAGCGGTTCGCCTTGCGGTAGGAGCCCTTGAAGATGAATCCCACGCCGAGCTCGCGGCCGATCGACTGCAGCTCTTCGGCGACGGCGACGGCCATCGCGCGGTTTTCTATGACGCAGGGGCCGGCGATGAGAAGCGGAGCCTCCCGGTCGGGAACGGCCGTCTTGCCGATGGAGAACGATTGCATCACACGAGCGGTTAAGATGAGTGAGTGGCGCCGGATGGCGGATGTTCATTTGGCGATTGTAAGTGTGCCGCCATAAGCGTTAAATTTACAACAATATTCTCTTATTCTAGAGCCCGCAATCAAACGCATCGACCATGGGAATCACCGACACGAAGCAGCGGCTGCAGGAGATCGAAAAGCAGCTGGCAGACCTGAGGGAAGAACAGCAGAGCATCAAGGCCCGCTGGGACAGCGAGAAGGAGCTGATCGGCCGCTCCCGCGAGCTGAAGTCAGAGATCGAGCAGCTCAAGGTGGAGGCCGAGGAGTACGAACGGCAGGGAGACTACGGCAAGGTCGCCGAGATCCGCCACGGCCGCATCAAGGAGATCGAGAAGGAGATCGAGAGCAACCGCCAGAAGATCGACGAGAAGCAGTCGTCGGGCGAGCTCATCATGAAGGAGGAGATCGACGCCGAGGACATCGCATCCATCGTGGCGAAGTGGACCGGCATCCCGGTCAGCAAGATGCTCCAGTCGGAACGCCAGAAACTGCTTCATATCGAGAGCGAGCTGCATGAACGGGTGATCGGCCAGGACGACGCCGTACGGGCGGTCAGCGAAGCCGTCAAGCGATCGAGGGCCGGCATGGGCGACGAGAAACGCCCCATCGGCTCCTTCATCTTCCTCGGCCCCACCGGCGTCGGCAAGACCGAGCTCGCCCGGACCCTGGCCGACTACCTCTTCGACGACGAGGAAGCCATGATCCGCATCGACATGAGCGAGTACATGGAGTCGCACACCGTCAGCCGACTCGTCGGAGCGCCTCCCGGCTACGTGGGCTACGAGGAGGGCGGGCAGCTGACCGAAGCCGTCCGGCGCAAGCCCTTTTCGGTCGTGCTGCTCGACGAGATCGAAAAAGCGCACCCCGACGTCTTCAACATCCTGCTCCAGATCCTCGACGACGGACGCCTGACCGACAGCAAGGGCCACACGGTGAACTTCAAGAACACCATCATCATCATGACGAGCAACATCGGCGCCCAGCTGATCCAGTCCGAGATGGAGAAGATCGACGGCAAGCCGCAGGAGGAGGTGCTCGACAGCCTCAAGGAACAGCTCTTCTCGCTGCTCAAGCAGCAGGTGCGCCCGGAGTTCCTCAACCGCATCGACGAGGTGATCCTCTTCCGGCCGCTCACGAGGGAGGATTTGAAATCGATCGTCATGATCCAGTTCGAAAACATCCAAAGGACCGCCCTGCGCCAGCACATCACGATCTCCATCACCGACGAGGCGCTCGGCATGCTCTCCGAAGCGGGATTCGACCCGGCCTTCGGCGCCCGGCCCCTCAAGCGGGTCATGCAGCGGAAGATCACCAACCGCCTCTCGGAGCTCATCCTCTCCGGAGAGGTCTCGGAAGGCGACAGCGTCGCAATCACCCTCCAGGACGGCGAGCTGGCCTTCAGGGCGACGAAGGCGGCATGAAGGGGCGAACGCTCCCCTTCGTGCTCGCGGCCGCGGCACTCTCCCTGCAGCCGCCCGCCCCGGCCGAAGCGGCCTCGCAGCCCGACAGCCTCCGCCTGAAGATCGGCCAGATGCTGATGGTGGGCTTCAGGGGCACAACGCTCGAGGATGCGCCGGACGTCCGGCGCGCCATCAAACACCAGAAGATCGGCGGCGTCGTACTCTTCGACTACGACGTGCCCTCCCGCACCCCGCTCCGCAACATCACCTCGCCGGAGCAGCTCCGGCGGCTCTCCGGCGACCTGCAGGAGCGTTCCGACACGCCGCTCTTCATCGCCATCGACCAGGAGGGGGGCCGGGTAGCCCGGCTGAAGCCCGCCCGCGGGTTCCCCCCGAGCCCGAGCGCCCGGAGCCTCGGACTCCTCAATGACGCCGACAGCACCCGGAAGGCGGCGCTCACGACAGCCCGGACGCTGAGGGATGCAGGCATCACCATGGACCTCGCGCCGGTCGTCGACCTCGACACCAACCCCCTGAACCCGGTCATCGGAAAGCTCGAACGCAGCTACTCCGCCGATCCCGCAATCGTCAGGCGCCAGGCCACCGCCGTCGTCCGGGCGTTCGATTCGGAGGGAATCGTCCCCGTCCTCAAGCATTTCCCCGGCCACGGCAGCTCCAGGGCCGACAGCCACCTCGGTTTCACCGACGTGTCGGAAAGCTGGCGGAAGATCGAACTCGAACCCTACCGCCGGCTCTTCCGGGAAGGGTACCCCGGCGCCGTCATGACCGCACACGTCTTCAACCGCCGCCTCGACCCGAAGTATCCGGCCACACTCTCCCGCGCGACCCTCCAGGGGCTGCTCCGCGGTGAGCTCGGCTTCAGGGGGGTGGTACTCAGCGACGACATGCAGATGAAGGCGATCGCCGACAGCTACGGCCTCGAAGAGGCCCTGCGGCTTGCGATCGAAGCGGGGGTCGACGTCCTCGTCTTCGCCAACAACACCACCGCCTACGACCCGAAGATCGCCGAAAAAGCCGCCCGACTCATCCGCCGGATGGTGGAGCAGGGCTCGATTCCGGCCGACCGCATCGACGAATCCTACCGGCGCATCATGGCGCTGAAAACTTCCGCAACAGAACCCTCACGATGAAGACTCTCTACCTCGTCCGACACGCAAAAGCAGGCTGGGGGGCAGAGGCCTCCTCGGATTTCGAGCGCACCCTCACCGATCGCGGCATGAAGGACGCCCCCGCGATGGCGCGCCTCGTCCTCGAGCGGGACGGCCGGCCGGACCTCATCGTCTCAAGCCCCGCCGTGCGGGCGCTCACCACCGCCGAAGCGTTCGCCGGGGTGCTGCAGATCCCCGCATTCTCGATCGTGCGGCGCATGGAGATCTATGAACGCGGAGCGCAGGAGCTGCTCGGAATCTTGAGGGAGCTGCCCGACGAGGCGGAAAGCGTGATGCTGTTCGGCCACAATCCGGTCATCTCGGAGCTTGCCGGCCTGCTCGGCGGCAGGGGCGCCGAATCGATGGAGACCTGCAGCGTGGTGCGCCTGGACCTTCCGATCGCAGCGTGGCGCGATGCCGCCCCAGGCTCGGGCACGAGGGCGTGGCATGAACACCCCGAAAAGAAGCACGGACACTGAACCTCCGCAACGGGGGCACGAAAGAAATACGTGCAGAAGGAAATGGACTGCGCAGGAAAGAGGGCTCAGTCGCGCTCGGGCTTCGGCTCGCGCGTCATGAGGTCGAGAATCGCCTGCTCGACGGGCTTCCGCTCGAAAAGCATCTCGTAGACCGCCTGCGTGATGGGCATCTCGACATCGAGCTTCCGGCTGAGCTCATAGACCGCCTTCGAACTCAGGACCCCTTCGGCGATCATGTCCATATGGGTGATGATGTCGTCGAGCGTGCGGCCGCGGCCGATCTCCTGGCCGACGAAGCGGTTGCGGCTGTGGCGGCTGAGGCAGGTGACCACCAGGTCGCCGATCCCCGAAAGCCCCGAAATGGTCATCGGATCGCCCCCGAGCCGGAGGGCGAGGCGGGAGATCTCGGCCATGCCGCGGGTGATGATGGCCGCCTTGGCGTTGTCGCCGAACCCGATCCCGTCGGAGATGCCGGCGGCGATGGCGATGATGTTCTTGACCGAACCGGCGATCTCGACGCCAACGATGTCGGTGTTGACGTAGACCCGGAACATGCTGGTGTGGAACGCCTCCTGCACCGCCTCGGCGGTCTCCATCGAGGGGGATGAGGCCACGACCGTCGTGGGCTGCTCCTGCGCCACCTCCTCGGCATGGCTCGGCCCGTAGAGCGCTGCGACACGCCCCGGTTCCAGCCCCCCGAGCTCCTCGAGCAGCACCTCCGACATCCGCTTTCCCGTACCGACCTCGATTCCCTTGGCCACGTTGACGACGATCTTTCCGTCAAGCGGAACGCCGCTGAAGGCGCGGGCGGTCTCGCGCAGTGCCTGGGAAGGGACGGCGGTGACGATCATCGGGGCCCGGCCGACGCATGCGCCGAGATCGGCTTCGATCAGGAGCGGGTCGGGAAACGGGGTCCCCTTGAGATAGCGGACGTTCTCCCGCTCCCTGGCGAGGGTTGCGGCGAACTCGGGACGGTGTGCCCAGAGCCGCACCCGGTGCCCCTTTCGGGCAAGCAGGACGGCGAGCGTCGTCCCCCAGCTTCCGGCACCCAGTACGGCGACATCCATCACGAGCGCGCCCCCGTCAGGAGCGCTTTCCGAAGGATATGCGGTTCTCGGTGCCCGAAATCAGGCGCCGGATGTTCGCGCGGTGGGTGTAGAGGATGGCCATGGCGATGACGAGCCCGAAGATGATCAGGTTGAAATCGAGGCTGTCATGGAAGGAGAACGGCTTGTCGATGAAGTAGTCGAGGCCGCTGCCCAGCTCGAAAACGTACTTGCGGATGGCGATGATGAGGGGAAAGGCGATGGCGGCGAGCATCGAGGCCACCGAGACGTAGCGCGAGAGCCAGACCGTGAGCAGGAAGATGCCGATGACGATGAGCATGGTGACCGGAGCGATGCCGATAAGCATGCCGGCGGCGGTGCTGACCCCCTTGCCGCCCTTGAAGCCGGCAAAGACGGTGAAGACGTGGCCGACGACGGCCGCCAGGCCGGCAAGCAGACGAAGGGCGACCTCGTTCATCTCGGGATAGGCGCCGATCGGGTGCATGCGGAAGAAGGCCACCACGCTGACGGCCGCCAGGACCCCCTTGAGGATGTCGATGAGGGTGACCGAGAGGCCGGCCTTCCAGCCGAGCACCCTGAAGGCGTTGGTGCCGCCGGCGTTGCCGCTGCCGTGCTGGCGGATGTCGATTCCCCTAAGCAGGCGTCCCGCCATGATGCTGGTGGGAATGGAGCCGATGATGTAGCTCACCGCCAGAATAGCCAGTAGTGTCGTCATATCTCTTTACGGATTTACTTACCGAAGAAACGCTGCAGCGGCCGGCCGCGCCTCAGGCAGTCGCCACTGAACCTATAATGTACGCATTTTCACCCTGGGATTTCAAGTCGGCCATGATCCGCCCGACCGACCCCTCGCTGACGATCATGACGAGGCCGATGCCGAGGTTGAAGGTCCGGCGCATATCCTCCTCCGGAACATCCCCCTCCCGGCGGATGATCTCGAAGATCGGAAGCTCCGGCCAGGCATCCCACTGCACGTCGAGGCGCAGGCCGTCGGGCACGATGCGCATGGTGTTGCCCATGAGGCCGCCGCCGGTGATGTGGGAGAGGCCGCGCAGGTCGGGGGAGCCGAAGAACGGCTCGATCACGCGGAGGTACGAGCGGTGGACCTTGAGGAGTTCCTCGCCGACCGTGCCGTCGAGCTCCCCGAAGCGCTCCTGCATGCGGCCCTCGAACACTTTGCGGGCGAGGGAGTAGCCGTTGGTATGGAGGCCGGTGGAGGGAAGGCCGATCATGACGTCGCCGGCCTGTATCGCGCTGCCGTTGACGATCTTCGGGTGGTCTACCACGCCGACGACCGTGCCGGCCAGGTCGAAGTCGTCGCCGTGGTAGACGCCGGGCATCTCGGCGGTTTCGCCGCCGATGAGCGCGCAGCCGTTCTGGCGGCAGGCTTCGACCATGCCGGTAACGACCGAGGCGGCATCCTCGGGAACGAGCTTGCCGCAGGCGTAGTAGTCGAGGAAGAAGAGGGGCCTGGCGCCGCAGACGAGGATGTCGTTGACGCAGTGGTTGACGAGGCAGGAGCCGACGGTGTCGAACCGGCCGAGCTCCACGGCGATCTTCAGTTTCGTGCCGACGCCGTCGATGCTGCTGACCAGCACCGGCCGCTCATACCCCTTGAAATCGGCCTCGAAAAAACCGCCGAAAGCACCGATATCGGTCATGACCCTCGGCGTGAAGGTCTGGCGGACGTTTGACTTGATCAGGCGGACGAACTCCTCGCCGGCACCGATGTCGACTCCTGCTTTCCTGTAATCCATGTCGCTGCGATGTTTTGTTTCGTTCAGGGCTTCCCTGCGGGAACCTCAAAAATACCTGCGGCGTCCTCACCCGAGAAGAACTCCCGGTGGAGGCCGTTGACGGCGGTCGGCACATCCTGCTCGCCGACGACGAAGCCGACGTTGATCTCGGAGGCGCCCTGGGAGATCATGCGGAGATTCACTCCGGCAAGCGCGCCGAAAATCCTTCCGGCGACGCCTTTCGACATGCGGAGGTTGTCGCCGACCACGCTGACGGTGGCCACGCCGTGTTCGATGTCCACCTGGCCGAACTCACCGAGCTCACCGAGCAGCTCCTCGCTGAAAGGAGCATCCTCGACCGTCACCGACACGGAGACCTCGCTCGTCGAGATCATCTCGACCGAGAGGCGGTAGCGGGCGAAGACGTCGAAGAGTTCGTTCATGAATCCCGGCCGGCCGAGCATCCGGTTGGAGCGGACGTTGATGATGGACTGGCCCTTCTTCACGGCGATCGACTTGACGAGTCCGCCGTAGCTCATCCCCGAGAGCCGCTCCGGATCGTTGGTGATGAGGGTGCCCTTGGCGTCGGGGTGCCAGGTGTTGAGCACCAGGACGGGGATGTTCTTCTCCACGGCCGGTGCGATGGTGTCGGGATGGAGCACCTTCGCGCCGAGATAGGCGAGCTCGGCCGCCTCCGAGAAGGTCATCACCCGGATGCTGCGCGCATCCGGCACGACCCGCGGATCGCAGGTCATGACGCCGTCGACGTCGGTCCAGATCTGTATCTGCGAGCTGTGGAGCCAGGCGCCGAAAAGGGCCGCCGAGAGGTCCGAGCCGCCGCGGCCGAGCGTGGTGGTCCGGCCGTCCTCGGTGGCCCCGATGTAGCCCTGGGTGACGACGGTCGTGCCCGCCTCGAGGAGGGGGCGGATGACGGCGTCGGTATTGGCCTTGCAGCGGCTGATGACGGGGCGGGCGAAGCCGAAACGCTCGTCGGTGATCATGACCTTGCGCACGTCGACCCACTCCGCCCGGTGGCCGAGGGCCTGCATGGCGGCGGCGAAGACGGTCGTCGAGAGCAGTTCGCCGAACGAGCAGAACATGTCGCGGGAGCGCTCGGTGAGCTCACCGACGATCTCGACGCCCTTGACGAGCAGCTCGAGCCGTCCGAGCAGCTCCTCGATCCGGAGGGTGACCGCCTCGCGGCCGGCACCTTCGGGAACCAGCTCCCCGACGAGCCCGAGATGATGGCGGCGCACCTCCCCGACCAGCTCAAGAGCCTCCTCGAGGGAGCCCCGGCCGGAAGCGTCGGCGATCTTCAGTAAGGTATTGGTAATCCCGCTGCAGGCGCTCAGCACCACGAGCGGCGCCCCCTCGCCCGCCTGGCGGACAACGATCGAAATGGCCTGCTGCATGGCCCGGGCGGTCCCGACCGAGGTGCCGCCGAATTTCATCACAGCCATAGGAAATCTCTTGGAATGTTTTGCGGTTGCCGTTCCTCGGCAAATATAGCTTAAAAATGAGAAAAACACCTTTGAGGAGAGAAAGTCTTATATTGGATCCACCGAAACGAACAACCCCAGAACTGACGGGCACAGGCCAACATGACACACGCAAACATGCCGGGCACGCACCACCATATCGAGCTCTCGATACCCATCCCCGCCGAACAGCACGAGCTGGCCGTCGCCCTGCTCATGATGGAGGGCATCGGCTACTTCCAGGAGGAGGACGCGAAGCTCCTGGCCTACGTACCGGAAGCCGAGTGGACGGAGGAGAAGCTCGCCGCCGTGAGCCGTGCGCTCGAGGCCCTTCCCGGCGGAGCCCCCCCGCTCCGCACGGAGTTCATGGCCGACCGGAACTGGAACGCGGAGTGGGAGGCCCACCTGCAGCCCATCGAGATCTCCGACCGCTTCCTCATCGTGCAGAAAAAAGGCGTACGGGAGCCCAGGCCCGGCCAGATCGCCATCGAAATCAACCCGAAGATGTCCTTCGGGACCGGCTACCACGCCACCACCCGCCTGATGCTCCGCCAGATGGAGGATATGCGGCTTGAGAACGAAAAGATCATGGACATCGGCACCGGCACCGGGGTCCTGGCCATCGCAGCCCGCAAGCTCGGCAACACCCTGCCCATCCTGGCCTTCGACAACAACGCCTGGGCGGCGGAGAACGCCGTGGAGAATATCGAGGAGAACGAAGCGGCCGACATCCGCATCGAGCTGCTCGACGCCGAGGAGGACCTGGCCATGCACCTGAGGGAGGGCTACACGCTCATCCTCGCCAACATCAACAAGAACGTGATCGACCGGATCCTTCCGGTCATCAGCGCCAACGCAGGGGGTGCGACGGTCCTGCTCTCCGGCATCCTCGTCTACGACGAGCCCTGGCTGAAAAAGCTGCTCAAGCGGCTCGACTGCGAGGCCGTGCGGACCATCTACGAAGACGAATGGCTCTCCTGCCTCGTCCGCACCCCCGGCAATCAACCCCATTAAACACCTTCGGGATCATGACTGAACGCATATCCTGCATCGATATAGGAACCAACACCGCCCTCCTGCTCATCGCCGACCTCGACCCGGAGGAGGGCACGGTGGAGCCCGTCTTCCACAAACAGACCATCATCCGGCTCGGCGAGCATGTCGACGAGATGAAGATCATCGACCCGGAAGCCCGCCAGCGGCTCATCTCCTGCCTTCGCGACTACAGCGCCCTCTCGGCCGAGCACAAGGCCGAGAGCGTCATCGCCGTCGGCACCAGCGCGCTGCGCGACGCGAAGAACCGCATGGAGGTCACCAGCGAGACCGTCCGTTCCACCGGCATCGTCATCCGCTGCATTTCCGGGGAGGAGGAGGCGGAGCTGACCTTTTTCGGGGCGGTCACCGGCATGCGCGACATTCCCGAGACCTTCACCGTGGTCGACATCGGCGGGGGCAGCACGGAACTCTCGATGGGATCGGTCGACGGAGTCTCGAAAAGCGTCAGCATGGACATCGGCTCGGTCAGGCTCACGGAGCGCTTTTTCTCCGCCCTGCCGCCCTCCCAGGAGGAGTTCGCCCGTGCCCGCCAGGAGGTCAACCGGGTGCTGACCGGTGGCGTCCTGCCGTTTTTCGAGGCCCGCGAAAAGGTCTTCGGCGTAGCAGGCACGCTCACGACCCTCGCCCAGCTGGCGCAGGGGATGCGGGAGTTCGACCCCGAAAAGGTACACGGCTACCGGCTCGGCTACGAGGATGTCCGCCGCATCCTCGAGCGCCTGAAGGCCTCGTCGCAGGAGGAGATCCTGCAGATGGGGGTGCCGGAGGGCCGCGCCGACGTCATCACCATGGGCGCCCTCATCGTCCACCAGCTGATGCGCCTCCTCGGCATCGGAGAGATCCAGGTCAGCGGCCAGGGGCTCCGTTACGGCATCGCCCTGCAGGAGCTCAAGAAGCTCCGGGCGGAGGAGTAAGGGCGAAGACGACCTGCGGCCGGCCGGCGGCGTCGCGCGTAAAGAAGAGGAAGTGCCGGTCGTCCTCCTTGAGGCGGTAGCGTGCCCGCAGTGCGTCTGCCGAAAGCGGGAAGTCGCGGCGCTGGACGGATGCCCCCCGGATGTCGTGCCGCCTGAGGAACTCCCTGAACGACCGGTCGTTGTACGACGCGGCCTCCACCACCCGGAACGCCCGCCCCGGGAACCCCTCCGGCCGTTCCGGCCCCGTCAGGTAGCCGACCGTCCGGTTGACGAAGCTGAGGCCGAACTCCTCGGCCACCACCGCCTCGAGCCCCGCCCTCAGGATCGCCGGATCGGGCTCCAGCAGCCACTCCGCCACCCCGCCGGCAACACGCCGCTCCCCCGTATCATGCCAGCCGAAACACCGCACGCCCGACTCTGCGCCGTCGATGCAGACCGCCAGGCGCTCGACCTCCGGCGGCGGGTCGCGCCGCAAGACGAGGAGGGTCGCGCGGCACCGGCCGTCGACCGAGAGCACCCTCACCGAGGAGAGGGAGGGGAGGCGCTGGCGGAGGGTTGAGGTCTCGAGAGCGGGGGAAGCCTTCACGCAGACAGAGGGGGCCCTCCGCAGGAGCTCGTCCTGCAGGGCCAGGACATCGGGAGAACCCGTTTCGAGGCCGACGCTGCGCCGCCCCCCTTCCCGCCGGTCGGGATCGAGGTAGATCCAGTCGAAATACCCTTCCGGGTAGCCCCGAAGCACCTCCGGTCCGTCGCCCCCGAGGCACCGGACGTTGCCGTGGCCGAGCACCTGCATGTTGTGGCGGGCCACGGCGGAGAGCACCGGATCGCGCTCCGCGTGCACCACCTCTTCGAAGGAGCCGGCAAGGAAAGCGGCGTCGACGCCGAGCCCTCCGGAAAGATCGATCACCCGGCGACCCCTGAGAAGGGAGGCCATGTATGACGCCGCCCGCTCTTCGGAGGCCTGCTCGAGGGCCCGGGAGGTATAGATGAGGGGGGAGTGGGAGATCGAGGGCAGTTTCAGGGCGGCTTTGCGGCGGCAGGCGATCTGCTCGGCCATCGCACGCACCGGCAGTTCGCCGTGGCCGTGCATTCGCATCGCAAAATCCGCCGGGTCGTCGCCCTCGTGACGGGCGATGAGCCCGAAAACGCCGGGCTCCTGCAGCCGGAGCAGCTCGGACTCAGTCATCGCCGCGGAGCTGGCGGCGGAGCACCTTGCCCACCTGCGATTTCGGCAGCGACGCGACACACTCGAGGAAGCGCGGCACCTTGTAGGCCGCCAGTTCCCTGCGGCAGTGCGCCCTCAGCTCCTCCAGTGCGAGCCCCGCGCCCTCCTCGAGCACCACCCAGGCTTTCACGGCCTCCCCCTGGCGGGGATCAGGCACGCCGGCGACGCCGACCTCGCGGACTGCGGGATGGCGGGCGACGACCTCCTCGACCTCACGCGGCCACACCTGGAACCCTCCCGGCTTGATGACGTCCTTCTTCCGGTCGACGATGAAGAGGTAGCCGTCCCCGTCCTGGTAACCGAGATCCCCGGTAAGCAGCCAGCCGTCGCGGAAGGCCGCATCGCTCTCACGGGGCTTCCCCCAGTAACCCTCCATCATCTGCGGGGCGCGCATGAGCACCTCGCCCACCTCGTTCGGGCCGAGCGGCTCCATGCCGCCCTCGGCGCTGACGATGCGCACCTCCACGTCCGGCAGCGGCACGCCGACCGAGCCCGGCTTGTACTCGCCGAGAATGGGGCTGAAGGTTCCGGCGAGCGTCATCTCGGTCAGGCTGTAGGCATCGACGATCCGCCCGCCCGTCAGCGCCTCGAAACGCTCCTTCGTCTCCTGCATGAGCGGGGCGGCGCCGGAGACGCTGAGCTTCACCGAACGGAGCAGGCCGCGCTCCCGCCGGACCCTCGGGTGGGCGATGAGCGAGGTGAAGAGGGTCGGCACGCCCGGCAGGACCGAGGGTCGCACGGCCCGGATGGCCGAGAGCAGGTCGTCGAGGTCGCGCGGGTTCGGCACGAGCGCCATCGGATGGCGGCCGCAAAGCGAAGCCGGCATGATGCCCGCCTGGGCGTAGACATGGAAGAGCGGCATGTTGAGCATGATGGGGTCGGCGGCGCCGGAGAGGATGACGCTGAACCAGGCGACGATCTGGCTGCCGGAGACCACCAGCGCCTGATGGGTGCTCAGGGCGCACTTCGGGGTGCCGGTCGTCCCGCCGGAAAAGAGGAAGAGCGCCGGATCCCGGGGCCCGGGCGGCGGAGGAAGCGCCCCGCCCCGGCGGCCGGACTCCAGCACCGAACGGAACGTCGGATCGTCACAGAGAGCGACGACCCGGTGCCCGCTCCGCCGTTCTTTGAACAAGGTGAAAAGCAGGCGTTTGAAGGGCGGCAGGTACTCGCCGATGCCGGTCGGGATGAGGAGGCGCAGCGGCCCTTCCGGCCGGCGGTCCCTGAGGGCCGCGACCTTCGCATAGAACGGAGCCAGCACGACGGCCGCCGCGGCACCGCACTCCCCGAAGGCGTGCTCGAGCTCGGCTTCGCTGTAGAGGGGGTTCATCGGCACGGCAACGGCGCCGGCCTTCCAGATGCCGAACTCCGCGATGAGCATCTGCGGAGAGTTCGGCAGGAGC
The DNA here is from genome assembly GCF_004332115.1 of Chlorobium sp. N1. GTDB lineage: Bacteria > Bacteroidota > Chlorobiia > Chlorobiales > Chlorobiaceae > Chlorobium. Next base: position 218,630 of record NZ_SJPA01000002.1, read on the forward strand.
AGGGCCACGCGCCCGCCTTTTTGGATCCCGAGCTTCAAGAGCCCCCGCGCGAACGCCTCGCTCTCGCGCTCCAGCTCGGCGTAGGTCATCCGCCGCCCCTTGAACCAGAGGGCGGTTGCCTCACCGGCCTCGAGGGCGGCCCGGCGAAGAACGTCCGGGAGCCCCTCCTCGGGATAGGGCCGGAGCGTGTGCGGAACGCCGGCGTCGTAGCGCTCCGTCCAGAAGGGCGCACTCACCGCACCACCTCCCGCACCGCCAGGGTCAGCCGGTCGAGCTCGTCCTCTTCGATGATGAAGGGGGGCATGAGGTAGACCAGGCGGCCGAAGGGCCGGACCCAGACGCCGCGCCGGACGAACTCCCGCTGCATCGCGGCCATGTCGACCGGACGGTGGAGCTCGACCACGCCGATGGCGCCGAGCACCCTGACGTCACGCACGCCCTCCATCTCCCGGCAGGGCTCGAGCCCGCGGCGGAGCCCCGCCTCGATCTGCCGCACCCGTTCCTGCCAGGGCCCGGAGCGCAGGAGCCGGACGCTGGCCAGGCCGACGGCGCAGGCGAGCGGGTTGGCCATGAAGGTGGGGCCGTGCATGAAGAGCCCGGGATCGGCCGAGGAGATCGTATCGGCAACGGCTCCGGTCGAGAGTGTTGCCGCAAGCGTCATGTAGCCGCCCGTCAGCGCCTTTCCGACGCAGAGGATGTCCGGCTCGACGCCGGCGTGCTCGAGGGCGAAGAGACGCCCCGTGCGGCCGAACCCGGTGGCGATTTCGTCGAAAACGAGCAGCACGCCGAAACGGTCGCAGAGCTCGCGCATCCTCCGCAGGCAATCCGGAGAGTAGAACCGCATCCCCCCGGCCCCCTGCACCACCGGCTCGACGATAAGGGCGGCGAGCTCCTCATGGTGCCCTTCGAGTTTCGTGCGGATATCCTCCATGACCGCCTCCGTGCACTCCCCGTCGAACGGGCACAAAGGGAGCTCTGCGAAGAGCTGCTCCTGCATGGCGCCCCGGAAGAGGGAGTGCATCCCGCCCACGGGATCGCAGACCGACATGGCGCCGAAGGTGTCGCCGTGGTAGGCGCCCCGGAGGGCGAGCATCCGCTTCTTCTGCGTCCGGCCGAGGGCCTCCCAGTACTGCACGGCCATCTTGAGCGCCACCTCGACGGAAACGGAGCCCGAGTCACTGAAGAAGACCCTCTCCAGACCCGGAGGGGTCGACTGCACGAGCAGCCGCCCGAGCTCGACGGCCGGCTCGTGGGTCAGCCCGCCGAACATCACGTGGCTCATCCGCCCGAGCTGCTCATGGACGGCCCGGTCGAGCTCAGGATGGCGGTAGCCGTGGATGGCCGCCCACCAGGACGACATGCCGTCGACGAGACGGCGGCCGTCCTCGAGCTCGATCATGACGCCCGAAGCGCCGCGGACCGGATAGACCGGCAGGGGATCCCGCATGGAGGTATAGGGGTGCCAGAGATGAAGGCGGTCGAAGTCGGTGTCTATGGCTCGGGGATCCTGCATCACGTCTGCGCTGAATGGTTGCGGGCCGGGAGCCCGAGAAGGCGGAGATCTTCGGCACCGAACCGCCCCCCCTCCGCACAAAGATCTACAATGGCGGCCCCGGAACCGGTCCGGCGGAGGTAGCCCCGGAGGAAACCGAGGGTGTCGTCGCCGATCCGGCGGTCCGTCTCGCCGAAACGGTTGTACACCAGGCCCTGCACCCGGATCCCGCGGCTCCGGCAGGCTTCGAGCGAGAGGAGGGTGTGGTTGATGCTGCCGAGCCAGGGGCCGGTCACCAGGATGAGCGGGTAGCCTTCGGCGGCCACATGGTCGATGAAGAGCAGCTCTTCAGAAAGCGGCACGAGCAGGCCGCCGACCCCCTCGAGGAGCACGACGGGATAGCGACGGCGGAGCTCGGTGGAGGCCCGGCCGAGCTCTTCCGGCTCGAAGACGCTCCCGGCAAGGCGCGCCGAGAGGTGGGGGGAGGCCGGGAAAGGAAAGACGAAGGGACAGGTGAGCCCCTGGCGGTCGGCATCCTCCGGCTCGGTTCCCATCAGCCGGCGGTGCCGGAGGATGTCATCGGACATCGCGCTGCAGCCGGTCTGCACGACCTTCTGGGTGATGGCCCGGCATCCCTCGCGGCGGAGGGCGGCGGCAAGCAGGCCGGTGACGACGCTCTTGCCGACGCCGGTGCCGATGCCGGAAATGACGGTGAGGGTCCCGCTCATGGCGCACCCCCGGTTTTTTTCCGGAGACAGCAGTAGAGCGGACGGTAGGTGAGCCTCACGCCGCCCTCGCAGGAGTAGAGCCGGCCGTAGCGCTCCGAGAACTCCCGGTGCCTTCCTTTCGTCCAGGGCGCGCGGCTGAGCCCGTTGACACCCGTGCGGCCGATGTGGCGGAGCACCGCCTCGGGGGAGCTGAAGGAGAGGGAGATCTCCTCCCCGGAGAGTTCCAGCACCTCGAAATGCCTTTCGGCCAGATCGGCGAGGGCCTCCGGCTCCAGGTAGCTGAGGCCGGCTCCGGTGAGCGCTGCGATCTCCTGCATGGTGCCGTTGCCGAAGGTGGTGAACGCGAAAAGCGATCCCGGCTCGAGGAGCGAATCCATCTTCGAGAAAAACAGGCCGAGGTCGTCGAACCACTGCAGGGTGGCGCTCGAGACGACGAGGTCAAGCCGGTCGGGCAGGCCGGCGAGCGATTCGGCGTCCCCGCCCCGGAAATCGAACGCCACCCCGCAGTGGCGCCGGAAGATCTCCTCGAGGCACTCGCGGCTCTCGGCAACGAGGTCGTTGGCCGTGTAGCTCCGGATGCTGAAGGCGTCGAGCATCAGCTCCGTCAGCATCCCCGAACCCGCGCCGACCTCCAGCACCCGCTCGAAACAGATCGCGGTGGAGTGGCGGGCGAGCATCGCAACGAGACCCGAGGCCATGGAACGCTGCACGACGGCCTCCCGTCCGTAGGAAGCGAGGCTGCGGCGGAAGCGCTCCGAGACGAGCGCCTTGTCGGTCAGTCGGCCCATCCGCTCACCTCCCTGAGGGTCCTGCAGTGGAAAAACGGATAGTGCGGCATGGCGGGAATCTCCGTCAGGGGCGTCGATCCCCATGCCGCCCGCTGGCGTACGGCGGGAAAGATGGCGTCACGGCCGCCGATGACGGCCCGATCGTACTCCCACTCCGGCGCTGCGCCGGGCGAATGGAAGCATGCGCCGAGCCGCGAGAGTTCCTCCTTCTGGTCGGCGGTCGTGCGCGAGGAGGGGCACCCGGAGTAGGCGGCGAGCACCGCTGCCGTGCCGCACATCCGCCGCTCGAAGCGACGGCGTCCCTCCTCGCCGTATCCCTCGAGCGTCGAGCGGAAAATCGCGGGGTCGATGCCCCGAAGGGGGTCGATGGGAAAGAGGGTGCCGTTCACGGCGACGGCCGACTCGATCGGGGGGAGGCTCACCCTCGTTGCGGCCCAGACCCCGAACGACCAGGCGACAAGCCGTATGCGGCGGTAGGAAGCGAGCGCCGGGGAGAGGTCGGGGTCCAGTTCGAGGGTCCGGTAATCGTAGCATGCGAGCATGTCGCCGCGGAACCCGTCCGGGATGGAGTGCTCCAATATGCGCGCGGCATGGCAGCCGTCCGTCCCCCAGCCGCTGAAGAAGAGCAGCAGCCCGGAGCTGCCCTCGCGGCGAAGCCACCGGTGTTTCATCGGCGCACCTCCCCGAGGCAGGCCGGAAGTCCGGCGATGTCCTCCCGGCGGAGGATGGAGCGCAGCGAGACGCGCAGCCTCGAACGGCCTTCCGGCACGGTCGGCGGACGGACCGGCAGGGCAAGGAACCCGGCCGACCTCGCCCGTGCCGCCATGGCCATCGCCCTCGAGTCCTCGCCGGCCATGACCGGCACGATGTGGCTTTCGCCCGCCGTCTCGAACCCCGCCTCACCGAGTTCTCGCCGTAAGGTCGAGGCCAGCTCCAGCAACGCCGTTCGCTCGGCCTGCATCCCGGCCTGGCGGCGGAGGGTGAGGAGGCTCCAGCCGAGCGTGACGGGGGGAAGGGCTGTCGTGAAGATGAAGGTGCGCATGGTGTTGACGAGCCAGTCGCGGACCACCCCGTCCATGACTGCATAGGCTCCGGCCGAGGCGAGCGCCTTGCCGAAGGTGCCGACAATGATGTCGACATCCCCCATGAGCCCCTCGCGCTCGGCGAGGCCGAGCCCCTGCCGGCCGAACACCCCGGTACCGTGGGCCTCATCGAGGATGAGCACGGCGTCGTACCGCTTTTTCAGCTCCACCAGGCGCCGGAGGTCGGCAAGGTCGCCGTCCATGCTGAAGACGGATTCGGAGACGATGAAGATCTGGCGGTATCGGCCGCGGCCGCGCTCGAGCAGCTCCTCGAGATGATCGCAGTCAGAGTGGCGGTAGCGCTCCCAGCGGGCGTCGGCGATGCGCATGCCGTCGATGATGCTGGCATGGTTGAGCCGGTCGGAGAGCACGAGGTCACGCCGGCCGGCAAGGGCGGGCAGGATCCCGGTGTTGGCATGGTAGCCGCTGTTGAAGACAAGGGCGGCATCACGCCGGTAGAGGCCCGAAAGCTCGCGCTCCAGCTCCAGGTAGAGCGGGTGGCTTCCGGTGAGGAGGCGGGAGGAGGAACTTCCCATCGGGGGGAGCGTCTCCATGCACCCTTCGAGGTACTCCCGCCTGAGCTCCAGGTCGTCGCCGAGCCCCAGGTAGTCGTTCGAGGAGAGGTTCAGGAGCCGCTCCCGGCCGATCACGATATGGCGGCCGTCACGGCCGGCGATCTCCGGCACAACGCGCTGACGGTCGCGCCGGCCGAGCCCCCTGAGCTCCTCTTCGAGCCGTTCACGCAACTGCATCGGCCGGCCTCAGCGGAAGCTCGAAAGCTGTTCTGCGAAACGGGTGTCGTCGGCGACCGCCCGTCCCCTGGTGGTCAGATACCCTCCGGTCAGGAAACCGTCGGCTCCCGACAGCATGAGCAGGCCCTGGAAATCCTTCATGACGGTCTCGCGGCCGGCGGCGAACTTGATGGTCTTTTGGGGATGGATGAGCCGCGCAACGGCGAAGGTCTTGACGACATCGGCGAGCGGCAGCGGCGCCGCCCCTTCGAGCGGGGTGCCCTTGATCGGTACGAGAACGTTGATCGGAATGACGGAGACGTCGAGTTCCCGGAGCGCGAAGAGCATATCAAGCCGCTCCTCCATGCTCTCCCCCACGCCGATGATGCCGCCGCAGCATACCGACACGCCGCTTTTGCGCAGCAGCCGGACCGTCTCCATCCGGTCCCGGACGCTGTGCGTGTCGGCGATGAGCTCGCCGTAGCGCTCAGGCGCCACCTGGATGTTGATGTTGTAGTGCGCGATGCCGCACTCCGCGAGCGCCGCGGCCGTTTCGGGGCCGAGCACGCCGAGCGAGGCGCAGACCTTGAGGGTGGGGAGCTCCTCGTGCAGCCGCCCGATCATGCCAAGGATGCGCCGGAACTCCGCGCTCATCTTCGGGTAGCCGCAGCCGCTCGTCACGATGCCGAAGTGCGACACCCCCTGCTCCACCGAGGCGCGGGCCTCGAAGATCACCGCATCATCGTCGACGAGCGGATAGACCTCGATCTCGGAGCTGTTGTGGCGGGACTGGGCGCAAAACCGGCAGTTCTCCCCGCAGACCCCCGACTTCGCGTTCATGATCGAGCAGGCGTGCACCCCGCCCCCGCCGTACCGGTTCCGGACCTTGTTGGCGAGGGAGGCGATGTCGAGGGCGTGGCCGCCCTCGAGCGAACAGAGGGCAAGGGCTGCTTCGCGGCCGATCGGCTCGCCGGTCTCGAGCACGCGGTATGCCGCGGCGACTGCGGGATGGAGGGTCGTGGTGTCCATAATGGAAGGGTGCAATGGTTATTTCCTGAGACGGGCCTCACCCGAAGCCACCCGGTGCAGGGTGCCGTCGGAGTCGGTGATGATGAGTTCCCCGGTGGGGGCGATCCCGGTGACCGTGCCCTCGAGCACGCCGCGCATCCGATCGACCACCACCCTGCGTCCGCGGAGGAAGGCGTGCGCCTCGAGCTCCCCGAGGACGAAGCCGAGATCCGGCTCATCATGCCAGCGGCGGTAGAGCGGCTCGAAATGGTTCAGCACCGAGGCCAGAAGGGCCGGACGCGATACCGGAACGCCGGTCTCCAGCAGCAGCGAGGTCGCCGTACCGGAAAGTTCCCCCTCGAACGAGGGCTGGTTGACGTTGATGCCGATGCCGGCCACCACGAAGTGGGCCCGATCGGCTTCCGACTGCATCTCGCAGAGGATGCCGGAGAGCTTGCGCCCTTCAGCGAAAATGTCGTTCGGCCACTTGACGCTCGGCCGAAGGCCGTGGCCAAGCCCCGAAATCGCCCGGCGCACGGCCTCGGCGAGCAGGAGGGTCAGCTGCGGAATGCGCCCCGGGGGAAGCAGGGGGCGCAGCACCAGAGAAAAATAGAGGTTCACGCCCGAGGGGGAGTCCCAGCTCCGGCCGAGCCGCCCGCGCCCCGCCGTCTGGAGGTCGGCGACGACGACAGCACCCTCTGCGGCCCCCTCGGCCGCCATGGCCCGGGCTTCGGTATTGGTGGACCCGAGGCTCGGGTGCCAGTAGAGCCGGCGGCCAAAGAGAGCCGTTGCAAGATGCTGTTCCACCTCGACGTCGAGCGGCCGGTCCGCCATCGAAGAGAGGCGGTAGCCGAGGCCGGTACGGGCTTCGACCCCGTAACCCGCACTGCGGAGCTGGCGGATGTGCTTCCAGACCGCGCTGCGGGTCATGCCGAACTCCATTGAGAGCTCGGCGCCCGAGAGGAAGCTGCCGGAAGCTGCGAGCCGGCGGAGGATGCTGAGTGAAATATCGTGCATGGCGCAAAGTTGTCAACCTGAATGTACGACAGGGTCGACAGCTTTGCAAAGGAAGGGAAAAACTAGCGGGAGGAGGCCATGCGTGAGGCCTCGTACTCGCTGCGGTAGGCCTGCAGGCCCTGGAAGATGCTGTAGGCGATCTTGGTCTGCTCCTGGCGGTCGCGCAGGATCCGCTCCTCGCGGGGATTGGAGATGTAGCCGACCTCGACGAGGGCGCTCGGCATCGAGGGGGTCCAGAGCACCATGAATCCCGCCTGGCGGACCGGGCGGCTGTTGGTGCTCGCCGTCGAGCGGTCGAGCGGCTTGAGCAGCGCACGGGCGAGGGTGGTGGAGTGCCGGATGAAGGAACTCTGTGCCATGGAGCTCATGATGAGGTGCTCGTCGCTGAAGTTCCGGTACTGCTCCCTGAAGTCCGCCTCCTCCTTGATGACGCCGTTTTCGAGCATGGCGACCTTCAGGGCGGCCGCACTCTTGTGGGGGCCGAGGATGTAGACCTCCGAGCCGCGTATCGCGCGATTGTCGTTGGCGTTGCAGTGCACGCTGAGGAACAGCTTGCCTTCGTTGCGGTTGGCGATCTTTCCGCGCTCGTGCAGCGGGATGAAGACGTCGCTGCTGCGGGTGTAGACCACCTTCACGCCGGGCCATTTGCGGCTGATGATGCCACCGAGGTCCCGGACGATGTTCAGCGCCACGTCCTTCTCGCGGGTACCTTTCGGGCCGACCGCACCGGGGTCCTTGCCACCGTGCCCTGCGTCGAGTACGATGGTGTCGAGTTTCCACTTCTCCACATCCTGGCGGATGACGGTGGCGATCCGCCGGGCTTTCTCGCGGCTGCGGATGGCCTCGACGTCCGCGTCGCTGCGCACGTAGAGCAGATAGCGGTTGGTGCGCGCGTCGCGCTGGTAATCAAGCGAGCGCACGACGCCGGAACGGCTGGCAAAGACCACGCTGAACAGCAGGCTTCCGGCCGGCCCCCGCTGCGGGGTTATGGAGCGGACGATGCCGGCAGGAAAGGCCTTGGTAAGGGCCGCAGGGTCGCAGGTGGCTCCGGGAAGCGAGAGGGTCGCCCGACCCTCGGCGTCCGGCTGGGAGAGCCGGGCCGAAGCCGCCGCGCCGGTTGCGGCAAAGGCGATGATCGCCCCGTTGGCCCGCTCTTCCACCTCGACGCCGGTGATCCGGGTCGGGCCCGAAGCCGGGGGCTGCAGCGGGGGCTGGGGAGCGAGGGTGCCGACGGAAGCCTCGGAGCGGCCTGCCGGGCGCGGCTGGAGCCAGGCCTTGAACATCCCTTCTGAAGCGCTGTAGACGACGTCGCGGTCGAGCCAGAGCGAGTAGAGGCGGGCCGTCTGGCTTATGGGCAGGAAGAGGCGCTGCTCGAGCAGCACCGGAGGGGCGGAGAGCTGGACGATGCGTGCGGGCTCGGCGGCCCGGCGGGAGACGATCCTGGCGAAGCTGCCGCCGGCCGTGACGGTGCAGACGCTCCCGGGGCCCGCAAGCGACTCCTCGGCCGAAAGCATCCCATCCGAAGTCCGGTAGGTGAGGCGCAGCGCCCTTGTCATGGACTGCAGGTCTATGAGGGTCCGCCCGTCGGCGCCCTTGCGCGAGAGCACCCTGATGGTGTAGCCCTCGCCGTTGCCCTGCAGGACACGGAGAGGAACGGAAGAGACGCTCCAGGGCGGCGCATTCGACGCATCGAGCCTCTGGGGCAGGCAGGCCGCCAGAAAGAGAAGGAAAAAGACGAAAGGTGCCGCGGGACGCGAAAAGGGGTTCATGGACCGGCCGATTGTCAATGGGTTGTTATCGTGGGTGGTGCGGGAGCCCGACTGAACAACTCAAGGGTCCCGGGCCGCGGAGGCGGGAGCACGACGCATGGCCGTGCCGCAACTCCGTCAGCGGCAGTATAATAAATATAAGGCTAGCCTGAAATTTGTTTTTAAGCAAGCAAGGCCTATCTTTTTCAAAAATTTCATTGCAACCCTCTCAGCACAGGGACCGACGAATGGCTTCAAAAACAGCGGCACCGTCCGCCAGAAACAGGACCCTGATCGTCGTGGAGTCGCCCTCCAAGGCCAAGACGATCAACAAGTACCTCGGCGACAGCTACACGGTGTTCGCCTCGGTGGGCCACATCAAGGACCTCCCCAAAAAAGAGATCGGGCTTGATTTCGACAACCATTACGAGCCCCGCTACGAGGTCATCCCCGGCAAGGAGAAGGTCGTCCGGCAGCTGAAGAAGCTCGCCGCGGAGGCCGACGGCGTCATGATCGCGACCGACCCCGACCGCGAGGGAGAGGCCATCGCCTGGCACATCGCCAACGAAATCGGCCCCACCGCGAAACCCGTCTCACGGGTCATGTTCAACGAGATCACCAAGAGCGCCATCATCTCGGCCATCGAGGATCCGCGCCAGATCGACTACCGCCTGGTCCGGAGCCAGCAGACCCGCCAAGGGCTCGACAAGATCGTCGGCTACCGCATCAGCCCCTTCCTCTGGAACGTCGTCATGCGCGGACTCTCGGCCGGCCGGGTACAGTCCGTCGCCCTGCGCCTCATCTGCGAGCGTGAGGCGGAGATCAACAGTTTCGAGGTGCAGGAGTACTGGACGATCGCGGCCGACTTCACCACCGAAAGCGGGGAGACCTTCCGCGCCAAGCTCGTGAAACTCGAGGACGGGAAGCCCGAACTCCCGAACCAGGCCGCCGCCGAAGCCGCCGCAGCCCTCGTGCAGCAGGGCAGCTACCGGCTGCAGGACATCGTGCCGCGCACCCAGCAGCGCAAACCGCCCCTCCCCTTCACCACCTCGCTCCTCCAGCAGGCCGCATCGAACCAGCTCGGCTTCGGCTCGAAGAAGACCATGCGGCTCGCCCAGCAGCTCTACGAAGGCATCGACCTCGGCGAAGAGGGTGCGACCGGCCTCATCACCTACATGAGGACCGACTCGATCCGCATCGGCAACGAGGCGGCCGGACAGGCCCGCAGCTTCATCGAGCACGCCTTCGGCAAGGAGTTCGTCGGATGGGGCGGAGCCGCCAAATCCACGAAGAACGCGCAGGATGCCCACGAAGCGGTCCGCCCGACCGCCGTCGGCCGCCGCCCCGAGCAGCTGAAATCCTACCTCACCCCCGACCAGTTCAAGCTCTACGACCTCATCTGGAAACGCTTCGTCGCCGCCATGATGGCTCCGGCCAAGATTGAGCAGACGAGGGTCGAGGTCGGCGACCTGCAGCGCGGCATCCTCTTCAGGGCGAGCGGCAGCCGGGTACTCTTCGCCGGCTTCATGCGGGTCTTCAACGACCAGGAGGAACTCGAGTACGAGGCCCGCAAATCGACCAAGGACGAAGGCGAAAAGGAGCAGGAGGTCCGCCTCCCGAAGCAGCTCGAGAAAGACGGAGCGCTGAAGCTCGGCGAGCTCGACAGCCGCCAGAGCTTCACCCGTCCCCCGGCCCGCTTCAGCGAGGCGACCCTCGTCAAGGAGCTCGACAACTACGGCATCGGCCGCCCGTCGACCTACGCATCCATCTTCTCCACCCTGCAGGACCGCCGTTACGTGGAGCTGCAGAAGAAGAAAATCATCCCGACCATGCTCGGCATGGACGTCTCGGCGATCCTCGTAGCCAACTTCCCCGACCTCTTCAACGTCGACTTCACCGCCGAGATGGAGAACGAGCTCGACAAGGTGGCCGCCGGCGAAGACGAGTACGAGCAGGTGCTCGACAGCTTCTACCGCCCGCTCGAAACGGCGCTCAGCCTCCGCAAGGAGGATCCGCTGATCCCGCAGAACCGCGACGCAGCCATCTGCGAGAAGTGCGGCGAGGGGCACATGATCGTCAAATGGACCCAGAGCGGCAAGTTCCTCGGCTGCTCCCGCTACCCGAAGTGCCGCAACATCAAACCGATCAGCACCAACCGCGAAAAGCCCAGGGACACCGGCATCCGCTGCCCCTCATGCGGCGAGGGGCACATGCTCCTGCGCAACGGCCGGCTCGGGCCGTTCCTGGCCTGCTCCAGCTATCCGAAGTGCAACACCCTGCTGAACCTCTCCAAGCAGCGGCACGTCGAACCGATGAAGATCCCGCCGGTGGTGACCGACCTGGCATGCCCCAAGTGCGGCGCTCCGATGAACCTCCGCATCGGCAAGCGGGGCCCCTGGCTCGGCTGCTCGAAATTCCCGAAATGCCGCGGCCGCATGGCCTGGAACTCTCTCGACGAGGGAGTGCGCAACCATTGGGAGGCCGTCATGGAGGAGCACCGGAAGGCCCACCCGACGGTCACGCTCATGATGCTCGACGGCACACCCGTCCCGATGCAGATGGCCGTCGACGACATCATCCTGATGGCCGAGGAGAGCGGCATGGTCGAAGTGGCCGAGGAGACCCCCGAAGAGGTGGCGGCGGAAAAACAGGACTGAGCAGTCCCGGCGCCACCGCAGGAACAATGAACGGGAAAGCCCGGCATGCAGAAGCGCTGCAGCCGGGCTTTTTTGCGTTCGCCCCGCCGGAACAGGACCGGGGAGGTCTACAGGAAGAAGAGCGCCCCGCGGTAGGTGATGAACGAGAGCAGCCATGCCACCGAGAGCGAGTAGGCTGAATAGAGCAGTACCGGCTTCCACCGGCCGACCTCCTTCTTCATCACCCCGATGGCGGCGACGCAGGGCAGGTAGAGCAGCACGAAGACCATGAGGCTCAGGGCCGTCGCCCGGCTGAAGGCCGGATCGCTCTTGAGGATCGCCTGCAGGTCCCCGCCCTCGGCATCCGACGAGAGCGCGTAGATGGTTGCCATGGTGGACACGACCACCTCCTTGGCCGCAAGGCCGGTGACGAGCGCGATGCCGATCCGCCAGTCGAATCCGAGCGGCTTTATGACGGGCTCCATCAGCATGCCGGCACGTCCGGCAAGCGAGTGTGCGAGCTGCTCGCGCTCGGCCGCATGCAGGAGCTCCGCGACGCGGCTCTCCCGCTCCTCGGCACCGAGCCCCGGATCGGCCATGACGGCCGCTGTCGCGCGCCTGAGGCCGCTCTCCACCTCCGCGCTGCGCGGGTAGTTGCTGGCGACCCAGATGATGACCACGGCGGCAAGGATCAGGGTGCCTGCCTTCTTGACGTACATCAGGGCCTTGACCCTGGCCTGGAAAAGCACCGAGCCGAGGGTCGGCCAGCGGTAGGGGGGCAGCTCCATGACGAAAGGCTCGGAATCGCTCTTCAGCACCGTCGACTTGAGGATCCAGGCGGTCCAGAGCCCGACGGCGATGCCGAGCAGGTAGATCCCGAAGAGGATGTTGGCGGCCCAGGACGGCGCGAAGAACGCGCCGCAGAGCAGGACATAGACCGGAAGCTTGGCGCCGCAGCTCATGAAGGGAATGATCATGATCGTGGCGAGCCGGTCGGTTCGGCTCTTGAGCGTGCGGGTGGCCATGATGGCCGGAATCGAGCAGCCGAACCCCGTGATCATCGGGATGAACGACTTGCCGTGCAGGCCGAAGCGGTGCATGACCCGATCGATCACGAAGGCCGCCCTGGCCATGTAGCCGGAAGCCTCAAGGAAGGAGAGGCCGATGAAGAGCAGGACGATGTTCGGCAGGAACACCAGCACCCCGCCGACCCCGGCGAGCACCCCGTCGAGCAGGATCGAGCGCAGCATGCCGGGCTCGAGGTAGCGTCCGGCGAAGACGCCGATCATGGAGAAGAGCGAGGAGAGCCAGTCCATCATGGGCGCGCCGAGCGTGAAGGTGAAATGGAAGACCGCCCAGACGACGAGCAGGAATACCGGAAGGCCGAGCACCCGGTTGAGCACGACCATGTCGATATAGTCGGTAAGGGTGGTGCGCCGCTTTCCGGGCATCGAGACGCACTCCTTCATGGCGCCCCTGATGAAGGCGTGGCGGTCTTCCGATATGAGCTCCTCCGGGTCCGAGCCGTAGAGCCTTCGGGCCTCCCGCATGGCCTCCTGCATGACCACCTCGACCTTCACCCATACCGGCTGGCGCTGGATCTCGCGGTAGACCTCGCGGTCGCTCTCGAGCAGCTTGACGGCAAGCCAGCGGCTGTTGTAGGCGGAGAGCTCGGGAACACCGGCCAGCAGTTCGCAGATCTCGTTGATGTGCTCCTCGAGCCCCTCGCGGAAAAACAGCTTGTTCTTCTGGAGCTCGATCTTCCCCTCCCCGACGCGGATGACGTGGTCGAGCAGGGAGTCGAGCCCGGTGCGCTTCTTGGCGGAGGTGGGCACGATGTGGCAGCCGAGCAGGAGCTGGAGCTGGCGATCGTCGATCTTCATCCCCTTCTCCTCGACCTCGTCCATCATGTTCAGTGCCACCAGGAAGTCCACCTCCATCTCCATGAGCTGGGTGGTAAGCAGGAGGCTCCGCTCGATGTTCGGGCCCTCGATGACGTTGACGACGACATCCGGGCGCTGCTCGATCAGGTACTGGCGGGTAACGATCTCCTCGGGCGAGTAGGGGGTGAGCGAATAGGTGCCGGGAAGGTCGACGATCTTGATGCGGTAGCCGCGGTAGTCGAGGTAGCCCTCGTATTTCTCTATCGTGACGCCGGGGAAGTTGCCCACCTTCTGGTGGGCGCCCGTCAGGGCGTTGAAGAGGGAGGACTTTCCGCAGTTCGGGTTGCCGCAGAGGGCGATCGAGAGCTCTTTCTTCGCTGTCATTGCCGCCTCCCGAATGCGTGGCGCCGGGGTCCGCCGGCGTGCAGCCGCCGTCCGTCTCCCACGCCGCCTTTCCGCTCGACCATGATTCCGTCGGCCTCGCTTTTGCGCATGGTGAGGTAGAGCCCCTTGAAAAAGATTTCCATCGGGTCGCCGAGCGGGGCCACCCTCAGCACCTTGAAGCGGGTACCCTTGATGAGCCCCATGTCCATGATGCGGCGCCTTACTGCCGCATCGACCTTGAGAGCGGTGACTTCGGCCTTGTCTCCGACCTGCAGTTCCGATAAACGCATGTACTTACTCCGGGAAAACGCCTGCGCGCCGTTTAATTTAGAATTAATATAAATAACGGAGGGCGAATACGAAAACGTTCCCCGGCTTTTTCCGGTCGCCTCCGTCCTCAGCCGTGCAGGACGGCCTCTCCCGGGAAGGGCGGCCAGCCCATCTGTCGGCCGCCGAGCAGGTGGCCGTGGATGTGGAAGACGCTCTGCATCGCGTCGGCGCCGCTGTTGAAGACGAACCGGTAGCCGGACTCCCTGATGCCGAGGATGTCGGCCACGGTGCCGGCGGCAAGCATGAGGCTGGCGGCGATGTCCCGGTGGCGCTCTTCGAGCTCGCTGAGCGAGGCGATGTGCTCCTGCGGGATGATGAGCGCATGCGAGGGGGCGGCCGGAGCGATGTCCCGGAAAGCCAGGACATGATCGTTGCGGTAGATCACCTCAGCCGGGATCTCTCCCTTGACGATGCGGCAGAAAATGCAGTCGGGGTTGTGATTCTCCATGGTGGTTCAGGGTAGGATGTTCTCGCCGTCCCCCTCTTCCGGAACGGCGTCGCGAAGCAGTTTCGAAGCCAGCACCTTGTCGATGCGCTGGCCGTCGAGATCGACGATCTCGAGCCGCCAGTTCTCCCAGGTCATGATGTCGCCGGTCTGCGGCATGCGGCCGAGCATCCACATCATGAGGCCGCTCAGGGTGTGGTAGCGGCCCTTCTCCTCTTCGGGCACGCTCCTGAGTTCGAGCGTGTCCTTGAGTTCCGGCACGGGGATGAGGCCGTCGAGGAGCCAGGAGCCGTCTTCACGCTCCACGGCCCACGAGTCCTCGCTGTTGCGCGGCACGAACTCGCCGGTCACCGCCTCGAGCATGTCCTGGAGGGTGACGAGGCCCTGGATCTCGCCGTATTCGTCGACGACGAAGACCATCTGGGTGCCGGAGGTGCGGAAGTGGTCGAGCAGCTCCATGCCGGTCAGCGACTCGGGCACGTAGACACACGGCTGGAGCTGCGAAGTGAACTCGGTCAGCGTGCCGCGGAGCGACTGGGAGAGCAGCTGCTTGGCGTTGACGATGCCGAGCAGCGACTGCAGGCTTCCGCTGCAGACCGGGAAGCGGGAGTGCTCCGACTGGGTCACCCGCAGGATGTTCTCTTCGACGGGGCGCTGCACGTCGAGGAAGACGATGTCGGCGCGGGGCACCATGAGGGTACCGAGCTGGCGGTCGTCGAGGCGGAAGACGTTGCGGACCATCTCATGCTCCTGCTGCTCGATGACGCCGGCCTCGGAACCCTCCTCGAGCATGGCGTGGATCTCCTCCTCCGTCACACGCTGCACCTCCTCGGGGTCCTTGCCGAGCAGGCGGAGGATGGTGTCGGTCGAGAAGGAGAGAAGACGGACGAACGGACGGGTGACCGTCGAGAAGGTGAACATCGGCACCGCCACGAGTCTGGCCACCCCTTCGGGATTGAACTGGCCGAGGCGCTTCGGCACCAGCTCGCCGATGACGATGGTGACATAGGTGATGGAGACGACCGCCAGCGCCGTGGCGGTGAAGCGCCCGGCATCGGGCTCCATGCCGAGCGAGACGAGCCATGCCGAAAGCGGCTCGGCAAGGGCCCCTTCGCCGATGATGCCGTTGAGGATGCCGATGGAGGTGATGCCGATCTGGATGGCCGAGAGGAACCGGGTGGGTTCCTGGCCGAGCTTGACGGCGACGGCGGCCGGACGGTCGCCCTCCTCGACCAGCTTCGAGAGCCGGGAGCGCTTGGCGGAGACCAGCGCTATTTCGGTCATGGCAAGCATGCCGTTGATGAGGATCAGAAGAAGGAGAAAGAGCAGTGCCATATGGTGGAGTTGGTTCAGCCGGACGCCGCCTGGTGGCCCGGTTGGATTCAGTTACACTTTTTCCCTTTCATTTCCAAAACCCCCGCCGCTCCCCGCCCGCAATATCAATGATGGTCGCTGTCGACGTAGGTCGTTCCGTCGGGTCCGATGGCGTGGAGTTCGAGCACCACCTCCTCACTGCCGGCCACGGCGAAATGCGGCACCTTCACCGGCTCGGTGAAGAAGCTGCCGGCGGGCATGGCGCGAAGGGCCGCGTTGTCGAAGCGCTCCCCGAAGGCGAAGTAGAGCGTCCCCTCGAGCACCGTCACCACCCGGCCCTCGTTCGGATGGAAGTGCGGCTCGAGCCGGGTCCCGGGCGCCAGCCTGATCCGCTGGACGTAGGGCTCGGGAAGCGACGGATCTCCCCGGAGCACCGAGGTCTTCAGGCCGTGGAGTTTCGGGTTCGACACCCATACGATCTCTTCGGGAAGAATCGCCACGCCCTTCGCTGCGCCGGGTTCGGCGGCAGCCGCCATGGAGAGGGGAGCTGCACAGAAGAGGCAGAGAAGGACGAGGCGGAGCAATGAACGCTGCATCATGGAGGAGTTTTGATTGACAATCACCGTACAATCTACGCACATTGCCACGATCGGCAAAATCCGCCGGAACAGGAAGCCCACGGCGAAACCCGAAACATTCCTATATTGCGTGTGAGTTATTGGCATATGACTACAACCACATCCATCACGACGACCATGCATACGAAACCCGCCAGCATCCTCCTCCTTCTCCTCTTCGCCGTCACGGCCGCATGCTCGAGGCCTTCGCCGACGGCCGTGGACGTCGACGGCAACAGCTACCGCACAGCAAGGGCCGGCTCCATGGTCTGGACGGCCGAAAACCTCTCGGTCTCCCGCTTCCGCAACGGGGATCCGATCCCCGAGGTGAGGGACCCGGCAGAGTGGGCCTCGCTCACCACCCCCGCCTGGTGCTGGAACTCGAACAGCCCGGAGAACGGAAGGAAGTACGGCAGGCTCTATAACTGGTATGCCGTCAGCGATCCGCGCGGACTGGCCCCTGAGGGGTGGCACGTGGCCACCGACGAAGAATGGAGCAGGCTTACGGAAACGCTCGGCGGCGAGCAGGTGGCCGGGGGGAAACTGAAAGCCAAAGAGGGCTGGCAGGAGCCGAACGAGGGTGGCCTGGACACCATCGGGTTCCGGCTGCTGCCGGCAGGAGCACGCCGCGACACCGACGGCCACTTCATGGAACCGGGCGGCTACAACCGGCTCTGGACTTCGACGGAAATCTCCGACAAAGCCGCCTGGGGCCGATCGATCGGCTACTTCGACAGCGCGATTCGCCGCGGCAAGGCAAGCAAGAAGACCGGTTTTTCGGTCCGCTGCGTCAGAAACTGAGCTAGAATGATTCGCTCCGCCGCCCCTTGTCCTTCTGGCGCATGAGGCCGGCAAGGAAGAACTCCCGGTTCAGCATGGCGATATTGGCGACCGTGATCCCCTTCGGGCACTCCGCCTCGCAGGCGTAGGTGTTGCTGCACCCCCCGAAACCGAGCCCCTCCATGCACTCCACCATCCTCAGCACCCGGTGCTCCGCCTCGACCTTGCCCTGCGGCAGGCGTGCGAGGTGGGAGACCTTCGCCCCGATGAAGAGCATCGGGGAGGCGTTGGCGCAGGCCGCGACGCAGGCGCCGCAGCCGATGCATGCGGCGGCGTCGAACGCCTC
This sequence comes from Chlorobium sp. N1, assembly GCF_004332115.1. Lineage (GTDB taxonomy): Bacteria > Bacteroidota > Chlorobiia > Chlorobiales > Chlorobiaceae > Chlorobium. Next base: position 235,959 of record NZ_SJPA01000002.1, read on the forward strand.
GTCGGAATGCTCCTTGGCAACGGGGATGTCGTTGGCGTCGGGGACCCCGCCGGTATTGATCGAGACATAGCCTCCCGCCTGGATGATGCGGTCGAGCGCGCTGCGGTCGACGATGAGGTCCCTGACGACAGGGAAGGCTTTCGAGCGCCACGGCTCGACGGTGATGGTTTCGTTGTCAGGGAACGAGCGCATGTGCAGCTGGCAGGTGGTCACCCCTTTCAGGGGGCCGTGCGGCCGGCCGTTGATGTAGAGGCTGCAGGTGCCGCAGATCCCCTCGCGGCAGTCGTGGTCGAACGCAACCGGCTCCTCGCCCCTGTCGATCAGCTGCTGGTTGAGGGTATCGAGCATCTCGAAGAAGGAGCTGTCGGGCGAGATTCCCTCTACCCGGTAGGTCGCCATGCCGCCTTCGGCTTCGGCGTTTTCCTGCCGCCAGATCCTGAGAGTGTAGTCCATGAGGGTCGTTGAAATGGTGATGGAGCCTCCGCCCCGTTACTTGTAGCAGCGCTGCGTCAGCTCGATGTCCCGGAACTCGAGGGGCTCGCGGTGCATCGAGGGCCCGTCGCCCTCCCCGGCCGCCTCCCAGGCCGCGACGAAGGCGTACTCCGGATCGTTGCGCAGCGCCTCCCCTTCCGGGGTCTGGTACTCTTCACGGAAGTGACCACCGCAGGACTCCCTGCGCATGAGGGCGTCGCGGGCCATGAGCTCGCCGAGCTCGAGGAAATCCTCGACCCGCCAGGCCTTTTCCAGTTCAGGGTTGTAGCGGTCCATGCGGCCCGGCACCCGCACGCCCTCCCGGTACTCCAGGCGGAGCCGGCCGATCTCTTCGATGGCCTCCTGCAGGCCGGCCTCGTTGCGCGCCATCCCGCAGTGCTCCCACATGATCCTGCCGAGGCGGCGGTGGAAGTGGTCGACGCTGCGGCTTCCCCCGGTTTCGAGGTAGCGCCGCAGACGCGCCCTGACGGATTCGGCGGCAAGCGTGAACGCTTCCGAGGAGGGATCGATGCGCGGCGTATGGATCTCGCCGGCAAGGTAGTTGCTGATGGTGGAAGGCAGGATGAAGTAGCCGTCGGCCAGGCCCTGCATGAGGGCGGAGGCGCCGAGCCGGTTGGCCCCGTGGTCGCTGAAGTTGCATTCGCCGATGGCGAAGAGGCCGGGGATGGTGGTCATGAGCTCGTAGTCGACCCAGAGCCCCCCCATGGTGTAATGGACCGCAGGATAGATCATCATCGGCGTGCGGTAGGGATCCTCGGCGACGATCTGGCGGTACATGTCGAAGAGGTTCCCGTAGAGGGCCTCGATCGTCTCGCGGCCCTTGCGCTCTATGGCCTCCCCGAAATCGAGGAAGACGGCCATGCCGGTGCGGCCGACGCCGTAACCCGCATCGCACCGCTCCTTTGCGGCGCGCGAGGCCACGTCCCTCGGCACCAGGTTCCCGAACGCGGGGTAGCGGCGCTCGAGGTAATAGTCGCGCTCCGGCTCCGCGATATCTGCCGGAGTGATCTCCCCCGCCCTGAGCCGCTCGGCGTCTTTTTTATTGGCGGGCACCCAGATGCGCCCGTCGTTGCGGAGGCTTTCGCTCATGAGCGTCAGCTTCGACTGGAAGTCCCCGTGCACGGGAATGCAGGTGGGATGGATCTGGGTGAAGGAGGGGTTGGCCATGAGCGCCCCTTTCCTGTAGGCGCTCCAGACCGGACTCACGTTGGAGCCCATGGCGTTGGTCGAGAGGTAGAAGACGTTGCCGTAGCCGCCGCTGGCCATCACCACGGCGTGGGCGGCGTGGCGCTCGATCTCGCCGGTAACGAGGTTGCGCGCGATGATGCCGCGCGCCCTGCCGTCGACGAGCACGGTGTCGAGCACGTCCCGCCGGTTGAAGAGGGTGACGGTGCCGGCCGCGATCTGGCGCGAAAGAGCGCCGTAGGCGCCGAGCAGCAGCTGCTGGCCGGTCTGGCCGCGTGCGTAGAAGGTGCGCGAAACCTGCGCGCCGCCGAACGAGCGGTTGGCCAGGAGTCCGCCGTACTCGCGGGCGAACGGGACCCCCTGCGCCACGGCAAGGTCGATGATGCTGTTGCTGACCTCGGCGAGCCGGTAGACGTTGGCCTCGCGGGCCCGGTAGTCTCCGCCCTTGACGGTGTCGTGGAAAAGCCGGTGGATGCTGTCGCCGTCGTTGGGGTAGTTCTTGGCGGCGTTGATGCCGCCCTGTGCGGCGATGCTGTGGGCGCGGCGCGGGCTGTCCTGGTAGCAGAACACCTTGACGTTGTAGCCAAGCTCGCCGAGCGAGGCGGCGGCCGACGCGCCGGCCAGGCCGGAGCCCACGACGATGATGTCGAGCTTGCGCTTGTTCGAGGGGCTCACCAGCCTGCAGCCCGAACGGTAGGACGTCCATTTTTCAGCAAGGGGGCCGTCGGGGATCCGGGCATCGAGTCGTGTCATTGCGTTGCCGTAGGCGGAATAGGGGTTACGGGAAAAAAGCCAGCCGTAGCGGAATCAGGCTGAACCCGGCCGTCATCAGCACGGCATAGGCCGAACCGAGGAGCTTCACCGCCGGCGTGTAGCGGCTGTGGTTCAGGCCGATCGTCTGGAAGGCCGACTGCAGGGCGTGGTTGAGATGGAAACCGAGAAAAAGGAAACAGCCGACGTAGAAGAGGGCGGAGACGGGGCTCGAGAAAAGCAGCAGCGCCCGGTGGTAGAAATCGTGGCGCGCGATCCCCTCGGGCGGTGCGAGGATGCCTACCTTCAGGAACCAGAAGTCCGCGAGGTGCATGGCGAGGAAGACGAGAACGACGAGGCCCGTCTGGAACATGTATTTCGAGAGCGGCGAGGTCTGGCTTGCATTCGGACGCTCGTAGCCGACGGGGCGGGCGGCCCGGTTCATGCCCGATACCATGAAGCCGTAGAGGATGTGGAGCAGGAAGCCGAGGAAGAGCGCCGGCTCAGCGATGCGGATGAAGGGGTTCGTGGCCATGAACTCCGCGGCGGCCGTAAAGCTCTCGCCTCCATCGCCCTTGAGCAGAAGCAGGTTAAGGCCGAGATGGACGGGAAGAAAGAGTGCGAGGAAGAGACCGGCAAGGGCCATGAGCAGCTTCCTGGCGATGGACGTATTCAGCGGCATGTCGGACTATCCGGTGTTGGGTGAAAGGGGATGAAAAGAACGGAAGGCGGGACCGTAGCAGATCGACTTCGGGCGGTAAGCTAACGAGTGCGGCGGCGCTTTCCAATAAAATAATCACAACCCCGCTCCTTCATCCTCGATTCCGACGGCACGGACCGGAGAGGCCTCCCCTCCCTCGATGCGAAGCGGGAGGGCGGAGAAAAGAAAGCGGCGTCCGGCAAGCGGAAGCAGGTTGGTGAGGTTCTCGACGATCACCAGGCCATGGCCGAGCAGTATGTGGTGGACAGGATAGCCTTCCGAATGCGGTGCGTCGACCGAGGGCGAGTCGATGCCGATGCCTTTTCGGCAGGCCGGAAGGAGCAGGCGGGCCGCATCGGGATCAAGGAACGGGAAGCTCCCGAAATAGGAGGGATCCCCCCAGCGGCGGCTCCAGCCGGTATGGATGAGCAGGAAGTCGACGGTGCCGGCGGAAGCAAGCGCCCCAGAGACGCCGGCGGCGGAGATCCGCCCGTCCGGCTCCGGCCGGAGGTCCAAGAGCCGTCCGCTCCCGATAAACGCACCGGGCCCGTACTCCTCCAGCGGCCGGCCGGCCGCCGTCATGTGGCGCGCAAGGTCGACATGGGTGCCCGCATGTGAGGAGAGCGAGTACTCCCGCTCGAGGTACCCCTCCCGGCCGTAGCCTGCGGCGTCCCGAATCCGGGTCTCCGGAGAGCCCGGCCAGACGGGCATGTTCTCCGTGAGGGTATGGCTCAGGTCGTGGATGCGCATGGGGACTTTCTGCGTCAGGACATGTTGCCGAAATGCTTCAGGAACTGGACCCGCTCGTAGGCTGCAGGGTTTTCGACGGCGTCCATCCTCATCCGGCCGGCAAAGTCCGAAAGCCGTTCGAACCCGTGGCGGTCCATGTACTCCTCGAGCACTCCGAGCATGATGCGGATCTCCTCGAACCCTTTCTGGTAAAGAACGGAGGCGACCTCGACGGCACTTGCGCCGGCAAGCAGCTGCTTGATGAGCGCTTCTCCGTCGTGCACGCCGGTCGAGGCGGCAAGGTCGCATCCGACCCGTCCGGAGAGCATGGCGATCCAGCGCAGGGAGTGATGGAGTTCGGAGGGCGTGCTGAAGACCGGTCCCGGCTTCAGCGAGAAGGTCTCGATATCGATGTCGGGCGAGAAGAACCGGTTGAAGAGCACCAGGCCGCCGATGCCCGAGCGCGAGAGCCTCCCGACGCTCTCCGTCATGGAGGAGAAGTAGCTGCTGATCTTGGCCGAGACCGGGATGTGCACCGCCTTCGTCACCCGCTCGAGCACGTCGTAGTAGACCTGCTCGTTCTCCCTCGCGCTGCGCGAGGAGTCGGAGGGGGGGACGAAGATGTTGACCTCCAGCCCTGCGGCTCCCGCACCCTCCATTTCACGGGCGAACGACACCCACTCGCCGGCCGAGACGCAGTTGATGCTGGCGATCACCGGCACGGGTACCGAGCGGCTGCACTCGTCGAGGAGGGCGAGGTAGCCGTTGAGGGCATCGGCGCGCGAGTACTCCCGGATATAGTCCTCCGCCTGGCCGTACCAGAAACGCTGCTCGTTCTCTTCGACGCTTTCGGCGCTGTCAAGGAGGATCTGCTCCTCGAAGAGCGACTTGAGCACCACGGCGCCGGCGCCGCAGCGTGCCGCCTCGACGACGTTCTCCACCGTGCCGGTAAGGGTTGAACTGGCCGCGATCACGGGGCTGCGCAGTTCGAGCCCCATCCATGTCGTTGAAATGTCTGCCATACGATTCGATTGTTCAAAGGGTTTGCGCCTTGCCGCCGCAGGGGGGAGCATTGCGAAGGGTCAAGGTGCAGAACGCCCGGAAACGGCCGATAATTCCCCGAGCCCCGCCGCCTCCATAAGCCGCCGGCCGAGATCAGCGTTGGAGCAGGTACCGCCGAACCGCTCCGCCCCGGCACCGACGGCGAAGACCGGAACGGGCACGGCCGTATGCACCCTGCTCGCCCAGCCGATGCCCGCCCTGCGGTTGAGGATGGCGCAGGCTGCGCCGGAGAAGGTGTCGCGGTCTGAACCGGGCTCCATCGAGGAGACGAAAGCCGCCTCCAGCAGGTCGCGCTCCGCCGCACTGAGCGCAAGGAGGGAGTCGCGGGGGGAACCGAGGCCGAAGAAGGTGCGGAGGCTGTCGAGAGCCATCGGGAAGGTGACCTCCCGGCCCTGCCGCCATCCGCAGACCTTTCCGGCGAAGCTCTCGCACGAAAGGCGCTGGTTCAGGAGCAGGCGGGGACGGCTCACGTAGCCGCCCTCCCCGTTGCCGATCGAGAGCCCCCCGCACTCGTGGTCGGCCGTCACGACGATGAGCGTGTTCGCGGGATGCCGGCGCCAAAAGTCGAGCGCCACCCTGACGGCCCGGTCGAAGGCCAGAACGTCATGGGCGGCGGCTGCGGCATCGTTGGCATGACAGGCCCAGTCGATCTTTCCGCCCTCCACCATCATGAAGAAGCCTTTCGGATTCATGAGCAGACGGATTCCTTCGCGGGTATAGTCGGCAAGCTCCATCTCCCCTGGGTCGGCGTCCATGGCGAACGCGAGCGCCGCCGTCGAATCGTAACGGCCGTACGCCCATGCGGGTGTGCCCGGCCGCACGGAGCCGAGCTCGCCCGCACTCCGGGCAATGCGGTACCCCGCGGCCTGCATGAGCGAATCGATATCGCCCCGGTCCCGTTCTGCACGGGCCCGCCGTCGAGGAAGGTTCCCCTCGGCATACCCGCCCCCGAAATAGTCGACGCCGCTCGAGGCCATCTGCAGGGCGATCTCGTAGTAGCGGTGGCGGGAAGGGCTGTGGGCATAGAAGCAGGCGGGAGTGGCGTTGTCGATGCCGACGCTCGAAACGATGCCGGTGCGCATGCCGGCCGATCCGGCAAGTTCGACGATGGTGCGGAGGGTGTCGGGGCCGGCCATGGAAATGCTCCCGACCGTGGTCCTGCAACCGGTGGCGAGCGCCGTTCCCGCAGCCGCCGAATCGGTGATGTAGCGGTCGAGGGCCGAAGTCGCGGCAAGTCCGGCGACCGGAAGGGAGGCCATGGCGAGCGAATCGCCGGAGTCGAGCAGCGCCCGGCCCAGTTCGAGCTGAGCAAGCCCCATGCCGTCGCCGATGAAGAGGAAAATGTAGCGGGCAGTCGGCCGTTCGAGGGACTGCACAGCCGCGGAGCGGGCTGAACAACCCTGCAGGAGGAGTGCGGGAAGGAGGGCAAGGAAAAGCGCCCTTTTACCTGTTGCTGCAAGACTGGGCATGGCGGAGGCACGGTTGTCGGTTAAGGAGAACATAGCATGCCGGCCCGGAAGAACATGCTACGGCCGCGTTAATTCCCGTTGGGAACGCCCGGCCCCAACCTACCGCCGCCTCCGCTCCGCGACATAACCGGTGACAGCCTCGACGGCGGTCCGGCGCTCGCAGTCGCAGAAGACCTGGTGGCCGGAATGCTCGAGCCAGAGCAGGGAGCGGTCCCGTTCCGGAGTACCGAGGGATCCGAGGAGCACCTCGACGCTCTCGGGCAGCACCGTGCTCTCGTGGCGGTTGTGGATGATGAAGACCGGGCAGCGGACGGATGGAAGGAGGCGGACGGTCTTGCGGACGAGGCTGAAAAAGGAGAGGACCGCGTCGGTGGGCACCCAGTCGTAATGCCCCCGGCAGACCGCCCCCTCGGGGTCGGCGAACACGGACTTCAGCCCCCAGCGCTTGACGAAAAAGCTTACCGGCAGGGCCACGTAATGCAGCGGACGGCCCGGCGCGAGCAGCGAGACGAGCCGGATGGCCGCGGCGACCAGAACCAGTGAGTCGACCTTTCCGGGATGACGTACGGCAAGATGGAGGGCAAGCAGCGCCCCCATGCTGTGGCCGACGACGATGATGCGCTCGGCCTCTGCGGAAAGCTCCCGGAACGCTGCCTCAACGTCACGGAGCCACGCCTGCCACTTCATCCCCGCAAGCGCCGCGGGAGAGGAGGCGCCGTGACCGGCCAGGGTCGGCATGGATACGGGGATGCCGAGGCGCAGGAGCGGCTCTTCAAGCAGCTCGACGCTCTCCCTCGTCGCGGTGAAGCCGTGGATGACCAGCACCCCGAAAGGGCTGCGGCCCGAATCTCCGGCACTCATCTTGTCGGCTCCATCGGCTTGCTGCTGGCTGAATGAAAAATGACTGCGGCTGCATCCGTCATCCGAAAGGGTTCCGGCATATGCCTTTAGGGTAATATAATGGGGTACATGGAAATTTCCCCTATATTGCACCAACAGATGTAACTGACTTCTGCAACCCCCCGGAACAGGCCCACCATCAACCCCCGGGCCGCCGGCAACGCACCAGAACGAGATGACGCCGAAAGCACCGCTAGCCGCATGCCTCGTCCTCACCCTGGCCCTCAGTTCCTGCTCGTCGACAAGAAGGTCGTTCGAGAGGGAAGAGGTGCATCGGATATCCCCCGAAGAGGCCTACCGGCTCGGAAAACTCAAGAACACCCCCTACGTCATCGACGGCAGGATCTATGTTCCGATGAGCTATGAACAGGCCGCGGCCTATGAGGAGGTGGGAAGGGCGTCGTGGTACGGCCGTGAAACCCTCGCGAAGAACAACCATCAGCCGACCGCGTACGGCGAACCGTTCGACCCGTCCGAGCCCAGCGCGGCACACAAGTACCTGCCGCTGCCCTCGAGGGTCAGGGTGACCAACCTCGAGAACAGCCGCTCCATCGTGGTCCGGGTCAACGACCGGGGACCGTTCGTCGACGACCGGGTGATCGACCTCAGCGCCGCGGCGGCAAAGGAGCTGGGATTCTACCAGCAGGGAACGGCGAAGGTGAAGGTCGAGGTGCTGAACCGCTGAAGGGCGGGCCGGAAGGCCCGCCCCTCCTGCTTTCGGGCGGAACTCACCCCTTGATGACGGCGGCGTCTTCCATGAACTTCTTCAGGCCGGCGTCGGTCAGCGGATGGTTTGCCAGCTGGCGGATGACCCCGTAGGGGATGGTGGCGATGTCGGCGCCGATGAGGGCCGACTCGACGACATGCTGCGGATGGCGGACACTGGCGACGATCACCTCGGTCATGAGCCCGTAGTTGTCGTAGATCTCGACGATCTGGCCGACGAGGGCCATGCCCTCCGTGCTGATGTCGTCGAGGCGTCCGACGAACGGGCTGACGTAACTGGCTCCCGCCTTGGCCGCCAGGATCGCCTGGTTCGGCGAGAAGACGAGGGTGGCGTTGGTGCGGATGCCCTTTTCAGAGAGGTGGCGGATCGCCTTCAGGCCGTCGATCGTCAGCGGGCACTTGACCACGACGTTCTTGTGGATGGCGGCCAGTTCCTCTCCCTCACGCATCATCTCTTCCGCATCAAGCGTCGTCACCTCGGCGCTGACGGGCCCGTCGACCAGCTGGCAGATGCGTTCGATATGCGCCAGGAAATCCCGGCGGGTGAACGAAGCCGGATCCTCGACGATCTTTGCGATGAGCGAGGGGTTGGTGGTCACGCCGTCAAGCACGCCGAGCGACTCGGCCAGGCGGATCTCCTCGAGGTTCGCCGTATCGATGAAAAATTTCATGGGGTCTCCTTATGCCGTCGCCGGCTCGGTTTCAAGCATTGCATTGAAGTTCCTGGCCTTCCGTCCCTCCCAGCTGCGCTTGTGGTAGGCGTAACCGGCGATGAGCGGCATGGCGACGGTAGCTTCGGCGAAGACCATCTGCTCGAAGACGGTGTCGACCTTGCCCCAGGAGCTGGCCTCCTTGAGGGTGGAGCCGGAAAGGGCGCCGTCACGCTCGTCGGCGACCGTGATCTGCACGGCGTAGGTGTGCATGGAGACATCCTCGTAGCCGAGCACCTCGGCCGCCACGACGATGTCCTGGGTGAAGTTCTTCGGCACGCCGCCGCCGATCATGAAGATGCCGGTGCGGTCGTTCTCGATCTTGATGCGGGTGAGTTCGCGGAAATCCTTCACCGAGTCGATCGAGACATGGCTTTCCGGGTTGCGCCACTGGTGCTCGACCAGGCCGAAGCCGGCCGAACAGTCGGAGAATGCCGGGCAGAAGATCGGCACGCCCTTCTCGTAGGCCTTGTAGACGATGGAGTTGCGGTCGTGTCCGTTCTTCTCGATGTAGCGGGCCATCTCGACGATGAACTCGCGCGAGGAGTAGGCGCCGGGCTTCATGGAGTCGGCGATCCTGGCGGTGGTCTCGTCGCAGATGCGCAGGTCGTCCTCGTCGATGTAGGTGTCGTAGATACGGTCGACGTGCATGTCGCGAAGGATCGCGTCGTCGATGAAAGGGGTGCCCTTGTAGTGCTTGAAACCGAGAGCCTCGAAGAAGTCCTGGTCGACGATGTTGGCGCCGGTCGAGACGATGGCGTCGACCATGTTGTTCTCGAGCATGTCGATGATGACCTGCTTCAGTCCGGCGCTGATGAGCGAACCGGCGAGGGTGAGGATGACGGCGCACTCGTGATCCTTCTCCATGCGGTCGACGATGGAGGCCGCACGGGCGAGGTTGCGGGCCTGGAAGGCCGTATCGGCCATCTGGTCTATGAGCGGGACGACGTTCGTCTCCTTGATGTCGATGTGCTTGACGACTGCGGAAAGCAGTTCCTTCTTGGTGATAGCCGATGCCATGGCGGACTCCGTTGCGTGTTTGCTTGATGGAAAGACCAGTAAATAAAAAAAGGAGAGCAAGCTGACTATATCACACACCAGAATTGCCGGATGCTGCTTCCTTCCGGACCTGACATGGTTGGGCAACCAGGTGTTGTATAGGACTTACTCTCCAAATAGTAGCTGTTTTCGACGCGCTCTTCTGTAAAGATCATGCAACAAAAGAAAATCGAAACAAGTTGCACAATATAGTGCAACGCCCTCAAAAAACAAACATAGCCCTTTTATCTTAATCCGAACTGTTATAACTTCTTTGAATTTCGCCACCAAGCCTGCAAAGGCACACTCTCGCCCGACGCGGCAACATTCATTTTATGGGAACACAGAGGATACTCAGCGGGATGCGGCCGACCGGAAAGCTGCACCTCGGCCATTACACCGGAGCACTTGAAAACTGGATCGAGCAGCAGAACCTCACGGCCCAGGACGGCACGAGGGTCTATGAAACCTGCTTCCTCATCGCCGACTACCACAACCTGACCACCTCGCTCGAGACCGGCGACATCTACCAACACACCATCGACATGCTCACCGACTGGCTCGCCGCGGGCGTCGACCCTGAAAAGAGCCCGGTCTTCCGCCAGTCGCAGGTCAAGGAGCACACCGAGCTCTTCCTCATCTTCGCGATGCTCATCACCTCGGCGCGCCTCGAGCGGAACCCGACCCTCAAGGAGCAGGTGCGCGACCTGAACATGGAATCGCTCACCTACGGCCACCTCGGCTACCCGGTCCTCCAGGCCGCCGACATCCTGCTCTACAAGGGAAGCGTCGTGCCGGTCGGCGAGGACCAGATCCCGCACGTCGAGATCACCCGCGAGATCGCCCGAAAGTTCAACAACCACTACCCACACCCGACGAAGGGGGAGGTGTTCGTGGAGCCGGAACCCAAGATCACGAAGTTCTCGCGCCTCGTCGGGCTCGACGGCAAGGCGAAGATGTCCAAGTCGCTCGGCAACACCATCCTCCTCTCCGACGGCCCCGATGAGGTGCAGAAGAAGATGCGCCAGGCCGTCACCGATACCCAGAAGATGCGGAAGAACGATCCCGGGCGGCCGGAAGTCTGCGCCGTCTTCAGCTATCACCAGCGATTCAGCAGCCCCGCACAGCTCTCGACCATCGAAGCGGACTGCCGCTCGGGCGCGCTCGGCTGCGTCGACTGCAAGCGGATGTGCTCGGAAGCCATCTCGCGGGAGCTCGCCCCTCTTCTCGAGCGCAGGAAGCCCTACGAGGAAAACCCCGCCCTTGTCCGCTCCATCCTGCTCGAGGGCGAGGAGAAGGCGAGAGTCATCGCAAGGGAGACCATGCAGGAGGTCCGCAGCGCAATGCAGCTGGGGGAACTATGATGGACGAACAGGGTTTCGCATTCATTTTCGACATGGACGGCGTGCTCACCGACAACATGAGCATGCACGCCGAATCCTGGGTGGAGGTCTTCCGCGACCGCGGCCTAGAGGGGCTCGATGCCCGGCGCTACATGGTGGAGGCGGCCGGAATGCATGGCCACGACGTCCTCCGCCACTTCCTCGACCCCGACATCACCGCCGGGGAGGCCCACCAGCTCTCCGAGATGAAGGACTTCCTCTACCGCGTCATGTCGCGAGAGCTGATCCGGCCGATGGCGGGGCTCCTGGAGTTCCTCGACGCCGCCCGAAGCCTCGGCATCAAGCTCGCCGTCGGCACCGGTGCCGTCCAGAGGAACATCGACTTCGTCCTCGGCATCCTCGGCCTCGAGGACGCCTTCGGGGCCATCGTCTGCGCTGATGACGTCCCCCGCGGCAAACCCGCCCCGGACATCTTCCTCCGCGCATCGGAACTCGTCGGCGTTCCCCCCTCCTCCTGCATCGTCTTCGAAGACGCCATTCCGGGCCTCGAGGCGGCAAGGAGCGCCGGCATGCCGGCCGTCGGCGTCACAACGACGAACAGCGCCGGGGAGCTCTCGGTCTTCGAGAACGTGGTCCGGGTCATCGACGACTTCAGGAACATGGACCCTGACGCACTCCGCAAGCTCGCCCTCGGGCGCCATCTCTCGAACCCAGCGTAACACCCTAGCAATGCAAGCATTCCTCACCGGAGAGATCCAGAAGGCCCTGCGCTCGGCCGCCATCACCACCGGCCAGTCGATCATCATCGAAAAACCCGCCGCGGCGAAGTTCGGCGACTACGCGACCAACATCGCATTTTTTGCCGCCAAGGAGCAGAAGCAGAACCCCAGGAAGCTGGCCGAAGAGCTGGTTGGGCACTTCAGCTTCCCAGAAGGCACCGTCGCAAAAATCGAGGTTGCCGGTCCCGGCTTCATCAACTTCTTCATGGAGCCGGCCTTCGTCATGGAGTCGGCCGAACGGGTGCTCCGCCAGCGCGGGGAGTACGGCAAGGGTACCGAGGGCGAGGGAAAGAGCGCCATCGTCGAATACGTGAGCGCCAACCCGACCGGGCCGCTCACCATCGGCCGCGGCCGCGGCGGCGTACTCGGCGACTGCCTGGCCAACCTCGCCGAGGCGCAGGGCTACCGGGTGGACCGCGAGTACTACTTCAACGATGCGGGACGCCAGATGCAGATCCTCGGCGAATCGGTCCGCTACCGCTACCAGGAGATATGCGGCAGAACCGTGGACTTCCCCGACACGCACTACCAGGGGGACTACATCGGCGAGATCGCCCGTAAGATCCATAGCGAGCACGGGGACGGGCTCCTCGACACCGAGGGGATCGAGCCCTTCCGCAGCGAAGCTGAATCCGTCATATTCTCTTCCATCCAGAAGACGCTCGGACGGCTCGGCATCAACCACGACTCGTTCTTCAACGAACATACGCTGTACACGGCCAACGAAGGCGAAGCATCTGCCAACCAGCAGGTGATCGACCGCCTGCGTGAAAAAGGGTTCATCGGAGAGTATGAAGGGGCGACCTGGTTCCTCACGACGAAACTCGGCCAGGAGAAGGACAAGGTGCTCATCAAGTCAAGCGGCGAGCCGAGCTACCGCCTCCCGGACATCGCCTACCACCTGACCAAGTACGACCGCGGGTTCGACATGATCGTCAACGTCTTCGGCGCCGACCACATCGACGAGTACCCCGACGTCCTCGAAGCGCTGAAGATCCTCGGCCACGACACCTCGAAGGTCCGCATCGCCATCAACCAGTTCGTCACGACGACCCAGAACGGCGAAACCGTGAAGATGTCGACCCGGAAAGGCAACGCAGACCTGCTCGACGACCTCATCGACGACGTCGGGGCAGATGCCACCCGCCTCTTCTTCATCATGCGAAGCAAGGACTCGCACCTGAACTTCGACGTCGAACTGGCGAAGAAGCAGTCGAAAGACAACCCCGTCTTCTACCTGCAGTACGCCCACGCGCGCATCTGCAGCCTCCTGCGCCTTGCATGGAGCGAAATAGGCTTCGATGCCGAAGCGCCGGCCGGGGAGGGCATCCTGCGCCGCCTGACGGCCCCCGAGGAGCTGCAGCTCGCGTTCGGCCTGCTGGATTTCGGGGAGGTCTCGCGCTCGGCCTTCAGAATGCTCGAGCCGCAGAAAATGGTTGACTACATGCACTCGATCGCCGAGCTCTTCCACCGCTTCTACCAGGAGTGTCCGATTCTCAAGGCGGAACCGGAAATCGCCGAAGCCCGGCTGTTCCTCTCGGTCGCAGTGCGCCAGGTCCTCCAGAACGGATTCCGCATCCTCGGGATCTCCGCCCCGGAATCGATGTAGTATGGAAACCGGGGGCGGAGGCTACGCTTCCGCCTCACGGTAGAGCCGGTGCGAAAGAATGTACTGCAGTACCTGCTCCGGAACCAGCCCCCGAACCGACTCCCCCCGTATGATACGCTCCCTGACCATGGTCGACGAGACCGGTGAGGCGAACTCGATACGGCGCACCCTTCCGTCCTCTCCGCCGCACGCATTGCCTTCACTGCTCCCGCGCCGGAACACGACGACCTCGGCAAGCCTGAAGATCTCCCGGGAGTCCTTCCACCGATGGAAATCGGCGTAGCTGTCCTCGCCGACAACGAGCGAGATGCTGGCATCGGGGTGGAGCGAGCGGAAGTGCCGGAGCAGGTCGACGGTGTAGGACGGTCGAGGCCGCTGAAGCTCCCAGCCGCTCACTTCCGAGTCGCTGCCGGTACGGTTGATTTCGCTCGAGAGAAGTCCCGCCATGGCGAACCGGTCGCCGTCGGAAGCGCCGCGAAGAGGCTTGAGCGGGTTGTCGGAAACGGATATGAGGAGACGGTCCGCCTGAAGGAGCTCGCGGGCAAAGAGGGCGAGGGCAAGGTGGCCGTTGTGCGGCGGATCGAAGGTCCCGCCGAATACCGCGAGGCGCAAGGGATCCCTCGTCAGGAGTTGCTGAAGCTCCGCATGATCTCGTCACGCAGTCCCTTCATCTGCTCGAGATCTTCGGGATAGCTCTCGAGGTAGGCGTCAAGCGCCCGGCGGGCGTCGAACCACTTGCCTCGCTTGACCAGCACTTCGACAAGGCCGGCCTGGGCCTTCTTCATCCAGGGGGTATCGCCGTAGGTGCGCACCACGCCTTCGAAGTAGATTGCAGCCGCCTTGTACTTCTTCAGTTTCACATACTGCCTGGCGATCGAGAAGGTCGCGGCGGCGAGCTTGTCGTGGAGCACAGGAATGGCTTTGGCTGCATAGGTGACGCTGTCCTGGCGAGCCATGGCCATCCTTGCCGCCTCGTAGCCGCGCCTGTAGGAGGAGTTCTCGGGATCGATCTTGAGGAGTTCCCCGTAGGTATCCAGATCGCGGGCGACTGCATCCCGGTCCTTCCGGCCGTATTCGGACAGGTAATCCGAAAACGCCTCGATGGCCTTGTGGGTATACTCCTGGTCGAGCTCGTAGCCGGGGGAGAGCTGCTCGTAGGACTTGGCCAGCATGTAGCGTGAAGACTCGCGGTACGGGGAGTCCGGCACCTGGCGCAGCAGGCGGTCGTACATGTCGGAGGAGAGCAGGTACTGCTTGGAGGCGTAGTAGCTCTCGGCAAGGAGGTAGAGCACGTCGTCCTCGAGCGGTGTGGCCCGGGAGGCGAAGAGCTGGGACTCGAGCACCGCTGCAGCATCCTCGTAATGTTCCTTCTTGTAGAGGGCAGTCGCCTTGGAATATGCGACATTGACCTGCTCCTCGGCAGTCATCTGCAGCTTGCTCGACGAACATGATGAGAGGCCTGCGGCGCCGGCGGCAAGCAGAATGAGCGCGGAGAAGCGCCTGAGAAAGGAAAGGGAGACGACCTGCTGGATGCTCTTCTGGGCCATAGTAACTCCGTTGTGCAATTGTGGCCGGACAGCCGCCCGGCATCATTGAGAAAGTGTTCGGAAAGCCTCCAGTGAGGTCCGGAGACCGGAGAGGGGCGGCGGCTGCCGAACGGCAGGGCTTGGTGTGGAGCTTAGGGGAGTCGAACCCCTGACCTTCTCATTGCGAACGAGACGCTCTACCAACTGAGCTAAAGCCCCGTGACGGCCCGAAGGCCGACCTTACAAAAAAACGACAGCCTGCACAAGGCAGGCTGTGAAGGCTTCTACCGCCTGCCGCGGCTGTTCGGGGAAAACCCCCGGGCTCAGGCTTCTTCGGCGGAGAGGGTCCGGCGGAGCAGCTGGAGCTGGTGGCGGATGCTGCCGTCGAGGATCGTATCGCCGATCTGGACGGAAACGCCGCCGATAAGTTCGGAGTCAAGCCCCATGCGGGCCCGGACTTTCTTGCCGGTGTAGGCGGCAAGTCCGTTGACGAGATCCTTTGCCTGCTCGCTCGAGAGCTCCTCGGCGCTGGTGACGTCGGCATTGACGATGCCGTTCTTCTCGTCAAGGAGAACCTTGAATTCCGAGGCGATGCCGCCGAGAATGCCGGCACGCTTCTTCCGGGCGATCAGGGAGAGGAACCGCATCATGCGCTCTCCGACCTGGCCCTTGAAGATCTCCTCGAGTATATGTGTCTTGCGGTCGCCGTTGATCAGCGGGCTTGCAAGCACGCGGACCAGGTCGCGGGATCCGGCAAGGGTTTCGCCGATGACGTCCATCTCTGCCGTCACTTCGTCGAGGAAACCTCCCTCGTCGGCGGCAGTAAGGAGAGCGTATGCGTATCGGCGGCTTGCGATTACACTTGACATTTCAGGCCCGTTTTCAGTTACGATTTGTTGAGAGATCCTGGATCATGCTGTCCACGACCTTCTTCTGCGTGTCGGCGTCGAGCGCACCGCGGATGATCTTTTCCGCGCCACGGACGGCCAGGTCTGCAACTTCGTTGCGGAGCTCGGCAAGCGCACGGCGCTTCTCCTGCTCAATTTCATCTTTTGCGGCAGCGATCATCTTCTGCGACTCGCCATGAGCCTTCTCGGTGATCTCGGCACGCACTTTCTCGGCGTACTCCCTGCCTTCGCGGATGGCCTTGTCTGCCTCGGCGTCTGCCTTGGCAAGCAGCTCCCTGTTCTGGCGGAGGATTGCCTCAGCCTCTTCCTTCGCGCCGTGTGCACGGTCGATGGCGGACTGGATGCCTTTCTCGCGCTCTTCAAGCGCACTGATGATCGGACCCCAGGCTATCTTCTTCAGAATGATGAGCACGAGGACAAACGTAATGGTCGTCCAGAAAATCAGACCGGGTTCAGGGCTCAGAAGACTGCCGGCAAGAAGGATGTTTCCCGACGTAAGCATGGACAATGTTACCGTTAACGGTTGATAAAATCCGATTGCGGCCCGGGCGAACCCTGCCGCAATCGGGATGACTCCTGTATCGCTCTCGTAGGCTTAAGGAAAGCTTACTTGAGGGCGAGAAGCACGCAGATAACCTCACCGAACAGCGCAACACCCTCGATAAGAGCAGCTGCGATGATCATGGTGGTACGGATATCGGAAGTTGCCTCAGGCTGACGGGCGGTACCCTCTGCCGCAGAAGCTGCGATGTTGCCGATACCGAGGCCTGCGCCGATGACTGCAAGGCCGGCGCCGAGACCTGCGCCCAGATAACCCAATCCCATTCCTTCCATTGTGTAAATACCTCCGTTTATTTGTTGAGAGTTGTTCGCTAAAGCTGTTGAGCCGTTTTGAACCGGTTAATGAAAAGGCAAAAAATACAACTTATTCCCTAATAATCCAGACATCTTTTCAGTGGTGCGCAGCCTCGGCCTCGCCGCCCTCATGCACCGTGGCAAGCCCGATGAAGAGCGCCGAGAGCATGGTGAAGATGAAGGCCTGCAGGAACGCCACGAAAATCTCGAGCAGGTAGATGAAGATCGAAAAGGGAACCGATACGGCAGCCGCAACGACATAGCTCTTCAGGATGAAGCTGATGAAGATGAGGCTGAGAATGACGATGTGTCCCGCCGTCATGTTGGCGAAGAGTCGGACGGTGAGCGCGAACGGCTTGGTGAAGAGGCCGATGACCTCGATCGGGATCATGATGATCCAGAGCGCCCAGTGGGTACCCGCCGTCAGGTGGGCAAGGTAGCCTTTCAGGCCGTGGGCCTTCAGGGAGGCGATCTGCGTGATGAAGAAGGTGAAGACCGCCAGCGTCAGGGTGACGTTGATGTTGCCCGTCGCAGTCGCTCCGTAGGGGATGAGGCCAAGGAGGTTGCAGAGCAGGATGAACATGAAGACCGTGAGCAGGTAGGGCAGGTGCTTCTCGTAACCGGGGCCGATGTTCGACTTGGCCACGTCGAGGCGGATGAACTCGACGAGCGCCTCAATGGTGTTGGCCATGCCGGAGGGAGCCGTCTTCGGGGTGATCTTTTTGTAGGCCGCGCCGACTGCGGTGAACACAACGAGCAGGATGGCCGAGACGATCCAGAGCATCACGACATGCTTCGTGATGGAGATGTCGTAGCCGGCAAGGGTGAGGCGGGGCAGTTCGACGGTGCCGAACGGCTCAAATGAGAAGCTGTGCGAATTGAGGATATGGTGCATGATGACGTCGCCGGCCTTCTCCTCCTCGTGCTCGATGGCTTCGGAGTGCAGGGCGCCTTCGCCATGGGCGGGCGCCGCATCGGCGTGGGTGTCAGCCTGGGCCTCGACCGCGGCAGCCGCCGGGGCGGCATGCTCTTCGGACGCGACTGCCGGGAGATAGGCATTCAGAAGAAGCGGCACCAGCAGCGCCAGGACCCTGAAAATACTGTTGATCTGAATGGCTTTGACCCGTTTCATGCAGCGTTCTTTTTCTGTTTGTTCTTCCGTTGGTAGCCGAGAATCTCGACAATCACATAAATACAGTAAAAAGCGAAAAACGAGAGTACGAAATCGTTGATGACCGCCAGATCCCTCAGGATGATGAGGGCGACGAGCCCCATCAGGACCAGAAGCCTGACGGCAAGTCCGCCGAACACCACCTTGGTGAACACCTGGGACTCCTTGTCGAACGCGTACTCAAAGAGCAGGTAACCGGCTAGTGCGTTGGTGACGATCATGGCCCAGGCGATAAACACCGAGCGAAGATCCACACTGCCGGGAGCGAGCCCGTAGGCTATCACCCCCCATAAAATGACGGACAAGATACATAACTTTAAAAGAAAATCAAACAGCGGCTTCATCTCTCGGGAGCTTGGTTGTGATTAACGGGGGCGGCGGTCCCTGCGGTTCGCCTCACGGAGCACCTTCCACAGCACGAGCCCCATACCGGCCATGCCGAGCAGGACTCCGAGCAGGAGGAAGAGGGGCAGGGTACCCAGCTGCTGGTCGACCCAGTAGCCGAGCAGCACGAACAGGGCGAAACTCACGGCGATCTGCAATCCGATGCCGAGGTAGTCTGAAAGGGCGCGCACGGAACGGCCGAAATAGTCCGGGAATCGTTCGTCGTCCTGCTTCTGCATCAGCCGCCCTCCCTGCGCTTGGCCCTCGGCCGTTCGGTGGCACTCACCTAAACTGTTAAGATAACACTCTCGAGGCAAATCATGAAGCGGCGAAAATTGCTATTTTCCCCCAGACGTCTCCGCCGGAGCGTCCGGCGAGCGGAAAAGCCGCCCTCATCAACGAAAATCACGCGCGATGCAAGAGGAGAAGGCCGGTTTCATCACCCCCCGGACATTTCCCGAGGACGGGCAGGTCCTCGCACTGCAGAGCACACGCCGCGGCGGAGTGAGCCCCGAGCCGTGGCGATCGCTCAACCTCGGAAACAACACCGGGGACGAGCCGGAGCGGGTACGCCGGAACATGCGGCTGCTGTCAGCTGCCGCCGGCTTCGACCCCTTGCGCACCGTCGGCTCCGTGCAGGTCCACGGCACCGAGGTGCTCCATGCCCGCCAACCCGGCCGCCACGAGGGGTACGACGCGTTCATTACCGACACCCCGGACCTCTGGCTCTGCATCTTCACGGCGGACTGCCTGCCGGTGCTTTTCTACGACCCTGAGCACCGGGCCGTCGGCGCCGCCCACGCAGGATGGCAGGGAACGGCCGGAGAGATCGCAGCGAAAACCCTCGACGCGATGCGCCGTGCGTTCGGCACCCGCCCCGGAGCCTGCCGGGCATGGATCGGAACAGGCATCAGCGGAGGCGAATACGAAGTGGGCGAAGAGGTTGCAGGGCGCTTCCCGGAACGCTGCAGCGCTCCGGCATCGGGGGGAAAGCGGCTCCTCGACCTGGCCGCCGCAAACCACCTTCAGCTCGTGCGCATAGGGGTCTGCGAAGAGCACATCGAACGATCGCCCTACTGCTCAAAGCGGGACGACAGACTGTTCTACTCCTACCGGCGCGACAACGGCCAGACGGGAAGGATGGCTTCGGTGATCGGGATCAGGCCTCGCAACCCCCGCTCCTGACGGCGACGAGCATGGTGCCGATCTGCGCCTCGAGCTCGCGGATCCTCTCGAGCTCGGCCGGCGTCAGATCCTCGGCGGACGCGTCGCATCCAGAGAACGAAAGGATCGTCTTGCCGAGCTCGCGCTCGAGCGAGCGGATCTCCTCGATCTGGGACTGGGTCAATGCGGAAAGGGTGGAAAGCATGGCAAACCTCCTGGTCTATACTGGTTGCATCCGCCCCGCCCCGGTGCCCGGGATGCTCCCGGAGGGGGCCCTGTACTCTTTAATAATAACATACCGGGGCAACTCCCCACAGTTGTTTCATAACGGCAGTTAGCCTAAATTGAGGTTTTAGGCTTCCGGCATTTTCCCGACCGCGTCCGTCGCCGTTTCCAACGTTTCCATCAACAATAAGCGCAATCGCCACCATGAACGACATTGAGCTACTGAAACAGAACCACAGGGCCAACGAACTGATCTTCAAGGGACTTGTCGAGTTCGGATGTTTCAAGGCCGCCCTGGAACTCGACCTCTTCTCCCTCCTTGCAGGCGGAGCGAAGGACACTGCAACCCTGGCAACCGAAGCCGGCGCCGTTCCCCCGAGGCTCGGCATGCTTCTCGAGGCGCTCCGCCAGATCGGCGTCACGACGGAAGAGGACGGAAAATGGGACCTGACCCCCATGGCCAAAGCCATGTTCGTCCCCCAGGCCGACCAGCCGAACATGTACATGGTGCCGGTCGCCAAGGCGATGGCGCACCTGGCCGACAGCTTCTACCTGAAAATGGCCGATGCGGTCAAGGGCAAGCTCGACTTCAAGGGCGAGGTTCCCTATCCGCCGGTCACCCGCGAGGACAACTGGTACTTCGAGGAGATCCACCGCAGCAACGCCCACTTCGCCATCAAGCTCCTGCTTGAAGAGGCGCGGCTCGAGGGCACCAAGACCCTCGTCGACGTCGGCGGCGGCATCGGCGACATCTCCGCCGCCCTCCTCAAGAAGTTCCCGCAGCTCGACTCCACCATCCTCAACCTCCCCGGCGCAATCGGCCTCGTCGACGAGAACGCAACGGCGCAGGGCGTCGAGGGACGCCTGCGCGGTGCCGCCGTGGACATCTACAAGGAGGCCTACCCGGCCGCCGATGCCGTCATGTTCTGCCGCATCCTCTACTCGGCCAACGAGCAGCTCACCGAGATGATGTGCAAAAAGGCCTACGATGCTGTTCCGGCCGGCGGCAAGGTCATCATCCTCGACATGATCGTCGACGACCAGGAGAATCCGAACTTCGACTACCTGAGCCACTACATCCTCGGCGCAGGCATGCCGTTCTCGGTGCTCGGCTTCAAGTCGCAGGAGGCCTACCGCCAGATCCTCGAGTCGATCGGATTCAAGGATGTGCGCATGGTCCGCAAGTACGACCACCTGCTCTGCGAAGCGGTCAAGCCGGCCTGAGCCGGCGGCTGAGGCAACAGGAGCAACGCCAAAAGCCTCCTTCCCTGACACAAGAGGGAAGGAGGCTTTCTCATTTCGGGGCGTGCCCTCACCCGTACCGCCACACACCCCGGAGCGGATCCCTGGGCGATGGGCGATCTAGATGCAGGCCGAAGTCTTGCTGTAGGCGCCGTAGACGGCATGCGCCTCCCGGCAGATCTCCTCGCGGAAATCCGGGTGGGCGATGCTTGCGAGCGCCTCGGCCCGCTGGCGGAGGCTCTTGCCGTGCAGGTTGACGATGCCATACTCCGTCACCACGTACTGCACGTGGGCCCGGGTCGTCACGACTCCCGCTCCGGGATGGAGGCGGGGGACGATGCGCGACAGTCCCTTGCGGGTCGTCGAAGGCAGGGCGATGATCGGTTTGCCTCCCTCGGAGAGCGCTGCCCCCCTGATGAAGTCCATCTGGCCGCCGACGCCGGAGAAATGCTTCTGGCCGATGGAGTCGGCGCAGACCTGGCCGCTCATGTCGATCTCGATGGCGCTGTTGATGGCCGTCACCTTCGGGTTCTTGCGGATCTCCCGGGTATCGTTGACATAGTCGGACGGGAACATCTCGACAAGCGGGTTGTCGTCGACGAAGTCGTAGAGGCGCCGGGTGCCGACAAGGAAGCTGGCCACGATGATGTCGGGATGGGTCTTCTTCCGCGAACCGTTGATGACCCCCTTCTCGACCAGGTCGACAACGCCGTCGGAGAACATCTCCGAGTGGATGCCGAGATCGCGGTGGCCGCTGAGGGCGGCAAGTGCGGCGTCCGGGATGGCGCCGATACCCATCTGCAGGGTGGCGCCGTCCTCGACGATGCCGGCAATGTGGCGGCCGATCTGCAGCTCGATCTCGGTCAGCTCGTGCTGGGGGGTCTCCGGCAGCGGGTCGTCGACCTCGACCATCGCATCTATCTTGCCGACATGCAGCATCCCCTCGCCGTGCGTTCGCGGCATGTTCGGGTTGATCTGGGCGATCACCAGCTTTGCGGCGTGGACGGCGGCCAGCGCGGAATCGACCGAAACGCCGAGGGAACAGAAGCCGTGGCGATCGGGGGGCGAGACGTGAACGAGGGCGACATCGAGCGGCAGCACGCCGTTCATGAAGAGCGACGGAACATCGCTGAGGAAGACGGGAATGGCGTCGGCGTCGCCGTGCTGGACGGCTGAGCGGACGTTGCGGCCGACGAAGAGCGAGTTCAGGCGGAAGCTCTCGCGGTATTCGGGACGGACGTAGGCAGCCTCCCCTTCCGTGTGGAGGCTGACGATCTCCACGTCCCTCAGTTCAGGAGCCCTCGACACCATGGCGTCGATGAGCCGCTGCGGGGTCGCCGCAGCGGTATGGAGAAAAACGCGGTCGCCGGACTTGATCCGCGATACCGCCTCCTCGGCGGAAAAGATACGGTGCTTCATCGTACAGAACTGTCTGCCGGAAATGTCCCTGTCAGATCCCCTTGTTTGTTCGGCGAAGATAGGCCGGAAGATCTGACTGACCTTTCTGAATTGTATCTTCATGCGATCCACTGCCTCCTGCCGGGATGCGGCCGAAGCCGCCGCCCGGACTCTCTGCACTGCGGCCGGGCGCATCGTAGGGCCCGGCGATGCGGATGTTCCTCCGGATGTATGCCGGAACACGGAGGTCGTCCTCCTGGCGCTCCGCCGACGATCCCTGCTGGGTTGCGTAGGGGAGATGCTGCACACGGGTCGGGCGCGACTGCGCAGGACGGAGGCCCGACGTTCCGGTCACGGGCTCCTCGCGCTCGCGGGGCTTCGGCTGCTCCTGCTCCATGCGCCTGAAGCCCGTGACGATGACCGTCACCCGCACCTCGCCGCCGACGAGCGGCTCGTCGACGTAGCCGTTGATGATCTTGGCTTCCGCGCCGGCCTGCTCGGCAATGAAGCTCATCGCCTCGGACAGGTCCCGCATGCTCACCTCTCCGGTGACATTGACCAGCACCCCCTTCGAGCCCTTGATCGAGATCCCCTCGAGCAGCGGGCTGCCGAGCGCATCGGAAGCCGCCTTCAGGGCGCAGCGCTCGCCGGCCGCCGCCGCAGATCCCATGACCGCGTCGCCGGCCCCCGACATGACGCTGCGCACGTCGGCGAAATCGACGTTGACGTGGCCGTGGCTCGTGATGATGTCGGCAATACCCTTGGCCGCGCGGTACAGAACGTCGTTGGCCATATTGTAGGCCTCGGTGGCGCTGACCCCCTCCTCGGCGATGCTGAGGATCTTCTCGTTCTCGACGATGATGAGGGTATCGATGTACTTGCGCAGTTCGGCGATGCCGCCGTCGGCGATGCGGGCCTTCACCTCCCCCTCGAACCCGAACGGGCGGGTGACCACGCCGATCGAGAGGATGCCCATGTTGCGGGCGATGGAGGCGATGACCGGAGCGGCGCCGGTTCCGGTGCCCTTGCCCATGCCGGCGGTGATGAAGACCATGTCGGCCCCCTCGAGCTGTGCGGCGATGAGGTCGCGGTCGTCTTCGGCCGCCTGCCGGCCCTGCGCCGGATCGGCCCCAGCTCCGAGCCCGCCGGTGGCCCGCCGGCCGATCTGGACCCTCAGCGGGGCCTTGGAGTTGAGAAGCGCCTGGCGGTCGGTGTTCATCACGATGTACTCGACGCCGCTGATCTTGCGGTCGATCATGTTGTTCACGGCGTTGCCGCCGCAGCCGCCGACGCCGACGATCCTGATCGTGACGCCCTTGCTCTGGTCGCTGTCGAACAGCCCCGGATCGAGTTCAAATGCCATTATACCCTGTCTCCTCCTGTTTCATGTGCCGCCGTCCCCGTCATAGCGCCTCCCAGAACTTCTTGAACCTGTTCTGGATTTTCTGCCAGGCCCCCTCGACCTCCGGCTCCGGCTCCGATTCGGGCTTCTGCGCCTGCGGCGATGCCGGGCCGCCGGCCGGCTTCGCCTCCGTGTCGGAAGCGGAGGCGGGCTCAACCCTCATGGCGTGCTCGAAGGCGTACCCGACAAGACCCGTGACGGTCGCATAGATGGGGCTGTCGACGGCACCGCGGATGCCGCCCGAGACCCCTTCGGGGCAGCCGGTGCGGACGTCGAGGCCGAGGATGCGGGAGGCCAGCGTCTCGGTCCCCTTCAGGAGCGACCCGCCACCGGTGATGATCGCCCCGGCGTTCAGGCTGTCGTACAGGCCAGACTGCTTGAGCGAATCGCGCACCATCTCGAAGATCTCCGTCATGCGGGCCTCGATGATCAGGGTCAGCGAACTCTTCGGGAAGTATTTCCGCGGACGACCCTCGATACCCTCCACCACCAGCTCCTCCTCCTCTCCGCATTCGGAGGCGCAGGCGCAGCCGTGGGCGAGCTTCATCTCCTCGGCAATGCCGTGGAGGGTCTTGACGCCGTAGGCGATGTCGCCGGTGACATCGCTGGCCGCGACCCTGATGACGTCGGAATGATGGATCGCGCCGTCGAGGTAGACGGCGACCTCGGTGGTGCCCCCGCCGATATCGATGACGGCCACGCCGCTCCTGCGCTCGCTCTCGCGCATGACGGCACGACCCGAGGCGAGCGGCTCGAAGGTGATGCTGCCGACCACCAGACCCGCTTTCTCGACGCACTGGCGGATGTTGCGGATCTTCGTCTTCTGGCCGACCACGATGCAGGCGCTTCCCTTCATGGTGGTGCCGGCCATGCCGATGGGATCCGGCAGTCCCTCCTGGTCGTCGACGGTGAAGGACTGCGGGATGACGTGGATGATCTCGTTGTCGATGTCGAGGTAGCGGATGTTCGAACGGGCCTTCTCGAGGAAGCGCCGCACGTCCGACTCGGTGACGACGCCGCTCTGGTTGATGCTGATCTCGGAGGTGCTGGGGATGCAGTGGACGTGGGTTCCGGAGATTCCGACGTTCACGCTGCCGATACGGATCGAGGACTCCCGCTCTGCATCGGCGACGGCGGCGCGGATGGCCTCGACCGTCTTGTTGATGTTGACGACAGTAGCCCGCTGAAGCCCGTCGGAAGCAGCCAGGCCGCGGCCAAGGAGGTTGAGCTTCCCCCTCGCATCCTGCTCTGCGACCACGACGCACACCTTGGTTGTCCCTATGTCGAGACCGACGGCAATATCGCTTTTGGGCATTGTGTCTTTTCCATGCATGAGATTCTACGGGGAGGCTTCCGGGGGAGCTCCGCCGGACGGGGGATCTGTAGTGAACACACGGTCCTGGAACCGCAAATCGACCGTCTCGTACCTACCAAAACCTTTCTTCGAAACAACCTGTCGCCAGAATATCTCGAATTTTTCCAACTTTTCCTTGAGCGCCCCGCCGTTGCCGACAATAAAACGGGCCGGATCCCCGGCGACCGTGAAATAACTCTTCCCTCCCCTGTCGAAATGGAAGCTGCGGACCAGCAGTGCGGCGTGGCGGGTGGAGTCCAGCGCATCGACGAAATGCCTGACGATCTTCTCCGAACCGGCGTCGATCCTGCCGAACCCCTGCTTCACCGGCAGGACCGTCCCGACCCCCGTCACCCTGAGCAGTCCCCTGAAGCGCGTTCCCTCGAGCATCCTGCGGGGCATCAGCGCCCCGCCGCGGTCTATGGCCAGCTCCTCGCCATCGATCCGGGTGAAGGCCATCGGGCGGCGCTCCCGGAGCGTGATGCGCAGGATCCCGTTCATCTCCCGGCCGACCACGGCGTCCTTCACCCAGGGTATCGAAGCGACCCTCCCGGCCACCTCTGCGGTATCGACACCATCCATCGGGCGGCCGATCCAGCGCGAAAGGGCGGAGCGGACGTCCCCGCCGGCAACGATGTCGGTTCCCTCCACCACGATGGTGCGGACCCTCACCCCCTCCTTCCACGACGAGGCGCTTTTCCAGAGCCACCCGAGCAGGATGAGGACCGGAATGAACACCAGAAGAAACGCCGTTCCGCCTCCTCCCTTCCCGGGAGCGGGAGCCGCCGCGCCGGCAGCTCCGGAAGCGCTCTCTTTGGGGGAATCAGTCATAAGAAACGACAGTTTCGTTGTTATTACAACAGCTCTCTGAAATAAATCTTCACGACTTGTGGCCAAGGCGGAAGGCGACGGAAAGAATCACTTCGCCCTGCCCCATCCCGTCGGGTTTCACCCGGCGCGCCTCGCCGTTGCGGAACAGCTCCAGCCACTCGACCTGCCCGAAAAGCCCGGAGCAGTAGGAGCAGCACCGCATGCTGAGCGCCCCGCCGAGGCTCCCGTCGGCGTGGCCTTCGGGGGCATGTTCCTTCAGGCCGAGTTCGGGGTGCAGATCAGCGAGGCGGGTTGCGGCTCCGGCGACGAGGCGGCCTCCCGAAAACGAGATGCCCTGCAGCGCCCGGTGCGAGAGGATGACGGCGCCGCGGTACCCGGCGCCTCCGTCGTCCAGACGCGATCCGCTGCCGACCACCATGACCGGCTGCGAACGCTGCTGGAAAAAGAGCAGGCTCCGGCAGAAGTCCTCCCGAGCCTCGGGAATGACAAGAAAGTCCGCCGGCCCTCCACGGCGGGCCACCGTATGGGAGGCGAGGGGCTCGCCGATGTGCAGGTCCCCCCTGATATGCTGCTGCATCTCCTTAATTGCCAGCATCTTCCTCCCCGCCGGAGAACCGGCCTGCGATACGGGTTGCAAGGGCGGTGATGTCGCCGGCACCCATGAAGAGCAGGATGGTCCCGCCGGGGGCCGGAGCCGCTCCCTCACGGAGCACCGCCTCCTCCAGCAGTTCGCGCTCCGCCAGATACTCGACCTGCCGACCGCCTGCCCTGCGAACCGCTTCGGCCACCGTCGAGCCGTCGACTTCGGGGAAGTCCGCCTGTTTCTCGCGTGAGGGGTAGATGGCCGAAATATAGACGCTGTCGGCGCGCGAGAGCGCCCAGCCGTACTCGTCGGCGAACTCCCGGGTGCGCGAGAAGAGGTGCGGCTGGAAGACGGCCACGACCCGGGCTTCCGGCCAGCCGCTCCGGGCGGCCTTCACGGTGGCCTTCACCTCGGAGGGGTGGTGGGCATAGTCGTCGACGACCAGGAGCCCCCCGGCTCCGCGGTACTTCACCTGGAAACGCCGGCGCATGCCGCTGTATCGGCCGAGCCCGAGAATGAGCCGTTCCGGATCCAGGCCGAGCTCGAGGCCGGTGGCGAAGGCCGAGAGGGCGTTCAGGACGTTGTGGCGTCCGGGCACCCCGAGCCGCACGCCGGGATAGGCGGTACCGAAGGCGGTGAGGGTGAAGGTGGCGCTGCCGTGGTCCATTTCGATGTCGGAGGCCGTAACGTCCGCCGGCTCCTCGATGCCGACGGTGGTGATGCGGCGGTTCAGCGAGCCGACGATCCTGCGGATCTCGGGCCAGTCGACCGAGCAGATCACGCGGCCGTAGAAGGGAACCTTGTCGGCGAACTCGATGAAGCATCGCTTCAGTTCCTCAAGGGTGCCGTAGGTGTCCATGTGTTCCGACTCGAGGCTGTTGAGCACCGCGATGGTGGGGGTCAGCTTGAGGAACGCGCGGTCGTACTCGTCGGCCTCGATGACCATGTAGCGGCCCTCGCCGACGACCGTGCTCCCCTTCAGGTAGTCGGAGACTCCGCCGATCATCACCGTGGGGGACTCCCCGGCCTCCATCAGCATCGTGGCGATCATCGCCGTGGTGGTGGTCTTGCCGTGGGTTCCGGCCACGCAGATGCCCGACTTGTAGCGCATCAGCTCGCCGAGCATCTCGTCGCGCTTGACGACGGGGATGCCCTCCTTCATCGCCTCCGAGATCTCGACGTTCTCGTCCGCCCTGACGGCCGAGGAGTAGACCACCACGTCGCAGCCGGAGACGTTGCCGGCCTCGTGGCCGTGGTGGATCGCGGCGCCGAGCTGCCGCAGCTTCTCGGTCACCTCGCCCGCCATGAGGTCGGAGCCGCTGACGGCGAAGCCCGATTTGAGAAGGAGTTCGGCAATGGCGCTCATGCCGGCGCCGCCGATCCCGACGATGTGCACCCGTTTGGTCTTTCCAAGTTCCATGTAGCTGTCGTTTTGTGTGTGCGTCCCGTTAGTGTTCTTCGGCCAGTAGGATGATGCGCTCCGCGAGCCGTCGCGCCGCATCCGGCGCCGAGAGCCTCCCGGCCTCCTCGCCCATCGAGGCAAGCCGGGCAGGATCGCCAAGCAGGGCGGCGACCCGCTCCAGAGAGGCGTCCGAGCCGAGCTCGCTGTCGTCGATCAGCAGCGCCGCCCCGGGTGTGCTGAGCGCAAGGGCGTTGTGGCGCTGGTGGTCCCCCGTCGCGTGGGGATAGGGTACGAGCACCGAAGGCTTGCAAAGGTTCGTCAGTTCGGCGATGCTCGAGGCCCCCGCACGGCAGAGCACGAGATCGGCAGCCGCGTAGGCCGAACCCATATCCTCGATGTAGGGACCGATCCAGAGGTTCCCCGACGGCGAAGCCTCTTTGCCGATCCGCTCGTAATCGAGCACGCCGGTCTGCCAGATGAGATTCGTCCCGCAGGTCAGCCGGGCGAGCCCCCGGAGGACGGCGTTGTTGATGGAGCGCGCCCCGCGGCTCCCCCCGAAGACGAGGAGGGTCGGCAGGTCGGGATCCAGCCCTAAACGGAGGCGCGCATCCCGCGGATTTTCGGAAGCGAAGCTGCGGGCGGGGTTGCCGGTAAGGTGGACCCCGCTCTTCTTCGGGAGATGCCCCCCGGCCTCCCGGAACGCCACGTGCACCTCCCGCGCCATGAGCGAAAGCAGGCGCGTCGTGACGCCGGGGAAGGCGTTCTGCTCCTGGACCAGGGTCTTCTTTCCGAGCAGCTGGGCGGCCAAAAGGACCGGCGCGCTGACGAAACCTCCGGTGCCGACTACGACGTCCGGCCGCTCGCGGCGGATGAGGGCGGCCGCCCTGAAGAGGGAGAGGGCGAAGTCGACGAGCACCCCGATGTTCGTCGCAAGGGCCGAAAGCGAACGGCCCCGTTTCAGGCCGCGGACCGGGATGAGGTGGAGCGGGTAGCCGAGCCGCGGCACCTCCGTGGCCTCGATGCCCGACGGGGTGCCGGCGAAGGAGAAGCGGACGGAGGGCACCCTCTCCTTCAGCTCGGCTGCCATGGCAATGGCGGGATAGAGGTGGCCCCCGGTGCCCCCTCCTGCGAAGAGTACGTTCATGGGCGGCTCCAGTCCGACAGCTCCGTCGGCGGTTCGTTGGAAGGATCCGGAACGGGTGCGGCGGCGGCCTCCTTTTCGAGCATCCGCTTGCGGTAGCGGGAGATGCTCAGCAGGATGCCCACGCCGAGCGAGTTGAACAGCAGGGCGGTGCCGCCGTAGCTGATGAACGGCAGGGCCACGCCGGTCGTCGGGATGAGGTGGCAGGCCACGGAGATGTTGATGAAGGCGAAAAGCGTGATGGCGATGGTGATGCCGAGCGCGACGAACCGCCCGAAGAGGTCGGGGGCGTGCTTGGCGATGATCAGCCCGCAGATGAAGAAGCCCGCGAAGAGCAGGATGACCGAGACGGCGCCGATGAACCCGTACTCCTCGCCGATGACGACGAAGACGAAGTCGTTGTAGGAGAGCGGGAGGTAGAGCTCGCGCTGCTTCGAGGCTCCGATACCGAGCCCGAGGAGGCCTCCGTTGCCGAGACCGATGAGGGCCTGCACCACCTGGTAGCTCAGCCCCTTCGGGCTGTCGCTGAAAAAGGAGACCAGGCGCGCGATGCGGTAGGGTGCGGCAAGCGCGTAGGCGATGGCTGCGGGGATGACCATGGCGCCGGTCGCCAGGAGGTAGCGGAGGTTGACGCCGCCGGCGAACATGAGCGAAAAGCCGAGGATGGTGATGAGCGATGCGGTGCTGAAGTTCGGCTCGAGCGCCACCAGCACCGAGACGGCAAGCAGCAGCGCCAGCATGGGGTAGTAGCCGGTATCGAGGTCCCGCACGTCCCCCTCCTTGTCGCTGATGAATCGGGCGAAGCGGAAGATCAGGGCGTACTTGGCAAGGTCGGAGACCTGGAACTTCACCGGCCCGACGCCGATCCATCGTGCGGCGCCGTGGATGACCCCCACCACCTTCAGGAGGAGGAGCGCCGTCAGGAGGATGATGCTGGCGAGATAGAGCAGGCGGCTGATCTTCGAGAAGAAGTGGTAGTCGAAATGGCCGACCACGAGCACCACGGCCACTCCGGCGACGGTGAAGACGACGTGTCGCATGAGGAAGTACTCGCTGTTGGAGAACTTGGTCTCGGCCCATCCGGCCCCGCTGCTGTAGACGACCACCACGCCGATGCACATCAGCACCGCGACGATGAAAAGCAGCAACTTGCCGGCGACGGCCTCGCCGCGCGACTGTGGGATGCCGACGCCCTCCGTCCTCATGGCTCCAGCCCTCCTACGAGTTCCTTGAAGCGACGGCCCCGTTCCTCGAAGTCCCGGAAGAGATCGAAACTCGCGCATCCGGGGGAGAAGAGCACCGTACGGCCCTCTCCGGCACCCCCTGCGGCTTCCCGGACGGCCTCCTCGAGCGTTTCGGCCTCCACGACCGGCACGAGGGCGCTGAACGCCTCGGCCACCTTCCGGCGGGACTCGCCCATGGCGACGACGAGGTCGGCCTTCGAGCCGACGAGCGGTGCGATCGAGGAATAGTCGTTGCCCTTGTCGCGCCCTCCGGCGATCAGGACGATGCGGCCGGGAACGGACTCGAGCGCCTGGCGCATGGCGTTGAGGTTGGTCGCCTTCGAATCGTTGATCCAGTCCGAGCCCATCCTGCGGGCGACGAACTCCTGGCGGTGCTCGACGCCGGGGAACTCCCTGAGCGCCCTGAGCGCGGCGGCCATGTCAAGACGGAGTGCGCGTGCGAGGGCCAGGGCGGCCAGGGCGTTGCTGTCGTTGTGGTTGCCGCGGAAACTCCCCTTGTGGAACTCGTCGACGTGGATCAGCCGCTCCCCGCCGGCAACCACCCATCCGTCCTGCAGGTGGACGCTACCGTCGGGCTCGCCCCCGACCGGCCCCGCCGTCGAGAACGGCACCACGGCGAAGGCAAAGCCCCCTCGGCCGAAGTGCTCGCGCAGGATCGGGTCGTCGGCGTTGTAGACGAGGGTCCCGGCGTGGCCGAGATTGCGCGTGATGCGGTACTTGGCCTCGGCGTAGCGCATGATGTCGCCGCCGTACCGGTCCAGGTGGTCCGGGGTGATGTTGGTGATGAGGGCCGCCTCGGGACGGAAGTCCAGGCAGCGCTCGAGCTGGTAGCTGCTCAGCTCGACGACCGCGATGTCCTCCGCCTCCATCCGCTCGGCCATGGAGGCGAACGGGATGCCGATGTTGCCGACCCCGTAGGAGCGGTGCCCCCGCTCTCTTCCGTCGGCATCGCACATCCGCTCGACGAGGGTGGAGGTCGTCGTCTTGCCGTCGGTGCCGGTGATGGCGGCGATGCGGGCGCGGCAGAACCATGAGGCCAGCTCGATCTCGCTGACAATCGGAACCCGGCGCGCCTCGAGCTCCTGGATGAGCGGTGCGGAGGGGGGAATGCCGGGGCTGACGACGGCGAGCTCCGACTCGAAGACCGCATCGCTGTGCCCTCCCGTCTCGATGTCGGCGCCGGCCGAGCGCAGCCGCTCCATCACGGCCGGATCCAGCGGTCCCTTCTCCGAGAGCAGCACCAGCGCCCCGTGGTGCAGGAGCAGCTCCGCGGCGGCGATGCCGCTGCGTCCGGCGCCGATCACCGCCACCCGCCTGCCGCAGAGAGTCCTTTCTTTCATCGCAGCTTCAGGGTCATGAGGCTTGCAAGGAAGAAGACGATCGTGACGATCCAGAACCGGATGACGATCTTCTGCTCGGCCCACCCCTTGAGCTGGAAGTGGTGGTGGAGCGGCGCCATGAGGAAGATCCTCCGGCCCTGGCCGAAGCGCATCTTCGTGTACTTGAAATAGAGCACCTGCAGCGAGACCGAGAGCGTCTCGAGGAAGAAGACCCCGGCCATCACCGGCAGCAGAAGCTCCTGCTTGATGAGCAGGGCGATGACGCCGATGCCGCTGCCGAGCGCGAGGGAGCCGGTATCGCCCATGAAGATCTCGGCCGGGTTGGAGTTGAACCAGAGGAACCCGACGGAGGCCATGACGAGGGCCATGCAGACCACGGCGATCTCGCCTCCGCCCGGGATGAACGGAATGCTCAGGTAGGTCGCATAGACGGCGTTGCCGGCCAGGTAGGCGAACCCGCCGAGGCCGAAGACCACGATGGCGGAGCTGCCGGAAGCGAGTCCGTCGAGGCCGTCGGTGAGGTTGACCGCGTTGGAGAGGGCGGTGATGATGAAGATGACCACGGGGATGTAGAAGTAACCGTAATCGATCGTGAAGTGCTTGAAGAACGGCACGGCGGTCTCGCTCATAAGCACCGAGAAGGCGGGGTCGAGACTGGTGTAGATGCCGACGACGAGCCCGAGCGCCACCTGGGCCAGGAGCTTCCAGCGGGGAGAGAGCCCGCCCTTGATCTTCAGCACCACCTTGCTGTAGTCGTCGACGAAACCGACGGCCCCCATCCAGAGGACGGCGAGCATGATCAGCCAGACGTGCGGATCGTCGAACTTCGACCAGAGCAGGACGGAGACCTCGAAGGAGAAGATGATGAGCAGGCCGCCCATGGTCGGCAGGTCCTTCTTCTTCCGGTGCTCCGGCGGCGCCTCCTCCTTGACCGGCTCGATGAAGCGCGAGCGGAGATAGGCGATGAAGGCCGGACCCGCAAGCAGGGTGATGAGCAGAGCCGTAATGGCCGCCGCGCTCGCCCTGAAGGTAAGGTACTCGACGACGCCGAGGCCGGGTGGGCTGTAGGCCTGGTTGATGGAGTGGAGGAGGTAGTAGAGCATGGATGTCTGTTCAGCTTGTTGGTGTACCCTGTTTCAGCCCGAGGAGCAGGTCGCCGGCCGTCTGCTCGAGACGCATGCCCCTCGATCCCTTGAAAAGCACCGTATCGCCCGGCCGGACGCATTCGCGGAGAGCCCGGAGGAGCTCATCCCTGGCGCCGAAGCTCCCGCGGCAGGCCCCTTTGCACTCTCGGCAGGCGAGGGCGGCGAGCTCTCCGAAGGTGAAGAGCATGTCGACCGGTCGGGCGGCAAGATAGCGGCCGATCAGGCGGTGCTCCTCTTCGGCCGTTGCCCCGAGCTCGAGCATGTCGCCAAGGACGGCGATCCTCCGGCCTCGGGAGGGCATGTCGAGAAGGGTGTCGATGGCCAGGCGCATCGAATCCGGGTTGGCGTTGTAGGTATCGTTGATGACGGCGACCCCGCCCTCTTCGGCAAGTTCAAGCCGCTTCCAGCCCGCTTCGGGAAGCAGCCCCTCGAGCCCCTCGCGGACCTGGCGCGGCGAAAGGCCGAAGTGCAGGCCGACGGCGGCGGCCGCGACGGCGTTCAGGGCGTTGTGCCTTCCGGTCAAGCGCAGCGATACCGGTTCGCGGTGCTCTCCGCAGGCAAGCGTGAAGGAGACCCTGCCGCCATCGCCGACCGTGACCGACTGCGCGCTGCAGATCCTCCCCTCCGCACTGCCGGTGCCGTAGGGAAAATGGCGCCCGGGATCGGTTGAGGCATCGGCGAGGCGGGGATCGTCGGCGTTGACGAAGATCGTGCCGCCGGAGCGGTCGAGCCACTCGTACAGGACCCGTTCGGCCCGGGCGACGCCGTCGAGGTCGATGAGGAACTCGAGGTGCTCGTGGCCGATGTTGGTGAGCAGGCCGTCGGTCGGCCGGGCGATGGAGACGAGCAGCTCCATTTCACCGGGATGGTTGATGCCCATCTCGACGACGGCGATCTCGGTGTCGCGCCGCATGCCGAGCAGCGTGAGGGGAACACCGAGGTGGTTGTTGAGGTTGCCGCGGCTCACGTGGATCCTGAATCCGGTCCTGAGGACGGCCGCCGTCATCTCCTTCGTCGTGGTCTTGCCGTTGCTGCCGCCGATGCCGACGACCGGAATGGCGAAGGTGTCGCGGTAGATGGTGGCGAGCTGCTGCAGCCCCCGCTCCGTATCATCCACCACGATATAGGCCTTCGAGGGCGGCGGGAGGGGACTGCCCTCCGTGCGGTGCCATTCGGCCGAAACCATTGCGAAATCGGCGCCGCGCCGGAACACCTCGCCGACGTATCGGTGGCCGTCGGTGGATTCGCCCCTGAGCGCGATGAAGATCCCGGGGCCGTCCATCGCCCGCGAGTCGATCGCCGCAAGGGGATCGGCCACCTCCCGGCGGGGAGGGGCTGCGGGGTCCATGACGAGCTCGCCGCACTGCCGGAAATCATCCCACGTCAACACGCCCTTCATGCGTTCGTCTCCTCTTTCGGGTTCAGGCCGCTCTCGAGCACCTCGCGGTCCGAAAAATGCTCCCGCCTTCCGCGGGCTTCCTGATAGGTTTCATGGCCCTTGCCGGCGACGAGCAGTACGTCCTGCCGCCGCAGCATCGCGACGGCCGCCCGGATGGCCTCCGCCCGGTCGGTGATGCGCAGGTGGCCTCGTTTCTCCATACCCGCTTCGATTCCGTCGAGGATCGCTTCGGGATCCTCGTCACGCGGGTTGTCGCTGGTGATGACGACCCGGTCGGCCAGCTCCGCGGCGATTCGGCCCATCTCGGGCCGTTTCAGGCGGTCGCGGTTCCCCCCGCATCCGAAGACGACGACGAGCCGCCCGTCCGGAGGAAGGAGGGCGCGCAGGGCGGAAAGCGCCTGGCGGAGCGCGTCGGGGGTGTGCGCGTAATCGACGATGGCCGTGCCCCGGATGGCGGGCCCCTCGACCCGCTCCATCCTCCCTTCCACCCCCTGGAGGGCCGGAACGGTTGAGACGATTGCTTCGGCTGACAGGCCGAGGGCGTGCGAAGCCGCGGCGGCCTCGAGCAGGTTCATCACGTTGAAGCGGCCCGGCAGCCGGTACTCGGCCTCCAGCTCCGCCACCCCGGGAAACGACAGCCGTACCCTCGAGGAACCGGCGGACTCCCCGGCGAGGAGTGCGCCGTAACTGCTGCCGCAGCGCATGCCGCGGAACGGATGCGCCTCGAGCGAGCAGCAGGCGCGCTGGTCCTCCGGCACCCGGGCCGCCATGAAGGCCGCTTTCGGATCGTCGACGTTGAAGACCCCCATGCCGCCCGGCGCCAGCTGGTCGAAAAGCCTGCGCTTGGCTTCGGCGTAAGCCTCCATCGAGGGGTGGAAGTCAAGGTGGTCGGGCGTCAGGTTGGTGAACACCGCAGCGTCGAAGGCCAGGCCGTGCACCCGGCCGAGCTCGAGCGCGTGGGAGGAGACCTCCATCACCACGGCGCGGCTGCCGGCATCCACCATCATGCGCAGGAGGCGTTGCAGCCCGTGCCCCTCCGGGGTGGTGCGCTCCAGCGGGAACTCCCGGCCTCCGACGATGGCCTTCCCGGTTCCGACGTATCCGCAGGGGAGGCCGTTCATGGAAAGGATGGAGGCGATGAGGCGCGCCGTCGTGGTCTTGCCGTTCGTGCCCGTCACGCCGACGACCTTCAGGCTCCGTGCCGGATGGCCGTAGCAGGAGGCTGCGGCAAGCGAGAGCGCGCGGCGGGCGTCCGGCACCCTGATGCACACCGCACCGCCGGTGCCGATGCCCCCGGGAAACTCCTCAGAGAGCACCGCGACGGCGCCCCGCTCGACCGCCTGGGCGATGAAGCGCCGGCCGTCATCGGCGAACCCCCTTACCGCCACGAAGAGCGCACCCTCTTCGACCTCCCGCGAATCGTTCGTGACCGATCGCACCCTCACCCCTTCGGGCCTTCCGGCCTCGAGCTCGTAGGCTCCCAGCTCCCCGAGGATCTCCGGGAGGGGGACCGGCTGCATGCCGACGGGCTGGGCGCTGGCGTTCATGAAGGATTCCTGTTCTTTGTTATGGGGGCAAGCCTCACCCGGACCGCCGTCCGCCCGTCCACTTTCGTTCCCGGCGCCGTGTCCTGGCTCTCGACGAGCCCGTCGCGCGGACCGCGGTGCTCCATATGCAGGCCGAGCCATTTCAGGAGGCGTTCGGCCTCCCCCCTCGACATCCCCCTGAGCTCCGGCACCGCCACCGTTTCGATCCGGCGGAGCTCGGCCTGCTCGCTCGAACGGATGGAGAGGTTTTCGCGCATCTCGGCCGAGCAGGCGATCATCCTCGAGGCGATGGAACGGAACGAGGGCGCTGCGACGGTGGACGCATAATACGCCGGTTTGGGATCTTCGACAAGCACGATTATCGCATAGCGGGGATCTTCTACCGGGAAGTATCCCACGAACGAGGAGACGTAGACCTTGTTGC
This sequence comes from Chlorobium sp. N1, assembly GCF_004332115.1. Taxonomy (GTDB): domain Bacteria; phylum Bacteroidota; class Chlorobiia; order Chlorobiales; family Chlorobiaceae; genus Chlorobium. Next base: position 272,136 of record NZ_SJPA01000002.1, read on the forward strand.
GGTAGGAGCCTCCGGTGAAACGCTGTGCCGTGCCGGTCTTGCCGGCCACGCTGATACCCCGGAGAGAGGCGCTCACCGCCGTACCGCTGTCGACGACCGCCTTGAAATACTCGCGGCTCATGTACTCGGCCGTCCGCTCCGACATCACCCGCCCGACCCGTTTCGGCTCGTAGCGCCGGACGGTATGGCCCGAGGCGTCGGAAATGCGCCGGACGACGAACGGACGCATCAGCTCACCGCCGTTGGCCATGGCGGCATAGGCCTGCAGGATCTGGATCGGGGTGGTCGTCACCTCGTAGCCGTACCCCATCCACGGCAGGGTGGTGCCGCTCCACTTCTCGAGCGGCTTGACATTGCCGGCAATCTCCCCGACGAGGCCGATGCCCGTTCTGCGGCCGAACCCGAACCGGTCCACGTACTCCTTGAAGGCCTCGTTCCCGAGCTCCATGGCGGTGCTGGCCGCGACGACGTTGCTCGAGTACATGATGGCCTCGCGGAACGTGATGTCGCCGTAAGGCTCATGGTCCCGCACCCTGCGGTTGTAGACCGGCAGGACGCCGTTATGGGCGAACACCATGTCCTCGGCCCTGCGGCCGAGCTTCTCCGTGGCCGCCGCCGCCATGACGATCTTGAAGGTCGAACCGGGCTCGAAGCTGTCGGTCACCGACCGGTTCCTGGCCTTCTCGGGGGTCCAGGTCGAACGGTCGTTGAGGTTGAAGGTAGGGTAGTTGGCCATGGCGAGCACCTCGCCCGTCCCGACTTCCATGACGATGCCGGTCGCGGCCGCCGCGCTGTAGCGCTCGACGATGCCCGAGAGTTCGTCCTCGACGATGCTCTGGATGTCGGCATCGATGGTGAGCTCGACGGTATTGCCCGGAACGGCCGCCTCCTGCCGGGCGTCGGGCGCGGGATAGCGGTTCCCGGTCGCGGTGCGCTGGTAGATGGTCGTGCCGTCGGTGCCGCGCAGCTCTCTGTCGAGCCCGAGCTCAAGGCCGCTGGTGCCCTTGTTGCCGCTGCCGGTCAGGCCGATCACCTGCGAGGCGACGTTCAGGTAGTAGCGCTGGTGTTCGCGATCGCTCCAGACGCCCGGGATCTTCTCCTTCAGGAGGGGGAGCGCCTTGGCGATGGGTACCTTGCGGCCGAGCACGGCGTTGCCGCGGCGGCGGCGAAGCTCCTTGAGGTAGGAGTCCCTGCTGCCGCCGAGATGGCGGGCGAAGAGGGTGGCGATGTGCAGGGAGTTGTCGAAGGTCTTCTGCTTGCGTGTGCGGCGGTCCCTGACCGGACGGCCCCTGTCGTCGAAGAGCGGTGTCTTCCGCACGATCTTCGGGTCGGCGTAGAACGAGACCGATTCGATGCTCTCGGCGAGCATCCTGCCGTGACGGTCGAGGATGTCTCCCCGGCGGGCCGTGCTGGTGACCACTCGCTCGTACTGGCGGGACGCCTTCTCGCGGTAGGTCGAACCGTTGAGGATCTGGACCTTGAAGAGCATGGCGATGATGGCCGACATGAACAGGGCGAAGACGAGCATGAGGACGCCGATCCTCCTGCCGAACCCCCTGTCGACCTCAGCCGTCCCCTGCCGCTCCTCGTTCATGCTCGTTCTCCCTCAGGCCCTGCCGTTCATGGTTGGATCACGACCGGAGGCTCCGGCGACGGGACGAGCCCGAGCGCGGCGGCATCCTTGGTGATGCTGTGGATGCTCTGCAGCTCCCTGATCTTCAGCTCCTGCGCGGCAAGCACGCTGGTGGTGAGCCGGATGTGGCTGCGGAGCCGCTCGTTCTGGAGCGCAAGGTTCTTGATGGCGATGGTGCTGTTGATCTGAAACAGGAAAAACCCCGTACCCGCCAGCAGGTAGAGGAACGAGCGCAGCCTGAGCAGGCGCGAGAAGTCCGGCGCAAGGCCCCTTCCCGGTTGCGGAGCCGAGGCGCCGGAAAGAGGGGGCCCGGAAACCGGGCGGGCAGCCAGAGGCCGGAGCTCCGCGGGAGGAGCGGCTTCGGGATCGGGCGACGAGTGGCCGGGCCCCCGGAAAAAGAATGTCTGGAGCCTGCCGAACGAAGCCGGCAGCAGCCGCGCGCTGATCATTGGACACCTCCTGTTTTTTCAGCAACCCTGAGTTTCGCGCTCCGCGCCCGGGGGTTCTGTCGCACCTCCTCCTCGGAAGCCGTGACCGCCTTGCGGGTCACAAGGGACAGTTCGCCCCTGGAAAGCGGCTCGCGCAACCCGACCCCCTTCGGTCCCCAGTCGCACTCCGACTGCTTCGCGAAGAACTGTTTCACCATCCGGTCCTCGAGCGAGTGGTAGCTGATGACCGCCATCCGCCCGCCCGGCGCGAGCAGCGCCACTCCGTCTTCGAGCACCTGGCGGAGGACGTCGAGCTCCCCGTTGACGGCGATGCGCAGCGCCTGGAACACCCTCGAGAGCGAACGGATGAGATGCTGGCGGCCGTGCACGACGCTTCTGACGACCTCCGCAAGCTCTTTGGTCGTCTGCAGCGGGCCCTGCTTCTCACGGGCGGCAACCACGGCGCGCGCTATCGCCCGGCTGCGCGGCTCCTCGCCGTAGCGGAACATGATCGAGGCCAGCTCCCGCTCGTCGAGGTCCCTGAGGAGGTCTTCGGCCGAAAGCGGAGCCGATGCGTCCATGCGCATGTCGAGCGGTCCGTCCTGCATGTAGCTGAACCCCCGCCCGGCGCTGTCGATCTGGCGGGACGATACCCCGAGGTCGAGCAGGATGCCCTTCGCCGCCGGTTCCATCCCGAGCCGTCGGGCCTCGCCCGAAACGAGGGAGAGGATGTCCCGGAAGTTCCCCTTCACTCCGAGCGCACTCCGGCCGAAGGGCTCAAGGCGCCGGCGGGCGGTCGCCAGGGCCTCGTCATCCTGGTCGATCCCGACAAGGAGCGAACGCTCGAGCCAGCCCTCCGCCTCGAGCTTCCGGAGGATGGCCAGGGAATGGCCGCCGCCGCCGAGCGTCCCGTCCACATAGAGGCCGGGCCCTAGCACCAGCGACTCGATGCACTCCCGGAGGAGCACGGGATCATGGTAGCTGTCGGGGGATTGCAGCATCAGAAATACCTTCCCGCAAGCGCCGCAAAGCGCCCGCTGCTTCTCTCGAGCATCTCGGACAGCCGTCCGGGTTCCCATACGATCATTTTGGTATCGGCACCGATGACGACCACGTCCCGCGTGATGCCGGCATGGTCGAGAAACTCCCTGGAAAGGGGGATGCGGCCCTGGCGGTCGAGCTCGACCATCTCGAGGCTCTCGTACATCAGGGTCTTCAGGAGACGCTCGTCGGGGTGGAAATCCGAGAGCGCGGAAATGCTCCTCGCCATCGCCTCCCACGTATCGGGGAGATAGAGCTCGAGGGAACGGTCGGGGGACTTCATCACGTAGAGCGAGGAGGCCTCCCTGGTGGAGGAGGGTCCGGCAGCCGCTCCGGGGAACTTCCTGCGGAACCTCGCAGGAATCATCAGCCGCCCCTTTTCATCGACCGCATGCCGCTCTTTTCCGATAAAACCTGCCATGTCGACGTCAGTTCTGCTCCGTTTTGGCCGAAACCTCCCATTTTTTACCATTTTGCACCACCCGAAATGTATAAAAAAGGATGCACTAAAAAAATATTCCATTATTATGATAGGCAAGTGACCCTCCAGAGATGCAGCAGCGACAGAAAGAGACCGTCGTGGACGGCTACAACCTCATCCACCACCTGTTCAGCCCCGCTTCCGGGGACTCGTTCGAACCCCTCCGCGGGAGGCTCGAGGCGATGATTCGCGCATGGAGAAGAAAGACGAGGGGAGGGCCCGTCACGGTGGTCTACGACGGAGACGGACGGTACCGCGACATCGAGAACGCCGGAGAGGTGCGCACCGTCTTCACCATGCGGGGCAGAAGCGCCGACCACTGGATCATTGATTACGCAAAATCATTGAACACGACAGCAAAAATCCTTACTATTGTAAGTTCGGACAACGAGGTCCGAAGGTACTCCGCGGCCTTCGGGGCCCGGTGCCTGAGCTCCGGTGATTTCGCCTCGATGCTCCTGCCCGCCGGACATCCATCCGGGAGGGAGCGGAGCGCCAACCGGAGGAAGTTTTCAGAAGAGCCCCTCCCGGAGCGGGAGGTGGAAGGATGGATGCGGCTGTTCGGCGGCAGCGGTTCCTGACCCCCGTCCCCGGGGCCCACACCATTTTAACCACACTGAGCACCTATGACGACCGATACCCCCTCCGGGCACGAAGCCGAGTGGCAGGAACTTGAGCGATGGCGGAAGAGAATAGACTCCATCGACCGTGAACTCACGGCCCTCCTCGACGAGCGGCTCGACTGCGCAGGAAGGATCAGCGCCCTGAAGTCCGTCATGGGCGAAGAGGTGCTGCAGCCCGAGAGGGAAAAAGAGGTCATCCACAACGTCATCGAGCGGGCCGGCTCGGAGGAGAAGTCCCGAACCCTCGTCAACATCTACCGCAGCATCCTCGAAGAGTCTCGCCTCTTCCAGCACGGTTGCAAGAACCGGGCCGGCAGCGCCCCCGAAGCCTGAGGCTCCGCCCCCGATGCAGCTGAACCCCCTTTCGCGAAAAAACATCGGCAAGACGGTCCTCCCCGGCCTCGCCGTCGCCGCAGCCCTCTCGCTGCTCGCCCTCGCCTTCGTCCCCGGCCTGAACACCTCCGGCGAGACGACCCGAGTGGCCGTCCACCGCGGCGACTCGTTCTCAACCATCGTCGCCGGCCTCCAGAGGGCCGGCACCATCCGGCTCCGCTGGCCGGTCTCCCTGACGGGACGGCTCATCGGACGGCTGCACCACATCAAGCCTGGACGCTACACCATTCCGCCCGCCATGTCGAGCTACCAGCTGCTCGCCTACATGCGCGGCAGCAGCCAGGACGAGGTACGCATCACCATCCCCGAGGGGCTCGACCTGCACAGGACGGCCGCGATCCTTGCGCGCGAACTCGACATCGATTCCGCCTCCATCGTCCGCGCCGCCTCCGACGCCCGCCTCCTCAGGCGGCACGCCCTCACGGCAGAGAACGCCGAAGGCTACCTCTTCCCCGGCACCTACAACTTCGTATGGGCCGCCACCCCCGAAGAGACGGTAAGCTTCCTCATCGAACGATGCCGGGCGTTCTGCTCAGACAGCCTCCTTCAGGCGGCGAAAGCGAAAGGGCTTACGGAGCGGGAGCTCCTGACGCTCGCCTCCATCGTCGAGGCAGAAACGCCGCTCGACGAGGAAAAGCCGCTCGTCGCGAGCGTCTACCTCAACCGGCTGAAAAAAGGAATGCGCCTGCAGGCCGACCCGACCGTGCAGTACGCCATAGGAGAGAGCCGCCGGCTCTACTACAGGGACCTTGAAACCGACTCCCCCTACAACACCTACCGCGTCAGGGGACTTCCGCCGGGTCCGATCTGCAGCCCGGGGGCGGCCTCGATCATGGCCGCCACGAACCCGGCCCGGACGAACTACCTCTACTTCGTGGCGACCGGCAGGGGCGGGCACTATTTCGCCTCCACCCTCAGCGGCCACGCAGCCAACGTCCGCAGATACCGCAGCGCCCGCTCGTCGCGCTGAGGGAGGGAAAGGGGGAACGGTTAACGGGCCCCTCTTATTTGTGTTCCAGATGCTTATATTGCCAACTAACGCATGAACGGCCACCAGCTTAGTTTTTTCAACCAATCCAGAGAGCAATGCAGAAAAAGACCTTGTCGGACATAACCATCCAAGGCAAACGGGTACTGATGCGCGTCGATTTCAACGTTCCCCTCGACGGCGAGCGCGAGATCACCGACGACAAACGGATCGTCGAAGCCCTTCCCTCGATCAGGAAGGTGCTGGACAACGGAGGGCGCCTCATCCTGATGTCCCACCTTGGCCGGCCGAAAGGAAAGGTCAATCCCGACTACTCCCTGGCTCCCGTCGCAGAGCGACTCTCAGAACTCATCGACACCCCCGTCATCATGGCGAAGGACTGCATCGGCACCGAGGTGATGCAGCAGGCGCTTGCGCTCCAGGACGGCGAGGTCCTGCTGCTCGAGAACCTCCGCTTCCATCCCGAGGAGGAGGCCAACGACCCTGAATTCTCCCGCGAGCTCGCCTCGCTCGGCGAGGTTTACGTGAACGACGCCTTCGGCACCGCGCACCGTGCCCACGCCTCGACCGAAGGCATCACCCACTTCGTGCAGACCGCCGTTGCCGGATACCTCATCGAAAAAGAGCTCATGTACCTCGGCAAGGCCCTCGAGAACCCCGAGCGCCCGTTCGTGGCGATCCTCGGCGGATCGAAGATCTCCGGCAAGATCGACGTCCTCGACAATCTCTTCAGCAAGGTCGACACGGTGCTCGTCGGAGGCGCCATGATCTTCACCTTCTTCCGTGCCCAGGGCCTCGAGACCGGCCGTTCGCTCGTCGAAGAGAACAAGACCGACCTGGCTCTCGAACTGCTTGCCAAGGCAGAACAGATGGGCGTCAGGCTGATCCTGCCCGAAGACGTCGTGGCCGCTCCCGAAATCTCCCCCGACGCCCCCTTCCACGCCGCACCGGTCGACCAGCTTCCGGCGGGCGAGATGGGCGTCGACATCGGCCCTAAAACCGCCGAGACCTACCGCAGGGAGATCCTTGCGGCAAAGACCGTCCTCTGGAACGGACCGATGGGCGTCTTCGAGATCGACAACTTCGCCGGCGGCACCGTCGCCGTCGCCGAAGCGCTGGCCGAAGCCACGGCCTCAGGGGCCACCACCATCATAGGAGGAGGCGACTCCGCGGCAGCCGTCGCCAAGGCGGGCCTTGCCGACCGGATGACCCACATCTCCACCGGAGGCGGCGCAAGCCTCGAATTCCTCGAAGGCAAGGAGCTCCCCGGCATCGCCGCCCTGAACGGCTGAAGCCAACCGAACCGAGAACGACCCCGCCCGACAATGCGGCGGGGCCGGCAAACCGCTTATCATGAACTATTCCAACCAGCCCTACCGTCCCGGCGGGTTCCAGGTGATCCCTCCGGCGATCAAGGCCATCATCCTCGTCAACGTGGGGGTCTTCCTGCTGGAGAACCTCCCGGCATTCAGCGGCGTGCTGCTCTCCGAGTTCGCCCTCTGGCCTGTCGGCTCGGGCAACTTCAGGATATGGCAGCCGCTGACCTACCTCTTTCTCCACGGAGGGACGGCCCACATCTTCTTCAACATGTTCGCACTCTGGATCTTCGGAGCCGAGATCGAGAACTACTGGGGAACGAAGCAGTTCAACATCTACTACTTCACCTGCGGCATCGGAGCGGCCCTCATCAACCTCCTGGCGACCGCCGGCTCGACCTATCCGACGATCGGCGCATCGGGAGCGGTATACGGCGTGCTGCTCGCCTTCGGCATGATGTTCCCCGACCGCTACATCTTCCTCTACTTCCTCTTTCCCATCAAGGCGAAGTTCTTTGTTGCCGGATACGCCTTCATCGAGTTCTTCTCGGGCCTCGGCAGCCGCACCATGGGCAGCGGCAGCAACATCGCGCACTTCGCCCACCTCGGCGGAATGCTGATCGGCTGGATCTACATCACGCTGAAACGGCGGGACGTCAGCTTCGACGGGGTGCTTGAGAAGATCCGCCGACCGGTGAAGCGCGGAAGCGCCCGCATCCACAGCATCACGCGCAGCGACGAGTCGGCGAGCGAGGCCGAAATCGACAGGATCCTCGAGAAGATCACCAGAAGCGGCTACAGCTCGCTCAGCGCCGAGGAACGCCGCAAACTGCTTAAGGCGGGAAAGAAATAGCCGAAGCGGAAAACAGGGAGAAAAGCATGGAAGAGATGCCGTCGATGGAGAGGAGCACGGGCCGCGCCGAACGGGTGATGAAGAACCCCGGCAGGGTGCAGAAGCTCCTCGCCTCGGTCATGAACAAGTCCGCCTCGCTCAGGAGCGCCGGCATGGTGCCCGATCTCCTCGAGAAGATCCAGCCGCTGGTCCGCATGGTCAAGAGCTACGCCTCGAAAGAGTACCGGGAGGTGCCATGGCAGACCATCGTGCTTGCCGCCGCGGCCCTCATCTACTTCCTCTCGCCCTTCGACGCCATCGCCGACTTCATCCCACTCCTCGGCTTCGCCGACGACCTGGCCGTCGTCTCCGCCGTGCTCGCCTCGATCGGCCAGGACATCGATGCCTTCACGGCATGGGAGAAACGGAAGCACGAGGACGCCGAAACCGCCGAGTACTCCGAAATCCCCGACGGCGAGCCCTAGCCCACCCTACTCCCGCACGAAACAGGCCACGCTCTCGATATGCGCCGTGTGCGGGAACATGTCCACCGGCCTTACAGACTCCATGCGGTACCCCGCCAAAGCGATCTCCTTTCCGTCACGGCCGAGGCTTGCAGGATTGCAGCTGACGTAGATGATGGTGCGCGCCCCGAGCTGCACCATCGCCTCGAGCGCCTTCGGGTGCATGCCCGCCCTCGGCGGATCGGTCACCACGACATCCGGCCGGCCATGGGCCTCGAGCGTCGGCAGCATGGTCTTGAAATCCTTCAGGTCGGCCTGGAAGAAGAGGGCGTTGTCCACATTGTTGTACTCGGCGTTCGAACGGGCGTCGAGGATCGAACTCTCCACCACCTCGAGGCCCACAGCCCGCCGGCAGTGGCGCGCCATGAACAGGGTGATGGTGCCGGTGCCGCAGTAAAGATCGTAGACCGTGTCTTCCTCCCGCAGCCCCGCACCCTCGAGGATGCAGCGGTAGAGCACCTCGGCCTGCCGGGTGTTGGTCTGGAAGAACGAGTTGGCCGAGATCCTGAAATCCAGCTCTCCGAGCCGCTCGGTGATGACGCCGCTGCCCCGCACCACGTACTCCCGCTCGCCGGTCGCGACGGTATTGCGACGGCTGGTGACGTTGTTGACGATGGTCATCCCGGCCCCCGCCATACCCTCCTCGAGGTATACGGCATAGCGCTCCATGAGGTCCCGGTCGTACCAGGAGGTCACCAGGTTCACCATCAGTTCGTCGCGCTCCTCGCTGTAGCGCACCACGAGGTTGCGCAGGAACCCGGTATGCTCCCTTGCCCCGTACGCCTCGAGGTTGTTCTCGAGGGCGAAGCGGCGCGTGAGCCCGAGCACCCGGTTCATCGGCTCCTTGGCCAGAAAGCAGCGGTCGATGTCGATGACCTTCTCGAAATTGCCGGGCGCGTGGAAACCGAGGGCGAAGTTCTTCGGCGCCTGCAGCCGGTCGGAGGAGATCTCCTCCTGCAGGAGGTAGCGCTTGCTCGAGCAGGAGAACTCGATCTTGTTGCGGTAGTGCTCCGGGGAGGGCGCTGCAAGGGGGGCGGCCATCGGGGAATCAACGAAGCCGCCGAGGTGGCGGAGGGCGTCGGAAACCTTCTTCTCCTTGTATCGGAGCTGCGCTTCGTAGCCGACATGCATCAGCTTGCAGCCCCCGCACACTCCGAAAAAGCTGCATGGAGGCTCAACCCGGTCCACCGAGGGCTCGAGCACCTCCACGGCCTGGGCCTCGATGTACCGTTGCCGGACCTTGCGGATCCGGGCCGATATCCGGTCTCCGACGGCCAGCATGCCGGACACCATGACTCCCATGCCGCAGGGCAGGCGGCCGAAGCACTGCTCCTTCTCGGCCAGGTCGGTGACGGTAAGTTCGATGATGTCTCCCTTGCGGTAGGTGTTCTCAGCCATGCCTCTTCTCTTTCTAGTGTTCTGGTTCTGGATTCTCGATGTATGCCTTTGCCGCGAGCGCCGCTCCGATCACCCCGGCGCTGTCGCCGAGCATGGGACGGAGCAGCGGGATTTCAAGCCGCCCGCTGAAGAGGTGGCTCTCGACGGCCCGCCGCGCCTCCTCCGAATAGAGTGCGTCGATGTTGCCGACCCCGCCGCCGATGACACAGGCATCGGGATCGAGGATGTTGAGGACGGCGGCAAGCGCACGGCCGAACTGCTCCACAAGCCGATCAACGGTCGCGCGGGCCAGAGGATCTGTTCCCGCATCGGCCGCAATCCGCTCGAGCGGAAGCTCCACGCCGGCATGCCCGGCGTACCAGCGCTCGAGGGCAGGACCGGAAATAACCGTTTCGACGCAGCCGCTGCGGCCGCAGTAGCAGGGCTCACCGTCCTGGACGAGCGGGTTGTGGCCCCATTCGCCGGCGATGCCGTGCGCCCCCCGCCTCACCTTTCCGCCGTAGACGATCCCGCCTCCGGTCCCGGTGCCGAGGATGATGCCGAAGACGCATGAGGATGGGGAGCGCATAGAGGGTGCGGCCGCCCCGTGGAGCGACTCGGCCAGGGCGAAACAGTTCGCGTCGTTCTCGATCACCACCCTCCGGCCGAGCGCTTCCGAAAGATCCGAGGGAAGGTCGCGACCGTTGAGCGACACGGTGTTGGAGTTCTTCATGGCGCCGCTCCGCTCCTCGTACCTGCCCGGAGTGCCGATGCCGACGACCTCCGGGAGCGGGAGCCCCGACTGCTGCGCCGTCATGCGGAGCAGCTCGCCGACCCGTGCAAGGATGTGGTCGTACCCCCGCTCGGCCCCGGTCGGGATGCGGAGACGGACCAGCTCCTCGGTGCCGGGGCCGATGACTGTCGCCTCGATCTTGGTTCCGCCGAGATCGATCCCCCAGTAGCGCTCAGGCCCCTGCATCGGATCCGCCTCCCGGTGCCGGGCGCCTGACGAAGTTCTTCATCACCCAGCTCCAGGCGAGGTACAGGATCGAGGCCCAGGCGACGCCGATCGCCATCCCTCCGAGCACGTCGCCGGGATAGTGGACCCCGACGTAGACGCGGGAGAATGCGACAAGCAGTGCATAGGCGAGGGTGATGGCGGTGAACGCACGCTCGACGAGCGGGCCGCGGCTGAAAAAGATCCAGACCGTCGTGGCGACGGCCGCCATGTTGGCTGCGTGGGAGGAGGCGAAGGACCAGGAGTGGGACTGGTCGATGAGCAGGCGGACATGCTCGATGGCGAAACAGGGCCGCACCCTCTGGACGAGGGGCTTGAGGACGCCCGAAGCGGTGAAGTCGGAAAGCCCGACGGCCGCGAGCGCGAGCAGGAGGGGGACGATACCCCGGCGGCCGCGCTGCACCAGCATGAAGAGTGCGATGAGGACGAGAATGTGCCCGGAAAGCTTTCCGCTGGTAAGGAAGACCATGAGATCGTCCATCGCCGGGGTGGCAAGGCGGCTGTTCAGTACCCCGAACAGCCACCGGTCGGCCTGCTCAATCAGCACGATAGCTCCCTTACCTTCCGCCCGACTTCTTCTTTTTGGGGCGGGACGGCGCGCTCATGCTCACCTGCGGAAGGTCGGCCGGCGAACTGGTCGAGTTGATGTAGAACTGCTGCGCGACGCTGAAGACGTTGAACATCAGGTAGTAGAGCGCCAGGCCGGAGGGCATGTTGTTGAAGAAGAGCAGCATCATGGCCGGGAACATGTACATCATGATCTTCATCTGGTCGTTCGTCTGCGCCGTCGGCGTGATCTTCTGCTGGAGGAACACCGTCACGCCCATGAGGATCGGCAGGAGCGCGATGTGGCTGCCGTACATCGGGATGGTGAAGCCGAGGTCCAGGATGGAGTCGGGCACCGAAAGGTCCTTGACCCAGAGGAAGCCGTGCTGGCGGAGCTGGATCGAGGAGCGGAAGACGTAGAACATGGCGAAGAGGAGCGGCATCTGCAATACCACCGGAAGACATCCGCCGAGCGGGTTGACGCCGGCCTCCTTGTAGATGCGGCCGAGCTCGCTCTGGAGTTTGGCGGGGTTGTCCTTGTACTTCTCCTGCAGCTCCTTCATCATCGGCTGGAGGGCCGACATCTTCTTCATCGACTTGGTCGATGCGGTCGAGAGCGGATAGGTCACCAGCTTGACGAGGAAGGCGAAGATGATGATGATGAGCCCGTAGTTGGAGATGAAGGTGTTCATCCAGGTGAAGGCGGGCAGGATGAGGAATTCGGCAAACGGCCTGGTGAGCCAGTCCCATCCGAAGTCCATGATCTTTTCGAGCCCGGCGTGCTGCGCCTTCACGGTATTGTAGTCGAGCGGGCCGAGATAGATGCTGAAACGGCTGTCGATGACGCCCCCGGATGCGGGCGCCTCCATCTTCAGGGAGGCGAGGTAGTTCTCATAGGCGTTGCCGCGGCTCTTCTCGCCATCGAGGTAGAACCCGGCCGTCCGGTCGCCGGACATGAGGGCGGCAATGAAATACTTGTTGCGGACCGCAACCCAGCGGGCGTCGCCCGACTGCTCCTCGCGGTAGGAACGTCCGTCTTTTTCGGCATCGAGCTTGACGAGGCTGCCGCCGAGATAGGCGCTGGCCAGGGCGCTGTGCGACTCATCTTCACGGTTCTTTTCCGTGTAGGGCAGGCCGCCGTCCCACTGCACCTGGTACTCGCCGCCGGCGAGCGCCGAGGAGAGGCCGGTCAGCTTGACGTCGTAGCCGATGCTGTAGCTGTCGCCGGTGAAGAGGTAGGTGATCTCTATCGACTGCTTCGCCGAGAGCGCGAGCCGGTAGCGGAGGGCATAGGTCTCCTTGCCGGTAACGGTATGGAGGGTATCGAGGCTTGCCCCGGTGAAATAGAGGTCGCGGGTATCGATGCGGCGGCCCTCGCGGGTGAGAAAGAGCAGGGAGAGCGCTCCCTGTTTGCTGTCGCTGACGAGGTCGAAGGGCTTGAGGTTGCCGTCAAGGTGCTTCTTGAGGACGAGCGACTTCAGGGTCGCGCCCTTGGAGGAGACGACTGCCTGGAAGAGGTCGTTGTCGATTTTGGTGAGGCGCTCCTTTCCGGTGGCTGCGGGAGCGAACATCCCGAACGTATCGCCGGTCGAGGCGCTCACCACGGCTTCCTTTGCGGCGGACTCGGCAATGGCGGCGGCGGTCTGTTCGGTGCGGGCCTTCCCGGCATCGCTCACCTGCTGCAGGGGCTTCTTCTCCGGCGACATGAACTGCAGCCAGACGATCATGATGAGGGCGATGAGCGCCAGTCCCGTTACTGAATTCCTATCCATTGCTTATCTCTCTTCGTCGTTTGTTCCCGGAACGCCGTCACGAGGGGGGACAGGATCGTATCCGCCCTTTGAAAACGGGTTGCATCTGAGTATGCGCCACACGCTCAGCCAGGATGCCTTGAAAAAATTATGGGTTTCGAACGCCTCGACGGCGTATGCCGAACAGGTGGGATGAAAACGGCAGGACGGGGGAAACATCGGGGAGATGAACGCCCTGTAGAATTTTATGAGCGCAAGGGGCGCCTGGTTGACAACTTTCCAGATGGCCATCTCTTCACTTTCGTTATCAGGTCCTTCAGCGTGCTCTCGTCACCAACGCGGCGTTGTTCACTACAATCTCATCTGTCCTACCAGCGATCTGAACTCCCGCCTGAACTCTTCGAGGGAGGGAATTCCGCCGCCCCTCCGCGTATACAGCATTGCCATGACCAGCGGTCCCGGGGTGGCCGGGTCTCCTGCGTCCCGCATCTTCTCCAAAAGAAAAGGCTTCTCCAGACGGTAAGCCTCCCGCATCATCCGCTTGGCGCGATTGCGCCTTGCGGCCAGGGGCAGCGTCTTCTTGCTGACGGCGAACATTACTGAGGGGGAAGCAGGGACCGGATCCGGGACTGCTGCCGGAAAACGGTACGCAATACGGAGAAAATCACCCTTGAGGCTTTTCCCGCCCGTGAAGAGAAGCGATATCACCGCCTTCTTCCTCACTATCTCATGCCTGGGCAGAGAGTGGAGATGCGTGTTTGACAATACCAGAAAAGCAGTTATGCATCAATGCCGGCACTGCCGGCGAAGCGATGCGTTATTTGCCTGCCGTTCCCATATCGCTGCTGACGGTCAGCGAATGACGGCCTTTGGCCCTTCTTGCCGACAGGATCTTGCGGCCGTTCTTGGTCGACATGCGCAGCCTGAAGCCGTGCTTGTTCCTTCTTTTCCTGTTGCTGGGCTGGAATGTTCTCTTCATCTCTAATGGCTCCTCACCGTGTTGTAGGGATAATCTGACAAAATATCAAAATTACAGGGCGCGTAATTTAGCACAATGCACCATCATTAACAAATCCGCCGTGACACTAAATACGGAACCTCGTCACCGGCCACTCTTTCATCCTGAAGCGGCAGAAGTGAGTGGCCAGGAATGTGGACAACTTGTGGATAAAAAAAATCGGATGGGCCGCGCGCCCCGTAACTTCACGGGGAGGCGTCGCCCATAAATGTTGACAAGTTTTTGATAAAATCCAGTAAGAGTTTTTTTTAAAGCAGGTTATAATGTTGATAACATCGTGCATAACTTGGGGATCGAGGGGGTGCTTTTTCCCCTGCGGGATTCTTTTTTCTCTCCCTAAAACACTAACTTGACCTCTGCCAGATGTTGATGGGCTCTCCTAGAGGGCACCTCCCCTTTCAAACTCCCGTTTTCCATGCTTTACGCAGATACAATGACCGCTCCGGAGCAGCAGGATACCCGACAACGGAAGAACCTCTCCGTTGAACAGAAAATATGGCAGTCCTGCCTCGACGCCATCAAGGAGCATATCAATCCGCTTGCATTCCAGACCTGGTTCTCTCCCATCCGTCCTCTTGAATACTCCGGCAACGAGCTGACCATCGAGGTACCCAGCACTTTTTTTTACGAGTGGATAGAGGAGCACTACTCCCAGTACCTCAAGGAGGCGCTTCGTGATGTGATCGGATCCGAAGCCCGGCTGATGTACTCCATCGTCATGGACAAGTCGCAGGGACAGCCTGTCACCATGCAGCTCCCTCCCCAGAACCCCCCTGTCGACAAGAAGAAGGAGGCTGCTGCCCGGGAGGAGAACAGGGCCGAAGAGGAGTTCCGAAGGGATGTCGAGCGCTTCGAGACGCACCTGAACACCAAATACACCTTCGACACCCTCATCAGGGGCGACTGCAACTCGCTGGCGTTCGCGGCGGCAAAGTCCGTCGCCCAGAACCCCGGCCAGAACGCCTTCAACCCGCTCGTCATCTACGGCGGCGTGGGACTCGGCAAGACGCACATCATGCAGGCCATCGGCAATACGGTCCGCGAGAACCACGAAGGTTCGAAAGTGCTCTATGTCTCCAGCGAGAAATTCGCGATCGACTTCGTCAATGCGATCCAGAACGGCAAGATCCAGGAGTTCTCCTCTTTCTACCGCAACATCGACGTCCTCATCATCGACGACATCCAGTTCTTCTCCGGCAAGGAGAAGACCCAGGAGGAAATCTTCCACATATTCAATACGCTCCACCAGTCGAACAAGCAGATCATCCTCTCGGCCGACCGTCCCATCAAGGACATCAAGGGAATCGAGGACCGGCTGATTTCACGCTTCAACTGGGGACTCTCCGCCGACATCCAGCCGCCAGACTACGAAACCCGCAAGGCCATCATCCTCAGCAAGCTTCACCAGAGCGGGGTGAATTTCGACGAGAACGTCATCGAGTTCATTGCCAACAACATCACCGACAACGTCCGCGAACTCGAAGGCTGCATCGTGAAACTTCTTGCGGCCCAGTCGCTCGACAAGCGGGAGATCGATTTGCAGTTCACCAAGTCGACCCTCAAGGACATCATTCGCCACACAACCAAGCAGCTGAACCTCGATACGATCGAAAAGGCCGTCTGCGAGTATTTCTCCATCACATCGAACGACCTGAAGGGAAAATCGAAGAAAAAGGAGATCGCCGTCGGACGCCAGATGGCGATGTACCTCTCGAAACAGATGACCGATTCGTCGCTCAAGACGATCGGGCTGCATTTCGGCGGGCGTGACCATTCAACGGTCATCCACGCCATCAATACGATCGGCAGGAAAGTGGAAGGCGGCGGCGAAGAGCGGGGCAAAATCGACGAAATCCGCCGGAGAATCGAGATAATATCAATGTAACCGGCCCTTCCCGTCGGTGTTGACAGAATGTTGAAACACTGTTGGTGGAATATGGAAAACAGCCAGGCTGTCCACACATTTCCGAAAGGCTCAAAACCATCAACAAAGAATACACATCCAGGACCACCCCAAACCAACAGGTTGTCAACAGCGAAAAGGGAATTCTGAAAACCGGTAAAAACTTAATATTCAGTACGTTAGAGTAGTAGTTCGGAGAGTTGTCAAGATATCAACACCCTCTACAGCAACAACAGCCTTCTTTTTTAAAAATCTCAAACAGTAAATGTTGGACCAGATGAAATTGACCTCCTCAATCCGGCAGCTGCAGGATGCAGTCAGCAAAGTTGCCCAGGCCATTCCTGCTAAATCGATCGACCAGCGTTTCGAGAACATCAACCTCTCCATAGAACCTGGCGAGCTGACGCTGTTTGCTTCGGATGGAGAGGTTTCCATCACTGCCAAAAGCGGCGTTGAAACCCAGGACAGCGGAAACATCGGTATCCGGGCAAGGACCCTGCAGGATTTTCTCCGCAGCATGTACGATACCTCCGTCGTGTTTACGATCGAACGCCAGGAGATCAGTGACCATGGTACTGTCAGCATTTCCACCGACAAGGGACGTTACCGGATTCCCTGCCTTTTCCAGGGAAAACCTGAAAAACAGGACAAGAACTATGACATCTCCATTGAAATGGAGACCTCGGAAATGCTCGATCTCATCCAGAAGACTACGTTTGCCTGCAGCGTCGACGGTATGCGTCCCGCAATGATGGGTGTGCTTTTCGAACTCGAGGGAAGCGTCATCACCGCTGTGGCGACCGACGGTCACCGTCTGGTACGGTGCCGCAAGGCTTCATCGGTTGAGATGGCTGAAAAAAACAAGGTCGTCGTTCCCGCCCGGGTGCTCTCCATCCTGCAGAAGCTCGCCCAGACCGAGTCGGTGACCATGCAGTTCGACAGCGAGCGGAAGTTCGTCCGTTTCATTTCTGGAAGTGTAGTCCTTGATGCCGCTCTCATCGTCGAACCTTATCCGAATTACGAGGCGGTCATTCCGGTAGAGCACGACAGGAATCTCATCATCAACCGCTCGGTGATCTATGATTCGGTCCGCCGTGTCGGACGCTTCTCGAGTATCGGCGACGTCAAGATCGTCCTCGAAGGCCAGTCGATGAAGATCATGGCAGAGAACACCAATGAGGGTGAGTCCGCACAGGAAGAGCTTGCCTGCGAGTTCATGGGTGAGGATATCGCGATCGGATTCAATTCGCGCTTCATCGAAGCCGCACTGGCCCATCTCGACGAAAACGAGATCAAGATCGAGCTGAAGAGCCCTACGACCGCTGTCATTTTCCGGCCCCACGGCGAAGAGGAGAACGATAATCTGATCATTCTCGTCATGCCGGTCCGCATCAACAACTGAGCCGCATTCCGGAAAGCCGGCTGCAATCAGCGGCCGGCTTTTTTCTTGCCCTCCCCAAATTGAGGTACGCTCATTGAGGCTCAGGAACATACAGCTGGAGAACTTCAGGAACCACCGTTCCCTCGCTTTTGCACCCGAAGAAGGAATCACGGTGCTTTTCGGGCCAAACGGATCGGGCAAGACCTCGGTTCTTGAAGCCGTCCATTTCTGTGCGTTGACTAAAAGCCTTCTTGGCTCACCGGAGTCGGAATGCGTGAGGTTTACGGACGAGTATTTTCTTCTTTCCTCTACTTTCGAGAGTACAAGGGGATCGGGATTGGAGGTGAGGGTTTCATTCGGAAAAGAGAGGGGGAAGCAGATCAGCCTGAACCGGAACGAGGTCAGGCCGTTTTCGGCGCATGTCGGAACCATTCCCTGCATCACCTTTTCTCCGCCTGAAACCGCCATCGTCAGTGGTTCGCCCGGCGAGAGGAGGCGTTTCATCGACAATGCGGCATCCCAGTCCGACAGGCGGTACCTCGAAGAGCTTCTCGACTACCGGAGGGTTCTGCAGCAGCGCAACGCGCTCCTGCAGCAGCTGGACTCACCGAGTGCCTCAAACGGCGAGATGCTCGATCTCTGGAGTGAGAACCTTGCCGATCTTGCCGCCGCCATCACGCTTAGAAGGATCGATTTCCTCAGGAACCTGTCCCACTATTTCGAGCCGCTTCAAGAAAGCCTGGCCGATGGCGGCAGCCACTCGGTCGTTTACCGTTCTTCTTTCGGAACCATTGAGGAGGGTCTCTCTCGCGACGATCTTCGCCGCCGATTTTTGAAGAGGCTTATGGACACGCGTCGCCAAGAGATGATGCGAGGCCAGACGATGTCGGGTCCGCATCGCGACGATCTTCTCTTCATCTCAAATGGAAAGGAGATAAAAAAGTATGGTTCACAGGGACAGCAGCGGGCATTTCTTATCAGCCTCAAGCTCGCGCTCTTCCGCTACTTCAGCGAGCGCCTACCGGAGAGCCCCATCTGCCTTTTTGACGATATGTTCAGTGAACTTGACCAGCACCGTACGGCACAAATATTCAGGATCCTCGAAAAGTGCGGCCAGACCATCGTCACCACGACGGACGGAGGGCTCGGTCCCGACTATACGGCCGTTGATGTAACCTCTCTTCCGGGTTATACTGAGGGCTGAGCATGGCAAGAACGAGAAACCCGAAAATCTTTGCCTCCATTGCGGGCGACCTCTACCGTGAACTCGGCATGCAGGAGGCGTTTCTCCAGTTCAAGGCGCTGGAAGCCTGGGATGGTGTTGTCGGACCGGCCATTGCAAGGGTGACCTCCGTCGAGCGTTTTACCGATGGCTGTCTCTTCGTCAGGGTACGCAACGCATCATGGCGAATGGAGCTGAATTACCGAAAGGGGGATATTGCCCGTCAGCTTAATGATGTGCTTGAAAAACCCCTGGTCAGGGAAATTATTTTCCGCTGAATTTTTTTCGCGCCCCCTTCGGGGGAGTATGTTTCTAAACAGCTCCCCGGCCGCATGAACGGCGAAAGCCCTCCGTTATCGCATGAAGGGCTTTCGTTTCGATGGATCTGGGGCTGTTTTCTCTTCAGATGTTGCAGCTCAGTTTGTACATCTCGATCATCTTTTCCGCATAGGCTTTTCCGAAGTCCATGCATGCCGCGAACTCCTCTTCGTGCGGCTTGAATTTTACCATCATGTTCTGCTCGAACACTTTGAGCTTGAGCATCGTGAAGTTTCCCTCGATCATCTTCGAGGCTTCGCCGCTCCAGCCGTATGAGCCGAATGCGGCTCCCAGCTTGCCCTTGTCCCGAATGGGGTTGATGGCGCCGAAGAAACCGTAGATCTGCGGCAGGATGTTCTGGTTGATGGTCGGTGAGCCGAGGATGATGCCGGAGGCATGGGCGATCTTTTCCTCAAGCTTCGAGAAATGCATATGCTCAATGTCGCAGACGTCGACAGTGAAGTCGCACGACTGCTTCAGCCCCTCGGCAATCTTGTTGGCCAGGAGTGCCGTGTTCTCGTAGGCCGAAACGTAGGCGATGAGGATGTTCTTCTCGTTCGGTAGTGCGATGGCGCCCGTCGCGTAACGCTGCGACATCTCCACATATTTCTGCCAGTTCTTGCGCAGGATCGGGCCGTGTCCGGGGCAGATCACGGAAATGTCAAGCGGCTTGATCTTCTCGATCGCCTGGAGCATGTATTTGCTGAAGGGGCGGAGGATTGCGTCGAAGTAGTAAGTGAAGGCGTCGTCGAAATCCCCGACCTCGTCGTCGTACATCTTCTCATTGCAGAAGTGCGAGCCGAACGAGTCGCAGGTGAAGAGTACCCGCTCTTCCTCGAGCCAGGTATAGATGGTGTCGGGCCAGTGGAGGTTCGGTGCATTGATGAAGTGCAGCGTCTTGTTGCCGAGATCGAGCGTGTCGCCCGTCTTGACTGCAAGCGAACGGAAGTCGTGTCCGGTCTGGTCTCGGAGGAATTTCAGTGCGTTTCCGCTGCCGACCACCGTGGCGTTCGGAGCGACCTTCAGCAGGTTCGCCACGTTGCCGGAATGGTCGGGTTCGGTATGGTCGACGATGATGTACTCAATCTCGGCCGGATCGCAGACCTGCTTGATCTTGGCCTGGTATTCCGGCCAGAATTTCTCCTTCGTCGTCTCAACGATGGTTTTCTTGTCCGCATTGATGAAGTAGGAGTTGTAGGTCGTGCCGTACTTGGTCTCCATCACGATGTCGAAGGTGATGAGGCCTGGATCGAGCACGCCGATCCATGTGACGCTCTGGCTGACGGGGAGGATATTGTTGTCTTTCATAGGTTTATCGGGTGTTGGGTGATTTGTTGATACATGTACTACGCTTTTTCGTGCGCCCATCGTTCCCCCGTGGCGTCTACTTGCTTTCTCCAGGTTCAAGGATCAGCTCCTGCAGCTCGATACCCTCCGGTGAGAACGAGAAGAGGGTGTCGTCAGAAAAGATCGTGCTGTAGTCCTGGGGTTTGAAGAAGGGCATGAACTTCTGGCTGTATTCGTCAAGCCGTTTCAGGTAGAACGAGGTATTCTCGTCGGGTTTGTCTGCACGCCATTCGACGGCCGTCTTTCCCCGGTCGCTGGCGGCGCCGCCCTGGCCGCTTCCGGCTATATAGTATGTGATCCGATCACCTTTCGACACCGGGATCTTTGCACGGATTGCGGTTTCATAGGTGATCGATTTCGAGCGCTTGCCCGATGCGACGTCTTCACGGTACTGTTCAAGTGAGCTTTTCATACTCTCGGTGCGTGAAAAATCAGTAATATCGAGCTCATGATTCAGGATCTTGTTCCGGTATTCCCGGTAGAGCTCGTGCAGTCCGCTGATGTCTTCGGAGAGCAGTTTTTCGAAGCCTCGCCTGATGAAGTCCCTGCCGAACTTCTCCCCGCTCCGGCTGGTCAATGATGAGCCTTTCAGCTTCATCACCCCGTCGTAGTCGAGAAGCGCATAGTTCTTCTTCAGGTAGGAGATCATTTTTCGGAACCTCCCGTCGAAGCCGATATTGATGCCCTCCGGCATGAGTTCCGACACTTCCTTGACCAGGGCCCGTTCTTCCTCCTCGGTCCTGACGTCATCCGGGGGTATGAAGAGGATTCCGTCAGTGTCGACTTCGATGATGCGGCATCCCCTTGTTTCGAACTCCCGTATCATTTTTCTCGCGATCGACTGCCCGGTGGAGGTTACCCGATCGGCCTCGTCGAAGTCGTTGAACAAACCTCCGCTGAAGCCGAGGTACCCGTACATGGCGTTGATGAGGATCTTGAACGAGCCCTGCATTGCATCGTAATTGGCTGCCAGGGAGTCGTTCCCCTTTTTCTTCTCATCGGTGGCAAGGGCCTTGGTCTTGAGTCTCAGGTCCCTGAGGTCTCCAAGGACTCCCGGAAACACTTTCAGGCCGTCGCTTTTAGGACAGACGTTATAGGAGAGCATGATGGAAGGGTAGAGCGATTCCACATCGGCATAGACGATGGGTCCGAGCACGCCCTTCCGGAAGACCTCGGTGTATCCTCCTGCATGCTGCTGGCCGAGGGTTGGGCGGGGGATGGAGTGTTTCTTGCGGAGGTACTCTCTGATGAAGAGGGCTTCGATCTTCGCCGCCTGCCCGATCCTTGCCGTCATGGCATAGGTGTAGGGGAGCATCTGGGAGAGGTAGAAACTGCTTCCGGACAGGAGGTTTGAAAGCGCTCTTGTCTCACGGACATCGTCGAGCGCATAGGCAAGCAGGCGGTCGTCCCTGTCTCTCCACAGCCCTGCGATGTCGCTGTAGTCGATATAGGTCCTGTCTTCTGAAGCGAAGCCGAAGTGCCTGGCCACGGCTTTCAGTCCGTAGCTCTGCATAGAGCGCTTGCCGATGTCGTAGGTCTGGACCTGGAACAGGGTGTCGATGACATGGCGTCCCGGTATGTCGTAGAAAGGATAGTCGATCGTCCGTTCGGCAAAGCGTATGCTTGCGGGATAGGTTTTCGGGAGCGTCCCGTCCCTTCCGATCGCGAAGGGAATCCGATGCAGTTCACAGCGCGCCTGGATGTAAGGGAGATCGAAACTGAAAATATTGTGACCCTCTATCACGTCGGGATCTTTCTCCCTGATGATTTTTACCATCTCTTCGAGAAGATCCTTCTCCGTTCTATCTCTCGAGTGTATGGCCAGCTCCCATCCCCTGTTGTCGGACATGGAGATGATGATGATTTCGTCTTCACCGATCCCCCTCCCTTTCTTTGCGGGCCGCGAAGGATCATAGAGCGTTTCGATGTCAAGCTGCATGCGGTAGAGTTCATCGAAAACCATTCCCTTGAAGAACGTCTTTCCCGTCTGCATCATATACTGCGTTACCGCATCGCCTCTGCTGTATACATTCTGGATAACTTCAAGCCCACCACCACCTGCATCAGTAGCATTTTCTGAATCGTTTGTTTCCGGCTTTCGTCCTGCAAGGTGATCGAGAGCTCCCCTTGAGCTTTTCATGTTTCGGAATATGGCGAGACTGCGGTAGTGGTTGTTTCCTTCCAGCTGCACCAGCCAGTATTTGCTCCCATCCTGAGGGACATAGCCATCCAGTAGCGACTGGTCCGTCATGAAGAAGAACGGATAAAACGGTTCGTCATGGGCTGTGACTCCGTCCCTTGTGCGGTTGAAAAGTCTGATATGGGTGTCGGAAAGCTGGTAGGCCCCGACTATTCTCTCTTCCTTGTCCTTTCCGAACAGGAGTCCGTTGTTCAGTATGTCGCTGACTATCGTTTCCATACGGTCGTTCTCTGTTTCTGCTTTGCCGCCCCTCCCTGCAAGGGATTTTCTGCGGACATCAGCCTCATAACGGTTTTGTTGTGGTGCAATGTTTCACGTGGAACATGTTCCACGTGAAACATTTCCGTCGGTCACCGCCCGATGTGGACCATCAGGACGGAGATGTCCGAAGGGGAGACCCCGGTAATGCGCGAGGCCTGGCCCAGTGTCTCGGGGCTATGGCGGATGAGTTTTTCCATGCCTTCTGCTGAGAGTCCTTTGATGGCGTCGTATCTGTAGCCTGAAGGGATCTGAAGACCCTCAAGGCGGGCAATCTTCTCTGCAGTGAGAAGCTCCCGTTTGAGATATCCCTCATACTTCAGGTCGATTTCGACCTGCTGGTGGGTCTCTTCGTCGGCGCTGATTTCAAGAACATCTCTTCCGAATTCAGGCAGTCCCTCCATGAGGCGTTTCAGGCTCATACCGGGCCGTTTGATCGCCGCGGTGACTCTTTGGCCTGTAGTGGCTGGGGAGTGGCCGGCGTCATGGAGCATGCTGCTGAGCGCATCGGGCGGAACGGTTGTCGTTGCCGCAAGCTTCTTGATTCGGTCAATCGCGTCCTGTTTTGTGCGGCAGCGAAGGATCTGGCTTTCGCTGATAAGCCCGGTCTGGTGCCCGAAGTGCATGAGCCGGAGGTCTGCGTTGTCATGTCGGAGTAAAAGACGATGTTCGGCCGAAGAGGTGAACATCCGATAGGGTTCCTTCATCTCCTTGGTCACAAGGTCGTCGACGAGGACCCCGATATAGGCGTCCGAGCGCTTCAGGTGCAGGGGCGGCCGCTGCAGGATGGCCGATGCTGCGTTGATTCCTGCAAGAAGGCCCTGTGCTGCGGCCTCCTCGTAACCGGATGTTCCGTTGATCTGTCCGGCGAAGTAGAGTCCCTTGACCCGCTTCGTCTCCAGGGTGCTGTGGATCTGGTAGGGTGGGAAGTAGTCGTATTCAATGGCATATCCCGCCCGGATCATCTTTACCTCCTCGAGCCCCCTGAGCGAGCGCAGGCCTTCGATCTGGATGTCTTCCGGCAGGGAGGTGGAGAATCCGTTGACGTACATCTCATTGGTGTCGAACCCTTCCGGTTCAAGGAAGATGTGGTGGCTGGTCCGGTCAGGGAAGCGGTAGATCTTGTCCTCAATGGACGGGCAGTATCGGGGGCCGACACCCTGGACCTTGCCCGTGAAGAGGGGGGATCGGTCGAATCCTGTTTTCAGGATTTCGTGGGTCTTTTCTGACGTGTGCGTCACATAGCAGCTCAGCTGTCTGCGGTCTTTTAGCGACAGCGTGCTGAAGGAGAACGGTGGCGGATCCTTATCGCCTTTCTGCTCCTCTACCTTCGTGTAGTCGACGCTTCTCCTGTCGATCCTCGCAGGTGTGCCGGTTTTCAGTCGGCCGGCCTCGAATCCTGCCGCAACGAGGTCTTCGGTAAGACCTGATACGGGAGGTTCGGCTATGGTGCGCCCACCGGGGTAGTGGTCCATCCCGATATGGATCAGTCCGTTGAGAAATGTTCCGCAGGTCAGAATCGCCGCCTTGGCTGTGACAAGCCTGCCTGAAAGCAGCCTTACGCCATGCAACTCGCCGCTCTGTTGCTCGATTGCAGTGACGGTATCCTGGAGAAGGTCGAGGTTCGACTCCTCCTCGAGGACCCGCTTCATGTAGTTTGTATAGGCAGCCCTGTCGGCCTGCGCTCTCGGGGAGTGCATTGCGGGCCCCTTGCTCATGTTGAGCATCCTGAACTGGATGCCCGTGGCGTCGATCGCCTTGGCCATCTCGCCGCCGAGGGCGTCGATCTCACGGGTAATCTGTCCCTTTGCGACGCCCCCGATCGCAGGATTGCATGACATCCTGGCGACGGCGTTCAGGTCCGTCGTCACCAGCAGGCAGCTGAGGCCCATGCGGGCAACCGCAAGCGCAGCTTCCGTGCCGGCATGCCCTGCTCCTGCTACTATGACGTCATACATGGCCATTGCGATCCATTAGGGGGCTTTATTACACAAATATTTCGCCTTTCTGCGTTCTTCGAACTTAAAGATACGAATAAATGAATCCATTCTTCAGAAGGTGCTCTCCCCGGCGGGCTCACTGCCGGCGGGGCCCGTGGCGTGCTTGTTAGTTAATCACTGCCCTGTTTCATATATTGGCTGATCCGTCCATTTGTTGGTAAAAGACAATGTCATCAATGAAAAACAAACGATTCAACCTGCTCCTGATCGCTGCCGTCACGCTTGTCGCACTCTGGTCCCTCTGGCCGACCTGGCGTGACTACTCGCTCTCCCGGCAGCTCTCTTCCTTCTCCACCCAGCAGGACAGTCTGAACTTCGCCCTCAGCCACCGCAGTGAAATAGAGGATGCACGCCAGAAGAGCCTGAAGCTGGGACTTGACCTGAAGGGAGGCATGCATCTTGTCATGGAGGTCGACCAGGTCGACCTGTTCAGCGAGAAAGCGTGGAACCGCGATGCTCGCTTTGATTCGCTCATGGCCGGCGTGGCCAAAGAGGCCCGCTCGAGCGACGCCGACGTGGTCGACCTCCTTTCGGCCGCATTCCGCAAGGACAACGTCAAGCTGAGCCGCTACTTCTACGATATCCGCAACAGCGACAGCGAAATTCAGGGCAAGCTGCGTAAAGAGGCCGCCGACGCGCTGGTCCGCGCCCGGGAGATCATCCGGAACCGCATCGACCAGTACGGCGTTGCCGAGCCGATGATCACCACCCAGGGCAACCGCAAGATCATCATCGAGCTTCCCGGCGTTTCCGACGAGAACCGGATGCGCAACCTCCTGAAAGGAACCGCAAAGCTGGAGTTCAGGCTTCTCCGCGAGCCCGAGCTTCAGGTCAGGACCCTTGAGCGGATCAACAGCGCGATGGTTTCGGGTGCGGTAGCTGCCGCTCCATCATCCGCCTCTTCGAAGGCGCCGCTTTACGAGCTTGTCAGCGTCTCCCCGTCTGGCAGCGCCGTCATCGATTCCCGCAGCCGCGATGTCGTTTCGGCCCTGCTTCGCCAGCCGGCGGTCCGCGACCTTCTCCCCCCGGACAGCGAACTGCTGCTTTCCGCAAGGGCTGAGGCCGCCAGGGACGGCGTCAGCTACTACGATCTCTACCTGGTGAAAAAGACCGCTGAACTCACCGGCGGGGTGATCACCGAGGCGAAGGCCACTTTCGGCTCGGAGGGAATGCAGCCCGAGGTGCTCATGTCGATGAACTCCGAAGGCACGTCGAAATGGGCCCGGATCACCGGTGCCAACATCGGCAAGCGCGTCGCCATCGTTCTTGACGGTGCCGTCTACAGCGCTCCCGTCGTACAGTCGAAGATCCCCAACGGCAACTCGGTCATCAACGGCATCCAGAGCCTCGAGGAGGCGAAGGATCTTGAGATCGTGCTGAAAGCCGGCGCCCTTCCTGCCCCGGTCCGCATCATCGAGGAGCGCACGGTCGGCCCCTCGCTCGGCGCAGACTACATCCGTGCCGGCCTCCAGTCGATGATCTGGGGATTCACGGCGGTCGTCATCTTCATGATCGTCTATTACCGCAAGGCGGGCATGGCGGCCGATACCGCACTGGTGCTCAACGTCCTTATCGTGCTTTCGGTGCTTGCCGGCTTCAACGCCTCGCTCTCTCTTCCAGGCATCGCCGGCATCGTGCTGACGATGGGCATGGCCGTGGACGCCAACGTGCTGATCTACGAGCGCATCCGCGAGGAGATCGCAGAAGGCCGCTCGATCACCTCTGCAATCACGCAGGGCTACGACAAGGCGTTCTCATCCATTCTGGATTCCCACGTGACCACGCTGGCCGCAGCCTTCCTGCTCTATACCTACGGCATCGGGCCGATCCAGGGTTTCGCCGTCACGCTGATGATCGGAACCGCGGCAAGCCTCTTCACCGCCATCGTCGTCACTCGGGAGATTTTCCAGTTCCTCCTTTCCAGGAACAAGATGACGGTCAAAAGCTTCGGATAATTTCCATACAACACGCACGAACCCATGAGGATTTTCAATACCACAACCATCAATTTTCTCCGCTACCGGAAGATCGCCTACGCCATCTCGCTGGCGCTTCTCCTGGCCGGCTTCGTCTCTATGGCCGTGAAGGGGCTCAACTACGGCATCGACTTCAGGGGCGGTTCCGAGGTGGTCATCCGCTTCGAGAAGGATGTTCCCGTCGCCGAGGTCCGTTCGGTGCTCCGCGAGGCCGGGGTCTCCGGGACGCTCAAGCAGTACGGCATGGACCGCTCGTTCCTGCTCAGCACCGTCTTCAACGGCGACACCAACGAACTCAAGTCGCTGATCTCCGGCGCACTCAACGACCGGCTGAAGGGCGATCCGCATGAGATCGTGCGCATCGACGCCGTCGGCCCGAGCATCGCCTCCGACCTGAAATGGTCGGCGGTGAAGGCCATGGTCGCCGCTCTGCTTGCCATCCTGCTTTACGTCGGCATCCGTTTCGAGCTGAAGTTCGCGGCAACCGGCGTCGTTGCGATTTTCCATGACGTTTTGATCGTGCTTGGGCTCTTCAGCCTCCTGGGTGGCATGTTCGACATCATGCCGCTCGAAATGGACCAGAGCATCATCGCCGCCTTCCTGACCATCGCCGGATACTCGATCACCGACACCGTCGTGGTCTATGACCGCATCAGGGAGCGGATCCGCAACCAGAAGCCCTCCGAATACGAGAGGATCTTCAACGAGAGCATGAACCAGACCCTCAGCCGCACCATCATCACCTCGGGTACGACCCTGGTCACGGTGCTTGTCCTCTTCATCTTCGCCGGCCCGGCCATCAGGGGGTTCGCTTTCGCCGTTTTCGCCGGCATCCTCATCGGAACCTACTCCTCGATTTTCGTCGCGGCACCGCTGGTCTATGACTGGCTGAGGCTCTCAAAGGCACCGGTCAAGCTCCGCGGCACCGCAAAGTCCTGAGCCGGCCGCTTCCATGCGATGACGTCATCTTACACTACGATCAGCCAAGGTTATGAAAAAAGCACTCCCCATCGTTACCGCCATCGTGGCCGTTCTTCTCGCATTTCCCCACGCCCGGGCCGCAGCGGCGGTTGCCGACAGGGTCGTGGCCGTTGTCGGCAGCGAGGTGATCTTCAAGTCGGAACTGGACAGCCGTGAGGTCATGACCCGGATGCAGTATCCCGACCTTCAGAAGGACCCTACGCTTCGCTCTTCCATTCTCGACAACCTCATCGACCAGAAGATCATCCTCACCAAGGCCAAGATCGACAGTGTCGGCATTGACGAGAACGCGGTTGCCTCGATGTCCGCCGACCGCCTCCGCCAGCTCAGCTCCCGATTCGCTTCAAAGGAGGATATGGAGCGCAAGCTCGGCCGCAGCGTCGAGGCCGTCAGGCGTGACCTGGCCGACGAGCTTCGCGGCCAGCAGATGATCGAGACCCTCAAGCGCAGGAAGTTCTCTTCCGTGACGATCGGGTACGGGGAGGTAATGGCCTTCTACCGGAACAACCGGGCCAAGATGCCGGACCTTCCCGAGGAGGTTTCCATATCGCAGATCCTGAAGTTTCCCGGCGTGAACTCCGCGGCGAAGGCCGAAGCGCTGACGAAGATCAAGGAGATCCAGAAAAAGCTTGAGACGGGCTTCCTCAGCTTCGAAGAGCTGGCCCGCCGATACTCCATGGATCCGGGTTCCGCCACGCTCGGTGGCGACCTCGGGTTCGTCCAGCGCGGTGAGCTGGTCAAGCCGTTCGAGGATGCGGCCTACGGGCTCAAGGACGGCCGTGTCTCCGGCATCGTCGAGACCCGTTACGGCTACCATATCATCCAGCGCCTCGGCCGCGAGGGGAACTCCATCCATGTCCGCCACATCCTGGTGGCATTCGAGCGTTCGACCCGTGACGACGGCGAGGCGGCAGCGTTCCTCGGCGCCATCCGCTCGAAGGTCCTTGCCGGCAAGGTCGACTTTGCGACAATGGCCCGCAACTACTCCGACGATCCCATCTCGGCGAGCCTCGGCGGCCAGGTGCTCGCTTCCGGAACGGCGGGCCGCTACCTTGACCCGAGAATGCTCCGTCCCCAGCTTCGCGACATCGTCAGCACCCTCGGCAAGCCCGGAGATATCAGCCAGCCGACGAAAATCACTCCTCCGAAAGGGGAGCCCTTTTTCGGCATCTTCCGCCTGAACGATCGCGTCGCCGAGCATGTGCTCGATCCTGAGAAGGACTACCCGCTTCTCGAGCAGCTGGCCCTAGACCAGAAGAAGCAGGGGTTGTTCGAGGCCTGGATGAAGGATCTCCGCCGTGAGGTCTACGTCCGCCGCATCGACGGATAGGGCACGAAAACCGACTTCGCCGGTTGGTGCGGAAACCGGCCCCGCCGGAAACGGAAAATCCCCCGAAACACACGGTAGATTGGTGTTTCGGGGGATTCCTGCTTTCGTGCAAATCGCCGCAGTCCGGCGGAGGTCGTTCAGACGTCGAGACGGCGGACGTAGCGGGCGTTGGTTTCGATGAACTCCCTGCGCGGCTCGACCTTGTCGCCCATGAGGGTGCTGAAGACCTTGTCGGCCTCCATGGCGTTCTCCACGCTGACCTGGAGCAGCGAGCGGTGCTCGGGATCCATGGTGGTGCCCCAGAGCTGCTCGGGGTTCATTTCACCAAGACCCTTGTAGCGCTGGATGTGCACGTTGGCCTTGCCTTTCTGCATCTTCTTCATCTCCTCGACGATGCTGTTGCGTTCGTCGTCGTCCCATGCATACTGCTGTTCCTTGCCCGATTTGACGAGGTAGAGGGGCGGCTGGGCGATGAAGACCTTGCCGGCCTCGATGAGCGAGCGCATGTGGCGGAAGAAGAAGGTGAGGAGCAGGGTGCGGATGTGGGCGCCGTCGACGTCGGCATCGGTCATGATGATGATCTTGCCGTAGCGGAGCTTCTCGGCCGAGAACTCCTCCTCGCCGAAGTTGGTGCCGAGGGCGAGGATGATGGTCTTGATCTCCTCGTTCTCGAGCATCTTGTGCAGCCGTGCCTTCTCGACGTTGAGGATCTTGCCCTTCAGCGGCAGGATCGCCTGGAAGCTGCGGTCGCGGCCCTGCTTGGCGCTGCCGCCTGCCGAGTCGCCCTCGACGATGTAGAGCTCGCAGTGCTCTGGATCGTTGATCGAGCAGTCGGCAAGTTTTCCCGGCAGGCCGGAGCTTTCCAGTACCGACTTGCGGCGCGTCAGCTCCTTCGCCTTGCGGGCGGCCTCCCTCGACATCGCCGCCCCCTTGACCTTCTCGATGATCATCTTGATCACGTTCGGGTTGGTTTCGGCGAACTCGGCGAGCTGTTCGTTCAGGAGGCTTTCGACGATGCTCTGGGTCTCGGAGTTTCCGAGCTTGGTTTTCGTCTGGCCTTCGAACTGCGGTTCGGCCACCTTCACCGAGATGACGGCCGTCAGGCCCTCCTTGAAGTCGTCTCCGGTCAGGGCGAGCTTGAGGTTCTTCAGGAGGTCGTTCTTCTGTGCGTAGGCGTTCAGCGTCCTGGTCAGCGCCTTGCGGAAGCCGGTAACGTGCGTTCCGCCCTCATGCGTGTTGATGTTGTTGACATAGCTGAAGACGTTTTCCTGGTAGGAGTCGTTGTACTGGAGAGCGATCTCGACGATGGTGCCCTCCTTTTCTCCGCAGATGTAGATCGGCTCCTTGATCAGGTTCAGGCGGTTTTCGTCGGTGAAGAGCACGAACTCCTTCAGGCCGCCTTCGAAGTGGAAGGTCTCCTGCTCTCCCTCGGTGTCCTGCACGATGATCCTGAGGTTGCTGTTGAGGAACGCCAGCTCCCGCATGCGGTCGATGATGATGTCCTTGCGGAACTCGGTGACCTTGAAGATCTCCGGGTCCGGCATGAAGGTGGTTTTCGTCCCGCGCTCGTCGGTGGTGCCGATCTCCTTCACGTCGGCCTCGGGCACGCCGCGGCGGTAGCGCTGGAAATACTTCTTCCCGTCTCGCGATACCTCGACCTCGCACCATTCCGAGAGGGCGTTGACGACCGAGGCACCGACGCCGTGCAGGCCGCCCGAGACCTTGTAGGCGCCCTTGTCGAACTTGCCGCCTGCGCCGATGAGCGTCATGACGAGCTCGAGCGCGGATTTCTTCTTGTCGGGGTGGATGTCGACCGGGATGCCGCGGCCGTGGTCGACGACCGTGACCGAACCGTCGGGGTTCATCGAGACGAAGATGTAGTCGTTGTACCCGCCGAGGGTTTCGTCGATCGAGTTGTCTACGATTTCGTAGATGAGGTGGTGCAGTCCGCGGCTGTGGATGTCGCCGATATACATGGCCGGACGCATGCGGACGTGCGCGATGCCGTCGAGGACCTGGATGTTGGTTGCTCCGTAGTTCGACTGGGTAGTCTGGATGTCGGCTTCCTGCATGATGTGGGGCTGTTCGAAAGGAGTTATGGAAAGCGTGCGTAAAGATAAGAAAAAAGAGCCGATTATGCTTGTTTTTCGGTCGCACGGGCGAGCTTTTGCGGCAGCTTCCGCCTCTTACTTCTCTCCGAGCCGGCGGAGCCTGAAACTCGTGCGGTGGATCGGGGTGCGGCCGTGGCGCCGTATCGCCTCGACATGCTCGTTGGTGGCGTAGCCGGCGTTCCGCCCGAAGCCGTACTGGGGGTAGCGTTCCCCGTACTCCCGCATCATCCGGTCCCGCTCGGTCTTGGCCAGCACCGAGGCAGCGGCGATGGAGAAGACCCGGGCGTCGCCTCCGACGATCGTCCGGTAGGGAACCGGCAGGACGGGGGTGAAGCGGTTTCCGTCGATGAGCAGCATGTCGGGCTGCACGGCGAGCGATTCGGCCGCGCGGTTCATGGCGAGCATGGTGGCCCGGAGGATGTTGATGCGGTCGATCGTCTCGTGGTCGACGGCCTCGACCGCCCAGGAGAGCGCGGCCTCCCTGATGGCGGGGGCGAGTTCGTCCCGGAGCGCCGGCGGGAGCTTCTTGGAGTCGTCGAGCCTCTCGAGGATCCCCGTTCCGGGGCTGAAATTGCGGGGGAAGACCACAGCGGCCGCGACCACCGGGCCGGCCAGGGGCCCGCGGCCCGCCTCGTCGATGCCGCACACCAGGCGGAAGTCCCGCCAGAGCGTGCGTTCATATGCCGTATCCATGGGCGTCTTAGTTATGCTCGGAGTTTCAAGGACCCCTATAATTTCTTATCTTGACGGTTGGCTTGCAAGCCCTGTTTCCATTCCTCCTCTTCAGGCTGTTTCTCCGGCGACATGAGCGAGTTGGGACCGTCCCCCTGCCGCATTGCGGCATGCCGGGGCGCATGGACGGGATCCGCCCCCGAGGCGGCATCCGGAGCAGGCCGGGCGATTGTCGGGGCCGTTTTCCGGCCCCTCAGGGAGACTAACCAAGGTAAAGGTTCTGAACATATGAGAAAAAGCGTGAAAAAACAGCTGCTGATGAACAAGACCGGCGACGAGATTCAGGTCGCCCTGGTCGAGGACGGCCGGCTGGCCGAGCTCATCATCGAGCGGCCCGAAAGCCGCCGCAGCATCGGCGACATCTATCTCGGACGGGTGCACAAGGTCATCGAGGGCCTCAAGGCGGCCTTTGTCGACATCGGCCAGAAGTCCGACGGCTTCCTGCACTTTTCCGACGTCGGCACGACCAACGAGGATTACCGCGCGCTCATCGAGGACGATGACGACGAGGAAGAGAACGCCTCCGCCGAAGAGGATGGAGACGAGGAGGACGATTCGTCTTCCTCCGATGCCCCCCAGGCCCAGCGCCAGACGGCCCGCAGCGGCCGCAAGCCGCAGCCCCAGCCGAAACGGGACGACACTGCCGAAAAGCGCCAGTCCTACACCCAGATGATCGCCGGCAAGCTCAAGGCCAACGACTCCATCCTCGTCCAGGTCATCAAGGAGCCCATCAGCACGAAGGGCTCCCGTCTTACCTCCGACATCACCATCGCCGGTCGCTTCATGGTGCTGCTGCCCTTCGGCGGCGGACAGGTGGCCGTTTCGCGCAGGGTGGTCTCGCGCAAGGAGCGTGCACGGCTGAAGAAGCTCGTCCGCTCGATGCTTCCCGAGGGGTTCGGCGCGATCATCCGCACCGTCGCCGAGATGCAGGAGGAGACGCTGCTCAAGCAGGACCTCGAGAAGCTCCTGGCCAAGTGGACGCAGATCGAGGAGAAGCTCAAGGACGCCGCTCCGCCGCAGCTGATCTTCAAGGAGGACACCATCATATCGAGCGTGCTGCGCGACTCGCTGACCTCCGACGTCACCGAGATCGTCGCCAACTCCTCCTCCATCCACAAGGAGACGCTGAACTACATCGAGTGGGCCGCCCCCGAAATGGTCAAGAACGTCTCGCTCTACCAGGGCAAGCTGCCGCTTTTCGAGGGGTACGGCATCGCCAAGGACGTCGAGTCGATCTTCTCGCGCAAGGTCTGGCTGAAGAGCGGGGGATACATCATCATCGAGCATACCGAAGCGATGGTGGTCGTGGACGTCAACAGCGGCCGCTACGCCGCCAAGCGCGAGCAGGAGGAGAATTCGCTACGCACCAACATGGAGGCCGCCCGCGAGGTCGTCCGCCAGCTGCGCCTGCGCGACATCGGCGGCATCATCGTCGTCGACTTCATCGATATGCTCGATGCGCGCAACACCAAGAAGGTGTACGACACGATGAAGGGGGAGCTGCGCAACGACCGCGCGAAATCGAACATCCTGCCGATGTCGGACTTCGGCATCATGCAGATCACCCGCGAGCGCATACGGCCGAGCCTCATGCAGCGCATGGGCGACCAGTGCCCCGCCTGCGGCGGAACCGGCGTCGTGCAGGCCCGATTCACGACGATCAACCAGATCGAGCGCTGGCTGCGCAAGTATGCGCTGCAGCACGCCATGAAGTTCCAGCAGCTCGACCTCTACGTGAGCCCCACCGTGGCCGAGCCGCTGAAGAACAGCGACATGAATACGGAGCTGAAGTGGTTTCTCCAGCACCTGCTCTTCGTCCGGGTCAAGCAGGACGAGAGCCTGCGAAGCGACGACTTCCGCTTCTACACGAGAAAAAACAGCAAGGATATAACCGCCGAATACGGCGATCTGTAAAGAAAGAAGGAGTGAAAAGATGGGCGCATACGACGCACTGAAGGAAAGGATACTGGAATACGGAGCTCTCGGAGCTCGGGAACTGCAGGAGATGGACGCGGCACGCGAGGTGTTCGCGGAGTTCAAGGCGCTGCTCAATGACGGCTCCGTCCGGGCCGCCGAGAAGGGCGAGGGCGGATGGCGGGTCAACGCATGGGTGAAGCAGGGCATCCTGCTCGGCATGAAGCTCGGCCGCCTCGAGGAGGGCCGGGTGGAGACCGGCGTCGAGGGATCCTCCTTCGCATTCATCGACAAGGACACCTGGCCGCTCAAGTCGTTTTCGCTCGAGAGCGGCGTGCGCATTGTTCCGGGCGGCTCCTCCGTCAGGGACGGATCCTATCTGGCACCTTCCGTCGTCATGATGCCTCCCGCCTACGTCAACGTCGGCGCCTACGTCGACGAGGGAACCATGATCGACTCCCACGCCCTCGTCGGCAGCTGCGCCCAGGTGGGCAAGCGCGTCCACCTCTCCGCCGGCGTGCAGGTCGGCGGCGTGCTCGAGCCGGTCGGCGCCGTGCCGGTCATCATCGAGGACGACGTGATGGTCGGCGGCAACTGCGGCATCTACGAGGGAACCATCGTCAGGGAGCGGGCCGTCATCGGCACCGGTGTGATCCTCAACGGTTCCACGCCGGTCTACGACCTCGCCCGCGGCACCGTCCACCGCAGGACGGAGGACTCTCCGCTCGTTATTCCCGAAGGGGCCGTGGTCGTGGCCGGATCGAGGAGCCTCAAGGGCGCCTTCGCCGATGAGCACGGCCTCTCCATCTACACTCCGGTAATCATCAAGTACCGCGACACCAGGACCGATGCGGCAACCGCACTCGAAGACGCCCTGCGCTGAGCGGCGGCGGGGGGCGGTCCCCCTTCGGCTGAAGGTCGCCGCCCTCGTTCTTGCCGCCCTCCCCATGGGGGCTCCCTCCTCCGTCGCGGCAGCGTCGAGCGGGGAGCGGTATTTCGATACCGTCCGCAGCATCGACCTCTTCGGCGAGGTCACCCGCCAGGTCGCCGGCAACTATGTCGACACCCTCGATGTCGGCCGGATGATCTATTCCGGCATCGACGGCATGCTCGAGACCCTCGACCCCTACAGTGTCTTTCTCGATGCCGAGGAGTCGCGGGATCTCGGGGAGCTCACCAGCAGCCAGTACGCCGGCATCGGCATCACCATCGCCGCCCTCCAGGGGGGCGTCTACGTCACCTCCGTCGAGGATGGATGGCCGGCCTCGAAAGCCGGCCTCCGGACCGGCGACCGGCTGAGTGCCGTCAACGGCACCTCCCTCGATGAAAAGTCGCTCGACGAGGTGCGCGAACTGATCCGCGGCGACGTCGGCACCCCCGTCACCCTCGATGTCCGCCGCAGCGGCTCTGAGCCCTTCAGGCGCAGGATCATGAGGGAGGAGGTCCAGCTGAGCACGGTCGAGCACGCAGCGTTCCTCAAGGGGGCGAAGGGCATCGGCTACATCGCGATGAGCAGCTTCGCCGACCGCTCGGGAGCAGACCTGCGCGGGGCGCTCGAAACGCTTCGCTCCGAGGCCGTGCGGCTCGGCACCCCGATGCGGGGCGTGATCCTCGATCTCAGGGAGAACCCCGGCGGGCTGCTCGAGGCGGCCGTCGACGTCACCTCCTCGTTCGTCGAAAAAGGGAGCCCGGTGGTCTCCATCCGGGGCCGATCCTCCGCAGCCACCCAGTCCTACTCGACCGCAAAGGAGCCCTTCGACGCCGGAGTGCCGCTTGCCGTCCTCGTCAACGCACGAAGCGCCTCGGCGGCCGAGATCGTCGCCGGAGCAGTGCAGGACCTCGACCGGGGCGTCATCGTCGGAGAGCGCTCCTTCGGCAAGGGGCTCGTGCAGTCGGTCATCGGCCTGCCCTATGAAAACTCGCTGAAGCTCACCACCGCCAAGTACTACACCCCTTCGGGCCGTCTCATCCAGAAAGAGTCGGGCCTCGCGCACGGCGCGCGTGACGTCCTTCCCCGGCAGAAGGCCGGTGCGGGAACGGAGGAGGTGTTCCGGACGTCGAGGAAGCGCAAGGTCTATGGCGGAGGCGGGATCCAGCCGGATGTCGCCGTTTCCGATCCCGAGCCTTCCGCATATCTCGATGCGCTCTACCGGAAGGGGATGCTGTTCCTTTTTGCGAGGGAGTGGCGCAGCACGCACCCCGCGCCGCCCGCCGCGGCGGACAGTGTCGCGATTGCCTCGGAGTTCGGGGTGTTTCTGAAGGCGCAGGAGTTCCTCTACCGTTCCGCCGCCGACCGCAAGCTCGAGGAGCTGAAAAAGCTCCTTGCCGAAGAAGAGAGGGAAGAGGACGCAAAAACCGGTGCGGCGCTCGTCGCAATGGAGCGTGAGGTCGACCTGGCGCGTGCGGGCGAGATGCGGGCAGCCGCGGGTGAGGTCGCAGCGGCCCTCCGGGAGGAGCTGCTCCTCCATTACGATGAAGGGCGCGCGTTCGATGAAGAGATCGGCCGGGACCCTGTGGTGCTGAAGGCGGCCGGGATCCTTTCCTCCCCGCGCACCTACCGCCGCATGCTGGGCCGCTGAGCCACGGGGGCTCTCAGCTCCGCCTTTCGCGCATGATGCTTTTCTGGGCCCCGAGGGCGATCATGAGGTTGCTGAGGCTCAGCAGGCTTTCTGCCCCGCCGTGCAGGAGGTCGTCGTGCGAAAGGGTCGGGTAGCCTCGCACCTCGGTTGCCAGGTACATGCAGCCGACCGTCACCGAGATGAAGACCAGGACGAACCAGAATCCCCCGACCGTCAGCCCCGAAAAGACCGTCCGGTCGCGTTTCCATACCATCAGGAGCAGTACGAGGAAGGTTAGGTAGACCACGCTCGAGAGCTGGAGGATGAGGTCGAAGACGTCCTCTCCCATCCAGGACTGCGGCCGTCCGGCGATCAGCATCGTGCCGAAGAGCGCCGCGGTCGTCATCGACCCCTCCGAAGCGGGCTTCGGAAGGCTCCTGAGGATCTTCAGGGTTGCCAAGAGGAGGGCGATGCTGCCGATGAGGTTGACGAGCTCCGACATGTCGAGCAGGAACGGGATGGCGTCCCCCGTGGCATGGTAGCCGAGCACGAAGAAGCTGCCCGCCCAGTGCGGCAGCATCGAGAGCGCGAAGGTCCGCACCGCCGGCCTTCCTGACAGGGTGCCGTGGCGGTAGAGCAGCAGCGCCGCAACTCCCCACTCCAGGGAGGAGAAGATGTGGATGATCCAGTTCGGCAGCGAGAGCAGCATTCAGGCTCCTTTCAGGAGGTGGAAGATGTTCTTCGTGAAGATCTTCATCTGCACCGACCAGGGCGCCGGCACCATCTTCTTGTAGAGGTAGGAGTCGAAGGTGATCCGCTGCACGTCGTCGTCCCGGCAGATCGCCACGAAGCTCTCACGCAGGCGGTCGTTGCGGTAGTAGACGGACTGCAGGACCTCGAGTCCGAAGAAGATCGGGGCGTAGAGCCGCCGGAACTCCTTCTCATAGGCCTTGAGCGGCGCCCCCTCCCTGATGTGGCGTACCATCGCCTCTGCTCCGAGCCTGCCGGAGCGCATGGCGAAGAAGATCCCCTCGCCGTTGGCGGGGGTCACCAGGCCGGCCGCGTCGCCGACGAGGACGTGCTTCTCGGCGGCGAAGGACTTGCGCGGTTTCATCGGGATCTTGGCCGCCTCGTCGAGGTAGGAGGGCTCGGTGATGCCGATCTTCTCGACGAAGCGCTTCTGCAGCGCCTTGATGCTGTGCTTTCCC
Source organism: Chlorobium sp. N1 (assembly GCF_004332115.1). Lineage (GTDB taxonomy): Bacteria > Bacteroidota > Chlorobiia > Chlorobiales > Chlorobiaceae > Chlorobium. The sequence continues at coordinate 309,544 of NZ_SJPA01000002.1, forward strand.
TCCTCGGTCCCGGTGCCGATGGCCAGATGGTCGGCCTTCGGGAAGATCCACCCGTAGAAGTCCGGTGAGACCTCGCCGTCGAACCAGATCTCGACGATGTCGCGGAACCGCTCGATTTCGGGGGTGTAGTGGAACCGCTGCTGCATGGCGATGACCTTCAGCTCGTTGGGCGGAAAGCCGAGCTCCACGGCGGTTTTCGAGTTGGCGCCGTCGGCGCCGATGATGTGCGCGGCCTCGAAGGGCTCGACCTTGCCATTGAGGGTTGTGATGCGCCACCCGTCCCCTGCCGGGCGGATGCTCTCCATCAGCCCCTCCATGACGACGGCGCCGGCTTTCTCGGCCTCATCGCGCAGCCACCGGTCGAACTTCTCGCGGCGCACCATGCCGACGTAGCCGTTCGGCATGTGCATTTCGATCGAACGTCCTTTCGGTGAGCGGGCCCGCATGTGCGAGAGCTTCTTTTCGACGAGCTCCGGGGGGATCGAGAACTCCTCGATCAGGCCGAGCGGGATCGCGCCCCCGCAGGGCTTGACGTTCCCGAGGTTCCGCTCGAGCAGGACCGTCCTGATTCCCGCCTTTGCCAGGACGGCTGCGGCAACGGCCCCGGAAGGGCCGCCGCCTATGACTGCGACATCGTAACGCATGGTGCTTGGTTTGGGATGGTTCAGGCCAGCCTGGCCGAGATGAATGCCGCTGCCTGCGACATCTGGATGCGCTCCTGCGCGGCCGTGTCGCGGAAGCGGACCGTCACCGTTCCGTTCTCCAGCGACTCGTGGTCCACGGTCACGCAGAACGGCGTACCGATCTCATCCTGGCGCCGGTAGCGCTTGCCGATCGATGCCGCGTCGTCGTACTGCACTGCGAAGGATTCGGCGAGCTCGTCGCGCAGCTTCATGGCGGCCTCTCCCATTCCGCCCTTCTTCATCAGCGGCAGCACGGCAGCCTTGACGGGCGCCACCTTCGGGGCCAGCTTCAGGAGCACGCGCTCCTCGCCGTCGACGACGTCCTCGGTGTAGGCGTCGGAGAGCACAGCAAGGAAGAGCCGGTCGCATCCGGCCGAGGTCTCCACCACATAGGGGACATAGCGCTCGTTGGTCACCTGGTCGACGTACTCCATGTTCTTGCCCGAGTACTCCTGGTGGCGCGTGAGGTCGAAATCGGTGCGGGAGTGGATGCCCTCGATCTCTTCGGTGCCGAAGGGGAAGTCGAACTTGATGTCGTAGGCCAGGTCCGCATAGTGGGCGAGCTTGTCGTGCTTGTACCAGTGGAGCTTCTCCGGGCTGAGTCCGAGCTGGGCGGTGTACCACCCGTAGCGCTCCTCCCTCCAGGTTTCGAACGCCTCGGCCTGGGTGCCGGGCTTGACGAAGTACTGCATCTCCATCTGCTCGAACTCGACCATGCGGAAGATGAAGTTGCCCTTGACGATCTCGTTGCGGAAGGCCTTGCCGATCTGGGCGATGCCGAAGGGGACCTTCATGCGCGAGGCCTCGCGCACGTTGTGGAAGTTGACGAAGATGCCCTGGGCCGTTTCCGGACGGAGGTAGACCGTGCCGGAGGAGTCCGCCACGGCACCCATGTTGCACTGGAACATCAGGTTGAACTGGCGCACCTCGGTCCAGTCGGCCGATCCGGTGTCGGGGGCCTTGATCGCTTCGGCGATGATCAGCTCGTAGAGCGCGCGGTTCGGTTCATCGCTGCCGCCGGCCGCCTCGTAGGCCGCCTGGACCCGGAGGGCATCCTCGTCCCTGCCGTCGCGGCGGAGCTTCTCGATGTGGTTCTCGATGAGGTGGTCGGCGCGGTAGCGGCGCTTGGTGGTGCGGTCGTCGATGAGGGGATCGTTGAAGCTCGAGACGTGGCCCGAGGCCTCCCAGACCGTCGGGTTCATCATGATGGAGGCGTCGATGCCGACGATGTTCTGGTGGCGGCGTGTCATCGCGTTCCACCAGAGCTCCTTGATGTTGCGCTTCATCTCGCTGCCGAGGGGGCCGTAGTCGAAGCAGGAGGAGAGCCCCCCGTAGATCTCGGATGAGGGGAAGATGAAGCCCCGCCGCTTGGCGAGGGAAACCAGTTTATGCATCACTTTGTCGGGCGAGAGGCTGGCGCTCTGCACGCGGGCGGTGTCGGGTGTGGTCATGGTGTCAATAAGGTGTTGCGGGAAAAGCTCATGAGGGTGAATATAATAAAGTGCTCCTCTTCAGGACTGTATTTCGGTTTTCAGCCGGATTTCCTCGAGCACCGCGCTGACCTTCAGGCAGCGCTCGATCGGTCCGCCGAAGACGATCGCCCGTCCGCGGTGGTGGACCTCCATCGTGAGGGCCTCGGCTTTCCGGCGGCTGCAGCGCACGGCGAGGATGATCTGGAAGATGACCTCGTCGAACGAGTGCTCCTCGTCGTTGAAGAGCACGACCCGGTAGGGATCGTCCGTGTTGGTGCCGCTGAGGGCTGGGCTTTCCAGGGTTTCGTGCTTGATATTGCTCACACACTCTCCAGTGGTTCCCGGCGGTGTCCGGGTTGTCGGGTTGAAACAGGTAAGGGTAAAATACGGCAGTTGCGGCCGCGACGCAACTGCGGGGAACTAGCGGCGGATGACCGGTTCCGTGCTTCCCAGGCTGAGGCTTCCGTCCTCGGCGAGCTTCATGCCGCATCGGGCTCCGACGGGGAGCGTCATGAGGTCGGGGACATGGCCGTAGGAGAGTCCTGAAGCGACCGGAGCCGTGTTCCGGCAACGGCCGGCGTAGTAGCGGAAGATCCGCTGCAGGCGTTCCTCCTCCCCGGGTTCGGCCGAGCGGCTGCTGAACTGGCCGAAGAGCAGTCCGCCGCAGCCTTCGAGCTGGCCGGCATTCTGGAGCTGTGAGAGCATCCGGTCGATGCGGTAGGAGGCTTCGTTGATGTCTTCGAGGAAGAGCAGGGCTCCCCGCAGCGAGGGCAGGTAGGGGGTTCCGACCATTGACGCGAGCATGGTGAGGTTCCCTCCGATGAGCGGGCCTTCGGCCGCTCCCGCCCTGATGGCCGAAATCCTGTGTGCGGGGCAGTTCTCGATCCGCTGTGCGTAGCCGGGGTCGGTGAGCATTCCCCAGAAATGCTCCTCGGTGCAGGGGGTCGGATCGTGCAGCTCGGTTGCCAGCATCGGTCCCGAGAAGCTGACGAGCCCCGTCTGGCTGAAGATGGCGAGCGAGAGGGCCGTGATGTCGGAATATCCGACGAAGATCTTCGGGTTCTTCCGGATGAGTCCGTAGTCGATCGAACCGAGCAGGCGCGAAGCGCCGGCTCCGCCGCGCAGGCAGATGACGGCCCGGACCGAGGGGTCCCCGAACATGGCGTGCAGGTCGTAGAGCTTTTCGCGGTCGGCGACTTCCGGGTCGGTGCTGATGCGGTTGAGGTGCCGGGAAGGTTTGACCCGGTAGCCCTGCTTTTCAAGGTAGGAGACGGCCTGCTCTATCCGCTCCGGCTTTGTGGAGTGGGATGAGGGGGAGACGAGCCCGATGGTGTCCCCGGGAGCCAATGCTTTGGCGAGGAGTGGTGCCATACGTCCAATCCAAAAAAAAGCCCGGCAATCCGCTCTGGGAGGCCGGGCTTAAGGGTTCAGTGACATGGAATCAGGAAACGCTTTCGGTCAGAAGGATTGCCTTGTTGCCGCTGACCTCGAAGAAACCGTCGGAAATGGTGAAGGTCTTTTCGCTCTTGTCGGCAAGAGAGAGCCGGACCTTCCCGCCCTTGAGGGCGGAAAGGAGCGGGGCGTGGTTCTTCATGACCTGGAAAAGTCCGTCCTGTCCGGGTGCGATGACGCTCACCACCTCTCCTGAGAAGTGCAGCTTCTGGGGGGTGACGATGTCGACGTCGAAACCTTTGTCGGATTTTGCCATGGTGCTCGCTGGGATTACAGGGTTTTAGCTTTCTCGATGGCCTCTTCGATCGTTCCTACGAGGTAGAAGGCGTTCTCGGGGAGGCTGTCGTGCTTGCCGGCGATGATCTCCTTGAAGCCCTTGATGGTGTCCTCGAGCTTGACGTACTTGCCTGCAAGGCCGGTGAAGGCCTCTGCGACGAAGAACGGCTGGGAGAGGAAGCGCTGGACCTTGCGGGCCCTGGCGACAACAAGCTTGTCCTCGTCGCTGAGCTCGTCCATGCCGAGGATCGCGATGATGTCCTGGAGGTCCTTGTAGCGCTGCAGGATCTGCTTGACGGCCTGTGCGGTATCGTAGTGGTCGTCGCCGATGATGTTCGGGTCGAGGATGCGCGAGGTCGAGTCGAGCGGATCGACGGCCGGGTAGATGCCGAGCTCCGCGATGGAGCGCGAAAGCACGGTCGTTGCATCAAGGTGGGCGAAGGCAGTGGCGGGCGCCGGATCGGTAAGGTCATCGGCAGGGACGTAGATGGCCTGCACGGAGGTGACGGAGCCGTTCTTCGTGGAGGTGATCCTGTCCTGCAGCTCACCCATCTCGGTGGCGAGCGTCGGCTGGTAGCCCACGGCGCTCGGCATGCGGCCGAGAAGTGCGGACACCTCGGAACCTGCCTGCGTGAAGCGGAAGATGTTGTCGATGAAGAGCAGCACGTCGCGGTTCTCTTCGTCACGGAAGTACTCTGCGATGCTGAGGCCGGTGAGCGCGACGCGTGCGCGGGCTCCCGGAGGCTCGTTCATCTGGCCGAACACGAGTGCGGTCTTGTCGATGACGCCCGATTCCATCATCTCGTGCCAGAGGTCGTTTCCTTCACGGGTACGCTCGCCGACGCCGGCGAAGACGCTGTAGCCGGACTGCTGCTTTGCGATGTTGTTGATGAGCTCCATGATGAGCACGGTCTTTCCGACGCCTGCGCCGCCGAAGAGGCCGGTCTTTCCGCCGCGGGAGTAAGGCTCGAGAAGGTCGATGACCTTGATGCCGGTCTCGAACATCTCGGCTTTGGTCGAAAGGTCCTCGAACTTCGGCGCCGAGCGGTGGATCGAGTAGGTTTTCGTTGCGTTGACTTCGCCGCGGCCGTCGATCGGATCGCCGACGACGTTGAGCATCCTGCCGAGCACGCCTTCGCCGACGGGAGCCTGGATCGGCCTGCCGGTGTTTGCTACGCTGAGTCCCCTGATGAGGCCGTCAGTGCTCTCCATTGCGACCGTGCGGACGCGCTCCTCTCCGAGGTGCTGCTGCGTCTCGAGCACGAGCTTGGATCCGTCGGGTTTTGTGATGGTCAGCGCGTCGAGGATCGACGGCAGCTGCCCTTCAGGAAAATCGACGTCGACAACCGGGCCGATGATCTGGGAAATCTTACCTTCTTGCATAGTGACAGTGTGGATAGGATTTATGTTGAAAGCTGTAATTCTCGGGCTTCCGGTCGTCATTTCCGGATACGAGCCACCTGAGGGACTTGAACCCACGACCTACTATTTACGAAACAGTTGCTCTACCAACTGAGCTAAGGTGGCCTAAAGCGATCGTCTTGATACCCCTGAAAAAACAAGCCCAAATATAATTTTTTTGTCAAAGATTCGCAAAGATTAATAAGGACGGGTTTGGGGGCTGTTTAAAAAAGGAGAATTTCTATATTGAACGAAGAGGGTGACATGCATGTTCTGAAATGGACTTCCCGCCCTCCGAACCCTATTTGCCATTATCTTGATAATGAAGATCATCCGAAGCACCCTTTTCCTTTTTGCCGCAGCCCTTCTTTTTCTTGTCCGCCCCGAACCGGCGCAGTCTGCGATGCCCCGTGCCGCGGCTCTCGCCAAGGCTCCAGCCTTTTCCGGCGTAGCCCTCGACGGCCGGGCGATCAGCTCTGCCGCCCTTGCCGGCAAGCCCTACATCGTCAACTTCTTCGCCTCCTGGTGCCCTCCGTGCCGCCATGAGATTCCCGACATGGTCGCACTCCAGAAGAAGTACGCAGCCAAAGGTTTCACCTTCATCGGCGTGGCCGTCAGCGACAGCGAGCCCTCCATCAGGGCTTTCGCCGCAAAGGCCGGCATCAACTATCCCGTAATGATGGGGGACGACAAGGTCATCGGCGCATTCAGCGGCCACGTCCGCGGGGGGATCCGTTCCATCCCGACCTCATTCGTCGTGAACTCCAGGGGCGAGATAACGGAGGTCATCACAGGAGCCAGGAGCCTGGAGGCGTTCGAAGAGAAGATCGGGAACGCATTCGGGCGGTGAAGATGGATGCCATGCATTTCGCACCGTACCAGTTTTCTCCGCAGCCGGACTTGACGGCTGCGGTTGCTTTTTTCAACCGGCAGTCAAACGCAAAACAACAATCATGAGCGCAATCGAAATCAATGCCCCGGATTTTGTGAAGAACAAGAAACTGCTCCAGTGGGTGCAGGAAACCGCAGACCTGTGCTGCCCGGATTCGGTCTACTGGTGCGACGGCTCGCAGGAGGAGTACGACTCCCTCTGCCAGCAGATGGTGGAGAGCGGAACCTTTATCAAGCTCAATGAGGAGCTGCGTCCGAACAGCTACCTCTGCCGCTCCGACCCGAGCGACGTCGCCAGGGTCGAGGACCGCACCTACATCTGCAGCATCCGCCGACAGGATGCAGGCCCGACCAACAACTGGGTCGCACCCAAGGAGATGAAGGAGACCCTCCGAGGTCTCTTCAAGGGCTGCATGAAGGGCCGCACCCTGTATGTCATCCCCTTCAGCATGGGACCGCTCGGTTCTCCCATCGCCCATATCGGCGTCGAGATCACCGACTCCCCGTATGTCGTCACCAACATGCGCATCATGACCCGCATGGGTCGCAAGGTGCTTGACCTCATCGGTCCCGACAGCGATTTCGTCCCCTGCCTCCACTCCGTCGGCGCTCCGCTCGCTCCCGGACAGCAGGATGTGCCGTGGCCCTGCAACGACACCAAGTACATCGTCCACTTCCCCGAGGAGCGCTCCATCATGTCCTTCGGCAGCGGATACGGCGGCAACGCCCTGCTCGGCAAGAAGTGCTTCGCCCTGCGTATCGCCTCCTCGATGGCACGCGACGAGGGGTGGCTTGCCGAACACATGCTCATCCTCGGCGTCGAATCCCCTGATGGCGAAAAGACCTACGTCGGAGCAGCGTTCCCGAGCGCCTGCGGCAAGACCAACTTCGCCATGCTCATTCCTCCCAAGTCCTTCGACGGCTGGAAGGTCTCGACCATCGGCGACGACATCGCATGGATCAAGCCCGGCGAAGACGGCCGCCTGCATGCCATCAACCCCGAGTACGGTTTCTTCGGCGTCGCTCCCGGCACGTCACTGAAGTCGAACCCGAACGCCATGGCTTCGCTCTCCCGCGACACCATCTTCACCAACGTCGCCATGACCAAGGACGGGGACATCTGGTGGGAAGAGATGACCGATACTCCTCCCTCCGAGCTCACGGACTGGCAGGGCAACCCCTGGACCCCCGGCTGCGGCCGTCCCGCGGCGCATCCGAACGCCCGCTTCACCTCGATGGCCAGCAACTGCCCCTCGATCGATCCCGACTGGGAGAACCCGAAGGGCGTGCCGATCAGCGCATTCATCTTCGGCGGACGCCGCCGCGACACCGTGCCGCTCGTCTACCAGTCCGCGAACTGGAACTTCGGCGTCTACCTTGCCGCCACCATGGGTTCCGAGAAGACTGCCGCGGCTGCCGGCACCATCGGCGAAGTCCGCCGCGACCCGTTCGCCATGCTCCCGTTCTGCGGCTACCATATGGGCGACTACTTCAACCACTGGCTGCATGTCGGCCGCACCGTCCAGGAGCCCCCGCGCATCTTCGGCGTCAACTGGTTCCGCAAGGATGAGAACGGCAAGTTCCTCTGGCCGGGCTTCGGCGAGAACATGCGCGTGCTGCAGTGGATCGTCGGCCGCGTCCATGGCCGTGCCGCGGCGCTCGAAAGCCCGCTCGGCTGGATGCCGAAGTACGATGCCGTCGAGTGGAAGGGCCTTGACTCCATCACCCCGGAGAAGTTCTCCAAGCTGATGGAGGTCGACAGTGAGGCGTGGAAGAAGGAGCTGCTCTCGCACGAGGAGCTGTTCGAGAAGATCTACGATCGCCTGCCCAAGGAGTTCCCGCACATCCGCGAGCTCATGCTCTCGACGCTCTGGCTCTCTCCGGCGCACTGGGCGATGGCCCCCGAGCGGTTCTCAGGAGAGAACTGAGCGGACTGTTTTTTTCTGGTTTCCTTCAGCCGGTGCAGGGGATTCGTCCCCGCACCGGCTGTTTTTTTGTGGGCCGCAAAACCGATACAACTCTTTTGCGTACAGTGGATTAATGACTGCGTGCATAATGCCCGTTTCTTTTTTGTTTTGGAGTTAACGATTGTTAATGGTATATATGACCATATTGCTGTATCGTTAATTCTGGCATCACCGACCACAACAACCACACAACGCAAGAATTATGTTAAAGAAGTCATTTACGGGCGCTGCAATCGCGCTTTCCTGCTGCTGCGCCTCGACGGCCATGGCGACCAACGGCATGAACCTCGAGGGGTACGGAGCCAAGTCGCACGCCATGGGCGGCGCCGGCATGGCGTTCGATACCGGCAACTCGGCCGTCATGAACAACCCGGCCACCCTCGGCTTCATGAAAGACGGGACGGAGGAGATCGGCATCGGCATCCGAGGCCTCCATCCAGCAGTGAAGCTCGAGTACGGAGGCATGACCGACAAGTCGGATGCTACGGCGTTCTACATGCCCTCCCTCTCCTATATCCGCAAGGACGGCGACATCACCTGGGGTGCCGCAGTGCTCAGCCAAGGAGGGATGGGTACGGACTACGGTAGCGACTCCCCGTTTTATCAGGGAGGATATACTTCTGCAGCATTGACCGGTGGAAAAATCGAAGCAAATCAAACCGCTTTAAGCGGCAAGGACATCCGCTCCGAGGTCGGCGTGGGACGTCTGATGTTCCCGATTTCCTACAACCTGACGGACAACACCACCATCGGTGCGTCTGCCGACTTCGTCTGGGCCAGCATGGATCTGCAGATGGACATGGACGGCATGCATTTCGGGATGATGGAGACCGGAGGGACAATGCTCTCCACGGTGAATGCCTCGACATTGAAATACCTTCGTTATGACTTTTCCAACGGCACCCCGTTCATCGGCCAGGCGGTCGGTTACGGCACGGGCTTCAAGCTGGGCTTCACCCACAAGGTCAGCAGGCTCCTGACCATCGGCGGAACCTACCATTCCCAGACGATGATGTCGGATCTCGAGTCGAGCAACGCGAAGCTTACCGTAGTGAACGATACGTCAACGGAGCTGACCGGTAAAATCAAGGTCAACAACTTCGAGTGGCCGGCTACCTTCGCCGCGGGCATCTCCCTGCACCCGACCGACCGGCTGATGATCGCCGGCGACATCAAATACGTCGACTGGTCGAGCGTGATGGACAAGTTCTCGACGACCTTCATCGCAGACAACACCACAGCAAACGGCGCCTATGCCGGCGAGACGCTCAATATGGACATGAAGCAGGACTGGCGGGACCAGACCGTCTACTCGGTCGGCGTGGAGTACAAGGCGACCAAGAGTCTTGCGCTTCGCGGCGGTGCTAGTTTCTCGACCAATCCCGTGCCGGACGCCTATCTCAACCCGATGTTCCCGGCCATCGTCAAGAACCACTACACCTGCGGTTTCGGATATCGCCTGAGCGACGATTCCAAGGTCGGTGCAGCCTTCAGCTGGGCACCCGAGGTTACCGAGACCAACGGCGAAGGCATGGCCATCAGCCACAGCCAGACCAACTGGTCGCTGAACTTCGTGCACAACATCTGACTTGTGTCGTGAACGGCAGAAAAAGAGAAAGGCACCCGAGAGGGTGCCTTTCTGCTTCTATGGGCGTGTCGCTGCTCAGTCGAGCGTAAAGCCGATCTTGCATGTGACCTGCCAGTAGGCGACCTTCTGGTCCTCGACGTGGCAGCGGGTCTCCTCGACCTCCACCCAGCGGATGTTGCGGACCGATTCGGCTGCCTTTGCGACGGCATTGTTGACGGCATCCTCGATGCTGGTGGCGGAGGAGCCTACGATCTCGAGTTTCTTATAGACGTGTGCGCTCATGGGTGCAAGGGATTTTGATTGATTGAAAGCGTGCGGATTTTGCGGGGTGGAGGCCCGCGGCTCCAGCCGGCATATTAGCAAAACGGCCGTAATGTTCAAAAAAGAACCCCGTCCAATCCGATCCTGATTTCCGAAAGTCTTCCGGTGCAGGCCCCTTCTGACCATAAAAAATACGCCTCATCCCCGAAAATTCTTTGGAGAATCGATCTCTTGTGTTATTATATAGCTATTCGGTTATATAGTGATATGTCGAAGAGGTTGGTTTCTTCGCCCCGAAAGCGCCCGGCTAGGCCGGGCGAGCATGAGGCTGCCTGATCCCCTTCATAATACTTAGAACAACCCAGTTCATGAATTACGGTTTTGTCATTGACGCCCGCAAGTGCATCGGATGCCATGCATGCTCCGTCGCCTGCAAATCAGAAAACCAGGTTCCGCTCGGCGTGAACAGGACCTGGGTGAAGTATGTCGAGAAGGGAACCTTCCCCGACACCCGCCGCTACTTCACCGTGCTGCGCTGCAACCACTGCGAGGAGCCTCCCTGCGTGGAGATCTGCCCGGTCGAGGCGCTCCACAAGCGCGACGACGGCATCGTCGACTTCGACTCCCGCCGCTGCATCGGCTGCAAGGCCTGCGCACAGGCCTGCCCCTACAACTCCGTCTACATCGATCCCGAGACCCAGACCACGGCCAAGTGCAGTTACTGCTCGCACCGCGTCGAGATCGGCCTGAAGCCGGCCTGTACGGTGATCTGCCCCCAGCAGGCGATCATTTCGGGCGACCTCGACGATCCCCAGAGCGAGATCTCGAAGCTGGTCGCCAAGGAGCGCACCGTCGTGCGCAAGCCCGAAAAGGGAACCGGTCCAAGCGTCTACTACATCAACGGCGACGGCGCCTCGCTCGATCCGTTCCAGGCTCCCGAAGAGGATGCCTACATGTGGAGCGCCCAGTCGCGCGGCGTCGGCCACTTCGCAAAGCACGCCGTGCACGGCGAGGGCCACGGCCTGCCGGAGCGCACGGCGGCCGCCCACAAAGAGAAGAAGGCCGGCGCGCCCCGCCGGGTCTACGACGCTCCCTCGAAAGGCTCCGTCTGGGGCTGGGAGGTTCCGGCCTACGTCTGGTCGAAGGCCGTCTCTGCCGGCGCGTTCCTGCTGCTCTTCGCCTTCAGCGTGATGCCGGACGCGCTGCTTCCCGAGGCCCTGCAGTGGGGGCTCTGGGCGATCGCGCTCGTCTTCCTCGCCCTCACCGGAGGCTTCCTTGTCAAGGATCTCGACCGCCCGGACCGCTTCACCTCCGTCATGCTGCGTCCGCAGTTCGGTTCCTGGCTCGTTCGCGGAGGGCTAACCATCACCGGCTACGGCGCCTTCCTCGCCCTCTGGGGCGCGGGCACCTGGTTCGGCCTTCCCCTCCTGGCGTCGGCCGGCCTCTGGGGCGGCGCGGCGATGGCGCTCCTGACCGCTGTCTACACGGCCTTTCTCTTCGGTTCGGCCAAGGGCCGCGACTTCTGGCAGAGCCCGATGCTCTCCCTGCACATGCTCCTGAATTCGGTGATCGCCGGCGGTGCGGCGATGGCGCTGGTCTCGCTCTTCACCGGCATCGGCACGGCCGAGGCGGGCCTGCTCGGCCAGGTGCTTGCCGGATCCTTCGTGCTCCATCTCGTCGTGATGGCTTCCGAGCTCTTCGGTCGCCATCCGTCGGTCGGAGCCGAGCGCGCCGCCGAGGCGATCAGGAGCGGCAGCCTGAAGCAGGACTTCTGGTTCGGCAGCGTCCTTTTCGGCAACGTCCTGCCCCTGCTGGCGGTGCTTGCCGGATCGGGCGGCCCGGTACTGGCGCTGGCTGCGGTATCGGCCCTCGTCGGCGTCTTCTATACGGAAAAAGTCTGGGTCAAGGCCCCGCAGACCATCTCTTTAAGTTAATCCCTGAGCAGCGACTAGCATGAGTTACAAGCACAAACCCACCCTTATCGAGAGCCTTGCCGAGAAAACCGGCATCATCGCCGACCTCCACAAGGACGCCTCTTCCGGCGCCGTTCCGATGCCGATAGAGGGCGCCGCAGCGGCCTGCCCTCCCCCTGAAAAGTGGGACAGCTGGGTCGAGTACGATTCGAAAAGCTGGCCGGAGCGGAAGTCCAGCGAGTACATGCTCGTGCCCACGGCCTGTTTCAACTGCGAAGCCGGCTGCGGCCTGCTCGCCTATGTCGACAAGAAGGAGATGAAGATCCGCAAGCTTGTCGGCAACCCCTACCATCCGGCAAGCCGCGGCCGCAACTGTGCCAAGGGCCCCGCAACCCTCAACCAGGTCGAGGACCAGGATCGGGTGCTCTATCCGATGAAGCGCGTCGGCAAGCGCGGTGCGGGCAAGTGGGAGCGGGTCGGCTGGGACAGTGTGCTCGACGACATCGCCGGCCGCATGCGCAAGGCGATCCAGGAGGGGCGCAACAACGAGATCTCCTACCACGTCGGCCGTCCCGGCCACGACGGATTCATGGAGTGGCTCTTCAAGGCCTGGAACGTCGACGGCCACAACAGCCACACCAACGTCTGCTCGTCGGGGGCACGTTTCGGCTACGCTATCTGGGAAGGGTTCGACCGTCCCTCTCCGGACCACGCCAATGCGAAGTTCATCCTGCTCGTCAGCGCCCACCTCGAGTCGGGCCACTACTTCAACCCGCACGCGCAGCGCATCGTCGAAGCCCGCATGAAGGGGGCCAAGCTCGCCGTGCTCGATCCGCGTCTGTCAAACACTGCCAGCATGTCGGACTACTGGATGCCGACCTACCCCGGCACCGAACCGGCCGTGCTGCTGGCCATGGCGAAGGTGATCATCGACGAGGGGCTCTACAACCGCGACTACCTCGAGAACTGGGTGAACTGGAAAGAGTACCTCGAGAACGAGTACCCGGACTCCCCGGTCACCTTCGAGGCCTTCATCAAGGCCATGTCGAATGAGTATGCAGAGTACACTCCCGAGTACGCCGAAAAGGAGAGCGGCGTGCCTGCATCAACCGTCGTCGACGTCGCCCGCCAGATCGGCGCGGCCGGCACGCAGTTCTCGACGCACGTCTGGCGCAGCGCCAGCAGCGGGAACCTCGGCGGCTGGGCCGTCTCGCGTACCCTCCACTTCCTCAACGTGCTCACCGGCAGCGTCGGCACCGTCGGCGGCACCGCCCCGAGCGCATGGAACAAGTTCAAGCCGACCGTGCACGCGCATCCCAAGCCGCAGAGCCACTGGAATGAGCTGCACCTCCCGAACGAATATCCGCTCGCCCATTTCGAGATGAGCTTCCTGCTTCCGCACTTCCTCAAGGAAGGACGCGGCAAGCTCGACGTCTACTTTACGAGGGTTTTCAACCCCGTCTGGACCTATCCTGACGGCTTCTCCTGGATCGAGGCGCTCGAGGACGAGACGAAGATCGGCCTGCACGCAGCCCTCACCCCGACCTGGAGCGAGACCGCCTACTTCGCAGATTACGTGCTCCCCATGGGCCACTCTCCCGAGCGGCACGACATCATCAGCTACGAGACCCACGCCGGCAAGTGGATCGCCTTCCGCCAGCCGGTGCTGCGCGTGGCCAGCGAGAAGATGGGCCGGCCCGTCACCTTCACGTATGAGGCCAATCCCGGCGAAGTGTGGGAAGAGGACGAGTTCTGGATCGAGCTCACCTGGCGCATCGACCCCGACGGCAGCCTCGGCATCCGCCGGCACGTCGAGTCGCCCTACCGCCCCGGGGAAAAGATCACCATCGGCGAGTACTACCGCTACATCTTCGAGCATACCCCCGGCCTGCCGGAAGCAGCGGCCAAAGAGGGGCTCGGAGCCCTTGAGTACATGCAGAAGTTCGGCGCCTTCGAGGTCGAGCAGAAGGTCTACGACGTCCACCGCAAGGCTCCTTCCGCCGCCGAGCTCGAGGGTGCCGCGGTCGACCGTGATAGCGGCCTCATCACGAAGGAGGGCAAGGCGGTCGGTGTCGAGGTGGGCGGCGAGGCCTGCACCGGTTTTCCGACTCCGTCGCGCAAGCAGGAGTTCTACTCCCAGACCATGGTCGACTGGAAGTGGCCCGAGTACCGCCTTCCCGGCTACATCAAGAGCCACATCCACGAGGAGAAGATGGACCACCGGAAGGGGGAGTTCGTCCTTGTGCCGACCTTCCGTCTGCCGGTGCTCATCCACTCCCGCTCCGGCAACGCCAAATGGCTCGCCGAGATCGCCCACCGCAACCCGGTCTGGGTGAACGCAAGCGACGCCGAGATGCTCGGCCTCGAGAACGGACAGCTCATCCGGGTCAACACCGACATCGGCTTTTTCGTCAACCGTGCGCTCGTCACCGAGGGCATACGGCCCGGCGTGCTGGCCTGCTCGCACCACATCGGGCGCTGGCGCCGTGACCAGGACGCCTCCTGCAATCGCTGGGCGGCCAATACCGTCGAGATCACGAAGGAGGGCGGCTCGAAATGGAGGATGCGCGTCAAGGAGGACGTCCAGGCCCACGAGAGCCAGGACTCCGATACCGCCAGGATCTTCTGGAGCGACGGCGGCGTCCACCAGAACATCACCTTCCCGGTGCACCCCGATCCGATCAGCGGCATGCACTGCTGGCACCAGCGGGTGCGGATCGAACCGGCCCATGAGGGGGACGAGTACGGCGACGTCTCGGTCGACACCCAGCGCTCGCAGGAGGTTTACCGCGAGTGGCTCGCGATGACCAGGCCGGCTCCGGGGCCCGGCGGCCTGCGCCGTCCGCTCTGGCTGAACCGTCCGTTCCGCCCTGAGGAGAAGACCTTCTACGTCGGCGAAGGCCGGTAAGTCCGATCGGCAGCGGCAGGTTCCCCGCCTGCCGCCGTCCGGTCCGGGGGACTGAGTACCGGTCGTTCTTTATCCACCCTCTCCAGGAGTTTCACGCAATGTTACCACCGTCCAGGAAATCCCTCGCGGCGGCATTCGCTCCGGCATGCCTCGCGCTTTTGCTCTTTCTTGTCCCATCCACCCTTTTCGCGGCCGGGCCGCAGGCTGCCTTCGAAGCGGCCTGGTACGTCTGGGTGCTCCTGCTTTTCGTCTTCTCTTTCGTGCTCGGCATCTTCGCCGTGCTTGCAGGTGTCGGCGGAGGGGTGCTTTTCGTCCCGATCGTCAGCAGCTTTTTTCCCTTCCATCTCGACTACGTGCGCGGCGCCGGGCTGATGGTCGCCCTTTCGGGCGCCATATCGGCCGGGGCTCCGTTGATGCGCAAGGGGCTCGCCGACCTGAAGCTCGGCCTTCCGATGGCCCTCATCGGCTCGATGAGCTCGATTGCCGGTGCGATGGTCGGCCTGGCCCTTCCTGCGCAGACCGTCCAGCTTCTGCTCGGCATCGTCATCGTCGCCATCGCCGTCATCATGCTGCTTTCCGGCAAGTCCGGCTATCCCGTGGTGAAGGTGCCCGACGCCCTCTCGAAGGCCCTGCATATTTCCGGGATCTACTATGAGGAGTCCATCGGCAAAGAGATCTCGTGGCAGGTGCACCGTACGCCGCTGAGCTTTGTCTTCTTTCTCATGATCGGTTTCATCGGCGGCATGTTCGGACTCGGAGCAGGGTTTGCCAACGTACCGGTCTTCAACCTTCTCATGGGAGTTCCGCTGAAGGTCTCGGTGGCTACGAGCGGCCTGGTGCTCTCCATCAACGGGGCGGCTGCGGCCTGGGTCTACATGTTCAAGGGGGCCATGCTTCCGCTCATCGCCGTTCCCTCGATCGGAGGCATGATGCTCGGCTCGAAGATCGGCGCCAGACTCCTCAGCCGCGTCAACACCGGTTCGGTCCGCGTCATCGTGGTCTCGATGCTGGCCGTTGCCGGATTTCGTTCACTCTTAAAGGGATTCGGGATATGAAACAGCAGAGCACTGCGGCACGCCCGCCGGTCCATCACGAGCAGCTCGCCTACGCCGGCGTGCTCGACCGCCTTTCGCATCTGGCCATGCTCTTCCTCGCCGGAGGCTACATGACATATGTCTTCAGGCTGCTTCCGCAGAAGGTCGGCATCGCCGACATTGCCGCAAACTGGCACCTGAGGGCCTCCGAGATGCAGGCCCGTCTCGACGCGCCGGTCGGCTGGTCGTTCATCGCGAGCCCCGAGAGCTTCCTGAGGGGTGATGCGCTGAGCTACCTCTCCATCATCCTCGTCTGCATGATTCCGGTGGCATGCCTGCTCTGGACCGCGCCGTCGTTCTTCCGGGAAAAGCGTCCGGTCTTCGGCATCATCGCCATCCTGCAGGTGGTCATCCTTGCCGTCGCTTCATCAGGCATTCTCGTCCGTTAGGCCTCCGCCGAAAAAATCCACTTTTTTTTTGTGGTTGTTTGTGTTTTTATTATCATCTATATAATTACTCGGTTATATAGTTATTTATGGGAGGGCGGCGGGCTCCGTCGCCTTCCCTCCGCCAACCAAACACGCTCAACACTGGAGATCAACCATGGCTGAAACAAAAAAGCTGGCAATCATCGCTTCTCAGGGGACCCTCGACTGGGCCTATCCTCCCTTCATCCTCGCCTCCACGGCGGCGGCCATGGACATGGAGGCGGTGGTCTTTTTCACCTTCTACGGCCTGCCGCTTCTCAAAAAGGAGATCGAAGCCAAGGTGGCGCCGCACACCAATCCGGCCATGCCGATGAAGATGCCGTTCGGCAGCAAGGATTTCCAGTCGATCAACTGGCCGGTTCCGAACATCATTTCCGGCAACATGCCCGGCTTCGACAGCATGGCCACCTCGCTCATGAAGGAGACCTTCAAGAAGAAGGGGGTCGCAACGATCGAGCAGCTCCGGGAAATGTGCCAGGAGGCCGGCGTGCGTTTCATCGCCTGCCAGATGACCATGGAGGTCTTCGGGTTTTCGAAGGAGGAGTTCATCGACGGCGTCGAGTACGGCGGCGCGGCGACCTTCCTCGAATATGCCGCCGATGCCGACATATCGCTTTTCGTCTGAACGAAACCATGAATACGCAGTCAGATGTCTACCCTGGAAGAACTGGTCGAAGAGTGTCTTCGTGACGTGAAGGAGATCATGGCGTGGACCCTCGTGGAGCGCATGGAGGAAAACCCGCGGCTTCTCATCGTCGACGTGCGCGAGCCATACGAGTATGATGCGATGCATATCGATGGATCGCTGAACGTGCCGAGAGGGGTGCTCGAGGCCGCATGCGAATGGGGCTACGAGGATACGCTTCCCGAACTGGCCTCGGGCCGTGGGCGGGAAATCGTCGTGGTCTGCCGCTCCGGCCGCCGGAGCGTCCTTGCCGCCTATGCGATGCAGCGACTCGGCTTCGAAAGCGTCGTTTCGCTTCGCACCGGACTGAGGGGGTGGAACGACTACGAGGAGCCTCTCGTCGATTCAGAAGGTGCCCGGGTCGATGCCGACGAGGCCGACCGCTTTTTCCTCAGCCGCGTGCGTCGCGACCAGATGGCGCCGAATGGCGAGGCATGAATTTTTTTTTATGGAGAACGCAACCAACAACGAAACCAATAAGGAGAATACGATCATGAGTGCAATTGCCGCAACAGTCGAACTGGACTGCAAGGGACTCAACTGCCCGCTTCCCATCCTCAAGACCAAGAAAGCCATCGACGGCCTCCAGAGCGGAGAGGTGCTGAAGATGATGGCCACCGACCCGGGTTCGGTCAACGACATGGCTTCATGGGCCAACCGCACCGGCAACGAGGTCGTCGAGCACTCCGAGGACGGCGGCACCCATACCTTCCTCATCCGCAAGAAGTAAGCGGCGGCTTCCAATGAAACGATTCGAGGCGGCGATTCCGCGCCTGATGGTGTCGGCCCCAGGGAAAAGCTCAGGAAAAACGACCATCACACTCGCCCTTGCCCGCGCGTTTTCCGACGCGG
Source organism: Chlorobium sp. N1 (assembly GCF_004332115.1). Taxonomy (GTDB): domain Bacteria; phylum Bacteroidota; class Chlorobiia; order Chlorobiales; family Chlorobiaceae; genus Chlorobium. The sequence goes on from NZ_SJPA01000002.1 coordinate 327,415, forward strand.
GGGCGAGGGTGATGTGCTTCAAGAAGGGGCCTGACTACATCGACCCGGCCTGGCACCGCATGGCCGGCGCCCTCGAGTCGCGCAACCTCGATCCCTGGATGATGGGCGAGGAGGGTTGCCTTCGGGCCTTCGGCCGACACGCGCTCCGCGGGGAGGGTGCCCTGAACCTCATCGAAGGCAACCACGGCCTCCACGACGGCGTCTCGCTCGACGGCAGCGACAGCAGCGCCGGGCTCGCTTCTCTCATCCGGGCGCCTGTCCTGCTTGTCGTCGATGCCCGGAGCGCCGGTCGCGGCATTGCCGCCATCGTTCGTGGAATGCAGGAGATGGAGCCCCGGGCCGACATCCGCGCCGTGGTGCTGAACCGCGTCCGCAGCGATCGCCAGGCCGAAAAACAGCGCCAGGCGATCGAGCGTTACTGCGGGATTCCCGTGCTCGGCGCCCTTCCTCTCGATGAGAGCCTCGTCATTCCGGAGCGCCATCTGGGCCTCACCACCGTCGCCGAAAGCGGAGAGGGCGGTCTGGAGAGCATCGCCCGCGCCGCCGACGCCATCAGGCGCTGCTGCGACATGGATGCCATCCTGCAGCTTTTTTCCTCGGCGCCTCCGTTTCTTTTCGACGAGGATCCGGCGGGGGAGGGGGAGCAGTCACTTTCGGGGCGCGCCCGAATCGGCGTCTTCCGCGACCGGGCGTTCTGCTTCTACTATCCCGAAAACCTCGAAGCCCTCGAGCGTCGGGGTGCCGAGCTGGTCTTCATCGATTCGATGCGGGATCGTGGGCTTCCGCCGGTCGACGGCCTCTACATCGGCGGCGGCTTTCCCGAGTCGTTCCTCGAGGAGATCTCGGCCAACCGCGGCCTCCTGGAGGACGTGCGCCGGGCCGCCCTTTCGGGCATGCCGGTCTACGCCGAGTGCGGCGGGCTCATCTATCTCTCCAGGGGGGCGAGCTGGCAGGGCCGGCGCCACCGGCTCTCGGCCGTCCTTCCGCTGGAGATCGATTTCCAGAAGCGGCCCGCCGGGCACGGCTACCTGGAGCTGAAAAGCCTCTCCTGCTCGCCCTGGTTCAGTGAGAGCGAGCGGGTCAGGGCCCACGAGTTCCACTACTCGAAGGCCGCCTCGATCGAGGGCCGGCCCCGCTGGCAGTTCGACGTGCTCCGCGGCACCGGCACGAGCGGCGACTACGACGGCCTCCTCATGGGCAACCTCTTCGCCTCCTACGCCCATATCCATGCCGGGGCCACCCCCGGATGGGCCGAAACCTTCGTCTCCCTCGCCGCCATCGAGCGCTCCCGCGCCGCCTCTGCAGCTTCATCCTCCGCCTGATCACCTCTTGCGGCCGTATGCCGGCCGTGTTCACGAAGCATAAAATTCGCCTTAGGGACAAAAAAAGCGCGGGGACGCTTGTAAATCACCGCCTCTTTTGTTAACTATATTACTGAATAGTTATATTTGTCTTCAGTTAAGTAGGGCGGGCAGAAAAAAATGCCGGCCGGATTTGGAAAATTAAATCCCTCTGCTTAATTATATAACTATATGGTTATATTAATGAGAGCAAGACTCAGTTCATTCTTTTCAATCAAACACGAAACAAGGAGATCAACATGGGTATCACTGTCAATGGCGTCACCGTGGAGACCGATGAGAACGGCTACCTCGTCAATCTTGAGGACTGGAACGAGGATATCGCCGCCAAGCTTGCCGAGGGCGAGGAGATCGAGATGGGAGAGAACCACTGGGCGCTCGTGAAGTTCCTCAGGAACTACTACGACGAGTACCAGATCGCCCCGGCCGTCAAGGTCCTCACCAAGGCCGTTGCGACCGAGCAGGGGATGGACAAGAAGGAAGCAAGCGAGTTCCTCTACGGGATGTTCCCGAAGGGCCCCGCTCTCCAGGCCTGCAAGATCGCCGGCCTTCCGAAGCCGACCGGCTGCGTCTAAACAAAAGGAAAACCGGCCATCGGCCTCAACCTACTGCATACAATGAAAGGAGAAGAGAGAATGGGAGAAGCGAAAGGCGGAGCCTCCTGCGGATCACATCAGTGCGGCAACCACGGCGGGTGCTCCGAGAAGTTCCTGAACCCGACGCCGATGCTCGACGAGCTCGAAAGCGGCCCGTGGCCGAGCTTCGTCGGCGGCTTCAAGGAGCTGGCCGAGCGGACCAAGAAGCCGATGCTCCGCGGCGTCATGGACCAGCTCGAGTATTCATACAATACCAAGATGGGGTACTGGAAGGGCGGTCTGGTGACGGTCGACGGCTACGGCGCCGGCGTCATCACCCGCTACTCGATGATCAAGGACAAGATCCCCGAGGCGTCTGAGTTCCACACCATGCGCATCCAGCCTGCTCCGGGCCTCCACTACAGCACGGAGATGCTCCGTGAGCTCTGCGACATCTGGGAGGAGTACGGCAGCGGCATCATCACCCTGCACGGCCAGACCGGCGACATCATGCTCCAGGGCATCGAGCAGGACAAGGTGCAGGAGTGCTTCGACAAGCTCAACGAAAAGGGCTGGGACCTCGGAGGTGCCGGTGCCGGCATGCGTACCGCGGTTTCCTGCGCGGGTCCCGCGCGCTGCGAGCAGGCCTGCTACGACAACCTCGAGCTGCACCTGCAGGCGCTGAAGCACTTCGTCGGCCAGACCCACCGCCCGGAATGGAACTACAAGATCAAGTTCAAGTTTTCGGCATGCCCGAACGACTGCACCAACGCCATCATGCGTTCAGATCTTGCCGTCATCGGCACGTGGAAGGATGCCATCCAGGTGGACGAGCCGGCCGTGAAGGAGTGGATCGACAAGAACGGCGTCGACGCCCTCGTCAACCAGGTCATCAACCTCTGTCCGACCCGGGCCATCTCGCTCGAAGAGGGCGGCATGAAGATCGATACCCGCGACTGCGTGCGCTGCATGCACTGCCTGAACGTCATGCCGAAGGCGCTCTCACCCGGAAAGGAGCGGGGCATCTCGCTGCTCATGGGCGGCAAGAACACCCTCAAGGTCGGCGTCAACATGGGTTCGCTCATCATCCCCTTCATGAAGATGGAGACGGACGAGGACCGCGAGGCCTTCCTGGAGCTGGTCGAGGAGATCATCGACTGGTGGGACGACAACGGCCTCGACCACGAGCGCATCGGCGAGAGCATCGAGCGCGTCGGGCTGAAGCAGTTCCTCGAGGGTGTCGGCATCGACGTCGATATCAACCAGGTCGCCCGTCCCCGCGACAACCCCTACTTCAAGGCCAAATACTGAAGAGGGTTCCCTAAAGACAGAGACAAGCCAACAACCAAGAGGCGGCCGCATCTTTCCGGCCCGGGCCCGTCCCCCTGAGGGGGCGTGCCCGGAGGGCGGGGGACGGCCGACAGGCAAAACAAGAACGGAAACCAACATGACCAGTCCTGAAAGAACCTGGAAGACCGTGGAGTCGGGCCCCCATACCTACAAGGAGGCGCTCCACCCGGTGGTAAGAAAGAACTACGGCAAGTGGAAGTACCATGAAATCCCCCGCCCCGGCGTGCTCAAGCATGTTGCCGAGAGCGGAGACGCCCTCTACACGGTCCGCGCCGGCACGCCGCGCCAGGATACCGTCGACATGGTCCGGCGCCTCTGCGAGGTCGCCGACCGCTTCTCTGACGGCCACCTGCGCTTCACTGTGCGCAACAATGTCGAGTTCCTGACCCCGAACGAGTCGAACGTCGAGCCGATGATCAGGGAGCTGGAGGCGATGGGATTCCCGGTCGGCGGCGCGGGCAACTGCGTCTCCTCGGTATCGCACACCCAGGGCTGGCTGCACTGCGACATTCCGGCGACCGACGCATCCGGCGTGGTGAAGTCGATGATGGACAGCCTCTACAACGAGTTCAAGCACATGGAGATGCCCAACAAGGTGCGCCTCTCCACCTCCTGCTGCTCGATCAACTGCGGAGGCCAGGCCGACATCGCCGTCGTCGTCAAGCACACCCGCCCGCCCCGCATCAACCACGAGCATCTTTCGACCATCTGCGAGCTGCCGAAGGCGGTCGCCCGCTGCCCGGTCGCCGCGATCCGGCCGACCGTCGTCGACGGCAAGCGCACGCTGATGGTCGACGAGAAGAAGTGCATCTGCTGCGGCGCCTGCTTCGGAGCCTGTCCGGCCATGGAGATCAACCATCCCGAGCACTCGAAGTTCGCCATCTGGGTCGGCGGCAAGAACAGCAACGCCCGTTCGAAACCCTCGACCATGAGCATCGTCGCCCACAACCTCCCGAACAACCCGCCCCGCTGGCCCGAGGTCACCGACGCCGTCGGCAGGATCCTCACCGCCTACAAGGAAGGGGGACGGCCCTGGGAACGTGTCGGCGAATGGATCAACCGCATCGGCTGGAAGCGGTTCTTTGAAGAGACGGGCCTCACCTTCGATGAGGACATGATCGACAGCTACCGTCACGCGAGAACCACCTTCAACCAGTCGGCCCATGTCCGCTTTTAGCCAAAGGAGATACTTTCATGCAGGTAGAATCAAATCCAATACTTGACTTCGCGACGACCTGGAAGTTCCCCCCCTACGGCGAACTGACCGGTGAGGACAAGATTGTCGCGTTCGGGGACCACAGCCACAAGTGCCCGGTCTACGTGCACCAGATGCCGCCCTGCTCGGCCGAGTGCCCTGCAGGCGAGGACATCCGGGGCATCAACCGGCTTCTCAACGGGGTGGACCGCTCCGACGATCCGATGGGGGACGCCTGGCGGAAGGCGGTCGAGACCAATCCCTTCCCCGCGGTCATGGGCAGGATCTGCCCACACCCCTGCCAGGGTGGCTGCAACCGCCAGTACCATGACGGAAGCGTCTCGATCAACGCGGTCGAGCAGGCCATCGGCAACTACGGCATCGAGCACGACCTCACGCTGCCCGCCCCCGGGCCGGACAGCGGCAAGCGCGTCGCCGTCGTCGGCGGCGGCCCCGCAGGGCTTTCGGCCGCCTACCAGCTGCGCCGGAAGGGCCACGCCGTGACCCTCTTCGACGCCAACGAGAAGCTCGGCGGCATGGTGCTCTACGGCATCATGGGCTACCGGGTCGACCGCAGGGTCCTCGAGAAGGAGATCGGCCGCATCACGGCCCTCGGCATCGAGACGAGGATGGGCACGAGGATCGGGCGCGACATCACGCTCGCCCAGCTCGAAAACGAGTACGACGCCGTCTTCCTCGGCGTCGGCGCCCAGGCGGGCCGATCGCTTCCCGTTCCCGGCTTCGAGGGATCGCCGATGGCCACCAACGCCATCGACTTCCTCCGCAGCTACGAGGTGATGGGCGACAGTGTCCCGGTAGGAAAGAAGGTCGTCGTCATCGGCGACGGCAACGTGGCCATGGACGTGGCCCGGCTCGCCCTCCGGCTCGGTTCGGAAGCGATCCTGGTCTCTGCCGTTCCCCGCGAGGAGATGGCCTGCTTCGAGAACGAATTCGAAGACGCCGTCGCCGAAGGCGCGAAGGTGCACTACATGAGCGGCACCGTCGAGGTGCTGCGGGATGGCGACGGCGTCACCGGCCTCCGCTGCTCGAAGATGGTGAAGAAAGAGAAGGGCGAAGAGGGGTGGAACTCCCCGATTCCGTTCCTCCGCTACAGGAGCACCGGCGAGACCTTCGACGTCGAGGCCGACATGGTGGTCGCCGCCATCGGCCAGGGCACCGACTTCAGCGGGCTCGAGGATGCCCTCGGCAGCGGTCCCTGGATGAAGGTCGACCGCACCTTCCGCATCCCCGGGCGCGAGAAGCTGTTCGGAGGGGGCGATGCCCTGAAGGTGGACCTCATCACCACCGCAGTCGGCCACGGCCGCCGGGCCGCCGCCTCGATCGACGCCTTCCTGAAGGGCGAGCCGATCCCCGAGCCGGTGCGTCGCGAGGTGACCAAGGCCCAGAAGCAGGACCTGCTCTACTTCCTTCCGGCCGAGCCGGCGAAGCGGGTGAACCGCCATCCCGAGGTCGTCGTGGGCAACCATGACGAGCTGCTCGAGGCGCTCACTCCCGAACAGGTGAAGGCCGAGTCGGAGCGCTGCATGAGCTGCGGGCTCTGCTTCGACTGCAAGCAGTGCGTCTCGTTCTGCCCGCAGGAGGCCGTCCTCCGCCACCGCGACAACCCTGCCGGGGAGAAGGTGGAGACCGATTATGTCAAATGCGTTGGCTGCCACATCTGCTCGCTGGTCTGCCCTTCGGGGTACATCCAGATGGGCATGGGTGACGGCCTCTAACCCTCAACAGCAAGACCATGAACGAAGAACTCATAGCCAGGGTGAAGAGCGCCGTCGAGGCCTCGGAGAAGTGGGCCGAAAACGGCTGGAGGGTCACCTTCGGCCCTCGCGGGGAGGAGGTTTCCTCCTTGACGGCCGCCGAAGCCCTGCCGCGCCCCACCTCGTTCCGACGCGAGGCGGTCAACTACTGGCGGCAGGCGCAGCTGACCGGCCACGACGCGGCCGTCTCCGGCAGGAAGGCGATCCGGGCCCTCGAGGCGGGCGACGAACCCGCGGCGCTCGACGCGCTCTACTTCTGCCGCTACATCGAGGCACCCTTCGCAGAGCAGGCCCGGACCTGGGGGCCGCTGTACGAAAGCATGACTGCCGGCGCGGCATGCTGCTGAAGGCAGAGGCCATCAACACGCAACCATTCAACAAGAGAGAGGAATACGGTGAAAATAGGAATTCTGCTCAAGGAAGGGCCCTACAACCATCAGGCGTCCGACACGGCATACAAGTTCGCTGAAGCGGCCATACGGAAAGGCCACACCATCGACGCCGTCTTCCTGTACAACGACGGCGTCATCAACGCCACCAGGCTCGGCGACCCGCCGCAGGACGACCGCAACGTCGCAGAACGCTGGAGTGCCCTGGCCAGGGAGCACGGCTTCGAAGTGCTCGCCTGCATCGCGGCCTCGAAGCGCCGCGGCATTACCGACGAACTGATGATCGAGGGCGGCTCCATCACCGGGCTCGGCACCCTTACCGACATCGCCATCCGCAACGACAGACTGCTAACCTTCGGAGACTGAACCACATGGAAGAGAACATCAAAAAGATCATGCACGTGATGCGCCGCGCTCCGCACGGTTCGATCTACACCTACGAGGGGCTCGAGATGATCCTCATCATGGCCGCTTACGAACAGGACCTCTCGGTCGTCTTCATCGGTGACGGCGTCTATGCCCTCAAGAAGGGGCAGGACACCTCCGGCATCTCCATCAAGGGGTTCGCAAAGACCTTCACGGCCCTCGACGGCTACGACGTCGAGAAGCTCTACGTCGACCGCCGGTCCCTCGAGGAGCGCGGCCTCAGCGAAGATGACCTGCTCGTCGACGTCGAGGTGCTCGATTCGGCCGAGATCGGACGGCGGATGAACGAGCAGGACGTCGTCATCCACCACTGAGGTCCGCTTCGGCGGCCCTGCACAATGCAACCTTTGAACCCTACAGCCATCATGCTGCATACCATCAACAAATCCCCTTTCGAGAGCCCGTCGATGCAGGAGTGCGCGCGCTTCGCCGCGCCCGGCGACCCGGTGCTGTTCATTGAGAACGGCGTCTACGCCGTCCAGTCCGGCAACCGGTTCGCATCCGAGATCGAGGCGCTCCTCAAGACCAACCCGGTCTACGTGCTCCAGCCGGACGCCGAGGCCCGCGGCATCTCCTCCCTTACCGGAGGGGTGGAGCCGGTCGGCTACGACGGCTTCGTCGACCTCGTCGAAGCGCACCGGGTCAACAGCTGGCTCTGAACTCACTTCATTCGAACAGAACGCATCATGACGAACAACTGGAAAGAGGCGCCCTCCATCAACCGTTCCGCGGTGCTCGAGCGCTGGATGGCGGCCGGTCTGGGGCTGTTTCCCGAGCGGATGACGCCCGGGAGCCCGGCCGGCGAGGCGCTCGCCGATGCCATGGCGACCCTCGTCGACCATTTCGCTGAGGACGGCGAGGAACGCCGCGAGGGCCTTGAGCGCCTGACGCGCATCTTCGCCGTGCAGTCCATGCCGCCCTCGAAGTCCCTCTCGCTCTTCGGGACGCTCGGCGACATCCTTGCCGGCTTCGTCGCCGGCAGCGGGGAGCGCGAGGCCATGCGCCGCCATCTTGAGCGGCTGACGCTCGAGGCCTTCGACTGCTTCATGGAGAACCGCGAGCGGATCTACCGCCTGAAGGTCGAGGAGTCGCGCAGCCAGATGCACATGCTGCTCAGGAGGGCCGTCTCATGAAGAAAGTGTTCCTGCCCCTCATCTGGGTTGCGCTCCTTTCCTGCATTCCATACGTCGGCGTCGCCTACTTCGGCATGTCATACATCTTCGGCGTCGTCATCCCCTACCTTGCGGCCCTGCTCTTCATCGGCGGGTTCTCCTGGAGGATCTACGACTGGCTGAGCCGGCCGGTGCCCTTCTGCATCACCACCACCTGCGGCCAGGAGAAGTCTCTCGACTGGATCGCCCACCAGAAGCTCGAAAGCCCCGCCACGAAGTGGCAGGCGGCCCTGCGTGTCATGACGGAGGTCCTCTTCTTCCGTTCGCTCTTCCGCAACACCAAAGCCGAGCTCCACACCGGACCGCAGCTGGCCTATGCCTCGAGCAAGTGGCTCTGGATGGGGGGGCTGGCCTTCCACTGGTCGCTGCTCGTGATCGGCCTTCGCCACGCCCGCTTCTTCTTCATGGAGCCGCCGCTCTTCATCCGGCTCGTCGAGCGCACCGACCGCTTTTTCGAGCTGACGCTGCCGGCGTTCTACATGACCGACGCCCTGGTGCTCACGGCCATCACCTTTCTTGTCTTCAGGAGGCTCCGCGACGCGAAGCTCCGCATCATCTCGCTGCAGACCGACTTCTTCCCGCTCTTTCTCATCGGCGCCATCGCCCTCGTCGGCATGTCGATGCGATACGTCGAAAAGGTCGACGTCATGGCGGTGAAGGCGCAGATGATGAACCTGCTCTCGTTCAGCTTCGCGGCACCCGTCGAGATCGGTCCGTTCTTCTACGTCCACCTGTTCCTCGCCTCGGTGCTTGCCGTCTACTTCCCCTTCAGCAAGCTGATGCACGCCGGCGCGATCTTCCTCAGCCCGACGCGCAACCTGGCCAACAACAGCCGTGAAAAGCGTCATGTGAACCCGTGGAACAAGCCGATCAAGTTCCGCACCTATGCCGAGTACGAGGACGAGTACCGGGAAAAGATGAAAAAAGCCGGCCTGCCGGTCGAAAAGGACTGACCATGTCAAAATACGCACCCAAGAAAAACCAGCTCACCCGCGAGTTCCTGGAGAAGCCGAGCCCCCTGAAAGGCGACTACGCCGACCGCGAGTGGTGGGAGATGCCGGTCGAGTTCCGCGACGGGAACTGGTGCCACTCCGCAAAGCCGGAAGTGCTCAAGGAGATCGGTTTTGCGAACCCCCGCAAGTGGGCGGCCCCCGATGAGGACTGGCAGCTGCCGGAGGGGTGGGAGAAGACCATCCACGACGGGCTGAAAGAGCGGCTGAAGAAGTTCCGCTCGCTGAAGCTCTACCTCGACGCCTGCGTGCGCTGCGGCGCCTGCGCCGACAAGTGCCACTTCTTCCTCGGCACCGGCGACCCGAAGAACATGCCGGTCATCCGCGCCGAGCTGCTCCGCTCGGTCTACCGCAACGATTTCCCGATGGTGGAGAAGATCCTCAAGGGGTTCTCGGGTTCGCGCAAGCTGACGAAGGAGGTCATCAAGGAGTGGCACATGTACTTCTACCAGTGCACGGAGTGCCGACGCTGCTCGGTCTTCTGCCCGCTCGGCATCGACACGGCCGAGATCACCATGGTGGCACGCGAGCTGCTGAACCTCATCGGCGTCAACAACAACTGGATCCTCGCCCCGGTCGCCAACTGCAACCGCACCGGCAACCATCTCGGCATCGAGCCGCATACGTTCGTGCAGAATATCGAGTCGCTCGTCGACGACATCGAGGACCTCACCGGCGTGAAGGTGAACCCCACCTTCAACCGCAAGGGGGCCGAAGTGCTCTTCATCACCCCGTCGGGCGACGTTTTCGGCGACCCGGGCGTCTACACCATGATGGGCTACATGCTGCTCTTCGAGCACATCGGCCTCGACTACACGATCAGCACCTACGCCTCGGAAGGCGGCAACTTCGGCCTCTTTACCACCAACGACATGATGAAGAAGCTCAACGCCAAGATGTACCACGAGGCCGAGCGGCTGAAGGTGAAGTGGATGCTCGGCGGGGAGTGCGGCCACATGTGGCGGGTCGTGCACCAGTACATGAACACGATGAACGGCCCGGCGGACTTCCTCGAAGAGCCGGTCTCTCCGGTGACCGGCACGAAGTTCACGAACGCCCGGGCGACGAAGATGGTGCACATCGCCGAGTTCACGGCCGACCTCATCCATAACGGCAAGCTGAAGCTGGATCCGCGCCGCAACGACCACCTGCGTACCACCTTCCACGACTCGTGCAACGTGGCGCGCGGCATGGGCATGTTCGAGGAGCCGCGCTATATCCTCAACAGCGTCTGCAACTCTTTCAACGAAATGCCGGAGGACACCATCCGCGAGCGCACCTTCTGCTGCGGCTCGGGCAGCGGCATCAACGCCGAGGAGTTCATGGAGATGCGCATGCGCGGCGGGTTCCCCCGCGCCAACGCCGTACGCAGCGTGCGCAAGTCGCACCGGGTCAATTCGCTGGTGACGATCTGTGCCATCGACCGGGCGACCCTGCCCTCGCTCATGCGTTACTGGAACCCCGGCGTCACCGTCTACGGCCTGCACGAGCTGGTCGGCAACGCGCTGGTGATGCAGGGAGAGAAAAAACGAACCGAGGACCTGAGGGAGAACCCGATGGCGGGAACGGAGGAGGGCGACGATGCCGAGTAAGAAGATCCTCATCGGAGCGGCAGCCGCCCTCATGCTCCTTGCCGCGGCCTACCTGGCAACCGGCGCCGAAACCGGCCTCGTGAGCGACCCTGCGTCGGCCGCAGCCCCGGACACGACCGGCTGCATCTACCCGAAGGAGTACATGCACAGCCACCACATGCAGGTGCTCGCCGACTGGAAGGAACACGCCGCCCACGAGGGGCCGGACGCCGTCATGACGGCTCCCGACGGCCGCCGGTTCCAAAAGGACCTGGCGACCTGCCTCGGCTGCCACAGCGACAACCGCCAGTTCTGCTTCAGCTGCCATACCTACGCCAACGTGAAGCCGAACTGCTGGAACTGCCACATCTCGCCACAAGACCTACCGTGATGAACGAAGAGAGAAGGACATTCATGAAGAAGGCCGGCCTCGGCCTCATGGCCGGTTTCGGAGCGGCCGCCATCGCCTCCAGCCCGCTCTTCGAGCGCGTTGCGGCCTCCGCATGGGCGGCTGCTCCGAAGCGGCCGGGGACCCGCTGGGGGATGGTCATCGACACGCGCCGCTGCCGGGAGGGCTGCAGTGCCTGCGTCGATGCCTGCCGCCTAAGCCACAACGTGCCCACCTTCAGCGACCCCCGCCGTCGGGTGGAGTGGATCCACCGCGAGGAGGGCCGCGCGCTGCTCGGTTCGGCCTGTGCGACGCAGAAGCTCCTTCCCGCGCTCTGCAACCACTGCGAGGAGCCCTCGTGCGTGCGCTCGTGCCCGACCGACTCGATCTTCAGGCGCCGGGACGGCATCGTCGCCGTCGACTACCACCGCTGCATCGGCTGCCGCTCCTGCATGCTCGGCTGCCCGTACGGCGAGGTCAGCTTCAACTGGAGCGACCCGCGTCCGGCCATCACGGAGCCGACCCCGGACTACCCGACCCGCCAGCAGGGTGTCGTCGAGAAGTGCAACTTCTGCAGCGACCGCCTCAAGCGCGGCCTCCAGCCCTCGTGCTCGAGCCGGTGCCCGGAAGGCGCAATGACGTTCGGCGACCTCAACGACCCGGATTCGGCCGTCCGCAGGCTGCTGGCCTCCAGCGACAGCATGCGGCGCAAGCCCGAGCTCGGTACCGAGCCGAAGGTCTACTACATCATTTAAGGAACATTTAGAGAGCAACGAAGGGAATCAGCCATGTTCGAAAAAGCACTCAAGGGAAATCGCGCCTACTGGATCTGGGTCGCCGTTCTCGTCCTCCTCGCCGGAGCCGGTGTCCACGGCTACCGGGTGCAGGGTGCGGAGGGGCTCGCCTCGACCGGCATGGGCGTCGGCGCGGTCTGGGGCATCTACAACGCGCAGCTGCCGTTCCTTGCGGGGCTTGCCGCTTCGGCGCTCTTCATCCTGGTGCCCGAGCGGCTCATGAAGCAGACCGGGCTTTCGGCCGCCGCACCGCTCTCGGCCTTCCTTGCCGCCGTGGCTTCGGCGATGAGCCTTCTCTTCCTCGCCGCCGGCTTCGGCATGCCCTCGCGCATCCCGACGCTGTTCGTGAACCTCTCGCCCTCCGCACCGGTCTCGTGGTACGCTCCGGCCCTTCTGCTCTACCTGCTGCTGTCGCTCGGCGCCGGATGGTCGCTGCTCGGTGCCCGCCGCAAGGGCACCACGCCTCCTCGCTGGCTCCGGGCGCTGGTCGTCGTCGCTGTTCCGGTGGGCCTCGCCCTGCCGGTCATCGCGGCCTTCATGCTTGCCGTCATGCCGACCCACGGGCTCTGGACGAGCGCCATGCTGGCTCCGCGCATCCTCGTCTCCGGCCTTGCCGCCGGCATGGGGCTCCTGCTCGTTATGGTGGTCGCCATGCGCCGCTCCGCCGGGGCCGAAGAGGGCCGTGAGCTCGCGGGCCGTCTCTCGGGCTATACGGCCATGGCCGGCCTGGCTTCGCTCTGCTTCGTCGGGCTCGACGCCGGCACCGCTTTCCTCGGCAACCTGCCCTCCGAAACCTACGCCCTGCGGCTGCTCTACAGCGACATGGCCCGGGAGGCCCTGCCTGTGGCCTACGTTCCCTTCGCCGGGCTTCCCTCCGTGCTGCTCGCCAGCGGGGCGGTTTCGGTCCTGCTCCTCTTCCTGCCGGCCGTCCGCAGGGGGAATCTGCTCCCGGCCCTTGCCGGGCTCCTCATCGCCGTGTCGGCATGGTTCGACCGGGGTCCGGGGCTGATCCTGGCCGGGCAGGCCACGCCGGGCGGCGGAGAGGTCTATGCGCCGGCCCTGCCCGACATGCTCGTCACCATCGGCATCTGGGCCGGCGGGGCGCTGCTGCTTACCGCACTCCTCAAGGTCACCCTCTCGGTCCGCCGTGAAAGGGGGATGGCGTGAGTACCTTCCTGCCGCTGTGTGTGCGTATCGACGGACGCCCGATTCTTTTCGTCGGGGGCGGGGCGCTTGCCATGCACAAGCTGCAGGCGGTGCTCCGGTTCGACGCCGACGTCACCGTGCTTGCGCCCGGGGTGGACGACGAGGTCCGCCGGAGCGGCGCCCGCCTGCTCCTGAAAGCCTACGAGCCCTCCGACCTGGAGGGGTTCTTCCTCGTCTATGCCTGCTCGGAGGACGGGGAGCTCAACCGGCGGGTGCTCGCCGACGCGGAAGCGCGGGGGGTGCTCTGCAACATCGTCGACAACCGGGAGGATTCCTCCTTCATCTCGCCCGCGCTCTTCCGCCACGACGCCATGACGGTCGCCGTCTCCTCCGACGGCCGCAACGCCCGCCGCTCGGTCGAGTGGCGCAATGCCATCAGGGAGTTCCTGCTCGAAAGAGAGCGCTCCTCCACCAGCAACACCTGAAGTACCAACAGTCATGAAAAAGAACCAGCAGCGCCCGAAAGGCTACGTTTACATCATCGGCGCCGGTCCCGGCGATCCCGACCTGCTCACCCTGAAGGCCGAGCGTGCCCTCCGCGCCTCGGACGTGATCCTTTACGATGACCTGGTCACCAGCGCCCTCGTCGACCGGTTCGAAGGGCTGAAGATCTATACCGGCAAGCGCAAGGACAGCCACCACTTCGAACAGGACGCCATCAACGAGGAGATCGTGCGCCACGCGCTTCGCGGCAAGATTGTCGCGCGACTGAAGGGCGGCGACCCGTTCGTGTTCGGGCGCGGGGGTGAGGAGATCGACGTCCTGCGCAGCCACCGCATCGACTACGAGATCATTCCCGGCATCACGGCCGCACACGGTGCGAGCTCCTACAGCGAGATCCCGCTCACCATGCGCAAGGTCTCCTCGTCGGTCGCCTTCTGCACCGGCCACCCGGTCAACAAGATCCAGGCCCCCGACGCCGATACGCTGGTCTACTACATGGTGGCCTCGTCGGTCCACGAGGTGCTCGAGGCGGTCCTGAAGAAAGGGCGGAAGGAGTCGACGAAGGTCGCCATCGTCCAGAACGCCACCCGATACAACCAGCAGGTCTTCACCGGTACCATCGGCGAGTTCCTGCGCCGCGACCGCGTGGCGTACTCTCCGGCCCTGCTCATCATCGGCGAGAACATCAACCATTTCATCGAGAAGAACTGGTTCTCCCGGAAGAAAAAGGTGCTCGTGGTCGGCGGCGAGCCGAAGCAGTTCAGCGAGCGCGACTACGTGGTGGTCAACTTTCCCTGCAGGAGGGAGGAGGCGGCCGAGCGCGCCGAGATCGAGCGCTGCATCGAGGGCGTGGGGGAGTGGCCCGTCATCGTCTTCCCGAACCGCTTCGCCGTCAAGTACTTCTTCGGTTACCTGATGGAGTTCGGCCGCGACGTGCGCCACCTCTCGGGGGCGCGTATCTGTACCATCGGCCGCCCGGCGGCAACCGAGCTGCAGAAGTTCGGCATTCTCAGCGACCTGGCGCTCGAGCCCGAGAGCCCCTCGGCCATCGGCGGCCTGCTCAGGGAGGGCGGCGTGAGCCGGCAGAAGGTGCTCCTTCCCGGCTCGAACCTCGTCGACAGCTACCTCGTCAACGCGCTCGAGGAGGAAGGCAGCACGGTTACGCCGCTCTCCGTCTACCTGCACGGCAAGCACGAGCAGGAGGAGACGGTCGATCTTGACTTCATCGACGAGATCTGGTTCTCCTCCCCTTCGTGCGTGAAGAACTTCAGCGCCCTCTACCGTTCGGTTCCAGACCGGATCACGGTGACAGGGGCCGACAGCGGGACCGAAGCCGAGTTCGCCCGGATCTTCGGCGGAAAACGCTGAATAACGCAACCGAAAAAGAGACCATCGCCATGGCAGCAGCTCACGCTTCAGCACTTTTCCACCGATGCCGCCGCAGGGAGGGCGACGCGTCCTGCGATGAGCGGCGGACGGAAGGATCCGGCCTGGGGCCGGACTCCTGCGAGGCCGAGCACTGCCGTTCCCGGGAGCCGGGCGCATCCGCGCCTGAAGCCCGCACGGCCGAGAGGCGGGAGCGGGCCGAGGGGGAGAGTCTGGAGTAAGGTTCGGGGTCTATGCGTTTTCCGGCCAAAACGCGTATATTCATCCTGTCAGCCGAGGGGCCTTAGCGCCCGTTCCAATCCATTCGCGTCGGGCCTCCTTTCCGTGCGGGCCGCCTGCGAAGACAAACTCTCCTCTCTATGCTGGGTGATGTCCTCCTCATACGCGAGCAACATATCGCGGCCGCCGCACTCATCGCCGACCGGGTGCTCTCCGACATGCAGAAGCTCCGCCACGAACATCCCGGACACAAGTACATCGTGGCCATCTCCGGGGAGTCCGGCAGCGGCAAGTCCGAGCTCTCGCACTCGCTGGCCATGGCGCTGCGCCGGGCCGGCGCGCAGCCCAAGATCCTCCATACCGACAACTACTACCGCGTCTCTCCCTCGGAGCGGCTCGCCGCGCGCATCGCCGACAACTTCGAGCACGTCGGGGTGGGGGAGTACGACTGGGATCTCCTGAAAAGCAACATCGCCGACTTCCGGGCCGGGCGCCACTCGCTCATGCCGTGCATCGACATCGTCAGCGGCCAGCTCGACCGGCTCATCACGGACTACGCGAAGGTCGACGTGCTCGTCGTCGACGGCCTGTACGCTCTCGGCATCAAGGATGCCGACCTCTGCGTCTATATCGACCTGACCTGGCGCGAGACCCGAAGGAACCAGGATTTGCGCGGCAAGGAGAGCAACGACGAGTACCGGCTCAGGGTTCTTGAAAAAGAGCATGAGGACGTGCTGGCCTTCCGCTACCGCGCCGACCTGACCATCGATCATGACTACCGCGTCCACGAAGCCCCGGATCCCGACGATGCCTCGGCAGAGGGCGACTATGCGGGAGACTAGCGCTTCCCGGGCCCACCCTCTCAAGGAGTCACTCCTCTCGGCCTTTCCGGCATTCCGGAGTGTGAACTTCCGCCGCTACTTCCCCGGCCAGGTGGTCTCCATGGTCGGCACCTGGATCCAGATGGTCGCCCAGGGGTGGCTCGTGCTCGAGCTCACCGGCTCGGCTTTCGACGTCGGCCTGGCCGCCGCCGCTTCAACCCTCCCGACCCTCTTCCTCTCGCTCTACGGCGGGGTCCTCGTCGACCGCCATCCGCGGCGCGTCATCCTTTTCTGGACCCAGTCGTCGGCCATGGTGCTGGCCTTCATTCTCGGTATCTTCGCCCTTGCCGGAACGGTCACGATGCCGATCATCCTCGTCCTCTCCTTCCTTCTCGGCTGCGTCAACGCCATCAACGTGCCCGCCCTGCAGGCCTTTCTCAGCGAAATGGTCGAACGGGAGCATCTTTCCTCGGCCATCGCCCTGAACTCTGCGATCTATAATGGTTCGCGCGTCATCGGGCCGGCCATCGCCGGCGTGCTCATCGCCGTGGCCGGCACCGGCACGGCCTTCATCGTCAACGGGTTCAGCTTCTTTGCCGTCCTGCTCTCGCTCCTGCTCATCAGGACTGGAACCAGAAGCCCCCGGACGGAGAACGTCCATCCCGTCCGGGCCATCCTCGACGGGCTCTCTTACTCCTGGCGGCACCCGCTCATCCGCACCATCGTCGTCTTCATCGCCGTCATTTCAATTTTCGCGTGGTCCTATGTCACCATGCTGCCGGTCGTGGCCAAGCGTTCGTTCCAGATGGACGCCACCGGGCTCGGCTGGCTGTACGGCGTCTCGGGCATCGGCTCCGTCATCGGCACCGTGCTTGTTTCCATATACTCGGGAAGGGTCGACCGGCTCGTCTTCATCGCCGGCGGCACCATCCTTTTCGCTCTCTCGCTGATGGGGTTCACCTATACGCTCTTTCTCCCTCTCGCGTTTTTTTTCCTCTTCCTCTGCGGGCTCGGGCTCGTCGCCGCCGTGTCGACGATGAGCGCGACCATCCAGGGAAGCGTCGACGACCGGTACCGCGGCAGGGTGATGAGCCTCTATATGATGGTGTTCATGGGGTTCATGCCGATCGGCAATCTCGAGGTGGGGTGGCTCTCCGAGCAGTTCGGGACCGGGCCGGCCATCCGCTTCGGGTGCACGGTGACGCTCGCGGCCGCCGTCGCCATCATCTTCTACAGCCGTCGCGTGCGCAGCGACTACCGCCGTTACAGGGCGGAGGTGGAGGGGGAAGGATGATTCCGGGGGGCAGAGCCGCTTCAGGGGCATGCTCCGCAGGTGAACAGTTCGTCGACCCCTTCAGTGCGCCCCTGCGGCGTTCTTCCCGCCGCCTTTTTCTTCCCTGATGAAGAAGAGGAGCGGAAGGCAGCAGAGAAAAAGGGCGGCGATCAGCATGAAGGCGTCCATGTAGGCGAGGTGGTAGCTCTGGGCCATCACCGTGGCGTCGAGCGCCCGGTGGGCGAGCTGGTCGGCCTCGACCGGGGAGAGCGCGGCCCTTGCGCCGGCCGACTGGCGGATGGCTTCGAGCCGTTCGACGGCCGCCGGGTCGAAGGGCGAGATGCTGCTGACGAGCTCGGCGCGGTGTGCGGCGAACCGCTTGGCCACGTAGGTGTTGGTGATGGCGATGCCGAACGAGCCGCCGAGCTGGCGGACCATGTTGTTCAGTCCGGTCGCCTGTCCGATGTCGCGGCCGTGCAGGCCCGTTACGGCCAGCATGGTGACCGGGATGAAGATGAAGCCGAGCGAGAGGCCGCGCAGGAGCAGCACCCAGAAGAAATCCGCGGCTCCCGACTGCATGGTCGCCTGGCCCAGCTCCCAGCAGAAGATCATGAAGGTGAACATGCCGAAGCTCATGAGGAGTTTCGGCGAGACTCCCTTCTGGAGCGAGATGCCGAGCGGAAGGGAGATGATGCCCGTCAGCATGGCGCTCGGGAAAAGCACGAGTCCCGTCAGCACCGCCGTGAAGCCCAGCAGGCGCTGCACGAAGACCGGGAAGACGAAGAGGGAGCCGTAGAGTCCGTAGCCGACGATGAAGGTGAGCACGGCGGCGATGGCCAGGTTCTTGCTGCGCGAGAGCACGCTGAGGTCGACGGCCGGGTGCTCGGTACGCAGCTCCCACCAGACGAAGGCGAGCAGCGAGACCACGGCGACGATGGTGAACCAGGTGATGGAGTGGGTGTCGAACCAGTCCTTCGACTCGCCGCGTTCGAGGATGAACTGCAGCGAGCCGATGCCGGCGGCAAGGAGCCCGATGCCGGCCCAGTCGATCTTCCGCACCCTGTGTCGCACCTGCGGTTCGCGGATGAAGGTGAAGGCGGACCATGCGGCCAGGAGGCCGATCGGGATGTTCACGAAGAAGCACCACTCCCAGCTGAAGTAATCGACGAGGTAGCCGCCGAGAAGCGGGCCGATGGTGGGGCCGAGCACGAGGCCCATGGAGAAGATGCCGGTCGCAGCCCCCCGCTCTTCGGGGCGGAAGGTTTCGTAGAGGATGGCCTGGGAGGTCGGCAGCAGGGCCCCGCCGCCGATGCCCTGCAGGAAACGGAAGAAGACCAGCGTCCAGATGTTCTCGGAGAGTCCGCAGAGCAGCGATGCCGTGGTGAAGAGCAGGATCGAGCCGATGAAGTAGGTGCGCCGGCCGAGCAGGTTGCCGAGGAATCCCGAGAGCGGGATGACGATGACGTTGGCGATGGCGTAGCTCGTCACCACCCAGGAGACGTCCTCGATGCTTGCTCCGAGATTGCCGCTGATGTGGTTGATGGCGACGTTGACGATCGTGGTGTCGATCAGCTCG
This sequence comes from Chlorobium sp. N1, assembly GCF_004332115.1. Lineage (GTDB taxonomy): Bacteria > Bacteroidota > Chlorobiia > Chlorobiales > Chlorobiaceae > Chlorobium. The sequence goes on from NZ_SJPA01000002.1 coordinate 346,346, forward strand.
AGCATCGCCGCCACGATCACCGTCAGGGTGATGATGGTGCGGCGTGCGCCGGTCTCGTAGACATGTTCTCCGGTACTCTCCGGGATTGACGGGGTTGCTGCTCGGCTCATGCTGGTGCCCTCCCTAATCCACCCGTACGTCGACCACCACGTTCATGCCGGCCGAAAGGGGCAGTTCCGGCTTCCGGTCGAAGACGATTTTCACCGGGACGCGCTGGGCCACTTTCACGAAGTTGCCGCTCGCGTTGTCGGGCGGCAGCAGGGAGAATTTCGAGCCGGTGCCTGCCGAGATCGATTCGACCGTTCCCTCGAGCTCCTCGCCCGGGAAGGCGTCGATACGGATCGTGGCTTTCTGGCCGGGGCGCATCTTCTCCATCTGCGTCTCCTTGAAGTTGGCCACCACCCACAGCTTCCCGCTGCCGATGAGGGCGATGAGCTGCTGACCGGGCTGCACGAACTGGCCCGGCTGTACGTTCTTCCTCGAGATGTAGCCTTCGGCGGGGGCGTTGATCGAGGTGTAGGAGAGCTGGAGACGGGCGCTTTCGAGTGCGGCTCTCTGGAGCTCGACCTGCGCCCGGGCGGCCCTGTACCGGCTGATGGCGGCGGCATGTCCTGCCGATGCAGCCTCCGCGCCGGCGCTCACGGCGTCCAGCTCGGCTTTCGAAATTACGTCCCGGCTGTGGAGGTTGCGGCTTCGCCGGAGGTCGGCCCGGAGTTTCTCCTCGTCCGCCGAAGCCGCCCTGATCGAGGCTTTGGCTGCCGCGGCAGCCGCTTCGGCGTTTTCGAGGGCGGCTTTCGCTTCGTTTCGGCGGACGACGAAGTCGAGGGAGTCGAGCCTGATCAGCCGCTCGCCCTTTCTGACGAGCCGGTTGTCCTCTGCCGTAACCTCCTGCACCTTCCCCGGCACCCGGGAGATCACCGTATAGACGTCCCCTTCGATCTGGGCGTTGTCGGTCTTTTCGTAGTGGAGGGAGTGGACGAGGTGCTGCCCTCCCCAGGCGAGTCCCAGGGCGGCGAGCACCCCGAGGACGGCCATTTTCAGCGGGCCTGCCGCGGGTTTCCTTTCTGCGGTGTTCTGCTTCTCTTCTGTGTCCATACGGGCTTCAGGCGTTGGCGGTTTGCGGGAAAGCATCTTCCTTCTCTCTGTCCATCAGGTTTTCAGTCGTCCCCTCGGCCATGCGCAGGATGGAGACGGGGCAGGTGGCCTGGCGGAGGACCGCCTCGGCCGTGCTGCCGACGAGGAGGCGCGGCATGCGGTTCCTGCCGTGCGAGCCCATCACGATGAGGCTTGCCCGGTGCCTCTCGGCCGCCATGACGATCGCTTTGGCTGGCGCGCCGTACTCGATGGAGAAGCGCACGTCCCAGCCCGAGCCGGCGAGGAGTTCGGAGTATGCGGAGAACTTCGTCAGGTGCTTCCTGAGGAGCGCCTGGCGGTCGGTGCCGTTGTCCTCGGCCACGTGCAGGACGATGAGGCTCCCCTGCTCGGGATGCACTCCGGCAAGATACTGCAGGGTGTGGTCCGAATCGGCGGAAAAGTCCACCGGGCAGAGAACGGTGCTGTGGTGTCGGGTCATGGTCGTTCGGGCTCCGTTGAGGGTTCCTGCAGGAGCGGCTCTCCGGCGGCTTTCCTGCATGCGTAGGTGTTCATGACGAAGGCGTAGCGCGCCCGGAGGTTGCCGAGTTCGGCCTCGGCAAGCGAGGCTTCCGTGTCGAGCAAGTCGAGCGTGGTGGCCAGCCCGTTCAGGTGGCGGATCCGGGCGTTTTCGGCCGCGAGCCGGGCCTGCTCCACCTGCAGGGTGGTGGTGGCGATCATTTCGCGGCTGGTTTTCAGCGAGTTCAGGCTCTGGCGCACCTCCGCGCGGACCTGCTGCTCCGCATCGATCCGTTCCTGTTCGGCGGCACGCTCGCGGGCGAGCGCCCCGCGCCGTGCGGCGGCCGTCGCAAAGCCGGTGAAGATCGGCACCTCGAGCCGCACGCCGGCGGAAGTGCTCTCTCGCATGGTGCCGAGGTCGGGGTCGGAATCCGGGAGCCAGCCGTTGCTCGTGCCCCAGGAGAGGGTGCCGGTGATTTTCGGCATCCCCTCGCGCCCGGCGAGCGATTTCTCCGCTTTTGCGGCGCGGGTCTTTTCGGCCGCGAGCTTCACTTCGAGCCGGTTCCCGAGCGCCTGCTCCTCGGCGGTTGCAGCCCGGTTCCCTTTTTCGTCGAGGGCGAACGAGCCGTTCAGCTCCAGCGGCTCGTCGTCCGGCACGGCGCAGAGGCGGCGGAGCGAGACCTCCTGGTTTCTGAGTTCGGTCTCGAGGTCGAGCCTGCGGTTCCGGGCCGAAGCGAGGCGCACCTCGGTCGTGAGCAGGTCGAAGCGGGTCGCCACCCCTTCATCGTAGCGTTTCCGGGTGACGTCGAGGTTCTTTTCCAGCGCGGCGATCTCCTTCTCCTGCACCTTGACGGCTTCGCGGAGGAAGAGCATGTCGTAGAAGATCTGGATGGTCGCCCAGGAGAGGTCGCGCTCGGCAAGCGCTTCTCGGTAGCCGGCCGCGCTTCGTCCCGCCAGGGCCATCTTCACGCTTTTGGCGGTTCGGCCGAAGTCGAAGAGCATCATTGATGCAGACAGTCTGGCGTCGTAGCTGTCGTTCGGCATGAACTGCTGGGCCTGGATCTGGTTGACCCGGTCGCGGTAGGCGTAGGTCGCCGTGCCTTCGATCCGGGGCAGCCAGCCGCTTCTTCTGGCCTGGACCGCCGCGTCGGAGGATTTCACCATCTCCCTTGCGCTTCGCAGGGCCGGGCTGTTCTCTTTCATGCTGCCGACCGCCTCGCGGAGGGTGAGCTCCCTGGCTTCGGCGTTCCTGTTGAGCGGCCAGTCGGCCGTAGTGGCGGCCAGGGTGATGAGCATCGCTGCGGCGAGGGTCCTGTTCATGATCGGCGGCATTGGTGGTGAAGTTGCAGTGTATAGTGGGTATTGCAATTCCTGTGCCAGTCGAGGGGATGTCCGTCTTTCGCCGTAACGTACTGATAAACATGTGGTTATTTTCGGATGTTTTTACTCCTGGTTTTGGTTTTTCCTGAAAATTCAGAATATTCTGAAAAGAGTGTTCCGAAATTGCAGGAATGACGGCATATCCTCCGGCTCATGACCTCCGATACACGCCTGGAATCCATCCGGCTGATGCAGTACATCAGCGACGCCGTGGGCACGCTCCGCGATCCCCGCGAGCTCTTCCACGCCCTTGCCGACAAGCTCCGGCTCATCTTCGAGTTCGATTCGGCCGTCATCGTCACCCTCGACCGGGACCGGCGCCATGTGAGCGTCTTTTTCGAGATGCTTCGTTTCGAGCTCCCCCGGGGGTTGACGCGCGAAAAGCGCCTCATCGCCGGATCCTGGTTCGAACCGTTCCTTGCCGATCCTGCCGTCACCTCGTTCAATATCGAGGCCGAGCTGCGGGAGCATGGGGATGAGGCGTTCCCGGTCCTGAAGATCCTCTACGGCCTCGGCATGCGCCAGATTGTGCTCTCTCCGCTGCGCAGCGGGGGGCGGGTCATCGGGTTCCTCAACTTCGTCTCCCGCGAGGAGAGCGTCTGGAGCCGGGCCGACCGGGAGCTGCTCGAGGGGGTCTCCTCGCCCATCGCCATGGCGGTCAGCAACGCCATGGCTTATGAGGAGCTGCGCCAGAGCGAGGCCCAGACGGCCATGCAGCTGGCGGTCAACAATGCGCTCATGACCATCCGCGACCGGCGCAAGATGCTCCTGGCCGTCTGCGAGCAGATCAACAAGCTGGTTCCCTCCACCTTCCTCGGCATCAGGGTGTTCGGCGACGACGGCAGGCCCCGCCTGTTCGACAACTTCATGCAGGACGAGCACCACCGGTTCGTGCCGGTTTCGGTCGAGGAGCGCCTCGAAGCCGTCGAGCCGGAGGTCGCGGTTCGCGAAAGCCTCGAGCTCATCGCCCGGCCGGGAGTCTTTTCAGGCGAAGCTTTCAGCCGCCTGGCCGAAGAGTACTCGCTGGTTGCCGAGGTTCGTGACAGGTACCGGATCGGCACCATCATGAGCGCGCAGCTCTGGGATCTGCCGGGAAGCCGCGCGGGGGTCATCATCTCGGGCAGCGAGAGCCCTTTCGGCGAGGAGGATCTTGCGACCGTCGGACTCATCCTTCCCCAGCTCTCGCTCGCCCTGCAGAACTGGCTCGCCTTCGAGGAGATCGACAAGCTCCGCCGGAAGCTGGAGGGGGAGCGCACCTATCTGGTCGAGGAGATCAGCGCCGCGCACAACTTCGAGGAGATCATCGGCCAGAGCGCGGCCCTTTCTGCCGTGCAGCGCCGGGTGAGCCAGGTGGCGCCGACCGACGCGACCGTCCTCATCGAAGGGGAGACCGGTACCGGCAAGGAGCTTTTCGCCCGCGCCATCCACAACCTTTCTCCCCGGCGCCGCAGCGTGCTCGTCAAGGTCAACTGCGCAGCCCTTCCTGCAACCCTCATCGAGAGCGAGCTCTTCGGCCATGAAAAAGGCAGCTTTACGGGGGCCGGTGCCCGGCGCATCGGCAAGTTCGAGCTCGCCGACGGCGGCACCATCTTCCTCGACGAGGTCGGCGAACTGCCCCCCGAGATGCAGGCCAAGATGCTGCGCGTACTCCAGGAGCGGGAGCTCGAGCGCGTCGGCGGAGGGCGCGTCATTCCGGTCGACGTGCGCGTCATCGCGGCCACCAACCGCGACCTGCGGCGGGAGGTCCGGGAGGGGAGGTTCCGCGAAGACCTTTACTTCCGCCTGAACGCGTTCCCGATCGCCATTCCGCCGCTGCGCGAGCGCCACGGCGACATTCCGATGCTTGCCGTGCACTTCGCCCGGAAGTTCGCGCGCGAGTTCGGCAGGCCCGAGCGTGCCATCCGCGAGGTCGACATGCAGGAACTCGCCCTGCGCCCCTGGAAGGGCAACGTCCGCGAACTCGCCCATGTCGTCGAGCAGTCGGTCATCGTCTCCGAGGGCAGTTTCCTGGATTTCTCCGCCGTGCTCACCCATTTGGCCGCTTCCGGCATCGATGTTCCCCGGGAGCAGCAGACCATGGAGGCGTTCGAGGATGAGGTGCGGCGGATGGAGCGCCGGCTCATCCTCGACGTTCTCAGGAGTGCGGGCGGGCGCGTCAGCGGCAAGGGCGGTGCGGCCGAGCGGCTCGGGATGCATCCGAAAACCCTCTACAGCCGCATCGACAAGCTCGGCATCCGAAAGCAGCATAGCTGAAGGGCGGTTTCCTGCTACGCCTTTGGTGCGGATTTGCGTACATTTCAAACGATGAGGCCGCCGGGGTGCTTTCCTCCATGAGCGCACTGCGATGCTGTTCGGGAACCACCAATGCACACCGCCATGAAACACACCGTACGTCTGTTCGCATTCTTCCTTTTTTCCATCATGCTGTTTGTGGCCTGCAAGGGCCAGGGCGCCTCGGAGAGGGTCGGCACCGCCGATCCGGCAAATCCCTTCGAAGGCGTGTTGAGCATGAAGACCGTGATCCCCGGCACGGGTGCCACGACGACGAAGATCATCGTCGGAGAGGGCGGTATCCGCACCGAAAGTACCGCCAGCCTCGCCGGGCTTTCCGGCCGGGTGCCGGTAACCGTGCTCTTCCAGGCTTCGGAACCCGGCCGCATCTATGTGCTCAACGATGCGGCAAGAACCTATACGTTCTTCGACGCGCCGGAGCCGCAGGCGGACGATGCCGTCGATCCGGTCGCGGGGGCCGGTGTGGAGCGGCTCGGCGAGGAGGTGGTGAACGGCTACCCTGCGACGCACGTGCGTATTGCCGGAAACGGGAGCGGGGAGTCGGTCGAGCTTTGGCTGAACGGCGACCTTCTGGACTCTGTGGCCTGGACCCGCATGCAGGCCGCAAACCGCGAAGCCGCCTTGCTCGTTGCCCGGAAACTCCGCAGTGCCGGTCTCGAGGGGTTCCCGGTCAGGATCCTCCACCACCCCTCCGGAGTGGTGACCGATCTTGTGGGGCTGGAACGGATGCGGCCGGATCCCGCGCTTTTCCGCCTTCCGGCGCACTACCGCAAAGCCGATCTGCGCGGCATCGAAGCGCAGCGGCTCTCGCCGGAGGCTATCGAGGGCATCAGGAAGGCCGCCGAACAGCTGCAGCGCCGGCTTGAGGCGCGCTGAAAAGGGAGCGGGGGCTGCGCTGTGTCATAATGACCCCCGGTGTATCAACCCGTGATGCCGGCGCGGGCACCGCATTCTCTCCATCAGGCGGCGGTTCGTCGTGGTACGGTTCTTGCCGAAGTGGTACGGGCCCCGGCCCGTGAACCCCGCGTTTCGTCAACCTGAACCCGATCGCCATGCAGAGCCGCACCGCAGCCGTCCCCCCTCTTTTCCATACCGCTCTTCTCTTGCTTTTCCTTGCCGTTTTTGCCGGATGCTCAAACCCCAGGGCGGCCAGTGAGTCGAATTTCCGTAAAGCGGTCGAGGCTTCGATCGACCGGCAGCTGCGGGTGAGGGTCGAAGAGTTTCCGCGCTCGCAGTACGATCAGGTGCCGGAGGCGTTCAGCCCTGAAGCGGGCGATATCGTGCTGCGGGTCCAGTCGCGCAGTTCATGGGCGTCGGCTCGGACGGCCGGAAGCCTCATGGACGACCTGGTGAAGGCGGGTATCGCCGAGGTGGTCTGCACCGACCGGCCGTTCGGCTCATGGTTCAAGACCCGTTACAGCGTCTACCTCCTGAAGAAGTCGAAGCAGAAGGAGGTGGAGTTTCTGCGAAGCGGCTCGGGATCAGACGCGGAGTACGCCTTTCCCATCGGGCGGGTCGCGGTGGGCCGCATCATCCGCTGGACCGAGCCGGCGGAGGGCATGGGGGTGAGGATGAGTACGGTCGAGTATACCAGAAAGGTGGCCGGCGCCCCGAAGTGGGCCCGTTCGGTTCTCGGGTCGGCGGTTTCGAAGGAGCCGGAGTCGATCAAGCTGGTGCTGACGAACAGGGGATGGGAGGCGGAATGACTCCTCCCGCCCTGCCGGCCCGGCTGCTGTTCAGCGGAGCCGGATGTCGACGGCCTCCCAGAGGAGCGGCAGGGCCCTGATGCGGTACCTCTCGATGGGATCCTCTCCCGTCACGCGCTCTTTTTCAATGACTTCCGCCAGCCCGAAAAACCCCGCGAACCGGTCCATCGCCCTGAGCAGGTAGCACCCCCCGGCTTCGCTTTCGGGGGTGGTCCATCTTTTCTCGGGCGCCTCCTGCAGGATTGCCGGAAATGCCCGCAGGAAGGCTTCCGCGTAGAACCTTCCTGGGCGCATCTCTTCCCCGAACCTCCTGAGCAGATGGAGCGTGAAGAGGAAGGACTGCTGGATGATGCGGAACGCCGGGTATCCGTCGCTGTAGCCCCAGTTGAACTGCGTGGCGTAGGTCCTCAGCAGCTCCGGCCAGACGCCCGCCATGCCGTGCCGGTCGACGAGGGTGAGGCATTTCCTGCTGAGGATGAAGCGTCCCCGGTATTTTCGGACAAGCCCGGCGAGTTCCGCGAGATTGCGCACGATATGGAGTTCCCAGTAGTCCTGCTCTTTGTTGATGTTCCAGCTGTGCCGTCCGTAGCTGATGGTCTCCTTTCCCGTGACGCCTAGCGCGACCTCGCGCAGGGCGGCTCTCGGGAGGTTGCCCGTCGCGGTCGGCTTGAGCCCCTTTTTGCCGATTGCTTCGGCAAGCGCCTTGAAGATCGTGGTGGCGGGCGCTTCGGGTTCGTGCGGCAGCGGGTCGGAAAAACGGACAAGCTCAGGGCTTGCCGTCGGGAAGCTGAGGAAACGGTGCATCTGTTCGGGGGAGAGTCCTGCGAAATCGTCGCGGGGCGCCTGGTTGCGGCTGCGCATGAACCCGTTCATGAACTCCTGGAGCTCTTCGAGGGATGAGAACTGCCGCTGTTTGCTCTCCCTTTCGATGGCCGCCCTGATCTCGTCGGCGGGTGAGGGGGCGTTGGCTGGCGCGATGCGGAAGCAGCATTCGCTGAAGGGCTTGCCGCTGCCGCAGGGGCATGGTATCGGGTGGATGGTGTTCATCGGGCGGTTTTTCTTTCGGCGGTTTCAGCCGCAGCATTCCCGGATGGCTTCGGCGATGAGCGGGATTCCCCGTTCTATCTCTTCCGGGGTGTTGTTGCAGTAGGAGAGCCGCATGGTGTTCCGGCGCACGCCTTCGGGGTCGAACGTGCTGCCGGTGACGAAGACCGTTCCCGCCTCTATGGCTTTCTCAAGAACCCGTGCGGCGTCGGCGCCTTCCGGCAGGGTGAGCCAGATGTAGAACCCTCCCCTCGGTTCACTCCATTCGACATAGTCCGGTAGGTGGCGGCGGAGCGCATCGGTCATGGCCCGTGCCCGGTCGCGGTACTCGCTTTGCACCCGTTCGACGTACCCTTCCATCATCCCCGATCGGATGGCGGCGTCGGCAAGCACCTGGGTGAAGCTCGGCGAGCAGGCGTCGGAAGACTGTTTGATGAGTTCGCATTTCCCGTAAATCGCCTCCGGGGCGAGCAGCCAGCCGAGTCGCAGGCCGGGCCCCAGGATCTTGGAGAACGAGCCGGTGTAGCAGATCTCCACGCCGTCGTGCGGGAGGGCTTGCATGGGAATCAGCCGATCCCGGTCCTCGGGATGGAAGAAGAGGTCTCCGTAGGCGTCGTCTTCGATGAGCGGTATGCCGCTCCCGCGGAGCGTGTCGATGAGCTCCCGCTTGCGCCGCTCGCCGTAGAGGATGCCGGCGGGGTTGTGGAAGTAGGGGGTCACGTAGAGGAACTTCGGCTTCGGGCCTTCCCCCAGCGCTTTTTCCAGGGTTTCGATGTCGATCCCTTCCGCGTCCAGCGGGATGCTCCGCACCTCGGCGCCGGCGGCTCGGAAGGCCGCAATGGCCCCGATGAAGCAGGGGCGCTCGGTGAGCACCCGGTCCCCGGGGTCGACGAAGGCCCTGGCCAGCAGGTTCAGTGCCTGCTGGGAGCCGGTGGTGATGAGGATGCGGTTGCCCTCCATCTGCAGCCCCTTCCGCCGCAGCCGTTCGGCCAGGGATTCGAGGAGGGAGGGGAGCCCCTGGGTGGGGCCGTACTGGAATGCCGAGCGTTTTTCCCTGTCGGACAGGCCCCGGAAGAGCTCTTCGACCTCTTCGACCGGGAAGAGCTCGTTTGCCGGCATGCCTCCGGCGAACGAGATGATGTCGGGCTGCGAGGCAAGGCTCATGAGGTCGCGTATCGCCGATGAACGGAGCGCGGAGGCGCTCCTGCTGAATGTCGCCATCGTTTCTCCCTCCCCTCAGAGCTGGTAGATGTCGCCGGCGCGCACGAGCTCGAGCCGGTGCTGGCTCAGCACCCGGATGGCAGCCTGCGCCTCGTCGGTGCGGATGACCACCGTCGCCCGTCCCTCGGCAGAGGCGAAGGCGTACATGTAGTCGACCGGAACGCCGTTCTCCGAGAGGATTTCGAGTGCGTGGTGGAGGCTGCCCGGTTTGTCCGGGATGATGAGGCAGATGACGTCGGTGACCTTGACGGCGAAGCCCCGCTCCCTCAGCACCCGTTCGGCGATCTCGGGTTTGCCCACGATCATGCGGAGGATCCCGTAGTCGGTGGAGTCTGCGATGCTGAATGCCGAGATGTTGATGTCGTGCTCGGCGAGCACGCCGGTCAGCTCGGTGAGCCGGCCGGTGCGGTTTTCCAGAAAGACCGAGAGCTGTCGGATGATCATGGTTTCCTTTCCTCCTCGTTAGGATTTCCTGTTGTCGATGACGCGGCGGGCCTTGCCCATGCTGCGCTCGATCGTGCCCGGCTCGACGAGCCGTACGGCGGCCGTGAGCCCGAGCATGCTGGCGATGGCCGACTGGATCTTTTTTCTCAGCCCCTCGAGCTCCCTGACCTCGTCGCTGAAGAACGCCTCTTCGACTTCGACCTGGACTTCAAGGGTGTCGAGGTTGTGCTCGCGGTCGACCGTGAGCAGGTAGTGGGGGCGGGTCTCGCTCATCTCGAGCAGTACCGACTCGACCTGCGAGGGGAAGACGTTGACGCCGCGGATGATGAGCATGTCGTCGGAGCGGCCGACGCACTTGTCCATGCGCACCAGCGTCCTGCCGCACTCGCAGCGCTCGGCGTGCAGGCGCGTGAGGTCACGCGTGCGGTAGCGGATGAGCGGCATGGCCTCTTTCGTGGCCGGCGTGAAGACCAGCTCGCCGAGCTCGCCGTAGGGGAGCACCTCGCCGGTGTCGGGGTTGACGATTTCGGGGATGAAGTGGTCCTCGAAGATGTGCATGCCCGACTGGCAGCTGCATTCCATCGAGACGCCGGGGCCGATGACCTCGCTGAGGCCGTAGATGTCGAAGGCCTTCAGGCCGAGCAGGCGCTCGACCTCCGAGCGCATCCCTTCGGTCCAGGGCTCGGCGCCGAAGATGCCGGCTTTCAGGCGGATGTCGCCGGGTGCGATCTTCTCCTCCATGATGGCCTCTCCGAGGAAGGCCGCGTAGGAGGGGGTGCAGGCCAGGGCCGTGGAGCCGAAGTCCACCATCAGCTGGAGCTGCTTCTTCGTGTTGCCCCCAGAGATGGGGATGACCGAGGCGCCGACGGCCTCGGCACCGTAGTGGAGGCCGAGGCCTCCGGTGAAGAGCCCGTAGCCGTAGGCGACCTGGATGATGTCGGAGGCGGTGATGCCGGCCATGGTGAGCGATCGGGCGACCACCTCGCTCCACATCGCGATGTCCTGCTTCGTGTAGCCGACGACGGTCGGCTTGCCGGTCGTGCCGCTCGAGGCGTGCAGCCGCACGATTCCTTCCTGCGGGACGGTGAAGAGCCCGAAGGGGTAGTTGTCGCGCAGGTCCTGCTTGGTGGTGAAGGGGAGCTTTGAAAGGTCGTCGATGCTTCTGATGTCGCCGGGCTGTATGCCGAGTTCCTCGAGGCGGCGGCGGTAGAACGGGACGGTGTTCCATACCCGCCGGACCATCGCCGAGAGGCGCTCGCCCTGGAGTTTGCGCATCTCTTCGCGCTCCATGCATTCGTACTGACGGTTCCAGATCATGCCGTTTCGCTGGTTGTGGGCCCCTCGCAGGAGGCGGCCTGTTCTTGGGATGCTTCAAGGCCTCTCTGGAAGGCCCGGATGTTCATGTCGACGACCTCGGCCCCTTTCCTTCGGAACAGCTCGCCGATGGCCGCCTCGATCCGCTCGGGGGGGATGGCGATGAAGGGCGCGGCCGCGCCGAGCACCACCATGTTCGAGGCTTTCTGGCTGCCGCATCCGATGGCGATCCGATGGGCCTCGACGAGGACCGGCCTTCCGGAGCGGAGCAGTTCGCGGCGGACCTCCTCCATCGGGGGGTAGCCTTCCATGTTGACGACCGGCTCCATGGCCGTGACCAGACGGCCGGCGGCGGCAAGGAAGGGACGGTGGCGCAGCGCTTCGAGCGGTTCGACCGAGATCAGGAGGTCGGCCGTGCCTCGGGCGATGAGGTCGCTGTGGATGGGACGGTCGGACAGGCGCAGGTGGGACTCGACGGCGCCGCCCCGCTGGCTCATGCCGTGCACCTCCGCCTGGCGGATCTCGAGGCCGCCGTGGAGGGCCGCCAGGTCGATGACGGCCGCGATGCTGAGGATGCCCTGTCCCCCGACGCCGGCCAGGATGATGTCCTGTTTCATACTCATACTCGTACTCATGTGTTCTTCTTCCTCCGTGCCGCCTCTTCCACGCACACCCTCCGGGCGATGACGACCGAGACCCCCTCATAGGCGATCTCCTCCCTCAGCACCGTGATGTTCTCCTTGAGGCGGCTTCTGAGCGGGACGATGACCCTCAGGTGCCCGGCGTCGACGCCGAGGCCGAGGCAGATGGTCTCGAGCCGGTTGCCGGTCGCCGCCGAATCCTGCCCTCCCGTCATGGCCGTGGTGTCGTTGTCGGCGATGATGAGGGTTACTGCGGAGCGGTCGTTGAGGGCGTCGAGCAGTCCCGTCATGCCGGAGTGGGTGAAGGTCGAGTCGCCGATGACGGCCACTGCCGGCCGGAGCCCTGCGTCGGCAGCCCCCTTGGCCATGGTGATCGAAGCTCCCATGTCGACGCAGGTATGGATGGCGCTGAAGGGGGGGAGGGCGCCGAGGGTGTAGCAGCCGATGTCGGAGAAGACGCTCTGGTAGGAGTGCTCGGCCATGACGCTGTTGAGCGCGTCGAACAGGTCGCGGTGGCCGCATCCGCGGCAGAGTTCCGGCGGACGCGGGGCGACGATTCCGGGGGCGGGTTCAAATGGCGCGCTTTCGAGGCCGAGCGCCCGGGCGATGATGTCGGTATCGAGCTCGCCGGTGCGCGGCAGGGTGCCGTCGAGGCGGCCCAGGATCTTTTCGTTGCCGAAGAACCCCCGAAGCAGCTCCTCCATCACCGGGTAGCCCTCCTCGGCGACGAGCACCCGCCGGCAGCGGCTGAAGAGCTCCCGTGCGGCCTCCCGCGGCGCGGGGTACTGGCCGGTCTTCAGGACGGGGAGGTCGAGGCCGTAGCGTTCGCGCACTTCCATGACATAATTGTATGCGATGCCGCAGGCCATCACGCCGGTCTCCGAGGTGCCTCCGACCGAGCGGTTGAGCCGGGATTCTTCGGCCAGGCGCTCGATTTCCGGCTGCAGCCCGATGAGGTGCCGGTACTGCCGCCTGGCGTTCGCCGGCATGAGGACAAACCGTTCCGCCGGGGGCAGCGATCCGGGTTCCGTGAGCAGGCGCTGAGGCTCCGCCTCGCGCGCCAAGACACCCGCACGGGAGTGGGAGAGGCGTGTGGTGATGCGCACCATCACCGGCAGCGAGAGCGATTCGGAGAGCGGGAAGGCCTCGCGCACGGCGTCGTAGAGCTCCTGCTGGCTCGAGGGCTCGAGTATGGGGATCATGGCCATGCGGCCGTAGATGCGGCTGTCCTGCTCGTTCTGCGAGGAGTGCATCGACGGGTCGTCGGCGACGCAGAGCACCAGTCCTCCCCCCACGCCGGTGAGTGCGGAATTGATGAAGGCGTCGGCGGCGACGTTGAGCCCCACGTGCTTCATCGAGACCAGCGCGCGCTTCCCTGCATAGGACATGCCGAGCGCGGCCTCGTAGGCGGTCTTTTCGTTGGCCGACCATGCGGACCTCACCCCGCGCTGGCGGGCTTCCCCGGAGCGCTGGACGAATTCGGTGATTTCTGTCGAAGGGGTTCCCGGGTAGGCGTAGGCGCCGGATATGCCGGCGTCAATGGCAGCGAGGGCAACGGCTTCCGCCCCCAGGAGGAGCTGTCTTTCCATGCGTAGAATAGGGTGGTTTCGGAATCCGTCTCCGTCACTGCAGAAGCGGCGGTCCCAAATATCTACCAAGATCATAAATTTTCCGCCCAAAGTAAAGGGTCGAAAGGATTTGGCTCCGGTCGGCGCGGGCCGCGCGGCCGGTTTGTAAATGTCGGGCTCTCTCTATATATTCACATAATTATCTGATTATATAACTCTCCGGCAATAAGGCGATGCTTCGCTGTCGGAGGAGCACTTGCAACCGGACGGGTCGCACCGTTCAAAACAGCCGGAGGATTCCGTCATGGCCAAAAGAATCGTCGTTCTCGGAGCCGGCACCGCCGGAACCATCGTCTCCAACAACCTGCGCCGCCACCTGCCCGACGAGTGGGAGATCGTCGTCATCGACCGAGACGACCGCCACATCTACCAGCCGGGGCTCCTCTTCGTGCCCTTCGGCATCCAGAAGTCGAAGACGCTCGTGAAGTCGCGCAAGAAGTACATCCTTCCCGGCGTGAAGTTCGTCCTTGACGAGATCACCCATGTCGATCCCGACAAGCGGGTGGTGAAGACGAAGCACCACTCCTTCGACTACGACTTCCTCGTCGTCAGCACCGGATGCAAGGTGGTGCCGGAGGAGAACGACGGGCTGCTCGACGCCTGGGGCAAGAACGCCTTCACCTTCTATTACCTCGAGGCGGCCGACGTCCTGCACCGCAAGCTGAGGGAGTTCGACGGAGGAAAGCTCGTGATGGACATCGCCGAGCTGCCCTTCAAGTGCCCGGTCGCCCCGATCGAGTTCGTGTTCCTTGCCGACTGGTACTTCAAGAGCCGCGGCATCCGCAACAAGGTCGAGATCGAGCTGGTTACTCCGCTGCAGGGGGCCTTCACCAAGCCGAAGGCCGCGGCGGTCTTCAGTCAGTCGGCCAGGGAGAAGAACATCAAGATCACGACCGGCTTCGAGCTCAACCGGGTCGACGGCAAGGGCAAATTCATCGAGAGCGTGCAGGGAGAGAAGGTCGACTACGACATGCTGGTGGTCGTCCCCACCACCGTCGGCGACAAGGTGATCGGCGACTCGGGAATGGACGACGGCATCGGCTACGTGCCGACCCACCAGAACACCCTCCAGGCCCTCAAGCACGAACGGGTCTACGTCATCGGCGACGCCACCAACGTGCCGACCTCCAAGGCCGGGTCGGTCGCCCACTATGAGGCCGACGTCGTGGTCTTCAACATCATGGCCGAAATCCACGGCGTGAAGCCCGAGGAGATCTTCGACGGCCACTCCACCTGCTTTATCGTCTATTCGAAGGGTACGGCCTCGCTCATCGACTTCAACTACAAGATCGAGCCGCTGCCGGGCAAGTTCCCCGCTCCGCACCTCGGCCCTTTCTCGCTCCTCAAGGAGACGAAGGCGAACTGGTACGGCAAGCTTGCCTTCGAGCCGCTCTACTGGAACGTGCTGCTCGGCGGCCGCCATCTCGGCATGCCCCCGACCCTCGTCATGGCCGGCAAGGAGGTCGGCTGAAGCCTTCCTCCGGAGGCGCCCTTCACCGCTCCTCTTTCGGCCGGGCGGGGGCGCCCTCTTTCCTCGTGAATGCGATGGCGAGCCACCCCTGTTCGTAGCTCGCCCCCTCCACCCGCATGCCGGCGAGGAAGACCGGCAGCACCACCCCTTTCTGGTAGTTGCCGATGCGCACGGTGAGCGAGTCGCCGACCTGCACCACGTCGGCCTCCATGCGGTTGTCGAAGACGAACGGCAGGCGGAGCTTCATGGTGTAGCGACCCTCGCCCTCCTTGCGGATGTCGATATGCTCCTCGCGGTAGAAGATGGCGAGCGGGTCCAGTTCCCCGTAGGCCGCATCTCCGACTTTGCGCAGCATGTCGATGCCGAGCACCTCTTTGGGGAAGAGCGGTACGCGGGTGATGGGGATCGGGGCGAACGAGCGCTCGATCTGTTCGATGTAGCCCTGCTGGATCGCTTTCCAGTCACGCAAAAACACCCCGTCGGCCGATTCGTCGTACACGCGGTTGATCACCACCTGGTCGACGGTGATGCCGTAGAGGTTGAGGTAGGTGAGTGCGCGCATCGACTCCTTGATGACCATTTTCTCCGGGTTCATGACGAGCCGCACCGTGGTGCGCTCTCCGTCGGAGAGCAGCTCGATGATCCCCTCGATCGAGGAGAAGAGCTGGTCGACCTGCTCGTATACGTCGACGTCCGGCACGTAGTCCTGCAGGCGGCCGACCCGTTTGGAGAGGGGACGGATGACGGGTTTGACCACGTATTTTTCGAGGTTGCGCATCAGCCGGAGCATCCAGCCGAAGGTCTCCGGCAGCGAGAGCAGCCGGAGGGTTTCGCCGGTCGGGGCGCAGTCGACGACAAGCAGGTCGTACTCCCGGGACTCGTTGTAGCGCTTGATGTGGGAGAGCGAAAAGAGCTCCTCCATGCCGGGCAGTACCCCCATCTCCTCGACATAGATCCCCTCGATCCCCTGCACCTGCATGAGGTGCGCGAAGTGTTCGCGCACGATCTCCCAGTTGAGCGAGAGGTCGCCGTAGACGCTGACCTCCTGGCCGAACAGGTTTTCGGCGATCTTGACCGGCGAGGGGCCGAGCTCCATGTCGAAGGAGTCGCCGAGGCTGTGGGCCGGATCGGTGGAGATGATGAGGGTCCGTTTTCCGGCCTCGGCGGCTCGCAGGGCCGTGGCGGCGGCGACGGAGGTCTTTCCCACGCCCCCCTTTCCGGTGAAGACGATGTTTCGCATGGCGAGGTTTGCTCCGGGGGGCGGTTGCGTATCTGCTCCTATGCCCTACAACAGCAGAGGGCGCCTCTCCGTTCTGTCGAGGGCGCATTCGCCCTTTGGGGCGCAAAAGAAAAAAAGGGGAGTATTTGCTTTAATATGAGCATATGCTTATATAGCGCTTACCAGTAGATAATTGGTCATGAATCGGGGAGACGCCGGCGGGGAATTATTCAGCCTGTTCCGGGGTACTTCTTCTACAAGTCGATAAAAGACCGCAACTAGCAACAACTCAAAAGAGAGACCGTCTATGGCAAAGGTCGTCGTATTGGGAGCCGGCGTTTCCGGACACACCTGTGCTTCGTTCCTCAAGAAGAAGCTCGGCAAGAAGCATGAGGTCGTCGTCGTGACGCCGAACAGTTATTATCAGTGGATTCCCTCGAACATCTGGGTCGGCGTCGGACAGATGTCGATCGACGAGGTCCGCTTCCAGCTGAAGAAGGTCTATGACCGCTGGGGGATCGTCTACAAGCAGGCCAAGGCCCTCGAGATCCACCCTGAAGGAGACGCCGGGACCGAGCGCGGCTACGTCACCATCGAGTATACCGATGAGGAGCACGCGGGAACGAGGGAGAACGTCGAGTACGACTACCTGGTCAACGCCACCGGCCCCAAGCTGAACTTCGAGGCCACCGAGGGACTCGGGCCCGACAAGAACAGCTACTCGGTCTGCACCTACTCGCATGCGGCCCACGCATGGGAGCACCTGCAGGAGAACATCAAGAAGATGCAGGCCGGAGAGAAGCAGCGCTTCCTCATCGGCACCGGGCACGCAATGGCGACCTGCCAGGGCGCGGCTTTCGAGTACATCCTCAACATCGCCCACGAGATCTCCAAGCGCGGCCTGAGCAAGATGGCCCAGATCACCTGGATCTCAAACGAGTACGAGGTCGGTGACTTCGGTATGGGAGGCGCCTTCATCAAGCGCGGCGGCTACATCACCCCGACCAAGGTCTTCACCGAGTCGATCCTCGCCGAGTACGGCATCAACTGGATCCGCCGTGCCGGCATCTACAAGGTCGAGGAAGGCAAGGCCTACTACGAGACCCTCGACGGAGAGGAGCATGTCCAGGAGTTCGATTTCGCGATGCTCATTCCCTCCTTCTCGGGCGTCGGCATGACGGCATTCGACCGTGAGGGCAACGACATCACCGGCGTGCTCTTCGCGCCGAACAAGTTCATGAAGGTCGATGCGGACTACGCCCAGAAGCCCTTCGAGGAGTGGTCGGCAGACGACTGGCCGAGCACCTACCAGAACCCGACCTACGACAACATCTACGCTGTCGGCATCGCGTTCGCCCCTCCGCATCCGATCTCCAAGCCGATGACGAGCCCAAACGGCCGGCAGATCTTCCCGACTCCGCCGCGCACCGGCATGCCTTCAGGCGTCATGGGCAAGATCACGGCGCTCAACATCGCCGAGCGCATCCACGGGGCCACGGAGCACCGCCACCGCGCCTCGATGAGCCGCATGGGCGCAGCCTGCATCGTTTCCGGCGGGTTCGGCTCGTTCGACGGCCTCGGCGCCTCGATGACCGTCTTCCCGGTCGTTCCCGACTGGGACAAGTACCCCGAATGGGGTCGCGACATGAAGTACTCCGTCGGCGAAGCCGGTCTTGCCGGCCACTGGCTGAAGGTGCTGCTGCACTACCTCTTCTTCCACAAGGCGAAGGGCTATCCGTTCTGGTGGCTCATCCCGGAGTAAGGTGAGCCTCCGACCAGTACGGACGCAAGAGTATCCATAACCATCCAGATCCACCAACCATGGGTAAATACAGAATCAAGGCATATTTCGACGAAGCCTATCCGCCGGTGCCCGAGAAATCGACGCTGTTCTGGCGCAAGTTCGTGCCGTGGCAGTTCATCCGCTTCATCGTGCTGAACGTCAAGATGATACGCATCGTCGTAGGCGGACACTCCTGAGCCGATGCGGGGTGCCGCAGGGCTTCCCCGCGCTTCGCGCCAGGCCGATCAGGGCGCAGAACCGCCGGAACAGGTTTCCGGCAAGGTTCTGCGCCCTTTTTGCGTTATGGCGGCCGGGATCGAAAGGCTCGAGGTGCAGGGGCTCTTTGCCGCCCGAGCGTGAGCAAGATGGAGACGGGCGATCCCGGGGTCAGCATCGGCTCCTGGGAACACCGACGACCACCTGAAGAATTTCTGGATGGTTTACGCTCGAAGTGAAGGGTGGCGGATCTCCCCCCGCCATCGACCTGGTTCCCGATATCGGCGGGAAAGGGGAGCACGTGCTGTTTTTCGACCTTGATCCCCTTCATCCCGGCGAGCGCAGGCTCGAGGAGATCGGGCGCAGATGGGGAGTCTCCGGGAGCCGCGCGATCGTCGAGGAGGTGTCTTCGGCAGTTGCCGGCTGGAGGCGGTGCTTTCTCGAAAGGGGCCTACAGCCAGGTGAGGCTCGCTTCGAGAGGGCGGCGGGTTTTCGGGACGGGGGCGTAGCCCTCGGCCGCGTAGCCGAGCGGGGTGATGGCGAAGATCTCGTCTTCTCCGGCAAGCCCGAGCGCCGTTTTCAGGCAGGGGAGGTCGAAGGCGGCGATCCAGCAGGTGCCGACGCCCTCCTCCTCGGCAGCCAGGATCATGTGGTCCATGGCGATGGTGAGGTCCGTTTCAAGCGAGTTGTAGCCGTCGGAGGACCGAACCCATGCATCGCTGCGCCGGCCGCTGACGGCGAGGATAGTGGGGGCGGTGCGCAGCCAGTCGCGGGAGTAGCACGCCCGGACGCGCAGGAGCGCGTCGGGTGACTGCACCACGGCGAAGCGCCACGGCTGGAGGTTCTTGGCTGAAGGGGCGAGCCTGCCCGCTTCGAGGATGCGCCTTAGGCTCTCTTCTGAAACGGGATCGGGGCGGAAGCTCCGGGTGCTCGAGCGCGCTGCGGCGAGTTCATGGAAGTCCATCGTTCTCTCTCCTTCTTGGTTCATGCGTGGCGGACGGGGCCGAAATCCTTCGATATGCAGTGGAACATCCGGTTTGTCGCCGTCTGCATGATCATCGACATGCCGGCGTTGGTCATGGCCCGGATGATCTGTTCGGGTATGATGCGGAAGGCCGGGTAGAGCACGAAGCGTACGTCGATGCGCAGATCGAAATGCACTTTCGTCTGTTTCGGTTCCAGCACTTCGAGCAGCATTTCCGCAAAAGCCTTTCCTTCGAAGAGGTAGTTCTTCGGGTCCTCGACGGGGCCGGAGGGGGCGTGGTGGTGCCAGAGGATCTTGCGGCCCACGGTGTGGCGGCTGATCTGTTCGTCGGTGAGGGACTCGGGATCGGTCTCCTGCAGCTCTTCAGGCAGGGCCACCATCACCTCGTCGGTCTGCTTGACGTAGAAGATGACGTCGAACGGGTTCTGCTGGGGGTCGGTGACGCGGAAGTGCCAGCGGTAGACCCCCTCTTCGTCGGTCAGCTCGACATTGTGGCAGAAGGGGTTGAAGCCGAGGATCTTCTTCTGGTCCGAGAGGTAGCTGTGGGTCCGCTCGAACGTATCGGAGAAGATCCACTCCCCCTTGCTTCTGCCTGTGGCGTCCATTTTCATAGCGGGTCCCTCTCTGTAGCCGTCGGTTAATGGTTCATGATGTCCTAGGCGCGGGCGGCCTCTTCGAGGCGCTCGGCCTGCTCGTGCATCTTCAGGGCGTCGATGAGCTCTCCGATCTCTCCCTGCAGGAAGCCGGGCAGCGCATGGCTCGTGAATCCGATCCTATGGTCGGTCACGCGCGACTGCGGGTAGTTGTAGGTGCGGATCTTCGCGCTGCGGTCCCCGCCGGAGACCATCGTGCGGCGCAGGTCCGCCCGCTCCTGCTGCTGCTCCCGCAGCTTGATGTCGTAGAGCTTGGCCCTGAGCATTTTCATCGCCCGCTCCTTGTTCTGGAGCTGCGAGCGCTCTTCCTGGCAGGCTGCGACGAGCCCGGTGGGTTCGTGGGTGATGCGGACGGCCGTCTCCACCTTGTTGACGTTCTGTCCTCCCTTGCCTCCGCTGCGGTAGGTGTCGAAGCGCAGGTCTTCGCGCCGTATCTCCACGTCGACCTCTTCGGCTTCGGGCAGGACCGCCACGCTGGCTGCGGAGGTGTGGATGCGCCCCTGGGTCTCGGTTTCGGGAACCCTCTGGACGCGGTGTACCCCGCTTTCGAACTTCAGCGTGCCGTAGACGTCGTGTCCGGTGATCGAGAGCGTGACCTCGCGGAATCCTCCGGGCCCGGAGCTCTCGGTGTAGTCGAGCACCTCGCACCGCCACCCCTGCCGCTCGGCGTAACGCTGGTACATGCGCATGAGGTCGGCTGCGAACAGCGCAGCCTCCTCGCCACCGGTGCCGGCGCGGATCTCCATGATGACGTTGCGCGAGTCGGCCTCGTCCTTCGGCAGCAGCAGCAGCCGGAGCTCCTGCTCGAGTTCAGGAACCCGGCGCTCGAGCGCATCGGTCTCCTCGCGGGCCATGGCCTTCATCTCCGGATCCTCCTCGCTCGCCACCATCTGGCGCGATTCCTCGAGCTGGCGGCGGGCCCCGGCGTAGAGGTCGTAGGCCCGGACGATGTCGCGGAGGTCGCTGTACTCCTTGTTGAGCTTGCGGAAACGCGCCTGGTCGGCGGCTGCTTCCGGGTCGGCGAGCAGCCGCTCGAGATCCATGTGGCGCTCTTTTATGGACTGGAGTCTCTCAAGCATCGGTGAGGCCTCGGCTCAGGGGTTGAGGATGTCGTTGAGGAGGATGTAGGCGAAGAGCGCGAGCAGGAGCGTCATGCCGATCTGCTGGATGCGCATCTTCACTTCGATCGGGATCTCCCTGCGCATCACGCCCTCAGCGGCGTTGAGCACGAACTGCCCTCCGTCGAGCGCCGGAACGGGCAGGATGTTGATGACTGCGAGCGATATGGAGAGCACGGCCAGGAAATAGAGGAAACTGACCGGCCCCTGTTCGGCGCTGCGGTTGGCGATCTTGGCAATCTTGATCGGCCCGCCGACCGACTTGCGGAAGTCCTCCTGTCCGGTGAAGATCTTGGTGAACCCCTGCACCGTCATCGCACTCATCTTCCAGGTCTGTTCGATGCCGCTTTTGAGCGAGCCGCCGAACCCGAGCATGCGCCGCTCGGTCGAGATGTTCTGGCGGAGCATGATGCCGATCTTGCCGTTTGCGGCCGGGGTTACCGTTGCCGTGGTGTCCGTCCCCTTCAGCAGGATATTTTCGGCGGTTGCGACCTCGCCTTCAGCGGCCTCGAGCCGGCGCCAGGTGATGGTGATGGCTTCCGAGGGATGGCTGGAGATGATCTCGACCACTTCGGTCCAGTCGGAGACCGGCCGGCCGTCGATGGCGGTGATGAGGCTGCCGGCCCTGATGCCTGCCGCCTCGGCGGGGTTTTTGGCGAGTACCTCATCGATGAGCGGAGGCACGATGGGGCGGATGCCGAAGCCGTTGCGTTCGCTGACTTCCGAGATGAACTGTTTCGGGGCCGGGAGCGTCGTGTCGCGTCCGTCGGCCCGGCGGACGGTGAACACGGGGCTCGAGGAGGTGAAGCGTTCGGGGTCGAGCGCCTCCTCCCAGCTCGATACGGCCGCTCCGTCGACGGCCACGAACCGGTCGCCGGTTTGCATGCCCATCGCTTCGAACACGGAGCCCTCATCGACGTATGCGGGAATCGAGGTGCTGGTTCTGGCCTCTCCGAGCACGAGGGTGACGCCGGTGAAGATCATGGCCGCAAGGACCATGTTCATCGCAACGCCGCCGGCGAGCACCACGAGGCGCTGCCAGACGGGTTTGGCGCGGAACTCCCAGGGCTGCGGCTCGGAGGAGCCGAAGTCGGTGTCCATGCTCTCGTCGACCATGCCGGCGATCTTCACGTACCCGCCGAGGGGGAAGACGCCGATGCCGTATTCGGTCTCTCCGATCTTCTTCTTCCAGAGGCGCATGTCGAAGAAGTCGAACCCGATGTAGAACTTGTCGACCCGCATGCCGAAGATCCTCGCCGTGATGAAGTGCCCGAACTCGTGGACGGTGACGAGGATGAAGATCGCGATGATGAAGAAGAATGTGGTGCTCAGGATGTCCATAGGTATCAGTTGCGGGCAGGGCCCCGGGCGGTGCCGGGGCTCAGCTCTGGTTCAGTGCCGGGCGGGAGCCGTCCGGGAAAGGGTTCTTCAGCCGATGATCGCCTTCGCCGCTTCGCGCGCCCAGCGGTCGGCGTTGATGTATTCGTCGAGCTCCACGGGGGTGTACGCCTCGTGTGCCTGCATGGTCTTGTCGACGGTCTCGGCGATGGCCGTGAAACCGATTCTCTTCTCGAGGAATGCCGCGACGGCGATTTCGTTTGCCGCATTGAGGACGGCCGGGTAGGTCATTCCTGCCTTGAGGGCGTCGAAGGCAAGGCGCAGCGCCGGGAAACGCTCCATGTCAGGTTCCTCGAAGGTAAGGGTGCCGATCGTGGCCAGGTCGAGCTTCTTGATGCCGCTTTCGCATCGCTCGGGCCAGGAGAGCGCGTAGGCGATCGGGGCGCGCATGTCGGGAGAGCCGAGCTGGGCGATCACGCAGCCGTCGACGTACTCTACCATCGAGTGGATGATGCTCTGCGGGTGGACGACGACGCCGATCTTCTCGGCCGGCATGTTGAAGAGCCAGTGGGCCTCGATGACCTCGAGCCCCTTGTTCATCATGCTCGCCGAGTCGATGGTGATCTTTGCGCCCATCGTCCACTGCGGGTGCTTCAATGCCTGTTCCGGGCCGGCTTTCCGCATATCGGCGAAGGAGGTGTTGCGGAACGGTCCGCCGGAAGCGGTGAGGATGATGCGCTCGACGTCTTCGGGGCGGTGGCCCTGGAGCGACTGGAAGATGGCGGAATGTTCGCTGTCGACCGGCAGGAGCTCGACGCCGTGCTGCTTGACGAGGTCGGAGACCAGCTGGCCTGCGACGACGAGGGTTTCCTTGTTGGCCAGCGCGATGTCCTTGCCCGCCTTGATGGCTTTCACCGTGGGGGTGAGGCCGGCGGCGCCGACGATGGCAGAAACCACCATGTCGGCACCCTCGGCGGCGGCGACCGTTCCGGCTCCCTCGATGCCGTGGCAGATCTCCGGGGCGTCCTGGCCGAGGATCTCCCTGAGCTCCGCGGCGCTCTGTTCGTTGCGTACCGAGACGATGGAGGGATTGAACTCCCTGATCTGCTCGGAAAGGAGCCGGACGTCATGGCCTTCGGCAAGGCCGACAACCTTGAACCGGTCAGGGTGCTGGCGGACGACGTCGAGGGTGCTGAGTCCGATGGAACCGGTGCTTCCGAGAATGGATAATGCTCTCATGGTAGTGGAGAAAAAGGTTGCCGGATTGCGTTTGAACAGGTAACGCGCTGAATTTATGCTTTTTCGCGAAGGCTTACAAACAGCGCCGCCCGGGCCGGCCGCCTGCGGTTTTTTCGGTTTTGCAATACAGGGAATAATATGGTATACTACGGCCCCTCAAGGGTCTCTAGCTCAGCTGGTTAGAGCAACTGGTTTACACCCAGTAGGTCGGGGGTTCGAATCCCTCGGGACCCACATACCCGCATACGAAAGGGGCAGCCGTCGGGCCTGCCCCTTTTCTATTTCCCTGCCTCTTTTTTCTCTCAGTTGTCGGAGACGTTGCGCGACTGGCGCAGGCGTTCCGCAGCGGCTTCGAGCTCGGCCAGTTCGGTCGGGCTCATCCCTTCCCCGTCCTGCGTGCCGGACTCCGGCTCGGTTTCTTCCGAAACATTCATGGCGCCGTTGGCCTCCCCGCGCTTGCTGCAGTCGACCCCTTCCGTTCCGTCATCCTCTCCTGCGGGGCGCTTGCCGAGGATCTCCTCGACCTGGCAGTAGTGCAGCATCTCCTTCGAGAGCAGCGCCTGGGCGAGCTCTTCGAGTTTCTGGCGGTTTTCCCGGAGCATGGTGCGCACGGTTTCCGCCGCCGACTCGACGATCGACTTCACCTCTTCGTCGATCATGCGGGCGGTATCCTCTCCGTATTTCTTCTCGACGCCGGGCGCTCCGTAGTAGGGGTTGCTGCTCTCGTAGTAGGAGAGGTTGCCGATCCTGTCGCTCATGCCGTAGACCAGCACCATATTATAGGCGATGCCGGTGATCTTCTCGAGGTCGTTCTGGGCGCCGGTCGAGATCTCGCCGAAGACGGTTTCCTCTGCGATGCGCCCGCCGAGCAGGCCGCAGATGCGTGCGAACAGCTCCCGTTTCGTCATGAGGTAGCGGTCCTCGAGCGGGATGTTCATGGTGTAGCCGAGCGCGCTCATGCCGCGCGGTACGATGGATATCTTCTGTACCGGGTCGTTCTCCGGCATCATCCAGCTGACGATGGCGTGGCCGGCCTCGTGGTAGGCGACGATGCGTTTCTCCTTGGGGTTGATGACCTTGTTTTTCTTTTCGAGGCCCGCCACCACGCGCTCGATCGCATCCTCGAAGTCCTTCATGCCGATGCTCTCCTTGTTGCGGCGCGAGGCGAGCAGGGCGGCCTCGTTGGCCGCGTTGGCGATCTCGGCGCCGGCGAATCCCGGCGTCTGTGATGCGAGCGCCTTGAGGTTGACGTCCTTGCCGAGCGACATCTTCTTGGTGTGCACCCTGAAGGTGTCCATACGCCCCTTGAGATCGGGCTTGTCGACCATGATCTGGCGGTCGAAGCGCCCGGGTCGGAGCAGGGCCGGGTCGAGCACGTCGGGGCGGTTGGTGGCGGCCATCAGGATGACCCCCTTGTCGGTCGCGAACCCGTCCATTTCGACGAGGAGCTGGTTGAGGGTGTTCTCGCGCTCGTCGTTGCCGCCCATCATGGCGCCCTTGCCGCGGCTGCGGCCGACGGCGTCGATCTCGTCGATGAAGATGATGCAGGGAGCCTTCTCCTTGGCCTGGCGGAACAGGTCGCGCACGCGTGCTGCGCCGACGCCGACGAACATCTCGACGAAGTCCGAGCCGCTGATGCTGAAGAACGGCACGTCTGCCTCGCCGGCGACCGCCTTTGCGAGCAGGGTCTTGCCGGTGCCCGGAGGGCCGACGAGCAGCACTCCCTTGGGGAGCTTGCCGCCGAGGCGGGTATATTTCTTCGGGTCCTTGAGGAAGTCGACCACCTCCATCACCTCGGCCTTGGCCTCGTCGAGGCCCGCAACGTCCTTGAAGGTGATGCGGGTGTGCTCGTCGAGGTTCTCGTAGAGGGCCGCCTTGTTCTTGCCGATGTTCATGAACTGCGCGCCGGGCCCTCCCGAACCGCCCATGCGGCGGAAGATGAAGAAGTAGAGGCCGAAGAGCAGCGCGAAGGGGAGCACCCACTGGATCAGCTCGCCGATCCAGGTGTTGCCCGGCGTGCCTTCGTATTTGACTCCGTGGGCCTCGAGCAGGGCGGTCAGGCCGTCGTCGCGTACCGGGTTCACCCTCACCTCGTTATCCGGCGTTTTCGGGCCGTGCAGGAGCTGGGGGACCTTGTCGCCTTCGGCCTCGGTCTTTGGCAGGCCGCTGTCGACGCCGGGCTTCAGCGTAACATAGATCTTCTCGGGCGCAATGCGCACGGACTCCACCTTGTCTTCGGTGACGAAGGTGCGGAAGGCGCTGTACGGGATCTCCCTTGGAGAGCCGGACCAGAAGAATGCGAGCTGCAAACCGATGAGCAGGAAGATCACCACCACGTAATAGACCAGGGGGAGCTTCGGTCGGGGCTGGGGGGTTTCCGGTTCGGAGTTGTAGGGATTATTTGAGGGTTTCTGCGGATTTTTTGCCATCAATCAGTCGTCGTGAAAATATTATAAGTATCAGTTCATTTCTGTCGTTACCGATATGCGTAAACTCTGAATTTACTTGATTCTTCCATTTAATGAAGCATATCGTTCCAAAACATATCATATATTGAGCAATTGTTTCAATGCCTTTCCCCTGCTATAAGTTTCCCTGAGGCTGCGGGAAGGGATGCCTTGAGCAGCCGTAATGTCAGGGAAGGAGACCCCTTATGAGTGCAGCCCGCCTGAAGGCGAACCGCCGGATATCATCACTGAAGTCACTTCTCTGCGTCGGCCTCGACACCGACCCGGAGAAGGTCCCCGCGGTATTCAGCCGTTTTTCGAACCCCGTCCTGGAGTTCAACCGCTCGGTCATCCGCGCCACCCGTTCCTCGGCGGCGGCCTACAAGATCAACACCGCATTCTACGAGGCCCGGGGCATCGAAGGGCTCCGCGACATGGAGGAGACCCTTCTCGGGATCCCTTCCGAGTGCCTCTCGATCGCCGACGCCAAGCGGGCCGATATCGGCAACACCAGCCGCATGTACGCCAGGGCGTTCTTCGAGCACTGGCAGTTCGATTCCGTGACCGTGGCGCCCTACATGGGCCACGACTCCCTCGACCCCTTCTTCTCCTACGCCGACAAGCTGGTCTTCGTGCTCTGCCTCACCTCGAACGCGGGCTCCATGGATTTCGAGGAGCAGCAGCTGGAGGAGGGCCGTCCGCTCTATCGCCGGGTGCTCGAACGGGTCGGTGAGTGGGGTGGCGGGGGCAACGGCGGCGTGGTCGTCGGCGCCACCAAGAGCTCGCTGCTTGCCGACATCAGGACGGCCGCTCCGAACCTCTTTTTCCTGATCCCCGGAGTCGGGGCGCAGGGCGGTTCGCTCGAGGAGGCCGTCGATCTCGGTGTCGACCGGAACCGCGAGGGGGCCTTGGTGAACATCAGCCGCGCCCTCATCTACCCGCAGGGAGAGTTCCGCGACGTCGAGGCTTACGAGGCCGCGGTGGCGGCGGAGGCGGCACGGGTGCATGCGGCCATGCGGGCTGTCCTGTAGCCGGACGGCATCGTTGTCATAGCAGTCGATAGAGTAGTCGATTTCTTTTATCTGAAAAAGAACAGGTACACGTAAAATCCCGAACCGATCATGTGTGGAATCGTTGGATATATAGGAAAGCGCGAAGCGGCCCCCCTGCTGCTCGCCGGTCTTCATCGTCTCGAATACCGCGGGTATGACTCCGCGGGCATCGCGCTGCAGAACGGCGGCATGCCCTACCTCAAGCAGAAGGGCAGCGTCGGCGACCTGCAGAAAACCTACGAGGCCTCCCCGGCGAAGATGCTCGGCGCGACCATCGGCATCGGCCACACCCGGTGGGCGACGCACGGCGACCCGAGCGACCGCAATTCCCACCCTCACCTGAACGCGGACGGCGACATCGCCATCATCCACAACGGCATCATCGAAAACTACTCCCTCGTGAAGCAGGAGCTGCAGGCAGAGGGGTACGTGTTCCAGAGCGACACCGACTCGGAGGTGCTCGTGCAGCTCATCGACCGTATCTGGAAGAGCGATGCTTCGCTCTCGCTCGAGGCGGTCGTTCGCGCCGCCCTGCGCCATGTCGAGGGAGCTTACGGCCTCTGCGCGATCTCGCTGCGCGATCCCGGCAAGATCGTCGTCGCCCGCAAGGGCAGCCCGCTGGTGATCGGCATCGGCGAAGGGGAGTACTTCATCGCTTCCGATGCGGCACCCATCGTCGAGCATACCAACCGCGTGGTCTATCTCTCCGACGGCGAGATGGCCGTCATCACCCGCAGCGGCTACCAGGTGCGCACGATCGAGAACGTCGCCATGGAGAAGGATGTCGTCGAGCTGGACTTTTCGCTCGAGAAGATCGAGAAGGGCGGCTACGAGCACTTCATGCTGAAGGAGATCTTCGAGCAGCCCGCCGTCATGCACGATGTCATGCGCGGCCGTGTCCGCTCCGACGAGGGCCGGGTGGTGCTCGGCGGCATCGAGGACTACCTCGACCGGCTGAAGCAGGCCAAGCGCATCGTCATCTGCGCCTGCGGAACGAGCTGGCACGCGGGGCTCATCGGGGAGTACCTCATCGAGGACTTCGCACGCATCCCGGTCGAGGTCGACTACGCCTCCGAGTTCCGCTACCGCAACCCGATCATCGGTCCCGACGACGTCGTCATCGTCATCTCCCAGTCCGGCGAGACCGCCGACACCCTGGCGGCCCTTCGCGCGGCCAAGGAGAAGGGCGCCATGGTGATGGGCATCTGCAACGTGGTCGGCTCGACCATCGCCCGCGAGACCATGTGCGGCATCTATACCCATGCGGGCCCCGAGGTCGGCGTGGCCTCCACCAAGGCGTTCACAGCCCAGGTGATCGTGCTCTACATGCTCGCCCTCGCCTTGAGCAAGGGGCGCACGATCTCGCACGACGAGATGCGCCTCAGCCTCAGGGAGCTCTCGAGGGTGCCGGAGCACGCCTCGAGGATCCTCGAGCTCGACCGCCAGATCCAGGAGATCGCCGCCAGCTACAAGGATGCCCGCAACTTCCTCTACCTCGGCCGCGGCTACAACTTCCCCGTGGCGCTCGAGGGCGCCCTCAAACTCAAGGAGATCTCCTACATTCACGCAGAGGGCTACCCGGCCGCCGAGATGAAACACGGACCCATCGCCCTCATCGACGAGGACATGCCGGTCGTCGTGATCGCCACCCGGGACAGTTCCTACAACAAGATCCTCAGCAACATCGAGGAGGTGCGCAGCCGCAAGGGCAGGGTGATCGCCATCGCCAGCGAGGGTGATGCCGAGGTGGCGCGGCTCGCCGACCACGTCATCTACATCCCGCAGGCCTCTGCGCAGATCATGCCGCTGCTTACGGTCATTCCGCTGCAGCTGCTCTCCTACCACATCGCAACCCTCCGGGGGTGCAATGTCGACAGGCCCCGGAATCTGGCGAAATCAGTGACTGTTGAGTGACGCCGTATGGGGTGTTCTCTTTCTTCAACCGAAAAGACGGATGGTGACGCATGGGTGAAAGTGCATCGGGCCAGGGCCCGGATATGAAGAACGACGCGAGGTTTGCTCCGATCCTCGCCGATCTCGAGACGATCTCTCGCGAGCTGCAGGAAGAGGGGTTCCTCAAGACCCTCACGGGAACGGACGGCGCTTCGGTCACGATCGAGTTCGGCGTGTGGGGTGAGGAGGGCGAAGCCGAGCCGTCGGTGATCGTCAGCATCGATTCGCCGGAGGATTTCGAGGGCGAGGACGATCTGCTCGACGATTTCGAGGCGGAGGTGCTCGAGCGTCTCGAGGCCGCCTCACGCGGCTGGTCCACGGAGGCCACGGACCTGCTCGGCGACGACCGGCAGGTGGTGCTCCTGTTCAACGGCGAGGACGTGTGAGTCCGCAGCTGTTTCGAGCGCAGGGACTACGTCCTTTTCCCTTCCGATTGTTATATTAGGCTGTTGCGGCAAGAGTTTTCCCTCCGGCGTGACGGGAGCTCATGCCGCACCGCCTTGCGCCAATTCCCATTGACTGCCCCCCATGCCGTCACTCTTCCGACAGGCGACGCCCCGCGCCGTCCTCTTCCTTGCAGCCCTCCTGCTTCTCATCCATGGCGGCGCCGAGGCCGGCCAGCGCAAGGATATCGTCAAATTCAACGAACTCTACGAGAAGGCCCGCTACGGCAAGGCAGCCGATTTCGAACTCAAGCGGATCGGCGGCGACCGTGCCGACAAGGCCAAGCTCCTGCAGTCGATGCAGGCGGCCGCGGCGCTGCGTTTCGACGACCGGCTCGAGCTGAGCTCCCGGCTCTTCGACGAGAGCGAGTCGATCCTCAAGGAGCATGACGAGAAGCTTTTTGCTTCCCGTGCATCCTCGAGCGCCGGCGCGGTGCTCTTCAACGACAACTCCCTCGACTACCGGGGCACCGTCTACGACGGCGTGATGGTCAACACCTACAAGGCGCTGAACTTCTGGCAGGAGGGCCGCCCGGACCTTGCCCGGGTCGAGTTCAACCGGGCCCTCGACCGCCAGCGCAGGGCGATGGAGCGTTTCGCCGCCGAGATAGAGCGGCTGAAAAAAGAGATCGACAGCAAGCGCTCGGGCGACGGGGGATCCGTCGACCTCGAGCGGAGCGCCGGCAGCCCCCGCATGGCCGCCATGATCCGGCAGAACTACTCCAGCATGTTCGAGTTCGCCGCCTACCCCGACTTCGTCAATCCCTTCACCACCTATGCCGCCGGCCTGTTTTTCCTCTCGCAGGAGGAGTATGCGAAGGCTGCCACCCTGCTCAAGGAGGCTGCAGGGATGACCGGCGGCAACGCCTTCGTGCTCTCCGATTTCGTCGAGGCTGAAGGTCTCGAAAAGCGTGGGCGGCACGTCTGGGTGGTTTTCGAGAACGGATCGGGCCCGGTGCTCGAGGAACTGCGTGTCGACATTCCGCTCTACCTCGTGACGCGCCAGGTCAAATATACCGGGATCGCCCTGCCGAAGATGGTGCTTCGTGACAAGGGCTGCGAGCGGCTTCTGCTCAGGGATGGCGAAGAGGAGCTCGGTTCGACGGCGTTTCTTTCGAGCATGGACCGGGTCGTGATGGCCGAGTTCAAGAAACGCTATCCGGCCATCCTGCGCCGTGCCATTCTTTCCGCGGCAGTCAAGACCGTCGCGCAGAACCAGGCGCAGAAGCACTTCGGCGATATCGGCGGCATTCTCGGCGGCATCGTGCAGCGGGCTACCACCATTGCCGACACGCGCATGTGGACCGCGCTTCCCAAGGAGTTCCAGGTCGCCAGGGTTCCCGTTCCGGCCGGCGGCGTGCTCACCCTGGAAACGCCCGAGGGCGGCTCGTTTACGGCCGAGGTGCCGACGGACGGAAGTTCGCTCGTCTATGTCAAGATTCCCGCTTACGGCGCCCGACCCTACTGCAGCGTGACGCCGATGGACGGAAGGCCGGTGGATAATACTGCAGTTATGGGGGCGGCCGGCGAAGAGAACGATTTTTCACACAAGAACAAGGAGGATTAAGCGATGCGCAAGATTTCTGGATTTGGAGTACTGGTAATGCTCGTGCTGTTCATGGGCGGCTGCGCCAGCACGCGGATGAGTGAGCCGAGGGTCTCGTTTGCCGACAGTTCGCTACGGGGTGAGATGCTCCTGACCGATTTCGCGTCCGTCGTCAACGGCGGGGGGCTGATGGAGGTGCAGGTGACGGGGCGCAACAAGACCTCCAGCTACCGCCTGCTGGAATACCGGATCGAGTGGTTCGACGCCGACGGAATACTGGTCCCGAGCGTCATGACCCGCTGGACGAAGTTCCCCGCATTTGAAAAGGCCGGCTTCTCGTTCAGCGCCGTAGCGCCGAAGCCCGGCGTATCGGATTTCAGGATCATAATCAGAAAAGCCAAACAGTAACCGATAACCAGAGAAGAGAACCATGAAGGCAAAGAAACTGCTGGCCGCCGTAGCGGTGGCCCTTACCATGAGCGGCTGCTCCAGCTCCGTGCAGCAGATCGACACGCACAACGACCAGGGCAAGGCCGTGATGGGCCTCGACTACCGCGACTTCCAGACGGCAGCCGGTGAGGCTGTCGCTTCCATGCTGCAGTCCGGTGCCCTCAACAAGCGCGACGGCGGCCGCTACGTGCTTGTTATTTCGCGCATCATCAACGATACCATGCAGCGCATCGACACCGACCAGCTGATCAAGAAGATCCGCATCGACCTGCTCCAGAGCGGCCGGGTGGTCGTCACCACCGCCGTCGGCCTCGACGGGCCGGAGGACCGGATGGCCATGCGGACCCGCGAGCTTCGCCAGTCCGGGGAGTTCAACCAGTCGACCGTCGCCGGCAAGGGCCAGATGATCGCTCCCGAGCTCAGCCTTTCGGGCAAGATCATCCAGCGCAACATCCGCGTCAGCAGCGGCACCCAGCAGGTCGAGTACTACTTCCAGCTGACCCTTACCGACATCGGCACCGGCCTGGCCTTCTGGGAGGGCGAGAGCTTCATCGGCAAGCGGGGAAGCAACAAGAGCGTCTCGTGGTGAGGCGGGCCCTTCTCCCGATCTTCTTCTTGATCCTGCCGGGATCCGTCCCGGCGGGAGCGGAAGAAGCCGTGGCGCGGGATTCGGTTCAGGTTGCCGTTGCCTTGCCGGATGACGACTCCCTGGCCGTCACGCCGATCGTTATGCCCGTTCTTGCCGATTCCGCTTCTTGCGGTGCGCCTGCCGCTGACAGCCTGCTCCAGGCTCCGCTCCCGTTCGAACCCGTCTATGATTTCTAACGTTTTAGGATACCCCATGACCATGTTGAACATGTTGAAAAAGATCGTCCTCCTTTTTGCCCTCGTTCTCTTTCCGCTTGCCGCGCAGGCGGAATTCGCCGTTTCGCAGCACGACGTGAAGGGGTACGGCCAGACCCGTTCCGAAGCGGTGAACGACGCCCTGCTCGAAGCCATACGCCAGAACCGGGGCGTCGATCTTCAGGCCGACAGGGAGGTGGTGAGGGAGACGCCGGAGCGGTTGGCCCTGGCGGACAGCCTTGCGCTTCCCGAGCAGCCGACAACGGTCGTGCGCGACCAGGTGCGCGAGTCGGTCCGCGGTTCGGTCCGCCAGTACCGGGTGCTCGATGCACATGAGCTTGAGGACGGCCGGTGGGAGGCCCGTCTCCTTGTTGCCTTCACCCACTACAAGAGCCCGGGTGTCGACACCTCCAAACGGCGCCGTATCGCGGTGATGCCGTTCCGGACGGCGGCCCCGTCCTTTCTCTTCGACGGGGAGTGGGTCCCGGCCGAAGAGCTTTCCGGGGCGCTGGTGCAGCAGGTGGTGACGGAGCTTGCCCAGAGCCGGAGGTTCGTGGTGCTCGATCGAGACTACATGGATGCCTACCTCAATGAAAAATCCCTCATGCTCTCTTCGGACAGCGACGAGTCGGAGATGATGAAGACGGGCCGGGTGCTCGGCGTCGACTACATGCTTGTCGGCACGGTCACAGGCGGCGGCGAGAGCCGAGCCGAAAAGCATCTCGACCTTACCGGGGAGCGTACCCGCAGCGGCGCGGCTTCGCTTGCGGTGGATTATCGCATCATCGTCATGGCTACCCGGGAGGTCAAGTGGGCCGCGAGCGAGCGGGTCGTTCTCGAGGATTCCGCCATGCCCGAAGCCGATGACGCTGCCTCCGAAGGCGTGCAGAGCACGCTCGTCAGGAGGGCCGCTCAGCTGATCGTGCAGAAGGCGCTCGACAACATCTATCCGCTTCGCATCGTCGGGCGCAACGCCTCGGGCGAGGTGCTTCTCAACCAGGGAGGGGTGACGCTTTGCAAGGGTGAGCTCTTCGACGTCTTTGCCGCCGGCCCGGGCGTGAAGGACCACTACACCGGCGAGTCGCTCGGCGCCGTGGAGTCGAGGATCGGTTGCCTGAGGGTGGTTCGGGTCGCCGCGAAAAAGTCCTATGCGGTGGTTGTCGAGGGTGAGCTTGCCGATATGGCCGACGGCAGCATCTGCCGTCGCTCCGCGGAGGGCGAAATCCCCTCTCCCGAGAGTTCCGGCCGTCCGGCCGGCGTGCGTCTCTCGGGAGACGGCGGCGTGCTGCTGCCGTTTGATCGCTGAGCATTCCTTCCTTCTTCCGTCGGGGAATTATTGCTCCCCGGCGGCCGTTTAAGACTCCTTCAGGCCGTGCCCCCGCGACAGGGGGCTTTTTCATCATTTAACCCCGTACAGGTCATGGAGGGTCATATTGTCATTACCGGCGCGACCGGCGTCATCGGAGCGGAACTTGTCGAAGCGCTGACCGGGAGGGGGGAGTCCGTCGTCGTCCTTGCCCGCACGCTTGAGTCGGCCCGATCGAAGGTGCCCGGGGCGGCGCGTTACGTGAAGTGGGATTCCGACATGGCGGAAGGCGAGTGGACCCAGTACATCAGCGGCGCGAAGGCGGTGATACATCTTGCCGGCAAGCCGCTGCTCGAAGCCCGCTGGACGGAGGAGCACAAGCGGGAGTGCTATGACTCGCGCATCCTCGGCACCCGCCACATCGTTTCGGCCATCGAGCGGGCCGCGGTGAAGCCCGGTGTCCTCATCTCCGCCTCGGCGATCGGCTACTACGGATCCTTCGCGCGTTGCGGCGACACGCCGGATATCGTTGAGAGCGGTATGGCCGGGAGCGATTTCCTCTCGAGGATATGCGAGGACTGGGAGCGGGAGGCCCTGCCGGTGGAGAAAAGCGGCGTGCGCCTCGTCCTGCTCCGGACCGGCATCGTGCTCTCCACGAAAGGCGGCATGCTCGAAAAGCTGCTCGGGCCGTTCAACTTCTTCCTCGGCGGGCCGGTCGGGACGGGAGAACAGTGCATCTCGTGGATCCATCTCGACGACGAGATCGACTGCATCCTCCAGGCGATCGACAACGCCGACTGGAAGGGTCCCGTGAATGCGGTCGGGCCGCAGCCGGTATCGATGAGGGAGTTTGCCGACACCCTCGGTTCGGTGCTCGGGCGCCCGGCGCTCCTCCCCGTGCCGAAAATGGCCGTCCAGGTGCTCATGGGCGAGGGAGCCGAGTATGCGGTGAAGGGGCAGAAGGTGCTTCCCGCTTTCTTGCTCGAGCACGGTTTTTCGTTCCGATTCCCCTCGCTTGCCGGAGCCATCCGCGACCTGGTGCAGCGCCAGCGCTGAGGATTCGGTGCCGCCTTCTTCGGCGGAGTCCCGGTGCAATAAAAAAGCGGGGCGGAAACTGCTGTTTCCGCCCCGCTTCGTCATCTATCTCAGAAGAGTCTCCTCTGCTCAGTAGCTGTCCCTTCTCGGTGCACGCTCTTCGCGAGGACGCGCCTCGTTCACCTTGATGGTGCGGCCCTTGAAGTCCTGCTCGTTCATTGCCTCGATGGCAGCGCGGCCATCCTCGTCGCTCGACATGTCGACGAAACCGAACCCCTTGGAGCGGCCGGAAAACTTGTCCATGATGATGTTTGCGCTGTCGACCTGTCCGAACTGGCCGAACGCTTCGCGGAGGTCGTCTTCTGTCACGGAGTAGGGCAGATTGCCGATGTAAATATTCATTTGTTGGTCTCGGTATACATGGTGCATTGGTAGAAAGAAAGAGACGCTTGACCGGCAACCAAGGCACAAATTGACAGTAAGCGACCAGCCAACCATTGGCTGGGTTTTAAGTCGTAATTTAGGTTAATGCAAATATGTTTTCAAAAAAATAAATGGCTGGGCTTCACCCGTAATCCCCCGCTGTCCGTCACTTCCCGTGCGTAAGTACGCGGATATCTGCGCTCCTGTGGTTTAGGGTGTTTCCGGCTTGTTTTTCCTTAATTAAATAGCTATTTAGTCGCTACAGTCTCAAAATATTTGGTTTTCTAGAAAAACGGATACGGTGGTTATGCGGAAAAGAATTGCAGCGGCGCTTCTGGTGCTCCCCCTCCTCGTCCAGGCGCATTCGACGGCCTGGGCGGCTCCCGAGCCTTATACCGACTCGGGCACGACCTCCTGGATGCTGACGTCGACCGCACTGGTGCTTCTGATGATCCCGGGCCTGGCGATGTTCTACGGCGGCCTGGTCCGCACGAAGAACGTGATCGGCACCATGATGCACAGTTTCGGCGCCATGGTCATCATCGGCGTGCTCTGGCCGATGCTCGGCTACGCCTTGAGCTTCGGTCCCGGCGTGCTCGGCGGATTCGTCGGATGGAATCCCGACTACTTCATGCTGCAGGGGATCGATGAGTCGATCCTTCCGTCGCATATTCCCGAGTACGTCTTCGCCATGTTCCAGGGCAAGTTCGCCATCATCACCCCGGCGCTTATCGCCGGAGCGTTCGCCGAGCGGGTGAACTTCCGCGGCTACGCCGTCTTCATCGCCCTCTGGAGCATCATCGTCTACAGCCCCATCTGCCACTGGGTCTGGGCTCCCGACGGGTTCCTCTTCAATCTCGGAGCGGCCGGGGCGATCGATTTCGCCGGCGGCACCGTCGTGCATATCTCTTCCGGTGTGACGGCCCTTGTCGCCGCACTCTACCTCGGCAGCCGCCGCGGCTATCCCCGCAACGTGATGCATCCCAACAACCTCGTCATGACCCTCACCGGAGCGGGACTGCTCTGGGTCGGGTGGTTCGGCTTCAACGCCGGCAGCGCCATCGCCAGCGACCTTGCCACCGCCAGGGCTCTGACCGTCACTCAGGTCTCGGCCGCGGCGGGCGCGTTCACCTGGATGGTGATCGAGATGCTCCAGCACGGCAAGGCCACGAGCCTCGGCGTCGCATCCGGCATCCTGGCCGGGCTCGTCGCCATCACTCCGGCCGCCGGCGTCGTGCAGCCTTCCGGGGCGTTCGCCCTCGGCGCCCTCGCCTCGATGGTCTGTTACACGGCGATCCTCGTCAAGAACAAGCTGGGCTACGACGACAGCCTCGACGCCTTCGGCGTGCATGGGGTCGGCGGCATCGTCGGTGCTCTTGCGCTCGTCTTCTTCGTCCGTCCCGGCTGGATGGCCGAAGCGGCAGTGAAGGCCGGCGGCAGCTGGACCGTCTGGCAGCAGCTCGGCGTTCAGGCTGCGGCCGTCGGGATCACCATCGTCTATGCATCGGTTGTTTCGCTGATCCTTCTTGTGCTTATTGAAAAGACGATCGGGCTGCGCATCAGCGAGAACGACGAGATGTCGGGCCTCGACCACAGCATGCACGGCGAGCACGGCTACGGGCTCATCAACCTCAACTGAACCAATACCGCCTCCTATGAAGCTGATCACCGCCATCATCAATCCCGACCGGCTCGACCATGTCCGCGAAGCGCTGATACAGGCGGACATCACCCGCATCACGGTCAGCCGGGTCACCGGCCACGGCCGCCAGGAGGACATCGACATCTACCGCGGCCAGCGGATCGCCCCGAACCTCATCCCGAAGATCCGCATCGACATCGCCGTGAACGAGGAGTTCGTCGACATGACCGTCGACACCATCATCGAGTCGGCCAGCCACGACCCGGTGGCCATCGGCGACGGCAAGATCTTCATCACCCCCCTCGAGGAGTGCATCCGCATCCGTACCCGCGAACGGGGCGGACGGGCGATATAATGCGTATTTTTGTGTAAGTTGCACCTGGCGTGCATGCACTGGCGTCTTTCCTTTTCCCAACCCGAAAACAGGAGGATGCCATGTACCCCATGCAGCGTACTCTTCGTCTTTCCCCCCATTCGGACCCGGTCGGCACCGGGTGGCTTCCACCGCTGCCCGACCTTCGAGACTACACCCGCACCCATCCCGATATCGCCGCCATGGCCCGCCGGCTCGGCCTCGATGGTGCCGCGGGCACCTCGTTGAGCTCTTCGGTCGACCTCAGGCGATGGTGCTCGCCCGTCGAGCACCAGGGCGGCATCGGTTCCTGTACGGCCCATGCGGCGGCCGGCATGGTGGAGTATTACGAACGGCGGGCATTCGGCCGCCATATCGACTGCTCCCGCCTTTTCATCTACAAGACGACCCGGACCCTGATGGGAGGGGTGGGTGACAGCGGCGCCTGGCTGCGCAACACCATGGGAGCGCTTGCGCTCTGCGGTGTCCCTCCCGAAAAGTTCTGGCCGTATACCGACAGCGACAAGGATTTCGATCGTGAGCCGACGGGGTTCGTCTATGCCGTCGCCGACAACTTCGAGGCACTCCGCTACTTCTGCCACGATCCGCTCGGAGCGGAGGTCGCCCCCGAGGCTGTGCTCGACGGGGTGAAGCGCTTTCTTGCCGCCGGGGTGCCCTCGGTCTTCGGCTTTTACGGCTTTCCCTCGTTCGCCGAGGGCGCCTCTCCGGGCGACATCCCGATGCCCTGCGGGGACGAACAGGCGGAGTGGGGGCATGCGGTGCTGGCCGTCGGCTACGACGATCGGCGCGAGGTCGGCAACCGCCGATGCGGCACCGCTTCGAAAGGGGCGCTGCTCATCAGGAACTCCTGGGGGGCCGAATGGGGAGAGGAGGGGTACGGGTGGCTACCCTACGAGTATGTGGGGAAGGGACTCGCGATGGACTTCTGGTCGCTCTTCAGCATGGGCTGGATCGATACCGGCCGGTTCGGAGCGTGACGGCGGCTTATGAGGGTCCGCCTGCCAGCGGCATCTCCCTCCAGCCGGGGTAGTAGGTGTTCAGCCAGGCTTCGGCGTTGATGTCGCCGAGGCGGGCGGCCTGGCGGAAATCCTCCTGGCGGCCCCGGGTGTCGCCGGTCTTGCTTCGCGCGATGGCGCGGTGGAAGAACGCCGGGGCCATTTTCCGGTCGAGCGAGATGGCTTCGGAGAAGTCCGCCGTGGCGCCGGAGAAGTCTCCGGTCATGTTCTTCACGATACCGCGGTTGTAGTAGCCGACGGCGCGGAAGTTGTCTTCGCCGCAGCTGATGACCATGGAGTAGTCGCTGAGCGCCTGGCTGTATTTCTTGAGCTTCTGGTTGGCCGAGCCGCGCATCTGGTAGGCCATGGCGAACGAAGGGTCGATCTCGATGGCCTTCGTGTAGTGCTCGATGGCGTTTTTGATGTCGCCCTGGATCTGGCAGTCGAACCCTCGGTCGAACCAGTTGTTGGCCGATTCGGCGTGTGCCGGTGCTGCTGCGCCAAGCGCCAGCATGGCGGAAACCGCAAGGGAGAGGATGGTCTTCTTCATGGGGCCGGGCCGTTATCGGTTGCAGGCAGTCGCCGTCGATCACGATTCGCCTGTACTGAGCGGCATCGGATGTATGCTTTAAATGTACGGAATTGTCGCGGGGAAACGAAAAAATGGGGGCGACGGCCGCATGATCGGACAGGGTCGAGGAATGGTGCTCGGCCCTCGTGCCGGAGAATGAACCGGGAATGTCAGGTGAATTTTGCCTGCTGCGAGGCATTTCTCCCCGCTTTTTCTATCTTGGTTCAGTGAGTTTTCAGAACGCACACCCTATTGCATGTTCCGCATCAGCCTTGATGAATTCGAAGGTCCGCTCGACCTGCTCCTCTTCTTCATCAAGAGGGATGAACTCGACATCTACAATATCCCCATCTCCCGGATCACCAACGATTTCGTCACCTACCTCCACGAGGCCCGCAATCTGAACCTCGAGGTGGCTGCCGAGTTCATCTACATGGCCTCCATGCTGATGAGCATCAAGGCGGCCATGCTGCTTCCGCGCCCCGAGCTCGAGGATGGCGACGCGGACGAGTTCGACCCGCGCACGGAGCTCGTAGAGCGCCTGCTCGAGTACAAGCGCCTGAAGGAGGCGAGCCTGCAGCTTGCCGAAAGGGAGGAGGCCCGCCTCGAGCTTTTCGCCCGCGGATACCTCGAGGAGTACGACCAGGTGGTGGTGGACGAAATGGACGAGCCGGTCAACCGCCCCACCCTCTATCATCTCATCAAAGCCTACCGGACGGTGCTCGACAACATGCCCAAACCCATGACGCGCAACGTTATGGAGGCCCCCGTGACGGTGCGCGAACAGAGTGAACTGATCCTCAGAATGCTCGGCGAGCGGGTGCAGGTTTCCTTTACCTCCGTACTCGAGGGTGTGAGCCAGCGCCTGATCCTCGTCGTGACCTTCCTCGCCGTACTCGAGATGTGCAAGAACCAGCGGATCATGGTCCTCGTCAAAGAGGGCTACGACGACTTCTGGATCGCCAGGAGGAACGCTCAGCTTGAACCTGACGACGATAAACCCCTAGTCCTTTTCGCCGATGCCTGAAATTCTTCCGTTCAAAGGACTGCGCTACGGCGCTTCGCTCCTGGAGGACGCCTCAAGCCTGATCTGTCCTCCCTACGATGTCATCTCTCCCCAATTGCAGCAGGAGCTCTACCGGAGCTCCGAAGTGAATGCGGTCCGGCTCGAACTGCCGATGGAAGAGGACCCCTACGGGGCGGCGGCGGGGCGCATCGCCGAGTGGCTGCGGAGCGGCGTGTTCGAGGCGGAAGAGGCGCCTGCGCTCTACCCCTATTTCCAGACCTTCACCGACCCTTCGGGGCGGGAGTTCACGCGTTCCGGTTTCTTTGCCGCCATGCGCCTCTCCGACTTCTCCGAGAAGAAGGTGTTGCCGCATGAGAAGACTCTTTCGGGCCCCAAGGCCGACCGGCTGAACCTCTACCGCAGGACCCGTACCAACATCAGTCCCGTTTTCGGCATCTACGCTGATGAGGCGGGGACGGCCGACCGGCTGATGAAGGAGTACGCCGAAACCCACGAACCGGTGCTCGACGCCACCCTGCAGGGTGTGCGCAACCGGCTGTGGCGGATCCGCGAGCCTGAACTGCTCCGGCGGCTGGAGGCGTGCCTCAGTGAGCGCCGGGTCTATATCGCCGACGGCCACCATCGTTACGAGACCGGCCTCAACTATCGGAACGAACGGGCCGCAGCCGATCCCGGCCACACCGGCCGGGAGCCATACAACTACATCCTGACCTACCTCTCCAACATGTACGACGAGGGGTTGGTGGTCTTTCCGATCCACCGGCTCGTGCACGGCCTCGAAGGGTTCGATCCCGAAGCGTTCATCGGAAAACTCCGAGCCCGGTTCAGCGTGAGGGAGCTCGAGGGCCGGGATGAGCTCGAGCGGTTCCTCGAGGGCGAGTCGTCGAGCTACGCCTACGGCGTGGTGCTTCCCGGCCGGCTTTATGCCGTCGTGCTCTCCGCCGACCCCTCGGAGGTGCTCGATGCCTCTGTTTCCCCGGCGCTCCGCAATCTCGGGCTCGTCGTTCTGCACGAACTGGTGCTCAAAGGCATGCTCGACATCGGGGCGGAGGCCCTCGCCGGCCAGAAGAACGTGGTCTACCGCAAGGATGCGGACGAGGTGTTCCGCGCCGTCCTGGAAGGAGAGGCCCAGGTCGGGTTCATCGTCAAGCCGACCACGGTGCGTCAGGTGATCGACGTCTCGGAAGGCGGAGAGGTCATGCCGCAGAAGTCGACCTTTTTCTATCCGAAAATCATGACGGGGCTGGTTTTCCACTCCCTCGGCTGAACCGATTGCAAATGAGCGAGATTATCCACTCCGCTTCAGCAGAAGAGACCCGCGCCGCCGGCCGGCGGTTCGCCTCGACCCTCCGGGAAGGGGACGTCGTCGCCCTTAATGGCGAGCTCGGGGCGGGCAAGACGGAGTTCATGCGGGGCGTGACGGAGTACTTCGGCTGCTCCGAGCAGCTCGCGAGTCCGACCTTTCCCCTCATGAACGTCTACGAGGGCTTCCTCGAGGGGTGCGAACTCAGCCTGCATCACTTCGACCTCTACCGGCTCGAGACCGACCAGGAGCTCGAGGGGATCGGTTTCGGCGAATACCTCTCTTCGGCCTGGGCTTCGTTCGTCGAGTGGGCCGAGCGGTTCCCGAAGTACGAACATGCGTATACGTCGGCCGTTACGATCGACTATGACGGTCCGGAGCGGCGGATCATCACCGTGACGCGGAGGGACGCATGAATATCCTCGCCATCGAATGCACGCACGGTGTGCTGAGCCTGGCTCTCTATCGCGACGGCTTCGTAACGGAGGCGCGCGGCGAGTCCTGGCAGAAGACCGCCGAGGGGATCGTCCCGCTCATAGACCGCCTCATGAAAAACGACGGAGCCGAGCCGGGCTCACTCGACGCAGTGGCGATCTCTTCGGGTCCGGGATCCTTTACGGCGCTGCGCATCGGCATGTCGGTTGCCAAGGGCATCGCCAGCGCCCTTGCCATTCCTGTCGTGCCGGTTCCGACCCTGCCGGCCATGGCTGCGGCCATGCCTGCCGCCTGCGGGGCGGAGCGGGTGATGGCCGTGGTGGAGGCCCGCAAGGGGGAGTATTACCACGCCGTGTACTCTTCGCCGGATCTTGCCGCCTTCCGCTGGGAGGGCGAGGTGCGCCTGGGGCGCCGGGATGCGGTGATCGATGCGCTTGCCGGCCGTCCTCGCGCCACGGCCGTCACGGGGCGCAGGCTCGATCCGCTCCGGGAGGCCCTCCTCGAGGCGGGCGCGACGCTCGACGACGCGTCCGGCTTTACGGCGGCTTCGATCCTCCCGATGGCCCTGCGCCTGCTCGAGGCGGGCAGGGGCGTCGATGCCGGCCTGGCGCTTGCCGACTACCATCAGGAGTTTGTTTCCGGCGGCGCGGGAGTGCGGTCGCGGGAAGTTGGCGGGAAGTGAATGATTGCTATATTCCTGCCGTGCGGGCCGGAGTCCGAAGTCAACTGAACTGAACCGAAACCAGAAGAATATGCCAGCGAAGAAAAAGGAGACGGCGGCGGCCCCGAAGAAGGCGCCTGCGGAAAAAGCGGCCCCGAAGAAGGCCGCGCCGGTGAAGGTTGCCGCGAAGAGGGCGCCTGCCAAGAAGGCCGCCGTGCGCGAGGTCGACGTCGCCGAACTGCTTGCCCGCCGGGCGGCGGAACTGACGCTTGAGAAGAAGTGCGAGGAGGTCAGGATTCTCGACGTCAGGGCGCTGACCACGATGACCGATTTCTTCGTCATCGTCACCGCGGACTCCGACCGCAAGGCCCGTGCAGCCGCCGACCATGTGCTCGAAGCCCTTCGCGAGGACGGCGAGCGCCCGCTCAACATCGAGGGCATGGAGACCATGCGCTGGATCCTGCTCGATTACGTCGATGTTGTCGTGCATATTTTCATGCCGGAGGATCGTCGTTTCTACGACCTGGAATCCCTCTGGTCGGATGCGGCCGTTACGACGGTAAGCTGAATAATTATTGCAGGTTCTCTGTTTCCGGAACCTTTTTCGGGTTCCGTTCGATCGGTAATTATCGGGAAATTTAATACATTTCCCTGTCGCAGTATCTATAGCCAATACTCACTCCGGATTGCCCTATGCAGCGCCAACGAATACTCCCCGTCACCATTGAGGAAGAGATGCGGGGTTCCTACCTCGATTATTCCATGTCGGTCATCGTCAGCCGTGCCCTTCCCGACGTCCGCGACGGCCTGAAGCCGGTTCACAGGAGGGTGCTGTACGGTATGCACGAGCTCGGCCTCCAGGCCGGCAAGCCCCACAAGAAATCCGCCCGTGTGGTCGGTGAGGTGCTCGGTAAGTTCCATCCCCACGGCGATACGGCCGTCTATGACAGCCTCGTGCGACTCGTGCAGGACTTTTCGCTCCGTTATCCGCTCATCGACGGCCAGGGCAACTTCGGTTCCATCGACGGCGACTCCCCGGCGGCCATGAGGTACACCGAGGTCCGCATGAAGCAGATCGCCGGCGAGATGCTGAAGGACCTCGACAAGGAGACCGTGGATTTCGCCCTGAACTTCGACGATTCGCTCGAGGAGCCGACCGTCCTTCCCTCCTCGATACCGAACCTG
Organism: Chlorobium sp. N1; assembly: GCF_004332115.1. Lineage (GTDB taxonomy): Bacteria > Bacteroidota > Chlorobiia > Chlorobiales > Chlorobiaceae > Chlorobium. Next base: position 389,318 of record NZ_SJPA01000002.1, read on the forward strand.
CTCGTCAACGGCGCTTCCGGCATCGCCGTCGGCATGGCGACCAACATCCCTCCCCAGAACCTCCGCGAGGTGGTCGACGGCATGATCGCCCTCATCGAGAATCCCGAGATCGAGATCGCGGACCTGATGAAGCACGTCATCGCGCCCGACTTTCCGACCGGCGGCATCATCTACGGCTACGAGGGTGTGCGCCAGGCCTACCTGACCGGACGCGGCAAGGTGGTCATCCGCGCACGCGCGCTCGTCGAGGTGACCCAGAAGAACGGCCGCGAGTCCATCGTGGTCACTGAACTGCCTTACCAGGTCAACAAGGTCCGCCTCATCGAAAAGATCGTCGAGCTGGTCCACGATAAGAAAGTGGAGGGCATCGCCGACATCCGCGACGAATCCGACCGCGACGGCATGCGCCTCGTCATCGAGCTGAAACGCGACGCCGTGGCAAAGGTTGTGCTGAACAATCTCTACAAGCACACGCCGATGCAGGACACCTTCGGCGTCATCATGCTCGCCCTCGTCGACGGGGTGCCGAGAGTGCTGAACCTCAAGGAGATGATGCAGTTCTATATCAAGCACCGCAACGAGATCGTGCTGCGCCGCACGCGCTTCGACCTTGCGGCTGCCGAGAAGCGTGCGCACATCCTCGAGGGCCTGAAGATCTGCCTTGACAACCTCGATGAGGTAATCACCACCATCCGGGAGTCTCCTGACGCGAATACCGCGCAGGAGCGGCTTATGGAGCGCTTCAAGCTCTCCGAGGTGCAGTCGAAGGCGATTCTCGAGATGCGCCTCCAGCGCCTGACCGGCATGGAGCGCCAGAAGATCGACGCGGAGTACAAGGATACGCTCGCCCTCATCGACGAGCTTCGGCTCATCCTCGAGAGCCCCGAGCGCCAGATGGAGATCATCCGCGAGGAGCTCCTCAAGGTCAAGGACGTCTACGGCGACCCGCGCCGTACCGAGATCGTGCCGCAGGAGGGTGATTTCTCCATCGAGGACATGATCGCCCAGGAGGACGTGGTCATCACCATTACCCACGACGGCTTCATCAAACGCTTCCCGGTATCGGGCTACCGCCGCCAGGCCCGCGGAGGCAAGGGGGTCACCGGTGCCCAGGCGAAGAACGAGGACTTCATCGAGCACATGTTCATCGCCTCGACCCACAACTACATCCTCTTCTTCACCACCGCCGGCCGCTGCTACTGGCTGAAGGTCTACGAGATCCCCGAGGCCGGAAGGGCCGCTCGCGGCCGTTCGCTGGCCAACATCATGGAGCTTCCGCCGGCCGAGAAGATCAAGACCTACATCAACATCCGCAACTTCGACGATCCCGGCTACATCATCATGGCAACGGCCGACGGTATCGTCAAGAAAACCGCCCTGGAGGAGTTCTCCCGTCCCCGCCGCACCGGCATCAACGCCATCACGATCGACGAGGGAGACGAGCTCATCGAAGCCCGCCTCACCGACGGCGAGCACCAGATCATCCTGGCCAAGAGCTCGGGCCTTGCGGTCCGCTTCCCCGAGGCGGAGGTCCGCCCGATGGGCCGCACCGCAATGGGTGTCAAGGGCATCACGCTCGACCGCGGCGAGAAGTGCATTTCGATGGTCACCACCAAGCGAATGGACATGTCGCTGCTTGCCGTCACCGACAACGGCTTCGGCAAGCGCAGCCACGTCGAGGACTACCGCCTCACCAAGCGCGGTGCACGCGGCGTCATCACCATCAAGGCGCATGAGAAGATCGGTGCGCTCGTCGGCCTGCTCGACGTCAACGACGACGACGACCTGATCATCATCACCACGCACGGCATCGTCAACCGCCAGCATGTCTCCGACATCCGGGTCACCGGGCGGAACACCTCCGGCGTGAAGCTGATCAGGCTGATGAAGGATGATTCGATTTCGGCCCTTGCCCGTGTACCCAAGACCGACGAGGAGACCGATTCCGACGTACTGAAAGAGGATCCCGACGGGCAGATGCCGCTCTCGTTCGAGTGAGGACGCGGCGGCTTGACCCAATACCACTAAAAAACAAAGGAAGGACAGTTCCATGGCTCGGCCGAAAAATGTGAAATACGTGTTTGTGACAGGCGGGGTGATCTCCTCGCTTGGCAAGGGAATCCTCTCCGCCTCGCTCGGCATGCTGCTCAAGTCGCGCGGCCTGAGGGTGGCCATACAGAAATACGATCCATACATCAACGTCGATCCCGGCACCATGTCGCCCTATCAGCACGGCGAGGTCTACGTGACCGACGACGGGGCCGAAACCGATCTGGATCTGGGCCACTATGAGCGCTTCCTCGACGAATCGACCTCGCAGGCCTCGAACCTCACCATGGGCAGGGTCTACAAGTCGGTTATCGACAAGGAACGGAAGGGCGAGTACCTCGGCGGTACCGTACAGGTCGTTCCGCATGTGATCGACGAGATCAAGGACCGGCTTGCGGAGCTGGCCAAGAACGGCAACTACGACGTTATCATTACCGAGATCGGCGGCACCATCGGCGACATCGAGTCGCTGCCGTTCCTCGAGGCGATGCGCCAGATGAAGCTCGATATGGGCGAGCGCAACCTGCTCAACATCCACCTCACCTTCGTGCCTTACATCAAGGCTGCCAGCGAACTGAAGACCAAGCCGACCCAGCACAGCGTCAAGATGCTGCTCGAGACCGGTATCCAGCCCGACATCCTCGTCTGCCGCAGCGAAAAGCCCCTTTCACGGGACATCAAGAACAAGGTGGGCCACTTCTGCAACGTCAACGAAGTCGATGTCATCGGTCTGAACGACTGCGACACCATCTACGAGGTGCCGCTCACGCTGCTCCAGGAGAAGCTCGACATGCGCGTCCTCAAGAAGCTCGGCCTCAAGCAGTTCCATGAGCCGGACCTCGTTAAATGGAAGGAGTTCTGCCAGCGGGTGAAGCATCCGGAGGGCGGCGAGGTCACCGTCGCCATCTGCGGCAAGTACACCGAATATCCCGACGCCTACAAGTCCATCCTCGAGGCCCTCGTCCATGCCGGTGCGAGCAATGACGTGAAGGTCAACATCCGCCTCATCCGCGCCGAGGATGGTGAGGAGAAGGGATACGATTTTGCAAAGGAGCTCGCTGGAGTGAGCGGGATCCTCGTCGCTCCCGGTTTCGGAGACCGCGGCATCGAGGGCAAGATCGAGTTCATCCGCTACGCTCGCGAGGCGGGCATCCCGTTTTTCGGCATCTGCCTCGGCATGCAGTGCGCCACGGTTGAGTTCGCCCGCAACGTCTGCGGCCTGCAGGATGCCAACTCCACGGAGTTCAACAAGCGCTCCCGCTATCCGGTGATCGATCTCATGGAGCAGCAGAAGAAGGTCAAGGAGAAGGGCGGCACCATGCGGCTCGGCAGCTACCCCTGCATCATCAGGGAGGGGACGAAGGCCCACCAGGTCTACGGGAAGTTCCTCATCAACGAGCGCCACCGCCACCGTTTCGAGTTCAACAATTCCTTCCGTCCGGCCTTCGAGGAGCACGGCATGGTCTTTTCCGGCACCTCCCCGAACGGAGAGCTGGTCGAGATTATCGAAATCCGCGATCACCGCTGGTTCGTCGCCGTGCAGTTCCATCCGGAACTGAAGTCGAGGGTCGAGAAGGTCCATCCGCTTTTCCACGGGTTCGTCGGTGCCGCCAGGGCTTTCGCCATAGGCGAGCACCAGCCGGAGCTCGGCGTCCCTGCCCCGGCTGCGCCGGATGCGGAGCCTTCCGCCGACTCCGCACCGGTGGCCGGGACCCCTTCGTTCTTCGTCGAAGAGGAGCGTCCATCCGCTGAGGGGTAGCCGCTCCGCCACATCACTAACGTGAGGTTGTCATGAGTGTCGTTCCGTCGGTACAGGAGTCATGGGGCGGCCTCCGGGCCGTTCTCGGCCAGCCGCTGTTCTCCATCGGCGGTTCCGAGGTGTCGCTCCTGAAGGTCGTCTCCATCGCCCTCTCCCTGGCGCTCATCGTCATAGCGGCGCGCTACCTCAAGCGCCTGCTCGTCAGCCGCCTTCTTCTCGAGCGGATCCACGATGAGGGCGCCCGCTTTGCGCTCGGCACCATCACCCAGTACCTAGTGGTCTTTTTCGGCGTTCTCGTGGTACTGCAGTCGGCCGGCATCAACCTGAGCTCGCTTGCGGTGCTCTCCGGTACCATCGGCATCGGTATCGGTTTCGGCCTGCAGAACATCGCCAACAACTTCTTCAGCGGCATCATCATCCTGCTCGAGCGTCCGGTGAAGGTCGGAGACCGCATCCAGGTGGGAGACGTCAACGGCGACGTGGTGCGCATCGCCATCCGTTCGACGACCATCCTCACCAACGACAACATCAACATCATCGTCCCGAACTCGGAATTCGTCTCCAGCCAGGTCATCAACTGGAGCCACAACGACCGCAACCTCCGGGTCGCCGTACCGGTGGGGGTCTCCTACAGCTCCGATCCCGAGGAGGTTCGGCGCATCCTCCTGCAGGTGGCCACCGACCATCCCGACATTCTCGACCGGCCCGCTCCGGACGTCATTTTCTCGGGGTTCGGCAACAGCTCGCTCGACTTCGAGCTGCGCGTCTGGACCCGCACGCGCATCCAGACACCGAAGATTCTCCGCAGCGAGGTCAACTTCCGCATCTTCGAGGCCTTCGGCAGGAACGGCATCGAGATTCCCTTCCCGCAGACCGACGTGCATTTCCGCAGCACCGACATTCCCCTGTTCTCCGAAAAGCCGGAGGCGTAAGTCTGCCTGGGCGGCCCCGTTCGTGTCCTTACCGGAGTGCGGTGTCGGGTTGCCCGACCGGCAACGGTTGCGTCTGCTACAGCGTTTGGGAGGGTATGGTGCAATGTTATCCGCTCCTGCAGAAGCGGAGCCGGAAACTTTTTTACAGAAAAGATGAAAAAGGATTTGGAGGATAAGGGTCGGGGTGGTACATTAGGATCCTTCGCTTGAGAACAGAAGTTCAGCGGCGGGGGAGACGCCTCGAAAGAGGCATGTTATTTGACGATTGTGAGATTGAGAGAAGCCGCGAAAGGATGCTCATCATCGCCTGTTTTTGTATGAAACGGG